>CBDDKU010000023.1:0-31198 GCA_965230375.1 Cryomorpha sp.
CTTCTTTCGGATAAAAAGGCTGTTGGCGATGCGTCCTAAAGGTCCGAAAGGTGGGGCATAGCTGATGATGTCTTTCATTTCAACCCCACCATCTATAGGGCGTATAAAATGCTCATGGTGCCACATGGAGTATGGGCCTTGACGCTGCTCATCTACAAAGTAAGACTCATCCTTTACATGGGTGATTTCTGTGACCCACTCCGTTTTAATGCCGAGTACGGGCTTAACGTGATAGCCAATTATCAAACCCGGATACATCTTTTCGGGGATTTCATCGGTGATGATATCAAAGCCCATGTAGTCTGGGGTGATGGTTTTTAGATTTCTCGGAGAAGAAATAAAGTCCCACACTTCGGGGATTGACGCTGGAATATTTTGATGACACTTAAACTGAAAGACAGCCATTTTTCGAATTTGCTATCTAACAGAGTCGAAGCCTATTTGTTGATCAACTCGGCCAATTTCAATTTGGAGGGATTCCCATTGGCATCGTAAAGACCTTCCAGCCCAAAAGACTTTATTACTTCGGCGGCTTTATCTAACTGATCTTGGCTGAAATACTCCTTCCAGTTTTCACTCGACTTCCTGCTCGACACGGGCGAAGGACGATCGATTAGGTCCCTGCTCAAAGCTTTCAGGTTCTTCTCCGTCTCACCGATATAGGCATTCACCCTTCGCATTTCACTTTCGGGATTCTCCTTAAGGTCTTCGTAAAAGAGATAGCAGACCTTCGAATTGTCCAGCGTCTTGAACGGAATGGATTGGATGATACACCAAATAGCGATCTGATTGACCAAGAAGTCACCCGATTCGCCGACTTCATTTATTAAGTCGACATGGTCGCTTAAATGATCTTTTACGAGCTCATCATTCTTAAGAAAGTCGCGGACATCTTTCATCCAAAACCAGTCCTTTTTGAGCCATTTGGAATAGGCCACGGCGTATGGATTGCGGACGACGAAGAGCGCCTTCACATCATCTTCCAACACTTTTGAAGCCAGGAGATTCGCAAAGACATCCTTCACCAGAAGGTTTTTATGACCATGCGTTTTGTTCAATCGCTCGGTCCAGGTATTGGCTAGTTTTCCCGAAAAGACCTTTCTGGAAAGCCGCTCCAGTTTCGTGTCGTTCGAATTTGGAGAGCGGTAGTAATGCGGCGTGATAAACTTCGCTTCTCTCACTTTGAGCGGGTGAAAAGGCTCAAAAAGAATGCGGTATTGATTTTGGCTGTTCAGCAGTTGTAAGATCCAGGTAGTCCCGCTTCTCGGTGCACCTAAAAGCCACACCTTCTTTTCATAGGTTCCGTGAAATCGCGCCTTCTTAGCGCTAGACCATTGTGAAAATTTGCGTACCGTTTTCTGGAGAATCTTAGACATGACTACTGAGGTTGAGCCAGAATCAATGTTTTGGGTAAAGGTAAGAACCCTAATAAGAAGTGGTTACATCTCCGTCAATACAGAAAATAAAGTCTGCTTTGCCGTAGTGCTCTTCATCCAATTGGGAGATATCACTTTGAACGACTGACGAAATGGTGAGAATCTCACCTGTATATTCATAAGCATTTAAGTACCAGATAATTCCTTCGTAGTAATCAGAGTGGAAGGCTCCATTGATGTGAACGAAGGTCTTTCCTTCTTCCTTATTCTGAATGAGAAAATGGGCCATGGTAGCACTTTGATTGCCTGAGCCATGACCAGCTGTGGACTTCCGTGATCGCCCATCATTTCGAGTATGGCCTTATACGTCTCGATATTGGGATCAAATGGAATGGGTAGGGGAGCGATCCAGGCCTTCTCCGTATCAGGTAAGGTGTCAAGAGCTTCAAACCCACCCTTGTATATCATGCTGGCATATCTGCGCGGACATTCGTGCCTATGGTGGTTATGTCGTTTACTATGGCATAATCTACCACTGGCGCATAGTCAGTATCGTAATTCGGCCATAGCCTAACCAGGCTATCGAGAGCTTCCTTGTCGATCTCGCCATTCATAAAGCGTTGAAAATCGTCGTTGTTGTCGCGCTCGATCATCTCCATGCCTATGGTCAGCTCACCATCTTTCTTAATGGATTTGATCATTTTAATCTCTAGCCAATGTGAAATGGGATTATTGTGAAGCTCACCAACGAACAAAACATCAGCAGAGCCAAGAGACTTCTCGAGCTTTTTCCACTTTGTTTTCTTTCCATTTCCCGTGTATAGCTGATAGGTGTTCTGAGCGTATGCTCCAATCGATGTCAGCACCAGGAATACCACTGCAACCAAATTATAGAACTTCATAGCCGACTTCAGTTTATTTTTTCCATATAAATTGAATAGCGAATGACGGAATTTATTTCGAATTTGTCCGAAAGAAAGAGATTGGAACCATATGCTTAAGTAGACTATTTGTCCAAAAACAAGTCACTTAAAGCGTATGATTGACCAATTTTCAATTAACTACATTTAAGGCACAGAAATTGAAAAACTGCAAGCAAACGAATCTTTTCAGAATTACTTTTATGAATAAACCGCTACTCTGGCTTTTGGCCGCATTACCCCTTTTTGCTCAAGCTCAAAATGAAAACTGCGATGGATCGCGCTTTTTGAACGACACCTTTGAGATCGACTCGACCATGAATGTGGTCTTCGGAAATTCAACAACATACAATGGAGTGAATGCCGATCTGGAAATGGATGTGTACTTCCCAATGGAAGAAGTCACAGCGGACAGACCGCTTTTGATTTTGGCGCATGGTGGAAGCTTCATTTTCGGAACCAGAGAAGATATGAGTTGGGCATGCCGCGATTTTGCTCGCAAAGGCTACGTCGTGGCGACCATTGATTACCGACTCTATGATGGGCCACTTTTCCCGCTTCCCGACAGTTTGGTGATGAGCGATGTGGTGATGAAGGCCGTATCAGATGGAAAAGCCGCGGTGCGCTACTTCAGAGAAGATGCCGCTGACAATGGCAATACCTACTCAATTGATTCGGACATGATTTTGGTCGGTGGCGTTTCGGCTGGAGCCATCTTGATGGATCACCTCGCGTATTTGGATGAAACGGATAATGTAGAAGAGTTTATCATCGAGGCGCTTGAAGACAACGGTGGTTGGGAAGGAAATAGCAGTGACAATACATCCTACAGTTCGGCAGTGCAAGGAGTGGTGAGCTACTCTGGTGCATTGCGTTCAGCAGACTACATCAACTCGGGTGATGTTCCAATCATCTCGGTGCACGACGATATGGACGGTGTGGTACCTTATGGCGATGACTATGCCACCATCTTAAACATTCCAATCATCAGATTGAATGGAAGCGGGGTGATGGCTGCCCGCGCAGATGATGTAGGAGTGACAAATGAACTGATCACGATCGAGAACAGCACAGGACACGTTTCCTATCTCGGAGATTCTAATTTGGCGACGATGGTCTTGAATGCCACCTATTTTTTCCTTCATGAAATAGTTTGTCCGGGAGTGTCTTTCATTGCTGAAGAAGTGACTTCGATAGATTTAAAACTCTTCCCAAATCCCGCATCGAACCAAGTTCAAATTGAAGTTCCCGGAGAACTGGCCGATGGTATTCTCTCGGTGTACAATCCTGTTGGGCAATTGGTGATTCAGGAGAACGTAGCCCGACAAGACTTGGTCAGATTAGAGCTTTCTCAGTTGGCTGGTGGTTTGTATACGGTAGTAGTTCAATCGCGCGATAATTCAGCACTTCGCGGGGTTTCAAGGGTTTCGGTGGAATAGAGGGCCTATCGAAGTCCATCTCGATACATTCATGACACTCATTTCAATCGGTCATGAATACTCGATGTGACTACGGATTCTTAAGAAAAAGGAAGTCAGCCTGCTTTTTAAATGATGACCCACATATCGGAAACGATCTGAATTACCTATAAAAGATTGTCTTTTCCACTTCCTTTTGTCATGCCGTGCCGTCGGCAAGCCGATGGATGCAAAAGGAACGACTCCTTATTTTCCCAAAGCTGCTTTTCCACGTGTGGTCAGAATTGAAACGATTCTTGTTAATTGTAAACTGACTTTAATCGTATTCTTTTCTCTTCGTTTTTCCCGTAGATGAAAAAGAAGCAAAAAATCATTTGTTTTCGAAAGTTGATCTTCTGCTTCTCTTTCTTGAAGATAAGAGAAGCGCCAGACCGGCCGACAACGATACTGACGATCGGTTCCACCGATGTCAGCATAATTGACATCATCCGCTCCAAAGTCGACTACCACTTTTATCGGCCTTCATGGTTCGAAAACGGAAACCCGTTTTCAGCTTCAACATCTGGGAATCATTCTTGAGATTAGCGAGCTTAGTTCTTCTTTCTGGCAGGATAGCTTCCTATGTCTGAGTTTCTAAGAGAATAAAATTAAGGCCGAGGTTTGGCTCACGACTTACTTTGCTAATGGTCGGAGTTCGACCTTGCAAGCTGTGAGCCAATCTGTGATATAGCGTAAAGAGTGAAATGACTATACTTTCTGGCTAGCCCTTAAAATGGACGTAGTCTGGATCATCAAATCCTTAAACCACTACTTTGCCTTCCTTCCCAAAGTAAACAAATCAGTACGGCGATCTTTGAGATTGCGCACAGCTCCAAACTGGTTGAGTTCTCTCAGCAGGTCGATATCCACATCGGCGATTAGGATCATCTCCGTATTGGGCGTAGCTTCTGCCTTGACTCCGTTGGTGGGGAATGAAAAGTCGCCAAGGGGTAAACACCATAGACTGGGCAAACTGGATATCCATATTCTGGACATTTGGCAAATTCCCAACGCTTCCGGCAATAGCCACATAGCACTCGTTTTCGATGGCTCGGGCCTGGGCGCAGTGGCGCACGCGGGAGTATCCGTTTTGCGTATCGGTGAGGAAAGGCACGAAGAGAATGTCCATTCCTTCATCGGCAAGGAGTCGGCTGAGTTCTGGGAACTCACTGTCGTAGCAGATCAGTATCCCGATCTTACCACAATCGGTATCAAAAGCGCGTAGTTCACTACCGCCTTGCATTCCCCATACTTTGGCTTCGTCGGGGGTGACGTGGAGTTTTTCGTAACGCTCTACGCTACCATCCCTTCTGCAAAGATGACCTGCGTTTAGGAGTCGTCCATCCACCACATCGGGCATACTCCCGGTAATGATGTTGATATTGTACGAAATCGAAAACTCCGAAAACTTGTTCTTGATGGCTTCGGTGTACTTGGCGAGCTCACGGATGGCATCTGGGGTTGACAAATGATTGTCTTTGGCCATCAGGGGGGCATTAAAAAACTCAGGAAAAAGCGCAAAGTCGCAGCGGTAACCGGCCACCGCGTCAATAAAGTACTCCGCCTGTTCCATGAGCGCATCGAAATCTTTGTAGGGACGCATCTGCCATTGAATCAAGCCTATTCGAACCACCTTCTTCTTAGCGCTGGCTTTCTTGCTCGGCTTCTTGTAGTAGATATTGTCCCATTCCATCAGGATGGCAAACTCTTCCGAGTCTGCATCACCTTGCAAATAGCCCTTCAACACTTTCGCCGGGTGAAAATCATTGCTGATCTGAAAGTTCAAAACAGGATCGTCAATTTCCTTCCGTTTTACTTTCTCGATGTATTGTTTTGGCGTGATCTCACCCGAATAGTGGTGATAGTTTGGCATCCTTCCACCAAATAAGATCCCCTTCAAGTTCAATTTTTCGCAAAGCTCTTTTCGGTAGTCATAGAGCCTTCTTCCCAGACGCAAGCCGCGAAACTGGGGTTTGATAAAGACGTCGATGCCGTAGAGCACATCGCCGTCATTATCGTGGGTTTTAAAAGAATAATTGCCCGTGATTTCCTCGTAGGTGTGCACTTCATCAAAGGCATCCGAATCAATGATGATTGACAGGGCAGCCCCTGCCAATTCACCATTAATCTTAATAACAACTTGTCCTTCCGGAAATTTCTTGATTAGCGTATTGATATGCTTTTCTCCCCAGTATTCACCTTCCATATTGGTGTAGGATGCGATCATCGCTTCCTTCAAATCCTGGTAGTCTTCGAGCTCCAAAAACTTAAGCTCGATATTCTCGATATCTTGAATTTCCATGGATTAAATAATCATGTATGGTTTTGCGGTCGCTTTTGCCTAGTCTTCGTCTTCCGGAATTTCCGGATCCTGAACAGCATCTGGATCGTCATCGTCGTAGTCTTCGTAATCAGACTCGTCGTAGTTGGCCATGGTGTACTCGAGTTTATCGCTGATCTTCACGAGATACTTCGTGTCTTCAGTTAATACCTCGACGGCTTTGATGTTGTCGCCAGCGGCATTTTTGAAGCTGATAATATCTTCGGACTCATAGCCGAAAGGGAATTTTTCAACCACCAACTTCAGCACTTCAGGAGTGAGCTTTTTGAAGTCGACGATAATCCGTTTTAGGTCTTTTTGCTGGGTCATGATTATTGGTTTAGAAGGTAGGCAAAAACAAGGGGAGCAACAATCGTTGCATCACTTTCTATAATATACTTTGGGGTATCGATATCCAGCTTACCCCAGGTTATTTTCTCATTGGGCACAGCGCCAGAATAAGAACCATAGCTCGTGGTGCTATCGCTTATCTGGCAGAAATAGCTCCAGAACGGTGTGTCGGTTCTTTCCATATCTTGATAAAGCATTGGCACTACGCAAATTGGGAAATCTCCCGCAATTCCACCGCCTATTTGGAAAAAACCTATTCCTTTTTCCGAATTATCTGTATACCAATCAGCTAGAAAGGTCATGTACTCGATCCCAGATTTCATGGTGCTGGCTTTTAGCTCTCCTTTCAAGACGTATGAAGCGAAGATGTTTCCCATGGTGCTGTCTTCCCACCCCGGTACTACGATGGGTAGGTTTTTCTCAGCAGCGGCGTACATCCACGAATCCTTGATGTCGATCTCGTAGTACTCTTCAAGCACACCCGATAGGAGCATTTTGTACATAAATTCGTGGGGAAAGTAGCGCTCGCCATTTTCCTCTGCGTCTTTCCAGATCTTGTGGATGTGTTTCTGCAATCTTCTAAAAGCTTCTTCTTCGGGAATACAAGTATCCGTCACGCGGTTAAGTCCCTTCTCCAAAAGATTCCACTCGTCTTGAGGCGTCAGGTCGCGGTACTGCGGAATGCGCTTGTAGTGCGAGTGAGCCACCAGATTCATAATGTCTTCTTCGAGATTGGCACCCGTACAAGAAATGATCTGAACCTTGTCTTGTCTAATGATTTCAGCTAGGCTCTTCCCGAGCTCAGCCGTACTCATCGCTCCGGCAAGAGAGATCAGCATCTTCGCGCCTTTTTCGAGTTGCGCTTCGTAGCCCTTGGCAGCGTCTACCAGCGCCGCAGCGTTGAAGTGCAGGTAATGGTGTTCGATAAATTGAGAAATGGGTCCTTTAGTCTTCATTTGTCTCGAATTTTACTCCCGTTTTTTGAGATTTTTCTTTTTCGGAGAATGCATTGTCATATGCTTCATCCTCGTTTATGTCTTTGAATTTGTAGCTCAACATTTTGTAGTAAAGCTTGGCCGCGAGGAAGTCTGATGATTTATCGACTTCATTTGGGCAGAGCTCCACAATGTCAAAACCCACCACGTTTTTCGATTCGAAAACCCGCTTGAGGAAGTCGAGTGTTTCGTACCACATCAAACCACCTGGCTCTGGCGTGCCCGTAGATGGTAGGATAGAAGGGTCAAAAGCGTCCAGATCGAAGGTGATAAATACATTCTCTGTAAGCATGTCGATCACGTTATCAGACCAGTATTCATCTTCGCTCATATCGTGGGCAAAGAATGTCTTCTCTTCGTCCATGTACTTCTTCTCGGTAATGTCCATCGAGCGAATCCCCACCTGTATCAGGTTGGTTGTTTTACTCGCTTCGTGCACGGCGCAAGCGTGATTGCACGTGGTGCCGTCGTACTCCGATCTCAAATCGGCGTGAGCGTCGATGTGCAATACGGTGAGTTTGTCGAAACACTCGTTAAAAGCGCGAATGGTTCCAATAGAGATCGAATGCTCACCACCAAAAAGGGTCACAAACTTTCGTTTTGTGATGTACGATTTCGTCACTTGGTGCACGGCTTCCACCATGGCTTCGGGCGAATCAAAATCCTTGAGTGGCTCAGCCAGGAACACGCCCTGCTTGTACACTTGGGTGCCTGTCTCGATATCGTAGAGCTCCATGTTTTCGGATGCGTCAAGGAAGGCTTCAGGGCCTTTGTCGGCTCCTTTGCCCCAGGTGCTGGTTCCATCGTAGGGAACCGGGATCAGCACAATATTCGATTTTTCGAGTTGGGCGTATTCACGCGGAATACCCGCATATGTTTTACTTGTGTTCATTTTAGTTTTTACTTGGTGTTTCGGCCTTTACGGGCTGTGAAGCTGAATTTTGAGACTTGTTTTTGTCCTTGGGTTCATACCCCAATATTTCTAGGAAATCTTCGGCTTTTTGCTGTGGGCTAAATAGCTCAGTAGTCAATGTGCCATTTTCATCGCGATCGATCAAAACGTGCTTGGGCTGTGGGATCAGGCAGTGCTGGAGCCCACCAAATCCACCTATACTCTCCTGGTAGGCACCTGTATTGAAAAATCCGATGTAAAGTGGTTTCTCGCGCCGGTACCTCGGCAGGTAAATCGCGTTAATGTTTTGCTCGCTGTTGTAGTAGTCATCGCTGTCGCAGGTCAATCCACCGAGAAGCACGCGCTCGTACTCATCGTTCCAGCGGTTGAGCGGCAGCATGATAAACCGGCGATTGATGGCCCAGGTATCGGGTAGGGTGGTGATGAACGATGAGTCTATCATATTCCACTTCTCCCGGTCGTTTTGCTGCTTTTGGTAAAGCACCTGGTAGATCGATCCACCGCTTTCGCCAACGGTGAAACTTCCAAATTCTGTAAAGATATGTGGCACGGGCACTCCCGCTTCTTCGCAAGCAATCTGAATTTGGTTTAGAATCTCGTCGATCATGTACTGGTAGTCGAACTCAAATGCAAGTGACGTCTTGATCGGGAATCCACCACCAATATTCAAACTATCGAGGGTAGGGCAGACCTTCTTCAAGCGGATATAGACTTTGAGACACTTCAACAGTTCGTTCCAGTAATAGGCGTTATCGCGAATACCGGTATTGATGAAAAAGTGAAGCATTTTCAACTCTACCTTCTCGTTGTTCTTGATGTGGTCTTCGTAGAAAGGAACGATGTTTCGGTACCCGATACCAAGACGAGAAGTATAGAACTCAAATTTGGGTTCTTCTTCCGAAGCGATCCTGATTCCCACCTGATAATTGTCATTGATCACGTCTGAGAGCAGGTCGATCTCTTCGTAATTATCGAGAATGGGAATGCAGTTTTGGTGCCCTTCATTTATCAGGCGGCCGATGTTCTCGATATACTGCGCACGTTTAAACCCATTGCAAAGCACGAAGGTTTTATCGGTGAGTTTGCCTTGTTTTTTCAAGCTCTCGATGATATTGATATCGAATGCCGAAGAAGTCTCGATGTGGATATCGTTCTTCAGAGCCTCGTTCAGCACGTGTTGAAAATGCGAACTCTTGGTGCAGTAGCAGTAATTGTACGTGCCCTTGTAGTTTATTTTCTCGATCGAATTCGCAAACCACGTCTTGGCCCGGTTGATATTCTCTGAAATCTTGGGCAAGTAGGTAAACTTCAGCGGAGAACCAAACTTCTCCACAAGGTCCATCAGTGGGATGTCGTGAAATTTTAGCTCGCTGCCGTGGAGCTGGAACTCGGGTTGAGGAAACTCATAGGTCTGCTCAATGAGATCACGGTATTTAGTGTTCATTTTAAAAAAATAAGAAATGCAATTGAAAGAATGTGATTAGTTGTGAGGCAAAAAAGAATGCCAGGTTACTATTCTATCAAATATTCAGGGTAGCCGTGGTATGCGGCACGAAGGCACGAAGCCTGAGTGGCTTCATGTACGACTTGATCAAAGCGGAAGTTAGCTCAATTATTCGGTAGCCTATCTGATAGACCTGAGCAGGTTTTGACTTCCTAATTACCTGCATCTCGAATAGAAAAACACGTTTCATTATGCTCAGCTAAACGCGGTAAACGGAGTTTGGTTATCGCTCTGTTTGCGGCGGTAAATGAAATAAAAAAATTGATTCAAAAACTTTTTTTGAAATTTTTTTTGGGGGGAGGGGATCCATAAAGCTATTTGATTAGACCTATTTCGACCTGATTAATTTTAATGGGAGAGTATTAGATTTCATTACAGGAAACTTTCAACTTCAGCAATCGTGCTAGCAGAATACCAGAAGCAATGTTCTGGTACAACTATACTTTCCAATAAATCCGAAAGACAAGTATTGTCCAGAATGGGTTTGAAGTCAATTAATCCGTCAAAAAAGAAGATTCCAACTTTATTTACACCTAGAAAAAGTTCTATTCATTTGATCTTGGACGTGTTTTGAATAATAATAGGTATATAGCGTATTAGGTGAAGTAGTAGCTTGATCCTGCTCCAGCATTTAGAACATCAAATGACCGGATTTCGTTTTCATTAAAAAGAGTATTTAATGTTTCTGAGTGACGAGACTCTTCATTTCCATGTAAAGCAATAAATTCTTTCAAATAGGAGTCTTTAGAAGTCCTAGCACTTTCTATATCGCCAATTGAAAAGTCGTATAGATGGTTGTTTATTCTTGTCCTATCAGAAAACTTTATTTCAAGTCCATGAAATTTGAAAATCGACAATGCCGCTATCACGTCGTCATTCTCTGGGTCCAGTGAGCAAGTTATTATTTGGGTGGAACTTTTAAGTACTTGAGCCGCAGCCTGAGTGGCATTTGTCCCAAGTCTTGCCAAATTGGAGATATCCTTAGTCAATATTGCATTAATAATTTCGAATTGGAGATATAATTCTGGTATGCTTTTGATCGAATTAGCCAAATAATGAAGTAGGTCATTTGTGCCAAGGTATATTAATCTACCTACTAAGTATTTCATTCGCGTAATACGACCTTTTTTGTCTAATTCATTAGCATCGTTTTGAGCTAAACAATTCTCGAATAACAGCATATACTCAATTCTAAGTGCATCAATGGTTGCAACAATACTCGTAGCCGTCACAACATTGAAACGTAGACCCGTTTTAATCCATTTATACAGATTAGATGATAGGGTTCTAGACTTTGATTCTTGCGTATAACTCAGGACTTCAATTCTCACTTCCATTTTGTTGAAGGATTTACGAAGTTCTTCAACTTTATCTGGACTATTAAGGGCCAATGATTTTATATCCCTTACGAGAGATAGCCACTTTTTTGACAATTCTGAACTTACAGGATTTTCACTGTTCAGCCAGTCTTCAGTTTTTAATCTAAAAAATTTGGTGTGCCTATGTAATTCTAGATCTAGAAGTTTTAACTCAACTTTTAGGGCCTCTAAAAATTTATCAACTTCATCCTTACCCCCAACCATTACTATATCATCAACATATCTCCAATATCGATTATCCGTTTTTTCTTGCATAAAGTCATCCAGTGATTTTAAGTATAGATTGGCCAATAGATGAGAATACATCGGACCTGTTAGTAGTACTGGAACTTTTTGACCCTGTTGTTCATCTTCAAATTTTGTCATTAGAGATAAACCTAACTTTACATATTTGTTCGGAAGATCGGTTTTGGCACAAATTTGAACCCAGTCTTCCTTCATTCTTTTTAGTTGAATTGACGAATAAAAAGACTGTATGTCCACATATACTATTTCTTCATTGCCACTTTGCTTGCATGCATTTTTAATAGAGCAATACCTTTTCTTTAGACCATTGGTATAGTGCTGGAAGACAGAACTACTATCTCTTCCTATTAAATAGCTATAGACAGAAGAATTTGACTTAAACTCTTCGTATTTCGAGCACTCAGTAATTAGCGCTGATTCAGCGATTATATCATTGGGTGATAATATGTATATATCTCTAAATTGAGGTGCTTCATCTATCCACCCTTTGAAGTGCTTTACTTTGAATAGCTTTGATGAATTTTCTTTTGATGCTAATCTAACTGCTACTTCTTGAGCCCAATAATCAGTCTGACTGCTTGAAGGTTTCAGATAGTATCTTAAAGATAGATAAGCTAAAATATCTCTTTTACGATACTGATTTAAAGATTTTAAAGCAATTCTTCCTGACATTTTAAGCTCTCTCAGTATTAAACTTTACGACTGCTACTTTGACTCGACTAGTAATCTCTCTCAGGCCATGATCGTAATAGGCTTCAGACGTTTCAATTGGCAAATCTTCAGTCGAACCTATCAATTTTTTAAAGGTTTTAATAAACCAATTAACTATTTTGGGCCAAAAACTTTTAGTCACCATATTCATATTGGGTTCTAGCCAAATTGCTACAGTGGATCTACCTGAGAAGTGCCTGAAGATTTCTTCGAACTGAGGTTTAACGTCTTCCCAGTTATTTTCTCTTTCCAAAAATCCCGTGAAATTTGCAAGTAGTAGAACCTTATCAGAAGAGTCCTTGCTGATCAAGGTGATTTCTTTAATTAACTGTGAAGTGGAATCTTTGTCATAAATGTCCCACTTTTGAATTTTAAACTCAACATGGATTTCGTTTTCTTCTAGAAACGGATTTATTTCGGTAAATGATTCTTGAAATATATCTATCGCTGTGGGTGAAATTTCACCAGCAAGTATTTTGACTCTAAGTGGAAGAGATGGTAGAACTTTTTCCTCTCTTAATTGTGCAATATTGCTTAATAAAGTCAGTGAAGCTGCTCCGGTACCTGATGGTATATCAGCAATAAAAACATCATATCCAGCTAAAGATTTTACAAATGCGTTTGAGACTTCTCTCAAATTATCCTTAGGGTCTAAAAATGTGAGCTGAAACCTTGCACAAGAGCCATTATATCGGAAAGAAAAATGATTATGTGTATCCTCCTCACTTATTCCTCCAATATCACCTTCTCTGGTTTCTTCAATTGCTTGTTGCAGAAGTCCCCGTTGTTCCAGAATATTTCGCCAGTTACTAATTAAGTTCTTAGGTAGGTATAGCATTTCTTCCTTACCGTTCCACAAGGATTCGGGAATATCCTTTTGTTCAATCAGTCTATTCATTTTCAGCCTGGATTTACTAATGGCATACAACAACTTGGATAACACACATAACGCGTATGCCGAAGCTTTAGCGTAGGACTAATGTGTGTTATATGCCATATGGGTTGAACTTTCTTTTTTGTCAATTTTTTTCAAGCAGGCTCTACAAATAGCCATTATTAAACGTTTAAAGACATGTATAAACGGATAACTATACGTGTAATGAAACTCACCGCTCCACTTCACCAGTCCTTCTCAAATATGCGAAAAAATGATGGGGGTATGGCTTTTGGGTGGCTGAAAATGAGTGTGCTAATCACTTGTGATTAGGTGGTGCTAGGGGCGGGAAGGGGTGTGAGGCGCTTTTCAGGGATAGCATGCTGGTAATTTAACCCGGAAAGGGTTTCCAAAAGCAAAGTCCGGTATTAAGGCCTTAAGTGAGGTTTGTCTGATATGGTAGTGGGGAATCAGCCACTTTTCATGCGGAGTCTATTCCGATCTCTTTCTGGTTATTAATATAATCAAGGTGACCAGGTAAATCAAAACGATTGCAAACGGAATGGCTATAAACCTGTATTCGGGTAAGAGGTACCAAAGAGCCAAAACGGCAATTATCCTAATCAGCGTATGAAAAATCCCAACCCAGTGTTTGATAATCCAGGAAAATGGTAGCCACATCAGACCAGTCAGAATGCCCACAGTCATTGGAAGAGAAGTGTGGTCGACTAGGAAGAATGGTATGGCAATGGAGTAGACTAGAATCGCCTGGGCAACTGTAAACAGAAAAAGAGTATCGAATTCGTTTTTCGGTTTACTCTTATCGAGAAAGTTTTCACCGGTAAATTTTGAGAGGAATAGTCCGAGATATACAATACTTCCCGCTCCAATAAAAATTGACCAAACCGCAACAAATTCCGAGAAAAAGATTCCGATTAATCCAATTAAAGTCCAAATAATCAATCCGGCTAGGGGAGTAGCTAGAAATTTTCGATTGATGAATTCAATTCTTTGTTCGTCGAGTGTTCTTTTCATTCTTTGGCTTTTCTAAAAAGCTCCACAACAATCTGATAAAACTTACTCTATTTTCTGATGCCTGCGCTTTCGCTTGAGCGCACGAAGAATACGAAGCCCAAGTGTGTAATCCAACATCTAGGCTGATATTTCTACTTTTCTTTCACCATGCTTTACCCTCACAGCCGCTTTGTTACACTGAAGCCCACTCCCATATGACTTCCACGTGTCGGGAAGCTGTACACATTCCAGGATAAAGATTTCTCTCTTGGTTCTCGGTTGGTAATTAAATTCCAACTGCTTAGGATCACGGTGCTTGCCCCCAGGCCTATGTTTATGAGCGATAAATTTCTTTCCGATGTATTTACATATGTTCCGTCCAGCGTATGTACTTCTTCGGGGTAGTTTATAGCTCCCAGGGTAATCTGCCCCACTCCGGTGATAAGACCGAGTATTGGGGCGATCTTATTGTCGGCACCTTTTGAAATTTGAATCCCATTAATGGTGTTTAGTGATAGATTTATCCCGCCGATTAATGATGAAGATATTCCATAAGCAGGAGAGATATAATTGTCTGTTGGTGCAGGGGCAACTCCATATGCCGGTTGAATCATGGCACATTCTTCTTTCGTTAATCCACTTGATTGAACCCAAGTATCAATTTTGGGATCTTTCATCGCAAGTAACTCGTCGTAGTTGAATTTTGAACTTATCTCTTCAGCTAATTGTCGTCCTGCAGTTTGTTCAATCAAATAACCCACCGCACAAATATTCCCGTCTTTATCAATGAAACAGGGTGTCCTCCGGTCTGGGTAGTCGTAGTTTTTGGGAAAGACACCAGCCGTCCAATAGTCGTTTAGCAAGTCGAGAAGTAATGCTCTGTTTTCTTTTTGGTCAGCTGATAAAGCTGAAATGTCCTTGTTTCTCAAAAGCTGCTCCACATACTTTAGGTGTGTTTGAAGTCGTGTGATTTCATCTACATCATTTGTTGGATGATGACCAAAGGCATCCAAATAGCTGATGTCACCTATGACAGCATTGACCGTTTGGTCGAGCTGATTTGTGTTTCTGTTGCAACTTGCCAGAATAGCGGCAATGAAAAGAAGAAATAGAAGTTTTAATGTTCTCATATCATTGAATTCAATAGAGTAATAAATTCGTGTGTAGTGGGAGCTCTATCCGCTTTACCAGATTGTGTTCCGTACTCAAAGTCCGTGGTACAAATCACCATCTCATTCCACCAGTCCTTCTCAAATATGCAAAAAAAAAAGATGGGGGAATGGCTTTTTAGTGGCTGAAAATGAGCGTGCTGATCACTTGTGGTTTGGTGGTGGTGGGGGTGGCGAGGGATATGGGATGCTTTTAAGGTTAGCATGCTGGTAATTTAACCCTGACAGGGTTGGATATCTATTGACCACCTGGGCAAGAGAATGAAACGACCCTGTATGGGGCGCATAGACATACCCAATACTATCTTCCTAATTCCTGAAGTTTTTTGATTTCTTCTTCTATTAATGGAAGGTCACGCTCGACTTGGCCCAAATGATTTCGTCTGAAACTGTATCGTAGCCGTGAATAATTCTATTTCGCGTATCGACAATTTTGCGCGCATTCGTGATCGAAATACTCGAGTCAACCCGCAAAGTCCTGTTCACTGCTTCTCCGACTATTTCAATGTTGCGCTCAATCGCACGTTTGGTTTTGATATCGCTTTGAAATTTTTTGAAGTCGCGCTAAGTCGGGAGAAACTCGTTGATCTCTTTTATAGCTTGGAGAATGTCGGTTAACCAAGCCTTTATTTCATTCCCCATAGATCAAAACCTTTGTTTTGTCGATTTCCTTTCGTAGAAATGGGTTTCTTATTGCATTCTCTTCAAGAAGGTCAATTGGACGTTTGAGCAGGCTTTCAAGTTTGTCTTTCAGACCATAGTAGCGGTCTGTATAGGAAATTGGATTCTCGTCTTCAATCTCAACAACTAGGTCGATGTCACTACTCTCTGTCAACTCATTCCTTGTTACAGAACCAAATGCAAACAAGCGCTTGACATGATTCTTCATGCACGCTTCTCTTATTTGATCAATATGTTGATTTAGAGATTCCATTTCAACTTTTCCCAAATTTAGGAATTCAAAATTTTATTTGTTGAAGAATACTCAACCCTGAAGAAGCTCCATTTTTTAGAAACCGTTAAAACGGTTCTATTGATGGTTAATCTTATAGCCCACGGTTTAAACCGTGGGCTAGGTTTAAATCGTGGGCTATATAATGGCGTTCATCATCACCCTACAAGTCCACCACCTTCACATTGTCATCTGTTACCCGCTCGATTAGAATTCTGCGCGGGTCGACGGCCGCTTTTGCGGGCTTTTGATCGACCACGAGCGTGTGGGTTGAATTCAATTCGGTGAATTTTACTCGCTCCCAATGGATCAACTCTTCTTCGTCGCTGTCGGCGTAGACCCCGATGTCGACCCATTCTTGGAGCGGCATTTCGGTTTCATTACCCACCGAATCGGCGTGGAGCTTTCGAGCTTCAATGTCCATCACCAATTCGTACATTCCGTTGTCGAGCTCCTTGGCTTCGACTTCTTTCAGTCTAAAGTCATAGAGCGTGATATGCTTAAACCAATCGTCGATCAGGTAGTGCAAACTGTCGGGAACTTTTGGTTCGAGAATCTCCAGAAAGTCGAGTGAAGTAGGGTAGGGCGGCTCCGCGTAGCGATACTCAGCCAGAAACTCCGCAAGGGCAGCATTCACTGAATCGGCGCCGATATAGTCTTGAAGAGCATAGAGAATAACGCTTCCCTTTCCGTAGTGGATATAAGCCTGATTCTCGACCTTGTAGAGCGGTAACTCCTTTTCTTGTTCAGCCGTTCTTCCGCGCAAATACCGATCGAAATCGTATTTCAGGAAGTTCTTCATTTTAATATCGTCGGCTGTTTGCTTCATCACCATCAGACTCGAGTATTCCGAAAAACTCTCGGTGAGCATGGTTCCACCCTGCATTTTGGCGGGAATCTCCTGATGTGCCCACCATTGGTGTGCCATTTCGTGGGCTATTACCGCGTCGATGACATTGTTTTCGGTAGTGTCTTCCAGATTTACGATAAACCCAAAGCTCTCGCTGTAAGGCATGGTGCCCGGGAAGGCCTGAGCAAAAGTGCTGTATCGCGGAAACTCCAAGATACGCGCTTGCTTGTGGTAATAGGGTCCGAAGTTTTCTTCGTAGTACTTCAGCGACTTACGCACGGCTTCCGCCATCATATGCGCATTTACGCCGTGTTTCGGATCGTGATAGATCTCAATGTCAATTCCATTGTACTTCTCGCGAAGCACATCGTATCGCGCCGACATAAAGCTGTAGAAGTTCTGCGATGGATGATCGACCTTGTACTTGAAGTACCGGCGATCTCCTTCGGTCCATTCTTTTACCAGCGATCCCGGTGCCACGGCCATCTGGTCTGAAGAAGTCGAAATCACAGTCTCCACATTCACCCAATCGGCCTGCCCGTCGGTCAGGTAATTGATCATACACTGGTGGCTACAAGTCTTTTCGAGCGCTGGCATTCGATCTTTTTCGGGAAGCCCGTGCTTCTTTCGATCGCTCTTATCGCCGAGCTCTGCATTCTCGTAGTATCCCATGCTGGGAAGAACCGATAAATTATTCAGGAAGGTTCCGTTCTCCAGAATACTCGTGTTTCCTCTGGAGTTTTTAAACCCTTCGGTGATGTAAGAACTTTCGAAGGCGATGTCCATCGACTCTCCGGGCATAAGTGGCTTATCGAGTTCGAATATGCGGAACCCGAGTATCGTGTCGTTTACTACGAGCTTACTGTTATCTACTTTGATAACCGGGTTCCAGTTTTCATCGGTATTGAAGAAAAGGCTGTCGATCGGCTGATCTGACTTGTTTTTAAATCGGCCGTTGGCTTTTACGAGCACATCTCGCTTCTTGGGGAAGATGTCGATGAAGTAATCGATGTCTGTCAAAATCGGGAGTGCTCGCCCTTCGTATTTCTTGTACGTCTTCTCGTAGTCGATCGAAATCTGTTCCGACTCTTCGCTACTTCTGTACGGGTTTTTGATCTGGGTATTGTAAAACACGAAGCTCGCTACACCAAACCAGAGAATAAAGATCAGAGCTAGATTCACCAGGTTCCTACGCGATACATTGCTCGTTGCGGCTTTCCACTTCTCCTTGAAACCCGACACCACAGACCGTGGCCAAAATATAGCCGACAAGTACACCAACAATATGGCGAATAGAATCCAATAGAGATCAAACCAAAGTGTACCCACCATAGCCGGTCCAAATCCACTCATATCGGAGTAGAAGATACCCGGCGTAGAACCCGGCAGCAACATGTTTGTCCCAATCTCCAATGCATTGACGATGATAGACCAGGCGAAGAAGAAGAGAATCCCGATGAAATAGCCGATGTATCGGTTGTTGACCAAGGTTTGGATAAAGACAAAAATGGCCCCGAAAATGATGTATCCCGGCAAGGTATCCACCAAGAAATCGGTGAAGTAAACGCCCAGCTCTATATCGGTGTAGCCGCGCATTAGCTGCGAGAGCACACCCATCATAATAAAGATAGTCTGAAGAAAAACGGCGATACTCACAAGTGAGAGCACCTTAGCGAAAATAGACGCGTAAGAGCTATGTGGCGTAGCGTTGATTACCTCGTGGATTTTTGAGACCCGATCTCTCCAAACCAATTCACCGCTAAAAAACACGACGATAATAATCATGAAAATTCCGGTGGAGCCGCTGATGTCGCCAATTACTTTGTAAGTCACGGGATATGATTGAAGTCCGAAATATTCGTACCCTTCGATCAGGCTGATGAAGAGCAAAAAGATTCCGAAGATGGCCAGGATCTTAAAGACCACGTTCTTGACGATGCTGATGGTATTGGTCTTGTAAAACGAAAGGAATTGTTTCCAACCAAGGCCCTTGGCATCGAAGTTTTGCGTAGCGTAAACCGGCTTAAGTGCTTTTGATACCGACTTTACTGACTCTTCGGTTTTTACTCGTCGTGATTTTTTCAGCTTTTCTCTGAAGGAGAATGCCTTGTAGGAGATTAGCGATATGACCACCGAAACGGTAAGCCAGATTAAACGGTTCTGGAGAATGATTCCCTCAAAGGCCGGGCTCAGGGTGTTTCGCTCGGCTGGAGTGAAGTAGCGGCTATATACAGAGTAGGTTCTCAATCCGAAAATATCTGTCAGGGCTGCTAAGTTTTGATTGTCGAGATCGCTTAGGAAAGTTCCCGAAGCGATATAGGCCACGATGATTCCCATTGCCCCGACAAAAGAGATAATGGTGTTTTTGAACTTGTGGGCCAGAAAGAAAATCACTGAACCCGCCAAAAACATATTGGGAAGGATAAACAGGAGGTAGTTGTTGACCAGCGTCTCGAAGTAGAAAGGGCCAATCTTTTCGGCATCCACCCAGCCGGCCAAAGGACCAATAATCGATCCAACCCAGGCGCCGATAAACACACCAAGTATGGGCAGAGTAGAGAGGATCAGCGCGCCGAAAAAGCGACCCCAGAAATACCCAGCTTTTTTGATCGGGCTGCTGAAAAGGATTTCGTTAAACTGGTTATTGTGATCTCGGAGTGCGGCATTATTGAAAAATGCTGCAGCAAACAAAAGTCCGAAGATTCCGAGAATTAGGGTGAAATTGGTCAGAGTATGTGGCGAGTTTCGGAACACATTACCCACTGCACCACCTATTTGCACATTATCGCTGGCTACCGCTCCAAACGAGAAGAGCGCCACGATAAATATAAACACATAAACCATTGGGCTTTTGAGCGCCGACTTAAGCTCGAGCGTAAAAAATTCTTTAAACATAGCGGTAGATTAAGCGTGGGTGCTAGATTCGATTTTCGTGAAGAATGCATCTTCTAGGTTCGGGTTCACAGCCGCAAATCCATCTCCCGGATGGGTCTCGCTGAGCACGTGAATCTGGGGCTTACCACCAACCATCTTGTCGGATATCACCTGGAAATTGGTCTTATACTCATCAACTTGATTTCGCTCGATCACTTTCATCCACACTTTGCCTTCAAGCTCTTTCAGTGCATTAGCCGGTGTGCCTTTGTACACCACCTGCCCGAGATTCATAATGGCCATCTCCGAGCAGAGCTCTACGACGTCGGCTACGATGTGGGTGGAGAGGATAACGATCACCTCATCGCCCACATCGGCGAGGAGATTGTGAAAACGGTTTCGCTCGCCCGGGTCGAGACCCGCTGTGGGCTCATCGACGATGATCAACCGCGGACTCCCAATCAAGGCCTGGGCAATCCCGATGCGCTGCTTCATCCCGCCAGAGAAA
Organism: Cryomorpha sp.; assembly: GCA_965230375.1. Classification (GTDB taxonomy): domain Bacteria; phylum Bacteroidota; class Bacteroidia; order Flavobacteriales_D; family Cryomorphaceae; genus CBDDKU01. The sequence continues at coordinate 20,414 of CBDDKU010000023.1, forward strand.
CCTTTGACGTTCTTATTTCTCTTGTCGTACAAGTTCACCTTTTGGAGAAGGTAGTGTACCAGCTCCTTTCGCTCTGATTTATTGTTGATGCCTTTGAGCACCGCCATATGGTCTAGGAGTTGCTCGGCAGTCACACGTGGGTAAACACCAAACTCTTGTGGCAAATAGCCGAGTATTTTCCGCACTTCATACGGCTGATTCAAAATATCTATTTCATCCATAAAGGCCGAACCGCTATCGGCTTCTTGCAGGGTTGCAAGCGTCCGCATCAAACTCGATTTTCCAGCTCCGTTTGGACCCAGCAGCCCAAACATCCCGTTTTCAATTTCCAATGAGACATTGTCGAGCGCTTTTACGCCGTTGGGATAAGTTTTAGAAAGTCCTTGAATAGATAGTTTGGCCATAGTGGTTTGATTTTATTCCTACAATATAGGATGAAGCTCAAACATCTACGAAAAAACGTCTGGTGTAAAATAGAAATCGATAAGTGGTCGATAAGAGGGATGGTTGGGGGGAACCAACTACTTTAATCTTAACCCCTGTTCAATCGAATTGATGACTCAGGATAGTTACATCGATCTTACCAATGGTAAAAATAAGTCACTACTACTTCCTTTTACCTTGATGCAAAAGGAACAAAAGATCAGGGCTGTAATTTTATTTCTTGAAACTCTCGAAAACACTTCAGCGCCTTACCCAAACTCGGAAACGGCATTAGCGAAAGCATAGCTTCCGATGCCTGACCTCTGCAAGGGTGCGGCGGACTTCCGTTTTTTTCTGAGTTTCTAAGAAAATAAAATTAAGGCCGAGAGTTGGCTCACGACTACCATTACGAATGTCAGATATCAACTTTGCAAGATATGAGCCAATTTGGGTTAGAAACAAACAGTGAAATGACCACAACTAGTTGAAAGAGTCTACGTTTACCTTCGATGAGTCATACCCTCTAAAAGAGGGCGTACCTACTTCCCAGTCAATTGGAATGAAAGGTTTAGGGCATTGGCAATCAGTAGGAAGTTGGACATTTTTAGATCTTCTCCATTTTCAACTCGCGAGATGTAGGGTCTTTTCTTCCCAACAAGTTCAGCGAGTTCAGTTTGACTCATCCGCAATTCCTTTCGTCTGGTTTCGATGATTTCACCGAAATAAAATGAATAAGCTTCTTCCTTGAACTTCTCCCGTGAGTCGGAACCATTTTTACCGTACTTTCTGTCTAGCAGCTGGTCTCCACTTATTGTCTTTTTCATAATCATGTTGCCGATAGCTTAGCCTTGATGTATGGCCCTATTTGTTGTTCAGGATGGAATGTAACGTAAAAGTTACAAGTTATAAAGGTTTTTTTTCCAATGTCAGAATAGTTTTCTTCGAATGCTTTCCTGACAATCAATATGCAATGCTGCAGATTGACCTCAACTCAAACCGAAAAAGGCATCTCAGTCTCCACCTTCACGTGTTCCCCAGTAAACGGATGTTCGAACTCGATTTTCTGAGCGTGCAGGCAAAGTCGTTCTGATCGGTTGCCGTATAAGTTGTCGCCGAGAATAGGGGCGTGGAGTCCCAGCTTGTGGGCACAGTGCACCCGCAGTTGGTGAGAACGGCCAGTAAGGGGCTTCAATTCAATCAGGGTTTGGTTTGCCATCGATTCTAAGACTCGATATTCCGTAATGGCTGGTTTTCCATGCTCGAAGTGCACCATTTGCATGGGGCGGTTATCGATATCGAGAATCAAGGGCAGATCAATCACCCCTTCAGTTTCATCAATGGCTCTTTCGAGTACGGCAACGTAGGTTTTGTGAATCGTGCGCTCCAGAAATTGTCGTTGAAGGATCTTGTGCGCTTCCTTGGTCAGCGTCACGATCATCAGCCCCGAGGTATCTTGATCAAGCCGGTGTACGATCATGGGACCAGTAGCATCGGGGTACCGCTCCTGAAGCCGGGTTTGAACCGAATCTTCAATGTACTTCCCGGGAACAGATAGGAGTCCAGCTGGTTTATTGACAACCACAATATGCTCGTCTTCGTAAAGCGTTTCAAGCTCCTTTTGGGCTCCAAAGTTCTCGAGCAAGGGATTCGGTTTCACGGCGATGCCCTGGAGCATAAAAGACAGAATGGGTTCGCATTTCCTTTTGCAGGCCGGGTAGAATTTCCCGTGCTCTCTAATCTCAGAGCTTGGCGAAGGACCCCACCAAAACTCGGCAAGGGCTATGGGGTTCATGCTGTGTCGAAACGCGTACTGAAACAGTTTCGGAGCGGCGCACTCGCCGGCGCCAGCAGGTGGGACATCCACCTTAAAATCTTGGAAGACTTTCTTTACGTCTTTAGTCTGGCCTTTCGCGTTTTGAAATAGGTAAGCTTTGAAAATTTGGTCTTGTAATTCCGCCGACTTCGCTTTGCGCTGGGCTCTGAGCTGATTGATCTTATCATCGAATTTCGCGGCTGCTTTTCTCGCCTCTTCCAATCGCAGGTTCTCAGCTCGGGTAAAGCGTCTGAGATCCATTCCATCCTGAGCACCTTCACGGGCTAGTTTGTCCAGCAATTCCCGACGCTCATTTTCGGGGAGTTCTGCAGCCTTTTCCCGCATCACCTGGCGTTCGGCCTTCGCTTGCTTTGCCCTGGCCTTTTCTCTGCCGATGTTTTCTTCTGTCTCTATCTCCACCCGCTTGAGTTCCTCTTGAGCTTGGATAAACTCTTCGCTTTCCTGGATGGCTCTGATCTCCTTGCTAATGGCATTGATGCTCACCATTTCTGGAAAATCATCTCCCTTGGGAAGTTGATAGACTGGTGGCACAAAAGTTAGCTTCTCCAATTCGGGCTGTAGTTCACCTGAGTAGGCCGAAAGATAGCCCAGACCTTTTTCGGTCTCTACCACTAAAATGCCAAACATCCGTCCTTTTTCTCGTTTCGTCAGTTCGGGAAGCTCTGCGTTCAACTTTTCTTGAAGCTTCTTTGCTGCTTCCTGAGCGAGATTGGTCGGGGTGTAGAAATGCGGATACTCAAACGACTCCGATGAGCTTGAGTACTTGCTCGAATCGAGATAAAATAGCTTAGAATCTTGGGAGAGTGGGGTAGAAGACAAAACCTGAATATTCTAAGGCAAAATTATCAAACTTCCTGAAGAGTATTCGATGAATTAGTTTTTTATTCTCCCGAGCACCTACAGCACGAATTCTCCGTTTATGAGATCGCGTTTTATTGAGTCACGTCTTCTGCTGCATCCCTTTTCTGACCTAAAACAGTCAATAGTTTGAAGAGCGTTTTTTGAAAACCGATGATTTCTTCTTCCGACATGGTGGAGTCCTGAAAAGACTCGATAATCTTGCCGGGGATTTCCCTGGCTTTTTGCTTGAGATCAACGCCGACGGTTGTCAGAGAGATGACCACGGTTCGTTCATCTGTTCGGGATCGCTTCCTTTTTATTAGCCCCTTACTCTCTAATCTTTTTAGCAGCGGTGTAAGGGTATTCGACTCCAGGTACAGTCGCTCACCGATTCGGTTTACGCTCTGCCCATCGTCTTGCCAGAGAGCGAGCAAAACCAAATACTGCGGGTAGGTTACTCCCAGTTCATTGAGAAAGGGAGCATAGATTTTGGTCGTCAATCTGGACGCGGCATAGAGTGGAAAGCAAAGCTGATTTTCCAGGTACAATTCTTCGGCTTCTTTCTCCATGGCTTCCTAATTTTCTTGTCCTTTCTTTTTGTTTCGGTTCATCAAATACTTCAGCGCCCCGGTCGACCAAAGAGCCCAAAGAATGAGTACCGGTTGAAAGAACAGGCGTATTAATCGCTTTTGATCCGTGTCCAGACCAAAAGCGCTGATTTCATTTGTGTATTGGGATATATTTCCCGGGAAAATAAGCACATAGAAAATGGCTAGAACGATACCTACTTTCACTTTTTGTTTCCATAGAAATATCATCGCCAGACCCAAGAGAATTTCCACCACTCCTGAGGCGAGCACAACAAAGTCCATAAATGCTGGATCATCGGGCAGCCAGCGGGGCACCTGAGCCAAAAACTCCTGCCTTTGGAATGTCAGGTGACCAACTCCGGCAAAGGCCATCATAGCTCCAAGGACGGTTCGAAAAATGTTTTGAGTTAAAGATGTTTTGATATTCATATCGGCTAAGATTAAATCGTGCGCGATGCAAATCTAGTAAATATTCCGAAGTCTGAGTCTTTGATGGCTCGTTCTACAAGAATTCAGCAGGATGCTCGGTTGAGCCATTAGATGGAATTTAAGCTGTTGGATCTCAGGGGTAATTCATAACTTTGCACCCTATGAGTAAAGTCTCTCTTTACATATCATTTGCTCAGGAGTCGGTTTAAACGGCAGTAATCAGAATTGGGACTTCCATTCTTTACTGTCGAACCTTCTTAGAATACTTATGCAACGGTGCCCGCACCTTATTTGCAAGGGTGTTCCCAGCTATCATCTACCCTTTCTGAAGTGAATCACGCTGCCAGTGGTAATTAGGCGCAAGTTGCTGTTATGCTGGTTTTGGGAACATTCAACGGTACCGTGTTCAAATAAACAACTGATAAAATGATCAAAAAGAATTTCAAAATAAACGACTTAGGTTTTGATAAGAGCCTAAACGAATACAGAGTAGAAAACAATTTAAATGCCTTCGGTGTAGGACGGGTGATACTAGAACACAAGGAACGGTATGTAGTGCTGAATGAGCAAGGCGAATTTGAGTGTGAGCTAATTGGCAACTTGAGGTACACGGCTCAAAGCAGGTCTGATTTACCTGCAGTGGGTGATTGGGTAGCTTTTAGCGAATACGACAAGCTAAAGGGATTGATTCATGCAATTTACCCGAGGAAGAATGTTTTGGAGCGACAGGCAGTTGGCCGAAATGGCGAAAAGCAAATCATTGCTACCAATATTGATTTTGGGCTTATCGTTCAATCAGTCAACCGAGATTTCAGTATCAATAGGCTGGAGCGCTATCTCGCCATTTGCCATACTTCCAAGATTGAACCTGTTGTCGTTCTAAACAAGACAGACTTAGTCGAAAAAGAAGAGCTGGAAAAAATGATAAGTGATATGAAATCTCGAATCGATGGTACGGAGGTAATACCGATCAGTAATCTGACCGGTGAAGGATTAGATCTCATAAAACCTATGATAAGAAGTGGCAAGACCTATTGCTTACTCGGCTCATCAGGTGTGGGTAAATCGACCTTGATAAACAGCTTGATAGGTAGTGATGTTTTAGAAACCGGTGACATCAGCGAATCCATTGATCGAGGTAAACACGTTACCACACATAGAGAGCTAATCTTGCTTGAAACGGGTGGAGCGATCATTGATAATCCGGGAATGCGTGAAGTTGGTATGACTGAGAATGCCGCTGGATTGGAAACGACATTCGAACTGATTCACGACTTAGCTCACCAATGCAAGTTCAATGACTGTAGCCACCAAAATGAAAAAGGTTGTGCAATTATCTCAGCAATAGAGTCCGGGGAGTTGAGTGAAGAAACGTATGAGAATTTCATGAAGCTCCAGAGAGAGCAGGCTCATTTTAGTGCTGCTGTCCACGCTAAACGAAAGAAGGAAAAGGCCTTTGGTAAGATGATTAAACAAGTGGTTAATCAGAAATACGGCAAGAGGTCTTAATGGCTAGATAGGAGCGGTCGAATAAGGTCGCTCCTTTTTTTATTTCACGATCAGTCAAGAAAAGTCGGGTCATAGATCGACATTCTTTCCACATGTCTGTGCAGACTAAAATGAACATTCAAAGAAATCAACTCAGTAATGCAGCACGACATTATCCAACTCTAGCACACTACCAATGGCCCCGTTAAAGAAGTCGCCTTCAAAGCTGGAAGTGGCTAAGACAGAAATGTGGGTAATGGGGTCAGATGGTTCTCCCCAGCTCTCTCCAGCTAAGGGTTGAGCATAATCAAACCAAGGGTCTCCAGGATCTAGCGCACCGTACTTTATCTCAACATTTTGCCAGGTCCACTCACTCATTTTTTCACCATTTCGAAACCAGGCTGTGCCAATTCGCTTTGTCTCACCATCCTCACGATTCTCAAGCAACAAGTATACATCGCACATATCGCCATATGCTAAGGGTTGCCCATCGGCGTCTTCATTGCTGGGCCCTGGACTGTACTTAAACTGAAAAGAAAAGGAGAGCGGACGTGCCGTAAAGGGAATGCCCAAGTCAATATTCGATCTCGGGTCACTTACACTGGGGAAATCAGAGGTAAAGGAACCTGTGAAAATGGTCGCTGCTGCGATCCTTACAAGAGCCGGAGCTTCAACCGATTCCAACTTGACATAGCTGGAGTCGCCGATCATCTGACGCGTTGTGTTGGCATTGGCACCGCCTAGAGCCAGACCACGGTTGGCGGTACCCCAAATTGTCGTTTGAGCGTCTAGTCCCGGCTGTTCTACACTCGTCAACAATACCGTCTCTTCGTACCAGTCTTCGAAGGATGAGTTGTCCAATTGGGGCTGGGAGCCTGTCCGTTCGGCAATGACCTTATAAGTCTTGGAACTTCCGTCTTCGGCGGTCACTGTGTATTCAAGTGTGTCGCTGAAGTCTCTGACTTCACTTGCAGAAGGGGAGATGCTCGCAAAGTTTGAAATGGTTATCTCCGTTGGTGCCAAATTATAGTCGACGGTATTCTCAGATATCGGAACCACAATCAGCGCTTCTTCCCGATTGATGGATGTATTCCCGCTTTGTCCGGGTAGGGTAAAGGTCTTGATTTCTGCCCGAGTCGACTTTCCAAAATGGTCGTCTTTCACACAGCCGAACAGCGTGAAGCAAAGGAATATGGTCAAGAGTCGCTTCATTTTGTCGGAAAGTAAAAGGTGACACCCAGAAAGAGACTGAGCAGATCGATTTTAAAGTTGACATTGTTTGAATACGATTGGGACTTGTCGTCTTCGTTTCCATTTGTCACAGACTCGGTGTATTCGCTGCTCAAACCCAACAGTGATGTTCCTGCTTCCACGGCAATGCCTTCTGTGATAAAGCCCGTTATCCCGGGTTGAATCCCGAGTCTCACCTCATAAGTTGTGCTCTCTATTCGCGTCAGGTCCAGACTGTTTTCAACTTGTCTGACGGCACTTCCATAAGAAAACTGCAAGTTGGTTTCATTATAGAGACAAAAGCGACCGGAGCCAAGTGGCAAGTAGTTTCGCATAAAAGGGGCGATGCTATACGATCTTTCCAATCGTTTATCATCTACCAGGCCATTATCGTCTTGGTAGTTCAGCTCATCCAAATCTGATTCAAAATCGAAGAGTCCCCCCAAGGCAAAATTGTCTTTGATAAAGTATCCGCCACGCAGGGTGATATTCCACTTCAAACGATATGCTTCATCCAGGTTTTGAAGAATGTTTGTTTCATTCTCACCTTCTCTGTGATCAATAGCAAAAGTGGTGGAGAACAACATATGGCCCTTTTCAAGCCGGGGTACAAATAATTCGGTATCAGACTGAGCTATAGCCTCTACATGAACCACCAGAGAAACAACTATGAAAAAATACCGCATTACTAAGCTGTTTGAACTTTAAATATAAATCTACGAGAAGATTTCCAGAACTAAGACTATATGACGGTGTTAAAATGTACATGTACTCCGTAAAGGTTATGAATCCGGTGGGTGGAATAAAAGTTTATTCATGTGCCATCCCGGTCTTGTTTATGGTCTTTATATTTAGAATTTCTGTATCACGAAATATGTGTCGAAAGCAAAAGAAGAATATCCTCTTGACAAAAAAAGTCGCATCCAAGACCTTGATCTTCTGTGCACTTCTATGCATGAATATGCTGTGTTTTCTTGATTTTGTGGCTGCTCAGAATAAGATCGTTTCTGTTAATTCTTCGTCCGCTAGCTCCAAGTCATTCAGCCTAAAGGATGGTTTAGCTGTAAACTGCCTTGAAAGCAGTTATATGGATAGCAAAGGCAGAATTTGGCTCAATCCCTGTAAATCGACTGCCATGGGACTTGGATTCTCATTTTTCCAATTCGATGGTTCTAAATCAATGTTCTATGAATTAGGTCAACGGGATGCTATTAAAGAAAGTGAAACCTATGTTTGGAAAATTTGGGGAGAATTACCTAATGGCACTTTTTATGGAGCCAGCTATGATTCAAAGAGTATTAAACAGATGCTCTTCCTTTGGAACATTGAAACAAATCATATCGAATTCCAGACCTTAGAAATTGCTGAAAAACTGCTCGCAGTGAATTCAAATGAGCGGGGAGAAGTTTTCACCCTCACCGTAAAAGGGAATTATTACAGAATTTATAGCCGAAGTGCGGGTGAATGGAAAATGGTTGTGTCCATTGACATGGGTTTAATGGATGATAGGCTGTTTTCTCCTCCTTATGATTTCATCTTTAAAAACGGCGACGCTTGGTTTTTACATCAGACAGAGGGATTGATAAGGGCAGATTTGGAAAGAGGTAAAATTGAATTGCTCTCTTGGAGCAAACTGGGTAAAGGGAAAAGTCTAAGTACTAATAAATATGATTTGTGCTGTGCAGCCCAGAGTTGGAAATTAACAGAAGCTCCAAATGGGGATTTTCTTCTATTTCTCGGATCACAGAATGGCTATTACACATTGGATCCGGAATCCCTTGAATTGAAACCCCATGACAATTTGAACTCAAATTCCGACTTTCCTTACGATGAAGATGACTTCTTAATGGTCTATTTTACACGAGACCGCAACAATAACCTTCTCATTGTATCCGGATCAATGGTTCTGGATGCAAACCCATGTTATGACTACGAGAACTTCCGGGCAAGCATTTGGAACAATGATGGTTCCTGGGAGGACATTTCATCATCTCTGGAATCTGAGCGACCGAATCTAGCGATGAACGGACTTGATCATCCCGGTAAATTTTTCGGATACAATTTTCATCAGGAAATCGGATGGATCAGCGAGGACGGAATTACTCTCGTTGATGTTAGGTCTGATTTAGATGTAGAGACTTTTAAAATAGACTCCAATAAAAAATTTGGGATTAGATCAATGAATCAACGCTCAAGTGAGACGATGTTCTTTAGCAATGACTTGGAATCGCTCATGGAGCTTGATGTGAATACCGGGTCGATAGCTTCCATTCATCAAACGGGAATGCCTCCGGTTTGGCCTCTATCAAAAATGATCATTCGAAAGCAAAAAATGTATGTCTCAGCGAGAGGAGGAAAGCTTCTGACTATAAACCTGGCCAATAACTCATTCGAAGAAGATTCTCTCGGGTTCGACTTCCACAAATTTGCCTTTATTGATGAAAATCGAATTATAATCTCCTCCATCAAGGGAAATTTGTATGAGTACAACCTGGCATCGAAGGTCTTAACTCCTGTTATTTCGGGCAATTCTAATATTGAAATCAACTCGGAAGTTTCTGATTTGAAGTTATTGGATGATGATATTCTTCTTGTCTCAGCATTGAATGGACTCTGGCAGTTTGATCTGCGTACCAATGAATTAAAACATCTAAAAGATTAGAACCTATTCTAGGTGAGAGTATCTTGACTATTTCTGATCAGATTGATGGAAATTTTTGGCTTGGGACGGCAAAGAGCGGTATTCTGATATTCAATTATTCCGACAGAACTTTAGTCCAGGTGAGCAAGGCAAATGGTCTTTCCAATAATACAGTTGTAGGAATACTTTCCGATGATCAGGGCTATATATGGGCATCCACCTATAATGGCATATCAGTATTAGACAGCAAGGGCAGAGTTGTTTTTGCCTTGGATGAGTTTAATGGTTTGACCAATAATGAGTTTAACCGAACATCTTACTTTAAGCTTAGAGATGGCAGATTGGCTTTTGGTGGAATAGACGGTCTTAATATCATAGACCCTGAAGAAGCTGTTGAAACGATTTCCAAAAAGACTGAAAAGAGAATTTATCTCACCAGTCTTACCGTTTACAACCAAGAAGATGGATCAAACCGTACTCACACTCTTTCTGTTCCCGGAGATTCAACGTTTTCCATCCATCCAGAACACAATTATATTGAGATTGATTTTGCCATGTCATCGTATCTCGGAACTAGTGAACAGAGTTTTGCTTACCGTCTCATTCCCGAGAATTGGCCGATCAAGAAAACGAAGAAGTTCCCTGGATAGAAATTGGGTCATATTCACAATTGATTCTAAACAATTTGCCTTTGGGAGATCACATAATTGAAATTCGTGGAAGTGATCAGCATTCCAATCAAACTTTCGAACCCCTTCAAATTCTATATCGGTTGATGATTTTTTTTACAACAAGTGGTGGTTTTATCTTCTGCTCTCATCCCCAATATTTCTTTTTGGAATTGCATGGATTTATAAAACGCATCCGATAAAAAACGTCTGAAGCTGGAGGTCAATAATCGAACTGCTCAAATAGAAAAAGACAAGGCAACGATAGAAAGACAAGCGGAAAAATTAATGGAGCTTGATCACGCTAAGTCTCGGTTCTTTACAAATATCTCTCATGAATTTCGTACTCCACTGACGATCATTCGAGGGCTATCTGGAGAAATTCAAGATCAAAAGAAGCTGGGAAGGTTGATTCGAAATAATGCAGACCAACTCCTGAAGTTGATAAATCAGATTCTCGACTTACGAAAGCTGGAGGCCGGAACTTATCAGACGCATTATATTCAAGGAGATGTAGTTGCCTATATCCGTTACATCTTAGAATCTTTTCATTCTCTCGCTAAGGATAAAGTCCTGAAATTTCAAACTAAACAGGAAGAACTAATTCTCGATTATGATCCCGAGAAACTCCTGCATATTCTG
>CBDDKU010000024.1:0-111580 GCA_965230375.1 Cryomorpha sp.
CTTGAATTGCTGCGTGACGACAATGACAATGTTGTCATCATTTGTTCGGTAGAAAACATGGACCCAATGGGGATCCAACACGGGCGACAGTATTACTGTGGCCACCAGCCATGACATTGAGCGACCGCACTTATCAGCGTATGCGCGACATGGCCTTTAAAATGATGCGTTCGATCGGAAACTTTGCGGGTGGATGTAACGTCCAGTTTGCTGTGAGTCCAGACGAAAACGAAGATATTATTGCTATTGAGATCAACCCACGTGTGTCGCGCTCTTCAGCGTTGGCATCAAAAGCTACGGGTTATCCAATCGCTAAGATTGCAGCTAAGCTCGCTATCGGATACAACCTCGATGAGCTGAAAAACCAGATTACCAAGACTACATCGGCTCTATTCGAACCTACGCTCGACTACGTAATCGTTAAGATTCCACGTTGGAACTTCGATAAATTCAAAGGTTCAGACCGCGAGCTAGGACTTCAAAATGAAGTCGGTAGGAGAAGTAATGGGAATCGGTCGCTCCTTCCAAGAAGCGCTACAAAAGGCTTGTCAATCGCTAGAAATCAAGCGAAACGGGCTAGGTGCTGACGGTAAGGAAGTAACTGATCAAGCAAAATTGTTGGATAGCCTCGAGCACCCGAGCTGGAACAGACTATTCCACGTTTACGACGCCATTAAGCTTGGTATCTCGTTCAAGACCATCCACGAGAAGACCAAAAATCGATTACTGGTTCTTGAAGCAGATCGAAGATTTGATCCACCTCGAAGGAAGAATCGAAGATTTCACCGTAGACAATATTCCACGAGAATTGCTTTTCGAAGCCAAGCAAAAGGGATATGCTGACAGGCAGATCGCTCACCTGCTTCGTTGTTTGGAAAGTGCAGTTTTTTGCGAAACGGCAGGAAATGGGAGTCAACCGGGTCTTTAAACTGGTTGATACATGTGCGGCTGAGTTCGAAGCACAAACGCCGTACTACTACAGTACCTTCGACGAAGAAAACGAATCGGTAGTGACCGATAAGAAAAAAGTAGTTGTACTTGGATCGGGGCCTAACAGAATCGGTCAAGGTATTGAGTTTGACTACTGTTGTGTGCACGGTGTGATCGCCGCGAAAGAAGCGGGTTACGAAACCGTGATGATCAACTGTAATCCGGAAACCGTTTCAACCGACTTCGATACGGCTGACAAACTATACTTCGAGCCTGTTTTCTGGGAGCATATTTACGATATCATTCTCCACGAAAAACCAGTAGGAGTTATCGTGCAACTCGGAGGACAAACTGCATTGAAACTCGCCGAGAAATTGAGTCGCTACGGTATCCCAATCATGGGTACAAGCTACGAAGCGCTTGATCTCGCCGAAGATCGTGGAAGCTTCTCGACCCTTTTGAAGGAGAACAATATTCCTTATCCAAAATTCGGAGTCGTCGACAATGCCGAACAGTCATTGGATCTGGCAGATGAGCTAGGCTTCCCACTCCTTGTGCGTCCAAGTTATGTACTTGGTGGGCAAGCGATGAAAATTGTCATCAATAAGGAAGAACTCGAAACGCACGTGGTGAACATTCACCGTCAGATGCCAGAGAATAAGATTCTTCTTGACCACTTCTTGAGTGGGGCCATTGAAGCAGAGGCCGATGCGATTTTGCGATGGCGAAGATGTGTACATTATCGGTATTATGCAGCACATTGAGCCTGCTGGTATTCACTCTGGAGACTCTTATGCTGTGCTTCCGCCTTACAATTTGGGCGACCTGATCGTGGAGCAAATCGAAGACATCACCAAGCGCATTGCCGTGGCTTTGAAAACCAAGGGGTTGATCAATATTCAGTTTGCCATCAAAGATGATGTTGTATACGTGATTGAAGCCAATCCAAGAGCTTCTCGGACAGTGCCGTTCATTGCCAAAGCATACGACGAGCCGTACGTAAAATACGCTACTAAAGTGATGTTGGGAGAAGCAAAAGTGAAAGACTTCGACTTCAAACCAAACAAGCAAGGATACGCCATCAAGATTCCGGTTTTCTCTTTTGAGAAATTCCCGAACGTAAATAAAGAGTTAGGACCTGAGATGAAATCGACTGGTGAAGCCATTCGGTTTATCGACAACCTGATGGACCCATTTTTCAGAAAGGTTCACAGCGAAAGGAACCTCTACTTGAGTAGATAATTTGAAAAGGATTCTGGAGAAATTTCAGAATCCTTTTTTTCTTTTCAGATTCCACTGATTTACCTGTTCTCAAGAAGTTGTGATTTTTCATCCTTCAAAGCTGCTCAGAAGTGGTCAGTTCGAGTGATTTACGACCTTGGGAGTGAATCGTATCGAGAACCATTAAGGTGAGCATGTTTCAAAATTACTTCTCGATACATTTTATCTTCGTTCCTCAGATAAAACACTCGAAGTGACAGAACTGTAGTGTTTTAAGCGAGATGTTAGTTGGTCGGCTATTCACTCCTTTTTTCAATCTAATCGGTAAGCTTATGGGGAATCTAATTTTCTTTTTCAGATTCCGAGATATATGTAGAACTTTAACGTTCGAAACAAACTTATGCAGTAGGAATGCTCAGAATCATATTCTTCCTTATAATTTTCTATTTTGTGTTTCGCTATTTGGGGCGTTTGTTCAACCCGCAGCGGCAACATTCTCGGCGTTCTGGGGCTGGTTCGCGTCAATCTGCTGATGACCGCTCACGAAGCGAAGGGGACGTACGAATTGAATATCCTTCCGATCAGCGAAGCGATAAGAAGAAATATAAAGAAGATGCACTCGGTGGCGAATATGTCGAGTTTGAAGAAGTCGATTAATCCAATTCTATGAAAGAAAAACTAAAACAATTCTTGCCGCATATCGCGGTGATCGGAATATTCATTGCACTCTGTGTAGCCTATTTTTACCCAGCATTCACAGGATATAAATTGGCTCAAAGCGATATCACCTTTTACCGTGGCATGTCGCAGGAAATAAGCGCCTTTAGGGCGGAGTTTGATCAGGAGCCCCTTTGGACCAACTCCATGTTTGGTGGAATGCCAGCTTATCAGATTTCTGTGAAGTATCCCGGTGATTTTCTCGGTGTGATCGATTCCATCATGACCCTTGGCCTGCCTAAACCGGCGGCTTACGTTTTTCTTTACTTCATCGGCTTTTACATCTTGCTGGTCACCTTGCGGCTGAAACCCACTTGGGCGGCAGTCGGGGCTATCGGATTTGGGCTTGCCAGTTACTACTTCGCCATACTCATCGCCGGTCACAACACCAAAGCACACGCCATTGGGTATCTGGCTCCTTTATTGGCTGGAATTATTCTGACCTATCGGGGTAAGTACTTGTTGGGGGGAGCTATTACGGCACTTTTTATGGCTTTGGAAGTCGATAGTAATCACGTACAGATTACTTACTACTTCGGTTTTCTTCTACTCTTCTATGGTATTGCCAAACTCGTGGAGTTTTCAAAGAAGGGAGAAACACCACATTTCCTGAGAGCGTCGGGTGTAATAGTAGGAGCTGTTCTAATCGGTGTGCTCGCCAATCTCAATATCCTTTGGAATACTTACGAATACGGTAAATACACCACGCGTGGTAAGTCTGAGCTTACTATTAAAGCTGACGGGTCTTCCAATATTGAAAACCAGACCGAAGGGCTCGATCGAGACTATGTAACCCAATGGAGTTACGGTATAGGTGAGAGTTTTTCTTACATCATTCCCAATGTAAAAGGAGGGAAGTCGGGCGCTTTGATAGATCAAAGTATGCAAAGAGAAAACCCGGTATTGTACAATAAAATTGCATCGGGTTATCAGGCTACCCAGATTCTCCCTAATTCATATTGGGGCAATCAGCCGTATGTAGCTGGTTCTGTTTACTTCGGAGTGGTGGTCATGCTGCTCTTTATATTTGGGTTGTTCTTTGTGAAAGGCCCGATTAAGTGGGCGCTACTCGCTACTGTCTTATTGACGATGATGCTTTCATGGGGTAGCAACTTCATGGGCTTGACAAATTTCTTCCTAGACTATATCCCAGGGTATAATAAGTTTAGAGCGCCAACCATTATTCTGGCCATCACCAGCTTTGCTGTTTGTGTGCTCGCTTTCTTATTTCTGAAGCAGTTGCTTGAGAATCGAGAGAATTTTGTTGCGGAACAAAAGAAGTTTTTGATTGTGGGTGGTGGTAGCGCACTTCTACTCTTGTTGTTTTTGGCTGCACCAGATGTGTTTTTCGACTTCTTTAGCGATATCGAAAAATTGAACTTTAACTCATTACTAGCAACAGGAAGCAGTGTTCAGGTTTTAGACTACATGGAGACTATCAAAGAAATCAGAATTGAAGTTTTCAGGTCTGACACATCGAGAGCGCTGATATTTGTTTTAATTACAGTAGGACTTATCTGGCTTTTCTTGAAAAATCAGTTGAATCCAACTTCAATGGCTATCCTTTTAGGAGTAGTTATCATTACGGACATGGCTCCAATAGATTGGCGATATTTAAATTATAAGAAAGAAAAGGGACGATATGTTCAGTGGCAACCTGAAGCAATGTCTATTTCAGGCTACTCGGCATCAAAGGCTGATGAGTTTATCTTGGACATGGAATCAAGTCAGAATCCAAGAGTGGCCGATGCCATAAAAGCTGCTGAAGAAGAATACAAGTCCGAACAGAAAGGCAAGAAGCGGAGAGGGGGTAAGGACGATCAGCTCAATGACGCACGGTTTGCGGCCTTGCGCTTCAACACCAATTACCGCGTACTTCCATTGCAGGGTACCTTTCAGGATTCACGAGTGGCATACTTCCACAAATCAGTAGGTGGTTACCACGGTGCCAAGCTTCAGCGTATTCAAGAGTTCTACGATTTTCAGCTGACAAAGGATATTTCAGCTCTCATGCAAGCTCTACAGAATAATCCAACCATGGAGAGCATCCAAGGGGCTTTGAGCACAGCAAATGGATTGAATCTTTTAAATACGAAGTACGTGATTTACAACCCTGAAGCACCTGCCATTCAAAATTCTAACGCCATAGGAAGTGCTTGGTTTGTATCTGATTTGCTCGAAGCTGATAACGCCGACGAAGAGATTCAGATGATCAATAGTTTGGATATTCGCGGTGAAGCGGTTGTTGATAAACGCTTTGCCGATCAGATTTCAGGCTTCAATTACCAGGAAAGCGCTGACGCGGGAATTGCCGTTGTTGAGCACTTGCCGAACTACATCAAGTACACCTACGAGTCGTCGGTTCCACAGGCAGCTATTTTCTCAGAGATCTATTACGAAGATGGATGGCGGGCGTACATAGACGGCGAGCCAGCCGATCACTTCAGGGCAAACTACGTACTACGTGGTATGATCATACCAGAGGGCACCCATGAAATCGAGTTTAAGTTTGAGCCGGTGACTTATGTGAGGGCATCTTCAATCAGTACGGTTATGCAAGTACTGTTGTTGGCTCTGTTGGTTTTTGCAGGGTATAAGAGCTTTAAAAATAAAGGGGTTCAAGAATAAAAGTGGGGCATTCACAAGATAAGGTCTATGGAGCGCGTTTGTCTACTTGTCATTTCGAAATTACAGTTAGACTCCGAGAGAATTTCTGAAAAGCTTATTGTCCTGTAATGTTTTTGCTTTCTATGGCTTGACTTGACTTCGGATTTTTGTACTCTTGAAGTATTAATCGGATATGTCCTGTTTTTTGAGTGAATTGTCTTCACCAGGTGGAAATATCTGACGAAAAAAGATGCTGCGAAGATGAATAAAGCTAAAGCCAAGAGAATAGAAAGGACTGTTGCCTTTGTGATTAAGAGTATTGGCGAGAACAAGCGCATTCTCGACTTGGGAGTGAAAAATGAGATGGGGAAAGCCTTGCAGAGTGCAGGGTTTGAAGTGATCAATACACAAGGTGAAGATCTAGATGTTGACTTCCGAAAATACATCGATCAAGATGTGGACGCCATCACGTCCTTTCAAATATTTGAACACATGTTGGCCCCGTTTAATATCCTAAGGGAGATGAAAACCAAACAAATAGTCACTTCGGTTCCACTTAATATGTGGTTTGCCGAGGCGTACTGGCATCCAACGGATGTTTGGGATAGACACTATCATGATTTTGAGCCAAAGCAATTCGACATGTTGTTAGATCGAACGGGGTGGGAGATCATCGATAGTGACAAGTGGGAGAATGCAGGTCCAATTAATGGAATAAGACCACTGCTCAGGAGATTCGCAAAACGACACTATATAGTTCATGCTAAAAGAAAGGCCGACTATGTTGTGCCAGGACCTCCCAAGTAGCACTGGGAAAATCCTAAATTGAAAGAATCCAATCTCTGTTTCATGAGGTGAAATGTCGTCAATACCACTTTCGGTATTAATTTCAGAGTGCAGATTGTCCAAAACACATGCTAAAAGCTCTCGTCATAACTTACTATTGGCCTCCATCAGGCGGGGCTGGGGTACAAAGGTGGTTGCAGTTCACAAAGCACTTAACTGAATTTGGAATTGAGCCAATTGTGCTTACAGTAGATGAAGGGAGCGCTACATATCCTCAATACGACGAGTCTTTAAAAGAAGAAGTGCCGAAATCGCTGAGGGTAATCAGGACGAAGTCATTCGAACCTTTGAGCATATATGGAAGTCTAGTTGGTAAAGAGCGTGTCCCTTATGGTGGCTTCAGCAATAAAAAATCGAATAGTTCAATTTCGAAATTTCTACGAGGAAATTTCTTTGTTCCGGACGCACGTCGAGGGTGGAATAATTTTGCCAAAAAAAGAGCAATTGAGCTCCTAAAAGATGAATCGATCGATCTAGTCATCACGACTGGACCTCCGCACTCGACACATCTCATAGGTCTTCATCTGCAAAAACATACTGGTGTAAAGTGGGTAGCTGATTTACGTGACCCTTGGACAGATATCTATTACAACAAAGAGTTGCATCGACTCGCCTTTGCTGAGAAATACGACAAGAATCTTGAAAAAAGGGTTTTGGCAAAGGCTGACTTATGTATTACAGTGAGCAATGGTTTCCGCGATTTATTTAAGTCCAAAGTAGATAGAAGCTATCATGTAATTACCAACGGTTTTGAGAGAATTGTGACAGCTCAAAAAAATGACGGGGAAGTTTTTTCCATTGCTTATATGGGCACTATCGCCGAGTCCTATAATCCATCAGCTCTCATCCAAGCGCTCGGAAATCTGCAAATTGATTTCGAATTTCTTGTTGCCGGAAACATAGCACCAAAAATCGAAAGTGAGATTTCAAATGCTACGTGGGCAGATAAATTGAACTATATCGGTTATGTTCAACATGATCAGCTCATGTCTCGTATGTCAAATGCGGATATGTTGGTTTTAATCGTTCCCGAAGTTGAAAAAGCTGATGGAATTATCCCAGGAAAGCTATTTGAATATTTGGCTTTGAGAAAGCCTATCCTAGCCATTTCAGAGAATTTAAATGGGGATGTGGCTAGAATTCTTCGAGAGACTCGTGCAGGGGTGTGCTATTCGAGGAAGGATCTGAATGGTATTTTAAAGTTTATCGAAGAAGTCGAGACTGGAAAGTTTATAGTTGCCGATTCTAAATTACTCGATAAATACTCCAGAAAGTCACTGACGCGAGAGTTGTCAACATGTTTGAAGGATTTGGTCGAATGAGAGTACTTATCGTTATTCCTGTTTATAATGAATCCGAAAGACTTCGGGTATGTCTTGATTCGCTCATAGCCCAAACCCAACAGCCAGATAAACTAGTACTCGTTGACGATAACAGTACGGACGATAGTTTTGAAATTCTTCAAGAGTACAGTCGGAAACTCGACTTTATTTCTGCCACCCAAACACAAGCTAGTCAAAAGCATCTCCCTGGGGGCAAGGTTGTACGCGCTTTCAATGTAGGGCTTGAAACCGTAGGAGATAAATTTGATGTGATTTGTAAGTTCGATGCTGATCTGGTATTTCCTCCAAACTATCTTGAAGCAGTGGTAGAGGAATTCTCCAGTCGCCCGTTCTTGGGAATATTTGGAGGAGTTTGCTTAATCCAAAGGGGAGACGACTGGATTGATGAAGTTGTGTCGGATCGCGATCACGTACGAGGTGCCTTGAAGGCGTATAGACAGACATGCTTCGATCGAATGAACGGTCTACGAGTTGGTATGGGGTGGGATACAGTCGACGAGCTGCTTGCCGTTTACCATGGCTTCGAAGTAGATTGTGCATTCAGCTTAAAGGTCAAGCACCTGAAACCTACAGGTCGGAGTTACTCCAATAGAGCACTTAGCTTGAAAGGTGAGGCCATGTATAGAATGGGCTATGGAATAATTCTTACCACAATTGCGAGCACTAAGCTTTATTGGCCAAGAATTACTTCTGTGTTTACCATGCTGCGTGCATATTTGAGCATGTTATTTAAAGGCCGGAAGAAGTATGTAACACGAGAAGAAGAAAGGTTTATTAGATCGTACAGATGGAAACGGATATTTGCGAAAATCAAGCGCTAGCTTTATGCTAACTACGCTTTCTTCTTGATCATCGAACTGATTAGCTTGATCAATGCATCGCGTTCGTCACGGTCACCTACAATCTTGTAAAGGAATATTAGGAAAGCTGCGAAAGTCAGCGCCTTCCAGAATAACCTCCACCCAATTTCTAGATCATTCAGGAGTATGCCAATTACGATAAAAATGACGCAACCTAGTAGAACTGAGAGAATTCTACTGAACTCATACTTCACTTTCATTTGCTTCTGAGCGATAATATACGAGTGAATAGACATGAAAATATAACTCAGACAGGTAGCCGCAATAGCGCCGTAAATATCAAATCTAGGTATGAGAATAAAATTCAATACGATATTGAGTATGACTCCTGTGGTTGTTATGACCGCTTGATGCTTCGTCTTTTTTGTTAAGTAATAAGTGAATCCAAAATAGGCTTGAAACCCTTTGAAAATAAAACCAAAGGCGATAATTGGTACCAATATGATTGCCAGCCAATAATCGGGTTGATCATGACTGATGACCTTTATGATTTCTTTGCTGAATATGGAAATACCCAGAGTCAGAACTGCTATGAGACCTATGAAATAAGTAAATATCCTGCTGAAGAATTGTTTAAAGTCTGTTTCGTGATATTTGCTGAAAGCTATTGGTAGAAAACCTAGGCTAAACGTTCCAATAACAAGCAGGTTCGATAAGCTACCCAATTTGTATGCCAGCCCATAGATCCCCACTTCGCTAAACTCTCCGAATATCTTTATGATAATTCTGTCACTCATCGTAAGAAGTAGGCCCGCAATAGTTGTGAAAATTAAAGGGGCTCCAAAGGAGAATAGCTGCTTAGAGATCTTGAAATTAAAATAAGGGACGCAGTACTTGATTTCAACCAAAATTCCAGCCAAGGCTAATAGACCATTTGCAATCAGAGCTGACTTGAGCACCCCAAGGATTCCTTCGTTTTGAATAACGACAAAATACCAGGTGCACCCAACGAGTGAAATCAATTTCAAAGCAAAAAATGCCACATACCTGTATGGCTGTTTACGGATGCGAATTAGGTTTAGTGGCAAAAGACTGAGAATTTCAAAAGCCACCGATAAACCAATCAAAGGGAAGTAAATTGCGTACTTGTCAGTCTCAAAAAGCAACTCACTTAGCTCTGACTTGAAAGGAACAAATAAGGCAAGGAAGGCGAGCGATACCAGAAGTGAGCTCACTAAAGAAGTGGTATAAATTCTCTTCCGATCAAGTCCTTGTTTTTCAGCCCCTAGTCTTAGCAACGCAGCGGGGAGGTTAAATGAAATAACCCCGACCAAAAACTGTGCGACTATCTCCAAAATTACCACTACACCAAACTCATCGGTTGTAAATTGAGTCGTGTAGATCGGTAGCAAGATCAATCCTGCGAGCTTCACCAATAAATTACTCACCCCGTATATCGCGGTATGCTTAAAAGTGTATTTAACGTCTTTGCTCAAATAGAACCGGGTCCAATGTTTGGAGTCAAATCTAGTTGAATAAATGGCCTTTTTCTCATGCTCAAAGGGAATTGATGCACAGTTGTGTGATAAAAAATAGATATTGGCTTGCGATAACTAGAAGTCCATCTATGCTAAAACTCGGCCGGTCTGATTTTATTATTCCTGATCCCACACAATTGATAAGGACGTCGTTTCAAGATGTGAGTCTGGATGCACAACACGGAATGCTTAAGAGTAAACAAGGCCATGTTTTTGTTTTGGGTACAGTACTAGATCCCGGAGTGCCAGAATCCAGCAACCAGACAACTCTCGACCGCTTGGAGAATTGCTCAAATTGGGAAAGCCTTTTTAAAGCTCTAAAACCCCTCTCCGGTCGCTATATCATCATCGCGCATCTCGAAGGTCAAACCAAGGTAATCGGCGATGCCTGTGGATCTTTTGAAGTGTTCTACCACCCAGAATCTAAGACTATTGCATCAAATGTCTCCCTGATTGCCGCTGAAAATGATCTCGAACCCTGGACAGGTGAAGCAGAAGCGACTTATCGAAAAATTCAAAACTCCCACCGTGTGCCGGTCGGTACCACCACGCGTTACAAAGGGGTTTATCATCTCTTGCCCAATCACGCCCTCAACCTAAGCACCTTTGAACAGGAAAGAATGTTTCCAAGGCCTGGCTCTCCCATTGGGCAAATTAAGTTGGATTCGGCCGTCGTGCGTTGTTCGGAGATTTTGGAAGGCACGATGCAAGCCTTAGCCAATAGATTCAAATTGGTTTCAGCTGTCACCGCTGGTTATGATAGTCGGGTATTGTTGGCAGCATCTAAGTCTATTGAACTCGAAACCTTCATTTTTAAGCATAAAAATCTCGATCTCAAACATCCCGATATCCAGCTTGGGCGGAAAGTAGCAGAAGCTGCTAAGAAGCCATTGTGCGTTCTTGAATACGACGACGGAAGAGATTTGACACCTGAAATTGAATCCATCTACACAGAATTACCGCGAAAGATCCGATACCAAATGTTAATCAACGGGTTGCAAAAGAATTTTGCTGGGAAGTGTTTGATCGCGGGAAATATCGGCGAGATTGGTAGATCTTACTATGGCAATATTAAAAGAGTGGATGCACAGGTCCTTGCCAAGCTTTTGGGATACAAGAATAATCGTTTTGTAGAGGCTGAAATGCAAAAGTGGCTAGATGGTTTGGACGCTGAAGCAATTGGAGTACAAAATCTTCTGGACCTGTTTTATTGGGAGCACCGCATGGGCTGTTGGGGTGCTATGGCTATGACAGATACAGCAGGTGTCATGGATGTTGTAGCACCTATGAACAACAGAGTCTTGCTTGAAACATTTCTAAGCGTTCCTAAAAAGAGTCGGACGTACTACTACAACCAGCTTTTTGATGGAATGATTGAAAAGATGGACGCTCGCCTTTCGAATTTCCCCGTCAATCCAGGGAAAAAATCATTCGTGATAAAAACATTGGTCAAACTCGGACTCTACGATTGGTATAAAAACATTCAAGCCCGAATCAATTAGACTACCTGTTGTGATATGGTTCGTTTTTCAGAATGGTCATAGCCCGATAAATTTGCTCTAACATAAAACAGCGTATCATCTGATGCGAGAATGTCATTTCTGAAAGTGACAATTTCCCTTGGGCTGCAGAATAGACTTCCTGACTAAAACCGAATGCTCCACCCACAACAAAGACCAGACGCTTTACACCGGCATTCATATCCTGCTGAAGAAGGTCTGCAAATTTCTCACTCGTATACTGCTTGCCCTTTTCATCGAGCAACACCAGTTTATCTCCCGGCTTAATCTGACTCAAAATCGCCTTTCCTTCTGCAATTTTGCGATCATTCGCCGACATCTTTTTCCAGACTTTGTTCTCCGGAATGATATCCAGCTCCACTGGTATGTAGTGCTTTAATCGCTTCAAATAAATATCGTTTGCGGTGTTCACAAACCCAACATCAGTTTTGCCAACACACAGCAGAGAGATTTTCATGTGCCCAATATACGATCATTGGATGCCAGAATCTTTGGTGAACTGGCTTGATATTTGCAAATTAGACCTGTAAGTATGAAAAGAGCATTAGCAATACTATTACTAGCCGTGCCCGTGTGGCTTTTTGGGCAAACTGCCGAGAAAGATGGAATTACCAAAGCCATTGGTCAAGGATCATCAACTCAGGTAGCAAAGTATTTTGCATCAACTGTAGATCTGATGATGTTGGAAACGGAAGATGTCTACAGCAGTAAACAAGCCGAAGTCATTCTCACTAATTTCTTTTCTGAAAACAAGCCAACTAGCTTTGAATTAAAACACGAGGGCAAGTCGAAGGTGGATGACTACTACTACATTGGAGTTTTAACTTCGGGGTCAAAGACTTATCGAATCACCTTTTTCTTGAAGAAAGGAGGAGAAAGCTTCCAGATCAAGCAGCTCCGTATCGAGAAAGGCTAAACGGGTTTCCCAACCAGTCTTTCGATGATTCTGAATTGTTCTTCCACAAAGTGTTTTCTGTCAAACCGATCTCTTCCAGCTAAAGCATTTTCTCTATACTTTTCGAGCTTCTCCGGGTCGTCTTGTAAATCGCACATAGCAGCTGCAATGGCTTCTATACTTGTATCGTCAATGACTACTCCGTCCACATCGTGGCGGACTACATCTCTGCAACCACGACTGTTAACTGTCAGCACAGGAACGCCCATCGCTAGCGACTCCATAAGATTCACTGGAAGTCCTTCCCGTTCGGATGGGAATACGTTGAGGTCTGAAAGCGCCAGATAATCCTGAACGTTCTCTCTCCATCCAACCTTAATGATCGATGTATTTGCTTTGAGTGCTTTTTCCCATTTCGATCCGAGAGATGTGGGGTGAATGCGATCTTTCTCACCAACCAGTATCAATTTGGATTTTGGGTGCGTTTCCTGAGTTTTGAAAAAGGCCTTTACGACTTTGTCAAAACCTTTGAAATTGGTTTGTCGTCCTATGAAGATATAAACGAAATCGTCATCTTCAATTCCGAGTTCAGCTTTCAATGAAGCTACTTTTTGCGCGTCAGTCTTCTTCGGATCAAACCTCTCCAAATCACAACCCATCCCAAAACTTTCTAGAACATTGACAGTGGCATTTACCAACCATTTTATTGAGGTAATCTCGATCATCAAGTGTCAGCACAAAGACTTCATCCACTCTTCTAGCACTCCATTTTTCTGCTTTCGAAATCATAAACTTTCTCCAGCCACTTATTATCGGAGAGCCCCAGGCCATGAATGGTGCCAGTGCTTACCGGCCACGATTTTCCTTTTCTCAATGTAGATGTAAACAGAGCCGCAGAAAAGTGAATATTAACGATGTCGGGCTTGATGTCCTGAACCAATTGATTCACCTTGTTTGAAGCAGCAAGGTGCTTGAAAGGATCAATGGCTCTTGGGAAATCGATATCGTGCACAACGCAATCAATCGTCCTGCGATACTCGCTAATTCTTGCAATATGTTTTCGGGATGTAGCTAAATGAACTTCGTGTCCGCGCTTCTTTAGAGCATCGGTCAAATCTTCCAAAAAAGTAAAGTAATTGGTGATGGAAGGTATAACGAAGAGTAGCTTCATGGAAGCGATAATGGTCCGGTTTCAAATAGCAGCTTACAAAGATAAAATTAAATCCATGCGGACTCATTTCCTGAGCTTTATGATGTCGCCAGGCATGATTCGCGACTGCTCAGTCAGGCCATTGTACTTGCAAAGCTTTTTGATCTTTACTCCATAGAGCTGAGAAATGCTTCTCAAGGTTTCACCAGTAGCTACTGTATGAGTTTGATGTGTTTTCGACTTTCTCTTCTTCGGTTGGATATAGACTCGGTCTCCCTTTTTGATTTTTGCTCCTTTGCTCAGGTCATTGTACTTCACCACTTGCCACTCTCCTAGTTGGAGTGATTCGGCCAAATCTCGGGTTGTGATATCTCGGTCAGTAATGACGTACTTGATGCCGTTGTCGCTGATGAATACCTGTGAATTCTGGCTTCCCAATATGATTTCAATCTCTCCCGATTGTCTGCCCGGTTTAGGGGTTGAAGCTGTATTCGAAGGTTCCGTTTTTATTCGCCCCTTTTTTAGTCCTTCGCGATCGTATTGGGCCAGATTGTTCTCTTCAATTATTCGGATTAGGAGTGCTGGATACTTTGGGTTGGTCGCATATCCTGCCTTCTTTAGGCCTTTCGCCCACGATTTGTAATCGGTTATTTTGTAGTCAAAAAGAAAGGCGTAACGGCTCCGCTTTAAGAAGTGACTATGATCTTCAAAGCTTTGATGTGCTGTCTTGTATTTTCGAAAACACTCTTGCTTTCTGTCGTCGTCATGGTACACTTTCTTACCTGTCCAGCCATGGCATTTAATTCCAAAATGATTGTTTGCTTCACGAGCGAGTTCGCTATTTCCATCTCCACTTTCGAGAATTCCCTGTGCCAAAGTGATACTCGCCGGAATGCGATGTTCGCGCATTTGTTTGATGGCTTCGCCTTTCCACTGATCAATGTATTGAGCCCGGGTAATTCGCGTCGGAGAATTACCTTCCGCATGGGCACTAAAGCTCAGGCAGAAACTGATTAATACAAAGCTAATTAGGGTTCTCAACATGTTATCAACAGGTTTTTACAAAGGCGAAATTCTGCCAAATACCAAATTTACCAGTGGAAAGCCGAGTCTACTTCGTAAAAACGCCACATTATTCACAATATTCTGTGAATTTAACAATCGATGAAAAGTCGTTCTCCCATCTTCTCTTCCATCGCTGCAATTCCCTGTAGCCCTCCTGTGTGGATAAAGAGCCATTTTTCACCTTGAATGGCATCCGTATTTTTAGCCATATCACATAACGCAAAAAATGCTTTTCCCGTGTATACGGGGTCAAGTTTTAAGTCTGTAGTATTATAGATTTCTCTGATGAATTCAATTAGCTGGGAATTGATTTTCGCATAGCCACCAAAATGGTAGTCCAGCATGTAGTGCAGGTTTGATCTTACCTCGGCTTCGGTTTCTTCATCCACTAGGAACTCGGAAATAAAGCGGTTGACATCCTCTTCGATAAAACCACCGTTCTTCAAAACCGGTACCGAAAAAAGCGAGGCTTTCTGCCTGTTTCCAAGCGCCATTCCCGCAAATGTGGTACCTGTTCCAGAAGCTACAAATATGCGTTGATAAGACTCCCCCAATTCGCTCATGATTTCCATGCAGCCATTCACGCCATAAAAGTTGGCTCCCCCTTGCGGAATTACGTATGCGTTACCATATACTTCTCGCAAAGATTCGAGATAGTCGCGGGTGTCGATTCCTCGAAATTCTGATCTGGATACACGCTGAATCTCCATGCCCATTTCTGCAGCGAATGAGAGCGTAGGATTATTTAAATCCACTTCTTCGCCTCTGATGATTCCAATTGTCTTTATTCCAAAAGCCTTTCCAGCGGCGGCGGTAGCTGCAATGTGATTGGAATGAGCCCCACCAAAAGTGATGATTTGCTGGTTCCGTCTCTTTTGAGCCTGAGCAATATTCCACTTCAGTTTTCGCCATTTATTGCCAGAAATGTCCGAGTGAATCAAGTCATCTCGCTTGACAAATACATCGAGGCCCTTTTCCTTAAACAGAGGCAATTCGATACGTTCCACCGGCGAAGGAAGTTGAAACAAATTCATTTCCCGAAGGTAGTAATGGTTTGGGAAAGAACGACCAATACTGGCTGATCACCCAGATTTTGGCAAACCTGTTTATTAACCAGAATACATCTTCAGTTTGCCATGTTGGCGATGACCATGATTGGCTCACAGCTTACAGAGTTTAATTCTGCTAATTCGTAAAGAAAGTCGTGAGCCAACTTTCGGCCTTAATTTTATTCTCTTAGAAACTCTGAAATAAGCGGAAGTCCACCGCACCCTTGATTGAGCTCAGGTTTCGGGAGCTATGCTTCCGCTAAAACCGTTTGCGAGTTTGGGTAAGGTGCTGGAGCGTTTTCGAGAGTTTCAAGAAATAAAATTACAGCCCTGATTTTTTGTTCCTTTTGTATCAAGACAAAAGGAAGTGGAAAAGACAATCTTTTACCATTAAACCAGATCCATTGCCTTGATGTAGGTCACCACCCAATACCAACTATCCACGCACTGCTGCCGTATTTACTTCAAAAAACGCCAATCGATGTTCCTTCTTCTGAAATCCTCGAAACCCCTTTCGTTGGATGGTGATTGTTAATTATCATTGATTCGTTGTTCATTCATTTGGTCTCGTCCCTACAGGACTTCATCGCATAGAATCCCGTCGCATCCGGTTTCACCGAATGCTAACGTCTTTCGCCCTTTCAGGGCTGGATTTAATTTAGGGCGTAAAGAATGAAAATGGAATTGGAATTTTTTCCGCTCCGCAGTAGCTGCGCTGCTGCGGCAATTACTTCAAAACCGTTAATCGATGTTCTAAACTCTGAGATCACTAAAGCCCTTGAAACCCCTTATAGCGGTTATGATCTTAATACATTGTACTTAATTCTTAATACTTTTTGAAAATCCAGAACCTTATCTTCGTCCTATGGCCGAACTATTGAGCTTTCTCGAAGAAGGAAGAGTCGAAGCGGGAGTGGATGAAGCAGGACGTGGATGCCTAAGTGGTCCAGTAGTGGCAAGTGCGGTAATACTGCCCGAAGGCTGGAACCACCCTTTGCTCAACGACTCGAAGCAGTTGACGGAGAAGAAGCGTGAACTTTTGAGACCGATCATCGAAGCGGAATCTTTATCCTGGGGAGTCGGGTTTGTTTTTCCTGAAAGGATAGATGAAATAAACATTCTGCAAGCAAGTTTTGAGGCGATGCACATCGCCATTCGACAACTAAGCGTGAGCCCTGATCACATCCTTGTAGATGGAAACCGGTTTAGACCTTTTGAGCAAATTGCTCATACCTGTGTGATAAAGGGGGATGGGAAGATTCGAAGTATTGCAGCGGCTTCTGTTTTAGCGAAGACCCATCGAGACGAGTATATGGAGAAAATCCACCAAGAGTTTCCCATGTTTGACTGGTGTTCAAACAAGGGGTATCCCACTAAAAAGCATCGTGAGATCATTGCTTCTTTCGGGCCAACTCCTTATCACCGGAAGAGTTTTGCCCTGCTGCCGAAGGAGCTGTGAATTTGCACATCACACTGTGCAAAGCGTTGCTGTCTCAATCTGCCCACTGCCAATACCTATGTTACCTTTGATCTGATAAAAATTGGGTCGTGAAAAAGCTTGTACTTATTCTTCTGTTTCTAGGAGGTATCATTGGGATGCTCTTTTTGTTCTATCAAAGCTTTGAGAAGACTGAGCGGTCTGATGTTTCAGCGCTGCAGGCCATTCCGCAGAGTGCTGCCCTGATTTTTGAAACGGATGAAGTTGGAGA
Source organism: Cryomorpha sp. (assembly GCA_965230375.1). Classification (GTDB taxonomy): domain Bacteria; phylum Bacteroidota; class Bacteroidia; order Flavobacteriales_D; family Cryomorphaceae; genus CBDDKU01. The sequence goes on from CBDDKU010000024.1 coordinate 17,391, forward strand.
GTTATGGCGTGATCTTTCTACCGAAAGTCTTGTTTGGAACGAATTACTCAAAACAGACCTGTTTTTTCGCCTGAATGAGCTTGGTTCAAATCTGGATAGTATGTACGTAAACTACTCAGATTTGCGCACCATGCTCTCAGATCAACCCATGGTGGTCTCGGTTCACGAAGAAGGTGCCAAGCGGTTCAATTACCTCGTGGCTGTCCCAACCCGCACTGATGCCGATGAAGCGGCTCTGGTGGAAGGAGTGAAGAAGCTATTGCGAATCAACGAAACGGCCAAAACAGAAGATTACGACGGCCAAACCATCTACACCTTCCCCTTTAAACTCATCGACGATGAAATCCACTTCTACATCGAAGATGGGCTTCTAGTAATGGGGCTTTCTGATGTGCTGATTGAAGAGTCGATCAGAGCTGTACAGCAAGACGCATCGGTGCTGCGTGATCGAGATTTTCAGGCGGTGAGAAGTACGCGTGGAAAGCAAGCCAGGGCAACAGTTTATGTCAACTACAAAACTGGTAAGAACATTCTAGCTAACTTCTTAAAATCAGAAAACCAAGACTTAGACTTGTTTCGCGAGCCCTACGCCGAGTGGTCTGCACTCGATTTGGGACTGAAGGCCAGTCATGTTACGCTCAACGGCTTTGCTATGGCCAAGGACAGTACCGATGCTTGGTTGAGCGCATCTCGCAATCTGGAGCCAAACCGCATTCACGTGTTTGATTTTATGCCGTCGCAAACGGCGTACTTCGCGTACTTCGGGTATGGCGATTTCAAAACGTATCAAGATCAGCGCAGCGAAATTAGGGAGTCTAGCGGTGGGAAGTATAGTTTCGAGAAAAAGCTCAAAGCCTATGACGAGAAGTGCTCATGTAATATGAAAGACAAGGCTGCCGGCTGGATTGGTTCGCAAGCCGTTTCGTTTATCACAGAGCCGGTCAGTGAAGAATACACCCAAAACCACTTCGTCATATTTGAAGCTGAAAAGCCAGAGCAGGCTTGGATTAATTTGAAGGAATTGAACCAGATTTTTGACTCATCAAAAGAAGGTGATTCTTACAAGGGGTACGAATTTATTCACGTTCCAATGGGGTCCTTTTACGCCGATATTTTAGGTGATGCCTTCTTGGGTATTGAAGATCCTTATGTCACCAGGATTGAGGACATGATCGTGATGGCTAAATCGGTGAATGCCTTAAGAAATATCATTGACGCGCGATACAAAGGTGCAACCTTGGCTGCTGATGAGAAGTTTTCAGAAGTGCGGGAGCAATTTTCGAATGAGCCCCAAGTGCTTATCTATAGCTCTTTGGCCAGATCTCCTTTTATCTATACCAATTTGCTTCAAGACGAATACGCAAATGCCATAAGTGAACGGACCGAAGTCTTGCGCAAGTTTCAGGCTTTCATATATGAAGCGAGCTTTTTCCGCGACGAGCTATTCTACAATAATGTATACCTGAAGCATAGCCCGGAGTATCAACAAGAAACCAATGCGCTTTGGGAGATCAAACTCCCTGCAGACTTGATTGGAAAACCCCAATTTGTAGAGAATCACTACACAGGAGCCTACGAGATTTTAGTTCAAGACGCTGCAAACAAACTCCACCTGATCAGCAATACGGGTAAATTGATGTGGTCGCGGCCGCTCGATGGCCCCATTCTCGGAGAAGTCGAGCAAGTCGATCTGTACAAAAACAACAAGCTCCAGCTCCTTTTCAATACGGCGGGGAAGATCTACCTCGTCGATCGAAACGGTAACGATGTCGAATCATTTCCCGTTTCGCTCAAGCCTAAGGCTAGCGGCCCAATTGGGATAGCCGACTATGACAATAGCCGCGATTACCGCATTTTTGTTGCGCTCGAAGGGGGAAAAACCCAGCTATACGATGGCACCGGAAAATTGGTGAAGGGCTGGGAGTTTGTTGACAACGGCGCAACGATCAATCTTCCCTTAAGACATATTCGCATTAAGTCGAAGGACTACATTATGGCGATAACCAATGCCGGAAAAGTTCATTTGCTGAATCGGAAAGGTAATACAAGGCATAAGGTTTCTAACCTGATAGAAAAGGGGCTTGACCAGGAACCCGTTCTAACGCTTGGGAATAGAATTGGCCGGTCTGCGCTCAGGTATGTCGATGAAGATGGAAATGCCTTCGTATTTGGATTTGACGATCGGTTCGAGAAGCTTCAGCTTGTTGATGAAAAAGTTGATGCCTACGCCTATCTTGATCTAGATGGAAATGACGAATCAGATTGGGTGGTGAAAACCAACCGAGGAATTTTAGCATTCACTGCTTCGGGTGACCAGTTATTTAGCCTCGAGACAAAAGGGCAGGGGATGATGCAAGCCTTTGATTTTGCTAAGCCACTCTTGGTATTTGTTGACCAGTCAAAAGAGCAAGTCTACTTGTACAACGGTGCGGGCGAACTCAAGTCAGGCTTCCCGCTCTACGGGTCTAGCGAAGTCGCTATTGGCGATATGAACAAGGATGGCCATCTCAACTTGATCACCCTTGGCGAAGGTGGGTTTGTGTATGCGTATACCATCGAAGATTAATGTTTAATTCCGAGTGTCGAATTTGGAGTTCGGAATTGAGTCAACAGTCACTTAGCGAATACATTTCGGGGTAGGCAACTAGATAAATACCTATCTTTAGAATTGTACATGTTGAGATGAGACCACTCCACTACATATTCACTTGCCTGACAGCTCTGGCTCTGCTCCACTCGGGTTTCACAAATGCCCAGATAATCGACTATACGATTGATCCAGGCTTTGATTCGGGAGAGTATTTTATTCATGGTAGGTGTACATCCATTCTGCCTATTAGCGATGATCGGTTTATTGTCACAGGTAATTTTGAAGGTACGTTACCAGGTATGGCTACTGGTTTGACAATTATCGAAGAAGATGGGAATGTGATTTATGAGGACTATCCACACTCTCTTGGGCCAACCAAAGTTGCGCCTTTTCAGTCCAAATTTCTTTCTACGGCGTCGAGAATTCAAAAAAGGAACGAATACGGCAATACGGATTATTCGTTTCGATTTGAGTTCCAGAAAGATGTTTACAATTCATTTATTTCGGATGCAGTTTACGACTTTATAGTCTATCGAGATAGCTTAGTTATGGCAGCAGGTATATTCTTCACAGACAGTTTGGACCTTAGTGCCAACAGTATCCGTCAGTTCTGCGTAGTTGATAGCACCGGAGTCCCAGTTGAAGGAATTCCAATGGTGCAATGTGAGCCAGTAGACGCCAGAATAAGAGGAATTGATACACTCAGTACGGGAGATATTATATTATCTGGAACATTTACTTCGGTCAATGGACATCCTACCAACAATATTGCGAGGCTTACTCCTGATTTTAACGTTGACAATACGTTTACAAGTCCCCTATTGGAAGGCGGTACTGCATCAATAAGCATGATAGATTCTGACGACCGCATTTGGGTGACACTAATAAATTCATTCCTTGAAAATTCACCTGATATTGGACAGACTCTAATAAGACTCTTGCCTAACGGAAGCATCGATCAGGGATTCGAAATTCCAGAAATTCTGCGACACTATGCTGGTTCTGAGATTTCTGGATTTGCAAGTATCCCATATGAGGATACTGATGGAACTTTTCTATTAGGGGGAGCATTTGATGAGTTTAATGGGCAAACATGTGCCAACTTGATCAAAGTCAATGATAATGGTGAAATGGTTGAAGGATTTTTTAATGGACTAGGGCCAGATGAAGCCTATTGGGAGAATTGGTCTGGAAATGGTTCTTTTACGAATATTCCTCTGATAGGATGCATTTTGCCGCTACAAGATGGAAAGCTCCTTTTAGGCGGGCTTTTTTCAAGTTTTGGCGGTGAGCCGTACAATGGTCTAGTCCGGATCATGCCAAACGGGTTTGTCGCCACAAAAGATGCGGAAGAACGTCTGAATTTAAACATTTACCCCAACCCTGCTACAGACCAGATTCAAATCCGTGGTGATTTTCAAAGTCAGGTCATTCAATCTTTGACCATACACGATATCCAAGGCCGAGTGGTGATCCAAAAACAAAACCATCCAAGCTCAAAACCTATTGATGTCTCATCGCTTCCATCGGGAATGTTTTTGTTGCGGGTAGAATCGGAAAGTGGTGTCGGTGTTGGGAGTTTCGTAGTGTTTTAAGTCTTTGTAATTGATCATGATCGATTACGGATATTCTCTGTGTTCTCTGAGCCTTTGTGGTGCCCTTTAAGCTCTCATATGCATATCAGATGGTACATGGCTTTCAATTTCCACTTTACTACCAAAACTCCTGAAGGTCCATATTGATCAAGACGTAATTGAAGCCTTCTCGCTTTTCGATTTCACCAACCCAGGTTTCAATTATACATCAAGACAGCCTGAAATTCTTCGGGTTACTCAATATGACACTGTGTTCATACAAGTATAAAAAAAGCCTTCTCATTCATTGAAAAGGCTTTGGTATTAACTTGAATAGGATTTGCTTATTCCTTAATACGCTCTGCGTATTGTCCGGTTCTCGTATCCACTTTGATTCGATCATCAGTATTGATGAAGAGTGGAACTCGAATCTCAGCGCCTGTATCTATGGTAGCAGGCTTTAATGTGTTTGTAGCCGTATCGCCTTTTACACCCGGCTCGGTGTAGGTCACTGTGGCTTCAATAAAGTGTGGCATTTCCACAACCAGCGGGTTTTCTTCTTCAGCGTGGAAGATGATCGTTACTACCATTTCTTCCTTGAGATATTCGGGCTGCTCTATCATGTGACCATCGATAAACACCTGCTCAAAAGTCTCGGTATTCATAAAGTGGTAGCCGTTGTTTTCTGGATAAAGGTACTGGTACTGGCGGTGCTCAATACGAACGATTTCAATGCTGTGTCCAGCCGAGAAAGTGTTGTCGATTACTTTGCCCGTTTCAATATTTTTAAGCTTTGTTCTTACAAAAGCAGGCCCTTTTCCTGGCTTCACGTGTTGAAACTCCGTGATTGTATATAGCTTCCCATTGAAGTTGATGCAAAGCCCGTTTTTAATATCTGATGTATTTGCCATCCTTATTGTATTCTTTGAGCCAAATGTAGAAAATTATGCCCGCTTGAAGTTTTCGATCCAGATTTTTTCAGAGCAGAATCCGTACTCTTCTTCCACCTGATTTGATGCCACGATGTAGATGCGGCCTTGCTTTGTCTTGTCAACCATTTCCTGATACCAATCTATCCCTTTGCGATCGAGGTTGGAAGTAGGCTCATCGAGAAATATAAAAGGAGTGTCGCTCAATAAAGCCAACCCCAGTCTCACCCGCTGCTTCATCCCCGAAGAAAAATACTTGATAGGCTTGGTCATGGCGTGTTCGAGTTGGCAAGTCTTGCCAAATTCTTTCAGGTCGAACTGACTCAAGCTCGGCTTAAGTGAGAAATGAAATTTCACCAGTTCCATTAAGTTTAATTCATCGTACAAATCGAGATATGGGCTGCAAAAACCAATATGTCGGTACACATCGGCTTGCTTGATTTCACTTCCAGCTACCGTGTAGGATATCTCCCCTGATGATGGCATGGAAAACCCTGATACGACTTTTAGAAAGGTGCTTTTACCTGATCCATTTCCACCGAGCACAGCGTAAGCCTTTTCTGAGTGCAGCTCCAGCGAGATTTGGTCGAAAAGCCATTCCCGATTGAAGCGTTTTCCCAGATTCTGAAGGCTGATACTAGTCATTGAGTGGGCCTTTCATAATGCCCTTGTCCGAGTTTCGGATGAAGTCTAAAATATGTTGCTTTTCAGGGCTGTCTGGTACTTCGTTTTCCAATACTTCGAGTGCCTTGGTTATGTTCTTGTGTTGGACGTAGATAATGCGGTAAGCATCTTCGATTTGAGAGATAATCTTTGGATCAAAACCTCTGCGGCGAAGCCCAACGGTGTTGACACCAACATAGCTCATCGGCTCTCTGGCCGCTTTGCAAAAAGGTGGAACATTCTTTCGAACCAGTGTTCCACCCGCTATAAAAGAGTGTGCACCAATAGTCAGGAACTGCTGCACACCTACCATCCCTTCCAAAATGGCAAAGTCTTCGATCTTCACGTGACCAGCTACCGACCCAGCATTGGCGATGATGCAATTGTTTCCTACTTCAACATCGTGACCAAGGTGAACGTAGGCCATGAGCAAGCAGTTGTTTCCAACGCTAGTCTTCATCTTATCTACTGTACCCTTATTTATGGTCACGCATTCGCGAATGGTGGTATTGTTTCCAATTTCCACCGTGGTTTTTTCACCTTGGTACTTCAGGTCTTGTGGAATAGCTGAGATAACAGCTCCCGGAAAAATTTCACAATTCTTTCCGATTCGCGCTCCCTCCATGATCACTACGTTCGAGTGGATCACCGTGCCATCTCCAATCTCTACATCCCCGTGTATGGTTGAGAAAGGACCAATTTTTACATCCTTTCCAATCTTCGCATTGGGGTCAATATGCGCTCCGGCTGTGCTCATTGATTATGCTTTATCTCGTATGATTTGTGCCATCAGCTCTCCTTCAGACACAACTTGTCCATTTACGTATCCAACCCCCTTCATCTGAACGATTCCGCGACGAATTGGCGCTGAAAGTTCAAGCTTAAAAACGACTGTATCACCCGGAATCACCTTTCTTTTAAATTTGACTGCGTCAATCTTCATAAAATAAGTGCTCCAGTTTTCAGGGTCTTCTACATTGTGAAGCGCCAAAACCCCACCTACTTGGGCCATAGCTTCGATTTGAAGCACACCCGGCATTACGGGATTTCCCGGGAAGTGGCCCGTAAAGAATGGTTCGTTGATTGTCACATTCTTGACACCTACTACAGTATTTTCCGTCAGCTCAATGACCTTGTCGATCATGAGAAATGGATAGCGGTGCGGAAGGATGTTCATGATCTGATTCACATCATAAACAGGATCCTTGGTCAAGTCAAAAGTCGGTGCTTTTTTCCGTTCGTCTTTGATCAGGTTTTTGATGATTTTACCAAATGCGGTATTGCCCTTGTGGCCTGGTCTTGCGGCGAGAATATGACCTCGAATCGGTTTCCCTACCAAGGCTAAATCTCCGACTATGTCGAGTAGCTTGTGTCGTGCTGGCTCATTTTCAAATTGAAGTTTGATCGTGTTCAAAACCCCGATCCCTTCTACTTTGATGTCTTCGTAATTCTTTCCAACCAATTTGGCAATCTCGCGGTACTCTTCTTCAGAGCGTTCTTGCTCTACCAAAACAATGGCGTTGTCCAAGTCACCACCTTTTATCAGGTTGTTTTTGGCCAACATTTCGATTTCCCGAAGGAAAACGAAGGTTCTGCAAGGAGCTATTTCCTTCTTAAACTCTCCAAGGTGGTACATCGAAGCGTGCTGCGTACCCAGAATAGGCGAATTGTAATCGACCATTACCGTGATCCGAAATTCTTGTCCCGGAGTAGGTACGGCCAACATTTCTACATAGCCTTCTTCGTCTTCGTAGTACAAGTTTTCTTTGAGAGTGAAATAGTCTCGCTCGGCTTCTTGTTCTTCGTATCCAGCCTTTTCGATCGCTTCAACAAAGAGCTTTGCGCTTCCATCCATAATAGGCACTTCCGGACCATCGAGCTGGATAAGCGCATTATCCACTTCGCAACCGTAAATGGCTGCGAGCACGTGCTCGGTGGTATATACACGAGCACCATTTTCTTCGAGTGTAGTTCCACGGTTTGTGGTAACCACGTTGTCAACATCTGCCTTGATCAATGGTTGGCCTTCCATATCGACACGTTGGAACATATAGCCGTGGTTTTCTGGTGCCGGTAAGATTTTAATGTTGACTTTTTCTCCCGAGTGAAGGCCTATTCCCTTCATCTCTATTGGATTTGCGAGGGTACGTTGTTTCGTACTCATAATTCAGATTCTCGTTTAAGGGCTGAGATCGATTTTTTGAGATCTCCCAATTCTTTCATGATATTTGGAAGTCTTCTGAATCCAACATAAGACTTCTTAAACTCTCCCGCTGCAATAGCTGGAGATCCTTGTACAATAGTTTTTTCCTTGATGGAGCTCTGTATTCCGCTTTGCGCGGCGATCATGGTGCCATCGGCGATAGTGATATGACCAACGATTCCCACTTGCCCACCAATCATACAGTTCTTCCCGATTTTAGTGGAACCAGCGATTCCCGTTTGAGCGGCGATAACCGTATTCTCCCCAATCTCCACGTTGTGAGCAATCTGGATCAAGTTGTCGATCTTAACGCCTTTCCTTACAATAGTGTGCCCTAGGGTAGCACGGTCTATAGTCGTATTAGCGCCAATCTCCACGTGATCTTCGATGATCACATTCCCGATTTGAGCTACCTTTTGGTAATTGTTGTCGCTATTGGGTGCGAATCCAAATCCATCTCCACCGATTACAACTCCACTGTGAATCACACAATCACCTCCCACTTCACAATCGGCTAGAATCCTTGCGCTCGGGTGAACTAATGTGTTGGCACCTATCTTCACATTGCTCCCAATAAAAGCTTGTGGGTAAATTTTCGAACCATCGCCTATTACTGCTCCATCTTCAACCACAGCACCAGCGCCTACATAGACATCAGCGCCGATATTGGCGCTTTCAGAGACGAAAGCGTGCTTGTCAACACCTTTTCGATCGTACTTGATTTGGTTGTATAGGTCGAGGAGTTTTGCAAAACAACTGTAGGCATCGTCCACCCGAATCAGCGTGAGCGTATCGGGGATAGATTTCTCCAATTTGAAATCCCGATTTAGGATCACAATGGAAGCCTGAGTTGTATAAATATACTCCGAATAAGCAGGGTTGGCTAAAAAAGATAAAGTACCAGATTGGCCTTCTTCAATTTTACTGAGGTTAGAAACGATTGCTTCTTCATCTCCAACCACTTCACCTTCAAGTAGTTGGGCTATCTGGGATGCCGAAAATTCCATCGCCTAAATATATAAATTAATCGATTCGGCTTCAGGCCAGAAATAACATTAATTTAAACCACTTTGGGGTAGTATAAAACGTGCTTTGTTACGGCTTCCGTTTGTGCCGATAGAGCCTGATTGTCTGATGTTTCAGCGAGCTCTGCTACTGAGCCATCTTTTCGCAAAATTAGTATCCCATCATAATCGCTGTTATAAGCGTGATTTTCAATGGTACCGAGCTGGAAAAAATATTCCAGTTCATCGTCGCCAATTCCGTAGTGGGCCTTCGTTTTTTGCTTTAGATCGTAAACTGTCGCTTCAGCAAAAGGTTCTGATGAAAGGCGAACTTTTGGTAAACGCCTTGCTAGCAAGTCGGAGCAAAGGTTTGAGAGAATGCGATCGTCGTGCTCAGCCCAAACTTTGATGGCTCCCATGATGTCGAAGTCGTCGAGTTTCACGAACATCTTCAACACTTCAGGATTTTCCTGGAAGTCAGAAAGTCCAAATTCATTCTTCAGAAAATACAGCAGGGTAGGAGATCCGAATAATACATCTCCCTTTCGAGAGCAGTATTGAGCTCGACGTAGAATATTAATGAGAAGTCGCTCGGCAGAAACCACCGTTTTGTGAAGATAGACCTGCCAATACATGAGCCTTCTGGCCACGATAAATTTCTCGATGGAGTAGATGCCCTTCTCTTCTACCACCAGCTTGTCGTCACGTACGTCGAGCATTTTGATGATGCGTTGATTTCCGATTACTCCTTCCGAAACCCCCGTATAAAAGCTGTCTCTCGAGAGGTAATCGAGTCGATCCATGTCGAGCTGGCTGCTCACCAATTGATGCAGAAACTTTTTGTGATAGGTTCCTTTGAAAATGGAGAGTGCTAAATCTAATCTTCCGTCAAACTCTTTGTTAAGGTCTTCAATCAAGAGCACCGAAAGACTTTCGTGACTTACGCTTTGCACCAAGGTGTATTCAAGGCTATGCGAGAAAGGCCCGTGACCTATGTCGTGAAGGAGTATGGCGATGAGAGCTCCTGTCCACTCTTCCTGATCTATTTCTACGCCCTTTTCCCGAAGAGCCGTGAGCGAAAGATACATGAGGTGCATAGCTCCAAGTGCATGGTGAAATCGGGTGTGATTGGCACCGGGATACACCAAATGAGACATGCCCACCTGTTTGATTCTTCTCAGGCGTTGAAAACAAGGGTGCGAAATGATATCAAAGATCAAGTCGTTGGGGACCGTAATGAACCCATATACAGGGTCATTGAGTATCTTCCTTTTGTTAGATAATGCCACAGGTGATGAAAGCTCCATTTATTTCTGCAGCTCGGTATAATAAAGCCGGGCTATTTTTGTTAATTAGATCAAAAGTAAGCGAATAATCAAACCTCTCAAAAACCCAGTATCTACTATGCCTTCAAAAATATTATGGGCCGATGATGAAATCGAATTGCTCAAGCCTCATGTCTTGTTTCTCCAAGACAAAGGTTTTGAAGTGACTACGGTAAACAATGGTCACGATGCAATAGACTCAGTCGATGAAGTTGACTACGATATCATCTTCTTGGATGAGAATATGCCGGGGTTGTCAGGTTTGGAGACCCTCCAGCAAATAAAAGAGTCGAAGCCTGAGGTGCCCGTGGTGATGATTACCAAGAGCGAAGAGGAGTCGATTATGGAAGAAGCTATCGGTTCTAAGATTGCCGACTACCTGATCAAACCCGTAAACCCGAATCAAATTCTTCTGTCCATCAAGAAAAACCTTGATAACCGAAAGCTCATAAACGAGCAAACCAATTCGAAATATCAAGCTGCGTTCCGTGAAATTGGACTTTCGTTGGGTGACCGCTTGGATGCAGAAGAATGGATGGAAGTCTATAAAAAACTCACCTTCTGGGAGTTGGAGTTAGACTCGGGAAGTGATGGGGTCATGGAAGAGATTCTGACCATGCAAAAGACCGAAGCCAATAGCAGCTTTTCAAAGTACGTCAGTAAATCATATGTAGACTGGCTCCATGACATCGGAGACACACCATTGATGTCCCATCAGGTTTTTAAGAAGAAAGTTGCACCAGAAATTGGTAGCAAACCCCTGTTCCTAATCATGATCGATAATCTGCGATACGATCAGTGGAAAGTCATTCAACCTTCGATTAACGAGCATTTCAGAACAGACCATGAGGAGATGTATATGAGCATTCTCCCAACTGCCACCCAATATGCGCGTAATGCCTTTTTCGCCGGACTGATGCCTAGTGAGATCCAAAAGCTTCACCCCAATTATTGGAAAGATGATCACGAAGAAGGAGGAAAGAATCTATTCGAAGAAGAGCTTTTGATGGCGCAGCTAAAAAGGCTTGGCAAGGACATAAAGGCCAGTTATACGAAGGTGACCAGGCTAGAGCAAGGTCGCAAGCTGGTTGATAGTATTTCGAATATGATGACCAACGAGCTCAATGTGATTGTCTACAACTTTGTCGATATGCTTTCGCATGCCCGTACTGATATGGAAGTGATAAAAGAACTAGCCGACGATGCATCTGCGTATAGATCATTGACCAAGAGTTGGTTCGATCATTCACCCTTAAAATCCATTCTCGAAAAAGTTGCCGAATATGGAGGAAGGCTTGTGGTTACGACAGATCACGGTACCATCCAGGTTACCGACCCGCTCAAGGTGGTAGGTGATCGAAACACGAGTACCAACCTACGCTACAAACAGGGTAGGAACTTGAATTACAATCCTAAAGAAGTGTTTGCGATCACCAAGCCTGAAGAGGCTTTTCTACCGAAGTCTAATGTGAGCACCGCTTATATCTTTGCACCGGAGAGTGGCTACTTTGTCTATCCAAACAACTACAATCATTTCATGAAATTCTATAAGGATACTTTCCAGCACGGTGGGATTTCGCTCGAAGAAATGTTAATCCCCTTTGCAGTTCTCAGTCCGAAATAATGGAGATTCGCGTAGATTCAATCGATGAGCTACCTAAAGTGGCCAGAGAAATAATTCGTGCATCAGAAGAAAATCGCTTGTTTGCGTTTTACGGTGAGATGGGCGCGGGAAAAACGACTTTGATTCTTGAGATATTGAAGGCCCTTGGCGTAGAAGGAGAGGGTAGCAGCCCGACCTTTAGCATTGTCAATGAATATGCCAGCCCAATAGGGCCGGTATATCACTTCGATTTTTATCGAATTGATTCCATCGAAGAAGTATACGATTTTGGGTATGAAGAGTATTTGTACTCAGGAAGTTATTGCTTTATGGAGTGGCCGGAAAAAATCGCCGAGTTACTTCCAGAAAAAGTAGTCCAAGTCCATATTTTAGATGAAGGGGAGAGTCGTAAAATCACTTTGGATTTCCCTTCTTGAAATGCTTTTAGTATTTTCAATCCCGCAAGGAAATTAGCAGTCGGATGATAAGCTCAAAAGAAGCGCTGAAAGCATTGGCGCGTCAAGCCTCTCTGCAACCACAAGAAGAACTCTTGGAAGTAGGCAAGAAAGGCAAAAATCTTCAACTTGGGATTCCAAAAGAAACGTCTTACCAAGAAAATCGGGTAGCCTTAGTGCCTGACGCTGTTTCTGTATTGGTTAGTAACGGTCATGAAGTGGTGATAGAAACCGAAGCTGGAAAGAACGCCGGCTATGACGACCGACTCTACAGCGAAGCCGGAGCTAAGATCGCCTATGATCGGAAAGAAGCTTTTCAATGCGATATAGTCTTGAAAGTAGCCCCACCTAGCACTGATGAAATTGCGATGATGGGACACAAGCAGACTCTTTTCTCTGCCTTGCAGTTGAGCGTCCAGCCGAGAGATACGCTCAAGCAACTGATGCGCAAGAAGATTTCGGCCATAGCCTGGGATTATGTGCAAGACGAAGAAAGAAAGTTTCCCGTGGTTAGGGCCATGGGAGAGATTGCTGGAAATGCATCGATCATCGTCGCTGCCGAATATTTGAGCCGAAACCGTGGCGGCCAAGGCCTCATGCTCGGTGGTATATCGGGTGTGGCCCCTTCAGAAGTGGTGATCATTGGTGCTGGTACGGTTGCCGAATACGCTTGTAGAGCAGCACTCGGATTTGGAGCTGTGGTCAAGGTATTCGACTTTTCCATTTACAAGCTTCGCAGACTACAAAACGATCTGGGGCAACGGCTTTTTACATCAGTAATCCAACCTGAAGAGCTCAAGCGTGCACTCCGCACCGCTGACGTGGCCATAGGAGCATTGCGAAGTGTTGATGGTAGAACACCAACAGTCGTGACCGAAGCCATGGTTCAAGAAATGAAAGAAGGCTCTGTTGTTGTGGATGTCTGTGCCGATCAAGGTGGATGCTTTGAAACATCAGTCGCTACAAACCATACCCATCCTACTTTCGTGAAGCACGGGGTTGTACACTACTGTGTTCCCAATATTGCTTCTCGCGTATCCAAAACAGCTTCCATGGCTTTGAGCAATATCTTTACCCCCTTGCTTTTAAATATTGGAAAGCACGGTGGATGTTCGAGCCTAATCAAGGATGACCCAGGATTCAGACATGGTGTTTACTTATACAATGGTACGCTCACCAATGAATCACTCGGTGAAGTATTCAATTTGCCTTACAAGGACATAGACCTTTTATTTGCTGCCTTTTAATGACTTTCAAAAGAAGACTAACCCTATACATATTCGGCGTACTGATAGGTACAGCCTTCGTTGCAGTGTTCTTCAACGGCCGGACGAATGTGCTCACTGATTGGATGCCGAATAATCGAGTTTTATCAAACTTGAGCGACTTCCCCGGATCCATTTCAACTAAAGCTCAGTGCCAATTAGATTGTTTCGAAATTTCAGAGGAAGAATTAGATCTCTTGAAAGCAGAAGGAGATGTCGACTTCTCTAAAAGCCACACCAATACTACGCCTCGGATGTACGTCGTTTCTAATGATGCGGCTGTCGGTTTGGCTACAATGAAGTTCGAAATAGCCGACTCAGCTACCGTTTTGATTGATGTAGCCGTTGAGAATCTGGACAAGGATTGCGCTTGCGAGTGAGTTAAATGCTTCACCTCCTTCACTAGCTCACTACAAGTCAGGCTTATGACTCTCAGGAAGTGCTCAGTTTGGCCAAAGTCCTGACTGAAAACGTCAGGGTGATTTACTCGAGCTTCCTGCGCTTCAATTCCGAAATAATCAAGTTTAATTCTCTGCTGGTTTGTCCAGCAACCGATGTGTTTTCTTCAGCCCTTCTAATGAGGTAGGGCATCACTTCCCTTATGGGTCCATACGGTACGTACTTTGCCACATTATAGCCAGCATGACTCAGGTTGAAGCTGATGTGGTCACTCATTCCATATAGCTGTGCAAAATAAATGTGCGGGTGCTTCAAAGGCATATTGCGCTGGATCATTTCTTCAGCCAATAGTTTTGAGCTGTGCTCATTATGTGTACCACAGCAAAGACCCATAGAAGCAATGTGGTCTAGTGCATAAGCCACAGCGAGATCGAAGTCGCGGTCTGTGCTAGCCTTGTCAGGCTGGATAGGAGATGGATAGCCTCGCTCAATAGCGCGCGCTCGTTCCTTTTCCATGTAGGCCCCTCTTACCACCTTTACAGCATAAATCACACCTTTTTGCTTACAAATGGCATGGGCTTCTTTTAAATGAGCCAGTCTGTCATGACGGTACATCTGAAGCGTGTTGTACACGATTGGCCTTTTGTTGTTGTACTTTGCGATCATTTCCATCGCCAAGTCATCTATTGCAGGCTGAATCCAAGATTCTTCAGCGTCAATCAAAATAGGTGTGTCACCTTCATATGCTAGCTTACAGAGGTGATTGACTCTATCCTTTAACTTGGTATATGATTCCTTTTCTTTTGAGGAAAGTTCTTTTTTGTCACTGATTTTTTCGAGAAGACTATTGCTCTCAAGTCCAGAGATTTTAAAAACACAAAACGGAATATGCTTGTTTCCACTGGCAGTCTGCAGGGTAAGGATGAGCTCATCAAAGGCCGCCTGGAAATCTGCTTCAGAGTCTTTTCCTTCCACACTGTAGTCGAGTATGGTGCCTATGCCGTATTTGTCCAGTACCTTGGTGGTATCAGCACATTCGGGAATAGATTCTCCACCGCAAAACTGATTGAATATGGTAGCTCTGATCAACCCTTTTACTGGAAGGTGGAGAGCTAGTACAGCGTTAGTTGCATACTTACCGAGCATCATCATGGACTTATTGGCCAGCATTTTAAAAAGGAACTTTGCCTTTTTTAGGTCGCTGTTAGACTTACTGGAGAATGCAACTTCAGTATTCTTAAAAGATAAAGATGATGCGGCTTTACTGTGTTTCTGATCTGTACTTTCAGTCATCATTTTCTTTCTCAAAAAAGCAATCATATCTTAGCCAACCACATCTTCACAATCCTACATGGCAGAAATAGACTTAGAAAGAGTAAAGACTGATGGCTACGAAGTAGTGGTCGGACGTCATAGTCTGGCAAACCTTGCCGAGCTGCTTTCTTCCGACTTATACTCGGGGGTGAAGATATTCATTTTAGCGGATGAAAATACACTTCAGGCCTGCATGCCTGTCCTTATGGGGAAGGTGCCCCAGCTCAGTGAAGCCGAAGTCGTGGAAGTCTCTGCAGGAGAAGAATCTAAAGACTTGGAAGTGTGTGCTCAAATTTGGTCGGCACTTGGAGAATTGGGGGGTGATCGGTCTTCTATCGTAATAAATTTGGGTGGAGGTGTTGTCAGTGATTTAGGTGGATTCATTGCCGGAGCATTCAAACGCGGTATAAGATTTATTAATGTACCAACTTCACTTTTAGCTCAGGTGGATGCGTCGATAGGCGGAAAAGTAGGAGTGAATCTGGGACGCTTCAAGAATGAAGTCGGGCTTTTCAGAAACCCCGAATCAGTTTTTGTAGATCCTGAATTTTTGAAGTCACTACCTCGAAATCAACTTCTTTCGGGATTTGCTGAGATGATAAAACATGCGCTTATCAGTGATCCGCAATATTGGGAAGATTTAAAGATGGTTTCATTTTATGACTTAGAGTCCTTGGATGCATCCATCTTACATAGCATTCGGATCAAGAACCAGATCGTAACCAGCGACCCTTTCGAATCGGGAAGGAGAAAGCTTTTGAACTTTGGTCACACCATCGGCCACGCGGTAGAGTCTAATTCATTCGAAGGTGATTCAAGAGCGCTTCTCCACGGTGAAGCCGTAGCCCTGGGCATGGTTTGTGAGTCATACATTTCAAATAAACTCGGCTTGCTATCGAAAGAAGAACTAAACGATATTGCAAGCTTTATTTTCAGCCATTACTCAAAGATTAAGATAGACGAGCTGAAGATCCATCGCATTTTAGAACTTATAAAGCACGATAAGAAGAACGTTGATGGAGAAATTAGGATGACTCTAATCAACGGGATTGGAGATGGTGTCTACGATGAGAAAATAGGAGTGGACTTAATTGTTGAATCGCTCTACTATTACGAGAGATGGGCCAATTAAGCCTTTCGGCACCTAAGCATTTTTCGAGTTGCCCCGAAGTTGAAATTCCAGCTTCGAAAAGCATAAGCAATCGCTTGCTGATTATCAGAGCGCTCGCGAATGAGCAGATTGTGATCCAGAATTTGAGTAGAGCCAACGATACTGTATTGCTCGAAACCTTTTTGAATGCTAAAAGTGAAGAAAAATGGGCGGGCGATGCCGGCACGGTTATGCGGTTCGGAACAGCTTGGGCGGCAGCTACTCCAGGAAGGCATATTCTCGCTGGTACCGCACGCATGGCTCAACGACCTATTGGGCCGCTTGTAGATGCATTGCGAGCCATGGGTGCTGAAATCGCGTATCTGAAAAAAGAAGGATATCCGCCCCTGCAAGTTAACGGCCAAGCGTTGAAAGGCGGTTCTATTCGCTTGACACAAAACCTGAGCAGCCAGTTTATCACGGCTCTTTTACTCATAGCTCCTTCCTGCCTGTCTGAGCTGGAACTTATTCTTCCCGAAAATCAAGTGTCACGACCCTATATCGATATGACGATTGAACTGATGCGAAAAGCGGGGGTGAACGTTGATGTCGAAGAAAATAATATTCGAGTTCTTCCACAGGAATACTCGGCATCTATGTTTGACGTAGAAGGAGACTGGACCGGAGCATCCTATTTCTATGCCATTTTTGCTCTTGGCTCGTGGTCGCAAATGCGAATTCGGAGTTTGTCTGAAGAGAGCTTGCAAGGCGACTCGATTCTGGCGCCAATGATGGAGGCGTTTGGAGTGGTGACAACTTTTGATGATGAAGGTGCCCTACTCAAAAAGGGAGCTGTATCAAGCCATATGAAGATTGATTTTACCGCATGCCCCGATTTAGCTCAGACCATCATTGTCCTTGCCGCTGTGCTCGGAATTAAAGGGCACTTTACAGGCTTGGGCACACTTCGGATAAAGGAGACGGACAGAATCAAGGCTCTGGAGAAGGAGTTGGGAAAATATGGTGTCGAAATCTCAGCTGGTCAATCCGAAATTAGATTAAAATCTGGTATCAAGGATCGTGGAGTAAAACAGATATCCACGTACGATGATCACCGTATGGCTATGGCCTTTGCACCCTTGGCTTTAGCAACAGATGGTGTGACTTTTGATGATGCCAGCGTAGTCTCGAAGTCCTTCCCTGATTTTTGGCGTCAGCTCGAGAGACTTCAGTTTTTTGTATCTAAAACTTGAGACGCATTTGAGCTTTAAACTCTGTTTTTGTGTTTCCTTCTATGGCATCTCTTCCACTTCCAATTTCATTTCGGTCGGTGTAGTAAAATTGACCCCATCTCAACCAGAGATCGATGTTTCTTGAAATGTCGACTTTCAGAAGAGCGTAGATCCTGGACCCGCGACCAGAGTATGCCGGTATGGAGAAGTAATAGAGCACATCGTTTTCATAAGCGTAAACGCGCGAGTCGTATGAGTCGGTATCAAAAAGCGCATAGCGAAGGGAGATTCGCGCGGGGATAAATTTGAAATCGTAAATCACGTCCTGATAAACCATGAATCCCTTAGAGTTAGGTTCGTACCCTCGCTTATAATTTGTGAACTCGACTCGCGATCTAAACCGCCACCGTGCCGTTGTGCGATAGGAAAGGTTGAAACGGAGATTTTGTCGCTCTTCGTTTACCAACTTGGCAACGCCGCTTTCCGCGTTTCGGCTGTTTATTTCTTTCGTTTTCTTTCGGAACCTGACGTAGAAATTAATCCTTCCCGTCGGATTGTACTCCAATTGTCCAAGAAAGTCTTGGCCATGAGAAGGAGCATCGACCTGGTATCTCAACCAAGGAAATTTAAACTGATCAAAATAAGCGTTGAGCTTCCAGCGCTTAAAGGGCCTGAGCTCAATTCCCAAGTACACTCCCGATTCATTCTCAACCCTAGACCCTTCTCCAAATCCGATTGAAGCGACCCCTTGAAAATCCCTGTCGTAATGCCTTTGAGTGATATTGAGAATCAGTCGTGGATCAAGATTGATGTTTAACCCGTTTAGCGTCGCTATGGCCCCATTCCCACTTCTCGTTGTTTCACCATACATCAGTAGATTCCTGTACTTCCACCGATAGTCAATTCCTGCAGCCCAATTTTCAGAACCACTAAATCGATACTGGCTATAGGTGTCCGTATTGAGATTTAACTCTCCGTCCAACCGCATGTAAACTCCGGTTAGACCCAGATGCAGGCGTCCTTTTTTAAAACCCAGATTTCCGCCAAAATGCTCTTGGAAAATGGCGTCTTTATCTTCAATTTCTGATGGTGTGCGGTGAAATCCACTTTCTTGAAAACTGGAAACGATCACGGCATTTTCGTCTGGGATCGTATCTCGAGAGAGATTTCCGTCGATGTGCTTTCCCGAATAGAATGCTGAGATGCGCCAGTTTTCTAAGCCAATAGTCGTGGCGGCACCGCGCAAGAATAGGTTTTCATTTATGGAAGTATATGGTCCAATTCCCGGTGCAGCTTGTCCTGTACTCACGGTGAATGAGCTCTTACGAGCGAATCCTAAGCCCGACCAAAAGGTGAGTCCCTGACCGAATTGTGCTTGGTAATCACCTACCGCAAGTTTTTTGAGCTTTCCGAAATCTTTGAGGAAGAAATGAGCGGAGTAAAAGTCGAAGCCGGATTTTTGAGAGCCTTGAAAGAATTCTTCTCCACTATCTTTTTCCGCGGTTACTCCGAAACTCACCCGATCGCCATAACGATAGCGGTACCGGGCGTAGAGTCGATCTTTTGAACCCAGATACCGCGCATTTGGATTGTCTATCAATTCTTCATCGCTTATGGGCTGGTAACCGATGGGCGTTTCAGATAGTGCAGACCAGCGCAAGACCAGCTCATTTTTACCGTATTTCTCTAAGTTCGAGAAGGTAATTTTCTCATATTTCTGACTCGTTTTGAATTGGACGAATGGCTGAATTAATTCAGCGGTAGCTCGATCCCAACCGTCTATTTGGGGCAATTCATAAATCGAGAAAAGTGAGCCGTACTCTTCGCGGTAAATCAGAAATTGTTCGATTTGATAATTCGATAGAAAAGCCAGCCCATACAGCTCTTCAGCTTCTGCCTGATTCATGTTTAGCGGAAAGTCGAGGTAAACCGTGAGCTGCTCAAATAGGGTGGTGTAGTCTATATTGTCCGACTCGATGGCTTCTGCGATCTGCTCAATTCGCTGCTCAATAATTTGCGAACGATCTGAGTCGTCGTTTTGAGAAAAAGCCGCAAAAGGGAGACAGGCAAACGCTATGATTGCCCACCTTCTCACTTTTTAGTGGGAACGAAGGTGAGAGAAGCTTGGGGAGAATAGCCAAGAACGGAATGGTAGGTGCTCGCCAAGTCAAATTGAAAGGCGCCCCAGTTTAGTCCCAGTCCGAAGGCGAAAATGCCGGGGTTGTTTGAAGCCCCAACCCGAATATAAATGGACTCCACTGGTTGATACTCGATTCCCATTTTAAAGACTTCATCAAAGTCGATGTCTTTTTCCACTTCGCCTGAGATTCGAAGCTCTTCTGTTATTGAATAATTCAGCCCTAAACGCACTAAAGTCGGTAGTCTTTCGTCAAAATCTTCGTTCAGCTGTGAACGCGTTAAATTGAAAACATGAGCACCTATGTTTACTTTCTCAGACAAAGCCAGTATGAGCCCGAGTTCAGCAGTAACAGTTCCGGTTTCTCCGTAGTCCTCGGCATTGATGCGCGTGTGGTGATAATTAATCTGGGTGCCAACAGATAGATTTTCTGCTAATTTCATCCCATAGGCTAGTCCCATCTTGCTTTCGCGATATGCCGCGTAACCAAAACCAGTATAGCTCAAGCCAATACTTCCTTGTCCCAGCGGATGGCTGGCCGCAAATCCACCACGGCCCAGTTCTTTGACGAAGAATTTATTCTCAAAGAACGCTCCAGCGCTTGGGGCTTCCATGCGAGCCAACCCTGCCTGATTATAAAAAATGCTCCAAATGTCAGTGTAGGTGAGTCGAGCGTAGGCCATCCCTGCGCCTCGCGCACCAGCTGGTTCATCACCATTTCCACCAAAGGAAAAGTGAAAACTCAGTATCATAAGTGTAAGCAGTGCAAATCTCAACCCAGCGATCTTTGTCCTAAAATACAAAGTTGAGTTGATTGGGGCGCCAATGTCTAGGCTTTATTTGATCCTTGGAAGTGCGTGATTATGAATTTATAACTGAAGAAAAGCAGGGCGAGAAACGGTGTGGTATGAAGAATAAAATCAAACCAATCCAAAGGCTGCATGCCAACAGCACCGCCCAAAACCCATTTCCACTTGCCGATTACATGTGGATCCTGAAAGGGAGCTAACCCCAAGGTGAGTGAAGCCACCAGAGATATCAGCAAGGGCTTTCTAAAGCGGTTATTTCTTTTGTTTTGGCTTGAGTCCATGTACTACTTGATGCATAAAATCTTTAGGAAAATTTTGATCGCCTTCAAACCCAAGTTTGATATCGCGCCCTGAATGGGGAATACTGGCCGTGCCGAAAATATAGTCCCAAACGCTCAGAGACAAGCCAAAGTTTACACCGTACTTGTGCCCTTCCGGAATGTGGTAAGCGTGATGCCACATGTGCATGTTGGGGTTATTTAAAATGTATTTGAAAGGACCAAGGTTCATGTTGATGTTGGCGTGATTCCAGTGACCAATAGTTATGGCGATCATATGCGCAACGAAAAAGTCGTCAATCCCGAAACCTATCATCGCCAAAGGCAGGTAGGTGATTGACTTATAGACCACGCTTTCCATCCAGTGGAAGCGCAAGTGAGCGGCAAAGCCCATCTCCTTTACAGAGTGGTGTACCTTGTGAAACTCCCAGAGCCACGGCACGGTGTGCAATAGGCGGTGTACCCACCATTCCACAAAGTCTTTTACCACGAAAAGTACAGCGATTTGCACCCAAGTGGGCCATTGAGAAACTTCGATAGCAACGACATTTTCAATTCCTATCGAGGCCAAAGCCTTGGTGAAAAAGGTCACTGCCACTTCACTCAGTCCGGCAAAGATGATAAGCGAAAAGATGAAGAAGTTGAAAAACATGTAGAAGGCATCCAGCCAGAAGTCTCTACGAAATTTGGCCTGACCTGTGCGCCAAGGCTTAACCCATTCCAGGATAAGAAAGACGAGAGATACCCCTATCAGAAAATAGAAGTAGTTGCCCCAAAGTCCATTCTTCAGGGTGATTTGGTCCCAGAGCCAATTGCCGTAACCAGTAGTAGCTTGGGTAAATATTTCAAAATACTCTTTCACTTATCAGTGAACGTTCTTCGCGTCTTTTAGTACTTTTTCTTTCAATGACTCCTTGTAGACCGCGATTCTACCGCGAACATCGTCATCTGAAGCCCCAATGATTTGGGCGGCGAGAATTCCAGCATTTTTGGCCCCGTCCAGTGCAACGGTAGCAACAGGAACTCCTCCGGGCATTTGAAGGATACTCAAAACGCTGTCCCAGCCATCAATACTGTTTCGACTTTTTACCGGCACCCCGATTACAGGAAGGGGTGTGATAGAAGCTGTCATGCCTGGAAGGTGGGCTGCCCCGCCTGCTCCAGCGATGATTACTTTGATTCCCCGTTTGTCAGCTTCCTTCGCATATTCGTACATACGCTCGGGGGTTCTGTGAGCTGAGACTATTTCTACTTCATTCTCGATGCCGAGCTCATTCAAAATATCGATTGCCTCCTGCATAACGGGAAGGTCGCTTTTGCTTCCCATGATTATTCCTACCATAATTACTTCGTTTTAACGACTACCGCCGATTTCACTTCGTTTGCGAGGCGCTTCACTTCACCAACCGTATCAGCTGTGATTGTGACGTGTCCCATCTTACGAAAAGGTTTTGTTGTTGATTTTCCATAAAGGTGTGGATAAACACCTGGAAGACTGAGAATATTTTCCAGCCCTTCGTAGTAAGCTTCTCCAGTGTAGTCTGGAGCGCCGAGAAGATTCACCATTCCCGCAGGTCTAACTTGATCTGTACTCCCAAGCGGAAGACCTAAAATGGCTCTTAAGTGTTGAGCGTATTGCGATGTGACGTTTCCTTCAATGGTTTGGTGACCTGAGTTGTGAGGTCTTGGCGCTACTTCATTTACTAAAATCTCACCATCCTTGGTCAAGAATAGTTCCACTGCTAGAAGTCCCACGAATCCAAAGGCTTCGATCGTTTTCATGGCAACACTTCGCGCTTTCTCATCGATGTTTTCAGACACTTGCGCTGGTGCGAAAAGCAATTCAACCAGATTTGCTTCCGGGTTAAACTCGAGTTCCACTGTCGGAAAGGCTTTCACTTCACCCTGCGCATTCCGTGCTACGATCACGGCCAATTCTTTTTCAAAATCAACGAATTGCTCGAGAACAGAAGGTGCATCAAACGCCTTTTCAAAATCTTTTTCCGTGCGTATGATTGAAACACCCTTTCCATCATACCCACCCTTGCGTAGTTTTTGCGCAAATGGAAGCAAATCTCCGCGCTCCATGGCTTCCGCTTTGTCATTGACTAAGGCGTATGGAGCTGTGGGTATATTGTTTTTAGAGTAAAACTCTTTTTGAAGTCCTTTGTCCTGGACGATCGCGAGCAGGTCTGGCTGTGGATAAACCGGTATGCCAGACGCCTCTAATTCTTTAAGTGCTTCAATATTTACATGCTCTATCTCAACAGTGATAAGGTCCTTGTCCTTCCCAAAGTCCAAAACCGTTTGCTTGTCCTTGAAGCTGCCGTGTACAAATTCGTGAACGATTTGATGACATGGCGCTTTTTCATCTGGGTCGAGAGCGGCAATTTTTATATCGAGATCTACTGCATCTTGAAGCAACATTCTACCAAGCTGGCCACCGCCTAGAACGCCTAGTTTGAAATCTTTCTGATAGGGTTTTCGAATCATGGTGCAAAGATAACCGACCGGAGTAATTTTTCGAGTGATCAAGATCACAAACAGCGATTGCCATTTCGAGGTGATATCTCATGAAATGGCAAACCTAGCCACTGCCATTAAGGTGTAGTCAATAGTTCTGTTCTGGATATAGCACGACTTGGCTCACAGCTTACAGAGTTTAAATTAAAAAAGCCTTAAACGATGTCGTGAGCCAACTTTCGGCCTTAATTTTATTTATCAGAAACTCTGAAATAAGCGGAAGTCCGCCGCACCCATGTTTGAGCTCAGGTATCGGGAGCTCTGCTTCCGTTAATACCGTTCGCGAGTTTGGGTAAGGCGCTGAAGTGTTTTCGAGAGTTTCAAGAAATAAAATTACAGCCCTGATCTTTTGTTCCTTTTGCATCAAGGCAAAAGGAAGATGAAAAGGACAAACATTTACCATTAAACAAGATCTTGGCCGTTAAATGAGTCATCATCCAATTCAAGAGCGTTCAAATCAGATAAGACCTTATTATCATTACCTTCGCCTATCTATTTTTAATCGAATGGAAGTAATTCAGGTCCTCGACAAATCATTCGTACCATATCTCACCCACAATGAGATTTTATCTCGAATAGGGGAGATCGCCAAAGAGATTGATCAAAAGTATCCAGATTCATCGCCTTTGCTTTTAGGTGTGCTCAATGGAAGCTATCGTTTCTTGGCTGATTTGTCAGCTGCGCTAGAGTCGGATTGCGAAGTTCAGTTTATCAAAGTGAAAAGCTATTCAGGAACTGAGTCAACTGGTAAAATGCGCGAAGTCTTAGGTCTGGATGTCGATGTTGCTGGAAGAGATGTTATCGTAGTAGAAGACATTGTAGACACTGGTCATACGATGGAATACTTGATGGGAGAATTGACCCGAGCGAACCCAAAATCGATTGAAATAGCGACTTTACTTTACAAGCCCGAAGCATATAAGGGCAATCTAAAAATGACTTACTGTGGATTTGAGATACCGAATCTCTTTGTAGTGGGCTATGGCCTTGACTATAATGAGCACGGAAGGAATCTCAACGACATATATCAAATCAAATCTTAAGAAATGATCAATATTGTACTCTTCGGCCCTCCAGGTGCTGGAAAAGGAACACAAGCAGAACGACTCGTTGAAAAATACAATCTCGTTCACCTATCCACTG
This sequence comes from Cryomorpha sp., assembly GCA_965230375.1. Classification (GTDB taxonomy): domain Bacteria; phylum Bacteroidota; class Bacteroidia; order Flavobacteriales_D; family Cryomorphaceae; genus CBDDKU01. The sequence continues at coordinate 41,927 of CBDDKU010000024.1, forward strand.
GAGATATTTTCCGAAGAAACATGAAAGAAGGGACGGAACTGGGGAAGTTGGCTAAAAGCTACATCGACAATGGAAACCTCGTTCCTGATGAGGTAACCATCAATATGCTGGAAGACGAAGCGAGTAAGCACAGCGATGCGAATGGATTTATTTTTGATGGGTTTCCACGAACGGAGCCACAAGCCGAAGCGTTGGATGCCTTTTTAGCTAAGAAAGGGCTTGAAATCACGTGCATGTTGGCATTGGTAGTAGAAGATGCCGAGCTCAAAAAGAGACTTTTGAAAAGAGCAGAAACGAGCGGTCGTGCAGATGACGCTGATGAATCAATTATAGAAAACAGAATACAGGTGTACAAAGACGAAACGGCACCGGTAGCCGGATATTATAGAAAGCAGAACAAGCTTCATGAAGTTAATGGTATCGGTTCAATCGATGAGATTAGCCAACGCCTTTTTGATGTAGTAGGATAAATGTCTAGTAGCAACTTTGTAGATTATGTGAAGATTCACGGGAAGTCTGGTTCCGGTGGATCGGGCTCCGCGCACCTCTATCGCGATAAGCTCACCGCAAAGGGTGGGCCGGATGGTGGAGATGGTGGTCGTGGTGGTCACATTATTCTGCGAGGTAATGCACATAAGTGGACATTACTTCACTTCAAGTATAAAAAACACGTCAAGGCGGGAAATGGTGACCCGGGAGGAAAGCAAACATCTTCTGGGAAGTCTGGCGAAGACAATATTCTTGAAGTGCCATTAGGTACAGTAGTCAGAGATCCGGATACGGGTGAAGTACTTACTGAAATAACCGAGCACAACGAAGAGTTTATTCTCTTTAAAGGTGGTCGTGGTGGACAGGGAAATGCCCACTTTAAATCGGCTACAAATCAAACGCCCCGATACGCTCAGACGGGTGAAGTTGGAGAAGAAGGGTGGAGAATTTTGGAGTTGAAAGTTTTGGCAGATGTTGGACTTGTTGGCTTCCCCAATGCAGGCAAATCAACCTTACTCTCTGTCGTTAGCGCAGCCAAGCCAGAAATAGCCAATTACCCATTTACGACCCTTGTTCCGAATCTCGGGATCGTATCCTACCGAGATGATCGGTCCTTCATCATGGCCGATATCCCTGGTATTATTGAAGGAGCGAGCAAAGGAAAAGGTCTGGGATTTCGGTTTTTGCGACATATTGAGCGGAACAGTCTTCTTCTCTTTATGGTGCCAGCCGATAGTGACGATATTGCTAAGGAATATCAAATTCTACTCGGAGAATTGGAAGCATTCAATCCTGAATTACTCGATAAGGACCGGCTTCTGGCCATTACCAAGAGCGATTTACTAGATGATGAGCTAAAGTCTGAAATCATACCAGAGCTGCCGGAAGTGCCATTCGTCTTTATCTCATCGGTGGCTCAAGTTGGGCTTACTGAGCTCAAGGACTTAATCTGGAGTAAACTCAATCCTTCTCATGATTGAATGGCTTGAAAAACTGGATAGATCACTTTTTCTATTCTTGAATGGGTTGCATCAGCCATGGCTCGACCAGCCGATGTATTACATGAGTGAGAAAGTGTTTTGGATACCCGTCTATCTATTCCTTCTCTACCTTATTTTCAAAGCCTACAACTGGAAAGTCATGTTGTGGACTCTGCTCGGAGTGATTTTGGTCGTATCGATTTGCGATCGTGTATCCGTTGAGCTGTTCAAGAATGTATTTGAACGATATCGGCCTTCTCGAAATTTCGAAATAGGTGACATGGTGCATATTGTCAATGATTATCGTGGTGGGCTCTATGGATTCGTGTCATCTCATGCCGCCAACTTTTTTGGGATTGCCACTTTCGTCTATTGCCTTTTAAAGCCCAAATACGGCGTTAAAGCCTTATGGGTAATCGTTTGGGCTGGGCTTATTTCTTATACCCGAATTTACCTTGGAGTTCACTATCCAGGAGATATCATCTGTGGAGGACTCTTGGGAGCGCTTATTGGCTTCGGAGTTTATGTGCTTTTTAAGCGTTACATCCTGAAAAGCCATTTGCCGACATGAATACGATACTAGCCATATTTCTTGGAGGAGGGCTCGGAGCCATCGCAAGATATGGTGTGGGTAGACTTTCTCTAAACTTAATTTCTTCTTCACTTCCGGTAGGAACTTTTATTGCCAACATACTTAGTTGTGTAGTGCTTGGTTTGGTTGTCTATTTCGTTGAAAAGGAGCGAATATCCGGTTTCTGGACCCCTTTTTTGATTATTGGATTCTGCGGCGGCTTTTCTACGTTTTCTACCTTCAGTTTTGAGACTATGTACTTGATTCAGCAAGGTAAATACCTCTGGGCGGGTGCGAACGTTTTTTTTAGCGTGGCCATTTGCATTATAATTCTCATCGTACTTTCTAAAAATATGTCATGAAAAGAAGTCTTTATACCCTGGCATTTCTACTTCCTTTCTTTGCTTTCGGGCAAGAGCAAAAACCCAAACTCATCATTGGAATCGTCGTTGACCAAATGCGCAACGATTACTTGGAGCGTTTTAGTCACCAATATTCTGAAGGTGGGTTTAAGCGAATGATGCGTGAAGGATTCTATGGTGCCAATCACCACTTCTCCTATATGCCCACGACTACGGGACCAGGGCATGCATCCATTTACACTGGTTCGACTCCTTCCGTTCATGGTATAGCAGGCAATAATTGGTATGACCCAATCCAGAAGAAGAAAATCTATTGTGCCGAAGATAGGTCTGTAAAGACGATTGGTGCAGTAAACAAAGACGGACAGATGAGCCCGCGAAATCTGCGAATGACCACAATCACGGATGAGTTAGTGCTTTCATCTAACTTTCAATCAAAAGTGATTGGGATTTCGATCAAAGATCGGGGGGCGATTTTACCCGCAGGCCATCTGGCCAAAAGTGCCTATTGGCTGTCTGATGGAAACTTTATTTCATCGTCCTATTACATGGATGAGCTCCCGGAGTGGGTGAGCGAATTTAACGGAGAAGATCGGGTTGGGAAGTGGCTTAAAGGCACCTGGAATACCTTATTGCCAATTGAAGAATACCGAGAGAGTCTAGAAGATGACAATCCATATGAGCCTATTCTGGCCGATGAGAAAGCTCCGGTATTCCCTCGGAAACTGAAGAAACTCTCTGAAGCTAATGGTGGGCGAGACTTTATCAAGCGCACGCCGTATGGAAACTCGCTCGTACTGGAGATGGCAACGGCGGCGATTGAAGCCGAAGAGCTTGGAGCAGATTCCATAACAGATTTCTTAGCCATGAGTTTTTCAACCCCTGACTATATGGGACACGCCTATGGGCCGCGAGCTATTGAAGTTCAGGATACGTATTTGAGACTGGATCGAGAACTCGAAACATTCTTTGAAATGCTTGATGACAAAATAGGAAAAGACAACTACACCGTTTTCTTGACAGCCGATCACGGAGCAGCAGAAGTCGGAAATTTTAGCCTGGACAATAACCTTCCCGGTGGTTATGTCGATGTAGATTCCCTGAAGACTGTAATCGAGCAATTTGCAGGTCAATACGGTCTCACTCGGAAAGAGATGATCGAAGAAATAGAAGGAAATAAGCTGTATTGGTCACATGAAACCTTGGCCGAAAAGGGAATAGACCACGAAAGGCTTTCCCGCGATTTTGCCAGAATGATGACCAAACAACCGGGAATTTACTGTGCCTATCCGACTCAAAGCTTAATTTGGGGAAGTACGACTTCGTATCCAGCCACACTGGTTCAAAACGGGCTCTATCCGGATTTTGCCGGCGATGTTGTTTGGGTACTTGAAAGCGGTGTGATCGACTATGGTCCTACAGGGACGACTCACGGTTCGCCTTGGCGTTATGATTCGCACATTCCGCTACTCATGATGGGTTGGGGAGTAAAGCCGGGTGTGGTGTATAGAGAAACGAACATCAAGGATATAGCACCGACTATTTCGATGATTTGTAATATTCCCCTGCCTAGTGGTACCACCGGAAGGCCAATCGAAGAAGCGGTAGAAAACTCTTGGAAAAAACAAGAGTAGAAGCTGATTCTGTTTCCATTCAAGCCTTTATCTTAAACCTTCAGAATTTTTAATAGGAAAATATCAAATGGATCTCCTCAAAGTCCAACGAATTACCAAAACCTACGCCAATCACACAGCCCTCAAAAGTGTGAGCCTGAGTATTCCAAAAGGTTCCATTTTTGGATTGCTCGGACCGAATGGCGCCGGTAAGACATCCCTTATTCGCATCATAAACCAGATCACCGGACCCGATAAGGGAAAGATTACCTTCAATGGAAAGGCCCTTGCCCCTGAGCATGTTGAAAAAATAGGCTATTTGCCGGAAGAACGCGGCCTATACAAGAAAATGAAAGTAGGAGAGCAGGCTCTTTATTTGGCAACTCTGAAGGGGATGTCAAAGAAAGAAGCCAAGGCTAAGCTCAAAGAGTGGTTTGATAGATTTGATATTCTTCCCTGGTGGGACAAAAAAGTGGAAGAGCTATCAAAGGGAATGGCTCAAAAGGTTCAGTTTATTACAACGGTGATGCACGAGCCTGAGTTCATCATTCTCGATGAACCATTTAGCGGTTTCGACCCGATTAATGCTAATTTGATCAAGGAAGAAATTCTCAGACTTTCTAAAGCTGGGACCACAATTATGTTGTCGACTCACAATATGTCTTCAGTTGAAGAGATATGTACGCACATCGCCTTGATCAATAAATCGAAAAAGGTATTAGACGGACCAGTAGATAAAATTAGAGCGGAATTTAAAGATGGTGTCTACGAGTTGGCTTTTCAAGGCGATATGTTGTCGTTTACAAATGCCCTCTGGACAAACTTTGAATTAATCAGTAGTACCAAGAAGGACAAAGATGTAGTAGCAAAAATCAGGCTCTTGAATGATGCTACGGTCAACGACTTGCTGAAAACGGTTCTGCCTGTTGTGGAGGTGAAATCTATCAACGAGGTGATACCAAGCATGAATGACATTTTTATTAAAGTGGTAGAACAAAAGGCTAAGAAATGAATAAGACCAAACTCATAATAGAACGCGAGTACATGAGCCGGGTGAAGAAGAAGTCCTTCATCATTATGACCCTTCTCGGACCAGTGCTCATCGCTGGGCTACTCAGTCTCGGGGTTTACCTCGGAATTAGTGACTCCACAGTTTATAATGTTCTTGTCGTGGATGAAACACCCGCCATCTCTACGGATTCTCTGACCCAGAGATCCCAACCCTTGTTTTGGAATCGATTGAAGGAGACCTCTCAGATGAAGTTCGATTACTCTGGTACATCGATGAGCAACGTTGAGTTTGACTCGAGCGCTTATGATTTAATGGTAGTCTTAAAAGAAGATATCATTACGCATCCAGAGGCGGAGATGGTGTTTCGCACCCTACCGAGTATGAAGGCGAGGAGTTACCTGGAAGATGAGATCGAAGAAGTAATAGAAGAAGAAAAACTCAAGCTGAACGAAATTGACAAACACACCTATGACAGCATCAAAACACAGCTCAATTTAATTTCAGTCGATGCTGAAGATGGAACGACATCATATAAGCAGCAGCAAGCATTTGTCGGCTTTGGATTTGCCATATTGATCTACTTCTTCATCTTTCTATACGGTGTGCAGGTCATGCGCGGAGTAATGGAGGAGAAGAGTAACCGAATCGTAGAAGTGCTCATTTCTTCGGTAAAGCCATTCCAACTCATGATGGGGAAAATCGTGGGGATTGCACTCGTTGGCCTTACGCAGTTTTTGCTTTGGGTTATTTTGACTTCGGTCTTGTTTTCTCTTGCTTCTGGGCTCTTGGTGGGTGAGCTTGTCAACCCTGAAACAATGCAGGCTCAAGTACAAATGACAGATGAAGTCGCGACTCAGGCAGCTAATGACCCGATGACACAATCGGCGATGAATGATATCCTGGAGCTAATTTTCTACCGAATTAATTGGCCGCTGATGATTGGCTTGTTTATCTTCTACTTCTTGGGTGGATACCTGCTGTACGCATCTTTGTTTGCGGCCATCGGTGCTGCGGTAGACAATGAAACAGACACTCAGCAGTTTATGATGCCCATCACCATACCACTGGTTTTTGGGTTCATCGTTTCAGAATTTGCACTTTCCAATCCGGAGGGTTCCGCGGTTTTCTGGTTCTCTCAAATTCCATTGACGTCTCCAATCGTAATGATGGTGCGCGTAGCAATGGGATTCAGCTCTGGAGGAGCTTGGCAACTTATATTGTCGATGTTACTCCTGATCGCGGGATTTGTAGGAGCCGTTTGGTTGGCTGCGAAAATATACCGAGTGGGAATCCTGATGTACGGAAAGAAGATTTCCTACAAAGAGCTGATGAAATGGCTTAAGTATAAGTCCTAGTACATCTGCATATCGTATTTTTAAAGAAAAGTAAGTCAAGTGAAAGTCGGAATAATAGACTTAGGTTCGAATACATTTAACCTTCTGATAGCAGAGATAGGGTCTAAAGGAGAATACAAACAGCTCTATCGCTCTAAAGTAGGAGTGAAGCTTGGTGAGGGTAGCTTTGAGAAGAACTACATCACTGAAGCTGCCATGCAAAGAGGTATGATTGCTCTTGAAGCACAGATAGCTGCGATAAAAAACCAGTATTGCGACAGGATTCTAGCCTTTGCAACCTCGGCAATCAGAAACGCATCAAATGGTGATCAATTCGTAAAGAGAGTGTTTGATACTTTCGGAGTTAAGATAAAAGTGATTGATGGCAATGAAGAAGCTCATATGATTTTTCAGGGAGTTCAGCTCTCCGATGCTTTGGGCCCGGAAAATGCACTGATAATGGACATTGGTGGGGGGAGTACAGAATTTATCCTAGCCAATGAAGATGAAATTATTTGGAAACAGAGTTTTGAGCTTGGCGTTACGCGATTGAGAGAGATGTTTACCATTTCTGACCCAATAGCAGAAAAGGAGATAGAGTTAATTGAAGCGCACTTTGATGAGCAATTGGCTGAACTCAATGAGTTGTTAGACACTGAACATGTTAAAACGCTAGTCGGCTGTTCTGGTTCGTTTGATACATTCAATGATGTACTCAATGCCAGGAAAGGAATAGACCCTGATGAAAGCCTGTCAACAGTGGAGTTCAAGTTCGATGAGCTTGTTTTACACCTTCAAGAGCTGATTCGAAGTAGAAGAACTGAGCGATCGTCTATGGCGGGAATGCCCGATTTGCGGATCGACATGATTCCAATTGCAGCCTTACTTACCAATTATATCATTAAGCGACACGCATTTAATCACGCCAAATTGTCGAGGTATGCGCTCAAAGAAGGCGTACTTTTTGATGTCTTAAAAGGAAATATATAGTCCATGGCAAACATCTTAGTTATCGATGATGAAAGAAGCATTCGAAACACCTTAAAGGAGATTTTAGAATTTGAAAAATTTTCAGTCGATTTGGCTGAAGACGGGCCATCAGGGCTTAAAATGCTGACAGAAGGGGCGTATGATGTCGTTTTGTGCGATATCAAGATGCCTAAGATGGACGGAATGGAGCTACTCGAAAAGGCCGTGGAAAAAGGTGTAACGACTCCGATTGTTATGATCTCTGGTCATGGTAATATTGAAACAGCCGTTGAAGCTGTCAAGAAGGGAGCGTATAATTTTATTGAAAAGCCTTTAGATCTCAACCGCACACTCACAACCTTGAAAAATGCGCTTGACAATTCAAACCTTGTGGCAGAAACAAAGACGCTCAAGAAGAAAATCAAGCAGATAAAGGGATTTGAGATTATCGGTGAGTCAAAGGCTATCAGCGATATCAAAGAAATGATTGCTAAAGTGGGACCCAGTGATGCACGCGTATTAATTACGGGCCCGAATGGTAGTGGAAAGGAACTTGTTGCCAGACAGATTCACGAGTATAGCAATAGAGCAAAGGCGCCATTTATAGAAGTTAATTGTGCTGCAATTCCTGCCGAATTGATAGAAAGTGAGTTGTTTGGGCACGAAAAGGGCGCTTTTACTTCGGCTATTAAGCAACGTAAAGGAAAGTTTGAGCAGGCAATAGGTGGCACTCTCTTTCTCGATGAAATAGGTGATATGAGTGCATCAGCTCAGGCGAAAGTACTCCGAGCTCTTCAAGAGAGTAAAATTACACGAGTAGGAGGCGATAAAGAGATTTCGGTTGATGTAAGGATTCTAGCGGCTACGAATAAAGATCTTCGTTCTGAGATCGAGAGCGGTAATTTCCGTGAAGATTTGTATCACAGGCTTAGCGTGATATTAATTGAGGTCCCGTCGTTAAATGACAGGAGAGGTGATGTTTCTATTCTCGCGAATCATTTCTTATCAATTCTCTGTGCTGATCAAGGCATTTCGGTGAAATCATTTGATGAGGGAGCAATTGAAGCACTTACGGCATATGATTGGACGGGAAATATCCGAGAACTTCGGAATATCGTAGAGCGTCTTATCATTTTGGGTGGCGAGACCATAACCAAAAAGGATGTGGAAGACTTCACCTGATTTGTTTGTTTCTATAAAAGTTTAAGCGCTCGAAGAGCGCTTTTTTTGTGTCCTGATATGAAGGACGCGTATTCCAATCTGCGCAGTTCGTTGTAATCTTGTTCTAACTGAACGCGCTACTCATGTTTTGCTTCCGATTATAATGTCTCGTCCTTCCAGGACTTTTTCTAACTCTGACTGGATGCTGACGGTTTCACCAAATGCTAAAGTCTTTCGCCCTTTCAAGGCTACATTTAAACTCAAGCGTAAAGATTGATAACGGGAATGGAAATTTATTCGGTTTCCCTGCTGCGCAGTAATTGTTCTGCTGCGCCCAATGACTCCGAGGCTCGGCTGTGCTCGAGTAGCTTGTTGCGGCCATCGGCTGGCTGCATTATTAAGCGATAGAAATATTCGGGATGTACAAATAAAAAACCCCCAGCCGAAAGGCTGGGGGTTTGAGAGAATTAATCTCTTAGTGATTACTTAGCAATCATGAACTTATCAACGATCACTTCGTTTTCAGTTGTCATACGGTAGATGTAAACTCCGTTAGGAAGGTTATTTCCATTGAAGTCTAATCTGTACTCAACACCTGCTTCAGCCTCTTGGTTGAAGAGTGCTTCTACCATTCTACCATTCATGTCGTAAACTTCAACAAGAGTTCTTCCAGTTTCAGCAGTAACGAATACTACTTGAGAAGGACCATTTGTTGGGTTCGGGAATGATGTCAATTGGTTCTGAGAGTCTACAGAAAGTAGATCTTCAACTCCTTCACCACCGTCACCGTCTTCTTCACAGTTGTGAAGTGCAACGATACCGTCAACATCAAATCCATCAGATGAAGTAGATAGGTCGTTGTCGTTGGTTACTCTCACGTACATAACGTACTCGTAGTCTCCAGCGTCGCTGATGTCTACAAAAGGGTCACCTTTACAAACTGTACCTGCAGTTGCCCAGTTCACACCATCCATAGATACTTCTACAGTAGCATACTCAGGGTAAGATGCACATCCAGGGTTGTTGTAAGATGTTTCAACCACTTCGATGTCATCACCTTCTCCGTTAGGAACTGATCCGTCGAAAGAAACTGTGATAGATCCACCGTAACCAAGCGTTGTAAATACAAGCGCATCGATTCCTTCTGGTGCACCAAGTGCGTTGTTAGGATCTGCACGCTCAGCCAACAATGGTGAGTTGTCTAACTGCGTTCCTTCAACGTACTCTTCAGTAGCTACAGCGTAGCACTCACCTTCTGGTACAATGATTGGCTCGTCATCACCACATCCAGCGGCCATATCACCATTCCACAGTGTAAATGGAGATCCATCTAGCATAGCTGTGTAAGTGTTAGCTACTGAAGCATCAGCGATGTTGTACTCAACGAATTCAGTAGTTGTTGCATTAGCACCAACAATACCAGTTGAATTGTTTGCACGTGCTGCACCGTTCACACCATCAATGATGTTTCCGATGAAGTTGTTACCACCACCAGTGATTTCGTAAAGCTCACCTGCCGTACGTACTGACAAGTAAAGTCCACCATCCTGGATAGAAAGGTCACCACCGCTTACTGGTGCATCGGCAAAGAACGTTGTTTGTCCTGTACCAAGGTCAACCGTGTAAATTGCATCTGGTCCACCTGAACCTACGTAAAGTAGTCCATCAGCAGAATTGTATACAACTGCTACGAGTCCACTTGGAGCGTCGATCAAAGGAAGATCTCCTAGGAACATTCCAAGTGTTGGGTCGTAAGCTCTAACGAAGTTACCGTTTACGTTTACAAGGTATACGATGTCATCTTCAGCATTGTATCCGATGTGTGCTTCGAAGTCAACGTTAGTCAAGAAGCTCAATACGGCATCATCACCGCTGTACATTACGCTGTATAGGTCAGAACCTGATACACCGCTTTGTCCACCGTGCTGTACGTAGAATGTAGAGAATGCATCACAGTCGCCTTCGTTCTCATCAGAGAATGTGTTACAACCTGAAGCCATATCACCGTTGTTGTGATCGAATGCTTCTCCATCCAACATCAAGGCATACGTGTCACCAGGGTTCGAACCATCTGTGTTGCGAACTTCAAGGTTAGCGTTTCCGTTGTGTGATGTAAGAAGTCTTCCATCTTGAGTCAAGGCCATACCTGTTACCAAGTTTGATAGAGATCCGATTAGGACATCATCCCAAACTCCGTCAGGATATACTTCGTAAAGACCGTTTCCTTGACGTGTAGCCAGGTAAAGCATTCCACTGTCGTCGAACGCGATGTCACCACCGTTTACTGGTGCGTAAGCATCGTATACAGTCACGTTATTAGTCAACACATCTACAGAGTAGATCATGTCTTGTGTAGCAGAACCGATCAATAGGGCTCCGTCAGGACTAAATACCGCTGTAGTAACAGATGGTACGTCTTCGCTCAAGTACATTACTTCACTCACTTCTACTGGAGAAACGTGTGGGTTTACTTTTACGTAAGATGCATCAACGTTGCTTATTACATATACCATGTTGTCAGTTTCGTTGTAGGCGATGTGACCTTGGTAACCGATTGTAGTCAAGAATGTCAACTCAGCGTTTCCACCAACAAGCTCTACGCCGTAAAGGTCAGTTTCTCCACCGTCGTTGTCGTTCAAGTACATTACCCAGTCTTCACAGTCTGAAGGAACGATTGGCTCACCAACACATTCACAGTCAGCGTTAATCATGTCGTTTCCAGTCATGTCATCACCGTCGTCACAAGGATCTCCGATGTTTGCTTCAAGCTCTGGACAGTCGTATACTGGTCCACACTCTTCTCTTACAATCTCAATTGAATTAGAAAGTGCGAAACACCCTTCGATGTCACCAGCATTTGGCATATCAGACTCAAGTACTTCACCAACGTTGCTGTTTTCAGCATCGTAGTCTAGCAACCAGATTAGGCAAACTCCAGGGCCTGCGTTATCAAAGTCAATTGCTTCGATGTCTTCTTGTGAACCAACAGCAAGAATGTTAAGCTCCGTGTCAGTTACAACCCATGCAGTAGAATTTCCTTCAGAAGGAGCTTCAACTACAGCCAATTCTACGAAGCTAGGCTCCATATCGTCAGCACAGATTGTTTGAGACTCAGATCCATCTCCGTAAGAAATAACTCCTGCTTCAACACTACAATCATCTCCACAAGAAACAACCCATTCCCATCCACCTTCATAGGTAGATGAAGACTGACAACTAACGCTACCATCAGAAGTAACGACCATGTAAATTGTATTTCCTGTAGATGTTACATCAATTTCTGATAGATCTTGAGCACCCGATCCAGTTGGGATGTCCAACGTAGAGTAAAGAACTGGGTCTTGGTCTGAAGCACCGTCGTAGATCACGATGTCATCGTATCCACCTTCGATGTTTCCGAGGCTGAAAGCAAGATTTACAATTGAACCTTCTTCAACAGAGTAAGTCCAAGATCTGTCTTCATTGTTTCCATAACAGTAGTTTTGAGCAAGTGGCTCATCACAAGATACTTCAAATACATTCTGGATACCTTCACAATTACAGTCTGCTGTTACAACGTCGCCAAAAGTATTATCGTCGCCATCGTCACAAGCATCACCGATGTTTGCAAGAAGCTCAGTACAGTCGTAAGGCGTACCTGCACACTCACAAAGCTCAGTGATTACGTCGTCGTAAGTTGTTTCGTCACCATCATCACAAGCTGAACCGATGTTCGCTTGAAGATCTGGACAGTCGAAGCTTTCGCCACAAGAAACAACCCATTCCCATCCACCTTCATAAGTAGAAGAAGATTGACAACTCACACTTCCATCAGAAGTCAACGTCATCAAAATGGCATTACCCGTTGAGTTAACATTGATTACAGATAGGTCTTGTGCACCTGAACCTGTTGGAATATCCAACGTAGAGTAAAGAACTGGGTCAGCGTCTGAAGCACCGTCGTAAATCACGATGTCATCGTACCCACCTTCTAGAAGACCTGAAACAAAGTTCAAATTAAGAACCGTTCCTTCTTCAACTGTGTAAGTCCATGATGAAGACTCGCTATTTCCGTAACAGTAAGTTGAAGTAAGTGGTTGCTCACAATCAACTTCAAACATTGTAGGTGTACCAACACACTCACAGTTTTCAGTAACAACATCATTGTCAGTTGTTTCATCTCCGTCATCACAAGCATCACCGATGTTTGCGAGAAGAGCTGTACAGTCGTAAGGAGTACCTACACACTCACAGTTTTCAGTAACTGTATCGTCGTAAGTAGTCTCGTCACCATCATCACAAGAATCTCCTGGGTTTGCATCCAAATCTGGACACAAGAACTCAGGACATGAAAGACAGTTAACTGTAGTCACAACACAATTTGAAGCTGTACCACATTCGTCATCTGTATTCCAGTGAACGAATAGGTCAGAACCATCTGTGCTGGTCGCAGTAACTGGACTAAATCCAGAAGCGATAACTGGACCATCGAACGTTCCTTCGCGTACAGTAATGTATCCACCTGAGCTTACAGTAAACTCGTACTCAAACCCAGACTCAATTCCTGTAATGGCAGAGTACTCTTCTTCGAAGCTACAAGTTGAGATGTTTTCTGCACCAGAAGTTGGCCCTGCTTCAGTTGCAGCACTTGGGAATTGCGAGTCATTAAGACATTCTACAACGATTGGCTCACCTACACACTCACAGTTATCATTAACCATGTCGTTTTCAGTTGAGTCATCTCCGTCGTCACAAGCATCACCAATGTTCAGTCCAAGCTCTGGACAGTCAAATACAACTGGCTCTCCGATTGTAACGTTTACACATGGGGCATCTTCCAAAGAAGGAATACCGAAGTGTACGATATTAGACATATCGATACCGTCCATCTGGTGACAGATTTCAGTTGTACCATCCATGTCTGAAATCACATTGAATGTAATTTCCATAACGTCAAAACCACCTGGCTCCACTGCAGTACCAAAGATTGCTTTGGATAAAGTAATGTAACCAGTTTCATTATTTACATCACTAGCAAATTGGAAAGGAAGCAAAGCACCAGAAAGATCTGTAAAAGCTTCACCATCCACTTCTAGCATTGTCGGATCGAAATTCAACGTTACTGTTACTGCATCAACAAGAACAGCGTTGTCAATGCCCACTACTAGGACAAATGACTCTCCTTGTTCTAGGGTCACATCGTTGGTTTCGACACCATCAATTGTGTTTACAAAGCTCGAGCCATCCTGGGCTTGGAGTTCGGCAAAGCCGAACCCAAGCATCAGACAGACGAGTAGTATCCCGTTTCTAAATCGACTGAAGTATGACTTCAATCGCTCTGATTGGTTGTTTTTATTCATTTCTATAGATTTTATTCGTTTCAAGCATTATTCAATAATCGGCGCTGTATCACCTGATTGACCAAATCCAGCATTTACAAAGGATACGTCAACAATGTTTACACCTCCGTCACAGTTCATATCAGCAAGCGCATTGTAGTTTGGATCTCCATCACCGGCTCCGAATGAACCATTTAATAGCGATACATCTAGAATGTTAACTACGTTATCATTGTTGATGTCTCCAAGAACTACAGTTCCTAGTTCAAGTACGTTAGCTCCTGTAGCGATCTCAACACTTGAGAACCCATTGGCAAGAGCACCGTCTACTTTAACTATGATATCCCATGTACCTGGCTCAACTCCATCTACAGAGTAAGAACCATCTACCATGTCAGTTGTGTAAGAGAATGCCATGTTGTCTGTTCCTACTTCGTAGAAACTCAACGTAACATCACGCTCACCACACGCATTGGCAGCAGTACCAGAGAGAGACGCTTCATCAAGCAATTCACAAGTCATAGCGATTGTAAAGTCGCCAGTGATTGTAGCACTAAATGATGATACAGCGATGTAGTAAGTCTCTCCGGCAACAGCTTCAAATGTACCAGCTGAAGCAAATCCAGCAAATGGACAGCTACTAGCACCATCGATGTAACCATTACCACCCCATCCTGGGAAGCAAGTTAGTTCATCACAGCTAGGTCCAGTATACATACTGATGTCTGTGTCAAATCCAGTACCTTCTTCACAAGTAGAGAGGTCTACGATCGCGTTTTCTGTCGCTTCATATACGTACCATACTGTTGGTCTGTCCACATTATTACATCCAGTATTAACTGATGCAAAATTGTTCGTTTGCTCTGTAAGGATATCTCCACAAGCTATTGGCGTTGCCAAGTCGCAAGTGTCGTTATCTGGAGCAGCCTGACATTCACAGTTTTCATCCCAAACTCCAGGACCGTCGTCTTCCGTAGTACATGGTGTACCTGGTTGAGCAGGCCCACCTGGAACTCCTTCACAGTCAGGGTCACATGCATCTGTTGGTTGTGCTACACCCAATCCATTGGCTGGGAATACTGAACCATCAGCACCAACACAGTTAGGATCTGAGATGTCGACATTAAAGTTGAACGTCGTTCCAGCAGGAATGATTTGTTCAATCGTAAATGCAGCTCCGCCTTCTAGCTCGAGGGTATAGTCTACACCATCTACAGTGTAAGTGAATACCATAAACTCAGAAGTACCAAGGTCTTCAGGAGTGAAGAATGTTACTGTGTAACCAGGAGTTTCTGGATCATCACAGAAAGGAGCTGTACTAGCTACGATAAACGAGAATGGATCGAAATCTGGAAGTACACATGAACAAACAGCACCATCAACTTCAGTTGCAGTCAACTCAAATTGTCCGGTATTACTGTTCCAACCTGAAACTTGAACATAGTAAGTCTCACCCGGCTCAACACATGCTTCAACTGTCGATTGGTTTCCAGTACATGTGAAGTCGTCATCGTTTGATGCCAACAATGTATACGTACTGTAATCTCCACAGTCAACAACTGAGAAAAGACCAAGTCCAGTATCGAAATTCGTGTTTTCACTACAAGTCGTGATGTTTACACGTCCAGAAGCAGGTGCAACGAAAGAATACCAAACTGTATTAATACCGTTGAAAACAACAGTAGGCTCACCTTCATCCAAACCAGAGTT
This sequence comes from Cryomorpha sp., assembly GCA_965230375.1. GTDB lineage: Bacteria > Bacteroidota > Bacteroidia > Flavobacteriales_D > Cryomorphaceae > CBDDKU01. The sequence continues at coordinate 57,446 of CBDDKU010000024.1, forward strand.
AAGGTTTGTTCCTGGTACGCCAACTCCATCAACTGGTAGATCATAAGCTAAACATGGAACGTCGTTGGCTGGAGGACAGATGTCCGAAACAGATGTTGAAGCATCTCCGGAACAAGTTTCATTTCCTTCACCAACACCTACTACAAGGATGTTAGCTGTAGAAAGTGCAGCTACTGGTCCTACTACTGTGGTAGAATTTGTCATTACAGGAGCACCTGCATCAACACCGTTAACAGAAATCTGGTAATCTATTGACTCAGAACCTTCAGTAAGCTCAACGCTTACCCAGTATTCACCATCATCTGGTAGACAGTCTTCAAGTGGGTTACCTTCAGCATCGGCAACCGCTGTTGCAGCTACTGTTGGCGAACATTCCAAGTCTTGACAAGTCACGTGTAATTCGTAGTCACCAAAGCTAGCTGTACCGAAACCACTCAATAAGATGTAGTAAGTCTCTCCTGCAGCTGCAGTGAATGTTGCATCAGGACCACCAGCGGCGAATCCTGCAAATGAACATCCAGATACACCATCGATGTATCCATCACCACTAAATCCAGTGAAACACTCTAGGTTTTCACAGTCAGCTCCTGAGAATACTGATAGGTCAGTATCGAAGTTTGTACCTGCGAAACAAGTTTCCATAGACACTTGTACATCTGAGTCTGGTGAATAAACAAACCAAACTCCACGACGAAGTGGGCTACCGAATCCACAAGTGTTGTCATCTGTACCACCTACCGTGTTACCGATGTAAGATCCATTACATGGTAGTGGCAATGCCTCTGAACAAAGGTCATTTGGTGGAGGACAAACATCAAGTGTTGCACTTCCAAATACTTCACAGTTCATATCATCATCACCTAATACTGAGATGTCTACGTTAGCACCTGCAACATAAGGTCCAAATTGAGTTGAACCATCAGCGTCAATCGTTTCGGAAACAGTTGAGAAGTTCGCTGTCGCAGAAGCAGTGTAGGTTGCGTTTCCGCTACCACCAGCAATTGCTACGTTTACGAAGAATTCTGTTCCTGGCTCTTGACACCCATCAAATGAGTTTCCTTCTCCGTCTACAACAGAAACTGTTAGTTCCGGAGTTTCACAAAGGATTGCCTCACAAGTCGCAAGAAGCTCGAAAGTTCCTTGTGCTGTAGGAGATGTGCTAAATCCAGTCACCAAGATGTAGTAGGTTACTCCACCTTCGGCGTTGAATACGGCATCAGGACCACCAGCAGCGAATCCAGCGAATGAACATCCAGATACACCATCGATGTAACCATCACCACTAAACCCTGCGAAACAAGAAAGGTTATCGCAATCAGGACCAGTTAATACACTGATGTCCGTATCGTAGTTTGTTCCTTCAAAACATGTTTCGAGTTGAACCACGTTAGGACCGTCAAGCGTCAATGTATACCATACACCAAATCGCTCCAAGTTAGTAGGACATCTTGCATCCACAGTTGCACCGATCGTAGATCCAAATACAGGAACTCCACATTCTAGTGCAATGGCGTCAGCACAATCGTCGTTTTCTGGTGGGCAAACCTCAGTAGAAACAGAAGCACTTGCACCACAAAGTGGATCATCATCACCATCAACTGTTACGTTGATTGTTGCTCCTGGAGAGTAAGTACCAAAAATGTGAGTTTCAGGAGAAACCATTGTTTTTGTACTATCACCAACAGTAACTGTATATGTATCGTTTCCTGATCCATCAGAAAGCGTCACTTCTACTCTAACTTCATCTGAAGCCGAAATACAGTCTACAATTTCGTTTCCATCTGCATCAACTGCAACAGCCTCAACTGTTGGGTCAGTACAAAGAATCTCAGTACATGTAGCGAGTAGTTCGTAATCCCAAGTTGTGTTTACTGTACTAAATGAAGAAATCAGGATGTAGTAAGTTACACCTGGCTCAGCAAAGAATACTGCATCTGGTCCACCAGCGGCAAATCCAGCGAATGAACATCCAGAAACACCATCAATGTAACCATCTCCACTGAATCCCGTAAAACAAGTTAAATTGTCACAGTCATCACCAGTGAAAACGCTTAGGTCAGTATCATGGTTTGTTCCTTCGAAACAAGACTCAAGCTCCACGAAGTGTGGTGCATCAAATGTAAGCGTATACCAAGCTCCGTTACGAAGGTTGGCGAAGTTACAAGTCTCGTCTTGGTCTGCTCCTTCCAAATCTCCAAAATAAGGAACGCCGCATTCCATGGCTATGGCATCGGCGCAAATATCATTTGGAGGAGGACAGAGTCCATTTATCCAACTTCTTGTTGTGAAACAGTCAGGTCCAGCTGAAATCGTTGCATCAACTGTTACACCAACTGGTACATCTTCAATAAGCGTTACCGTTTGACCTTCAATTGCAAATGGAAGCGTTACATCATCAACTTCTACGGCATCCGATCTCACCATAGATACAGTGATGAAAAGGTTGTCATTGAAGTCGGTCAGTGTTGCAGTTACTCCATAAGTGAAATTCTCACAATCGTCAACTATATCGTACGCGAAGATTGGCAATTGACAACTACCATCACCTTCGATGATGATTGAATAGTCTTCTACTTCGCTAAAGGTTCCAGGAGAACACGCGTCTGAAACAAACACATTGTAGTTTTCAATAACCCGCATTCTAACTTCCCCGCTAGGAAGGCCAGCAGGAACCAAGATGTCGTCTGTTACCGTACAACCGTTAAAAGCACAGTTGCCAATATCATATCGCTCATCTTCATTGTTCCACTCTTCATCGCCATTCCAGTCGATAAATACGGTTACAAATTGATTCCACGTTGCATTGTTACCAACGGTAGCAGTGAACGGGTAGGATTGGCCTGGTACCACGACACCGGAAATGTCAGTGTAGTCAGTGTAAACTGTACTACCACTTTCATTGTCAATGCCGGCGAATTCGACGCCAGCTAACCAGTCATCTGTGGTGTTTCCACCATCGTCTACATCGCAATACTGCGCCTGTACACCTGATGTGCCGATTAATAATAAGACCAGAGTAAAGCATACTCCAATCAGTTCAGTAAACTGTTTCTTCATAGTTAAATGATATTGGTTAAACGTTTGTAAACATCGCTAAATACCACCTAAAAGGCTTCAGGTAGGTATACAGCATCCCCAAATTTACGAATTATATCGACCAAGTCAATAGGAGCGTCAATAAAAAATTATATGATTTTCAAATTTAATTTACTGTTAAAACCCAGATTCTACTACTCACAAGCTCTCGCGGAGCATGCGAACTTGCAATCAATAGAATATCCGCATTCTAAAATTTCCATGAACATGGCGAAAAACAAGGTGTACTGAATGAAAAACATGTTTAAATATCAGAAACAAGCGATAAATAGGTGGGGTGAATTTAAAAGCCCGGAAGAGTCATCTTCCGGGCTTGCGAGTTAGTACATAGCAATTTGATTACATCTAATTCACATTGACTTATTTGTTGACAATGATCTTATTGATACTCACACCAGATACGGTAGTGAGCTTATAGATGTAAATTCCGTTCGTCAAGTTAGATACGTCAAAATTGAATTGATAAGGCGTGTTGGCCGCAACTTCTTGATTTAGTAGTGATGTAACGACCCTTCCATTCATGTCGTATACTTCAAGCAAGGCACGGCCTTGTGATTGAGTCGTGAACTGAATGGTCGATTGTTCGGTAACCGGATTAGGAAATGAGCTAAGCTTATCACCATTCTCCATGACAATTGCTGGACCTTCGTTTTCGCCTTCGCCATCATTCGGTTCGTCTTCGCAATTGTGAAGTGCAACAACTCCGTCGAGATCATATCCATCTCCTGTGGTGGAGAGGTCATTGTTGTTCATGATCTTAACATACATAATGTAGTCCATGTCGCCGGCATCGCTGATGTCAACGAAACCATCGCTTTTACAAACGGTTTTAGCGAACAAATAGTTATCACCATCCATGGAAACATAAACGTCAGCGTATTCAGGGTATGAATCGCAGTCCTGGTCACCAAATGTGGTCTCTACGACTTCTATGTCGTCGCCATCTTCGTTCGGTACAGCTCCGTCAAACCCGAGAATGATACCGCCATCGTATCCAAAAGAAAGGAAGACTAGTTCATCCGTACGCTCTGGTTCACCGAGTGCTTGGTTTTCATCATTTCTGTTGTCAGCAATATCACCACCACCGATGGTGGTTCCTGCGATACGTTCGACCACTTCTTCGGCATAGCAAGAACCTTCTTCAATAAGTGGGTCAGCCGATAAGCATCTTCCTGCCAAGTCTCCATTAAACAGTTCGAGCCCGGTCTCATAGGTCTCAGCGACGTCAAGCGTGTTTAGGTCAATTTCTTTGAATAAACCATCACCGTTTCCATCTGCCACAAGTACATTGCCGTTTTCTAGAACAGCTGCACCATTTATCTCTGTCACAGGAACGACGAAGTCATTTCCAGGGTCTGTAATGTTGATAAACGTGTTTGTCGTCCTGTTTATCAGCCAAAGATCACCGGCTGCAATGATAAGGTCGCCTCCACTAACACCTACATTCGATGCAATTTCAGTAGCTGTTCCATCGAGAGCGAGTGTGTAAACATTGTCTCCACCACCTGCAATATAAATAGTTCCATCATCTCCACAGACTGCTGCGGGGAATCCAGATAGGCCTGCACCTGAGACATCTACAATGGGCACGGTTGTGATAATTAACCCTGATGAAACTTCGTAAACATCAAGATTTCCTCCACCTACAATGTAAACCAAATCACCGTCTGGTGAAAGTGCAATGTGCGCGGATGGAAGTCCCGCTAACAATTCTGTTACCGTGGCAGTTCCATCTCCGTTCAAGACTACGCTATTCAATGAATAGCTTCCACCTTCGGGTTGATGTGTGTAGTAAAGCTTGTAGTCGCATTCATCTACTCCACCTTCGCCGACAGCACAGCCCGATGCCATATCACCATGTCTGATTGGGAATGGATCACCACCCAGGGTAACCAGGTATTCTTGAATCAAAGAACCGTCTACATTACTTATTTCAGTGAACGTAGAAGTTCCATAGCTCGCACAGATTAATGATGTTGAGTTGTTTGCAGCAGCCATACCGTTTGTCTCATCCGGGAGAGATCCGATCAGAGTAGCTTCAGATGTTCCATCCGGAACTCCATCAGCATCCATCACAACTGTAAATAGGTCATTGGTTGATCGTTTTGCCAGGTAAAGGATACCTTCCTGTAGCACAAGGTCACCACCCTGAACTGGAGCATCGGCATAGAAAGTAGCAATACCAGTGGTAAGATCAACCGTATAGATCTCATCATCGCCGCTGTCTCCTACGTAAAGAAGTTCATCAGCCGGATTGTATACGACTGCATAGAGTTGATTGATATTTCCAACTATTGGAAGGTTTCCATTAACCGTTGACGTAGAAATGTCAAAGAACTCAATGAAATTACCGTTTGCATTGACAAGGTATACAACACCTTCTTCGGCATTCATTCCCATGTGAACTTCATAATTCACATTCAACTCATGAGTCAGAACAGCTTCGTTTCCTACGAAGTCAACTTTATATAAGTCGGAGCCAGATACACCTGGTCCGTGATTTACATAATAGGTCATGAAATCTTCGCAACCTTCAAATACAGGTTCAGGATCCATGCACCCATAGGCGAGGTCACCATTGGAAGTCGTAAACGGCGATCCATCTAACATCAGGTCGACTGACATTCCATTGTCGGTTCCATCCATGGCTCTTCCTGTCAAGCTCGTGCTGCCAAACTCTGAGAACAGCAAGTCACCGCTCTCTAAAACTGCCAAGCCAGTTACAAGATCGCTACTCGTTCCGATAAGCATATTCATGAAACCGGGGAAGATTGCGTAGAGTACTCCTCCGTTCCTTGTCGCAAGGATCGGTGTACCATCATTTCCTATTACAAAGTCCCCGCCTTGAATGGCTGCATCGGCGTAGTAGCTCAAGGAACCATCGTCTTTGTGCACGATTGAAAGCTCTTGCGAATCCTGACTACCCACAATGAGTTCTCCGTCTGGCGACATGCCAACAGCTACTGAAGAACCAAGAGGCATTTCAGTTGCAATTTCCGGAGATGCAACGCCGTCCACAACGCTCACATCGAGGGTTCGGAATGAGCCGTTTTCAGAGCGAACGACATAGAGTAAATCTTCTTCTTGATCATAAGCGATGTGAGTGGAGTAGTCAAAACTTTTTAGCCAAGTCATTGTACCTGTGCTTCCAGAAACATCGACGCGGTATATGTGAGACATGCCATCAACGTTGTCAGACAAGAAAAGAGCGTAACTCTCGCATCCTTCGTTTACCTGGTTTGGGACACATTCGCAGCCTTCCATGATTACACCAGGAACACCACCTAAATCGCAAGCGTCTCCTATATTCATCATCATGTCGGGACAGTCAAAAAGGAGCATTTCTCCAACGCACTCACAATTCTCATTCAACATGTCGTTTTCAGTCATGTCGTCACCGTCATCACACTCATCACCAAAATTGGCCATGAGCTCTTCGCAATCATACTCTACATCGCAATCTTCGAGTATGGAAAGCTCTAGCTGACTTGAAAGCTCGTAACAACCGGGAGAATCGAGTTCGCCAGCATTGGCTCCTACCATCAGTCCTTCAATATTACCTGAGTAGCTCAATCCCCAGAGCTGGTATTCTCCCGAAGTCCAGTCGTCGGTTTCGATAAAACCATCGGCAATTTGGAGAATATTGAGGTCTGCATCGGTAAGGACATATACGTATTCGTCATTTGTTCCATCTCCGTTGTTTGAAAGATCATAGACTGGCATAAGGTCATCAATGCAGATTTCGAGTGATCCGAGATCAACAATTTCAATGTCTCCTGCATCACAAACAGCAGAAATAACACTTCCTGCCTGAATGAAAACTCCAGAGTCAAATGCAGAGTCACCCGCGTCAGCTATAGCCAGCCGCAAAGTGTATTCCGTACCGGGTTCAACAGCCAGGGTAGCATTCAGTGGTGTTGTATAGCCATCGTATTCTACGGTCAATCCATCTGTATTGTCCACGAAGTAGGCGCTGTTTGCAAGTTGATCGTCATCACAGTTGTCTTCTGATCCACTTGACCCAACAGAACCGTTGTTCACATTGTTAATGGCTACAGGAATAGGTGGATCTGTTCCTGGAATAAGTGCTATGTTTTCGTCCGAGTATGCCCCCCCAGATAAAAAGAAGCCAAATACATCGTTAAAACTAGAGCATACGTATTCATTGTATTCATCTGAGCCGAAAACGTAAGTAAAGTCCAGAATATCACCATCTGGCACAAATACGATTTCTAGAATAGCGGCATCATTTGTTGTAAATGGCGCTGCGAGAACATCCAGAGCAGCATCACCAAGTGTGCCGTTATTCGTCGTAATACTCCCGCTCGTGTTAGGTCCGACAGCGTTGTCGACAGAGCCAGAAGTCAGGAGAATTCCTTCTTCAAATCCAAAATCTCCACCGGAAAAAGTCCCACAAGAGCCATCTGCTCCTATGAGGTTAGTGCTAATAATCGTGATACCACTTGCGTCACCGATGAGTACATCGGCCAAGTCATCACTGTTATTTACTGGGACCACGCCAATCTGTGCGAATGAAAATGCTCCCACTAAAAGCATCGCTGTGCTTAATAATGTGTATAGATTTTTCATGGTCCTGATTATTTAGCTGTATCGTGTTGAACAGCGGTTTCTAAAGTTTTATGCTCTTCGAGGTAAGCATTCCAATCTTCAATCGTCCAGCTAGGCTGCTTCTTTAATTGAAGATAGACCATGATTAGATCGTTGTGCAATACTGGCCGGTAGATTACCAGATCAGTATTCACTTCTTTGAAGTATGCTAGTGCTTCTTCAAGATTGTAAAAGTTAAATTGATTTGCGTCAACCTGATATGCTTCAGTGAGTGGCTGGTTGGCGTCGAGCTTCAAGCTTCCGTCGTGTGAGATTGTTGCTTGAGCATTTTGGGAATATGAGTATGCTGAAACTCCTATGAATAAGAGCACCAACATCCCCAAGCGAAATGATTTCATATCGGTTTACTAATTGGTTAGCAATTGGTCTGCGTAGTAGTCAATGATCTTGCGGAATCTTCTCGGTTCAAGACCATAGAATGTCAACTATCAAAGCGTATAAAGACGTGCACCCAAGTATGAATGCGACGGTAAGATCAATCAGTTGGTATTCAAATATATGAAATTAATCGAAGGAAAAGATGGGTTTGTCGGGGTTATATTTGTGTTAAGGGTTATATGGGTGAAAATACCCGTGCTTAACATAAGGCTATCAAACTAAGTTGGCCCCAGGAGTATTACACTTGTTCAATACTATAAAAGATCAAATGCGCTCCAGATGGAGCGCATTGCTATGACAAATAATTACTCAAAGGCCCAGTATTAGCAGCAGGCAGACCAAAGATTAGGGCAAAATGATTGTTCTGACAGACTTGGAGCCGTCGGGACCAGTAAGTCTGTATACATATGTTCCTGGCTGAAGTAGGTTGGCATCAACTGACTGGTGAATATGGTCTCCTTCATTCACAAATTGGTCGAAGGCGGTTTCTACAATTTCTCCACTAGAATTGTGAATGTCTATTCGCACAATTCCACTATTCACGGCTGTGTGATCTATCCATTGAACGTCTCCGCTCGGATTTGGGAAAACCGACATATTGATTCCACCGCCATTGTCTGCAAAACCACCTGGTAGATCATCGTTCGGCAAACCATCCAGGTCAAGGCAATTAACGATCTCAATACCATCCAGGTCAAATCCATCTGCAGTGGTAGATAGTTCATCATTATTTTCCAATTTGATGTAATTCGCCCAATTAGAAGGGTAGCCTACCACATCGTCAATATCTATTTTGTCATCACTTTTGCAAACGGTCTTTGCGAAATACCAGTTGAATCCATCTACTGAAATAAACGCATCTGCATACTCTGGATAATCAGAACAACCTGGACTATTGAAGCTGGTTTCCACAATTTCAACATCATAACCGTCCTGATCGTAAACGGTCATTTCGATAATGATGGTACCACCATAACCGAGGCTTGCATATACGTCGTCATCAATGCGCTCGGGCTCGCCCAGCACTTTATTGGGGTTTGATCGGTCGGGTTCTAAAGGAAGTCCGAATTCATCGACTCCAGCTTCGTAGTATACGACTGTTTCAGCAAAACAAGGGGGTCTATCCGGGTCAATAATTGGCTCGTCTTGTATGCAGCCACCAGCAAAATCACCTTCAGATAGATCGAGATCTGAAACATAGGTGTTGACAATCGTATTGGTCTCTGGATTCCATTCGGCTATTTCTCCATTAATTTCACTAGCCATAATGAGGATGTTTCCATTGAATGTTTCCACTACTCCTTTTGGATTTTCGTAAGGGAAAGGGAAAGCTTCGCCGGTTTCTACCTTAATCAAGTTACTGGATGTGATCAGCCAAACGCCATCGCTGTTTGCGTAGATGTCTCCATCGGCAATGGTGGTTGGTGGTCCATAAGGCTGTGCAAAACCATTGTTTTGTATTCTGTACACGCGGCTGGTGCCATCATGACTTGCAAACACTTCGCCTAGTTCATTACAAGCCAGTCCCGAAAATCCTGTCATGGGGCCGGTGAGTTGTGCGTATACTGATGTGACATCAACTTCTTCGAGCGTGGCTAACTCTATTGTTCGCAATAAAGAGCCAGAAAGAATGTAAAGCAGCTCTCCATTCGGGTGGATAGCTATACTCGATGCATTAATGTTTGAAAGATAAATAACGTCATCTATGGTTTGACCGTCTGGGCCGATCGAAAGTCTTCTCAAATCTTGTGTCCCCATAGAGTTTTGGTGAACTCCAAACCACAAGAAATTACACGATTCAACGAGACCTACATCTTCACACCCTGAAGCAAGATCACCATTCTTCATATTGAAGTTATTTCCGTTCAATTGAAGTGTGTATTCCGCTTGATCTGCCGTTCCGTCAGGATTGTACACTTCCATCGTAGAAGATGCTTTGCCTACGGAAATTAAGTAATCGTCGGCACGAAGCGCGAGTCCACCAATACGTCCTTGAGCATCGCCTATAAAAGACACTTCACCATCTGCGCTCAGGCCATACATTGTTCCTCCGTGGAATTTAGAACCGATAAATCCACTTCCATCATCTTTTATAACGATGTCTCCGCCAGAGATATTTGCCTGCGTGATAATTATGGCATTACCCGTTGATGGGTTGACTTCATAAACTGCCTCTGTGGTTGACGATCCCAGTATAAGGCTGCCATCGTGAAAAGCTGCAGCCGTAACGTTGGGGATATTAAAAGAGAGCTGTGTGGTCGGCGAAGTAGCACCATCTAATGTAGAAGGGTCCAAAGTGCTGAATGCACCGCTATTCTTCCGGATCACGTACAAGAGTCCGTTGTCTTCATTGTATGCTATTTGAATAGAAAATGGGTACGACTTAATCCAGGTCATTTCGGCAATACCTGAGTTGTCGTCAAGCTCAACCCTATATACATCAGAGCCCCAAGTCGTATTGTTCGATAAAAAATATCCGAAAGATTCACAGTCAGATTGTGAAAAGCCTGTGGCCTGTAACATAAACAGCGATATCAAAGCTAGAAATGAACTTTTCCAGCTGATGACATGGCTCGAACTCCCCCTATGTCTCATAGTGATTGGTTTTTCAGTTAGTTCAAACATGCCCTTCAGACTTGTAAGCGGAGTCTTTTTTGGGCGATGCAATGTAAGTTCTTTCGATTAAAAAGTCAAAACGCCCGCTTAATAAGTGAAATAAGCCGATAAGCGGGTTCTTTGCATTCGAGTATTCCTACTTGGGACAAGTTAGGGTTCAATTACAACTTTTACCGACGATTGATTGCCCTCACTTCTAACTGTATACACGTAAACTCCTGGGGCTAGGCCTGTGGAGTTAAATACGGTTTTAAATTGTCCATTTGGTGAAGGGTTTGATATGGTCTTTTGAATCAATAAACGACCCGATAAGTCATAGATGCCAAGTACAGCTTGACTTTCATTAAGTCCAGTGATACGAATCCACTGATTTTCACTTGATGGGTTTGGAGAAACTTCAAGTTCAATTTGTTGAGTCTGACTGACTTTCCGATGACTAGGAACAGCAGGTGAAACAGTTTCAGGTTCTAAATTCAAACAATGTAAATGGACAACCCCATCCAAATCAAATCCATCAGGACTTGTTGAAAGGCTATCGTTATTTTCTATCCGCAAAAAGTTAACTATTTCATAATCAGCAAGACCAGATGAACTGAGGTTAATGAATGGATCGCTTTTACAAACGGTCTTCCCAAAAGTCCACACTGACCCATCCTGTGAATAGTATACATCTGCGTATTCTGGGTATTCTTCGCAACCATTGCTATTAAAGCTGGTTTCTACTATTTCGATATCATCTCCGGGCAAATTTTCAATCGGAAGCGAAAAGGTGATAGAGCCACCGTATCCCAAAGATGTGAATACCATAGCATCCTCCCTCTCTGGTTCACCCAAGGACTGAGTGGGATCAAGACGAGATGGATTAATATGAGAGCCGTCATTGTTCCGACCTGGTATGAATTCTTGCACTGCTAGCGGCGAACATCCCGGTAAAGGATCCACAATAATATTGGTTACATCACAAATTCCGGCTAAATCGCCATGATTTAGGCTTAAGCCACTTGAAAAAGACCGAATGATCATTTCGTTTTCAAAATCGAATTCATAGAAGAGGTCTTCTTCATTTCCATTGGCCAAAACCAAGTTTCCATTGGGAAGACGAGCTGCACCATTTACTTCTGAGAGCGGCAGGACGATAAACTCTGAAGTTTCGATATTGGTCATGATGGAAAGGGATCTATTGATTAAGAATAGATTCTCATCAATAAAAACGAGATCACCCCCGTCTACATCTATTTGAGGACCATAAGGAATAGCAATTCCGGACGCTTGAATTTCGTAAATCTGCTGGCTAGCTTCGTGGGCAGCGTAGATTATACCATCAGGACTGATTGCTACACCTGGAAATCCGGTAAGCGGAATATTTTCGACCGTCCTGATCTCCGCAATTTCAACAGCTTGCCCCAGAAGCTCTTCGTAAATTAAAAGACCATTGTCTGAGATCATCACAATAATATCGCCATCTGGGGTGCTCGCAATATGTGTTTCATCAAGACCACTTAGGATCAGCGTTGCATTAGCTGTCCCATCATTAAACAAGTTCAATCTGTACAGAGAATACTCATCTTCGAACTCTTCGTGCGAATAATAGAGTTTATAATTGCAAGCAAGGTTATTGAATACGTCCCCACACCCGGATGCCAAATCTCCTTTTTGAAATGTAAAAGGCTCTCCATCCAGGAAAGTGGGAATTTCGGAGTTTCCTATATCTGTGTGGTAAACAAGACTACTCATGCCCCTGTGGGATGTAAAGAAGTTTCCATCAGCAGATTTAGCCGCACCTGTCACACTTGGTGGTATAGATTGACTGCCGCTGACCGATTGTCCGGGTTCCAAAGAAAATACGGTGCCACTATCAGTTTGAGAAGCAACATGAATGACTCCGGTATTATCGACCCAGAGATCTCCGCCTTTGATCACGACATACCCTACATCTATAATTTCATTTGTTTCAAGGGTCCACTCATAGACCCTATTCATCAGGCTTGAGCTGAGAATCAAACTTCCGTTCGGTGCAAAGGCCGCTCCCACGATTTGCTCGAGAGGAGTAGGCGGGAATACCGTTTCGCCTGCTGATTCAATTTCGCCTGACTGACTGATATCAAGTGTCTGAAAAGATCCATCTGGAGAAACCAAATAAAGTAGACCGTCATCTTTGTTATATGCAATATGAGTGGGAGAGGGCTTTGAATACAGATAAGTTAAAATTGCACCTTCGTTTTCAAAATCAATTCGGTATATGTCTGATCCCTCTGAGTGGTTATCCGATAGAAAGTAGAACCATTTTGTGCATTCCAAAGGAATATATTCTGTTCCGGCGCACTCGCACGACGTATTGATGAAATCACCGTAAGTCATGAGATCAAAGTCGTTACAAACTTCACCCTGAGTTAGACCATTCCCACAATCCTGACTCATCACTGGGCCAAAAATCATAGCGGCTAAGAATGTGTAAATCAAGGATTTCAAGCGTCTAGGGTTAATTCCGTTTCAATTTACTCAATTTCATGGACTTACCAATCGGTTTGGGCGGGGTAAATGACCCTTTTTTAATGGACAATGGACAATTTATAATGGACAATTGATAATGGATAATTACCGAAACAATGCTGACCTACTACCTCCGAAAGCTGCGAAGCAGTGGTGACCGACCAGCGGGAGCGTCAGTACGTCATACTGAGTGCCCCGCACACTTGTGGGGTGTATCGAAGTAAAGCGACAAGTTTGAGGTAACCCCCGCGCTTTTCCCCGTCCCTGAAGGGCGAGCTTCGCGCAATTTACTATTCTACTTCCCTGATTAGCGTTGACCATTGTCAATTATCCATTGTCCATTATAAATTGTCAACTATCCATTCATCCTAGAAAAAAATTCACACCCACTTCATATTGCCTAACCATGTTAAACTTTTGGTAACATTCATTTGATTCATCCATCCCGACGTAAAATCAACGAGTTAGACCCAAATAAACTTTCAATTCTGGTCTAAAATCCACCCATCGACAACGATCCAAACACCCCTTTTGTGTGAAATAATCGTAAAGAACAGGTCTCCAAAATTAATCTGACCCTAACACCACCTGCTCGCAATCGCTCTACGTTTGCCGAAAATTAAATCACAAATTATGCTACGAACTTTACTCTATCTTACTCTTTCCTTGTTTGCCATGAATGCAATGGCTCAACAGGTTACTTTTGAACGATTTATCCTTGGTACAGGCGGACAGGTTACTGATACCCTTGACAACGGAACAATCGTAACCCTTGATCTTTCTTCTGACGATGCTGAGCAGGAGAACGATGAAGTAGACAGCCCTTATGATGATGACCTCGATGCAGGTTGGGAAGGTGATCCAGAAGACTTAAATGTATTGCACTTGGGTCTTCGTTTCCAAAACATCGAGATTCCTCAAGGAGCTGTGATCGACTCTGCTTTTGTTGTATTCCACGCTCACGAAGGAAAAGATGCTGAAGATGTTGCTGAACTTCTTATCGTAGGTGAAGCTACTGACGATGCTGTAACATTCGATGAAGATAACTTCAACGAAGACTACCTGCTTACAGACCGTCCACAAACTTCTGCTGAAGTAGAATGGACAGTAGCTGAAGAATGGACTATTTGGCAACCGTACAAGACTTCTGATGTTGGAGAAATCATCCAGGAAATCGTTAACCGCGAAGGATGGGTTTCTGGAAACGCACTAGCTTTAATTCTTCTTGGACAAGATCAAGGTCCTTCGATTGTTGACAACGCAAGAGAATTTACAGCTTTCGAAAACATTGCTGATCCAGAAGACACAGATCCAGAAGGAAACCCTGGTGATGGTGCAAACCACCCAGAGCGTCGTCCTTACTTGCAGGTGTACTACCAGGGACCAGTAGGTGTTACTGAGATCGATCAGGACATTTTCAATATCTACCCAAACCCAACCACTGATGTATTGAACATCTCACTTAAAGAAGCAGGAACGGCTAATGTGATGGTTTCAAACATCGCGGGTCAGGAAGTATTCAATGCTCAATTGACTTCTAAGCTATCTCAAGTTGATCTTGGGGAGTGGACTCCAGGTGTATACATCGTTCGCGTTCAGCAAAATGGTTACCAGGCTGTACGTCGCTTGATGGTTAAGTAAGAACGCATTCTTTCTAAATGTTTAAGTGAAGAAGCTGGGGTGAAAATTCTGGCTTCTTCCTTTTTAAACCATTCTGATGAAAAGACTAATTAGCTTATTTGCGCTGTGCTTGATTTCGTTCAGCGGATTTAGTGCTGAAATAGAAGGGGTGGTAACCGATGCAGAGTCGGGTGAGACCCTGCCCGGAGCTACCGTTGTGATCAAGGGTACGACCCGTGGTGTTACCGCAAACCTCGAGGGATATTTCATTCTAAAAAACCTTCCAGAAGGAGATGTCACTCTCGTGAGCAGCTTTATGGGGTACGCAGATAATGAGCAAATTGTCAAGGTGACGGAAAACCTGCGATACACTCAAGACTTTTTGATGGTAAAGTCCACCACTTCGCTGACTGAGATTGTTATTTCAGAAAGGGCAACGGGCCAGGTCAAAGCCTTGAAAGACCAGCGCGATGCGGCCAATATTGTGAATGTCGTTTCCGAAGAGCAGATTAAATCATTCCCCGATTTGAATGCAGCCGATGCCTTGCAGCGCGTGCCCGGTATTTCGGTGGTACGAGAAGGTGGTTCTGGAAAATATGTTCAGATGCGCGGAACGCCACCATCTTTTACTAATATCAATGTAAACGGCGTTCAACTGCCAACGCCTGAAACTTCTATTCGGGCCGTAGGCCTGGATGTGATTAATGCTTCCCAGATTGCAACTCTGGAGGTCAACAAAGTGCTCACTCCCGATATGAATGGGGATGCGATTGGTGGAATGATCAACATCAAAACCAAGCGGGCGGAGAGTACGGAGCCAACTTACAACGTGGTTTTGGCCGGTGGATACAACAATCTTCGCGGCACACCCAATGGAGAACTCCAGTTCACCTTTTCTCAGCGAAAAGGACGAATCGGCTTCCTGATGAATGCCAACCATATCTACTCCGAACAGGGTGCAGATAATATGGAGTTTAAGTACGACAAAGGGCCATTCTTTGGTGGACAAGGTCCCGACAACTACTACGTCCAATATCGGGAAGTACAGTTGCGTCATTACGACATTACTCAGGCTAGAACAGGGTTGTCGGCCAGTCTTGACTTCCACCTTGACGAAAACAATAGATTTTATATCGATGGGATGTACAATCGATTTACGGATGATGAAAGACGGTTTCGAAAAATTTATACCCTCGATGATGCCACGAGTGAAAGAAACTACCTCTACGGTGGTATCGAACACGATGTAAAGCAGCGGAAAAAGATTCAAACCATATCGACCATCAATGCTGGTGGTGAGCACGATTTTGGATGGGCGAAGTTCAATTTTGAAGGGGCCTATTCACTTGCCAGAGAAGATCAGCCAAACAGACTTGAAGCCGTTTTTGACAATCCGGGGCAGGCCATCCAGATCAAGTTTAATATGAGCGATCCGGATTTCCCGATAGCGACATTCCCCGATGAAGACAATGCCCAAAATGCATACGACTACGAAAACTACGAGATGGATCAACTCTTGCTCCGCTCAGTGGAGAGCCGGGATGAAAATATCGTTGGGCGCTTCGATTTGGAGATTCCGGTCAAAAAGGGATGGATGGATGGCATGTTTAAAGTGGGTGCGCTCTATCGAACCAAAGACAAGTCGGCCGATGTGCACGCCCAGTCATTTGGTGCCTACCGCGAACAGTCTAATTTATACCCCTTGCCTGGAGAGCCGCTAAACCTAAATACGGTCAACGATGGATTCTACGAAGACAATTTCCTCGACCGTGGCTACGTGCTTGAAGCCATGCCCGACCCGGAATTGATGCGGAACTTCTACCAGCGGTACCCAACGCTTTTTGTTTACGGCGACAAAGGAATTACAGAAACACTCTTCAGAACTTACACTGAAGATTACGCGGCTACCGAAGATGTTCAGGCCTACTACGCCATGACCAAACAAAACTTTGGTAAGCTCATGGTTTTGGCTGGAGTTCGATACGAGCGCACGGATATCGCATATGAGACTTATGAAATCAGAACGAATAACTCGGGGTATTTCCAGGAGCTCGATAGTGTGAGAGATTCTCGAACGGTCGATTTTCTCCTGCCCAATATCCAGTTTAGATACCAACTGCGGGATGATTTGAACTTACGTGCGGCGTATACGCATTCATACGTGCGTCCCAACTTCCGCGATATACTTCCCTACCGAACCACAGAAGGGGAGGAAGTAAAGGAGGGTAATCCAAACCTGAACTACCCCCTGGCCAGGAATGTCGACTTTTTAGTGGAGAAGTATTGGGGTGGACGAAATATGCTTTCGGGTGGAGTGTTTTACAAGCGAATAGACGAGTTTGTATTCAACTACAAAGTCTTCGCTCAGGACACATCACAAGGGTCGAGCAATATAGACCGCGTGGAGTACGAAACGCCGAGAAACGGAATATCAGCCGATGTAGCTGGGCTCGAATTACAATTGATGACCTTCTTTGACTTCCTACCCGGAAAGCTCAAGAACATCGGTATTCAGACCAACTACACCTACTCGTATTCCGAAGCGAAGATTCAAAAGCGCTACCCGGGCAATGAGCACGAGAATGGCATTTTTGTGGGCGGAGACAGCGAGCTTGAATTTGTGGATGACCAGATTGAGATCATCGAACTTCCGGGTCAATCTCCTCACGTGCTCAACCTGGCTCTCTTCTACGACTCACCAAAGTGGTACTTCAAGATATCAGCTAATTACAGCGACGTCTTTTTATCGACGCTGGGGGTAGATCCCGATATGGATGAGTTTTACGGAGAGCAGTGGCGATTCGATATGAACGGCTACTACCAGATCAACCAGAATCTGCAGGTTTTTGGAGATATCCGGAACTTTACGAATGCACCTTCAAGGTATTACCTTGGTGCTCCTGAAAACAGAAGAATACAACAAACAGAATACTATTCATTTTGGGCTCGAATGGGAGTCCGACTAACTTTCTAAGATGAAGACTAACACGATACAGTTTATTGCAATTGCTTTGATTATTACTGCCTGTGGTGGGGTTAAGAACAATCCAAATATGCCCGATGTGACGGCAGCTGTTGAAACCGAAGCCGTTTCGGCATCGACCGACGACGATGCCGCTGATGATCCGGCCATCTGGTACAACGAAGCGAACCCGGGTAGAAGCTTGATTGTGGGTACTGACAAGACCGACGGGCTGGACATTTTTGCTCTGGATGGAAAGCTTCTCCAGTCGCATGCCGTGGGGCGAATCAATAACGTGGATATCCGCGACGGATTTATGCTCGACAGCACACGTATTCAGCTTATCGGCGGAAGCAATCGAGACACCAATTCATCAGACTTTTGGATGATAGACGAATCGGGCAATCTGACAAAGCTCGGGTCCATCCCTTCTCAAATGCCAGATGTCTATGGGTTTGCTATGTACAAGAGCCCTTCGAATGGGGAGATATACGCCTTTATCAATAGCAAGACCGGTGGGGTAGAGCAGTGGAAGCTCTCGGGAATAAACGGTCAGGTAACAGGAAAGCTCGTCAGAAACCTCAAGCTGCCGAGTCAGGTAGAGGGAATGGTGGCAGATGATATCCTGGGAGAGATTTATGTCGGAGTGGAAGTCTTGGGGATCTTCAAATTCTCAGCCGAAGAAGGAGACCCGACCGAAGGAAAGATGTTGGCTAATTCGACCGATGAGAATGAGAACATTGCCTACGATATCGAAGGACTCGCTCTCTACTACCTGAATGATACAGAAGGTTACCTAATCGCTTCCAGCCAAGGGAACTTCTCCTACGCCGTTTTTGAGCCTCAGGGCGACAATAAATACCTCGGGAGCTTTGAGATCGTGGACGGACCCAACTGCGATGGGGTGCAGGAGACCGACGGTATTGATGTCACGCATTTAGCTCTTGGCGATGCCTTTCCTACCGGAGTCTTTATTTGCCAGGATGGATTTAATTTCGATGGTGAAGTCAAAAAGCCGCAGAACTTTAAGTTGGTGCACTGGAAGGATATAGCTGATCAATTGGGGTTGGAATAGTTACGAGTTTGGAATGCGGAGTTGGGTATTGAGTATTGGGTATTGAGTATAGAGTAGTGGGTAGTGAGTATTGGGTAGTGAGTATGGGGTATTGATAATTTCTGCCCTGGGATTCGATAAATCAATTAACCCCCACGCTCTGCCCCATCCCTAAAGGGAGTCCCCCGCGCAAGTTTCGTTCAGCGACTATCACCTGCGCTACAATGAATCAATAGACAATTGAAATGAAGCGTCATACTGAGTGCCCCGCGTACTTGCGGGGTGTATCGAAGTAAAGCGACAAGTTTGAGGTAACCCCCACGCTTTTCCCCGTCCCTAAAGGGTGTCCCACGCGCAAGGTTCGATTGACCCTCATTCTAAGGAATATGCAGCGAGGAGCAGACCCATAGGGACAAGCTATTGGTAAAATATCATACACTCCTCGATTTCGGATTGTCCATGCGCTTTTCCCCGTCCCTGACTGTGAACGTCAGGGTGTCCACGCACGACCAGTTGCGCTCCGCAACGATCAGGTCAGCTATTCCGCAGCGGGATTGACCAAGTATTTCAAAATCACTTTTCTGGGGATGTATTTCAGGTGGGCGGTGTGATCTGTAAATGGGTCCACAAACTGGAGTACGGGATTGGTTTGGTCCAGTTGTTCCAAGATGGTGTTGACAAGAGCTTTGAGCTGCCTTTCGTGGGAGACAATTTTCCCGATGTGGTTGATTCTCTCTCGTCTCAATTCCGGATGGTCGGAATCGCTGTGTTGTTCACTGATGAACTTCGCGATTTTTTGTGGGTTTGTGCCGACTAAAGATGGTTCCTTCAATCCTTCGAGTAGTTCGTTTGAAGCGCCGCCTTCCACAGCAACGACTCTGAGCCCAAGTAAAAGGGCTTCTGCAATTACTCGCCCAAAACCTTCCTGATTGCCTGGGGAAAAGACGATGTCGTTTTCCTTGACCAGAGACCAAGGATCTTTTTTGAAGCCGACCCAATTGACTTCTTTCTGAAGGTTGTGCGAAACAATAAATTGATCTACTTCCTTCTTGTAATTTTCTTTTACTACTGGCCCGATAAGTTTTAGATCCATGTTTAAGCCGGACGCCTTTAACTCATGAAGAACCTGAACGGCTAGCAGTTGATTTTTTATGGGTAGGACACTGCCGATCATTACTAAACTTTGAGAGCCCACTGATTTAATGAGACCTTGGCTCGATAATTTCAATGGGTTGTACACCACCTTGGTTTTTCCCTTTATGTAAGGCTTCCAGGAATCTTTCGTTGCTTCAGAGTTATACATAACCAACGTGGAAAGCGAGCCAATGATTGCTCCTAAGGCATCAAGCGTCTCTCTGTATTGATCGAAAATTTTCCCCGATGCTAGTTCTCGGATATGCTGTATGTGTGGGATATTCAGTATTCCAGCAACCAATGCACCAACTCCTATTACAGAAGTGTTTGAGTAAATTAATTCGGGTTTAAAAGACGCTAGTATTGAAGCAATTTTATCTGCATTGATTCTGTTTCGCAGCACCCAATTTTGATCCAATGAACTTCCATCGCTCTTCCACCATTCGATCTTGGCCTTGATCCAAGGGATTTGCTGACCTGCCAGTTCACTTGACAGCTCTCCTTTTTTGGGCACTACTACGACTACACTATGTCCATTTTCCTTGAAGGACTTGGCCAATTCTAAGAGTGAGCGCTCAGCTCCTTCCAGTGCCGATGCATGAGATATAAATGCAATTCTTGCAGACATTGAGTCAAATGTAGGAATGAATGTTTGACAATTGATCCTCCTTCGCTAAATCCTTCGTTGAAACTACGGACTTCGAAGAAAGCTACGGCGGATAAATGGATAATTGACAGCTCCGAAATGGCTTCGGGGTC
Organism: Cryomorpha sp.; assembly: GCA_965230375.1. GTDB lineage: Bacteria > Bacteroidota > Bacteroidia > Flavobacteriales_D > Cryomorphaceae > CBDDKU01. The sequence goes on from CBDDKU010000024.1 coordinate 78,184, forward strand.
TTCGCTGCGCTACGATTGACAATGGATAATTGACAATGTGTTTCGTTAAGCGGATGGAGATATGGGAGTCAAAGGAATTAGAAATTAGGAATGGGGTATTGGGTATTGAGTATTGGGTATTCCGCCTACGCTAAGTCTTACGCTACACCTTCGCGTAGCTACGGCGCAGAAACTAAGACCTTCGTTGAAACTACGGACTTCGAAGAAGGCTATGGCGCATGAATTAGGAATGTCTGAATTAAGAATTCCACCTACGCCAAGCCCTTCGCTAAGTCCTTCGCTGAAGCTTCGGCCTTCAAGAAAGCTACGGCCTTCGAGAAGGCTTCGGTGGATAAATGCGGAGTTCGGAGTTGGGAATTGCCCCATTACTGTACAGAGTTGACAAGTTTTGAGAGCGAGAAATGGCACCACAGAGCCACAGAGCACACAGAGAAATTGTGGAAGACTTTGCTAATTCCGATGTCATTCTTAAAAATTGAACTTAAAGCCAGCCCTGAAAGGGCAAAGGATCTTAGCAGCCGGTGAAACCGGATGCGTTCAACATTACACCAAATTAAAGCCCTGTAAGGGCGAGACATTAAGTACGGTCGTGTATTGTGGGTAACGGATATTGGTTTTCGTTGAATTCAAAATTGTGTAAGGCGCAGGATTGCAAATCCAGCGCAGCGGGTGGTAAGGGGGAGGACATTTCGGCACCAAACTATCTCTGACTCCTTCAACGCCCGCGCTCTGCCCCGTCCCTAAAGGGCGTCCGCGCTCAAAGAGATTGATCAGAATTTCTCATTTTTCAAGCGCATCAGCACAAATGTTGAGCAGCGGGTATGGGGTATTGAGTATTGAGTATTCCGCCTTCGTGCGACTTCGGCGGATGAATGGAGAAGGAATGGATAATGGACAATTGTCTGCAAAAGTTAGTCACATTGAGTGCCACGAATACTTTCGGGGTGTATCGAAATGGACGGCAATGATTGTAGTGATAAAACAATTTTGAAAAGGCGGTGCTCTGCCCCATCCCGCCTGAGGCGGATACGGCGGACAGGAGTGAGAATGAGTGTGAGAGCGATGATAGCAAGTTTAACAAGAGATAAGCACACGCATATAGGGGTTTTATGGAAATAACTTTGTGGGCTAAACAATCCTCACCACTTTCTCAGAAACTTGCCGGTGACAAATTGAGAGAGAAAGGACTTAAAAATCCCGTGGCGGTTCAACTTCTTAAACTCCGGATCATTCCACTGCCCAATCCGGTGAATTTTATACCATTTCTTTTGAAGTGCTTCGAGTTCGACGGACTGTTTTATACCCATCGTAGCTAGATGTTCCCTGATGATAGCCTCTTCGGCAATACGACCAGCAATACGGTCAAAACTCCGATGTGTGCGGCTTGAATCCAAATGAAACCTGAAGTAATTGAGGTGTTCGTGTACGAAAGAGAGACTTCCACTCTCGAGCATTTTGATCCAAAAGAGCCAATCACCGCACATGCGCATTTGAGTCATTTCAGTATCGATCAGGTCCTGAGCTGCTGACTTTCTGAAAATGACTGCCGAAGCGTTTGGTATGACATTCTTCACCTTGAGGTAATTGGAAACAAAGTCCTTTCCTTCTAAGGTAAAGTCCGCTTCCCAAATATTCGGGTTAAACTCTGTAGTTGTGTCAGTTCGGTCGAGTACAATTTCACCATCCCTGACATCGTATGTGTTTGAGTAAATTAGATTTACTTGATCATCTACCTTGGATAGGAGTGTTTCAAGAAAGTCTAATTCACAATAGTCGTCGCTTTCAGCAATCCAGATCCAATCTCCAGTCGCTTGAGCAAGTCCTTTCTTCCATTGATGGAAGGGGCTGCCAGAATTCTTTCTATTAACTACCAATTTGTCGACTCTGTCTTCATACTTTTTGATGACATCGACACTCTCGTCGGTTGACGCATCATCGAATATTAATAGCTCGAAGTTCTGATAAGTCTGGTTTATTATCGACTCAATTCGCTGGTCCAAGAACCTTGCATGGTTGAAGTTGGGAAGGATGATAGAAACTTTCGGTCCGCTCAATTGGTCAGGTTTTGGGTGCTAAATTAAGAATGTGCGATGATGTTACCTCTATGGATGAAATAGGTAATTTGATTCATCTTGCAATAAATAGTGGGTTTTAGAAGCAAAGTACTTTTAAGCAGGATTATAGATTGTCAGTGCAAGTCTAATCCAGATTAAAAGCGACAGGTTTCTTAGATTCAACTGCTTCTCGATACACTACTGATGCTCCCTTTGGTCGATCAGCAGCACTCGAAGTGACTCAAGAAGAAAAACTCGATAAAGTACGAATGTGCGAATATGCAAGAAAGTATGAGTTGCCTAGGCCCTTTTTGAAGCGATGGCGTCTTTTAAGGTGTCTGCGAGGGAATTCAAATGGCGCTCTATGCTAAAGTTTAGTATGTACCGCTTTCTCCCTGCTTCGCCTAGTTCTCGGGAGTATTCGGAACTGTCGAGAACGCGGATCATGTTTGTGGCCATCTGATCGATATCATGCTCATCGCAAAGCAGCCCTGTTTTTTCTTCTAAGACTACATCTGGGATCCCCGCATGACGGGTAGCAATAACGGGTAGGGCAGAAGCCTGAGCTTCCAATACGGATAGGGGAGTTCCTTCCATATCACCGCTTGTAGGTCTGATGGAGTGCTGGACGAAAGCTCTGGATTGGGTGAGAATTTCTCTGAAATCCTCAGGTTTTAAAATCCCCGGAAGACTAACGCGATCATCGATTCTCCATTTCTTGACCAGGTTCACACAAACATCGTACAAGGGACCATCTCCACCGATAATAAGCCGGGCATCGGGGTGAACTTCCAATGCCTTTTGGAAAGCCATTATGGTGTAGTAAGGGGCTTTTTTATCGACAAATCTTCCCAGACCAACGAGCTGCTTTTTTTCATAGGTGGGAGACAAGTCCAGAAATCGCGGGTGAACACCGTAGGTGTTTCTGACCACCTTTTCCGGTGGACAACCGATCTCGATCAACATATCCTTCATGCGCTCACTCACGGCAATGACTGCATGGGCGTACTTAAACATCTCAATGTACGTGTCCTTCTCTTCTTGGAGCACATCGTATCGCGAGGCATCGAACCCGTGGAAATGTACGACCATTGGAATGTTCAGAGCCTTTGCTATGGGGAGAATTTTACCACCCATCATCCCGTATTCAGCTAGAATTACGTCTATCTTTTCTTCCAGAAATGAAGATGCGATGGCTTCTTGAGCGGGGTTGAGTTTCAGTTTCTTGAGCGGGTTGTAGACTATTTTGTGGAATCGCGAACGAAAGCTCAAGTCAATTAAAGTGCCTTTTCCTTCGAGCATGGCCTTCTGGATTCCTCCAAAGTAAAACTTGACCTTGGCTCCGGGGATGTCTCTGTGAGCCTGAATAAAGGTCTCGGTAACCGAATTTTGGCGTGGGCTGTATATGGCTAGGTTCATGAAGCTTGTTTTGCTGGGCTAAGGTAGGGATGAATGGACAATTTATAATGGACAGTTGACAATGGATAATGTAGTTGGGTTTAGAGTTCCAGAATAGGGAGTCATTTGGAGAAGTAGAATAACTAGTTCGCTCCGTGTTGGCGGGATAATTGAAGTTATATTCTATTGCAGAATGTATGTATCCTTGGGAGCTCAAACTTCACAAACGAGATTCTTCTCTTCGCCTGAGGCGGAAGGGGGTAAGGGGGAGGACTTTTCGGCACCAAACTATCTCTGACTCCTTCATCGCCCACGCTCTGCCCCGTCCCTAAAGGGAGTCCTCGCGCAACCAGATTGATCAGAATTTCTCATTTTTCAAGCACATCAGCAGAAATGCTGGGCAGCGGATCGGTTTTGTTCAGATAAGTGTGCCATTCTTAAAAATTGAGCTTAAAGCCAGCCCTGACCGTAAGCGTCAGGGCAAAAGATCTTAGCGGCCGGTGAAACCGGGTGCATTTAGAACACACCACATTAAAGCCCTGTAAGGGCGAGACATTGAATCCGGAATTAAAATGGACAGTGGATTTTACGCAATTTTGTGCAAACTGATTTAGTTGGATGTCACGCTGCCGCGCGATTGGTCGAAGACGAATTGTCCATTGGCGAAGCAGCGCAGCTACTTCGGAATGGGGCAACGGATTCGAATGAGGAAGCGCCGCGCTTTTCCACAGCCCTAAAGGGCATCAGCGCGCAGATATAATTGAAAATTATGTGCTCCGCTGCGGCATGCGCCCTGCGGCAGGGTTTAAGCGTTATTGGTCTTGTTTGAAATGACCGCGCTCTGCCCTGGTCCTGACGTTATCAGTCAGGGTGTCAACGCGCAAACAGACAGATTTTGTTATGATATTGTAGATTTGCAGCAACTGCACATATGATTCTCTATTGATTCCCTGATTTGCAGAAGAACTATATTCGTTTTCCTTTCTCTTCGTTTTTCCTAAGGATGAAAAAGAAGCAAAAAATCATTTGTTTTCGAAAGTTGATCCGCTGCTTCTCTTTTTAAAAGTTAAGAGAAGCGCTGGACCGGCCGACAACGATACTGACGATCGGTTTCACCGATGTCAGCATAATTGACATCATCCGCTCCAAAGTCGACTACCACTTTTATCGGCCTTCATGGTTCGAAAACGGAAAGCCGTTGTCAGATTCTCATCGCAGAAATCATTTAATACTGTGGAAGATGTCTTGAAACATGTCGAGGTTTTCTGAAATACGTTCCATGAAATATGACTAGTAGAACGTCGCAACGGGGCTAGTACATGGGTTGACGTCTTTCTCGATACACCCCGAATGTTTTCGGGGCACTCGAAATGACTTAGTTTCTGATTCGACAGTCAACCGGGAATAAAATGATTCGATGTTGGTGGTTGTTTGTGGTAAAGGATAAAAAACGCCTCCCCAGATTGCTCTGAGGAGGCTTTTGTGGACCGCGGGTTAGTCACCTTCAACAGTTACCTGGGCAACTGCTGCGAGGGATCCGCCTAGCACAGTGGCATAGCCAGCTATGGTAGTGAGCAGTGCGGGCACTGCGACTGGTGCGGTCAGGATGGCGCCGCCGATGGCTGTCAAGGACAGGCCTATGGTGCGCACTATTCTGAAGAATTTGGGTGTTGGGTTTGCGGCCCGTTGCACCAAATTCAGTTTTTGCTTATTTATCATTCGTGTATACTTAATGTTAGTATTTCACCTTTTTCCAGGACCGGCAAGACCCGGTCAAGCAATTTGCGCATGGCCTCTCTGGAGCGGATTCCGAAGCCTTCTCCAACCAGTTCCATGACCGGAGCGATGCAACCCTTGAGTTCTCGCAGGGCATCGTTTGCCGGATGGAATAGGATGTACCTTCGGCCTCTGACTCCTTTTATCCAGAGATGGCGTCCGAACCGTGGGCTGTGGCGACTTACGACTGTGTATTCGCCTTCAGGTATGCACGAGACGGATTGTTTGTTCTGACGCCAAGGGAGCTCTATGGTCTTGCATATGACGCTCTTGTTGGCGATCAGATACCCGTTAGTGGCACGGTGGCCGTATATTCGGATGAGGGTGAGACGCATGACTATGGATGGTCAATTCCAACGATAGCCATGGCGCTCTTTCCACCATCTTGAAGGAGGTAGAAATTGCCATTCACTTCCTGGTAGAACCAGATTCCAAAGGAGACCAAAATGGTCTTGGTCGAATCGGGTGTAAATGCCAGGTCGATCGTCTGCGGCGCAAGTGTGTTTGCATTGTAGGCAATCTCGGCTGTTTCCGCCTTGGAAGTGAGATAGGTACCTTCTTCCCAATCAATCTCGGATACTGCGCCCACTAGTTTGAAGTGGGTAGCCCCGATGAGCTCAGCGATGTTCTCTTCGGGCACGAGTTCCGGAATATCAATGGATGCGAGACCTGCAACCCTGTCGATCTCCAGGTCAAAGATTGACTTGAAGGAGGATTCCATGTCCTGGCGCATATTGAATTCGTAATTGATAAGGTGATTTAGATCGCCTTCAGGAAAGGTTCGTTGGCCTCTCCCATTTGTCGAGTCGGACTTGACCACCTTCATGGCGTGCTGCATGAGACGGCTGTAGCCTCTACTATCGACAATGGCTTTTGTGACCGATGTGAAGGCTTTGCGAATAAGCTTTACGGCTTTTCCAGCCCGAGCAAACTCGGCCCAGTTTTCACGGGTCCGCTTAAATCGGCTGTCCGTTCTCATTTTATCACCCGAAAGGGATGACTTAAGGCGTACTTCGTCGCCGTTTTCGGTTTTTGAGAATGTGAGGTTTCCGACTGTACCGCGGATTCTCACTACTCCTGTTTGTGTTCCCATTATATATTGTGTTTTAATTCTTAATTGACCACCGACACCGTGTCGGCTTGTATTTAGAACTAATGGAATTGTTGTTTTGGTATAAGGGCTGACGGGAATAGCGTTATTGGCTCTTATGGCCAAATTGGCGTTTATGTCGTATTTGTCGCTTTTGTCGCATATGGCAGGTTATTGGTTGGTTTGGATGTGTATAAGATTGATCTCGTTCAGGACCTTTAGTTACCCCTTAGTTACCCCTTAGTTGCCCCTTAGTTGGTGTTTGGTTGATAAGGATGGGTGGAGGTGTTAAATAATTGATCCGCCTACGCTAAGTCCTTCGTTGAAACTTCGGCCTTCGAGGAAAGCTTCGGCGGATGAATTAGGAATGTGTGAATTAGGAATTAGGAATGGCAGTGTGGAGTTTGGTATGGGGTATTGGGTATTGAGTATTCCGCCTACGTATGACTTCGGCGGATAAGCCCACCTTCGTTGAAACTACGGTGGGTAAATGGGGAGCTGCGAAGCAGTGGTGACCGACTGGAAGGAGCGTCAGTATGGGGAATTGGGTATTGCGTATTAGGTATTGAGTATTGGGTATGGTGAGCCATTTCAAAATAGAGTTGACAGGTTTTGAGATCGAAGAATAGCACCACAGAGCCACAGGGCACACAGAGAAATTGTGGAAGTCTTTGCTAATTCCGCTGTCATTCTTAAAAATTGAACTTAATGCCAGCCCTGAAAGGGCGAAAGAACTTAGCAGCCGGTGAAACCGGGTGCATTTAGAACACACCACATTAAAGCCCTGTAAGGGCGAGACATTAGATATGGAAGGGTACTGTGGGCAAGGGAGTCATTAGGCGCAGCATTGCAAATGCAGCGCAGCGGAGGGGGTAAGGGGGAGGACATTTCGGCACCAAACTATCTCTGACTCCTTCAACGCCCGCGCTCTGCCCCGTCCCTAAAGGGCGTCCGCGCTCAATGAGATTGATCAGAGTTTCTCATTTTTCAAGCGCATCAGCACAAATGTTGAGCAGCGGGTATTGGGTATTGAGTATTCCGCCTGCGTATGACTTCGGCGGATGAATGGATAATGGACAACCCACGATAGGAATCGGGATCTCCACTTCGCTACGATTGACAATTGTCTGCAAAAGGTAGTCACATTGAGTGCCACGAATACTTTCGGGGTATATCGAAATGGACGGCAATGATTGTAGTGATAAAGCAAATTTGGAAAGGCCGCGTTTTGCCCCGGCCCTGACGTTATCAGGCAGGGTGTCTGCGCGCGGGGTTACGGCTGCGCTTTGCCCCTTCCCTGACGTTATCATTCAGGGCGACCACGCTCAGATTTGGCATAGGTATTGCCCTGTGGTGATGCAACGGAGTTTAAATGAATCATATACTAAATTGAAGATCACGACGTTAAAAATAGACTAAAGGCTGAAAAGAGGCGATGGTGCTCTTTTAAGCTTCTGGGTGTTTGAAAGCAGATACTCAGGTTGAAAGTTTAAGAAAGTGAGATATTTTACAGTTCATAGTTCAGATGTGCAGCGCATGCTAAGGGTAAGCGCTCGGACGGCGCAACGCGATCTTCGAAAGATTCGAAATATGAGACAAGGGGCTCGCCGTGGACCGGTGACCATTAAAGAATTCTGTAGGTATTATGGCTATAAGCCACGTGAGGTACGCAGTTGGTTGCGAGTGATTAATTCCCCTAAACCCAAAAATGGTGTGGACCCATCCTTGAATTGAGAATGTTGTTCTCTTTCCCACGCTTTTCCCCGGCCTTGAAGGGGGGGCACGAGCAACGAGATTGATCAGATTTGATTTAAGATCATGCGAAGCAGCTCAGCTACTTCGCAACCAACAGCGCAGCTAATTTGCCACGGGTTCAAAGAGTCGAGAATAGGCATCTTTTTGACTTAAAACCGAGTATTTGTCAATTACATTCTGCCTTCCAGCTTTGCCCATTTTCAATCTCAGGTCTTTGTCTTTTAAAAGCGTAGTCAAAGTGTTTTCCCACTTCTGAGGGTTTTGAACAGGTAGCGGTTCCGCTAAAAAACCCTGTACTCCATTTTCCAAAACTTCTTTATTCATACCTACTGCGGAAATAACAGCAGGTATTTTGAGTGCCATGTATTGAAGCGCTTTAAATGCACACTTGCCTCGCTCCCAATCTGTGTCAAAGAGCGGCATGATACCAATATCGAAGCTCATCAGATCCCGAATTTCATTTTCCTTGTTCCAAGGCCTGAACTCAGCAAAATCGGGCATGTAGTCTGGACAAAGGTCAGAGATAATCAGGAGCTTGAAGAGAGTGTGTTTATGAACTTTCTCCAGGGTTTCGAATATAGGAATGAGCTGTTGCAGTGTACTATGGGTTCCTGTCCATCCTACCACTGGAATTTCGATATCCGACTTGGTATGCAAACTGGGATTGTGGAGATGCTCCGTATCAATCGTTGTTGGAATAATCCGAACATCATCACAAAATTGCCTTGCGTAAGTAGCCAAGAATTCATTTCCTACTACCACTGTTTTGGCTAGTTTACAGATGGTTTTGACTTTGCTATGACTTTTGAGTTTCCCTACCAGCTTTGCATTTGCTTTTGAGCTGTTTGGTAGCCATATGGCATCGTCGAAATCATAGATAAGTTCTTTTCTGAAAATTTTGGCTGCAACCCACTCAAACCACGGAAGGCCAATAGGTGTAGCTTCGCGGTGGATGAAAATCTTGCTCGCTTTTTTGAGCTTAAACAAGAAAATAAACCGACGGATAAAAGCACGGACAGTCTGAACTACTTTTTTTAAAAATGAGCCGCTCTTATAGATTTCAGGCCATTCCGATGCCGACCAGAAACCAACTTGGGTGCACTGAGTCGAAATTGATTTCAAGTACTGCTCGAATCTAAACCGCTGAGATGGAGCACGGCTAGCGGGGTATGGACAGATGAAATAGATCATTAAACTAGCCTGTGAAACCTGGAATTGATTTTTGTCTGACGCGTTCCCAATGCTGGCGGCTACGTATTTTCTTGGACTCTGAATATTTATACCTAAGAATAAAAAGGGCTGCAACAAAGAATGGGACGCAGGGGATCTTATATCTTGAAAGAGCACCAAAGTTATAGGAACTGAACCCTACGGCGAATCCAAAGAAAATAGCGAATACTACACACATCAATAGAAAAGAGTCATTAGATAGATATGAATAGAATCGTACAGGACCAAGTTTTAAAAACGTGAACACAGTAAAAAAAAGGAATAACAGACTCTCTATGGCCTGAGCTAGCATAGCAGCGTTTTTTACTTCCCATAAATATGGGCGAAAAAAAGTAACGTTCACCGCTGCCGGAAAAATTGAAAGAAGTCCCATCGGGGTTTCTTCGTATTCACCTAAGGTATAACTCGAACCTCTCCCATATTGCTCGGACGTATTTTCACCTTCCACATAATGCCACCCTTGCATTGATTGAGCCGTGCTTACAAAACTGTTAACACTATACTTTTTATTGTATTGACCTAAAACACTTAAAGCATAGACAACGGCAATAATAGCTGTTCCTCCAAATACAGGTAGAACCAATGACTTTAGCCAATTAATCTTAATTCTATCTCGCAGATATAATGTCCTCCAAATCAAAATGCCTGGTATCAAACTAACTAGAACATAAGCTTTAATAACAAAGGTTAAGTATGCTGAAATAATGACAATTAGTACATATTTGAGATTGAATACTTTACCAGACAAGAGTTTATCTATGTAAAAGAGAAACAAACCAATAAAACACAAGATAAAAGTGTCCTTATTCAATCCTGACCCCCAAAAAACTACTGAAGGAACAAATAGAATGGCGAATGCCATTTCCTTTTCAAGCTTTGGAAACTTTTTTACGAACAACAGGAAAAAGCGCCATATCCCAGAGTAACAAAAAAACGAAATTAGTAGACTCGTTGTGAAAAAGTTTCTTGCTCCGAGAATATTAAACGGAATACTCAGATGTACGGTGTAGTATTCCATTGGTGCCTTGTAGGTAATGCGGTATAAATAATCAATGGTTTCAGGACTAACGTTCGTTGTTTTGCGCTGGATTAACTCCCAAAAAATTTGAGGGTCAATGAGCAGTGCTTCGATCATTGTTTGAGAATCCCTGAAATACCCTTTTGTATCACCACCGTATTCGTAGTAATAAGTATAGACCAGACAATAAGCAACACAACAAAGTAGTTTCGCAGCAAGACCCTTAAAATACCATTTGCTATAAAGTGATGAACGCGAGTTTCTTATCCTTATGTGATTGCCCAGCAATATTAGAAAGGCCAAATAAACTAAGGTTAATATGACATCAAAAAAACTCACGTGCTAGGAATGGATAGTATTACCAGGATGTATTTTCAGTTATTGTTATCTAGTACCCGATTGTAAACATTAAAATATTGATTTACACCTTTGCTCAATGAAAAATAAGTCTTCGCACCAAAGCGAATCGAATCAGGGGACCTACTTATCAATTCATCCCAATGATCAACAATACTTTGGTACTCCAGGTTGTTAAAATTTGAAAGTACTATCCCCGCATTATATTTCTCAACCACTTCCGCTGTGTCTCCAACATTATCATTACATATTACCGGAATACCCATAGCCATTAGCTCACCTTGTTTTGTTGGGCTCGATGCCAATTTCGAAAAGGCAGGAAGAATAAAGAACACAGAGACTGTCATCAGGCTGATTACTGAAGGAACCTCCGATCTTCGGGCACTTATTTGAATGATATAAGATTGAGGGATCCCGATATCTGCTGCGTAATTTCTTAGCTCGGTAAGATCGTCCTGGGATAAAAATAAAAACCTTAGCTCAGGCTTTGAATTTAGAAGGAAGGCGTACATTTCAAGCATTTCCCTTCCTAAATACCAGGTGCCAACAGAACCAACATATCCCAGGTATTCTAAAGATGGGTCTATACCATGAACAGCACAAAGCCACTTTTTTTTATTCTCTGAGATTCTGTGAAAGTCAAAAAGCTTCAGATCAGTACTGCAAGGGATAACAAATGTTTTATTATTGAAACTAACAACTTTGTCATAGTTGTAGTAATCTTCACTTCCGCCGTACCGTGGATCTTCAACAAGCCATCGCTCAATTTCTTTTTTTCCTGCCTTAGTCAACGAAACAATTGCATCAGAACGATTAATAAAATGCCTCTCCTTACGTTTAAAAAAATTGTAGACTGAGCGCTGGAGCGGTGAATTCAAATTCCATATTTTACCGTCGACTCGCTCATCCGCCCAGAACCCCCTCATGTCAAAGACGAAGGGAATTTGATACTTTCTCTTTAAACTGAGCGCCACGAGGCTAGGAATATAAGATCGACAATGAACAATCTGAAACCTTAACTCAGATTGAAGGTTGAATGCCTTCTTTTTCATTCGAGCAATGTCGAACATTGTAGAAAGTATAGGCGGTCTTTTGGTATACCTCATAGGAATCCATTGAATTCCAGATTCAGCGCAACGCTTTTTAATCAAGTCACCAAGCCGTTTGTATTTCTCTTCCTTTTCAAAGGAAATCAAATGGAAGCAGAATCCTAGCTCGGATAGCCCTTCTACATAGGGCAAAATTTGACTTTGACCAAGGGGATCTGTCAATCCATCGTATGAAAGGTATAGGACCCTTTTTTTATTGTCAATCAAAAGCTGGCGAGTTTTTCCTTTTTATACATCCACCTGTATGTATCATAGATAAAACCTAACTTCTTCGCATCGTTCGGGTAATCCCAATAATACTTTGGTGGAAGCCCGACAATCTCTTGTAGTTGACTCTCCGATATTCCGAGTTTCTTTGAAATGTACTTAATTTGATTTTTCACATGGAGCTCATTGAAAGGTGGGGTCTTCAATTCTTCAATGGCATCATTCCTTGATCGATCTCCGGTGCAAATTTGAGTTGATAGGGTAGCCCTGCGATAGTCAATTCCAAACTTGGTATAGAGATAGTAGGATTGAATGAAATCAGTGTACTTTGATTCTCTGTGTTTTCCCCCGTAATACTTCCAGTCCAATTCATTTTCAAGAATTTTTTGGGCAGATTCTTTATCGTAGTCAATAAAGTTCAAAGGGTACACCATTTTGATACCTCGAATGACCTTGAAGTAAGCTTCTTGTTTGAAGCCAAATAATGGGAATGACTTGATTCTTTTATTGCCGAATTTCTTCAGAATAGCTTTAAAATAGCGCGTATCTTTTGCATTGTAGTGCCAAGAAGCGGGCAAGATACCTTCTGTAGCCATGTTCCCACCGCTAATTATAAATTGCACTCCGTATTTTGATGCGATTTTATGCATCACGGCTGGTATTGCCATATCTGTAGGTGTTTCAGCCTCTGGAACGGATGCTTTCAAGAATGCAAGTTGAATCTCCTTAAACTCGTCGTAGTCAAGTACAAAGCTCTCGTAGTCAATATCAAGCTTGTTTGCAATGTTCCGAATGTTCGATACAGCTTCTTCAGAATTCCAACCATTGTCCATATGAACAGCGAGTATCCTCAGTCCTCTTGATTTTAGTGCGTAAGCCACAAAAGAGCTATCTACCCCACCACTCAATCCAAGAATGCAATCATATTTTTTACCATTTCCTGCAATTTGAATTTGGGTTATCAAATCGTCAAATTTGGCGTCACTTTCGTCCCCTTGATATTTAAAATTGATCCTTCTAGTGATAAACTCTTCGCAATGATTGCAGTGCCCTTCAGAGTTAAATGTGATCTGAAGGTCCGTTGTATCCATGACACAACGCGAGCAAATCTGATATGATTCTGTGGTTCTTACTTCCATACTTTTAGAATGGATTTAGTCGAATAATTCATTTGAATTTTCTGGATAATTGATCAAAACACCTTTATTCACCCTGTTCTGAAAGACAAAAAAGCTTCCACCCGCAACTGCTGAAGCACCGGCTTGGTAAGCTTCTTTAAAATGAGAAATCAATCCGGCTCCGCCCAAAGCAACCAAAGGTACCGAAGTCAATTTAGAGACGCTTTGAATTAGATCTATATCATAACCATCCATGGCTCCATCTCGTTCAATCGACTGTAATATGATTTCACCAGAACCCATTTCCTCCATCATTTGGGCGAAATTTTGAGGGCTAAAGTTAAATTTCTTTTTTCCTCTGTTTGCCCAGACAAAACTTCTTTTAGACAGGTATTGGGTTTTCACATCAATGCATACAGAAATGGAAGATGATCCAAAATATTCAGATGCATCCTTAATGAAACCGGGATTCCAAAGTGCGTATGAACCTATAATAACTTTCTCAGCTCCTCTGTTTAGAATAGCTTCAATTGTTTTCAGGTCTCTGATTCCTCCGCCAACCGCAAAAGGCATATTCGCTTCATCCCCGACGTCTTTTATAAGATCTAGGTTTGGTTTTCTTTTTTCTATAGTAGCATCTGTGTCAAGAAAAACTAATTCATCTGATTTAAACTCATTGAAAAGATGAACTGCGTTTATGGGATCACCGATATATTTTGGAGACTTAAATTTTCGGGTTTTCACCAAAGATTTACCCTGCAAAAGTAATACTGGAATTAAACGTGGACGAAATGTCATAAGTCGACAAAGTTCTTTAATAATCGAAGCCCAGTGGTGTGACTTTTTTCAGGGTGAAATTGCACACCAAAAATATTCTTTTCTTCAAAGGCCGAAACGAAGTCCACTCCGTAGCTTGTGGTTGTCAAATCGGAGTCATTCCTTTTAAAGGGAAGGAAATACGAATGAATAAAATAGAACTCAGCGCTTTCTGGAATATTTTTCATTAACAAACTTTCTTTCCGTCTTGAGAGTTGGTTCCATCCGCAATGTGGGTTCTTATATCTTAAAGTATCTTCATGTGAAAATTTTCGCAATTTTCCTTTTATCCAACCTAGCCCATTCGCAAACCCTTCTTCACTTGATTCTGTCATGAGTTGCATACCGAGACATATTCCTAAAATTGGTTTAGCATCAACAAGGGCAAATTCATTTAGTGCTTCAATCAAACCCTTCGATTCAAGAATTTTCATAGCATTTCCGAAATGTCCAACTCCTGGTAAAATGATCTTATCTGAATCTTTGATTTGTTTTGGGCTTTCAATTATTGCACAAGGAACACTCAATCTTTCAAATTGACGTAGAACGGAGTGGATATTTCCCATTTGAAAATTAAGAATACTAACCTTTGGATTTGCCATGTGACTAGATATATCTGGACAAAATGTTTAAACAATACAAGCGATTGTACAGGTATTCACAGCCTTCTTTGTTTTGGTATTTATCATCGAGGGCACTATACTCTTTCCCTAGTGTACTATTTGCTTCAATTTTAAGCACATCAGTACTCTTTAACCACTTTTGCAATGGAATAGAAAAACCCCATTTCTTTCGGTAAATGAGTTCATTTGGATAGTAGCGCTCCATAATTTTCTTCAAAGGATACTTCGGTTCTCCCCCTTTACACTTGAGTTTTGGGTCTATATTTAGAGCAAATTCAATTAATCTATGATCAAGGAATGGGACTCTGGCTTCAAGACCATATTTCATCGAGCTCCTGTCAATTTTAACAAGTAAATCGTCTTTCAAGTAATGAGTTAGATCGTGAAAGGCTTGAATTTCTTCTGGTCTTAGGTCTCTTTTCATTTCCGGGCAGGACCAAGAATCCTTCCAGTATAGACCAGCTATTCTAGAGATTTCCTTTTCAGAAAATAGGTTTTGTTCTTGAGAAAATATGTGACCTGCAAGAGTCTTACGATTGGGAGCTTTAAAAACTTGAGCTGCACGATTGTTTCGTAACCCTCCCTTTAGTTCAAGTATATGAGCAATTATCTTTCTAGAATTCCAGAAAATAGGCTTATTCATCCTACTAGCCCAATTGTATGCGCCATAACCAAGAAACAACTCATCGCCACCATCTCCAGACAAAACCATCTTCACGCTTTGCGCGGCAAATTTTGAAACAGTCAAAGTAGGTAGTATGCTTGAATCAGCATATGGTTCACCTACCATTTCAATACTATGACTCAAGGATTCGAGCATGTCTTTCTTCTTGACTAGTATACTATGATGATCAGAGCCAATTATATTTGACATCTTATCAGCATAAATTTTCTCATCAAATTGAGCGTCTTCAAAGGCAACGTTGAAAGTTTTCAATTTCGTTTTACTGAGTTCGGCAGCGATAGCTGAAATTAGACCTGAGTCAGTACCTCCACTTAGAAATGTTCCGTATGGCACGTCAGATACAAGTCGCAGAGAGACTGAGTCCCGGAGAAGCTCTTCTAGGTCTTTGATAACTACCCTTTCATTTGAATGGGTCTCTGCTTTTATAGCATCTTGAGGGTTCCAATATGAATTAAACTCCAGGGATCCATTTTTGAAAACACCATAAGCACCAGCAGGAAACTTATATGTGTTTTTAAATATTGTGTTCGGTTCTCCAATATAGCCTCGATACAAAAATTCAGATGCAGCATTTTTATCTATTTCTTCTGAAGGCACCAAAAGTTTCAAAGAAGGGAGCTCACTTGAAAATGCAAATATATCTTCGCTGTGATAATAGTAGAGTGGTTTGATTCCTACTCGGTCCCGGAAAAGATATATTACTCCTGTTTCATAGTCGTAGATGCATGCGGCAAACATTCCATTTAAATCCTTAACAAAGGAAGGGCCATGTCGAACAAAGAGCTTCAAAAAAACCTCCGTATCCGTTCTTGTCTTTAGGGCTAAGGCATTTTGATTTGCTAACTCTCTGTAGTTGTACAGTTCACCATTGTAGATAATTGCATATCGACCATCATCAGAATAAAGCGGTTGGTTTCCGGCTGATGAAATGTCCAAGATTGATAATCTCTTGTGACCTAAAGTGACATTATCATGCATTAAAACCCCACTTGCATCTGGACCCCGATGGTCAATTGAATTTAAGGCCGATTTGAAACGTTCCTTTTCAACTGTCCCTACAACTCCTATTATTCCACACATAATTTGAAAACAAAACAATAGATCAATTCTGACAAAAAACAACCAAATGGTGGTTTGTATTGAATTCGCCACAAGGTAAAACATCGATTCAAAATGATTACCATTGTGTTTTCTAATTCGAATCGACCAACTATATAAATTATAAATGGAATTTGGGTTTAAGAAGGCATTGATTCTTGCTCCGCATACTGATGATGCTGAGTTTGGTTGCGGAGGCACCATAGCGAAAATGGTCGAACAGGGAATTGAAGTCTTTATTGCAGCATTTTCGGCGTGTGAGAAATCAGTATTAAAGAAATATCACAGTAAAATTCTTGTAGAAGAGCTCAAGCGAGCTACAGCAATTCTCGGTATTCCGGAGAAGAACCTTTTTCTATTTGACTTTGAGGTTCGAATTTTTAATGAACGAAGACAAGATATCCTTCAAACAATAATTGACCTGCGAACAAAACTTGATCCGGATGTAGTTTTCATGCCATCCCTTGAAGATATTCATCAAGATCATCTTACAATTGCACAGGAAGGACTCAGAGCATTTAAGTTTGGCTCAATCTTAACTTATGAGATGCCCTGGAATAACCTGACATTTGAAACGAGTTCGTTTATCAAACTAGAAGAGCGCCACATTGTAAAAAAATTGGATGCATTAAAAGAGTACAAGTCTCAGTCACATAGGCCATATTCAAACGAAGAGTTCATACGCTCACTTGCACGTACCCGAGGTGTGCAAATAAATACCAACTACGCTGAGACATTCAATGTGTTGAGGTGGATTTTTTAATTAGGATTTATGAAAAACAATATTATCGGTGACAATGTGAAATTCGGAAGCAATACTGAGATAGGCTACTTTAATGTTATTGAAGAAGGTGTTGTGTTTGGAGACAATGTGAAAATAGGCAACTTTAATCATATCAAAAAGGGCTCGTCCTTTGGCAGTGATACGGTAATTGGAAACTATTGTGAGCTTGGTGAGAAGTTGGTTGTTGGGAAAAACGTTGTCATTCAAGGTCGCATCAGAACGGCCGAGTCATGCGTTTTTGAGGACAATGTGGTTCTTAAATACGGGGCAATACTCACATCCAAGGTACTACTTAAGAAAAACTCCTTTTTGGGACCAAATACGATCACATTAGGTTCCACTCACAAACGAGTCACAAAACACGGCACTATTATAGGCGAGAACACGTACGTTGGAGCAGGAACTAAAATTGCTGCTGATACTGAAATAGGGAATAATATTGTTACTGGGGCTAATTCTTTTGTTAATAAGGACATCACAAGACCAGGGATTTATGCTGGCACGCCAGTGAAATTTTTAAAAGGGGCTTGATGTGATAGATTCTTTGTCGATAGCCGAGAAATACGGGCTTAAACATTTAGGTCAGAATAGGACGGTTTCAGGCGTTTCATCTCTAAAAAAACCTTTTAAGGGAACTCTTCAGTGGTCGAAAACAATTGAGAATCTCTCGTTTCAACATGAAGGAGTGATTCTACTTCCTGTCCTATTGGAAGAATCGATTGAACCCATCGATGGATTGACAATGCTATTTTGTGAGAAGTCTCCAAGACTCATCTTCGCGCGAATACTGAATGAATTCTTTTCTCACTTGATTCCGGACGATTTGAAAAATTATGTGGATGATCACAGAAGGGACCCAGAAGTAAAGATTGGTGAAAACTGCTTTATAGGTAAAAACGTTAAGATCGGTGCAGGCACAACAATTCTTCACAATACTTCAATTTACTCAAATACTGTCATCGGCAGGAATTGTCATATAAATGGAAATTGTTCAGTAGGTACGGCAGGGTTGGGGTTCGAATATGACGGAGATGAAATTGTCAAATTTCCTCAAATTGGAGGAGTGTCGATTGGGGATAACGTCGAAATAGGACCTAATACCACAATTAGGAGAGGGGCAATAGACCAAACAGTGATATCCGATGATGTTAAGATAGGTGCCCTGTCTAATATTGGTCATAACTGCTACGTTGGTAAACAATGTATATTGACCTGTCAAATTGTACTCGGCGGTTCTTCAAGAATCGGAGATAGAGTATTCATGGGAATAAATTCAGCGACGAAGAATAAAGTCAGTTTAGGAAACGATGTTACAGTAGGGATGGGAGCTATGGTTACCAAAGCTTTTCCTGATAATGTCACTTTGGTGGGTGTTCCAGCCAAAATCTTAATTTGAGTCTAAACTTTGTTTAATAATGCTAGCCAATCTTTTAGATTGAAACTCTCGACTCAGCAAATTTATTTCGTCATCTGTGATTGAAGTTTTGAATTCATCACCGTTTATCCATTTCGAAAATATTTCCTGAACGCTATCTTCAATTTCTTCAACTGAGCTACAGAGCGTTTGAATATCCCTGTTCGGGAAAAAATTAGTTCTCTTGTCTTCTGTTCCCAGAACAGTAAGAATAGGCCGTTTGGTTGCAGCGTATTCATAGATTTTTGTTCCATGACCAGTTTCGATTTGAGACTTAACATTGAATTTTAGAAGTAGATTTGATTGGGCTTGAGCAGATAAAGATGACTGGTGATCAAGAGGTTCGATCATTTTTATCTGCTTGGGATATTTCTGAGAGAATCTCTCAACAAGTTCAACATTCTTATTCCGGACAAATGATATTCCAATAAAGTAGCATGTCATATCCCTTTTAAAGTTGGCATCTCGTTCGCATAAATTCTGTATAGCATTCAACCAATAGTCGACTCTGTGACCCGGGTAAAAGATTCCAGTATAGATGATGTTGAATTTCTTCTCGTCAAGGTTAAATCTCGGCTGCGCCATTGCTTCTTTCAGAGATGCAAGTTCGATGCCGTTTTCTAAAACATTTAGACGTATGTTCGGAAATTTCTTTTTGTAATGATCAGCAATCGAGTCATGTACAGTGATTACATGTAGGGCTTCATTTACTATTTTAGACTCATGTTTAAGCTCTATTCGTGAAACAATTTTATAAAGAATTGAATCTCTGGTTTGCAAACTAATCTCGTCTGAGAACCAACCATCTCGATAATCTAAAATGAACGGAATTGAGAATTCTTTATGAATTCTGAATACATGCTCGAAAAGAATAAATGGTTCACCCGTGACAAGAATTAGGTCAAATTCTGAAGAAGAAACAACTCGCCAAAGCTGTTTTTCCAAAAAGTATTTTTCGTCAACAAAAGGGAATCTCCATCTTAGTAATAGCTCTAAAAAGGTTAGTAATTTTCGGGTGACTTTTCCTATCAATGGAATTTTGACAAGAGAGTCCTTAAAGCTGTTGTTCTTTTTGACCTTAATTAGACTAAAATGTTCACTCTCTTTTGATATGACCTTGGACTTGGTTTTTGGATAACTGTTTTTGTCATTTTCTGACCAATCTCGAGTAAGGACAGTTACATCTATATCATGTGATGGTAGGTTCTTGGCCCAAGAATAGGGTCTGATAGCTGCTACAGATTGCAGTGGAGGGAAATCATGACAATAGATGAGAATCTTCGGTCTATTTTCACTTTTCATATAAGGTGTTTATACCATCCTTTATCTTCAATTTCTCAGTATCCCACGAGTAATGATCAGAGGCTTGTGTGAATTCGAATTTATGCCCTTGCTTTACGAGCGCATATACCTTTTGAATTCCTTCTGCGATATCGTTAGGACTATTCTGTACTTCGACCCCTACATCAAATTTCTTCAGGACTTTTAAATTTTCAGGTGATTTCGAGCATACTACTGGGATGTGCGCATTTATATACTGAAAAAGCTTGTTAGGTGATGCTAACCATTTAGAAATATTGATTTGCTCTAAAATATTCAGACCTACCAATACTTGCAATGAAGCGATATACTCAATTAACTCGGATTCAGGAACCATACCTATAAACTTCACCCTTTCAGATAGTCCTAATTTGTTGACCTTGTTCTTTAGTGTTGGCTCTAGAGATCCTTTTCCTAAGAATATCAAATTGTAATTCTGGGGTAAAATTGCAAGTGCATCAAGAATGAGCTCTAATCCTCTTCCCAAACCAAAGATTCCATGGTAGAGAATAGATATTCTATTCTTGCTACCACTTATTGTTTCGGCTCGGGATCCATTTTCAATATTTATTTTTCTTTCAGGAAGGTTATAAAGTGACTTTATAGGATAGAGTCGGTAAACATTTTCTAGATGCCTTGAGAATGACTCATTTGCCGAAAACACAAGGTCTGCCCTTCTAATATATTCCGATTCCATTTTTTTACCAACCGCCTTCATTAACCTACAATTCAATCTATGAAACATCCTTTTGAGAAAAGCGGAGTCAGTCGGAAATTGTTGATTTAGAGTTTCAATAAAAATCTCGTGGCTGTCATAGATTAGAAACGCGCCATGTTTTTTTGCGATTTTTGCGCCAGTGTATAAAGTGTTTAAGTCATTTGCCCAGATTAAATCGAAGGTTGGTCCATGATCAAGGGCCTGCTTCGCTCTTTTGTGAAAAGTTAGCCAAAAGAGTGTTCTGGATAAAACCTTTTCTAAAAAACGCGAAATAATAGGTAGGCTTACTACTTTACAGTTGGGATGTGGTTTCTCTGGGCCAAATGTCCAGATTGTCACTTCGAATTCGACAGAAAGAAAGTTTGCCACCTTCAATACTCTACTGTCATGCCAAAGCCCTCCTGCAAGGAGAATTAGTATTTTCCTTTCAGATGAATCCGAACCAGACATTATGTACAGTTAGAAAGTTTTTTTGATAAAATGATAACATCTAAACAATGGGTTGTGGGGCTAAACTAGTCTAATTTATCCTAGTGATCCTAATTTGCTATAATCTTCATAAGCGCCTGAACAATGATATTAAGATAGAAGCAGCTAACTTAAGAAAAGGTATTGGGTGCGGTGCCGCAAAGACATTATTTCAGCTGAATGTTGCCATATCTTTACATATTTGCACATTCATACGCTTAATATCATTCCTTGAAGCCCCGAATTTTTAATTTGTCAAGTGGAATAACAGCTCACTTAAACCGTTCGCAAAAAAAAGAATTCACTTTCGTAGTGTTCTTATCAATAGTTCAAAGTTTTATTGAAGTATTGGGGCTTGCTCTTATAATACCCTTTTTATACTTCGCTCAGGATATAGGTAAGGTGGCAGATAATCAATTCTTGAATTGGTTGAAGAAAGTGGTCGGTATAAATAGCAATGAAGGAATCGTGATTATTTTAGCTGTTGCTTTAATCATATTTTTTCTACTGAAGTCAGTATTGGGGTTGTGGCTGGTAAATTTTCAGACTGCCTTCAGTCACAAGGTTGCTCGGAGAGTATTGGATTTACAGGTGTCTCGAATACTCTCGATGGATTATTTGTATTTCAAACAAAGCAACTCAAATAAGCTTGTACAAGATATGGCTACAATACCAATAGAATTTGCTTCGTTGGTGATTCAACCCATGTTGATGATTGTTTCTGAGATCTCCGTCATTCTTATAATAGCGACGGGTATGGCAATTTACAATTTTAAAGTATTAGTTGGGCTTTGTATAATTGTGATTCCTCCAGTTGTGATTTTCTATAGACTGGCACGTGTAAGAATTAGTGAGCTTGGTAAAAGGAAAAACGAAGTTAGGCCAAAAGCATACAAGTATTTATTTGGTGCCATTCATGGGATTGAAAGTGTCAAAGTTTCACATTCGGCTGATTTTTTCAGAACTGCTGCAAATGTTGAATTCAAAACGTTATTTGACAAGACAAGAAAGCTTGTTGTCCATGAAAATGTTCCAATTCGCATAATTGAACTTGTAGCCGTATTCTCGGTCTGTCTATTGGTACTTTATTCTGTTTTAGCTGCATCCAATCAAGGTCAGTTAATTCCCCTCCTAGTCGTTTTTGCCACAGCAGCTTATAGGTTAATGCCATCAATCAATAGAATTGTTTCTAATTCAATAAAGCTGAAAGGCGCTGGCTATGTTCTTGATAGATTAAAAACCGACTTTAATTCAATTTCAAAAGAGGATCTAACAAAATTTGAGAGTTCATTCGAAAATGAAATTCAAATGGTTGACGTGTACTATAAGTATCCTGGAAAGGATAAGTTTGCTCTCGATGGAGTTTCACTCTCCATTGGAAAAGGGCAAGTTGTTGGCATAATTGGAAAGTCTGGGGAAGGAAAGTCAACTTTATTGAGAGTCTTTCTCAAACTCTTAGAGCATAGCGAAGGAAAGTTTCTGGTTGATGGAGTGAAACTAAAGAAAGAGAACCGATATAGCTGGCAGGAAAAGATAGGATATGTCGAGCAGTCTACGTATATTTTTGATGATAGTATAGAGCGAAATATTGCTCTTGGAAGTGATAAAATAGATGAGGCAAGATTATTCGAGAGTCTTAAGAATTCTGCCTTGAGTGAATTAGTCGATAGTCTTCCAAACGGGGTGAAATCTCAGGTTGGAGAATTTGGTGCAACATTTTCGGGTGGGCAAAGGCAGCGATTGGCTATTGCACGAGCATTGTATCGTAAAAATGTTGAGATTCTTGTTCTTGATGAAGCGACGAGCGCCCTTGACAGAGAGACCGAAGAGTCAATTATCCAAACCATTTTTTCATTGAAAAAGCTTGGTTTGACTATAATTATGGTCAGTCATAATGTTAAGTCGATGAAGGCTTGTGACAAGGTATTCCAAATGCACGAAGGCCGAGTAGTTAAGGAGATGACCTATGAAGAAGCCATCAAACTATGAAGTCGTACTTTCATTACTCCTACCTCTTAATTCTCCGAATTGTGAACTTGAAGTTGAGTTGGCACCTTCAAAAATTTAAGCGAGAATCAATTAAGATTAAATCTTCTAAAAAGATCCTTTGTCTTCCAGCTTATCCTGAGGATTGGCCAGGTGCCGTAGAACGGATGAGTAATTGGAAAAGGATGTTTAACCAGGATGAAATCGAATACGATGTTGAATGGCCGTGTAGCCAAGCTGATTACCTTTATTACTTGAGAGATACACAAGAACGAAGTAAGTTCAAATTCAATTTAAGAAAGCTATTCACTAGATATCGTAGCTTAAAAAGGGTAATAGAGTATGATGTTGTTTATATCCAGAGAGAATCTATTCCTCTGTATGATTCTAGATATGTCGGAATAGAAAAGACCTTAATTCAACATCACCCTAATATTGTGTACGATTTTTATGACGCAGACTATGAGTCGACGCCAATCGTCACCAACTTTATTTTTAACAATGCAAGGAAAATAACAGTTGCGAGTCAGTTTTTGGAGAATAGAGCTAAGCAATACTGTGAAAATGTGTTGTTTACCCGTTTATCTTTACCTATTCCGAAAGATCAGGCCAATACTAGTGGAGAAAAACTTGTAGTGGGTTGGATGGGGAGTCCAGGTAATTCTAAGAATCTCTTACTTCTTGCAGACGTTTTTAAGAAGCTTGGCGAGCAAATCCCGAGTTTAAGATTTGAGTTTGTGTGTAGAGAGTTTTTAGACTTGGGATGTGAGAAGGTAGTATGGATCGATATTAATGATCCAGAGTTTAATTATAGCGGATGGCTCAAGACGGTGGACATTGGTATTGTTCCTTACTTCGAATTCGGGGAAAAGACGAAGGCAAAGACAGCAATGAAGAGTTTGGAATTTTGGGCGAATAGTGCTGCTTTGATATGTTCTCCTTATGGTATGTCTGATAAAATTTCACATTTGAAAAATTGCATCATAGCTTCGAACTTAAAAGAATGGGAATTTCAAATAACTAACGTTGCTACCGACGGTGAACTCAGAGCACAATTATCAGAGGCTGGTCTCGACTGTGTGAAAAAATATCACAGCTATCAAGAAAACTTTCAAGCGTTAAAGGATTTCCTTCTTAAGGATCCCGAATCTTCCTTAAAAGTCTGATATACTGCGTCAAAAAATTCATCTGAAGATTTCGGCATGAGAACTCCATATTCTTCAAAAGCCGGAATCCACCTAGATTTTAATTCATCATCCAGGTCCAATAAATGGATGATTGATATTTTTACTCCTCCTGTATGGTAAAGCAAACTCATCGAGCATATTCCTATTGTTACTTTTGCGTATTTCATAACCGTTTCAGCTGGAACTGCTTTATGCAAAACTCTAGTTGAGTTAAAAGAGTCATGGAGTCGTATTTTAGGGTGAGGTTTTATCCAGGTTTGAAATCCCTTGTTGCTTATTTGGTCGAGAAATTTGGATGTCTTTTTCGCATCGATTGGAAAGTGTTCTGAGATGTTATCTATATAAAGCACATCAATTTCAGACAGATTAAAGGCTTCCTGAATAATCCGTTCATTTTGGGTTTGAGTTGAGACAAGGTTTTGAACTATATAGTTCTCCTTGAATATTTTTTTTCCAAGTAGAGTGCTGAAGCCTGAATTGTATATGCGCGGCCAAAAATTTAAGAGTAACCCATACGCCAGCAAAGACACGAGTTGATTTCTATATATCGGGTTGAATATATGTCGAATAGGGTTTGCTAGTGGTAAATCAGGATCAGAATTAATGAAAGCAACCAGATTTTGTTTCGACATGAGGTTAACTGAGAATAGTAGGGCAATGTCACTCAGATAAAAAAAGTAGAATAATTCGCAGTCTATGAAACGAGAAGTAAAGGCTATTGCTCGTAGTTTAAACTCTCGGATGTCCTTAGATGATTTATTTTGACCAATTTCTGGGTAATTAAAATAGTTACAGTTCGTACGCTTGAAAAAATCTATCAGCGAGGGATTGTTGCTGATGAATAGTAAGTTCGGATCATGTAGGTCTATGTGATTTAGAACATTAGGCAAACCTATGAAACTAGGTAAAACAACAATTTTTTTTTTCGTTATATTTTGTTTTGGCTCTATATTCAGCATATTTTCAACTTACCAGGGTGGAATGTCGGCCTAAATTTGAAAGGGTCAATTTATAAGAAATGTTGACATTGTGAAGTGTTCTAGCCCAATTTTCGAAATGCACCACTTTAGTTTTCAATCAAGGTGTCAAAGGAGAAATGGGATAAAATTCTCATTAATACCTAGGCCAATATTCATGAATCAAATAAGTTCTGTTATCTGGATGAACATTTTCATCAAAATGAGGTCAAAGTTTAGGCTATATCTAATAATTGTTCTGTCACTCTTTTCTCTTTCAGGGAATTTATTAGGACAAAACGTTGAGTTTTGGTTGCAACCAGATGGTATTGTTTCAGCTGATGGCGAGTATGTAGATTCATGGGGTTCCTCTGAAACTATTGTTCAGGCTTTTCAAGATGATGTTGACCTTAAACCAGAATTGGTTGAGAATATGTTTAACGGGCTTGCAGGAGTCACTTTTGATGGGAGCCAGTTTCTAAACCTTCCTTCGGATTTGAATTTTATTGGTGGCAATAAAACCATCTGCATCCTTTTCAACCCCGGAACCCCGGCGTATTATTCGCTTTTGTCTCGAGGGAGAGCAGCATCCGGAGACAGGCAAGACGGTGATTTTAGTATTGTACCCTTAGGTGCTAATTTTCGTTTTCGGTGGGCTGAAGGGAGTAATCAACTTTCTCTTGATATTCCAAATTTACAGACCGATCAGTTTTATTTTCTTCGTTTTGAATTAGATCGGGAGCTTGGAGACGCGACTCTGTTCGTAAATGAAGTTGAAATTCAAAATTCAGAAGTAGCTATGAATTACACTGCGCCGTCAACCGATAGACCAACTTTTATTGGGGCCTATCCTGGAGCTTCAATTAATTTCGTAGGAAGTCTGCTGGAAATAGGTGTCTTTAAAGGAGTTTTCTATGACAGTGCATTAGATTCTTTGCTAATCCAAATTGGTCAGAAATATTTACCTGCGATTGATCTGGGGGATGATATTCTGCTTAGTTCAAATGAGTCATGTTCGTTTGAATTGGATGCTGGCTCAGGGTTCTCATCTTACCAATGGTCAACGGGTGAAGAGACACAGGTTATCGCCGTGACTGAACCAGGCACATATTCTGTTGTTGCCAGAGGAGATTTAGGGTTACTAACTTCTGATACTATTAACATTGGGTTTGGAGAGTCATTGATTGATGAAGAACAATTACTTTGTTCATACGATTCCTTACTGTGGAATCTTAATCTTGATGATGGATTCACATTAACATGGTCAGACGGTTTGATTTCGAATGAGTCGTCAAGATATCTACATCCTGGAGAGGCTTATTCCGTTGAGATCTCTAATGGGTTTTGCTCCATTCAGACCGCAGTAGTTGATGTGGAAAGTGATAATTACGCTGATCAAGTCCAGTTGAACGATTTCAATTTGTTCTGCCAAGGCAATGAGCTCTTTCTAGAGTCGGGTGCTGAGTCGGCGGTGAGTTATACCTGGTCGACCGATGAAGAAACGGCATCCATAGTACCTGAAGCAGATGGGACGTATTGGGTAAAAGCGGTGAATGAAAATGGATGTGAGGGGAGGGATACGGTTGAATTGGTGATGGCGGGTGTTGCACCTACGGCGGAGTTTGAGGTTGGAGCTATCTGTGAGGGGAACCCTGTGAATTTCGAAGATGTTACGTCTCCTGACTTTGGCAACACCGCAGCAAGAGCATGGAATATTCAGAGCGAGAATGAGAGTGAGAGTGAAGAGTTTAGTGGAGATGAAATAATATATCAGGCGGGTGAACCGGGTGATTTATACGTATCACTGCTGGTGACGCTTGACAATGGATGTACGGGATTGGTTCGGGATACGCTTACCGTGAGTCCATTGCCGTTGGTGGGGTTTAACTACGACGAGGTGATTGCTTGTCGTGGGAATGAAGTGGCGTATGAGAGTCAGACGGGGGTGCCGGGAGACGGTGGCATTGCGCAGTATAGCTGGGAGTTTGGGAATGGTGAGCTGGATTTTGGGATTGTCGGGTCGACAGTGTTTGATGATATGGGTGTTAATACGGTGAAGCATATTGTACGAACCACGGCAGGATGTGTGGATAGCCTGGAAGCGGATATTGTGGTGCTGGGGAGTCCAGTGGTGGACTTTGGATTTGATACGGTTTGCGTGGGCACGCCTACTGGCTTTTACGAGGCGGTAGATGTGAGCGAGAGTGGTCCGGTGTTTTATCAGTGGAGCTTTGGCGATGGGTTTACGAGTAATTTTCCGAATACATCGCATGAATATACAGATGCAGGAACTTACCAAGTGACCCTTACTGCGACGGGTAATAATTTTGGGAATGCGGGTTGTATGGATATGGCTACGCAGACGGTATATGTTTTTGAGTCGCCGAGTGCGGAGATCACCACGGTAGATGGGTGTTTGAATGAAGGTGGGGTCTTGGTTGACGATACGGAATGGACGTCGGTTGGTGGTCAGAAAGATCCCATTGCGAATAGGGAGTGGAGTGTAGTGAGTGGCGGTGGTAGTGCTGCGATTGGGACGGACTCGGTGGTGTTTTATTTACCGGAAGTCCCCGGAAACTATGATGTCTTGTTTGCATTTGAGACGGAAGCTGGGTGTACAGGAGAAACGAATGGGTCGGTAGAAGTTCTGGCCTTGCCCATTTCTAACTTTGAAGCGAGCTGGCCTTTTGTGGATCCGCCAGTCGAATTGAAATTGACCAATGAATCGGAAGAGGCGTCGGCCTATAGCTGGTTGGTGGATGGTGAAGAAGTGAGCACGGCGTTTGAACCGACGATTGTTTTGTCAGAAATAGGTGAGTATGTGATTGAATTAGTAGTGTCAAATTCGCTGGGATGTGCCGATACGAGTAGTCAGGTGGCGACGATTATTATCCCCGAATACGATATCGCGATTGTGGATATCTACTATAATCGTGTGGGAAGCCGGTTGGAGCTGAGTGCGCTGATCGGGAATAATGGGAATGTGCCGATTAGCTCTTTTGATATGGAAGTGCAGATTGGTCGTGATATCAATTACCGGGAGTCGGTGGAGACACTGATCCCCGCTGGTGAGTTGATTGAGTATAGCCTGGATGCGGATTTTCAATACGTGCCTGGCAGGGTGCTTCCCTATACCTGCATTACACTCGAGAATCCGAATGGTGTGGGCGATGATGAGACGGATCTGACGAATAATGAAGTGTGCATTGGGCTGGATCGGGAGAAGGCGACTTTTATTCCGCCGTACCCGAATCCGGCCGGAGATGTCGTGAATCTCGGTTTTGTGATGCCCAGAGAGGGTGTTGTGGAAGTGGAGATGGTGAGTAGTGAGGGGAGAGTGGTGTATTCGAGGGCTATTTCTCTATTGGAGGGGTATGAGGTTGTGGAGGTGGATTTGAAGCGATTTCGAAAAGGGATGTATTATTTGAGGTATGAGTATGAGGTGGTGCAGGAGGTTTTTAAGGTAGTGGTGAAGTGAGGAGTGGCGAATTCGGAATGCGGAGTTGGGAATTCGGAGTTCGGAATTGGGAATTTGGAGTTGGGAATGGGGAGCTGCGAAGCAGTGGTGACCGACCAGCGGGAGCTACGGAGTAGTGCTGACCGATAGCGTCAGTGCGTCAGTAAGTCGATTTGAGAAGTTTTGAATACAGGGTCCTTTTTACAATTGCTGATCGATATTCCTTGTTCTGAAATCAAAGAAACACACGGGGCTTTGACCGAAGCGGCACAGCTACTGTGGATCGGCGCATGGATGGAAAATTGACCTGACTTAGCCAAGGCTTATGAATTACAGAGCTTCATTTTATTCTTTTACGGTGATTCAGGATAGAGTCAGCCAGTGCCTGCGAAACGAGCTTACCAGACTCCTTGTAGAGATGATTGCCATCAGTATAAACCAAAGAATCATTCATTTCCATCAGGTCAAAGTATAGGACATTTGTTCTGGTTGAAATGGAATCTATCAAATCATTAAAGCGAGGCATTAATCTATTTTCAACTTGCAGAATTCCTTCGCATACTGGAATTCGGACGAGGTAAACTTCCCCAAATGCAGACAAGTAGTTTACAGTCTTTTCGAGGTGTTTTAATCTCGCGGATGAGTAAGCATATGAATTTTGCAAGTTAGCGTAATGATCGATTTTATTGGTCGTTCTATTCTTCACTCTAGCACTATCCATCGACACGCTTATTTCCAGCCATCCGTTTTGATGAAGGAAAACATTGGTGTCGCCAGGAATCAGTATGTTGTAGAAAGGTTTGTCATATGACCGCAAGAGGTACTCGACGTTGGGGTTTAAGTTGAAGCAATTCAAATAGTCGAGCATTAATCCCTGCTCTCTGAACTCGGCTGTATCGTTTGGATGATTTGCTTTTGATGCAATTGTCCAAGGGTGGACATCAAGAATGTAGATGCCATGGGTACTGGCTTCCAGCTTTTTCTTTATGGCTCGCAGATAGATTGGTCCATATGGGCTATTGGCATTCGTAAAAGCGAAATTAAAAGCTTGAGAATTTAGTTTTTCATTGAAAATTTGCGGCTGTAGTCCCTGGGCAGCTCGAGAAGACCCAAGGATTAAGGAGTGTTGTTTTGGGGTTGTGAATCTGATGTAAAAAGGGTCTATAGTGCCATCGGCTTTCATGAAACAAATACCCATGAAAAGCATTGTTGCCGCGGATAGAAGTGCCGTTATTTTGAGAAACCTTTTCATCAAAATTGAAAGTAAATAAACTCTGCTTGCTTCTGACCGAAAAGAAAGATGCAAATAGCGATGAGTAGGTAAAACCCTCTTCGGAATGGCCAGCTCCAGTTTAATCCAAAGCGTTCAAGCGCATGTTCGCTTTCACGGCCCAACCACTCAATAGCGACGAAGGAAGCAATCATAATGAAGACATAAACTTCGAGTTTGTTCGACATTATTTGAAGGGCACTATAAATGCTATTCAAATCGAATACCCCCATTCCAATTTGGTAGATGTACTTCAAAGCCATGGTGATTGATTCTGATCTAAAAAAGATCCAGGCGATCACAATGAGTCCAAAGGTGGTCAAAATGGCTATGAAGTCAGATAGTGTCGCTAAGACCTTACCTTCGGAGACATCATTGAGATTTTTTCTGTTCTTGCCCAGGAGCAAAATTGGTAGGAAATAGAGGGCATTCAATCCACCCCAAGCGAGAAAAAGTCCAATTGGCGCCGTGCCAGAACCCGCTTACCAGAAAAATTATGAAAACATTTCGAACGGTGGTCCATTTCCCTCCACGACTTCCGCCTAAGGGTACATATAAGTAATCGCGAAACCACGTAGACAAGGAAATATGCCATCGTCTCCAAAACTCAGCGATGTCACGAGAAAAATAAGGGAAGGCAAAGTTCTTCATCAATCTAAAACCAAAGAGCCTGCTTGTACCTATTGCGATATCTGAATATCCAGAAAAATCGCCATAGATCTGAATAGCGAAAAAAACTGCTCCTGCCAAAAGGGTCCACCCAGTATACATTCCGTAGTTTTCAAACACATAGTTGGCCATGCGAGCGCAATTATCGGCTATGACTACTTTTTTGAAGAGGCCCCAAAGTATTTGGCGCATACCATCGACCGCTTCTGTGTAGTTAAATATTTTTGGGGTGTAGAACTGGGGTAATAATCGGGTTGCACGCTCGATGGGGCCCGCTACAAGTTGTGGAAAGAAAGCGACATATGAACTAAAAGAAAGCAGATCATGGCAAGGTTTGATGTCTTTTCTGTAAACATCGATGGTATAGCTTAGCGTCTGGAAAGTGTAAAATGAAATACCAACGGGAAGGACAATGTTAAGGCGGTTCGCATCAATGTTCTGGCCGAAAAGTGTAAAAGCACTGGCAAAGCTCTCAACAAAAAAATTGTAGTATTTAAAGAAACCAAGTAACCCGAGGTTGATGAGAATTGACAACCAAAGCAACAGTTTTCTTACTATCTGTTTTTCTTCATTTTCCAGGCGTCTTCCTACTGAGAAATCGACGAGGGTGCTGAATATAATGAGGGTTAAGAATCGCCAATCCCAGGAACCATAGAAAAAGTAACTCGCTAGGAGGATGACCCATTTTTGTAGTTTGAAGGAGACATTCTGTAAACCCCAGTAAAGCGCGAATACAATCGGCAGAAAAATTGCAAAGTCAATTGAATTGAACAGCATACTCAGGATCAAACTTAAGATTTATCTTGACTGGCGGGCCGCAATGGTTAATTGACAGTTATGTATTTTTCAAGACTTCCATCATGAGTTCTCCGCTTCTTCCTTCGAAGTCAGTATAAAGCGTGTCTTGGTAGTGCTTAGCTGCTCTGCGGTGTTTTTCCTTATCAAAAGGTTTTTCTAGTAAAGTCATGACATCTGTCCAGGTGTAGTTGACCGTTTCTACCACACCATTTTCGACGAATCCGTAGTAATCAAAGATTCTTCTGGAATGAGAAAGATAAATTGGCCTTCGATGGAGTAGTATAGCTTCAAGAAGGATGTTGCTATCTGCAGAAATAATTGTGTGGCATTTTATAATTAGGTCGAGGGCTGACTCATTTTCAGGTTGCGAAAGATTCCATCCATGAGATTCGTAAGCTTCACGAGTTTCTTTATCTACAGCAGGGTGGAAGCGAATGCAGAATGGCTCATTTGCTTTATCTAGTTCTCGACAAAGCGTTTTAAAATCTTCATGATTTGTATCGACATGTCCTACGCAAATGGCGATCATTGATCCCAATTTCGAAATACTCGGATTTGATATGTACTTATCATACTTGGAGGAGCCAACTAGGTGTACCTGGGTGTCTGAAGGTCCAGCCAGTGCGTATTTGTTTTTAGCATCCTGACCATCCAATAATGCCAACGTTGTGTGGAGTGGGGGGAAAGAATTTCCCACGGAAGCATGTTGTAAGTAAACTGTATCTATACCCATACGGCGAGCAGCGGAAAAGGCAATTTGACTAATTCCGGAGTGATCGTTTGCGCCGATTATGCGGGTCGGTTTTACTACACTGCTCTCAATTGATTTACGAATCCATTCGTATTTGCCTAAAATATGCAGTAGGGTGTAGTACCGAATTGCGTAAATCTCCTTAAACGCCTTTTTGTATGTTAGATAGGCGAGAATCATCTTTTTGGCATGATTCAACCCGAAAAATGTTAGGTCATTACTCTTTAGTTTGTGGGTTTTTTCTCCACGCAATAATGAAACTACATGGGTTGACTCTAAATTTTCAATTAGGAAGTCAAGACTCAAACGCTGATTAATCGTATCATAAACGATCCAATTATTATCTTCAGAAGAAACGAGCTGAGCTGTTGATTTATGATTTGGAAAAAGCTCTTTTTTTTGTGTTGATGTCGTGAAAAATTTCACGAAATCCAACCTTTGTTCCAATAGGCTTTCGTTCAAAAGGAAGCCAAAAATGAATTAGATCAACTTCCTTTATGATATCGTTGGGATAATGATTCAATACTATAATTTGTATGGCTTTCTAGCGAAAAATGGAGCTTGTTTCCATGCTTTTATATACTCTGAGATACGAATTTTTTCACCAAGAGGAAGTTTCATTTCAGCATCTTCAACGTCGGGAATTAGGTCTTCGACTTCAATTCATCACTTCGCTTAAATTCATTTCAGCTACAGTTGATTTTCCCGATTTGGCAAGAACTTGTCGCGCTTCTCTCGATATCGATTGGGTAATCGACTGAGAGATTCTTAAGGCTCAAGTCTGCCCCTGGAATAGTCGACATCAATGCTTCCCAATCGCGCGCTAGAATCATTAAGGACAAACCAAGTAAGGTATTCTGAAGTCATTGGGTTTTCGAGGCGGAGGTAAAGATCCCATAGGTAGGATGTTGCGAAAGCTTCGGCCGAAACACCAAATGGAACATTATTAACGCGTGCGTAATCGAGATTTTCACTCCTGATCAATTCGATCATTTCGTCGATCAATACAGGGCTGGTGAACGGATTGTCGCCAGTGACACGAAATAACAATACCCGACTTTGTTTGGCGGGCCAGCTCAAGCAAACGATCAATCACCGAAATCGGGTGTCCGCGGAAAACAGGGATTCCTTGATTTTCACAAAATTCGACTAAGGCATCATCTTCAGGTAGAGTGGAAGTAGCCAAGGTAATATCGGTGGCTTTTTTTGACTGGCTGATATTGTCGAAAAGGGATTTAATGAGAGGCTGTCCACCGAGATCGGCTAAAACCTTTTTCGGAAGTCG
>CBDDKU010000025.1:0-207804 GCA_965230375.1 Cryomorpha sp.
CTTCTCCTTTTCTCATAAAGGGTCTAAACGCCTTACTTCTTGGGGAGATGCACGCAACATCGATGGGGGTGAATGTAAAACGGTTGAAACTCACTGCTATTTTGCTTTCAGGTATCAGTGCTGGAACTGTTACTGCCTTTTGACCCATAGCTTTCTGGGTTTGGCAACCCCGCATGTCGTGCGCCTTTTCTTTAAATCAAATGATCACAGAATCATTCTACCTGGATCAGTCTTTATGGGGGCGGCACTTGCACTCTTATGCGACTTGATCGCCCGGTTACCTGGCTCAGATTTGGCCCTGCCACTCAATTCAGTTTGTGCTTTTATGGGCGCTCCTGTTGTCATCTACCTGATCTTAAAAGGTCGAAAAAGGAGAATGCTAATATGAAATTCATCGAAGCAAGTCATATTGAGATTTCATATCCAGGGCGTGAGAGCTTAATAAAGGATCTCACGTTTTCTTCAACTCCAAGTGAGCTGATAGCCGTAGTGGGCGCAAATGGAACGGGAAAGTCCAGTTTGCTCAGGGTACTTTCCGGACTTCAAGAACCAAATAGTGGAGTTGTAAAATGGAGTGGCCGCCAACTCTCTGAAATACAGCGATCGACTAGGCCAAAAATTCTTGCTAATCTCTTTTCGACATACCAACGTGTTTCCGGGATGTTAGCCAGAGACTTAATCGCATTCGGTCGCCAACCCTATACCGGAATCTTCGGAAAGCTTCAGGCCACAGATTGGGAGATTGTAGATCAGGCCATTTCCCTCTTGGGTATTTCGAATATTGCCAATTCCATGGTCGAGAACTTGAGTGATGGAGAGTACAGAAAAGTCATGTTTGCGCGCATGTGGGCGCAAGAAGCTGAAACCATGATCCTTGATGAACCGATGTCTCATCTCGACATGCCTACATCTGTCGACTTTGTTAGGCAGCTTCTTCAAGCCGTTAAAGGACATAGTAAAACGGTTGTTTTCTCTACTCACGATATGCCACTTGCCTTCAACTTTGCACACAAAATTCTAGTTCTCGACGGGGGAGAGCATTTTTATGGAACACCCGAAGAAGTGATAGACTCAAGTTTAATGCACCGCTTCCTCGACAAGAGCGGTATCCAATTCGCTGGAACGAGCTTCAATTATAAGCCATCGGTATGAGAGTTTTTATAATGGGAATGGGTTGGCTTGGAACGCCTTTAGCACATGACTTGCTCAATAGAGGACATGATGTTCGTGGAACCTATCGCTCTCCACGCCCAGACCAAATTGAAAGTGCAAGCCAGTTTGAAATTGGAAATACAGCGTTGGCTGATATTTCTGATTCATTGTCATGGGCAGATGCCATCGTGTTCGCTATTCCACCTTCGTCCTGGCTGAGCGATTATCTCGACAAAGATGAGTTGGAAGGCTTTCTAACTGATTTGTCTGAACCATTTTCCGGCAGAGCAATTCTAATTTCATCTACAGGAGTGTTTGCGTCAGAGCAAGCTGTTGTTGATGAAACAACAATCCCAGAGCCCGATTCAGACCGAGGCAAAGCATTGGTGAAATTGGAATCGGGTTGGAAAAAGGCTTTTGGAAAAAATGCAGTCGTTCTTCGGTTGGGTGGATTGGTAGGGGGAGATAGGCACCCCGTGCGCTATTTGTCTGGTCGCAGTGATATCAAGGGACCGCGTCAACCGGTCAATCTGATTGATCGCCAATCTGTAATTGAATTGGTTGAGAAAATCTTACTTTCATCAGAATTGAAAAGAACTGTTTATCATGGGGTTTCATCATTTCACCCAGATCGAGAGACATTCTATAGGTCTTCGGCTGAAAGTTTGGGAATCCCCCTTCCGCAGTTCGACCAAAATGATCAGTCGAATGGAAAACTGGTGAATGCAGAACTGACTCAAAATGAATTTAAATTGACCTATCGTGAAGAAGATTTATACCCCTAGTCTTTTTATTCTTGTTTTACTGTTCTTGTTTGCCTGTGAACCGAGTAATCAGTTTGAAAAGTTTTGTGGGCAATGGGCACAAGATTCTGGCGAAACCAAGTTTGTAGAAACCTGGAAATGTAGCTCAGAAGGAGTGAGTGGATATGCCTTTCGGATCGAAAGTGGCGACACTGTTTTCGGTGAAGAGTTTTGGATTCATGAGCAAGGAGACCAAATAGCACTTCATATCAAGGCTTCGGGTCAAAACAATGGTCAGGCTATTCCATTTAATCTGGAAGAGAAGAAGGATAACACATTTTTGTTTTCAAACTACAACCACGACTTTCCAAAGAGAATACGCTATACATTCCATTCTTCAGATTCCCTGACTGCTATTGTCGATGATGGAAGCGATGAGCAAGCCCTCCGATTTAATTTTTCAAGAATAGAAGAATAGGGTTCAGAATTCTTCTATCTGAAGAGTCCTTTTGAAGAAAGGTGAAGGCCGCTTAATGCCTGATATTGCTGTCGGCATGGTCATCTTTGGTCGCTTCGAGTGCCGCTGATCGACCAGAGGGAGCTGCCTAGCAGTGCTGACCGCCTGAATGGCGCGTCAGTGAATCAGTGGTGTATCGAGAAGCTGTTTGAATCTTTAAATAACCGAAGACTGACAAAACGCCTGCGGGCAGGAACAAGGTGAGACAGATTAGGTTAACTCCAAAATAGCAACGCATTAAGAGTAAAGATCAGGCTTCTCACCTCTGCGAAAGCAACAACAACCCATTAAGCTCATTATCAAACCTTCCAGGCAAAATCTCTTGTAAGGCTTCCGTTTCCTTCAGGCAAGAGTCAATAAAGTCTTTCGCCTGCTCTGACTGCCCATCCTGAATCCGATGACGAAGGGTGCGCTGCCACTTGTCAATCCGATTCATCAAGGACAATTCTTTTTCTGAAATCAAGCAAGCCTTAATCTTTTCCTGAATGTGCTCAATGCCCTGCTCATTCAAATGAATCATATCATCTGGTCGATAGAATCGGTAGTCGCGCATTTCATCCATTACGAGCTCATAAATAGGTAGGTAGGTGCATTGTTCGAAAACATCTTCGAGCTTTTGACAGAGCGATATCAGCCTCGACTTAGACCGGGAGTTGGCGATTGCCCCATGCCTCAGGTGGCGAATAGGGGAGACGGTCATAAAGATTTTAATTTTCGGATTGACCTCCGTCAGTTTAAATATGGCCCGACTCATTTCACGCACCATATACTCAGTCTCGAGCATTTCTTTCTCAAAAAGACTCCCCGGCAATCTGTGGCAGTTGTTGACTATGTTCCCATCAGACCCATGCCTGAACACAATAGCGGACCCAAAGGTCAAAAACAAAAAGTCCGCCTTTTGGAGTACGAGTTGTTGCTCCGCCAGTATCTGGTTGGCGTAACTGAGAAACTTACCGGTATCCGAATAGTTGAAGCTGCTATGCAAATCAAGATGAGCGAATTTCCCGTGCGAGTCGATTAATTCTTCAGCGCGAAAAGCTTCGCCTGCCAGAGACCGCTCCATATGCTTTCCGATGCTAATCGGGTTGTAGCTTATGCCCAGAAGGTTTTGCTTTGAGTTAAACTTCATTCTCCCAGCCCACTTGCCAATATCCTCGGCAAAGCAGCTCCCCATAAAGCACACCTTGCTTTTGTAGTCAATCTTCTCGGCTACTGCGGGGAATTCTATTTCTGTATACCACTTCATTTCACTGCAAAGAAAACGAAAAAACCGCCCCTGAAAAAGAAGGCGGTCTTGGTGAAAAAATGTATCGTATTCTTATTTCAGTGCTACATACTTGAAGTGAAATTTAGCAAAGTGCGTCCCAACTGCATTGATGTCATTCAATTCGATTCCCTCCAAGACCTGCTTCACATGAGATCCAAGACTCTCGTCCGACGAATTGATGCGTTTAACTGAAATAACTCCATTTTCATCCACTTCAAACTCTACCAATACCAACCCGTGCAATTGGTCTTCTTTGGCAAAGGAAGGGTAGTTTACACTTTTGCGAATGACCTTGGTTAGAGGTTCGCTTCCACCATTTGAAGCCATCGCTCCGGTGAAAATTGTCAAGCAAAATAAAATGCTCAGAATGATGTTCTTTTTCATGATTTAGTTTCTTTAATGTTTGCCGCAAACATCTAGCTATAAGCTCAATATAGCCTATGGTTTAGGTTAAGAAAAAGTGATGGCACCGTTATAATATCATGACGCGAAGTGACCCAATCTTGTCCTAACGTAAACTCATTTTATCAGACCGATTCAATACGCTATTTTTGGGGGCATAAATCATGGAGAAAAAAGGAGAACTAGCCCCCAAATCACTTGTCGACGTAGCAAACTTGTCGCATCGTTTTGATGGGGAAGAGCCGATTCAGTTTCCGAATTTTACATGTTTTCAAGGAGAGCATATGATGATTTCGGGCCTCTCGGGATCTGGAAAGTCTACTCTCCTTTATCTAATTGCTGGTATGCTCAAGATTCAACAGGGGCGTATCGAAGTTCTGGGTCAGGAAATTGGTGAATTTTCGAGAAAGAAGATGGATCAGTTTCGAGGCGAGAACATTGGAATCGTCTTCCAAAAAGCTAGATTCATTTCTTCCCTTTCGGTTTTGGAAAATGTTATTTCAGGTCAGTACTTTGCTGGAAAGTCAATAAGCACGGAGTCCGCAGAGACTTTGCTAGAATCGCTTGGCTTAGTCAAACTCAAGTCAAAAAATCCAAGAGACTTAAGCGGGGGCGAGCGTCAGCGGCTTTCTGTAGCGCGAGCTTTGGCTTCGCAGCCAAAGATATTACTCGCCGATGAGCCCACTTCAAGTCTCGATGATGAGAACGCTGAGAAGGTCTACAACTTGCTGGTAAACGAGGCAAATGCCCATGGCGCCACTCTAATATTGGTATCGCATGACCAGCGCATCAGACATCACTTTCAAAATGTAGTAGCCATATGAATGTGATATCGATTGGTTATAAGAATTTAAAAGCTTCTGGGTTTAGATCGATACTCACATTGATCATGCTGGCAGCCGGTGTGGCCTTAGCCGTTCTTCTCTCGGCTTTGAATGAGAGCGTAGACCAAGGATTCAAAAAGAATATCAAAGGCACCGATATGGTGGTGGGAGCGAAGGGGAGTCCATTGCAACTCATTCTTTCGGCAATTTACCAAATCGATAACCCTACCGGAAATATTTCCAAAGCAGAAGCCGATCAATTGGCGAAAAACCGGTTGATAGACCGCACAGTACAGCTCTCTTTTGGAGATAGTTACAAGGGGAGAAAAATAATCGGAACTTCTCCTGAGTACATGGATTGGTATGGTGCAGAGCTTCGAGATGGACGGGCATGGAGTAAACCATTCGAAGCTGTTGTTGGAGCTCAGGTAGCGGTAGAAACAGGACTGAAAATAGGATCCACTTTCCACAGTGCACATGGTAGCGATATAGACGCAGAAGTACACGATCATATCGACTTTAAAGTAGTCGGTATCATGGAGCATAGTTCCACTATTCTCGACAGAGTAATCCTAGTTTCGGATCAATCTATTCGAGACCTCCATCACAGCGAGCCAGGAGCCGAAGAAGAAATTACCGCGATGCTTGTCCGTTTTAAAAACAAAATGGGAATGCTTTCCTTGCCAAGGCTAGTCAATGAGCAAACTTCTATGCAAGCGGCTCTGCCTGCCATCGAAGTCAATAGATTGATGGGCTTGTTTAGTGTAGGGCGTCAAGTCTTCGAAATTGTCACAATTTTGCTCTTAGCGCTAGGTGGAATTAGTGTACTTGTTTCAATGATCAGTGCCATGAGCGACCGAGCATATGAGCTTGCCTTGATCAGAGCGATGGGCGCTGGTCGATCAAAATTGCTTGTGATGATCCTGACTGAAGCGGCTCTTCTGGGATTGTTCGGAGCGATTTTTGGCATCATTTTCGGACATGTAGCTCAAGCGTTGCTGAAGGAACAAATGATGATGAAATACGGATTTGAGCTTAACCCGCTACAGTTTACTGGCTTCGAAATAGCCTTGCTGCTCGGGACAGTTTTGATTTGTGTGTTTGCAGCTCTTTTCCCAGCATTGAGCGCATCCCGTAGAGATGTATTTAAAACATTGAAAGAATATGAAGATTAGGCTTTTGTTGATCTGCCTTTTTGCAGTTATTGGAGTCCAGGCTCAGACGCCTGAAGTGAAGTGGAATGAACTCATGGATGTCACGTTTAAGGATATCTACCTGGAGTCGGATGATATCTACGTCTACTATCCGCTTTTTGATGAAAAGCAGCGCAAATTTGACGGACAAAAAGTAAAGGTCACAGGTTATATCATTCCTGTTGATGTTGACCAAAACGTATACGTCCTATCCGCTTTTCCATTTAGCGCTTGCTTCTTTTGTGGAAATGCCGGGCCAGAGTCAGTTATGGCGCTCTACTTCAAAGACGACCCTCGGGTTTATCAAACCGATGAGAGACTCACCTTCGAAGGAACACTTCGACTCAATGAAACAGACATCGACGAGCTAATCTATGTCTTAAATCAGGCTGAAGAAGTTAAGTAACTGAGAAGGGAGACTTTTTACGGTGACCTATTTTCCACTCCAACCAGAATTGGAATGGATAGATCTCTTCGCTGAAAGCCACCCACTTCCAACCGTTTCGATTCGATCCTAGCTTCTTGATAGCATTCTTTGAAATTTCGTCTTTGAGATTGAGCTCCTTTCCCTGATGTGCCGCTAGCTCATTCAACAACTTCAAAATAAACCAGCCACGCTCCTTAACCTGATCCACTTTTATCAAGTTCAATCGTTTTGAAATGAGCTTCATGGATTTGGAATAGGTCTGCTTGTCATTCCGTTCCTCGTAAGAAGCCATAAACAGAAGCGCGCACATGTGTAGGTTTAGTTCTGGCTTGATCGGAGATGACGTCTCAAGCTCTTCTATCAGCAGCTTGATCGTCTCAGAATACTGGTCTTTCATAAACAATCTCCAGGTGTAGAAGAACTGAAATTGGAGAACGGCATATGGATGGCGTTGGATGTATTTAGATTTTAGATGCTTTCCAAGTGATTTGTCCAAGCTCTTAAACTCAGCGGTGTAAAAATCAATCAGCGTTTTTTTCTTGGTTATATCGTAGTGGTTGAATGAATTCTTCCGCACCAGGTGGTCTGCCCAATCTAATGATTTCAACGAATCCTTCCACTTTAAAAGGTGGCCTTGGGCTTCTGCCATCCTCAGAATGAGCTCTGTCTCGCGCTCCGTACTCTGCACCGACGGTTGAGATCTGACGAGCTCTATGGCTTGTTCAGCATGCGATACCACCGACTCATATTTGCCAAGATGAGCTCCAAGGTCTAGTTCGGTCAAGCATTTTAAATACTTTATCTGGTATAGGTCCCGGCGCTCGGCACCGAAATCATCAATCTTCGAAATCAAATTTCGAAGACCATCCGTTTTAGATTTCCCTAATTTGTGTGCGATGCTGGCACTTTCGAAATACAGATCATCTACTTCTTCAAGCAAATTCCTCGCCTTTCTGGCAGTTTCTACTTCCTTTTCTCGTTTTCGGGCTGGCCGAGCTTTTGGATCTAAAAGAGACATGAGCCTCAGAAGCGTTTTGGCTTCCGATACTTGATCGAAATGCTGATACTTTTCTCCTTTAGAAACCACTTCTTCAAAGAGTTTTTTGGCTTCGGGATATAATTCCTTTCCAAGAAGCACCTGACCTTCGATTAGCTTCTTCTGATTACTAAGCCTATTTCGAAACTTATTATTGTGCTCTCCTGGTCGGTCTACATTGATATCGAAAATAAGTGACTCTAGAATCACCCCCCGCACAAACATCAGAAAACCACTCTTATTACTTCCTTTAAAAACTTTCTTGAGCACTTCATCTTCACCAATGCTCTCTTGTTCTCCAATGAGCATAACGAGCTCTTCTCCCATCCGAGCAAACTCGTTGTCTTTTTGAGTTCGGAAATGAGACTTCATTACATCGCGTTCAGCTCGTGATGATTGAACAATGATCCGTTTTATCTCGATAAATCGACTCATACATGAATCGCTTGGTGAGCGAAGGTTTTGGTTGGTTAAGGTTTTAAAAGTTAATAAAAATTCTACAATTAACAGCTATGAAACTCCCGTTAAAAAATTGTACATCAGTGCAAGTAATGAGATGCAGTCAACCCAATTGAGACTGGAATAAGGCGGTTACGAAGCCTTTTTGGTCTTCATTTCCACTTTCGTCTTCACCTTAGCTTCCATTTCATGAAGTATGGTGTAGAGACCAAAATACGTTCTATTAATATAGATTCCATGCTGAGAGCCACGAGCGCTATTCGCTTTCTTGAAGCGCTTGTCTTTGGAAATGCGCTCACCCAAGGCGAAAATCGACTGGAAGTACTCCTTGTCGCTAAAGTCGAACGAATCAGAGTGAAATGGTTTGCCCAAAATTTCTACCATTTCTTTGAAGGTAGAATAGAACATGTCTCTTTCTACTGGTGAATCATCTTCTCTAAGAAAGTCCAGTTTTTCCAGAAGGGATGAAAACTCCACATTGTTCTTGCTGACATTGGGAGCCATCAACTCAAAATAGGTTTTGTAAAAATCATCCGGTATCTCTTTAACACACCCAAAATCAATAATTCCGAGTTTTTCTTCTGGGGTAATGATAAAATTGCCGGGGTGCGGATCGGCATGAACTGCTTTGAGCTCGTGAATTTGATAGTTGTAGAAATCCCACATAGCTTGTCCCAATCGGTCCTTGCTTTCTTGGCTGGGATTGGAATCGATCCACTCTTTCAGGTGCTTTCCGTCAATCCAATCCATAGTAAGGACGCGCTCACAAGATTGCTCTGGATAGTATTTTGGAAACATCAGATCGGGAATGTGAGCACACGATTTTGTAAGCTCCATCGATCGCTTTAACTCGAGTTCATAGTCCGTTTCTTCCAAAAGGCGTTCTTCAACTTCTTTGAAATAGATGTCCATATCCTTCCCCTTCACATTCATGATTTGAATGGCAATTGGCTTGGCTATTCTCAAGTCGCTGGATACGCTTTCAGCCACACCAGGATATTGCACCTTGACGGCAAGTTCTTTTGAACCCAGACTGGCTTTGTGAACTTGGCCGATTGAAGCGGCGTTCACGGCACTGTTTGAGAACGTGTCGAAGATTTCCTTTGGAGATCGCCCGAAGTATTTTTTGAACGTACGCACTACCAGAGGGTAGGAGAGTGGTGGAGCATTGTACTGCGCCATTTGAAATTTGTCGATATATGCACTTGGCAAAACATTTTGGTCCATACTCATCATCTGAGCCACCTTTAAGGCAGATCCCTTCAGCTCGCTCAAAGACTCATACACATCTCGTGCATTCGCTTCATCTAGTTCATCTCGAGATATCTCTGGCTTCACCAACTTCTTGGCATAGTACTTTACGTAATTTCCACCCATTTTGGCGCCAGTGCCAACAAACTTGGCCGCTCGCTTTACCTTCCCAACGGGTATTTTGTCCTGCTCTTTCATGACTTACATCGACTTCCAAATGTGTTTGGCAAAATCCAGTGCGGC
Organism: Cryomorpha sp.; assembly: GCA_965230375.1. Lineage (GTDB taxonomy): Bacteria > Bacteroidota > Bacteroidia > Flavobacteriales_D > Cryomorphaceae > CBDDKU01. Next base: position 9,515 of record CBDDKU010000025.1, read on the forward strand.
ATCAATGGCTGTTTCGCCAAGTATGCGGAAACTCAAATCCACCGACTTCTCTATCACCCCATCTGTGTTCTCAAACTTTTGACTTTCGTCTTTCGACCAGTAGTCCAGAATAAAGAGGAGCTGGAGCCAAAATGCCTGATCGTATCGTTCCGAAATCAAAGGGCGACTCTTAATCTCGTCTTCTTCTATGGCCTCGCGGACAATGTCATTTACAAACACCATAAAACCTTTCTTGTATTCACTTATCCAGCTAGGCGTTTTGACATGCGGTTTCTTGAAGTCCTGAACTCTATGAATGACAAAACTTCGATGCTTCATCAGAATTTCTAGATGGGTATAGTAAAAGGCAAGTAGCTTTTCTTTTGGCCCAAACCCTTCGTATTCGGCATCACTCTGAAGCGCTTCCGTAGTCTCAGTCATAAACATCTTCCACACTTCTTGCTCGAGACTAGAGAAGCTGCTAAAGAATTCGTAAAACTCGCTTTCGTCTAATTCGAGATCTTCCATAAAGCTGAAGACGGTCTTTGGAGGGTTCCCGTTTCGCATCACGTACTTGACGTAGGCATCAATCAGATCTGCTTTCTTAATTTTCTTTTTAGTTTTTGTAGCCATTTTAATGTGTTTTCGTTTGAGAAACTATTGTCTTTTCTAGAGTTTTAACGCGTCAATTTGCGTCGATAGTATCTAGCGTTTGCTGATTTTATTCTGGCTTATTGTTCTTTGCATCTTCGATTTAAAACGACTGCCATTTTTACTTAGCTTTTGGTGTTTTGTTTTCCGTCCGCTTACCCTTTTCCGCCACATTCTGAAACTACTTTCCTTTAAGTTTTGGCGCATGATCTTGATCACATCATCTTCGCTCGTGGCAAATTGAGCATGTATAGCCTCAAATGGAGTACGGTCTTCCCAGGCCATTTCAATTATACGATTGACATCTCGGTCAGAGAGATTCTTCTCTTGTGCATTACCCATAACTAGACCTATAACAATTAACTAGAAGTCATGTTTGACTTTGCCGAAACAAAAAAGCCATCCCGGCTTTGACGAGATTCTCCGGAAAGGAGTAGAGCTCATTTAATGAAAAACCCTCTTCATTTGATCAGCGCTAGAATTGATTGGCTCGGAACTTGGATGATTGATGTCTGAATACCAAGAGAAAATTCCGAGCCAACCCTCGGCCTTAATTTTATTCTCTTAGAAACTCAGAAATAAACGGAAGTCCACCGCACCCATGTTTGAGCTCAGGTATCGGAAGCTCTGCTTTCGCGAATACCGTTTGTTGGAACACCTGACGAAGGAAGGTGTGGAAACCCCGAAGAAATTCGGGGCGAGTTTGGGTAAGGAGCTGTAGTGTTTTCAAGAGTTTCAAGAAATAAAATTACAGCCCTGATCTTTTGTTCCTTTTGCATCAAGGCAAAAGGAAGAGGACAAATCAAGCGGTCATTAGCAATGAAATCATTGGAGGTATACGTAGTATCACCATTTAGGAGATGAATAGCTTTTTATAAAACCCAGCCTAAATTACCTTACAACAAGCTTTTTCGTGAGATTATACTCCTGAGTCTGAACTTGGATAAGATATACACCCGCAGGCATATCACCGTAATTCAATTCGTATTGTCCACCACTAAATACAGCCCGCTCTTCCCAAACTTTCGTACCTGCGATATTATACAGACTAATATCACCTATTACTTCATCTGATCGCTCTCCCGGAATGGAAACAAACACAGAGCCAATGGAACTTGGGTTAGGGAAAATATACAGATCATTTTCTACTTGCTTCCCGGTTCGTAAAACAGACACCACATCTGAATACTCAAAATGACCGTCGAAGTCAACCTGCTTCAATCGGTAGTACGATACTCCGTTTAGCGGTTCTCGATCTACCTCGTGATACGAAATCATACTAGAGCTATTACCAGCACCCTGAACTTGCATAATGGACTTCCAGACCAAATCGTCTCCCGCGCGCTCCACGACGAAGTAGTCGTTATTTGTCTCCGTAGCTGTCGACCAATCGATATTCACAACGGGCTCATTCAGTCGGGCGTCGAAGCTGAATAGTTCGATAGGGAGGGGAACATTCAAATAGTCGCTTGTATTTCCAAGAGCGATATACATTCCATTGGTTACTGGAATATCCAGAAATTGAGCAACGCCCCCAGAAAGTATATTGTCAGCATCATACACAGTGGCATTGCTGAAATCTTGCGGGTCTGTATTGCTGTGCACTAACAATTTCAAGTAGGTATTGGGCAAATACGTTACTAACGTGTCCGCATTTGCAGAAGCACTGAAGTTTATCAAAACATCCATATCAGGTACTGTGCCGGTTTCAAAAAACTTCCAGACCTGCCCTGATCTTTCTTGAATACCCGCCGGAAGCACATTCCCTTGATCTGGATCCGAGACTGGCCATGAATTTATCAATGATTCATTGTTGTGCCCCCAGGCGATATAGCTATCCGCCGCCAAATCTCCATCATTTACTTTAACTTGTAGAATAGCATTAGGGCCTTCAGAATTGTTGTGAGATCCTCCCGAAGTACCAGCCCGGCCTACAGCGGCGACTTGATTGCTAAAATTTCCCTGCTCGGAATCATTTAGATCCCAAATCTGCGGTGTGTCTGTACCTGTAAGTTCTATATCCCATTTGGCGGAAAGGTAATTTTCAATTATTACTCGCCTCGCTTCATTCAATTGCGGTTCATGAAAGGATATAAACTCTCCAATTTTTCCATCGAAAGCACTTGATCTATCAGACGGGCTGCCATTCCAAAAGTGATATCTTGATCCATTTATTGGTGCTCCTAGACCGATTAGACCTGCGTGTCCCCACAATCTTCCAACACCGAAGGAGTTATATCCAGAACTCGGGGCACTACTACTATTCGTCCCCCCCTTTCGGCCATTCACATATACTTTTAAGGGTTCAGAAGAGAAGTTTTCATAGTGACAAGAAACAATGTAGGCCTGTCCTGGGATAATATCTTGAGCGGATCTCGCCCAATAGCTTCGACTACTTGTTCCGTCATGACCCCAAGGGGCTTGATTTCCTTCTATTGTATCAGTTGTCATTGTGTCGTCACCTCCGTCATCGTCAGCATTATTCCATGCATGAAAGTACAGCCTATTGTTGTATAGATAAATTGATGTACCACGTGTTCCTCCTCCTTGTTCGTAAATTAATCTTGAATTGGTAGTATTTGCTGTATTCGTAGTTGCAGGAGTGGGAACAACATCAGGTAGAAACGTGAAGAAATATGATAATTTATCTACAGTTCCAGCCGTATTAATCTTATCACTATTCTCTATTTCATAAACATCAGCATTGGCTGGAGTCCCACTACCGTTAAAGTCCAAAGCTTGGTGTCCGTTTATTCCATTGGCAATGACAGTCGCTGGATTCGGTTGTTGGTCAATATCAAGGACCAGGGGAGATCGATTAGCCAAGGTTGCAGCATCTCCTAAACTTTCTTGCATTGCATCAATCCAGATAATATTATCTGATTGTTCTCCAACACCTGCGATTCCTTTCCACTCAAACTCGGTATAGTCAGTAATGATATAAGTGAGCTCATCAAATGTAGCTACACCCGAGCCTCCTTCCGGTGTTGTCACACTAATCTCGAAGTCAACAGTTTCAGGACCTTCGTTATCATCAGCATCTGTGTATACAAAGAAAGGACCGATAAACGCTTCATCAGTGAAAGGAGCAAATGTGACAAAACCACTACTTGCTCCATCAAAATCTTGGGTGATGGTCGCTGTACCAGCAAACATTGAAAAATCTACTGTGACTACCCTACTTGAAATGGGATCTAATGTTACGAGAAGCGATGGGGCTGATTGTGTTTCAGATCCGGATTGAGACGGTGACGCAAAAGATGCTATGGGTATATCATTGTCTACGATCTCCACATCATGATCGAGTATGTTCCCAGCAGCAACGTCTCCAATAAAGTTGTAAATTCTCAACCTCACATTTTCAGAGTCTTCCTCGTCTATGACATCGTCATTTATATCAATTGAAACAGTGGCACTGCTCTGGCCACTTGCAAAATTGATGACTTGAAAATTTGTAAAATCATAATCGTCTGGGTCATCCCCACTAGCAGACGACAGTGCTGTTGTGTTCGCACCAATTGTTCTTACTCTTAGAGAAGCGACTCCATCAGTATCACCTGTCCTCAAGATTGTTACGTTGTGCGTTCCCACATTCTCATTCACAATGCTCGCAGCATTTGAAAAAGTAAACTTAGGGTCTGGGTCATCATCATAGATAGTCACATCTAAAGTATCTTTTTGACCTATGGTAAGGGAAGGGGAACCAGACATTAATATGAGCCGAAATAGCTCAGTTGATGGGTCTTCAGCTACATCATCGTTAATAATCTGCACGGGGATATTAACTGAATTCTGGTTGACAGGGATATTGATCGTAGCCGTGGTTTGGACCCCATCACCAAAATCATAATCAACACCTCTGGTTGCCGAAATATCCTGCAGAGTGTAGGTTACATCATATCCCCCGATATTTCCAATAGGACTGTAGTTTAGTTGAATCTGATAATTCGTAGTAAACTGTGCCGGGGCGGGGTCATCTTCGAGCTCAAATGTTTCATCGAGTACTAAATTTACTTCGGGCTTTAACCATGCAAATGTGAAAAAAGCTCCATCAGCAAAATCGATTATGGACTCGTAGTCAAATGGGGCAGTGGCTCCAAGGGTCGACAATTCTCGAACAATTGTGGTAGACTCTGAAAAGTCAGGAAGAAACTGATTGGTTTGGTCAATCAAAAGAACCAGTCGTGCGTTGCTCGAATTATATCCACTGGGAGGTGCGGGAAGCTTGTCTTCGTCTACTTCAAAATTGAGGGATGAAACAAAATTGGAACGATCAACTCTCCAAACGCGCTCTAAGCGCTCAATGTTCTCCGAATCGTTCGGTACGTCTTCATCCGTCCATGCGTTGTTAGCCCCATTGTGAGCCATCATGCAAAACTGATTAGCAGATGTGCTCAAAGTTTGTGCGCTAATGCGAAATGGATTTCTCCCTTGGCTCAAGTTATGAGATTCAGGATTGACTATTCTACCGACACCTATCAAGTCTTTTCCGTACAAAAACTCGTAGGAATAAAAATCATTCTGAACAATATTCGCAACGTATTTCGATGCAAGGTAATTCTCAATAATTATTCTTTGAGTTTCGCTCGTTTCGTCTTTGTAGTAACAGAGCTCTGCCAGTTTTCCTTTAAAGGGCCATGAGCCAGAACCATTATTGACAACCTGCTCCCGATCAACAGTATCGTCATTTACAGCTCCTACACCGCAAGGGTTGGGGTGGTCAAACAAACTACCCACTTGGTTATTACCTGGAAAGCCACTAAAGCTCCCATCACTAACTAAGGCACCAGGCCCGCCAAATGAAACGCCGTTTAGCCATCCTCGCAAAAAATAATTGGCATTGTTCCCAATTACACCCGGAGTCGTTGCTTTGAATTGGGCAGTTAGGATATAGGTTGTGTTTGGTTGAATTGTTCTGGAAACGTATGAATAACCCCAGGCGGGTGTGTTATCTGAGTTTCCACTAACACCACCATCATTATCTACTTGTTTATCATATGCACCAACAATTACTAGCCCATCGTCGATCATAATATTAAACCCTCTCACTGTTCCGCCTTCTTCGTAGACTGTTTGTTTTGTATTTACATCTTCAGAAGTACGAAAGGCGAGGAAAACCATCTTGTCATACGTGACCCTGGTTGTATTTAAGTCATCAGAAGAAGACAAAACAAAGTACTTACCATCAGCAAAAGTGATGGTAGGAAGTCCATTAATTGTTCCTGAAGGGTCATTCCGATAGATCGGCGGTAGCGCACCACCGGGTACAGTAGCGTTATCGCAGTCAGCTGATGTGCTGACATCTGGCCAGTTCGTCACGTTATCTCCATTAGCAATAGATGTAAGGGTACTTGCATCTAGCCAAACACCACAAGTGCTCTCAGCGCTTCCGCCACATCCATTCAGAGTACCAGTCTCCACACTGACACCTCCTGGTCCCAATTGTCCATAAGAGCCTGTCGACCAACAGGTCAAAATAAGCACAGATATCCTAAAGTACAATTCTCTCATAGCAATAGATAAACAGGTCATATCTACCTATCAACGGCAAATATCCCTACATTAAATCATGTTAAATATACGTCATCTTACGCGAAATTGCTACCAATGTTGCAGGAGAATCAACGGTAAGATGTTGATAGTCTGAAGAATTACTCAACTATATTTTTCGCCCAGAAACAGCAGGAAACTATTGACTAATCGATGTAAAACGATTTGTTAAAGTAGCTAGAGACGTCAAAGACATCTATAGGTCTGTCAATGGCATTTAGGAATTGTCCAAATTATCCATGGGCCATTTATCCGCCGAAGCTACTATGCGGAAGAGCTAGCGAAGGAATAGCGCAGGTGGATCAATCGTAGCGAAGCGCCGCGCCGACGGCAAGCCTGTGGCGTCCGATGGGAGACCCCGATCGCTTTCGGAACTATCAATTATCAATTGTCAACTATCAATTGCTACCCCATATTGTGAAAAACGTTCTGAACGTCATCGTCGTCTTCAAGCTTTTCAATCAGCTTATCTACATCGGCTTCCTGCTCTTCATTGAGCTTTTTTGTGTCCATCGGGATTCGCTCAAAGCTTGAACTAATCACCTCCAGGCCTAGCTCTTCAATCCCTTTCTGAAGGGAACCAAAATCGCTAAATGGAGCGTAGATGAGTATGTTATCTTCTTCTTCAAAAATCTCATCGGCACCGAAATCTATAAGCGACAGCTCTAATTCTTCCAGGTCATTGTCTCCTTTGGCTATGGTGAATGAGCATTTGTGCTCGAACATAAACTCAACCGAACCAGAAGTTCCCAAACTTCCGTTACACTTATTGAAGTAGCTCCGGACATTGGCGACCGTTCGGGTATTATTATCAGTCGCGGTTTCGATCAGGACGGCGATGCCGTGGGGAGCATATCCCTCAAATACTACTTCTTTATAGTCTTCCTGGTCCTTGCTGCTAGCTCGCTTTATGGCGCGCTCCACATTGTCCTTCGGCATATTGGCTGCCTTACAGTTCTGAATAACTGCTCTCAACTTTGAATTTGAATCTGGATCAGGACCACCTTCTTTTACAGCAATCACGATGTCTTTTCCGAGACGCGTAAAGGTTTTACTCATCTTCGACCAGCGCTTCATTTTGCGCTCCTTCCTAAATTCAAATGCTCTACCCATTAGTTCAAATTTTGCCGCAATTTAATCAGTTTTTCCTGGACCTGCTCTCCAATTCAGCCCGGTTTTTAACCGTCATCGCTTCTATGATTTCTTTAGACTTTCTTGCCAAATCTTGTGGCTGCTCCCTCATTACATCCTCAGCTGAGGTGGGAACCCCAACTTCAATAATTACTTCTCCTCGTTTTAGCTTACCTCCCGGGGGCAATACAGTATTAGTCCCACTCACACTGATAGGAACCACACACAATTCGCCAGCTTTAGCCAAGAAGAAGGCTCCCTTCTTAAAAGCTTGAATATTACCCGTCTTTGATCTTGTGCCTTCCGGGAATGACAAGATCGCCTTGCCTTTCCTCGCCTCTTTTCCGGCCTTTTTCATCGAAGCTCTCGCCTTTTCTCGATTGCTCCGATCCACGAAAATCATCCCGATAGACCACATACCCCAACCAAATATGGGGATGTGCTTCAACTCCTTCTTGGCTACAAAGTAGAATGGAATGGGGATGGAAGCCATAATGGCCGGTATGTCAAAATGACTTTGGTGATTGGATATATAGACAGCCTGCGATTTGGGTAAGTTTTCCAAGCCTCGAACTTCATATTTGGCACCAGCGAGCCACAAAAGCATAGGGCCGAAGATTCGATGGCCCACAAAAGGATAAACTCCCCCCTTGGGAAGCCATGAAAACAAAAGCACCGCTATAGCGCATAAGACGCTGACAAGCACGATAAAAAACGATCTGATGAACCGACCAATGACCTCCATTGCCGCAAAAATATTTGAACACATCGAATTCACAAATTCCTTTATCAATATGATCTATCAAATCAATTCCAATTCAGCCGGGCAAAGCCTTGGTTTTGATTACCTTTGCACAAAACTAGATTACATGGATATTGTAAAAGAAAAAGACAATGTTTCTGTACACTACACAGGTACATTAAACAACGGAGAAATCTTTGACTCGTCAAAAGGTAGAGAGCCATTGGCATTTACTGTTGGAGCGGGTATGATGATTCCTGGGTTTGATAAAGCTGTAGTGGGGATGAAACTAAACGAAACCAAAAAAGTGACAATCTCTCCTGAAGATGCTTATGGTGAAAAGCAGGAAGGACTGGTACAAAAAGTTGAAAAGACTCAACTTCCAGCCGACCTTCAACCAGAAGTAGGGCAGCAGCTTGCATCACAGCTTCCAAATGGACAGCAAATTCCTGTAACGGTTACTGATGTGGCTGAAGATTCAATTACCATAGATGCCAACCACCCACTAGCGGGTAAAGAGCTTACTTTCGAAATTGAAATTGTAACGATTAACTAAGACTCGTCTTCCTTTCGAGGAATGTACGTATAAGATATATGATAACCGCCGGGGCGCTCCGCTTCGGCGGTTTCATTTTCATCTAATTCCATCTCCAGTTCCCTTTCAATCTCCTCATCAATTTCCCATTGATACTTTCGCTTCACCGGTCCTTGATTGCGATATAAGAAACCAAGTGCTAGTCCAGACAGTCCACCCCACAAATGTCCTTCCCAACTAATTGTGGGGTCGACGGGTAAGACACCCCACCAGAGCCCCCCATACATAAAGGCTACAAGCAAGGAAAGCGAAGCGACTTTCTTTTCTCTCCTCAACCAGCCACTAATAAATAGGAATGCGGCAAGCCCATAGACAACCCCGCTCGCTCCGATGTGATAGGAAGGACGCCCTGATATCCAAAGCCAAATTCCACTCATCAAATAGATTCCGATCAGCGTTTTCCAGGCAATGGGACGATAAAACTTAAATAGGGCCCAACCCAGTACCAACATGGGTACAGAATTGTTCATCAAATGCTCCCACGATCCGTGAATAAAGGGAATAGTGAATATACCGAGAAGTCCCTTGGCTGTTCTCGGGTATAGACCGTATCTGGAAAAGCTATATCCCGTTTCTACCGAAATCAAATAAACAGCCCACATGATTACCACAAGCAGCAATGGAACGCCTAAGTGGTTCCAAAAACCCGGATAGGTATCCGGCTCTCTTGTGGTAGACCTTCTCATTTTATACAGCGCTCTTTCTTAATGGCCTCGTAGGCTTTTTGCACTTCTATAAATTTCTCTTCAGCAGCTTCGCGAATCTCGGGCCCAAGCTCACTTAACTTATCAGGGTGATATTTAAGTGCCATTTTCCGATAGGCCTTCTTGATTTCCTGTTCGGTCGAGTTTTCATCGATTTCCAAAATCTTGTACGCCGAATGTGAGTCGTGTCCAAACATGGCGCGAATCGATTCGTAGTCCTTTTGGCTTATCCCGAGGTACCGTGCGATATTCTCAATGGTCCTCACTTCAGCCGAGTCGAGTTTATCATCTGCCATGGCAATCCCAAAGACATAGTGGATAAGCTGAAGCCGCATGGCGTGATCCATATTTCCCTTGATCTGAAGGCATACGTCTCGCAGGGGTAGGGGCTGTTTCAGAATCTGCCGTAAGAGCAGCATTTGCTCTTTGGCTTTGGCACTGCCAAATTGCTTCGACATAAACTGATGGACGTACTCAAGTTCCGACTTCATCACTTTATTGTCGGCCTTCATCACGGCTGCCGACAATACGAGTAAGCTTGCAACAAAATCGTTAGCAGTAGTGTGATGCGAACGTCTTTGCGTGTAGACAGTTTGAACACCTTCAGTCGAAGTGTTCTTAATCATAGATCCTACAGCAAAACCTAGAATGGCTCCGATCGGGCCACCCAGTACCCAGCCTACACCACCTCCAATAAGATTCAAATACTTTTTCATTCTGTTTCTTTTTACCAGCTTCCTCCGGCTCCACCGCCTCCAAAACTTCCGCCACCGAATCCGCCGAATCCGCCAAAGCTACCAGAGCCACTGGAGAAGTTTCCATAAGATCCTCTGTGAGATCTACTCGCTGAGTTCATTAGCGCCCAGGCGGCCCAAAAGCCAAGGTGGTTGTTTCGGGCGTAGGATCGCGTTTTGGAGTAACGGATCATAAACCAGATGAATATGAAGAATAGAATGGGGAGCAAAGAGAGGATTCCACCTTTCCTATCTTTTTTCTGATAGTCCTTGTAGCTGTACTCTCCGGCAGCTAATTCCATCAAAACCGTTGTAGCTTGATCGATCCCGGCGTAAAAATTCTCCCCACGAAACCGAGGGATCATCTCATTTTCAACGATTACTTTGGCCGTGGCATCGGGAATAGCACCTTCGAGTCCATAACCCGTGGCGATAAAAGCTTGCCCTCGCGAATCACTCGTTTTTGGCTTAACCAACACGACTATTCCATTGTCGAGTTTGCCTTGACCAACTCCCCATTTCTCTCCAATGGCGTAGGCGGTCATTGCCGCATCACCTTCACAAAGCTCCAAAATGGTAACGATCAAAATCTGATTACTCGTTTCCTGATTAAACTGAATCAGCTTTTGATTTAGCAAAGCTTCTTCTCGATCAGTAAGCAAGCCAGCTTGATCGGCCACAAGTCCTTGTGGTTTTTTGGGGTAGCAATCATCAGCATTTATGTGCAAAGGACTGAGAACCCCAAAACAGATGGCAATCAGACTAAGACCAAACCACTTTCGGAAATGCGGACTACTATTTACCAAATGAAATCTCATTACTCAACTCGTTTATGTCGTCTTCCTGCCAAGGGAAGTGATCTTTTAATTGTTCACCCGCTTTGATGATACCGTCGCTCAGTCCACCTGCGTAATCCTTGTCTTTGAATGCCTGTATAAGGTGATCCTTTATCTGATCCCAGAAACCTTTTGGAACCACGGCATTAATTCCCGCATCTCCCAGAATAGCGAGTTTGTGATCTTCAATGCTCACATAAAACAAAACTCCATTGCGGAGTTTCGTTTTATGCATTTCAAGTTGTTCGAATACAAAGGCCGCCCGATCGAGCACCTCTTCGTGACACTTACGTTCGATGTGTACCCGTATTTCACCACTGCTTTCCTTTTCAGCCGTAGCTATAGCATTGGTGATCTGCTTTTTTTGAGCCTCTGTAAAAAATGATTCAGCCATATTAAAACGCTACCTCCGGAGCTTGCTCTGATCCAGCTTCTGCTTCGAAGTATCCTTTCTTTTCGAAGTCAAACATGTTGGCAACGATGTTCTTCGGAAACTTGCGGATATAGGTGTTGTAGTCTTGTACTGTCGCATTAAACTTGTCTCGGGCCACGCTTATTCGGTTCTCAGTTCCCTCAAGCTGCGCTTGAAGCTGACTGAATTGACTCGAAGCCTTCAAATCGGGATATCGCTCTACCGAAACTAGTAATCTCGACAAAGCCCCCGAAAGCTCAGATTGAGCTTCCTGATACTTTGCAATATTGTCCGGGCTTAGCTCATCCGCTTTGATATTCACACTGGTTGCTTTGGATCGAGCTTCGATCACTGCAGTCAATGTTTCCTGCTCAAAATCAGCATAACCCTTTACGGTGGCAACCAGGTTTGGAATCAAATCACTCCTTCTCTGGTACTGGGTCTCCACATTAGCCCAGGCCTTTGTGATAGACTCGTCTTTCTCCACCATGCTATTGTATCCGCATGATGAAAGGGTAATGGCCCCGAGGAATATAATTATGAATTTTCTCATTTTCTTATTTGATTAAGTCTACACTGCGATTGATGAAATTGCTCAGCGCTTCGCCTTTCAACATGTTTTGAGAAAGCATGGCCAGATCCACAACTTGGTCTACTAACTGCTTCTTCTTGTCTCCATTCGACTCGTTTGCTATTTCCACAATCAATGGGTGATTTGAATTCACCACAAGGTTGTACATTTCTGGAATTGCCCCAAACATATTTCCACCACCGGTCATCTGCTGCTCTTTCATCCGACGCATAAACTCGGCTTGCGTGATGATCATAGGTTGATCTTTCTCGCTCATAGATGCAAATTGAACGTTGAATTTCTCCTTCTCTATACTTCCTTCAATCACTGGTTTTAAGCCTTCTTGCTCATCTTCGCTCAACTTAGATGGAATGTCTTCTTCCTTCTGAATAAGCTTGTCGATCGTGTCGGCATCTACACGTGCAAAACTGGTGTTTTCCAGCTTCTGTTCTAGCTTACTTACTACATGACTGGTAAGCGCGCTATCCATAATGGCAACATCGTAGTCTCGGTTTTTAGCGGCTGCGATAAAACTGTGTTGCTCCTTCTCGTCGTTGGCGTATAGTACTACGAGCTTGTCGTCCTTGTCTTTCTGGTTCCCTTCAATCTTGGCTTTGTACTCGTCCAGTGTATAGAACTTGCCATCAACCGACTTAATAAGGTAGAACTTTAGTGCTTTCTCGTAAAACTTCTCATCCGTGAGCATTCCAAATTCGATAAAGATCTTTATGTCTTCCCATTTCGATTCGAAATCAGCGCGGTCAGTTTTAAACATACTGCCCAGTTTATCGGCAACCTTCTTGGTGATGTGAGATGAAATCTTCTTCACATTTCCATCTTCCTGAAGGTATGAGCGAGATACGTTGAGTGGAATGTCTGGCGAGTCGATTACCCCGTGAAGGAGAGTCAAAAACTCAGGGACGATATTCTCTACATTATCGGTGATAAACACCTGATTGCTGTAAAGGCTAATCTTGTTTTTCTGCATCTCAAAGTTGTTCTTCAACTTTGGGAAGTACAGGATTCCCGTTAGGTTAAAAGGGAAATCTACGTTTAGGTGAATATGAAACAAAGGCTCGTCGAAAGTCATCGGGTAGAGCTCCCGATAAAATGACTTATAGTCGCCTTCTTCCAAATCAGAAGGGGCTTTGGTCCAGGCTGGGGAAGGGTTGTTGATGATATTGTCTTCAACGATTTTCTCTTCCTTGCCACCTTCTACTTCATTTCCTTCAGCGTCTTTTTCTTTTTCGGTGCGATCTGTCGTTCCAAATTTGATTGGAACAGGCAAGAACTTACAATATTTATCAAGGATTCCGTTGATGCGCGCATCTTCCAAAAACTCGACAGAGTCTTCGGCGATATGCAATACGATATCCGTCCCTTTTTCGGACTTCTCAATTTCCTCCATCTCATAGTTTGGACTTCCATCGCATGACCATTTCACAGCCTTAGCTCCATCTTTTTGAGAAAGAGTGAGGATATCTACGCGCTCGGCAACCATAAATGCCGAGTAAAAACCGAGTCCAAAGTGACCGATAATCGCATTCTTCTGATCTGTGTCTTTGTATTTTTCTACAAACTCCTCTGCACCCGAAAAGGCAATTTGGTTGATGTATTTCTCCACTTCTTCACCCGTCATTCCGATTCCGTTATCGCGAATGATTAGTTTCTTGTTTTCCTTATCGGCAATAACTTCCACCTTCAGGTTTTCAGTATTGGCAGTAATCTCGCCAAGAGAAGTGAGCGTTTTTACTTTTTGTGTGGCATCAACCGCATTAGAAACCAACTCACGTAAGAAAATTTCGTGGTCTGAATAGAGAAATTTTTTGATGATTGGAAAGATGTTTTCCGTTTGAACGTTGATGTTTCCTTTTTGCATGACTTTTCTTTTGTTGATGCATCACCGCTTTCAATTCATATGCCACGGACTGATGCCTGACAATTTGACTCTATTCAATCAATATTCCCTGTTACGCACTTTCATTTTGACACCCTGACATGTCCTTTTTTATAATTTTGTCACCCATGGACAGCCCAAAGTTTCTTGGTTCGATGCGAGGTCATGCCGGTGCAATCTACGCTCTTGGCAGCAGTGAGAATCTACTCTTTTCAGGCTCTGGTGATGGGATGCTTGGGTCTTGGTACATTGACACGCTGAAGCCATCGCCTTTTTCGGTGAATGTCGGAAGCCCAATCTATGCCTTGGCTACCCATGGAGATCTGGTGATCATAGGGCAGGGCAGAGGCGGTATTCATGTTGTAGATCGGAAGGCGAAAAAGGAACTTCGTCTAATAGAGATTCACCAACAGGGCGTTTTCGATCTATTGGTCGATACTGAGAATAGCCACTTGTATTCTGCCGGGGGAAAGGGAAGTATTGGTGTTTTCGACTTAGACGACTTTAGGCTAAAAATCCAAATCCCCATATCGGATAAGAAAATTCGCCGCCTCGCCATATCTCCGGATTCCAAAAAGCTCTATATAGGTTCGAGCGATGGATACCTATATATATACGACACCGAGTATATGAATGAGCTCGCACAGTTTCGGGTTCATGATGGTGGTGTTTATGGTATTGTCCTCGATCAAAATGGCGAACTCATTACCACGGGTCGTGATGGCCACATTAGGAGCTGGGCTTCTACATCTGAGACCTACTCATCGGCCTGGGCAGTTCCAGCGCATAACTATGCGGTCTACGATATCTCAAAGCTCTCAGATACCACCTACGCAACCGCTAGCCGAGACAAGCAAGTCAAGGTTTGGTCTGAATCCAATTGGAAATCCCCTCAAAGACTGATTGAATCAGGTATGACCACACACAAATCATCTGTGAATACCCTTCTCCATAAAAACGGTATACTTTTTTCGGCTGGCGACGATCAAGTGATTAAAGCCTGGGAAGTAAGTTGAGTCTTTTGTCTCGTTAAAAATGGGGAGCTTAACAATTATTTAATCATCAAGGCAGAATAAAGTAAGCTGCGCTCCGAAGGATATGCATCCCGCGACTCCATAGAGATGTAATATCTAAAGATCTGTATTCTCTGGGACTGCCTAGGTATTCAACGGATATGTATCCCTCGGTTGGGCAGAATATAGGATGCTGATTTCGAGAATCATCGGATGAAAACCGGAATTACATCCACTTTAAAATGGTTTCATTTCGCTATCGATATTCGATATATGAGTGAAAATTCCCGATTAATTGCTTAAAAAAAGCGTTGGGTATTGACAATAAGATGTTCGCAACTTATATTTGTCTCCGCATAAGTCTAAAAATACACTAGGATGTTATGCAACAATCGATTAAATGAGTTTAAACTAATTCAAAAGATGCTATGAGACATTTTACGATTAACAATGTAAACGAGAGCTTACACTCTTGTAGAAAATTTACAACGGGGCTACTGCTGTTTACAGCGGCTGTCCTATTTCAGTTTACCTCAGTACACGCGCAAGTGGCTGTGGAGTCTGAGCATGAAGTAAGTACTAACCCAATTATTCAAATTGACCCTGTGGCTGCTGAGCTTGGTAACGCTACGGGCGCCAGAGGTAGTTTTGACGCAAAAAACCTTGTTGCGGCTGATGACAACCCGGATTTGTTTCTTGATTTAGCATGTGACCAGTTGAAGGTTACACTACTTCTTGATGAGTCAGGTTCAATTCTGAATAGAGATGGTATTGAGCAAGTAGAAGACGCCACGATGGCACTTGCAAACGTACTTTTAGGAACAGATGCAAGACTTTCTATTGTTGAATTTGAAAATACCGCTCGAGTAATTTTCAATCAAGTTCTTGTTACAGACGATGTTTTAAATGACCTTGAAGCATACCTGACTGGAGCTGGTCTAAATGGTGAGACATACGACCCGAGCAATGACGGATTGAATCTACCATGCCCTGTTGGAAACACAAACTGGGAAGCTGGTCTTGATACCACATTATTTGAGACTGATCCAAACCTATTGGTTTTCTTGACTGACGGAGAGCCAACTTCTTACTCTGTTGACCCAGGAGTCAATTCTTGTGGTTACGTTGTTACAGGTGGTTCTGAGCCGCTCAATCAAGCAATCGCTGCTGCTAACAATTTGAAAGGTAATGGAACCCATATTTTCACCTACGGGGTAGGAAATGGTATTGATGTTCCTAACCTTCAGGAGGTTTCAGGTACTGAAAATTTTGCCGATAACCCAGATATTTTCACTGCCGACTACTCTACAGGTTCTTTCGAAGATCTTGCAGATAATCTTTCTGCTGGTCTTAACTCAATTTGTGGAACTGAATTGTTGTTGACGAAAGAAGTTAACTTCACTGAAATTTGTCTAGATGGACAAGCCTTAGTATTTACTCTTACAGTTGAAAACACAGGTGGGTCTACAGACTTTGTGGCGACTGAAGTATTACTTTCTGACACTTTCCCTGCTGCATTCACAAACCTTTCTATTTCAGGTGCTGTTCCTGCAGGAGCTGAATTGAATGGCCAAGTTCTAACCTACGATATTGGTACACTCGCGGTAAACGAGTCAAAAACGATACAGATTGAAGCCACTTTTAGTGGAACAAATGGCACATACACGAATGTTGCTTATGCAGATGCTTCTAATGCTTTGGAAGTTGAGGATGATGCAACTGTGACTTTGAGCGATGAATTTAGTTATACTGAATCGATTGTTTCATGTAACTCTTATACAGTGGTTCCTGGCGACTGGGTTTTAAACCCGTCTGTGCCTGGGGAGCAAATTCTGGACTCAGAAGAGTCTCCTTTTGTAGTTGTAATTGAAGGTGAAACTGAATCGGGTTGTCCGAAGACTGTGACATTGAATGTTACAGTTAATGAAGCTGAAGAACTTCCGCTCGATGAAATCACTAGCTGTGGTCCTTATGAGTGGGATGCTAATGATAATGGAGAATATGACCCAGAAACAGAACCAACTTACACAGAGTCTGGTGACTATGAGTTGATTATCACAAACGAATTTGGTCTTTGTCAGGTAGCAACTCTAAGCCTTACAGTAGAAGAAGTTCCCGAAACTGTTGAGTTTGAAGACACTTATTGTGGTCCCCTATTGAACCCAATTACTTTTGAAGTTGGTTATACTCCTGTAGTTGATGGAGTTGATGATATAGTTTGGGATGGGGCTCCATTTACAACGAGCGGAGTTTACACTGGAACGCTTTCTATAGAAGGAAGCTGTGATCAAACTTTTATTGTATACCTCACTCTAAACTCGGATGAGCTTATCGGTGAACCATGTCCGCTTTCAGGTGATGAGCCAGGTAGTTTTTCAGGTCTGACAACTGCAGACTGTGGATGTGAAGATAATCCAACTTTTGACTGTCCTCAACTTCAGGCAAACATCGGAGATGCTTGTGATGATGGTGATGACAACACAGAAAACGACATGATCGATGCTAACTGTGACTGTGTTGGTACGATTGTTTATGACTGTGAAGACCTTCAGGCAAACATCGGAGATTCTTGTGATGATGGTGATGACAACACAGAAAACGATATGATCGATGCTAACTGTGACTGTGTTGGTACAATTGTTTATGACTGTGAAGACCTTCAAGCAAACATCGGAGATGCTTGTGATGATGGAGACGACAACACAGAAAACGACATGATCGATGCTAACTGTGATTGTGTTGGTACGATTGTTTATGACTGTGAAGACCTTCAAGCAAACATCGGAGATGCTTGTGATGATGGAGATGATAACACAGAAAACGACATGATCGATGCTAACTGTGATTGTGTTGGTACAATTGTTTATGACTGTGAAGACCTTCAAGCAAACATCGGAGATGCTTGTGATGATGGAGATGATAATACGGAGAACGACATGATCGATGCTAACTGTGATTGTGTTGGTACAATTGTTTATGACTGTGAAGACCTTCAGGCAAACATCGGAGATACTTGTGATGATGGTGACGATAACACAGAAAACGATTTGATCGATGCCAACTGTGGATGTGCTGGAACACCTATTTTCGAATGCCCTGATCTTCAGGCAAACAATGGTGATGCATGTGAAACTGATTTAGGTCAAGCAGGTGTTATTGTAGATTGCGCTTGTCAACCGAATAACAACCCAGATGTAGTTGATTGCGATGACTGGGTAACATTCTTGTCAGATGCTGATGGTAGTGGAGAAACTGATGTTTACGGAGTAGAACTCGTAGGTGGAAATGCTAATTTGACTTACCTGGCTTCAGTTGGATATGGTGCACACATTGCATACAATTCAAATGACAACCTGATCTACGTTGTGAAAAACGGTGATGCATCTTATGTGACGATCAACCCACACGTTTCTCCTGCAGAGGTTAGCCCTGTATTCTTCTTATCTGAAGACATTCCGGGCGTGACTACAGCTGTATTTAGTCCTGATGGAGACTTGATTATCGGTTCTGCTTCTCAGAATAAAATATACAGTGTAGATGTATCTGACAATTCAGTGAGCTTGTATGACAATTTTGCTCCAGTAAGTGGAGGTGACCTTGCATTTGATGAAGCTGGAATGCTCTACCTTGCTACTCGTCAAGGAAACGCGCTTTACGAAGTATATCCAGATGGTGTTATGAATGATGTTCTGATCGGGTCTATTCCTGGTCAAGTAACAGGTATGGCACTATCAAGTGATGGACGTCTAGTAACTTCACACAACGGAAACGCTAACTTACAAGTTCGCAATACAGATGGCTCAAACCCAAGTATGGCTTATGCCTTGATGCTAGATGGAGAAGCATTTGATCACGCAAATGGTGACATGGCATCTGGTTGTAACACTTTCTCTGATGAGAACGAAGGTGACTGTGAAAACTTCGGTACATTCTACTCTCACTTTGGAAACGGAACAGGAGTATCTGGTGCTGATATTTACAGCGTATTGTACAGCGATAACGAAGCAATACTAACATTCTTGACGAATGTGCCGTTCGGTGCCCACATAGCATACAATGCTGAAGATGACATTCTTTACTTGGTGAATCCAAATGGAGCTTTTGTTAGAGCTTACGATCCTACATCAGGCACATTCCTTGGAGATCTTCCGATTGTTGGAAGCATCAATAGCTTGTTTGCCGTGGTATACAACCCTGAAGATGGATTGCTTTATGTTGGTGACGACAACGACAATGAGATCTACACGATCGATTTGGGAACAGGACAAGCTACTTTCTTGGCAGATGCTCCTGTAGCTGGTGGTGACTTGGCTATCCAGGATGGTAAACTATACCTTGCTAATAGAAGTCAAGGCAAACTCTACGAAATCGTTGGTGGTGCAGCTGTACTTGTTGGGAATATTCCAGCAGCAAATGGTATGGCTCAGGCAAATAACGCAACTGGTCTTGTAATTGCTAACCCAGGCACATCTTCATTCATTGAAGTGAGTGCTGCCGACGGTTCAGAAGTTAATGTATACACCGCTACAGTTGATGGTGAAGCTCTTACGCTTTCTGATGGCGATATGGCCGCTGGATGTGGTGATGATGAGCCAGTGATTGTACCAGGTGGTGAGTGTTACGCAGTGGCTGTTGAAGAGTACATCGAAGGTACAGAGTTTGATAACTCGCCGTTGTTGGCTGAGCGAGCAGATCCTAACAATGCACTTGGCGAGCCAGAGCGTGTAGATGCCCTTGTGTTTACAACGCTTGGTTACGGTGGATCTATCACAGTTTCTTTCGACGGAGCAATTCCAAATGAAGCAGGTGATGACATCGAAGTTGTTGAAACATCTTACAACAACCCTGGGTGTGCATCTTACCCTGAGTACGCTACTGTAGAAGTATCTATGGATGGTGTGAACTGGGCAACGGCAGGTACAGTTTGTAAAGGTGATCCTTTCGTAGATATCAGCGACGCTGGAGCTTTCGACTACGTAATGTATGTGAGAGTAACTAACGATGATGTTCTTTCTACTGCAATGGATGGATTTGATGTTGACGGAATCGTTGCACTTCACAACTGTGAAGAAAACGGTGACGGTGGTCAAGGAGTTGAAGACCTACTTTCTGTAGACTCTCAAAACCAATTGACATCATTCCCGAACCCAACAAATGGTGCAGCACAAGTAGTATTCGTTACTGCTGAAACTGGAAGAACACTTGTTGAAGTGTACGACATGAATGGTAGAATGGTAGAAGCACTCTTCAACCAAGAAGCTGAAGCAGGTGTTGAATACAGATTAGACTTCAACGGAACTAACCTTCCTAATGGAGTGTACATCTACCGTATGACAACTGAAAACGAAGTAATCGTTGACAAGTTCATGATTGCTAAGTAATATCAATTTTAAAGGATAGAAAGTGGTCCCGGTGCTTTTGCACCGGGACTTTTTTTATTGTTAAAATCTCTAAGGCTAAGGTTTCTATCCCAGTACTCAATGAATTTCTTGCATCAAGTCCTAGCGCAATGTCAGTAATCACTTATTCTTCAATTGAATGTTCTACATCTAATAAGCGAGCTGTTTTCTAGTGTCGTTATCCGACACTATTTCTAGGTAGTCAAGCTACTCTTCAGTAGTGTCTCGAATCCGTTCGGGGGAATAGAGAACTCATATGAAAAGTCCATTGAGAATTTCAAATTGGTAAACTTCACTCTTAAAGTATTGCTCTGATGAATACGGTTTGTATCCTGACTAATGAATTTGAATCTGAAAAGCCGATGATTATCAGGTATGTATGGGTTTAGTTGAGGAGTTTCATTCCAATACTAGAGTGCTTTAAATACTTGAATTTCAATGCCAAAATTCGTACTTTTCCCGACTGCTTAATTTTAAATTGAATTAAGATGCTATGGACTGTGCGGCGGATTCTTTATTCGCTAATTTTAATATTGTTACCCTTCTTATCTTATGGTCAATTCGGACCAATGGGTATCGGGAATCAAGATGGGACACCTACTTCAGCCGGTCCACAACCCAGACTCTTGCTTTGGTTGGATGGAAGCAGTGTCGAACCCTATGTTAATAATGCTCCAGTCACAAATTGGAATGATAAAAGCGGTAACGGACATCATTTCATAGATGCAGGCGGTTTTAACGCTGTCCTCAAGTCAAGTGGAGTATTTAGTGGGCCATCCGGGACATTCACGGGAGCTCCAGAGACCCCATGTGTCCAATTTGATCCTATCGAGGATACGCGTCTACTTTGTTCAAGCTTCGAGCTACCAGGAGACGGTTATACCATCTACTTTGTAATCAAATCTAATGATGACAATTACGGGTTGTTCAGCTACTCTGGTGGTGGTAACGATCGCGAAATGCTCATCTACAACGATAATGGATTTCGACAGCAAATGATCAATACCCTCGATCGAGCTTCAGCTATTGGTGATATAAGCGATAATAATTGGGATTATGGAGGAATTCTATTGAGCACTTCCAATTCCAGCAATTGGGAGTACAATAGAAATCAACATTACGAAGGGGGGTATAATACCTTCAATGGCATTTCATTCGCGAGTTCAGGTTCTGCAATGATTGGTGATACCCAGAATGCGGCCGACATTTACCCAAATGATCCATTTGTCGGCTCTATTGCTGAAATTATCATTTATGAAGGCCGACTGCCTCGACCCCATACCAGATTGCTTAGGACTTACCTGTGGGTAAAGTATGGGTTGAATGGATCTGGAAATAGTGCATGGGACAAGTATCATGGCAATATGGAATCAGCTTCTGGTGAAGAGTGGGGGGGGAAGTTCTATACACCAATAGGAATTGGTCGAGATAATGGGAGCCCCAATGCTGGCTCTATTAACGAGGCCAGACTAGAAGGCTTAGTACTACGTGTAAATAATGGAGAATGGACTCAAAACCGCACTTATCTCTGTGCTGGACTGGTGGGAAGCACAGTTACAAGCGTCCCAACAAACAGTGTAGTAACTCAAGGCTTAGGTAGCCTTCCATCTGTACTTGAAAGGTGGAGCCGACTCTGGGAGATAACTGGTCAAGATGGAAATAGTCAGGTCTATCAAATTGGTTTTGATTTCGGAGAAGGAATTGATGGGGATAACCCACAAGGGGCTGAGAATTATGTTTTGCTCTACCGAGATGATGAAACCTCAGGTGATTTTTCAATCTTGCCGGTAGCCGACAATAACAAGTTTATCCTGGATGATGAAATCGTATTTCGAGTTCCGAAGTCTCAGCTCCTTACACATGGTAGGTTTTATACGGTTGGGACAACCGATGCAGCTAGTTCACTGACGGGTCAAATTAGGAGAACTTGGTATGCTTATCAAAGTGGAGACTGGAGCGACCCACTTACCTGGACCCTTGACGGAAGTTCAGCACCTTCTTACGTAAACCCAGACAACGACGTTCCTAATGTTTTTGACAATGTATTTATTGGAGCAGGGCGAACGGTTTTGGTCGATCAAACATTGCCCGACCATGGAGAACTTAGAGTCTTTGGTACCCTTGACTGTGCATCGAGCCCTCAGGCATCTTTTACAACTATTGGTGGTTCTGGTTTAATTCGCTGCTCAAGTGGAAATTTCCCGGATGGGAACTCTTCCAGTTTTGCCGACCCGGTTTTTGGTGGTACGCTGGAGTTTTATGGAGCAGGCGGATTTATACAAACATCAGACTTGGAGTTGAACAAATTAAAAATTGCCTTCAATAGCTCTTCGAACGAACTCACTCTAGCAGCTGACTTAACAACCAATGGTCAGTTTGAGATAAATCGCGGAATATTGAGGATAAACAATACTGCAAATGTATCGAGGTCAATCACATCCAATGACCTAGTATTGGTTGAAAGCCTGGGTAGAATATTGGTAAGCACTGATCCAGGCTTAACTAAACACCAGTGGTATTTTAACGGTGATTTCATAAACTCAGGTGGAGAAGTACGATTCACTAATCGCACTTCTGCTACGTATGCTAATTACAATTCAAACGAGGGAACCGACATCGTCGAAGCTTTCTTTACCAGTGATAATGAAAATCAATTGTTAAGGGCGAATGGCTTGACTCTACTTTCACGTATCGTTGTTGATAAAGGGATCGATCAAACCTACACTTTGTCGATCGAAAGTAACAATGCCAACTACTTTAAGCTTCTCGGATATTGTAATTACAATATGGGAAGTTCTGATTACTTCTCTGCATCGCAAAACACCAACTCTTTTGCTCTCGTTAACGGGACTGCAGAAATCAGAGAGAATATATTTATTCCACTACATGCGAATAATGGTAACTATAACATTAACAGAACTGCCCAATTGTGGATAAACGGTGGTGAAGCCACCAAGGGTCCACTCGGTGGTTCAAGTACTGGTGGTGGTTTAGTTCCTTACGGTACACTTAAGGTTTCTGATGGGGTCATGAACTCCTTCTGCATCAGCGGTCTCACCACAAGAGACAATGGCCTAATTCAGGTGGATGGAGGAGTAGTTAACACAAACTCCATTCGTACATCGGTTTTGGGAGCGGAGAATATTGGTGGGCTCATAATTAATGATGGTATCGTAAATGTGGACGGTAACCTACCTGGTGGAGCTAGACCAGAGTATTACACCTTAAGCTTAACCTATCCTGGTAACCTTTTTCAAATGACTGGGGGTACCCTTAACGTTACAGGCCCTACAAGCAGTGGATTAATTTTCATCAATTCTGATCCAGAAAACACCAGTGTTAGTGGAGGGACGGTTGCTCTCGATGTTTCAGATACTGACAATAACTACAAAATTACGAGTAGAGCTGCCTTTTGGAATCTTTCACTAACGAGATCAAGTACATCTTCAACGCAGCGAAACTTCAAGGTCCTTGGCGGTGATTCGGGAACAGACGACGCCAATGAAGTCCTCCCTATACAGGACCTTGTAATTAAAAATAACCTCAGCATAACAGGTTCAAACAATCCGAAAATTGAAATGGGTGTAGCCGGAAGTCCGGCCGATCTCTACCTCGATGGAAACTTTACGATTGGAAATGGTTGCGAGTATATTCACAATGACAATACAACCTATTTTGTCGGTACAGCTAACTCAAGTCTGACTTTTGGGGGTTCTTCCACATTCCCATTCTACAATGTCGAAGTCAATAAAGATCTGGACTCCCGGTTCGTTAGCATTCAACCTTCTGGCCCGAATCCCGCTATGGATATTTTGGGCTCCTTAAGTTTGGATAAAGGATATTTTGATAACAACAATCGAAACGTCAACGTTTTGGGAACATTCACAAATCGGACTCAATTTGGAGATTCTGAGAGCACTGGGTTTCTTACGTTGAGTGGTACATCAGGGAGACAAGAGCTTATCTCCGAAGGTGGGATAGTTCACAGAATGACTATTGATAATACGGATGGAGTCACACTTCTTAATGATGAGCTAAAGATCAGAGACCGACTGATTTTCACAAATGGTTCTTTTTTTATTGGAGATAATAAGCTGCGTTTCGAAAGTACTGTCACCAATCCCATTCAGGGATGGAATTCGGTCGATAGATTCATCGTTTGTAGCGGAAATGCTTCAGCTGGAGGAGTTGAAATATTGAATCATTCGAGTTCTCAGACGATTTACTATCATTTTGGTGTAAGTACTGGTACAGGCCAGAAGTATACGCAAGCTGCGATCCACATAAATAGTGGCTGGTCCGATGATGGCTTCATTCAGATTACCCCAGTAGACACCCTCCTTTCAACAGCTGATTTATCTGGCACTGCTGATTACTTGAATTATTATTGGAAAGTTTCTTCTTCTGGATTCACAGTTAAACCTAATGTTTCTCATCGATTCATTTATGATGATTCTGACGTGGTTGGTACCGAGGCCAACCTTGAGTCGGGTAGAGTTTTGTCATCCATGCCATTTACCAGGAGTTTAGACAATTCTCCAGCAACATCTCACATAAGTGTAGGGTCAAATCAAATATTCTATAATGGAACAGATCAAGCGCTACAACTAACGACCGGCATAGGAACTACTCTTGTCGATGCCAATTATACAGCAGGAGCCGCCGATCGATTTCCCGTAGGCTCTTCACCCGATGTGTTTTATTCCAGGAACCCTGCGGTTGGAGCTGCTTGGGATAATCCAGCAAACTGGAATAAGTTAAGTGATTGCGGAGGCTGTACAGATATAAATGATTACCATAGCACATCCAGCCCAGAATCGGTAATTGATTATCCGGAATCTGGAGATATTGCAGTAATTGGCTTTAATGTCGATAGTCCCTATAGGCCTCACGTCTATAGCGCTCCCCCGGGTGGAATTGAAGCGGCTCAAATCATATTCACCCCACTTCAGGATGCTTCCGGTAATCTACAACCCCGGTATTATGGCCCGTCTATAGCAGACATTGCAATCATCAGACCAACACTTGATCTGTCGGCGACTAGCGACATAATCAAAGTGTCTCAGATTGCTGGTGAAGGAGCCATCATGCTCCGTGAAAATATTGACCTTGGAGTGACTGATCTTGGTGACTTTCTTTCGCGAGATTCATCTGTGATAGTTCTCAACAACGGTTCTCCAGTACCTTTTACTTATGACTTCCTTCCATCTGAAGTCCCCAATCTATTTCTTGCCGAAACATCTGCTATTATAACCAGCGATATACGTGTAAACGGAAACTTGGAAGTAGCGGCAAACTCAGAATTGCTCCTAAATGAAAACAATGGAGGAGACATTGAGATCCAGGGTGATTTGATACTGGATAAATACCAACTCTCAACTGGAAACCCACAGGTTTTATTCAATAAGCGAGGAAGTTTAAAGACGATTGAAGTGCATGGTGATGTTAAGCTCTATGGGTCATCAGCCTATATCGGGATTAATCCAACGAGCAGCATACCCGCAGACCCATTAGACCCTTGGACGCCAGACGAACTTGAAGCCCTGATATGGCTAGACGCAACAGATGGTATCACAACCTCTGGAGGAAAAGTTACCGCATGGCAAGACAAGGCAACAGGATCTTATATTGCTACACAAGGTGACTCCAACAAACAACCTACCTACCAAATCGGAATCAACGGTTTAAATACAGTTCGATTTGATGGGAGCGACGACTTTCTTGCCATTCCCCATTCCAATGAATTGAACATTCTGGCCAACCAGGATTTTGAAATATTTGGCGTTCAGAAATTTGATAACCCAGCATCAGCAACACCTTCTGAATATGCTGTAATGTTCGGAAAAGGAACATGGGGTTCTCGGAATTTCATGTTCTATCTGGCCCTGGGTGCATTCCGTTGTGCACTCGATGCGGGACAATTGGGATTGGTCGCACCAAACAATCAAACGAATACTCCTAATTTGGGCTGGGCCCGAAGGCAAGGAAACACAGCCTATCTATACAATACAGTGGGAGGTAGTATTTCGGACCCTAACGTAGCAAGCGCAACGGGTTTAAATAACACGCACGATCTGACCATTGGAGCGGCTGAAGATGGAACAGAGCGTTTCATGGATGGCGATATAGCCGAGTTGATTTTTATCAAGCGGGCTTTGACCAATGATGAACGTCAAAAAACGGAAGGTTTCCTCGCACACAAATGGGGGTTGGAAGATGAATTGCCTGATGGCCATCCTTACAAAAATGAAATCCCCTACATAGGAGTGGAGAATACATCTGAAGAAGCTCAGCTCATCGTAGAAGGAGATATTATTCAAGACCTTACCAACACATCGTCCAGTGATAATGGTATAGAATTATACAATACCGACTCCGAGACAACATTTGTGAACTTGGTGCTAACAGGTGATGGTGAAAACGAGTTTGACAACTTGAGTGGTCCTACACCCCGCTTTTGGAAGCTTACTGTAGACAAGGGAATTAATACCTCTTCAGGTTTTACATTTAATACAGATGTGGATGTAGATGGGCCAGCTAATGAAACTGATAAACCCGTAAATATTCAAAATGGCCTACTTCAGCTAAATGATTCGGGAATAAATATAGACCTATCCACTGGTGGAGGTGACTTCGTCATTCCTTCTACAGGGGGGCTCGAATTGAATGATGGAGCCCTAAGAGTAACGGGACCAGAAACGGGAATTCTTCTCTCTGGTTCGCTAAATATCACTGGAGGATCTTTAAATATTGGTAATTCTGAAGGTGTAAGTAATTACATAGAATACGGTGGGGGAAGTTCACCCAAAATTAATATCTCGGGTGGATCGCTAATTGTTGGTAGCCAGATTAGACGAAATATTTCAAGTACAGGTGGAGCATTGGATTATCGCCAAAGCGGTGGGTCTGTTTTAATCGGTCGCTATAGTTCTCCAGAACCCTCGAGAGGAATGCTTGAAGTTGTAAACTCAGGAAGTCGATTCGATCACACAGGTGGAACACTTACGTTTGTGAGAGGGATAAACACATCAACAAGTCCATCTTTATTGATTTCACCTACGACTTCAAATGTATCCGGAGCTTCTGAGATTATCATCGGAAATGCTGACTCTCCATCTGGAGGGGCGATCCAAAATTTTAGTATCCAGAGCACTATCCCTTTGAATTCGCTGACAATTAATTCGACCAATCAACCGGTAGTAAACCTGCTTACAAACTCTCTTGAATTAGAAGGAAACTTGACGATTGAAAGTGGCGCAGAGCTCAATTGCGGCGATCGCGATTTAATAATTCACGGAGATATTTCCAACGATGGAGAATTGAGTTCTGCTTCAGGTGGTCTCATCTTGATGCACGATATTATGGGTACCATTTCGGGTTCGGGTAGTTTTGATCTTTATGATCTTGAGCGTATAGGGCCTTCTGGTATCACCGATGTTCAAACTGATTTAGTCGTTCAGAATAATTTCACCAATGATGAAGGTGAGATGGAGTTTGGCACAAATACCTTGAGTGTAAAGGCTAACGTTATTACCGACGGGATTCTGAGTTTTGACGATACTTCAGAGGGTCTCATTATGGATGGAACGGATGAGCAGGTTTTAACAAGAACAGGATCAGGTCAGTCAGAAATAGATGTACTAACGATAAACAATACCTCTGGTATCACCATTCCTGCAGGATTCTTTGAATTCGTCATCAATAATAATTTGCGAATGCAAAGTGGAGTATTCTCACTGACCGGAAACTTGCTTGAAATGGCCAGTGGATCGCGCTTCACACCTGTTAACGCATTTAGTGAATCAAATATGATCGTAACAGGTGGAGCCTTCGCAAATTTCGGACTTCTATTGCATGTGCCCGCCAACTCTACTGACGATGTTTTTGTGCCACTGGGTATTGATAGATATATGCCGGTTAACCTAGATTTTTCCCAGCCAACCTACTCAAGTGGTACAACGGCAAGTACTTATTTGCTCAGACTCAATCAACCAGAAAATGGCGTGGTTGTGCTAGATTCAGAAGCCCCCAACCCGGAGATTAACGATTTGAACAACGTATTAGGCATGTTTTTTTCAGTCGATGGCTCTAATATCGGTAACGGTTTGAACATGGACTTGAAACTCCAATATGATCAGCAATACGTACAGGTCACAGCTCCCTACACTGAAGAAGACTACATCGCTGCGCGTGTCTTGGCTGATGAAACGACGATTAGTAAATTGGGTCAACTGGCTGTAGATGAAACCAACAATATTCTGACCTTTAATCTACAAGGTGATTTCCTAGGCGATGAATTCGCTGTGGATGGGGACTATTTTGCAGGAGTAGATGATGCCATTCCAAATACGATACCTGTCTATGTAACAAATTCTGCCTTCGTTCAAGTCAACAATGGAACGACTGGATATGATGTTGCAGTACCAGGAGGTGGAGCACCCACGGGAGCCTTAGTAATAGTTGATTCTGGGGACATCTTAAATTTTAATATTGATGGTGTAAACTTTTATCGCACGGAAATTGAAGCAGGTTCCGTCGTGATAATAGACCGCACAAACCTTCACAGATTGGGAAGAGTTTCTGGAACTGGGTCGATTTTAGTACGAGGTACTGGTATTCTCCCATCAGGTGATTATACTGACTTCTTTGGTTGTGCGGGGGGAGGACTGAGTTTCCAAGCAAATTCTACGGAGAGTTTCGAAGTGCTTTCTAATATGCCTCCCATCAGACAAGTTTCGCTTATTGGCCCAGGAGAAATTACTATTTCAGAGAGTGAAGTGAATATCTGCAATAACTTGACAATTACGAATGGAGGAACTATTAATGCTCCGAATTCGAATGATCTTAATATTGATGGGAATCTAGTTGTAGAAAGTGGAACTTTTGACTTCCGTCAAGGAACTGCAAATATTGCTGGTGACCTCCTAATAACAGGTAGTACATCCGCTGGAGGTCAAATTATTTCTGGTAATAACGGTGTTGTAATTGTTGATGGTGATTTAACAATTGGCGGTAAAGGAATGGGGCTAGGAACAATATTTCGAGAGACTCATGTAAAAGGAAATGTTTCAAAAACGACCACACCCACGTTAGGATCATTTCAAGAAGGTAATGATGGAGCTAGACTGATTTTTGATGGATCATCACCGCAAACAATCACTGGTGACTTCTCAGGTGCGTCTGATATCCCATCTCTCGAATTAGATAATCCGACAGGACTTACTTTGGGTGGAGCTGTCGAGATCACTGAAGAGTTATTCCTTACAGACGGGAATATCTTTACCGATGGTAGCGACCTTATTAGACTCACTTCTGACGGTGCACAAGTAACTCCATCTGGAGGCCAGCCTTCTTCTTTCATTGATGGGCCTATGCAATGGATACTTTCAGCTACAACAGCCAAAAGAATATTTCCGTTAGGGATGAATGACAGACATCGCCCATTGGGTGTTAGTAATCGCACAACGGCTCAAACTTGGGAAGCTCAATATGTCGATACTGTTGCTAGAATTGAGCCTATTGTTGTTTCTATGATTCCTGATCCATTTAATATCCCTGTTGTTGAAACAGTCAGTATTCAGGAGTATTGGAGACTGGAATCCAGCTCGAGTCCTGCTCAGGCCAATATTGAATTGAGTTGGGGTGATAGCTCTGCTGTTTCTACAAATACCGCTGAACAAAGTAACCTCTTGGTTATGTCGTATAACGACGCCACAGATTTGTGGGATTCATATGGAGGTACTGGCTTTACTTATGATGTACCAACCAATACGGGTTCGGTGACAAGTACAGATCAGCTTTCATTTTCTACAAGATTTATCACGCTTGGATCTTCAGATGGGCTCGTAAACCCACTACCGGTAACTTGGCTTTACTTTGAGGGAGAGAACGCAGGCACGGACCATATCTTAAGATGGGCCACTGCTTCTGAGCAAGACAATGACTACTTCAGGCTTGAGCGCTCTTTTGATGCAACCCACTGGATAACGATAGCGGAAGTGGAAGGAGCTGGAAACAGTACGACAGCTTCAACTTATTCCTACATCGATACAAATGTTCCTTTTGGAATCGTTTATTACCGCTTGCGACAAGTAGATTTTCAAGGAGAGTTTGACTTCGCACCACACGTTATTAGCCTAAAAAGAGACACGTCCGATGACGAGTTGGATTTCCTGATTTATCCAAATCCAACCATAACGGGAACGGTCCAATTTAGAATGTCTAAGGCCTTTGATACCCGAT
The DNA here is from genome assembly GCA_965230375.1 of Cryomorpha sp. Taxonomy (GTDB): domain Bacteria; phylum Bacteroidota; class Bacteroidia; order Flavobacteriales_D; family Cryomorphaceae; genus CBDDKU01. The sequence goes on from CBDDKU010000025.1 coordinate 39,971, forward strand.
TAAAAGTTTCCATATTCGATATGTCTGGGAAGCTCCTAAAGCAAGAATATGTTCAAGTAGATGGTCAAGGTACATCAGCACCAATTGAATGTGATTTCGATCCTGGGATCTATCTTTTTAGGGTTTCAACTAACGATAAGATGCTAGCCAAGCCCTTGGTCATAACCAAGTAGTCCCAGCTCCTTTTTCATCCACCGAATCCGCTTCAGGCGGAGAAGTTGGAATTCCGTATTCGACTGTGTAAACTGATTCAATCCGCTTTCGCTACCGCGCGATTAGCCGAAGGCGTATCGCGTGGTTTCTCGGGGGTGCTCATAAACACCGCTGCAATCAGATATAAAACACCAACTCTTTATGAGTAGGGGGCTCATAATTGCCCGATGGATTACAAACAGAATGTTGAACCAAAACGGTCAACTGTATTTAGGGAAGTACAAAACTGTCCATTGTCAATTATCCATTGTCAACTATTCAAGTGTCCATTGTCAACTATTCAAGCATCCTGCGGCATCAATAGATGGAAACACCTCGGTTAAATCAACACCTAGCTCAACGGCATAATCGTCAGCCCACTGCGCAACTTTGGCTCGATATACGTACTCTTAGGCGGCATAATCTCATTGGCATCCGCTACGGCAAATAGTTCGTCGGTACTCACCGGGTGCAGCGTAAAAATCGCCGACACCTCACCCTTATCTACTTTTTTCTCAAGCTTCCTTGGCGATTGGATCCCAGGGACAAACTGAATCCTCGGGTCTGTCTTTTGATCTAATATTCCAAAAATGGGCTCCAATACGTGCTTAGTTAAAAGCATGGGGTCGAGCTGACCAACTACTGTTTTGAAGGAAATGTCCGACGATTTCAATTTCAGGCTATACCACCCGCTTGGAAGCCGCATCCCAAATTCAAAACGCTTTTCTGGACAGATACTTTTCTCAGATTTCTCAACGTCAAAGTGAGAAGAAAGCTTATTTATCAAATCAGCTTCGTCGAGCGGCTCACCCAAATTAATCAAACGGTGAAACGATTCAATTTCGAGAATGGAGTCGGGAATAATCAGAGCTAGTGCATAATTGCAAATATCAGTCGGCGACCAATTATTTCTCGCCCTTCGGTTTTCTCCTAGCTTGGCTGAACTTGCCATCCGATGATGCCCATCGGCGATGTAGAGGTTTTCAATATTCGCAAAGCGATTTTGAATCTCTTCAATATCGCCCTTTTGGTCAATGATCCACATCTCATGCCTAATCCGATCTGTGGTTGTGAAGTCGTACTCCGCCGGATTCTGACAATACTTCTCAGCGAGATCGGGTAAATTGATATGTCCTTTTTCCTTGTAAGTCAGTAGGACTGGCTCGGCATTAAAGTCGCAGGTGTCCAGGTACTCTGTAAACACTTCAACCCGCTGTGTCAGGGTTTCTTCGTGAATTTTAATCTTTCCATCCAAGTATTCCTGAACCTGCACCCCACAGATGATTCCCATAAAACTTCGACGCGGAGTCACTTGCTTGTACAAGTAGAAGGCAGGTTTGGCATCTTTCAATAAGAAATTATCCTCTATAAACTCTTCATAACGCTCCTTAACCTTCAGAAACCGCTCGGGGGAGTTGGGTTCAGACTTTACCCGCTTCCCGAACTCTGGGTTGATAATATGGATAAACGAGAAAGGATTCTCTTTCAATTTTCGTTTTAGCGCCTTTGGCTTGTATGTCACGTAAGATCGCGAAGCAACAAGGTGCACCTTATCCTTCGGCGGTCTTACAGATTGAAAGGGAATAATCTCAGCCATAGTTTACTGAATAGGGAAGCGAAAATAAGCGATTCACAAGAGATTGCAAGCGCTTAATGATCATAAAAAAGCCCCCCTGACATTTGTCTGGGGGGCCTTACTATTCTTTAAGAGCCAAGCTCAAACTTTAATAAGTCAATGATTACTTATCGTTGTTTTCGCCTTTCTCCATTTCTGACTTTAGATCGGCAAGGACGTTCAAGTCTCCAAGAGTCGTTTTCTCTTGTTTTCCTTGGATGTCCTTAACAGCCTTCGATGCAGTTTTAGCAGCTGCTCTACGCTCGTTACCTTCTTTAGCTTTTGTAAGCTTCGGATCTTCTTCAAACGTACGTGTGTGAGATACCATAATTCTTCTGCTATTCTTGTTGAATTCAAGAACGATAAAGTCTAGTTTCTCATCAACTTTCGCAGTGCTACCATCTTCTTTGCGAAGGTGCTTAACTGGCGTTACCGCTTCTACACCGTAAGGCATAGCAATAATCGCCGTATTATTGTCGATTGAAGTTACTGTTCCTTCGTGACTAGATCCTTCAACGAAGATAGTCTCGAATACATCCCATGGATTCTCTTCAAGCTGCTTGTGACCCAAGCTCAATCTTCTATTCTCTTCGTCTACTTCAAGAACGACAACTTCCATCTCATCACCGATGTTACAGAACTCAGATGGGTGCTTAACTTTCTTAGACCAGCTCAAATCAGAGATGTGAACCAATCCGTCTACTCCTTCTTCCAACTCGACAAATACACCGAAGTTAGTGAAGTTTCTAACTGAAGATTTGTGCTTGCTACCTACTGGGTATTTTGTAGCGATATCAGCCCATGGATCTGGCATCAATTGCTTGATACCTAGTGACATTTTGCGCTCTTCGCGATCCAATGTCAATACCACCGCTTCTACTTCATCTCCAACTTTCAAGAAGTCTTGTGCACTTCTCAAGTGTTGTGACCAAGACATTTCGCTAACGTGAACAAGACCTTCAACACCAGGAGCAATCTCAACAAAGGCACCGTAGTCGGCCATAACCACTACCTTACCTTTTACGCTGCTACCAACTTGAACATCTTCGCCAAGTGTATCCCATGGATGCTCGCTAAGCTGCTTCAATCCAAGAGCGATACGCTTCTTGTCGTCGTCGAAATCTAGAATTACAACATTCAACTTTTGATCCAATTCCACGATCTCTTCTGGGTGGTTGATACGTCCCCAACTCAAGTCGGTGATGTGAATCAATCCGTCTACTCCACCAAGGTCGATAAACACACCGTAAGAAGTGATGTTCTTAACGATTCCTTCAAGAACCTGACCTTTCTCAAGACCACCGATAATTTGCTTCTTCTGCTCTTCAAGCTCAGCTTCGATAAGCGCTTTGTGAGAAACAACAACGTTTTTGAACTCGTGGTTGATTTTTACAACCTTAAACTCCATGTTCTTACCTACGTAAATATCGTAGTCACGGATAGGCTTCACATCGATCTGTGAACCTGGAAGGAAGGCCTCGATTCCGAATACATCGGCGATCAAACCACCCTTCGTACGACACTTAATGTGACCAGTAATCACTTTGTCAGTATCAAGTGCTTCGTTTACAAGACGCCATGCTTCGTGCATACGGGCAGTCTTGTGAGATATTTTTAGCTGACCGTCGCGGTCTTCTAGCGTATCTACATATACGTCCACAACATCACCTACCTTCAGGTCAGGATTGTAACGGAATTCTGATGCTGCTACGATACCTTCAGATTTGTAGTTGATGTTTACAACTACTTCTTTCTTGGTTAGGTCAACAACACTTCCTTTTACAACTTCACCTTGCTGCACAGCGTTAAGCGTATCCGCGTAAAGTGTGTCTAGACTAGATCTGTCTTCAGCTGAATAACTGTCCACACCTTCTTCATAGGCGTCCCAGTCAAAATTTTCAAGGTCTATTGCCGGAGCTGCAGGCTCAGCTTTACCACCTTTATCGTCAGAATCATCCGACTTAGCTTCTTTTGTTTTTGCTTCTTCTTTAGGCGCCGTAGCTTCAGCGGAGGCGTCAGCAGTTGTTTCTTCCTTTGAAGCCGGAGCTTTTGTTTCTTCTTCAGAAGCTGTAGCTTCAGCGGAGGTGTCAGCAGATGCTTCAGTTTTTTTCGTTTCTTCCGCAGAGGCCTCAGCCTTTTGCGTTTTTTCTACTTCTTCAGAAGCTTTTTTTTCTTCGTTTGCCATTCGGCTAATCGTTTGTATCTCAGGGTGTGATGGCCACCTGAGAGTGGTTATAAATAAAGCCCGCCATCAAGGCTTTATTATTTCGGAGCGCAAAGATAGTGTTTTTTAATCAGAAAATCAGGGCCTTATACCAGTAAATACTGGCCATCTACTAAACCCTTCATTTACCCAAAATCCTTACCTGTTTACCAGGAAGCTAGGGAGAGGACACTCATCTCAACAAAACTGAAAACTCCTCTCAAAAAAAACCTTCACACCCTCAATTAATCCTTTTCTATTTTCAAACATCCTAACGCTAAGTTCCCACCCAAAACCCTTCCCCCTTTGGTAGGTGATAACCCCGATATTGGCATACCTAAGTTATTTCGAGAACATATAGTCATTTAAGGTTCAGGCTATGGATCATATTGGCTCACAGCTTGCAAAATTGGAGTCTGACAAATCGTAGTGGCAGTCGTGAGCCAACTCTCGGCCTTAATTTTATTCTCTTAGAAACTCTGAAATAAGCGAAAGTCCACCGCACCCATGTTTGAGCTCAGGTATCGGAAGCTCTGCTTCCGCTAATACCGTTCGCGAGTTTGGGTAAGGTGCTGTAGTGTTTTCTAGAGTTTCAAGAAATAAAATTACAGCCCTGATCTTTTGTTCCTTTTGCATCAAGGTAAAAGGAAGTGTAAAAGACAAACTTTTACCTAGAAGCATTATCGCTGCCGTATTCTGGGCCATCACCTTTTGGTAGGGGGCTAGAGGGAGGACAAGACAATTCCAAAAAATCCCCAAACATTTACCCCTTTTCGAATGTCATGAGGTAACTAAATACAACATTTAATAACAAATCCACCATCCAACATTTCAATACCTTTGCACCAACACATACTCCCACATGAAGGAATTCGATATCCCTACATTCTATAGATCTCCAATAATCGGAAAAGTTAAAGCCGCCAGAAAGACCTCTGATCCGCGCAAAAAGGACTTCACCCCAACAAAGCTCGATTTTGGCCCGGTTGAATTCTTGATTCCCCGACACTTTGGATTCTGCTACGGTGTGGAAAACGCCATCGAAATTTCCTACCGTGCCATTGAAGAAAATCCGGGTAAGCGAATTTTCCTGCTGAGTCAGATGATTCACAACCCCGAAGTAAACGCTGACCTTCAGTCGCGTGGCATCGAGTTCATCATGGATACCGAAGGAAACCAGTTCATTCCATGGGAAGAGCTTCGATCTGACGACATCGTTATAATACCTGCTTTTGGAACGACGGTTGAAATCATGAATCTCCTCGAAGAAAAGGGAATCAAAACCGAATCGTACAATACCACGTGCCCCTTTGTCGAAAAGGTATGGAAACGATCAGCAAAACTAGGTGCTGACCAATATGCTGTGGTCATCCACGGAAAGCATAAACACGAAGAAACCAGAGCTACTTTCTCCCACAGCTATCAAGGAGCCCCTTCAGTGGTGGTGAAGGATATGAAAGAAGCTGTTCTCCTGGCTGACGTGATCAAAGGGGATAAGGACTCTGATTTTTTCTACGATTATTTTGAAGGAAAGTATAGTCAGGGTTTCGATCCTGCGAAGGATTTAAAAAAGCTCGGTGTAGTGAACCAAACCACGATGTTGGCTACCGAGACTCAGGCTATTGCCGACTTCCTCAAGGAAGTGATGATCGAAACGTTCGGTGAAGAAAACTACAAAGACCATTTCGCTGATACCCGAGATACCTTGTGTTATGCCACCAACGATAACCAGCAGGCCACATACGGGGTATTAGAACACGATGCCGATTTGGCGCTCGTAGTGGGAGGGTACAACAGCTCCAATACATCGCATATCGCAGAGCTCTGTGAGCGGAAGCTACCCACGTACTTCATCAAATCAGATGAGGAGATTAAATCTCGCTCCGAAATTAATCACTTCAACTATCCTGAAAAGAAGCTTGAGCTAACCGAGAATTGGCTGCCTGAATCGGAGAAGGTCACCGTGATATTGACGAGTGGAGCTTCCTGCCCTGATGCTGTTGTTGATCGAGTAATGCAAAAGGTTTTGAGCTTCTTCCCATCGATTAAATCCGTGGAACAAGCTATCGAAGAATCGGCTATTTAGGCTGAGCGACTAGACTTTCTACCCAAGAATTCACAAGGCTGAGCTGTTCTTCTCTTGTTAGATTGGTATTGTCGAGTACTCGTGCATCTTCCACCTGTATGAGCGGATCTTCCGCTCGATGAGTATCAATATAATCGCGCTTTTCGAGATTCTCCTTAACCTCTGCCATCGTCACCGGCCCATTTCCTTTGGCTACAAGCTCATCGTACCGCCGTTGCGCTCTGACATCCGGGTCGGCCGTCATAAATACTTTAAGCTCTGCATCGGGAAGCACGGCACTTCCAATATCTCTTCCATCCATCACGACCCCACCGCTTTTGGCCATTTCCTGCTGTAGGTGTTTGAGCTTTGAGCGCACCGCTTTTACCTTGCTTATCTGGCTCACGTGGTTGGATACTTCCAGACTTCTGATCTCATCCTCTACATCTTGACCGTTCAAAACAGTTCGAACCAAATCACCTTTTCGTGTGAAGGTGATGGTTACATCTTTGAGAACTGAAATCAATCTTTCTTCATCCAAACCGATGTCCGAAAACAGGCCTTGACGCATAGCAAAAAGGGTAACCGCTCGGTACATTGCTCCCGTGTCGATATAGATAAAACCCCGAAGCTTAGCCAGATTTTTGGCTAGGGTGCTCTTTCCGCAAGAAGAATAGCCGTCTATGGCAATGTTGATAGCCTTCACATCTGCGAAGATAGATGTCCATCTTCAACTCTGGGAAATCAGATCAGCTTTTTTTGAAATCGTTGAATTTGACGCTGAGTGAAAAGTGGTTGCTGGCACCTGCCAAACTATAAGCTGCGCGAGCGTAGCTCAAGTGCATTTTCGCGATTCGCATCCCTAAACCGTAAGTAAATCCAGCTCCTCCGGGTTTCTCTTCGATTTTGAGTTGCTGGCGACGATTGTAGTTGTAACCAACCCTGATATTGAAATTTTGGGTGATCAGAATCTCTGCATTGAAAACCAGGTGTCTCATTAAGTTCTCACCAAACCCATCGGGATTCGTGTTGACTTCTTCACCTGTCAAGGGATCGATTTCAATTTGGTTCTGCTCGGGAGTCATATCCCATTGCTGTAAATTTTCTGCGATCAACCCAAAGCGAATCGGAGCCTTGGCTAGTTTTTTTGTCAATCCGGCCTGAATCTCAAACGGCAAGCTTTGATCAACGCCGTCGCGATAGTGCGAAAGCACATTCCCAAAATTCCGCATCATCACACTTGCAGTAAAGAGCTTTTCGGAATTGTGATATGTCCCACTCACATCCACTGCCAAAGCCGATGATTTGTATTCAGCTAATTCACTCCAGGCAAACTTGACATTTGCACCAATAGAAAATCGATCGGTCAATTGTCGACCTAACCCTGCTTGAAGCATGTACTCGCCGGCATTGAATTGACCAACTACTTCGCCAGCACTGTTTGTCATATCAAAGTCTCCATAACCCACATTCATAAAGGCCACCGATACCGTCCCCAGCGACTTTACATCAAAAGCGTATCCGGCGTGACTGATATTCGATTCACCAAAAAAACGAGTATAGCTCAGAGCGATTTGTCTTGTAGAACTCGAGTCGAGTAGGGAAGGGGTCAGAAGACCAAGGTTGAGGTCTCCGTCCTTCACGGCCATGGCATTACCTCCAAGTGCAGCGATTCGCGCCGCACTGGTCGATTGCAATATCTGAAAACTGTCTTCTCCATTGCCTTGACCAAACAAACCCAAGCTGGAGATCAGACCCACAATTAATAGAAACCTTTTATTCATCCTTCTTCGGAACGAATATAGTCAGTTTCTATTGTTTACCCATTCAATATTTCTAACCTACATTTCACCAAACATCGAATCCTACAAAAGTTCAATTCTGTCAGATCGATGCAGGAATATGGCAAAACTATCCATCTTCACTCTTCCACTATTCGTTCTCACTTCCCACTTTTCGCTTTTCACTTCTCACTTCCCACTTCTCACTTATCACTACTCACTTCTCGCTTTTCACTTATCACTTCTCACTTCTCACTTTTTCCCGCTGTGGTGAAATAGTACGTTTGATTTTATCTATCATTAGTATATCAAGAAGGCTCAAGGTACTATCGAGTACAAATAACCATCCAATTTTTTACATTTGGTGCCAATTGGCTCACAGCTTGCAGAATTGAAGTCTGAGAATTCGCCAAGTAAGTAGTGAGCCAACTCTCGGCCTTAATTTTATTCTCTTAGAAACTCCAAAATAAACGAAAGTCCACCGCACCCATGTGTGAGCTCAGGTATCGGAAGCTCTGCTTCCGCTAATACCGTTCGTTGGAGCATCTGACAGAGGAAGATGTGGAAACCCCGAAGCATTTCGGGGCGAGTTTGCCCTAGTTGAATCGGCTCCTTCCATGGACCACTATTTCATTGCTGACCTTCTTCTTGAGCCGCGAATCAACATCAATTTATTAACTGAAATAATTCGTTCATTCCTTTTTACATCTTGAGCAGAAGTATAGTACGTTTCACGAAGTTGTTGATTATTCAATGGGGTTGGGTAAGGCGCTGTAGTGTTTTCGCGAGTTTCAAGAAATAAAATTACAGCCCAGATTTTTTGTTCCTTTTGTATCCATCGGCCGCCATAGGCTTGCCGACGGCGCGGCATGACAAAAGGAAGTGGCAAAGACGAACTTTTACCGTTGAATTAAGTCTTAACTAGTATCTGAGTCTTCACCAACATTAAACGGTGTTAAAGGTTCAGATTGAACTCGAAACTTGAACCCTTCGAATCGAAGATTCATAAATACAACTTTACCTCTCTCCTCCCGTCAGACCACCAAAATTGAAACCATGCGTATTTTTCTTTTAACCTTTTCATTTCTAGTCGCCGTATCGACTTACGGTCAACCGAAGCGAGCTCTTTTCCTCGGAAACAGCTACACAAACTCCAATAACTTACCTAACCTGGTGAGAAATCTTGCTCTTTCAGTTGAAGATACCCTTGAGGTGGCTTCAAATACGCCCGGTGGATTCCGTCTTATGCAGCATGCATCCAATGCAACAAGTCAAAACCTTATCGCACAAGGCGATTGGGATTTCGTGGTTCTACAAGAACAAAGTCAGATCCCTTCATTCCCTGATTCTCAGGTTGAAGAAGAGACCTTCCCATATGCCGAGCAGCTCAACGAGCAGATCTTAGAATCGAACCCATGTGCTGAAACCGTCTTCTATCGCACATGGGGCAGAGAGAACGGCGACGCTCAAAATTGTGAGTTCTGGCCACCCGTTTGTACTTATGAGGGAATGGACAGCCTCCTTCACCTTCGCTATATGCAGATGGCGGAAGAAAACGACGCTGTGGTTTCTCCAGTTGGTGAAGTATGGAAATACCTGCGCGAAAACAATCCTGAGATAAACCTTTACACGGGCGATGGAAGTCATCCATCAGCAGCAGGTTCATACGCCGCTGCCTGTTCTTTCTACACCGTCTTCTTCCGAAAGGATCCATCTCTTCTCACCTTTGACTTCTCTTTGGGTGAAGATATGGCTGAAACTATCCGACAGGCTTCGAAAGTAGTGGTCTTCGATCAGCTGGAAGAATGGTTTGTTGGGACTTATGACTTAACGAACGACTGGACCTGGGAACCCATCAATGGATTAGATGTCCAGTTTTCGAGCCTGGCAACCAACTATACATCAGTGCTATGGACCATTGAAGGCGAGATGTTTACAAACGAAGACTTTACCCACACCTTCCAAACCGAAGGCGACCACGACATAGTCTTCACAGCTATAAGCAATTGCGATACGATTACAACCATTCAAACAATCTCTATTCAAGCTTTAGGGACTGATCAATTGGAAATCGAATCCTTGAACATTTATCCCAATCCAACATCAGGGATACTCAATCTGGACATAGAGCCTTCACCTTCTTCTTACCTTGAAGTATATAATATGGCTGGAACACTTGTTCGAAAAGGTGCTCTAACAAAGAATCAATTTGATCTCTCTGGTTTGGCACCAGGTATCTACACAATCAAAATACAAGGTGGCAGCCAAATAAGAGCAGGCAGGGTAGTCCTATTCCGGGAATAAATAAAATTTCTGCTTCATCTTGAATAGTACCTTACTAAGGGGCTACTAAGTACCAACTAAGTACCAACTAAATACCAACTAAGTATAAACTCATCAGCTTCTTTGGGAGCTAATTCTTCCTAAATCAGTAAAATAAATCGGAAAGATATGGTGGTTTTCGCTAATTGCGCATTCATCCACTATATCCTTCTGAGCCGAAGACGGTGAATCTATGAATTCCGAATTCCGAACTCCCAATTCGCCATTCCCCATTCGAAACTCATTTCTCCATTGTCTCAATCGGATTCTTCACCTTTTGATTCGTCAGCGCCTTGTCGATCACATCCATCATATTCTCAACATAGTGGAATGTCAACCCTTTTAAGTACCTCGGGTTGATCTCTTTGATGTCTTGCTCGTTCTTACTAGAGAGAATAATCTCCTTGATATTCGCCCGCTTCGCAGCCAAAATCTTCTCTTTAATTCCACCAACCGGAAGCACCTTCCCTCTCAGCGTGATCTCCCCAGTCATGGCCAGATACTTCTTGACTTTTCGTTGCGTAAACTGCGAAGCCAAAGCAGTGAGAATCGTAATCCCCGCAGAAGGTCCATCCTTGGGTGTAGCCCCTTCAGGCACGTGCATGTGAACATTCCAGTTCTCAAATACGTCGGGGTTTAAGCCAATTTCAGCAGCGTGAGACTTCAGGTACTCCAATGCGATGACTGCCGACTCTTTCATGACATCACCGAGGTTTCCGGTAAGGGTGAGCTTACCTTTTCCTTTGGTAATGCTCGTCTCGATAAAGAGAATATCTCCACCCGTTGCTGTCCACGCCAACCCAGTAACTACACCGGCTACCTCGTTGTCCTGGTACTTATCCTTCGCTCTTGATGGCCCGAGAATCGGCTCCAATTGGTCGGGTAAAATTGCTGGTTCAAACTCTTCTTCCAATGCAATCTGCATCGCGCGGTGTCGTACCAGTTTTGAGATTCGCTTCTCCAGCCCTCGCACACCAGACTCGTTTGTGTACTCTACAACTAATTTCTCAAGCGTCGTCTTGCCCAATTTGATCTGAGCGGCCTTCAATCCATTCTCTTTGATCTGTTTCGGTAGCAAGTGTCTCTTGGCAATTTCAATCTTCTCTTCTACGGTATACCCATTTACTTCGATGATCTCCATACGGTCTCTCAGCGCTGGGTGAACCGTGTTTAAAGAGTTTGCCGTAGCTACGAACATCACATTCGACAAGTCGTAGTCCATCTCTACGTAGTTATCGTAGAAAGTCGCGTTTTGTTCAGGGTCCAGGACTTCAAGCATAGCTGAAGATGGATCTCCATGAGCATCGCGTCCAAGTTTATCAATCTCATCGAGAATAAACACAGGATTGCTCGTCCCCGCCTTTTTAATATTCTGAAGAATTCTTCCAGGTAGTGCGCCGATATAGGTTTTTCGGTGACCACGAATCTCAGCTTCATCTCGCAATCCGCCCAGCGACATACGCGTGTACTTTCTTCCTAAAGCTGCAGCGATAGATTTTCCAAGCGAAGTCTTACCAACACCGGGAGGGCCGTAAAGACAAATAATGGGAGACTTCATATTCCCCTTTAGCTTCAACACTGCCAGGTGTTCTATAATCCGATCCTTTACTTTTTCCAGACCGTAGTGGTCCTTGTCCAATATCTTTTGAGCTCGCTTCAGGTCAAACAAATCTTTCGAGTACTCGTTCCAGGGAAGGTCGAGAAGAGTTTCGATGTAATTGAGTTGCACAGAAAAATCGGCTCCTTGTGGATTCATCCGCTCCAATCGGTCTAGCTCCTTCTTAAAGGCTTTAGCTGTTTTAGAATTCCACTTTTTCTTTTCGCCTCGGGCGCGCAGCTCGGCTACCATTTCCTCTTGCGGATTCCCACCTAACTCTTCCTGTATGGTCTTCATCTGCTGGTGAAGAAAATACTCGCGCTGCTGCTGATCAATATCCGTTTTTACCTTGCTCTGAATGTCGTTTTTGAGCTCCAGCATCTGAAGCTCTTTGGTCAAAAACTCCAGCACCATCTCAGCTCGCTTCCTCAGGTCGGCTGTTTCCAGAAGCTTTTGCTTATCGCTCACCGCCGCATTCATATTGCTGGAGATGAAATTGATCAAGAAACTATAGCTCTCAATATTCTTGATGGCAAAAGATGCTTCACTCGGAATATTGGGGCTCTGCTTGATTATTTGCAAGGCCAAATCCTTAAGCGATCCCACCAAGGCTTCAAACTTTTTGATGTCCCTTTTGGGCTTGATCTCTGGAAATGCGCTGACCCGAGCCTTTAAATATGGATCAACTTCCACGACTTCCAAAAGCTCAAACCGCTTCTTTCCTTGAATAATCACGGTGGTGCTCCCATCGGGCATTTTCAGCATCCGTACTATTTTAGCCACCGTACCAATCGTGTTCAGGTCTTCTATTTCGGGATCTTCTACTTCCTGATCCTTCTGACTCACCACTCCAATGGTTCGGGTGCCGGCGTATGCTTCGCGGATAAGCTTGATGCTCTTGTCACGCCCAACAGTAATGGGTAGGACAACTCCCGGAAACAATACGGTATTTCGGATGGGTAATATGGGTAATTCCTGAGGCGTTTCCTCCGCGTTGATCTGGTCTTCGTCTTCTGAAGTGATCAACGGAATGATTTCCGTCTCTGTATCTATTATATCTTGAAACTCGATCTGCTCGAACATGCTCATGTGCTAATCTATATGTTGTGGACAAAATGTCAGTCCCCTATGGGAATTTTGGTCCATCCCCACTTAGTCAATAGGCGTGCCAAAGGCGGGGATCACCCACGGAACTTCTTGTCGTAGTCTGAAACAAAACGAAATATTTCGCGCTCTGTTTCACTTAAGTCGAGGTTTCTTCGGCTCATCATGGCTTCTGATGCCTCGAATGCCTTTTCCATTTTAAAGCTCGTCATTTCTCCAGGGCTTCCCCAGGTAAATGAAGGCACAAACTTCGGCGGGAAGCCACTATCAAAAACATTGGCGCACATGCCTACTACCGTACCCGTGTTGAACATGGTGTTGATGCTGGACTTCGAGTGGTCGCCCATTACCAAGCCATGAAACTGAAGCCCAGTAGAAAGCTGGCTCTCCGATTCGTAATCCCACACCTTCACTTCGCCATAATTGTTCTTCAGGTTTGATGTATTGGTGTCTGCACCAAGATTACACCAGCTACCTACTACCGAATTGCCCAGGTATCCATCGTGTCCTTTATTGGAGTAGTTATGGATAACCGAATTCCCGACTTCGCCACCTACTTTACAATGCGCTCCCACACTTGTAGCGCCATAAATTTTCGCTCCCATTTTTACTGTGCTATGGGCCCCGAGATAAAACGGTCCACGAATCAAAGCCCCCTCCATGATCTCAGCATCGGCGTCGATGTAGATAGGGCCAGTGCTTGCATTCAAAATACAAGGACCAACCTTTGCCGATGGATGGATGTAGATGTCTTCCCCGATGACCTGAACTCCTTCGGGAAGATTTTGCTTAGGGGTCGGTTCACATGGCTCAAAATCTTTTCGAAGCCAGGTGTCATTATGTGCAAATATGTCAGACGGCCTGTCAATTATTTCCAAATCTTCACTCCATTCAGTAGGGTTCGAGCCAAATCCGTCCAAGTCAATTGATTCACCTTCGGCTACCTTTTTAAAGAGATTCTCCGCGTTGCTACCTTTAAGTTTCCCGGCTAAAAAACGATTACCGTTCTTCAGTACCTGGCTTTTTTCTAAACTTTGGATGGCGTTTAGAATCGAAGCGGTCGGTAGCAATCCTGAATTCAGCACAAGACAATCTCCAGATGGTAGATCTCCATACAAATCTTGGAGGTAACCTCGACTCACCACAGACACTTCAGCCCCTAGCGCTGCTTCCCATTTTGATTTAATGGAAGAGCAACCGATCAATAAATCGCTTGCCGATCGGGAAAAGGTGAGCGGAAGAAGCTTCTTCCAGTGTAAATCAATCAAGACTACCTGCATGGGAAAGTTTTGGTCAAAATAAAAAAAGCCTTTCCGCAACGGAAAGGCTTTTTCAATTTTATTCGACTCGCAGAATTACTTCTTCTGGAATTTAGCGTAACGCTTGCGGAATTTGTCAACACGTCCTGCCGTATCAACGAACTGCATTTTACCAGTAAAGTAAGGGTGCGATGTATGTGAAATCTCGAGTTTTACTAAAGGATACTCATTCCCATCTTCCCACTTTATTGTCTCCGATGAAGGAGCAGTAGAACGACTTAGGAAAGTATATTCATTAGACATGTCTTTGAAAACAACGAGTCTATAGTCTTCTGGATGGATGTCTTTTTTCATGATCTGTTCATTAATTGGGGTGCAAATGTAGGGATTTCTTTCGTTTGAAAAAAATACTTCAGTCAATTTTGTAATATTTGCCTGCGAATTTAGTTATACACCTGTGGGAATGCGAATTTTTGAAAGGGTAATACCTGTCTTTTTGCTGGTTGTCGTAGTGATGGCGGGCGTTTCGAGCTGTAAAAAAGATGATGTCAATACGTCACCCGATGTGCGACTTTCGTTTTCCACAGACTCGGTACATTTCGATACGCTTTTTGCGACAGTGGGCTCTGCTACCCGCAGCTTTATGATCTACAATAACGAAGACGAATACGTCAATATCTCGCGAATTCGTCTGGCCAATGACCCCAATAACTCTTTTCGAATTAATGTCGATGGTCTCTCGGGTACCGAGATGAACGACGTAGAAATTGGACCAAAGGACAGCTTATTCGTTTTTGTGGAAGTGACCGTCGAGCCAAATGCCAACATGCTCTACCCATTTGTGGAAGGCGAAGTTGAATTTACCACCAATGGCAACAATCAAAGCGTCAAACTAGTGGCCTGGGGCTGGGATGCCATCTTCTACGTTCCGACCGAATTCCCGACAAATGGCCTACCTGACTTTAGCTTTGTAGACGGCTTTGGCGAGATTGATGCATCGGTGACCTGGACTGCCGATCGACCTGTGGTAGTCTATGGCTACGTCGTGATCGACTCGACCCAAACCTTGACCATCGAGCCGGGAACTCAGGTTTTCTTTCACAATAGCTCGGGCTTATGGGCTTATCGATATGGGCAGCTCATAGCAGAAGGGACTCTCGAAAACCCTATCATATTTCAAGGCGACCGCCTCGAACCGTTTTACGATGAAGAGCCGGGTCAGTGGGATCGGATTTGGGTAAACGATGCTCCATCGGGAGAAGATCACATCTTCCGCAATGTGTTGATCAAAAACAACTTTATCGGAATCCAGGCTGAGAGCGATCCATTTAATGTTTCACCAGACCCTGGACAGCGCTCACCAAATAAGCTCGTGTTGGAAAACGTGGCTATCCGAAATAATTCGATCGCTTCTATCTTCGCCAAGAATTTTGAAGTCGAAGCCGAAAACTTCCTGGGTTCAAGCGCAGGACAGTACGTGTTCGCAGGCACAGGTAGTGGCTCATACCGATTTGAGCAGGCGACATTCGCCAACAACTGGCGTTTCTCAACGAGGCAAACGCCTTCAGTTTTTCTGACCAATGTCGCACCCCTTGATGCCAATACAGTTGGTATAGGTCTAATTGAAAACAGCCACTTTAGAAACTGTATCATTCACGGAAATGGCTTCAATGAACTCGGTTTTGATATGGATGATCAAGTACCTGTGGATTCAGGCGATTTGGAGTTTAAGAACTGCGTTATTCGAGGTGAGGAAGAAGAGCTCAAGCCTTATGTAGGACTCTACCTGATTGATCAAATTTTCGTTGGAGAAGAACCCGGATTCGTTGACTTTGCTGAGGGTGACTTCAGGTTAGAGCCCGATGCATTCTCGATAGGGAAGGGTTCAAATTTTCCCAATTTACCTGACAGCGATATCATTGGCACACCCCTACAACAACCCACGTCCGCTGGGGTGTTTTGAGTTCCTAAAGTAGTATGGATGGACTACCAAAAGAATCTTTACCACTTCTTGTGCAGTGGAAAATGCCCTTTGGCAAGTACAAGGGCACACTTCTCGCTGATTTGCCCATAGCCTATCTCGAGTGGTTTCAGCGCAAAGGATTTCCAGATGGAAAACTCGGAGACCTTCTCCAAATTCTCTATCAAATCAAACTCAACGGGCTCGAAGAAATCCTTTGGGAACTCAAGCGCATTGAATCTTTGAAGTCTTGATTGCAATGCCCCAAACTAGACATTGTTTTCCCCAATGATGTTTGGTATTGGTACATACGACTCGTCTTTCTCGATACGGCATTTTTAAAGCAAAGCATTAAAAATCCCACTCGAAATGACTCTTATTCCTGCGCAAAGAATCGTTTAGCACAGAATTACTGCTTTTTATCTGTTCAGGCTCTGGTTTCAATTGGCTCGCAGCTTGCATAGTTTTTATCTAAGATTCGAAAAGGAAGAAGCATTTTACTGTTGGAAATCTTGCGAATGACCTAGTATCTCCGGTTTATCTGCTGTGGTTTATATGATCGGCTCTCTTTTCAACCCTTTGAGATAACACTATCCATCCATCCACCTCGGCTTCTCTTTCACCACTTTCTCCATCACATGACATCCATCCACATGTGCCCCGGGCAAATACCCCGTGCTCATCAAAAATTCATTCGTGATCTCGCCACCGGTAAACTTAAACGTCTTCTTAAAAAGCTTTACCCATTCAGCCTTCGTTAACGGGTGATGGTGGTCCAACCAGTTTTCAAATGACCCAAATTCCTTTTGCAAGGCTTGTATTGCCTGGGCATTGTGAATAGCGGCATTCACTTTGAGTTTATTGCGGATAATGCCGGCATCTTCCAGCAATCGGGCTCTATCTGACTCTCCGTAAGCTGCCACCTTATCGACTTTAAACCCATCGTATGCTCGGAAGAAGTTCTCTTTTTTCTTGAGAATGGTGGTCCACGATAACCCAGCTTGGTTTATTTCCAAAATCAGTCTTCCAAACAGCGCATCGTCATTGTGGATCGGAAAACCATACTCTTTGTCGTGATAGTCTTTATGTACCTGATCGAGTTTCTCGACTGCTGCGCAATATGAATTGGGTTCCATAAATTATTTTGGGGGTAGACTATTGACAAAAGCCAGTCCTTCTTCGAGTAGGCTACACGCGAAGGCTTCATCCGATATGATTTCATCGCTCAACATCACATAGTCCTTCATGGTAGCTCCATACGATTTGAAAGGCCCTAGTTCATGACTCTCATTTAGCTCCTTCTGTCGCTCTTTTGATAGCCTTATGCCAATCTCACCCGCTTTATTGACTTGCGAGTACATATACCCGTTCGAAGAAGTGTAAGGCATGGTTTTACCCAATCTTTCACAGCCCTTCGCCTCGGCCACAATGGCATCGTATTTCGCTATTTGCTCTTCGCGATTCATTTCCGCAAGTTAAAATGATTTGGGTGCATGTACGCACTCTTTTCAATTCTTAACAGATCTGAGCCCGCATTTAAGTCCGGGGCAACTAAGAGTCAACTAAGGGGTAACTAAGGGTCAACTAAGGGTCAAGGCCTGAGCTTAATTCTTTACATATCTGGCAAAGCGGGCATCCCAATTTTCTAATTCCGAACTCCTCACTCCAAACTCCACATTTATCCGCCAGAGCTTCAGCGCCGGCGGGTTTATCCGCCAAATCCGCCTTAGGCGGAGACGGCGGAACTCTAAATTCCGAACTCCAAATGGTGCTACTTCAGCCAATCAGTGATCTCTTCATCCATCGGACTCGTTCCCGAAGGAAACATAGCCAGCCACTCTCCATCCTCGCTCACCAAATACTTCTGGAAATTCCATTTCACCTTCGTGTCTTTCTTTCCATTCAGTTCCTTTTGGGTGAGCCATGCGTAAAGCGGGTGCTGATCGCTGCCTTTTACATCGATCTTTTCAGTCATTTGAAAACTCACCCCGTAGTTAGCTTCACAGAATGTGGCTATCTCAGACTCGCTTCCAGGCTCCTGGCTCCCAAATTGATTGCAAGGCAAACCGATCACCGTAACCTTAGAGCCGTATTTCTCGTGAAGCTCTTGTAGCTCTGCGTATTGCGGAGTATACCCGCACTTTGACGCTGTATTCACAAAAAGGATCTTCTTTCCTTTTAGGCTATTCATATCGATTTCTCCACCAGTGAGAGATTTTATTTTAAAGTCGTATACACTCATGTTTTCTGTATTTAAGGTTTCGTTGTTAAGGCTCCATGTAGCCAAAAAGGCTATGAGCAGAACGGATAATTTCATAAGTCCCGGTTTTGGAATTGATGACAACTAAATTACGGGATTGTTTATTGACTCGTGAAGAAATGCTGCCTAAGTATATTAAGCTGGTTGGAAAGCACTAATTAGTGAATTCCCGATCCCTTGTTACCTTAGGGTGGACAAAACCCAGCCAACATGGTAAACGAAAACGGCAAGAATGATCGTTTGATGGATAAGTTTCGCGTGGATTCTCATGAAACATTTCGCATTAAGGACCATCCAACAGAGTGGAAGGGAACCAGGCAGATTCAAGAACTTACCGAGAAAGGTCTCAAAAAGGAAGCCAAGCGTTACATCAAATCAAACCTGAAGCATCTCACCCAAGCACAAGAGCTGCTCTGGGCGAGCAATCAACTCTCGATGCTCATTGTTTTTCAAGCCATGGATGCTGCTGGAAAGGACAGCACCATCAAGCACGTCATGTCGGGTGTTAATCCCCAAGGTGTGGAAGTGAGCAGTTTTAAGGTTCCAACTAAAGAAGAGTTGGATCACAATTTTCTCTGGCGCTATTGGAGGAAAATGCCCGAAAGGGGTAAGATTGGAATTTTCAACCGCTCGTATTACGAAGATGTCTTGATTACGAAAGTGCACCCGGAAATTCTGGTCAATAGCCCTTCGCATTTCGACCCAAAAACGAGTTCTTTTTGGGAAGGGCGCTACGAAGACATCAACGCAATGGAACGACATCTATGCCGAAATGGAACGGTGATTTTGAAGTTCTTTCTAAACGTATCAAAACAAGAACAGAAGCAACGGTTTCTCGGCCGGCTCAACGAGCCTGAAAAACACTGGAAATTCTCCGAGTCTGATATTGCCGAGCGACAATATTGGGACGACTATATGCAGGCATTCGAAGACTGCATCAATGCAACATCCACTTCTGTAGCGCCGTGGTTTATCATTCCCGCAGACGACAAATGGAAAATGCGAGCCCTTGTTTCGATGATCATTACAGAGCAAATCTCGAGTTTGAGTCTTTCCTATCCCGAAGTCAGTCAAGCGAAAAAGCAGAGATTATTTGAAATCAAAAATCGTCTGGAGAAAGACCTAGACTAGACTGTTAGAAAGAGTTTAACAAAGGCAGTGTACGCATATTTACAATCTAACTCAATTCGTTATACGCTATTGTCCGATTTGACGAACGTATTTCGAGTGTTTTCCAGTTGTGTCGAATAAAACCCAATCCAGAAAGCAGTGATGTTAGGGCTTCTAGGCTTTCTCGTTTTGGTTTTCGTTGAATTCAAAATTGCTTATAACGCAGGATTTCAACTTAGCGAAGTGATATCATGACCGAAGGGAATAAATCCAGCGCAGCTCTTTTGTGCAAACTGAGTTAGTAGTCTTTTCGCTATTGAGCGCTGGGCATTATTGGCTCGCAGCTTGCAGACTTTATATCTGAAAGTGCTAAATGAAATTGTGAGCCAACTCTTGGCCTTAATTTTATTCTCTTAGAAACTCAGAAATAAACGGAAGTCCGCCGCACCCTTGCAGAGGTCAGGCATCGAAAGCTATGCTTTCGCAAATGCCGTTTCCGAGTTTGGGTAAGGCGCTGAAGTGTTTTCAAGAGTTTCAAGAAATAAAATTACAGCCCAGATTTTTTGTTCCTTTTGTATCATGACAAAAGGAAGGATAAAATAGATAGGCATTAATGAAAGTTCACAAGCAGAATTAATAGCTAAGCTTTGTCAAACACCTACCTCACAAACTTCTTACTTCCCAAATACCTCCCCGTAGAGCTTTCAATCCGAAGGATATAAGTACCATTTGGCAAATCCGCTACCGAAAGCTTGTCATTGCCCTGCGCCAATTCTTCTGTAAAAGTCAGGCTACCTATTTCGTTAAACACCTTGCACTTGATTGGGTATACAGCCTGTGTTTTATCAATCTCAATGGTCACGAAATCACTCGATACCGGGTTGGGATAAAGACTTATCGGTGCGCCTGGCTGGGCCACTGGTCCATCTTCATCTGCCTTAGCTTGCTCCAATCTGAGAATTACACCGTCTTCACCTGCTACAAAGCAGTATCGCTCCGTACAGTCTACGGTCATAAAATCGTATTGCCCTACTTGCTCTTCGCTCTGTATATCTCCCTTTGAGTTGGTAATGGCTAGCTTTCCGCTTTTTCCTACCAGGATACAGTGATCGGCATCAATATTGTCGATGGCCGCGTAGGTTCGCATATCTTCTCCATTGGCCATCATGCTCTCCCACGATTTACGTTCCTGGGTTGTTTTGGCAAAACCTGATGGTTTGTCGTTCCCGATATAGCCAACGTAAGCTGATAGCGAGTAAACGCTGTTCTCTTTGCTGTCTTTGGTAGCTTTCCCGACTTGGTTCCAGGTAGTACCACCATCAGATGTTGAGTATTCCGTGAAGTCTGAAGCTACGATATACCCATTACTCTCGCTAGAGAAGAATAAAATTCCGCTTTGGCACGGACCAACATTCTGCCAGGTCATACCGGCGTCATTCGTCTTTTTGAGAAGCGTTTCGCCGCTCACCGTGGCTATCATATACCCTTTCGAAGGGTTGACAAAGAAAAAGTCCTGCACATCACCCGTAATCTTGATTTCTTCCCAAGAATCTCCACCATTCTCAGTTCGGTAAAAATGCAGATCCGATAGAATGTACCCGGCCTGATCCGTTACCATTTTAATTCGTTTAAAATCTTCCTGAGAGTCGAGAGAAATATCGGTCCACTGTGCTTTGGAAACAAAGGAACACAGAATCAAAGCACCTATAAGTAAAAAGCGGTTAACGCGCATTGGTAAGTATCTTATTTCGTAGCAAGTCTGTATGTTGAAAGACTATCATTTATCAAAAAAGATGCCTTTCTGACCCCAAAATTAACGGCATCTTGTGAGATTCATTGCATATTCACCAAGACTTAATCCAAAATTGATGTTAGCAACTCTGATGCAGCACTGTTTCAATGCTTTCGCAGCATTTGGTTTTGGCTGAAGCTATTGTCAGTCAAGGCACCCAGAAATGCCACGAGAACATCTACTTCTTCATCATTTAACAACAAAGGTTTGATCTCTTCGCTCAAATGGTGATGAAGTTTAATCCCATCGCTGTAGTGTTTTACCACATCCACAAGACTGAGCATAGAACCATCGTGCATGTACGGAGCTGTATGCCCCACATTTCGGAGCGTGGGAACTTTGAATAATGCCACATCAGAATCCTTTCCTGTGAGTGCATATCGGCCCTTATCACGGTATGTCTCGTAAAGACCGTTGTTTTCAAAACCGTAGTCCGTAAAATTGAACCCGCCATGGCAGGATGTGCAGTGTACCCGATCGCTGAAGAAGAGATCCATCCCTTTCTTTTGGATGGCACTTAACGCTGATTTATCACCACTCACATAGCGGTCATAAGGAGAGTTTCCGCTGATGAAGGTTCGCTCAAAGGTGCTGATAGATCGTGTGATAGCGAATGGATCTGGTTCTCGGTTGTACGCCTTCTGAGCCATATCCATGTACTTCGGGATTCGCTTTAATCGCTCTGAAATGGCTACGATGTTGAAGTCAAACTCGGCGTGATCTTGTATGGGAACAATCACCTGAAGCTCTAAAGTAGGCACTCCGCCTTCACTGAGAAAGTATGGGTTGTAGGCCACATTGGTGAGCGTGGGTACATTTCGCCGCCCTAGTGAATCTGCAACGCCAAGTGAGAAAGGACGGTTATCAGCAAAAGCTCGTTCGGGTCGGTGGCAGGAAGCACAGCTGATAGAAGAGTCTTTCGATAAGACCGGGTCGTAAAATAGGGCCTTTCCCATTTCCCAACGAGCCAGTGTAAAGGCATTGTCTTCTGGCCATTCTACAGGTGGGAAGTGAGCCGGTATCTCAAGCAGAGATTTCTCGATGTCTTGATCTGAATCCGCACAGGATACCATGCAGAGAATGAATGAAAAGAGTAGGGCGTAGCGAAAATGCCAAGTGGTTTTGCAACAAACACTAATAGGTCTCACCTGTACAGACTATTTTCTGGCTACTCACGATCGATCCATTTCTTTGAAGGCTAATAATGTAGAGGCCTTCGGAGAGTCCTTCAACCCAAAGCTTCTGGCTGTTCGGCCCTACACTACGGAGATAAACGGACTTACCTGAAAGATCGAATATTTCCACTTGATCCACCTGTACATCTGCTTCACCCCATTCGATCTGAAAGCTACCTGAATTGGGGTTTGGATAGACTGAAATATCACTCAGTTTTCGATCATCAACTGAGAGCGTTCCTTCGTAAGAGAATACATGATTGGTAAAGTTTTCCAGGAAGTACCCGTACATCGGGTGAAAATCCTCTTCCAGGTTTATATCCCTCCAAGTTTCTTCTAGTCTTGCTGTTAGTTCAAGAGTCCACACATCACCACTCACTTCTGCGTCTACTGGAACCACGATTTCTGTGTAATTCTCATCACCGGCAAAATGGAAAATGGCGAGATCAAAGTCATTGTAGGCATGTATTCCAGCAAAAATGTACCCTGATTGCCAATCCCAAAACATGGTAAACCAACCCTGATGTGCGAGCGGGTGACCTGGCGAATAAGTTGACGGGTCACCGTGATTGTAAATCTCATCGAGCCCAAAGTGAAACTTCAAGGCTTCAATGTGACTAATTTCATGGGTGCCAAAGTTTAGTTCAGATTCTTCTAATGAGTGCAGAAGGTAAAACGACTCTTCAATGAATGTCTCTTGCCCACCGTCATGTACAATTGTGAAATTTGACAAATAGTAGTCAAATCGCTGTAGAGTAAAGGCATGTCCCAAATTATTCTCAGCTTCAAATTCAAACTCATTGGTTGGCTCCATGCCCTCGTTAAAAGATGCTCCATTGAGACGGTGATCTATTTCAAATATGATTTCGGTTTGAGCCTGAGCAGAAAACCAAAAGACAAAGATTACAGAACAAAGAAAGTAACGCATGGCGGAAACTTATAGACAACCAAAGATAAGCCAATATTCTCATTACGAGAAAGTCACCTTTCGAAGGTGATGCTCCCGATATTGGCTTACCGATATTATTTCGAGAAAATATCGTCATTTAATTTTCAGGCTTTGACCATATTGGCTCACGGCTTGCAGGTCGGAAGTCGGACAATTCTTAAAGTAAGTTGTGAGCCAAATCTCGGCCTTAATTTTATTCTCTTTGAAACTCAGAAATAAGTGAAAGTCCACCGCACCCATGTTTGAGCTCAGGTATCGGAAGCTGTGCTTCCGTTAATACCGTTTGTTGGAGCATCTGACGAAGGAAGATGCGGAAACCCCGAAGCATTTCGGGGCGAGTTTGGGTAAGGTGCTGGAGCGTTTTCGAGAGTTTTAAGAAATAAAATTACAGCCCTGATCTTTTGTTCCTTTTGCATCAAGGTAAAAGGAAGATGAAAGGTTAAACTTTTATCTAGAAGAAGGACCGTTGCCGATATTTGCGTCATCACTTTTTCGAAAATCCCTAAAACGGAATTAACAATTCCTCACAATCTCAAACCCCATATTACCGTTACCTTGGAACAAACAAACTTGCAAGGCTATGCTCAAAAAATTCTTTTGGACCTGTAGTGGGGCCGACCAGGATATCCTATCCGCTTGTCCCAAATCTGAACAAGAAAAATACGCCGGAATTGGTGCTACGGTATTTTTCACCGCCCTTTTGGCTGCGCTCTCTGGTGGATATGCGCTCTTCACCATTTTCGACTCCATCTTCATGGCTGTGGCATTCGCCCTGATTTGGGGCCTCGTAATCTTTAATCTAGACCGATTCATTGTCTCCACCATGCGAAAAGAAAAAGGACTCAAGCATGAACTCATCCAGGCCAGCCCCAGAATCATCCTTGCTATCTTGATCGCGATCGTGATTTCGAAACCGCTTGAAATCAAGATTTTTGAAAAGGAAATAGACCGGGTCTTGCTCTCGCAGCGAAACCAAAGTACGCTTGAGAACAAGAACGAAATCCAGGCGAACTATCAGACCGAGATCGATAGGCTACAGTCGGAAATCACGGCGAGTCAAGCAGATTTGGATGCCAAAAAGGCTGAAGTAGATGAATTGTACGACATCTACATCGGTGAAGCAGAGGGCACTTCCGGCACCCAAAAACTTGGTAAAGGTCCCGTCTATGCCGAGAAGCGAGAAAAGCACGATATGGCCCTTCAAGATCTTCAATCTCAACGAGCTGAGCACAGTTTGCTCCAAAATCAAAACACAGAAGAGATAGCCAGCTTGCGGGAGAATATGCGTCAGGAAGTCGCGGAGACACAGCCTATCATTGACGGGTTTGACGGGTTTTTAGCCAGACTTACAGCACTGGAAGAACTTCCGAAATGGCCGCAATGGTTTATCATTCTCCTCTTTATCGCTCTAGAAACGGCTCCGATTCTCACCAAGCTTCTTTCACACAAAGGACCCTACGATGTGCGTCTCGCATTCTCCGACTCCCAAGTGGTAGATGTGCTCGAAGCAAAGCGCGCCCAACTGGCTAAGCTCCAGTATTCTGAGTCGGTTATTGACGAAACGGTGTATGAGTCTATCAAGTCGGATGATGAAGTGATTCAGTACCGCAAACAGCGGGCTCGCATATTCCTAAACGCGAAAACAGACGCCTTTTTTGACGAACAAGGAGCTGCATCATAGCCTATTGCTGTTTGGAATTGTTTTACACCGTTCATCACAAGAAGTCTGTAAAGACAATTAGTTTAGTGATATTTGAAAAAAAACCACTTAAACATGCTCAAATCTTATTCCCTGGTAGCAGCTTGTGCCATTGTGCTTGCGAGTTGTTCGGATTCCACAAAAACTGACGCAGATAAAATGAGTACAACAGCACCTGTTGAAATTAAAGAGATTGCTCTTGAAGACTTTTTCAAGAACCCTGAAATGTCTTCTTTTCAAATCTCACCTGATGGGAAATACTATTCCTATCTCGCCCCTTACGAAAAGCGCATGAACCTTCACGTTCGCTCAATTGAATCGAATGAAACGACTCGAATCACCGAGCAGCTCGACCGCGATATCGCCGGTTACTTTTGGGCCAACGATAACCGTTTGGTTTACCTGAAAGACGACAATGGAGATGAGAATTTCTATATCGTAGCGGTTGATGCCAATGGTGAAAACCTAATCGCATTGACCAAAGAAGAAGGTGTGCGTACGCAAATCATCGACAACCTTGAGAACGATAAGGAACACATGATCGTAGGGTTGAATAAGCGAAACCCACAGGTTTTTGACCCATACCGACTCAACATCAATACGGGTGAAATGACCATGATCGCTGAGAACCCTGGAAACATTACCGGGTGGATGACCGATCACGATGGCAAGCTTCGCGTGGCTATGACCAGCGATGGGGTTTCTACTTCCATCCTTTACCGCGAGTCTGAGAATATGGAGTTTGCCCCTGTTTTAACGACGAACTTTAAGAACACCGTTTCGCCGCAGTTCTTCACATTCGACAACAAGAAGCTCTACGCCAGCTCAAACCTTGGCCGAGATAAAGCGGCGATTGTTGTGTTCAACCCTTCTAGCGGAAAAGAGGACGAAGTTCTTTTTGAAGATCCAGAGTACGATGTGACGGGATTGAGCTATAGCGAAAAGGATATGAAGCTGATTGCTGCGAGCTATACAGGCGTTAAGCAGAAATACCACTTCTTTGATGAAGAATACAAGAGCATGCATGCTCAACTCGAGAAAGAATTTCCTGGCTTGGAGATCTACATGACTTCTACAACCGATGAAGAAGACAAATTCATCATCAGAACATACGGTGATAAGTCGCTTGGTGAGTACTACCTATACGATCGTGCTACCAAAGAAGTATCTGATATCGGAGATCCTTCTCCTTGGATTGATGAAACCATGATGGCATCGATGAACCCGATCACATACAAGAGTCGCGATGGCTTGACCATACACGGTTACCTGACACTTCCTGCCGGTGTTGAAATGGCAGATGCTAAAAACTTACCTGTTGTTGTGAACCCGCATGGTGGACCATGGGCTCGCGATACCTGGGGCTTCAACCCGGAAGTACAATTCCTTGCTAACCGTGGTTACGCTGTTCTTCAGATGAACTTCAGAGGTTCGGTAGGATATGGCCGTGAGTTCTGGGAAGCTTCATTTAGAGAATGGGGTAAAAAGATGCAAGACGATATCACCGACGGTGTAAACTATTTGGTAGACAAGGGAATAGCTGACAAAGATCGCGTTGCTATCTACGGTGGTAGCTACGGTGGATACGCCACCCTAGCCGGACTGGCATTTTCACCAGACGTTTACGCTTGCGGAATCGACTACGTAGGTGTTTCGAACTTGTTCACCTTTATGGGAACAATCCCACCTTATTGGGAGCCATTCAAGCAAATGATGTACGAGATGGTTGGTGATCCAACAAACTCAGCAGACTCGCTGATGCTTCGCGAAGCATCTCCGGTTTTCCATGTCGATAAAATTCAAGCACCGCTATACATTGCTCAGGGAGCTATGGATCCACGTGTAAACAAAGACGAAAGCGACCAAATGGTAGAAGCCATGCGCGAGCGCGGTGTTGAAGTGGAATACCTTGTGAAGGACAATGAAGGTCACGGTTTTAGAAACGAAGAGAATAAATTTGAATTCTACCGTGCTATGGAATCTTTCCTCGCTAAACATTTAAAAGAGAGTACAGAGGAAGTGGAAGGCTAGGACTTTTGAACTCTAAAAATTAAGCCATTCGCCGAAAGCGGATGGCTTTTTTTATTCCTTCCCATCAAGCGAAGCGATAATCTCATTCACTTCGTCTTCGGTCTTTTGGAGCGTGGCCTGACAAACTTTGATTAACTCGGCCGCTCGCTTCACTTTATTCGTCAGCTCATCGATTGGGATTTCGGCGTTCTCGATCTCTGCGATGATGCTTTCCAACTCCTCGATATATGCTTCGTATGATTTCTTCTTTGCCATGGTCATTTCTTGGTGACAATACTCTTTACTTCCCCATCGCGCATTTTGGTGACGATCGCATCGCCTTCGCTCAGCTCCGCAGCACTGCCGATGGGCTTTCCGTCTTTCACGGTCATACTGTACCCGCGCTTCAGGGTTTCAATGGGGTCTAATATCCGCCTTTTTTCTTCAAAAGATGCCAATCTCAATCGCTTCAATTCGATCAGTTCTTCTGCCAATTCGGGCAAACTGACTTCGATTTCAGTCACTTTTTCGTTTTCGACTCGGAGTCTTTTCACAGTGATCTGAGAAAGGGCTTCTCCTTGGATTTCTTGTCTTTTATTGGCGGCTAAAAATGCGTTTCGCGTCAATTGTTTTATCTGGCTTCCAGCCAAACTCAGCTTATTCTTTTCCTTCAGGTTAGCCACTTCCACTTCATGACCCAAACTTCTGGATAATGATCTCAATAAATCCGATTCTTTGGAAAGGCGATTTTTTCGAATCGAAGCAATGACTTTGGTGCTCTCGTTGATTCGCTCCGACACCTTTTCGAAACCAGAGAGAATGTATTGGGCCAGATGAGTGGGGGTAAGGAAATGGGCGTGGCCCACTTGTTCGACTACCGTCAGATTGGTGGCGTGTCCAATTCCAGTCAAAACGGGAGCGGGGAATGAAGCCACAACTTTGGCCAAGTGATAGCTGTCGTAACAGTCTAGACCGGTTTCTCCACCTCCGCCGCGTATGATGGCTACGGCATCAAAAGAGTGGGTATATGGCCTGATTCGGTCCAGCGCATCAGATATGCTTTTGACAGCCGGATCACCCTGAAGAAGGGCAGGAAACAGTGTGAGTTCAATTCCGCTATGGTACGGACTCGCATTCAAAACTTCGCAAAAATCGTGGTAGCCTTTCGATGTCTCCACCGAGACTACAGCAAGCCTTTTGAATAGGAGTGGGGTCTTTAATTTTGAGTTTAGATCGAAGAGCCCTTCGCGTTGAAGCCTTAGAATGGCTTCCTTTCGCAGCCGGGCCATCTCGCCGAGCGTAAACGAAGGGTCAACATCAGAGATGAGTAAGCTAAGCCCAAATACGGGGTGAAACTGCACCTTGGTCAGAAGAAGAACTTGCATTCCGTCCTTCATTTCTTCGCCATGCACTTTTCTGAAATTCGATTGAATTTGCTGGTACTTGTGCTTGGGGATAAACCCGCGAATATCCGCCACAATAGCTCCCGACTTCTTTTCGAGTAGTTGGGGGTAGGCGTGCCCAGACTGCGGGTAAAAATTGAGCTTTCCAATCTCAGCCCTGATCCAATAGTTCTGGGCGTATATTTTGTTGATTTGTGCCTGAATGTTCTCAGCAATCTGGCTGAGAGAAAAAGTCCTTTTTAAAGTTTCGGTCTCATTCGGCATTCGTTTCTACAGATTCTTTGGCGCGCAGCGCATCAAGCGCTTCATGTGTAATCGGTTTCGACAAAAAGGCCGCTACCTGCTCGTAAGTATCTGCACGCGCCTTATCATCGGGATCAAAGGTAGCAGAAAGCATCACGATATGATCGGGTCGCTCACTTTCCTTTCCAAGATTTTTATATGCTTCCAGGAATCCCCAACCATCGGTCATGGGCATAACCACATCGAGAAAAATGTACTCTGGAACGATACCACCATTTTTATAGACGTCCTCTAAAAAAGTCAGTCCTTTCTGAGCACTGTCGAAGGTTAAAACTTCACCTGCAAAACCATACTTCTTGAGAATGGTACTACAAACCAAAATAGAAATGGGGTCGTCGTCAATTATTACTGCGCGTTTTATCACGTGTCTAGGGTTTTTATTTCTACTACGTTATTTTTCGCGAGGTGGTTACTCAACTAATATACGTTATTGGTTCTTATCTGCCTGCTCAAATTCAAAGGAAGGTCTATATTTAACGGCCCGAAGCAAAATATGATTACCACCGAAGATCTCCTAAAAGCGCGTTTCGCAGAGTTTGAGCCCGATTTGGTTCAAGAAATACTGGCAGCTGGTCAGATTAGAGAATTCGCTCATGGCGACTATCTCCTCAAGGCCGGACAGATTATGACATCAACTATTCTCGTTTTGGATGGGCGGGTGAAGATTTACCGCGAAGACGATTCTGGAAGTGAATACTTGGTGTACTACTTAGAGTCTGGGAATGCCTGCGCTTACAGCATTATGTGTGCGCTGAGTGGACTCAAGAGCCAGATATCGGCGGTGGCAGATTCAGATACCACCGCATTGACTATTCCTTTCGAATTTGTAAGAAAGTGGATGGGAAAATACCCCGGTTGGGATCAATTCGTTATTCGCAATTACCGCAACCGTTTTGAAGAAACGCTCTCCACTATCGATCACATCGCTTTTCAATCACTCGATAAGCGATTGATATACTACTTGAACGATCGAGTAGAGAGAGAAGGAAAAGAGCTTCACATCTCTCATCAGGAAATAGCCAGAGATCTCAATTCAGCGCGAGAAGTGGTGAGCAGACTTCTAAAAAAACTCGAGAAAAAGGGTGCCGTCAAGCTAGGGCGGCATGTGGTCGAGATAATTAACCTACAAGACTATTCGTGACTTTGATCACCTTAATCCTTCCATATCGTTGCGACCTTTGTGCTCAGATTTAGCATGGATATTCTAGGGTACATAGCAGCATTGATTATCGGGTTAACTCTGGGCCTTATGGGTGGTGGTGGATCTATTCTAACTGTTCCAGTGCTGGTTTATCTCATTGGGTTGAATCCGGTGATTGCCACGGCATACTCCCTATTTATTGTAGGAGCTTCATCACTGGTAGGTGTGGTTTCTTACTACAAACAAAACTTGGTGAGTATCAAGACGGCCGTGACATTCGGTCTTCCTTCTGTGGTGATGGTTTACCTGACCCGGAAGTTCATTATCCCTGCAATTCCGGAAAATGTCTTTTCCCTTGGAGATTTTACCATGTCAAAGAATGTACTGCTCATGGTCATTTTCGCCATACTCATGGTGGTAGCTTCTGTGGGAATGATCAGGGGCAAAAAGGAAATGAAGGCCGGAAACGCTGATCAGTTAGCCTATGGAAAAATTCTGCTCGAAGGGACAGTTGTCGGGTTGTTGACAGGATTGGTTGGAGCTGGAGGTGGATTCTTGATTGTACCAGCATTGGTACTTTTTTCGGGCTTGCCCATGAAGAAGGCCGTAGGTACCTCGCTCATTATCATCTCAGCAAAGAGTTTGATTGGCTTCACAGGTGATATTTCAAACTACGAGATCGACTGGCAGTTTCTGCTCATCTTTACAGGGCTTTCTGTAGTCGGAATACTCTTGGGAACGCGGCTGGCGAAGTATGTACCAGGCGAGAAATTGAAGAAGTCCTTTGGCTGGTTCGTGCTCGTTATGGGGATTTTCATATTTATCAAGGAGCTTCTCCTTCATTGACAGGATCGATGGCCCAATTGATAAATTGTAACCTGAGTCACTTTGAATGGCTCAGAATTCACGAAATTTGTATCAGATAAATTGATTATGAAAGTAGAACAGATATATACCGGATGCCTCGCTCAGGGGGCATATTACATTGAGAGCAATGGCGAAGTAGCTATTATAGATCCATTGCGCGAAATACAACCATACTTGGATAGAGCTGAAGAAAACAAGGCTAAGATCAAGTACGTACTAGAAACGC
This sequence comes from Cryomorpha sp., assembly GCA_965230375.1. Taxonomy (GTDB): domain Bacteria; phylum Bacteroidota; class Bacteroidia; order Flavobacteriales_D; family Cryomorphaceae; genus CBDDKU01. The sequence goes on from CBDDKU010000025.1 coordinate 71,004, forward strand.
ACTTTCACGCCGACTTCGTTTCAGGTCACATCGATCTAGCGAAGGCTACAGGTGCTCAAATCGTTTTTGGACCGAATGCAAATCCAAAGTTTGATGCTCATATTGCCACAGATGGAGAAATCCTGAATATTGGCGACGTGAAGATTAAAGTGCTCCACACTCCTGGACACACTATGGAAAGCACCACTTACCTCTTACTAGATGAAGATGGAAAAGAAACTGCAATTTTCTCTGGCGATACCTTATTCCTTGGAGATGTTGGTCGTCCTGATTTAGCTGTGAAGTCTGATTTGACAGAGGAGCAGTTGGCTGGATACCTATTCGACTCCTTACGTACAAAAATCATGTCGCTTCCTGACGATGTGATCGTCTATCCGGCGCACGGTGCAGGATCGGCATGTGGTAAAAACATGCGAAAGGAAACAATGGGAACCATCGGTGAAGAGAAAGCTACAAACTATGCGCTTCGCGCCGATATGACCAAGGAAGAATTTGTGAAGGAAGTAACGACTGGACTGGCTCCGCCGCCATTTTACTTCCCGAAGAATGCCGCCATGAACAAAGAAGGATACGACAGTATCGACTCCATTTTGGAAAGAGGGCTGCAAGAGCTTTCTCCAGAAGGATTTGAAGCTGCAGCCAATGAGTCTGGCGCCCTGATACTCGACACGCGAAAGCCGGGTGATTTTGCCGAAGGCTTTATCCCAAACAGCATCTTTATCGGAATTGACGGTGGGTTTGCACCTTGGGTTGGAGCTTTGATTCTCGATATCAAGCAGCCTATTTTGATTGTAGCCGATCCTGGAAGGGAAGAAGAAGTAGTAACTCGATTGGCTCGAGTGGGGTACGACCATGCCATTGGTTACCTCAAGGGCGGTTTCGCTGCTTGGAAAGAAGCTGGAAAGGAAATCGATACCATCGAAAGTATCGCGCCCGAAGAGTTCGCCACGCGATTTAACTCTTCTGACATCGATGTAGTGGATGTGAGAAAGCCGAGTGAATACGCGATCAGCCACTTAGACAAGGCTCGATTGATTTCTTTGGACAACCTGAACAATGAAATGTCAGCTTTCAATCAGGATACGAAGCACTACCTGCACTGTGCGGGTGGGTATCGCTCTATGATTGCTGCATCTATCCTGAAAGCTCGTGGTTTTGAGAATTTGGTAAATGTAGAAGGTGGTTTTGGAGCCATTGCTAATACCGATATTCCTCAAGAAGCCTATGCTGCGGGAATGAAAGAAAGTATTTAAACCTAAAACATCGAGATATGTCATTTTTCTCATTTGGAAAGTCTTCAGAAACGGATCTGTCACCGGCAGAATTTGAAGCAGGGATGAATCAAGAAGGTGCGCGCGTTATTGACGTTCGCTCTGATGGAGAGATTGCTCAAGGGACTCTTCCAAACGCTGAGCACATCGATTTTTTTGACTCAAACTTCAAGTCGAATCTCGAAGCTCTGCCAAAAGAAAACACTTACTACGTATACTGCAGAAGTGGAATGCGTAGCGGAAAGGCAGTTTCCCACTTAACGAAGCTCGGTTACCAAGCCTTCAATTTGAAAGGCGGTATCATGGCGTGGGGAAGACGATAATAGACTTCCAGTTCATTAAAAAAGGCCTTGATTCCAAGGCCTTTTTTTGTGGAAGTCTTTCGTTAGATCGAAATTCTTGAAGAAGCTCAACTGAATGATTGGTGATTTGATATAGTCTGCCCCTCTGCTGTCATTCTGATTCATGTATGCGAGTTGAACATTCGTAGAGCTATTGAATTTATATCCTAAGCCCATGTAGAGCCAGTTTCTGGCAAACTGAGTGAACATGAGATTGTCGTCCTGAAGAATCCAAATTTCGTCGAAGATGTTGGCGATGATGGCACTGCCTTTTTCCTCGTTTAGTTTCAGCACGTCGAATGTGATGGTAAATCGGTATCGGAATCTATTACTGAATTGATACCCGAGATCAACGACTTCATCATTCTCCTGAGCAAATGACTCCACCCAGCGGTGCTCCTCTCGAAACCTATGTTGCATGACGACTCCACCCACACGATGAAAAAGCAAGGCTTGTTCCCAAATATTATGCTCAGTATTGGCTGCGAGTTGGTTGTATGGCTCGTACGGTTCGTTCGACAGAAAAGAATATCCAAGCGAGAACTCTACATCGTTGTTGAGGTGATAGTCGATAGACGGGCGAAAAATAAATGTGGCCTGATCTGACAGGAAATCGCCTGTCCGTTCGTGGAGCTCCGTTGAGTTACTCCACTTGTCGGCAAACTTGGTTTTGGCGAAGAATAAAAACCAGGTATTCGTATTTCCATCAACTATTTCTTGGGCATGACTGTTCATTCCGTAGGCCAAGAGTATTGCTACGGAAAGGATTTTGTACATCAATCTCATTTGTCTTTTGTTTTGGCCAGATTTATCGAAGGTTGTTTAGGATGTTTTCGTCGACGAGTTCTGGAATGGTAACCTTCAATTTTGGCTCGACTTCCATTGCTCGCTTTATAGCAAAGGTAGCACCTTCATTTCTAGCCCAATTTCTCCGAGCTATTCCGTTGTTTACATCCCAGTGAAGCATCGATTTTAGTCGTCGGTCAGCATCTTCCGATCCATCGAGCAGCATACCGAATCCACCATTAATAACTTCACCCCAGCCTACGCCACCACCATTGTGAAGGCTTATCCAGGTCGCTCCTCGAAAACCATCGCCCACAAAATTGTGAACCGCCATGTCGGAAGTGAATTGGGAGCCGTCGTAAATATTGCTTGTCTCACGGTAAGGCGAATCGGTTCCCGAAACGTCGTGGTGATCGCGCCCAAGAACTACAGGGCCAATTTTGCCAGCTTTGATGGCTTCATTGAATCGGGCTGCTATTTTCATTCGACCTTCAGCATCGGCATACAGAATTCGAGCTTGCGTACCCACGACCAATTTGTTTTCCTGAGCTCCGCGAATCCATTGAATATTGTCGGCCATCTGTTGCTGAATCTCAGATGGCGATTCCTTTCTGATCTCTTCCAAAACCTCACAAGCTAGCTCATCGGTCATGGCGAGATCTTTGGGCTTACCGGAAGCACAAACCCATCTAAACGGACCAAACCCGTAGTCAAAACACATAGGCCCCATGATATCTTGTACGTAGGATGAATACTTGAAGTCTATCCCGTTCTCGGCCATTATATCGGCTCCAGCCCGGCTGGCTTCCAGCAAGAATGCATTTCCATAATCGAAGAAGTAGGTTCCTTTAGCCGTATGTGCATTGATCGCATTAGTCTGGCGGATCAGCGACTCATGTACCGCCTTTTTGAAACTCTCAGGATCGTCAGCCATCATTTTATTGGCTTCATCAAAAGAGAGCCCAACAGGATAATAACCACCAGCCCATGGATTGTGAAGGGATGTTTGGTCAGAGCCAAGATCCACGTAGATACCGGCTTCTAAGAACTTTTCCCAGATTTCGACTACGTTTCCAAGGTAGGCGATGGATACAACTTCTTTTTCTTCCTGCGCTTTGCGCGTTCTTGTAACTAATTCGTCAAGATCAGTGATGACTTCATCAACCCAACCTTGCTCATGTCTTTTATAAGCCGCTGCCGGGTTTACTTCACCGATCACCGTGATACAGCCCGCTATATTTCCGGCTTTTGGCTGAGCTCCACTCATTCCACCCAATCCACTGGTAAGGAATATCTTTCCAGCGAGTCCTTCACCGTCTTTCGCAATTTTCCGTCCGCCGTTGAGAACGGTGATAGTCGTTCCGTGTACAATTCCCTGCGGGCCGATATACATATACGATCCGGCCGTCATCTGACCGTACTGCGTAACTCCGAGTGCATTAAACTTTTCCCAGTCATCTGGCTTTGAGTAATTCGGAATCATCATTCCATTGGTCACTACTACACGTGGTGCATCCTTATGTGATGGAAAAAGCCCCATGGGATGACCGCTGTACATCACGAGTGTCTGCTCATCTGTCATTTCCGACAGGTATTTCATGGTGAGCAGGTACTGGGCCCAGTTTTGGAAAACAGCTCCGTTTCCGCCGTAAGTAATCAACTCCTGCGGATGCTGAGCCACACGAGGATCCAAATTGTTTTGGATCATAACCATAATAGCCGCGGCTTGTTGGCTTTTGCACGGATAATCATCTATTGGACGCCCGTACATATCATACGTTGGCGTATAGCGGTACATGTAAATTCTCCCATAAGTTTTGAGCTCTTCGTAAAACTCCTTGCTCAACTCGGCGTGTTGATGCTTAGGGAAATAGCGAAGGGCATTCGCAATGGCGAGTTTCTCTTCTTCTGGACTCAGAATGGCCTTTCGCTTTGGAGCGTGGCTGTAGTCTGAGTTCAAACCCGGATGCTCTGGTAGCTCTTGGGGAATTCCTTGTTGAATAGCTTCTCTAAAATTTGTGATTGTTGCGGTTTCCATGTTATTTCTTGACAATTCTTCCCTTCTTGGCGTTAAAGCCATAGGGACAATGTTTACATCCGTTTTGACAGCAGTAGCCTCTTTTGAGCAGGTATTTCTCCGTGAAAACGATATACCCTTCATCACTCATATAGAACTCATCTGGCTCGAGTTCTTTTCTCCTATTAAATCCACTAAAAGAATTGCTCATGCGGTGACAAATTTCGACTTTTTTTGATCAATCTTGGCCTAATTGCCGAGATTTCCCCCTGTATAGTCTGGGCTTTGGCACTGTTAGGGCATCTAGAAATAGATGTAGATAAATATCGTATTTTCGCAGCCTAGAAAAAATCCGCTATGACTGTGCCTGAGTTTTTTGTTCATTTTGAGAATGAACTAAAAGCTAATCCAAACCTTACCAATTACCATCGCTTTATTAATGATCCAAAGCTGTATCACTTCCGTAAGTCATACCTGGAGCAGCGTATGGAGTTTGTAATGAACCAGCTCGATAAGCCTGGGTCTAAGGTTTGGGATATTGGCTGCGGATATGGTACGACTAGTATCTTGATGGCACTCAACGGCTACGAAGTGGAAGGAACCACGCTCGAGTATTACTTCGATGAAATGAATGAGCGTGTAAAGTACTGGAGTCAATTCGGAGATCTGTCAAAGCTCAGCTTTGCCTACAAGAACATGTTTGACGACAAGCCGGAACCTGGAAGTGTTGACTTTATTGTCGCTCAGGACACCTTGCATCATCTCGAGCCATTCGATCAGGCTGTTGAAATTTTCTACGAGTCGCTTTCGCCAAAGGGGAAAATCATCGTAACCGAAGAGAATGGAAACAACATAATCTGCAACATCAAGCATTTCCGGGAGCGTGGTTTCAAGCGGATCAAAAAGTACTACGACGAGAAACTTCAAAAGGAAATTCTTTTTGGAGATGAGAATACCCGCTCTCTGAAAAAGTGGCGAGAAGAGTTTTCTATTCGGCCGTTTAAAATGGATGAGTCAAGTGTAGACTACATCAGGTACTACATGCCCGGGAAATACACTGGGAACAACACGCAGGACATCATTGACCAAGAGCACAAACTCTGGCAGAAGAGCGCCTGGAAGCGCGAACTCATGTTTTTTGGAATGAACTTTAGTCTGATCAAGGAAGGATGAGAATAGCCGTAAACACACGGTTGCTTCTTAAAGACAAGCTCGAAGGTATTGGGTGGTTTACCTATGAGACGCTCAAGCGAATTGTCGAATCACACCCTGAGCACGAGTTCATTTTCATTTTTGACAGAACGCCAAGCGAAGAATTCATTTTTGGAGAAAATGTAAAGGCTGTTGTGGCTCATCCACAGGCGCGGCACCCCATTCTTTGGTACCTGTTTTTTGAATTTGGAGTAGCTCGTGTTCTCAAGAAGTACAAACCAGATGTCTTTGTTTCCCCAGATGGATGGTTGTCTCTTAGGTCATCCTCTAAAAGTTTAGCTGTCATCCACGATTTAAACTTCGAAGCGCACCCCGAATTCCTTCCCTGGCATATTAGAAAGTATTACCACTACTTCTTTCCGCGGTTTGCACGCAAAGCAAAGCGAATAGCGACGGTAAGCGAATTCACGAAGTCTGACTTAAATCAAAGATACGGTATCGATACTGAGAAGATTGACGTGGTTTACAATGGAGCCAATTCTGGGTTTACACCACTTGATGCGTCAGAGATTGCTCGAGTGCGAGATCAGTTCACTAGTGGAATACCGTACTTCTTGTTTGTTGGATTAATCCACCCGCGGAAAAACCTGGAGAATCAGCTTAAGGCATTTGAGCAGTTTAAGGAGGTAACAGGATCTGATTCCAAGTTTGTTGTTGTGGGAGCAAGGCACTGGTGGAGCAAAGGTCTCGCTGAATTTGAAGCCAATTCCCCTGTGCGAGAGGATGTCTTGTTCTTGGGCCGCCAACCGATGGATGTGTTGCACCAGCTTTATGGCGCTGCCTTGGCGCTGAGCTATGTGAGCTTTTTTGAAGGGTTTGGAATTCCTATACTGGAGGCCTTTTACGCAGGGATTCCTGTCATCACTTCATCAACCAGCTCGATGCCTGAAATATGTGGTGATGGAGGTATCGTGGTAGATCCATACGCTATTGGTGAAATTTCTGAGGCTATGAAAGAATTAGCCGAATCGCCTGAATTAAGAGCAGATCTGGTCGCAAAAGGTCGGGTGCAAAAGACCAAATTTGACTGGGATAAGTCTGCTGAAAAGCTCTGGGCGAGTATCGAAGCAACGGCAAACGAATAAATATTTGTAACGTTGCGCCATGCACAAGAAGTTTATTTCCAATCTGGGTTTTCTCATTCTCTTGAATGTGATTATAAAGCCCGTTTATATTCTGGGAATAGACGCTCAAGTGCAGAATAGAGTGGGTGAGGAAGACTATGGGCTTTATTTCGCCATTCTCAATCTCAGTTTCATTTTCAACATCCTGATTGATTTAGGTATAAACCACTTCAACAATCGGAGCATCTCGCGAGATGAAAGGCGCCTATCAAGCCACTTCTCGAAGCTTTTAAGCCTCAAAGCCATCTTTGCAATAGGTTATGCGCTGCTGACAGTCATTGTTGGCGTGGCATTAGGTTATGCTGAAAAAGCTCCCGAGATGCTCGCTCTGCTAGTTGCCAATCAGGTTATGGTTTCGTTTATCCTTTTCGTTCGGTCAAACCTTACTGCTACGCAGCTCTTTGTGAGAGATAGTATCGTTTCTGTGATCGATCGCGCTTTGTTGATTCTGATCTGTGGCGCACTCTTATTCACGCAAGTAGCGGGTGGAGAATTTCGTATTGAGTGGTTTGTTTACGTACAATCAGTCGCTTACTTTATCACTTTGGTGCTGGCACTTATCTTTTTGTTTCCTAAAGCCAAGCGACTCAGGTTTGAGTTCGATAAGCGTTTTGCCCGACTCATTGTTCTCAACAGCCTACCCTACGCCATCTTTATTTTAATGGGGTCGCTTTATAATAGACTGGATGGTCTGATGCTGGAAAATCTACTGGCCAATGGAGAATATGAAGCTGGAGTTTATGCGCAAGGCTTTCGATACTACGAAGCAGCCGGGATGTTCGCTCACCTTTTTCCCGTGATGCTTATGCCGGTTTTCGCACGGATGCTGAAAGAGAGAGAAGATTTTGAACCAATACTTAGAATGTCTACAAGGCTCTTGGTAGGCGGGAGTATTTTACTGGCAGTCTATTTTCTTTTCTTTTCTCAGGAAGTTCTGTCCTGGATTTACTTGAATGTCTCTGAAACATCGGCGCACTCATTTTCAGCAATGATGTTCGGCTTTGTTGGGCTCACCATGTTTTACACATACGGAACCTTGCTGACAGCAAATGCCAACTTGAGAGTATTGAATTTAATCGCGGGAATCAGTTTGAGTGTCAATGTGATTTTGAATTTTGTTCTCATCCCAGTTTACGGGGCATTTGGAGCAGCTATTGCCACATTAGTAACTCAACTTATAGCGGGTATTGCTCAATGGGTTGTAGCACGAAGAAAATTCCAGCTTCAAATGGATAAGGTCATGTGGAGACAGATTCTACTCTTTGTTGTGGTCTTTCCTTTTTTGGCTTGGGCTTCACAAAATCACATTGATTCAACAACTTTCAGTGCCCTAACGGCAGCAGCTTTTGGTCTCGTTTTATTTGGCTTGTCGGGTGCGATTCAGCCTAAAAAGATCATACAGCTATTCAAGTCGAAAGATTAAGAATGCGGGTACTAATATTTTTAAATTTGTCGCGTTTTAACTGAAACAGTCTTAATGGAATCTAACAAATTTGACTTCGTATTTATATTCAGAATTGTTCGGGAGAATTTTAAAGTCTTTCTCCTAGTTGGGATTTGTGTCGGTATTCTAGCCGTCATATTCAGTGGTCCAACATTCATGAAACCGAAGTTTAAGTCGACTGCTGTCGTTTATCCCGTAAATATTGAGTCTTTTAGTGATGAGTCTCAGACGGAGCAACTGCTTCAGGTTTTTGAGTCGAACTCAATAAAAAATCACCTTATAGATAAGTATAACCTCTATGAGCGATATGAAATTGAGCCGGGAGTTCCTTCTTCCAAGCACTACATGAACTTGGAGTATAACGATCGGGTCGTTTTCAGTAAAACGAGCTATGAGTCTGTTTTGCTTGAAGTATTTGATGAAGATCCTGAAATTGCCAAATCCATGGCCGATGAAGTTTTGTTGAAGGTCAATGAAACGATAAGAGGTATCCGAAATTCATGGGGTCAAGGAAGAGCTGAGAGTTTCAAAATTCAAATGGACCACCAATTGGATGTGATTGATAGCCTTGAAAAAGAAATTCAATTGATTACACAAGAGAAGCGGCTCTTCGACTATCAGGCACAGTCTAGGGAATTGACCCGAGCATACTTGGCCGAAGTCTCTAAAAACAAGAACTCCCAAACGGTTGAAGACCTAGAAGAGTGGATAGATAATCTAGGTGCATCAGGATCTAGACTAAAGGCCTTACAACATGTATCTGAGTTTGCGGCAGAACAATATGGTTTCGCGACTGAGAAATATCTTTACTGGATGGCCAAGGGTGATGAAGATATGGATTACATGGCCGTGGTAGTTTCTCCTGAGGTAGCTGACAAAAAGAGTTGGCCAGTACGATGGCTTATTCTCGCTTCTTCAATAGCTGTAGGTATGATACTTACACTATTTGCCTTGGCAATTGTAAAGTACTCTAAGTCGTAGGGTGTTAAGGTTTATCAGAAATCCCTGGGTTATTGGAGCTAGTGTAGTGGCTTTCATGGCACTTCACCTACTAGCCCTTACCATTAACTTTCCATTTCTGATTGCCTTGCCTATTGCGGCTATTGGTGCCTATTTCTTGATCAATTTCCCTAAGCCTTTATTGGTTTTCCTGGTCTTTGCTACTCCCTTGTCTTTCAATTTTGAGGACTTAGCGGCCTTTGGAGGAATAGGATTTTATTTTCCTACAGAGCCGTTGTTCTTCGCTATAATGGTGCTTTACCTGATCAAGGTGGCCTTTGGGTATCGAGAGAGTGAAGGCCTTTTGCGCCATCCCATTACAATGGCTATTGGGTTAATGTTGATTTGGATTCTTGTGACGACTGTTACATCGGTAATGCCTTTGGTCTCGTTCAAGTTTCTTCTTTCCAGGCTGTGGTTTATCACGGTATTGTACTTCATGATGAACCACTTCTTTAAGTCTGAGAAGTACATCAAGCAATTCAATTGGGCTTTTATCACTGGTATGGTAATAGCAATATGCTACACTGTGGCCGTGCACTCTTCGCATGGGTTTGATGAAGAAGCCGGGCACTGGGTAATGTGGCCGTTTTTTAAAGACCACACTTCTTACGGGGCCATACTTGCCTTAATATTCCCCATGGTACTATTCCATTTCTATCATGAGAAAAAGGGTTCTGTTCTCAAACTATTGTGGCTCACAGTACTGGCCATTTTCGTAATTGGAATTATTCTCTCATATACTCGCGCAGCATGGGTGAGCCTTGTTGGAGCAGCAGGGGTGTGGGCACTTATGAAGTTGAGGATAGATTATAAAGTGGTGGTTGCAGGGATTCTCATGTTAGGCGGATTCTACTTGGGGTTCGAAGATCAAATCATTCACAAATTAGAATCGAATCGTCAGGATTCAAGTGGTGACCTTGTTGAGCATATCCAATCGATCACCAATATTTCGAGTGACGCGTCAAATCTGGAGCGACTTAATAGGTGGAATAGTGCGATCAGAATGTATGAGGAAAGACCGTTTTTCGGCCACGGCCCGGGAACTTACATGTTCGAGTACGCGAAGTACCAAAAAAGCTCTGACCGAACCATTATTTCAACAAACTCTGGAGATGGTGGTAATGCGCACAGCGAATACCTGGGTCCATTGTCAGAGCAAGGGATCATCGGTGCATTTTTGATTTTAGTACTTTTCATTACGAGCCTGGCTACTGGAATGCGGCTCTACGCAAAACTCGATCACAAACCCTACTTAAAAGGTGTGGTCATGAGTATTGTATTGGGGCTGGTAACGTACTACCTTCATGGAGTACTGAACAATTATCTGGATACCGATAAGGCATCCGTTCCGATCTGGGGCTTTATGAGCATGCTGGTAGCAATACAGCTCTATCACACTAAGAATAGTGGAAACGAATTAGAAGAAGCGGCTGCAAATTAATGCCGTATCATCGAAGTAAGCGTTATCTCCCCTAAACATATCGATTGCATGAATGATTTGAGCAATTAGGTCATCGACGTGATTGATTTCTGGAGTCTTGTCAATTAGAATCTGTCCTAATCTTTCGTATCCGAATTCATCTTGCTCATCATTCTCTATTTCAACTACACCATCAGTATAAGCTACAACAACGGCACCCGGTTCGAGCTTCATCTCACCCGTTTCTATAAAGGGTAAGGTTTCCAACATGCCTATTCCTACCGTACCGCTATCTAAGAATGAAATCTCACCATTGTTGTATACGATAGGGGGATTGTGACCTGCGTTGAGGTATTTCAAGGTTCTTGTGGTTCGGTCGAAATGCGCCATAAAGAAGGTCACGAATCGGTCTCCACGTACGGTGTTGTTCACCTTGGTGTTGAGTTCCTGAGCCAACGATTCCAAACTCCAATCTGTGTATTGGAGAATGGCCTTTAAGTGGGCTTGTAAATTGGCCATCAAAAAGGCAGCACTTACACCTTTTCCCGAGACATCTGCCACGCAGAAGAAAGCCTCGTTTTGATTGAGTTCTATAAAGTCGTAAAAGTCCCCACCTACTTGCTGGTGTGGCCTGTAGTAGGTTGCTACTTGAAATGCATCGTAGTCGGTTTGGCCGCTCCCAACGAGGAGAGACTGCATCTCTGCTGCTAAGTCTAACTCTGTTTTGATTCGCTCTTGCTCGATGTTTTTCTCAACCAGTGTTTTGTTCTCGATGGCAACGGCAATGAGATTAGTCAGCGTTTGAATAAAACGCATATGCTTGATGATCGGGCTTACTTGCTGAATTTCTTCGTCTTGGTCACCAATACAGAGATAGGCTTGGGGCTTTTCTTTGTGGATGATGGGAAATACAAAATCGAACCCTTCGAAGACTTTAGTTTCTAGTGACTGAGTTAGTTCCACGCCTTCAATCTTGCCGAGTTGCGGGGCCACATCTTTCCACTCCAGTGAAATGTCAGAACCATACGCAAGCGCCTTGTGCCAAACTCCATCCGTGTTCGTAAACAATACGAGTTTGGTGATTTGAAGGTCATTTTCAACAATATCGCGATAGCGCGCAATGAGCTCTTTTGTAGAAAGGTTGTCATTGATTGCCTCAGTTATCTCAAGAAGTGTTTTGAGCTTGAGATCTCTGAGCTTTACGCGTTCTTTTAGCCGCTCAACGTTCATTCAAAGAGCTTTTGATCGACTTAATGTCTTCTATGATCCCTGGAATTTTTCGGACGTTTGCCATTTCTTTGAGCTTTTCACGCGACTCTGCAACGGGGCTACCAAAGTAAGTTTTTCCTCCTTCGAGACCTTTTGAAATACCGGTTTGCGCCATGACGATGGCTTCAGCTCCAATCGTGATATCACTGCGCACACCTACCTGCCCCCAGAGCGTTACACCATCTTCTATAACAACGCATCCGGCGACACCGACCTGTGCAGCGAGCAGGCAATTTTGACCAATGACCGTATCGTGACCGACATGAACTTGATTATCGATTTTGGTGCCGCGTCCTATAACGGTGGCACCGCTAACACCTTTATCAATCGAACAGCCACAGCCTATTTCTACATTGTCTTCTATTATCACTTCACCGCAGCTATGCATTTTGGTGTAGGCATCGGTTTTTTTGTAGTAGAAAGCATGGCCACCAATACAGGTGTTTGCGTGGATCTCCACATTCTTGCCGATTCGAGCATTGTCGTAAATCACCACGTTGGGGTGAATCACTGTATTAGCTCCAATACTTACATTTCTACCTATCGTTACTCCAGGCCCTACATGAGCAGTGGGATCAATGACTGGATCATCATTTTCACTCCATTGCTGCTTTGGGCTGAAATGAAGAGTCAAAGCATTAAATACTCTAAATGGCTCATCTGAAAGAATGAGAGCTTTTCCAGCCGGAACTTCCACATCTTTATTGATGATGATAGTAGTCGCGGCACTGTTTAGTGCTTTGTCGTAGTACTTGGGATGATCAACAAAGACGATGTCTCCAGGCACAACCATGTGAATCTCATTGATTCCAGTCACTTCGTGATCATCAGCTCCAACATACTTGCAAGAGACCAATTCACATATTTCATCCAATCGATACGAACGGGGTAGTTTCATTTTCCAGCTTTCTAATTCGAATTACCGCAATTTTCTCTAATTAACCGAGCCAGCGACCATCCGTTTTGGGAATAATTGCATATAACACTTGTTATCCAACCGAACAGGCATGAGATAATCTTAAAAATTATCTTTGCCCACTAATGCAAAAAAATATGACAAGAGCTTTTCTCGTAGCTATCATTCTATTTCCCTTTATTTCATTTGTTCAGCCAAACTGGCAACAGGAAATCTCCTATAAAATGGAGATTGACTTAGACGATTCCAATCACCAGTTTACAGGTACGCAAGACTTGGTATATACCAACAATTCACCCGATGAGTTAACACATCTGTACTTTCACTTGTACTTCAACGCTTTCCAACCGGGAAGTATGATGGATACCTGGTCTCTACGGGTAGAAGACCCCGACCCACGTGTTGAGGATAGGATTTCTAAGCTGACCACAGAAGAAGAAGGCCACCTTCACGTATCTCGGTTGATCTGTAACGGTGCTGCAGCAGAAATTATTGAGGAAGGAACTATTCTAGAAGTGAAGCTAGAAAAGCCAATACGCCCTGGAAAGAAGGCAAAGATTTCAATGGATTTCTACGGTCAGGTTCCGATTCAAATCAGAAGATCGGGTAGAGATAATAAGGAGGGAGTGGCTTACTCTATGGCCCAGTGGTATCCTAAGATGTCTGAATACGATCATATGGGCTGGCATGCCGACCCTTATATTGGAAGAGAATTTCACGGCGTGTGGGGTGATTTTGACGTCACTATCCACATTGATTCGGCCTATACAATTGGTGCTACAGGCGTGCTTCAAAATCCAAAAGAAATTGGACACGGATACTTGGCTGCAGATGATAAATTGAAGCGTCCAGATGGAAACAAGCTAGCCTGGAATTTTCAGGCTGAGAATGTTCACGATTTTGTTTGGGCTGCCGACAAGGATTATGTACACACCACTTTCACACCAGAAGAAGGTCCTGAGCTACATTTCTTCTACAAAAACGAAGAAGGCTTGAAAGAAAACTGGGAAGCACTTCCAGCTTACACAGCCAGAATTTTTGAGTACGCGAGTGAACACTACGGAGAATATCCTTGGCCAGCCTATTCTGTAATTCAAGGTGGTGATGGGGGAATGGAATACCCGATGGCTACATTGATTACAGGCCAGCGAAAATTTGGGTCACTGGTAGGTGTTACAGTCCACGAAGTCATGCACTCTTGGTACCAGGGGGCATTGGCCAACAATGAAGGACTCTACTCGTGGATGGATGAAGGCTTCACCCAATTTACTTCCAATCAGGTTATGAACTACCTATTTGACACCAAAGAAGACTCGCGTATTGGACGTTACTACGATTCGTATTACCGCCTTGCTTCAAGTGGAAAGGAAGAGCCTATGTCACAGATGGCTGACCACTACCGCACTTTCTTCGGATATGGAGCGGCTGTATATGGCAAGGGAGCTGTATTTATGGCACAACTCGGGTACGTAGTTGGAAATGATGAAATGCAGGCCGGATTAAAGCGGTATTTCGAAGAATGGAAAATGAAGCATCCAGGTCCCAATGACGTGATACGCGTCATGGAAAAGGAGAGCGGACTCCACTTGAAGTGGTACCTACACTACATGCTGAATACCACTGCACAAATTGATTACGCCCTGGAAGGAGCTGAAGCGTCTGATGGTGCATCAATCATCAAGTTGAAGAATGAAGGGACCTTTCCGATGCCTATTGATCTTTACATTACTTATAAGGATGGAAGCAAAGAGATCATCAATATTCCGCTGCGCGTAATGCGCGGAAGCAAGGAAGCCGAGAGCGATGTGCCCTATAGCGTGGCTGCAGATTGGCCTTGGACCAACGAGACATACCAACTTAAAGTAGACCGAAAACTAGAAGAAATCGCTACGATAGCCATTGACCCAACGGGAAGGATGGCTGACGTGAATAAAGAGAATAACATCATAGAATTTACTGAATCGAAATAATGAGAAAGATCAGCAGGAAAATAGGTGCAATTTTAGGAGTGACCATACTCTTATCTTGCAGTGCAGAAGAAAAGAAAACCGAAACCATGACAGAAACGAGTCACGAAAATCATTCACATTTTGCGAGAGATACACATAGTTTTAGCGAACCAGAGAAAGTTGCAATCAACTCGCTTCACCTTGATCTGGATGTGAATTTTGAAGAAAAAATCATTTCTGGAACGGTTACTCATCAATTGGAGCGAACTACAGGAAATGAGCTGATTCTCGATGTAGATGGCCTAGACATTCAATCTGTGAAAGATGACCAGGGTAGAGCCCTCGACTTTGAAGTGAAGGAAGGAAACGAATACGGTGACGCGCTCCATGTAAATCTTATGGACGATTCTAAGTCAGTTGAAGTTTCATATGCTTCGGGGAAGGAGGCCACCGCTTTATTGTGGATGGCGCCAGAGCAAACCCTTGGGAAGACAGCGCCTTTTATGTTCACTCAAGGGCAGGCCATTCTTACTCGCTCATGGATTCCGATCCAGGATAGTCCTTCAATCAGAATTACTTACACGGCTGAAGTGAAGGTACCGTCGGGATTGATGGCTCTGATGAGTGCGGAGAATCCAACTGAAAAGAACGAAGAAGGGGTTTACCACTTTTAAAATGGATCAACCCATTCCACCTTACCTCATGGCCTTGGCTGTGGGAGATTTGACATTTGCTTCACTCGGTGAGCGCAGTGGTGTCTACGCCGAACCGGCTATGATAGATAAAGCGAGTTATGAGTTTGCTGATGTCGAAGAAATGATTTCGGCCGCAGAAGAGCTTTACGGTCCATATCGGTGGGGTCAGTACGATATTATCGTTCTTCCACCTAGCTTTCCTTTTGGTGGAATGGAAAACCCGCGATTGACCTTCGCTACTCCAACCATCATAGCTGGCGATCGATCACTAACTTCACTGATTGCCCATGAGCTGGCTCACTCCTGGAGTGGAAACTTGGTAACCAATGCCACTTGGGATGATTTCTGGCTTAACGAAGGGTTTACAGTTTACTTTGAGAAGCGCATCATGGAGGCCTTGTACGGCAAGGAGTATGCCGAAATGCTCAACGTACTTGGAAGCCAAGACCTTGCGAATACGATGGAAGAGTTGGGTAGGGATAGCAAAGACACGCACTTGAAGCTTGAGCTCGATGGAAGAAATCCCGATGATGGGATGACTGATGTGGCTTATGAGAAGGGCTACCTGTTTCTGAGATGGCTCGAAGAAATGGTCGGAAGACCAGCTTTTGATGAATTCTTGAAGACTTACTTCAATTCACATGCTTTTGAGACCATGACAACTGAGGAGTTCATTGTCTATCTCGATGAAAACCTACTCAACAAAATGGACGAGAGACCGGATGTAGAAGCATGGATTTACGAACCAGGACTACCTGAAGGACACCCGGTGCCAGTTTCTGATAAGTTTGATCAGGTAGATCAAGCACGCGTGGCTTGGGAAGCAGGTGATTTGAAAGCCGATGAAATAGTATCGGATGAGTGGACCACTCACGAGTGGCTTCACTTTGTGCGTGGCCTTTCTGATGAGGTGAATTTAGACCAAATGAAGGAGCTCGATGCGGCTTTCGAATTAACTCAAACCGGAAATAGCGAAATTGCTGCTGCATGGTTTCAGCAATCTATTGATAAAGGATATAAGGATGCCTACCCACAATTGGAGTCATTTCTTTTAGAAGTAGGGCGCCGAAAGTTTTTGAAGCCGCTTTACGAAGCGCTTGCTTCCAAACCCGATGACTTAGTCTGGGCTCAGAGTGTTTATGCCAAAGCGAGATCTGGATATCACGCAGTCTCTGTCGAGACCATCGACGAGATACTAAACTACTCCGAAAAGGGTTAATAGATAGAATTAGGTGCTGACCTCGTTAAGATGATTCTTAACGGGGTTGGCATACATCTTCAACAGCCAGGTTCGATCTTCATCAGAATTCAAACCAGCACTTTTGAGACGAGCAGAAAGCTCTTCCTGAAATATTGTCGGATCAATACCCTCATAGGCATCTTTTCCAATGTCTACTTGGTTTTCAAGAATGTCATATGCCAGATGATTTGACGGCCACAATTTGTATTCCTGGTAGATGTGGCTATCGATAATTTCACCTAAGGCCTTGATTTTATCATTAGTATTGGTGTACTCAACAAGCTGATCTAACTCACTACCGATAGGCTCTCCTATACTAATGTGCACTCTTCCTTTCGATCCAGTCAATCCGGTAATGATGCTATTGAAATCTTCATCCTCCGCTTTTGAGTACTTCGCATCCCTTGAAATCGCTTTGAGCTCAGGGATTTTCAAGACGTCGCAAGGATCGTGCTCGTAAGATATGGCCACAGGGGTGATTTTTAATTCCTTGAAGCATTCTTCAAATGGCTTATCGCAATTAATGCTAAGCATCTTCAATAATCCCGGCTGAGTTTTATCTAGCCCATCTTTGGTACGGCCTTCGCGTTGTGCAATCCAGATACTCTCATTGGCTTCGTTTATCGTGTAGTTGATATAGGATGAGAGTAAAATGGAGTTTTCATAAAACTCACGTGCTGTTGTATTTCGTTTTACAACGAAGTTTTTGTTGAGTTTGGTAAGATCAGTTACCAAGTCGCTCGAAAGCAAATTGTTTCCTATCGCGGTTTGAATGGTTCCATGTCCAGATTCAAACAAGACAATATTCAGAATCGCAGAATCGAGGATGATGTCGCGATGGTTGGAAATAAAAAGGTAAGATTCGCCTTTGTTGATGTGTTCAAGCCCGCTGATCGTAAGGTTTCTCACGGTCTTTTCGATCAATTGCTTCATAGTTGGGTAGGCTACCTTACTTTGAAACTCGTTGATTGAAGAAATTGAAGAAATCAACTCATCCACCCTTTCTGCATTCCAATCTGGATGTACAAAATTCATCATGGTATAGAAGGCTGGCTCAGACTTGAGTCGCTCAATTACCATCGGTACTTCCTCATCGTGGTAAGGACGTATTTCGTCAAATTCTTTCTTGTATCCCATAGGGGGGGAACCCTTGCAGTACTGAATTTTTGGGCTAGGCGAATGTACATATTTCTTAGCGATGTAAGAATTCTCGAGTGCAAGCGATTGGTAATTGATGAAAACTTAACTTTGGCTTCATGAGTACGCGATTCGAAGACCTAAATATTACAAGGCAGTTTCTGAATGCACTGGATGATTTGGGATTGGAGAATCCAACTGATATTCAGTCAAAAGCAATTGGTCCGGCCAGAAACGGCCAGGATGTACTGGGTATAGCTCAGACCGGAAGTGGTAAAACCTTGGCCTATCTTTTACCTCTTGTCATGAAGGTGAAATTTGCTGAAGGGATGCACGCACGTGCTCTGATTTTGGCCCCTTCAAAGGAGTTGGTCATCCAAATTTCTCGTGTTTTAGAGTCCTTGATCACCTACACTGACTTGCGAGTGGTATGCTTGTACGGTGGAATCGGAAAAAAAACACAGGTAGCTGAAATTGAAGCTGGAGTTGATATTTTAGTCAGCACTCCAGGACGGTTTATCGATATCTACAGCTTTGGTCATATTCATACTCGGGGAATCAAAACACTTGTACTTGACGAGGCCGACCGAATGATGGAAATGGGCTTCATGCCACAGCTTCGCCAAATCCTTGAAGTCATTCCAGTCAAAAGACAAAATCTATTGTTTTCAGCCACCTTTCCGCAAAGAGTGGAGGAGCTAGCTGCTGAATTTCTAGAATTTCCGACCCGCGTGGAGAGCGAAGGGAAAGAGAAACCAGTAAAAGAAGTACTGCAGCAGTGGTATCCGGTACCCAACTTTAAGTCGAAGTTGAATTTACTTCTTCATTTCATGGAAAATCCTGAGTGGAATCGGGTCATCGTTTTCTGCCGAACAAAAGATGAAGCCGAGCGTACATCGCGATACCTGGACCGCACTCTTAAAGATGAAGTTAGAGTGCTCCACAGCAATAAAGGTCAGAATGCCCGGATCAATGCATTGGATGATTTCCGGAAAGGTGAAGTGCGTTTGTTGATCACAACAGATGTCACTAGCCGTGGAATCGACGTTGAAAACGTAAGTCATGTTATCAACTTTGAGATCCCAAAATCGTCCGAAGACTACTTGCACCGAATTGGCCGCACCGCCAGAATCAACAGAGATGGTGTGGCCGTATCTTTTGCGAATAGGGCAGAGGTGATCTTGCTTGAACGTATTGAAAAGTACATTGATAGCCATATTGAGCGAGTAGAATGGCCAGAGGAAGTGGCAAAGGGAGATTTTCTAACTGGTGAAAAACAAGAGATAGATAGAGAGCTCGATCGTCAAAAAAGAAAAGCAGATCCAAACTTCAAAGGAGCCTTTCATGAGAAAAAGAAAAAAGCTTCTGGAAAGGGGTCTCCAAAAGCTTCTCGTTCTTCTCGCGGCAAAGGCCGAAAGCGTTGATTAATTTTCCTTGAATCTGAGCTCTACCCGTCTGTTTTTGGCCCTTCCTTCAGCTGTGTAATTTGACGCATAGGGTTTAGATTCACCGTAGCCTTCCACTTCAATTCTGCTCGGATCTACACCGTTTATTAGCATAAATTCTTTTGCTGAATTCGCACGGTTTATACTCAATTGCTTGTTATACGCATCTGTTCCTACTGCATCCGTATGCCCTTCTATCACCATCGTTAGTTCGGGGTATTTGTCCAGAATTTCAGCTGCATCATCGAGAACTTCGATGTACTTTCTTGAAATATCGAAGTGGTCGAAATCGAAGTAAACAAAGCGAATTTTTGTTGTTGCTGCAGTGAGCTCTTCTTTAGACATGCTGCCGAGCTCCCTATCCGTGGCAGTTCCCAGTAGCCGTTTCGATAATTAATACAGGATCATCTTCCACTTCCACCGTGTCTTCTACTTCTTCTTCAATCTCTGTTATGATGAGCTCTGATGTGTAGATGCTGGAAAGAGAATCTCCACGATTGCTACTGAAGTAAGCCAGTCCATCTTCATTTACGAAGAAGTACGCATCAAATCCGGTAGAGTTAATTCCATTTCCAGCTTTTACTGGAGTGCTCCACTTCATCCACGAATCGTCCAGCTTTTTGGAATAGTAGATATCATAGTTGAATGGGTCACCACTATTGTTCACAGCGTAAAAGAGCAGATCGTTCTTGGCATCAAAATAAGGGCTGATTTCATCGAATTCTGAATTCACATTTCCCAATCCAAAAGGGGCTGACCAGCTCTTACCGCGATCTCCTGAAATGGAAACGTAAAGGTCATTCCCAGTTGAGTCACTTGCAGGTAGCGACCAAAGAATGAAATCTTCATAAGGACTAACAAAGGCGCTGTAGAATGTGCTTTTAACATCCAAATCTGGAATAGCGACTGGGCTCGGCGAAGTCCACGAGTCGGTTGTTTTTTCTGAAACAGAAATTCCCGGGACTGTCTCCTTATCGTCCGGAAATTGATTTAGCTGATACAATCGTTTTCCGTCGTTTGAGATACCTACCACTACATTGCTGCGCTTATCGTTTAAGGCATCCAAATTCTCAGCATCACCGTATTCAGATCCATCTTTGGAACTCATCCATATATCTTGTCCCGATTGCTTGCCGCCCTTATTCCCGTGATGAAATGTTCGAGCGAAATATAGACTCTTTCCGTCTGCACTGAGTATCGGAAGGCTTTCTTCAGCCTTGCTATTTACCGATTCCCCAAGCTTCTCAGGTTGCGCAAATGAGATGGTGTCATTCTGAGCAAAACTCACAACTGGGATCGTACATCCAAGCAGGAGGGTTATTTGTATTAATTTCTTCATTCTGCTTTCTGTTTGCGGTTGAACTGGAAGCTGAGGACAATTTCATGACTACCGCTACTCATATCGTTGATATCTGATGTTACATAATCGTAGGCGTATCCGAGACCAAGCCAATCTGTAGCATGAATTCCTGCTAATATGGATACAGCATCTTCATTTCTCCAAGAAGCTCCGACCCAAAACTTTTCATACAAATCAGCCTTTAGATTCAAGTCATAAGACCAGGGCGCTGGTTTCAATGCCTTGAACATGATGCTAGGGGTGAGATCGAAGTTCTCATTAATCGTAAAACGGTATCCCACAGTTGCAAAGTGGTGAATGGCGAGTTTCGCATCACTCAGGTTATCGGCAGTGGTTTCATCACCGAGTTCAATTTCGTTTTGGGCTAATTGGTAGATCGAGTATCCTCCAAAAATCCGATCACCATAAAAGAATACACCGGCATTTATATCAAATAAGTTACTCCGGTTTCCATTCGTTATAAAGTCGTTGTACGTGGCATCAGTTGGATTCTCCAAAACAATGTCGTTCGACCCAAAATTCATCCCGTACCACCCAAGGCTCGTCCCAACTGCCAAATAGTACTTGTCGCCTATGGGGTGGTGGTAAGAGTAGCTTGCCATGAGGGAAGTACGCTGAAATACACCGTATTCGTCTTGAGCGACCATTCCACCAACGACGTGCTTTCCGAAGCGCTCAGCTGACTCTGTTTTGAGTAGTTCTCTGTGACTAATCGGGATAGAGTAGGTACTGTAGCTGGCTTTGGGTTTCTTGCCCAAGTTTACCGTTCCACTGGCGTAATAGGTTTGCGGCGCTCCGTCAAATCCCGCCCATTGCTGCCTGAAACCTAAATTCAGATCCACATCTTTATATAGGCTGGAAGCGGCCGGGTTTATCACATACATATTTTGCATGTACTGGCTAAACTGTGGCAATTGCTGTCCGTAGCTCGAGAGCGCGAAGCAAATTGCAATGACGGAGATTATACTTTTGTTTATTCTAGTCATGCCCTTATCGAATAATGTTGACAGTTCCATTTAGTACTTCTTTCCCTTCTACTTTGTAGTCGATGATGAAGAAGTAAGAACCGGTTGGAAGCTCTTCACCATTTTTGTTTCCATTCCACGGCTCATTATAGCCGACCGATTCAAAAACCAGATTACCCCACCTATTGTAGATTGTCACATAAGCTTCGGGGTAGTCTTGTATTCCAGGGATGTTCCAAACGTCGTTGGTGCCATCGCCATCGGGCGTAATGGTATTCGGGAATTCGAAGAATACACGAACCATTACAGAGTCTGTTTTCTCGCAACCCAATGCCGTTGTATAAGTGATAAAGTATTGGGTGGTCTCTTCGGGACTGGCAATTGGATTGTTACAGTCCACACAGCTCAATCCTTCCTGTGGTGACCAAACAATATCCCCACCTGGTGGTTCGGTGATTGAGTTTAGCATGCCAGATCCTGTATTCTCAAGAAGCAGATCTGATCCAGCTTCCACAAATACCCCAGGCTCAACGTATACCACCACCGTGTCGGTTTTGATTTCACAACCATTCTCAGGGTCGAGCTGCCACATAAACACGTTTTCGCCTTCTCCTAGATTAGTGACCTCAGTCGTTGCATTGTTTTCATCCTGTATATCTCCTTGTCCTTCGAGTAAGAACCAAGTTCCTACAGCGTCTTCCGGGTCATTTCCGAATAGGGTAGTAGTTGTTTCTTCACACGTGTTTTGGTCGGCCCCAGCTTCTGGTCTAGGCGCATTGTAAAGAACATCGATGGTAAACGAGCAAGTCGAAACATTACCATTTACATCAGTAGCTTCGAAGGTGATCACATTTTCACCAAGCGGGAACATTGTTCCGCTGGCTGGTCCTTCTATTTGCACCACCTGTGCAATTCCACAATTGTCTGCTGCCGTTGGTGTATCAAATACTGGCATCACATCACATGTCTCAAATGAGTCGATACAATCTATCTCAGGATCCTGATCATCCACAACATTGATGGTGAATGAGCAAGTGGTCTGGTTCCCTGCTCCGTCTTCTGCAATAAAGTTGTAGTCGTATTGACCAGGAGCTAAGTCGCTGCTATTAGCTGGGGCCGCTGGTTTGAGTCAACGTTACAAAGCAGTTATCAGTTGCTACTGGTGTGTCGAAAGTAACTACCGTTGTACAAGCTCCGTCGTTAACCGGTATTGTAGCATCAGATGGACACACTGTAAAAACTGGCGATTCGTCATCTACTACGGTCACGTTGTAAGAGCACTGAGCCGTATTCCCTGCATCATCAGTGGTTTCAAAAGTAAACGTGGTAGAACCAAGTCCTAATGTAGTTCCACTCGCAGGCCCTTCTGTTTGGATTACAGCAAGCCCAATAGAGCAGTTGTCTGTAGCCATAGGCATGTCAAAAGTGTAGGTGGCTTCGCAATTCGAATCTGCCGAGATTTCAATTGTGCCAGGACAGTCGAAAACGGGTAGCTCATCATCTTGCACGGTCACTGTGAATGAGCATTGAGCCGTATTCCCAGAAATATCGGTCACTTCGTAAGTCACAGTTGTACTTCCTACTGGGAACTCACTTCCAGATGCCAAACCAGCAATCAATTCTGTAACTGCTCCACCGCAATTATCATCTCCCACCGGAGCTGTGTAGTTTACAATGGCGCTACACTCGTTCAGGTCGTTTGATACTACGATATCAGCAGGACAAGTGATCGTTGGCGGCACATCTTCCATTACGGTGATGGTGAAAGAACATTCAACCGAGTTACCAGCATCATCTGTCGCTTCATAAGTGACAGTATTTACCCCAACTGGGAAATCGCTTCCTGAGGCAAGACCGTCGATCAATGTCAAAGTCACAATGGTACAGTTGTCAGTAGCAACAGGGTCAGCGTAGTTGACCACTGTGCTGCAATCACCCGAAACGGCATCTACCACAAGGTCGGCAGGACAAGTGATCATTGGATCTTCCTGATCTTCCACGGTGATGGTAAATGAACATTGACTTGCATTGCCTGCGACGTCTGTTGCTTCGAAGGTAATCGTATGCGTACCCACAGTAAATGCCGTTCCAGATGCTTGTCCGCTAATAAGAACAGGCACAATTCCTGCTGTACAATTGTCAGTAACAGTTGGTATGCTGTAGTTTACAACTGCTTCACAAAGCCCAGCGTCATTCGGCACAGTGATATCAGCAGGGCAGTTGATCACAGGATCTTCACCATCTGTAACCGTTACGGTAAATGAACATGTAGCGGTATTTCCACTGGCATCTGTTACAGTGTATTCTTCAGTGGTTGTTCCCACTGGAAAGGTAGCTCCCGACCCCAAACCTGATGTTAAATTGGTTTGTGCGCCCGGACAATTATCCAGGCCAACTGGAGGGATGTAAGTCACAACGGCCGCACATTGTCCAGGATCGTTAGAAACAGTGATGTCACTCGGACAATTAATAGTTGGTGCGACATTTTCAGTAAGCGTAACGGTAAATGAGCATTGTGCTGAATTCCCACTTAAATCTACAGTTTCGTACGTAACAGTTGTTGCCCCTACCGGGAAGAGTTCTCCTGACTCAATTCCATCAATTAGTGTGGTGGAAGCAATTCCACAATTATCATTTACAATCGGGAGGGCATAGTTCACAATTCCTTCGCAATCGCCATCTGGCAGTACAATGTTGATATCGCTATCACAGGTAATAGTCGGAAGCTCATCGTCATTCACAGTAATATCAAAACTGCAAGTGTCGGTGTTTCCGGAAACATCGGTAACCACATAAGTTTCTGTAGTGGTACCTACTGGAAAGGTACTTCCCGACCCCAGTCCTTCTGTTTGGTCAATAGAAGCAATTCCACAATTATCGTCTACCACAGGAGCATTGTAGTTCACGACTGCTCCACAAGTGCCAGCATCTACAGAAACTTCGATATCACTTTCACAAGTGATCGTTGGGTCTGTATCATCAACTACCGTAACCACATAAGAGCATGTACTTGTATTTCCAAATTCGTCTTCTGCAATAAACTCAAGAGTAGTAGGTCCAGCAGGGAATGTCGCTCCGCTTAATGGCCCGCCGATTTGAGTGACGGTTACACTAGAGCAGGAGTCAACCGCAGTTGGAGGAACAAAATTCACAATCGCCTCGCAAGAACCCGGATCCGCCGGTACTTCTATGTCATCCGGACAATCAAACACAGGATCCGAGTTTTCTGTCACGGTCAATTGGAACGAACAATCAGCCGTGTTTCCAGCGGCATCAATTGCTTGAAGTTCTACCGTATAAACTCCCGCTGCTACCACATCGCCGGAAGCTGGTCCCGAAACCACGTTGAATGTCGCACCTGGGCAATTGTCGGTTATTGTTGGGTCTGGGTAGGTCACCACACCTTCACATTCACCGCCTAATAAGTCGAAAGTCTGATCAGCTGGACAAGTGATATGTGGTGCTTCATTGTCCGTTACATCAATATTAAAGGTGCAGACGGCTGTATTTCCAGCGGCATCTTCGGCGGTAAACTCAATCACTGTGTTTCCGATAGGGAAGGCGCTTCCGCTGATTGGTCCATCGGTTTGCGTCACAACCACACCCGGGCAATTATCATCTCCCGTTGGCGCTACGAAATTCACAATGGCTTCACAGGTCCCGGGGTCAACATCTACCGCAATATCTGCTGGGCAAGTAATAGTTGGGTCTTCCTGATCTTCAACAATGATATTGAACGTACATGTAGAGGTGTTTCCAAACGCATCTTCAGCCGTATATTCAATAGCTGTGGACCCCAATGGGAATGTTGATCCGCTTACTGGTCCGCCTGTTTGGGTAACGGTAACAGCCGAACACGAATCTGCTGCAGTTGGATCTGGGAAGTTCACAACGGCTTCGCATACACCGGCGTCATTAGCCACAGTGATGTCGCTTGGACAATCAATTACTGGTTCTGAGTTTTCTGTCACTGTCAGCTGGAATGAACAATTGGCCATGTTTCCAGCCGCATCGATGGCTTGGAGCTCTACCGTGTAGACTCCTGCTGCTACCACATCGCCAGAAGCTGGCCCTGAAACCACGTTTAATGTCACTCCTGGACAATTGTCGGTTATCGTGGGGTCTGGGTAGGTCACCACACCTTCACATTCACCGCCAAGTAAGTCAAAAGTCTGATCAGCTGGACAAGTGATTTGCGGTGCTTCGTTGTCTGTAACGTCAATATTAAAGGTGCAGACGGCTGTGTTTCCGGCGGCATCTTCGGCGGTAAACTCAATCACTGTGTTTCCGATAGGGAAGGCGCTTCCGCTGATTGGTCCATCGGTTTGCGTCACAACCACACCCGGGCAATTATCATCTCCCGTTGGCGCTACGAAATTCACAATGGCTTCACAGGTCCCGGGGTCAACATCTACCGCGATATCTGCTGGACAAGTTATAGTTGGGTCTTCCTGATCTTCAACAATGATATTGAACGTACATGTAGAGGTGTTTCCAAAAGCATCTTCAGCCGTATATTCAATAGCTGTGGACCCCAATGGGAATGTTGATCCGCTTACCGGTCCGCCTGTTTGGGTAACGGTAACAGCCGAACACGAATCTGCTGCAGTTGGATCTGGGAAGTTCACAACCGCTTCACAAGCACCGGCATCATTAGCTATGGTGATGTCGCTCGGACAATCAAATACTGGTTCTGAGTTTTCTGTCACTGTCAGCTGGAATGAACAATCAGCCGTGTTTCCAGCCGCATCGATGGCTTGGAGCTCTACCGTGTAGACTCCTGCTGCTACCACATCGCCAGAAGTAGGCCCCGAAACGACAGTAAACGTGGCTCCCGGACAATTGTCGGTTATCGTTGGGGCTGGGTAGGTCACGACACCTTCACATTCACCGCCTAATAAGTCGAAAGTCTGATCAGCTGGACAAGTGATTTGTGGTGCTTCGTTGTCTGTAACGTCAATATTAAAGGTGCAGACGGATGTATTTCCAGCGGCATCTTCGGCGGTAAACTCAATCACTGTGTTTCCGATAGGGAAGGCGCTTCCGCTAACAGGACCATCGGTTTGCGTTACCATAACTCCTGGGCAGTTATCATCACCAGTTGGAGTTACGAAGTTTACGATTGCCTCACACGTCCCCGGATCAACATCTACAGCGATATCTGTTGGGCAAGAGATGGTAGGGTCTTCTGAATCGTTGACTGTTACTGTAAATGAGCAAGAAGCCGTATTTCCAGATGCATCCGTCACGGTATACTCTTCAGTTGTAACACCAACCGGGAAAAAGCTTCCAGCTCCAAGTCCGTTCGTTAGCGATGTACTGGCTCCATCGCAGTTGTCAGTGCCATCAGGAGCTGTATAACCCACAATGGCTCCGCAGTCACCGGCATCTGCATCTACAGTAATATCGGCAGGGCAAGTGATCATTGGATCTTCATTCTCTGTAACTGTTACTGTAAATGTGCAGGTTGAAGAATTGCCGGTGTCATCTAAGGCCGTATACTCAATGGTATGTACACCAACTTCAAAACTCGAACCAGAAGGTAATCCTTGAGTTTGCGCTACCCCAGCAACCGAGCAATTATCTGTAGCTGTGGCATCAGCAAAAGTCACAGTGGCATCACATGTGTTCGGATCAGCCACAGCACTAACATCACCAGGACAAGTGATCTCAGGTGGAGCAGCATCCACTAAAGTGATATTGAAGCTGCATGATGCGGTATTTCCCGCAAGGTCAGTTACGGTATAAGTTTCGACAGTCGTTCCGACAGGAAAACTCGATCCTGATCCAAGCCCTCCCGTTTGGGTAGTCAAAGAAGGACCACAAGCGTCAACACCCACAGGTGGGACATAGTTAATGACTGAGTCACACGAATTAAAAACGTCAACAATAATATCGGAAGGGCAGGTAATCGTTGGGTCGCTAATATCTTCTACAATGACTTTGAATCGACAAAATGCCAAGTTGCCGGCTTGGTCTGATGCTTGATAATCAATATTCGTCTCACCTACAGGGAATGTTGAGCCACTTGGTAGCCCACCTATTTGAGTAATCGCGTCCACCCCACAATTGTCATCGGCTGTGGGGTCCGAGAAGACGACAATTGCTTCACAAGTGCCGGGATCTTCTGTTACTATGATGTCGGGAGGGCAATCAAACACAGGGTCTTCATTGTCTTCTACCAAAACGTTGAAAGAACAGACATCCGAGTCGCCTTCGTCGTTGGTTACTGTATACTCCACTACCGTAGTCCCAATCGGAAAGATAGATCCGCTGGCTAGACCACCAGTAAGTGTTGTGTTGATATTGGTTCCAGATCCGGTGCCAACCGGCGTCATGTAGGTCACCACCGCTTCACATACAGAAGGGTCGGTATTAACAACAATATCGGCGGGACAAGAAATTGAAACTTGTGCGTTGGAAACGGATGGTATTAAACCTATCAAACAGATTATAGGCAGGACTTGCCTAAATAACCATCGTGGCATAGAGTATCGCATGAAGTAGAAGATTTTGCTTCCTTATATTCAAAGATATGTGAATGGGTTCCCTTCAGTATGGCGTAAAAGAAAAAATCTCCATAGCCAATTGTTGAACAAATCACGCTTGAGATTCATCCATTATACTCTTATTCCTAAAGGCTATTTCCGCATTTCTTGCAATAGATTGCATCATTATCATGGTCTTCTAAACCACAGTTTTGACATTTTCGCCCTTGCGATTTTTTCTGTGAGTCAACTTCGCGATAGATTTCCGCACCCACTATTCCTGTTGGGATGGCTATGATGGAGTAACCGATCAACATGATCAAACTGGAGATCATTTTTCCTGCAACGGTTATGGGAGTTACATCGCCATATCCTACTGTGGTTAGCGTAACAATAGCCCAATAGATACTTTGTGGAATGCTGTGAAATCCACTCTCGGCTCCTTCCACCAAATACATGACGCTACCGAGAATAAAAACTAAAACGATCAGGAAAAGAAAGAACACCGTAATCTTATGCCGGCTTGCTTTTAGTGCCCGCCCCAAAGTTTGAGCTTCAGAAACAAACTGCATAAGTTTGAGTATTCTAAAGACCCTGAGTAATCTCAAAGCTCGAATGATAGCCAGACCCTGCGATCCAACTAAAACCAGGCTCAGATAAGTCGGAAGAATAGCGAGTAGATCTATGATTCCAAAAAGACTCAAGGCATATTTTCTCGGTGACTTCACAATCCAGAGTCTCAGCACATATTCGATTGTAAAGAGTATGGTAACAATCCACTCGAGTATTCTGAGCTCATGACCTATATCCCAGACCAGGTTTGGGACACTTTCGAGCATTACGATCAGCACGCTCAGAAGTATCAGCACAAGTAGCGCTAGGTCGAACATTCTTCCCGCTCGGGTGTGTGTGCCAAAAACGACAATGAAAAGTTGCTGCCTCAAGGACCGTTCGTGAGGCTCGTGGGTTCCGCGTATGTTTTTCTGATCGATGCTCGTCAATTGGTTTTCGTGTAGAGCGAAGCTAGAAAATTAATCTTGGTTTGGAATTCTGCGGTTCATTACGGCAAACCACATCGGAGGAAACAAACTCAAAAGCATCATCCCTGGGTACCCTGCAGGTAATTGCGGGCTGTTATCATGATGATTCAAGATTTGATATGGCTTTGTTGGTTTGTAGTGATGGTCGCTATGTCTCGAAAGCTCAAAAAGCAAGAGTCTACCCATAAGGTGGTTGGAATTCCAAGAGTGATGTGGTTCTACTTTTTCATACCTGTTTTCATTGAGTTTTTTCCTTTCTAAACCATAGTGCTCGATGTAGTTGACAGTTTCGAGCAACAAGAGGCCAACAATACCAGAGAGAGCCATGATCAGCACAATCTGAAGTCCAAAAAATGCAGCTATCACCGCGAAGTAGAAAATCTCTGCGAGAGTAAACTGAATGAGCTGATTTTTAAATGTTAACGCAGTACCGAACTTCCGTCTACACCTCTTGTTTTCGATCTGCCAGGCCGAAATATAACCGGTAATCACTGACCGAATCCAAAACTGGTAAAGCCACTCATTCCTTCTGGCTGTTGCCGCATCGCCTTCAGTGCCTACGTTTTTGTGGTGACCTTGATTGTGTTCCACAAAAAAGTGCATGTAGATTGACGGGAGCAGCATGAGTTTTGAAAGTGTCTGATCAAATTTATTTGGTCGATGTCCCAGCTCGTGCGCCACATTTATTCCAACACCCCCTAGCACAAGCCCAAGTGATAGAATCAATCCAATCACTTCGTAAATTTCAAGATTAGCAGTGGAAAGAAGCCAAATAGAAATAGCGATGGAGCCATAAACTGCGATCAATACCAATCGAAGGAGTAGGGTATAGACCGGAGTATGCAAGGCAAGATCAGCCATTTTTTCATCCAGATTACTGGAATCGGGTGTCCATACTAAATCGAGAATGGGCACGAGAAGAAAAGCATAGGCAATCGGCAAATAAAGCCACCATCCCTGTAGGTAGGCCGCAAGGGCAAAAGATAGGGGTACTGAAAACACCATGGAATATTTCAGCGCTCGAAAACTCATTGATTATCGTTTGCACTGAAATTAGAAAATCTATGGGAGAAAATCACTCTAAATATTCCACTTCTCCACCGGGACCTTCTGGCACAGGAAGCCAGTGGCTAACGTCTTTGAAGTATTGATTACTCTGCCCTTCACCTAGCCAGAAATGAGCTCCAAACTTTTCGCGCTTGGGATTTGTCTCCTTAAAGAAATCCTTGGCAAACCGCAGGAAAATGACAGGTAAATACCGGACTTGACCTGACTTACCCGGAAGATATATTCGATTGTTTGGCAAAAAGGCCAACACTCGCTGCCCATCTTCTGGAAGTTGATCATCAACTGAAATCCAGTCCGTTTGATTTATCATTTTTTCTTGCGTTTTGATTTGGCTTTTCAAAAATACCCTAAAATGATGTGGACAAGGTTGAGAGAACTCTCTACTTTTAGACGTCGAATTGTGGATGCCATAAATCAGCATCCCAATGTTTTGAAACCACCACTATGATTGTAAAGATAAAGCCTGCCTTATCCCTAGTTTTTCTATTGTCTATTTCTAACGTTTTTGCTCAGCCCTGTATCGACGGGTTTGCGGGTCCGTACCCATGCGAAAACATTGACCAAAGAGGGTATTTGCCGCTTTCTGATTTCAACTCAGAAAATTTCAACGATATATGGGGGTGGACAAGCCCAACCACTGGAAGGGAGTACGTCGCCGCCGGTTTGCACAACAAGACGGCTTTTATCGACGTGACGTCACCAGACTACCCGCTTTACCTAGGGTACTTACCCACGGCCAGTGGGCCGAGTCTTTGGAGAGATGTGAAAATGGTAGGGCAGTACGCTTTTATTGTGGCTGAAGCTGAAGGTCACGGTATGCAGGTTTTTGATATGGAGCGCTTGGAGTATTTGAGCGCTGAGAATACGCCAGTGGTTTTTGATGCCGATGCTTACTATCCCAGTTTTGGAAATGCGCACAATATTGTAGCCGATGAAGAGAATGAGTTCGTTTACTCGGTTGGTTCTTCAACATTTGGTGGCGGTCTCCACATTATTGATGTTAGCGACCCTTTGAATCCGACCTACGCCGGTAGCGATGAAGTGGCAGGTTATTGCCACGATGCTCAAATGCTTACTTATACAGGACCGGATGAAGATTATCAGGGAATGGAAATCGGTATAGGCTTTAACGAAGAGCAAGTTGTAGTCTACAATCTTGAGGACAAAACAGATGTAGAGATTATATCAACTACGCCTTATCAAAATGTGGGCTACGTTCACCAAGGCTGGTTTACAGAAGATCAGCGGTACGTGATTAGCAACGATGAGACGGATGAACTGGACTATGGGATCAATACGAGGACACTGGTTTGGGACTTTTCAGACCTTGATAATCCACAAGTTCTCAACTACTACATACACGATACGCCTACCATTGACCACAACCTTTACATCAGGGATGAGATGGTTTACATGTCCAATTACACTTCCGGACTTCGCATTTTAGACTTGCTGGATGTGGCAGAGGGTGATTTGGAGTATTTCGGATATTTCGATGTCGAGTTTGCTACTGATGCCGCTTTGTTTATCGGTACCTGGAGTAACTACCCTTATTTTGAAAGCGGAATTGTACCCACGACAAATATGTACCGCGGTTTGCATATCCTGGAACCAAAGTTCTTCGAGTTGTCTCAAAAGCAAATAGCTGTGTGCAACTCGGATGAAGCCTCGATGGATGTGATCATAAACAAACGAATAGAAGGAGAGATTTCTTTTTCCATTGAGATGGATGATGAAGAAGCCAATATTTCGGGCGATTTTGAATTCACTCAAGCCGAAGGTGCTCCATTGACAAATCAGGTTTCATGGTCTGGGTTAATTGGAATTCCAGCGGGGTACTATTCGGGAGAAATAGTAATTAATTATAATCTGGGAGAAGAGCGTTTGCCCTTTGTTTTGATCATCGAAGGCGGTGATCAAATTGAAGGTCCGTCTTTGGTTTCTCCAACCAACGATATTCTGCCTGATCAATTAGTAAACTTCGTTATTGAAGATCCGCTTCCGGGATATGGCCTATTGCAGGTAGCACTCGATTTTGAATTTGAAAACATTGTTTTTGAAAAGGGACTTTTCGGTGAAGGAACAAGCTTTAGTTTCTGGATGCCATACCAGCAGACGACATACCACTGGAGAATTGTTAAGCCAACGGCTTGTGGAGAAGATGTAGTTAGCCCATCGTCTCTCTTTCACATTGACTTTGTGAGTAGTGCCGATGAGGTGTCATCTCGTGAATATTTGGCAGACATCTATCCAAATCCAACTACAGATCAAATAAACATCGCTGGAATTGACTGGAATGGAATCACTGAAATTTCCATCATCGATTTGCAGGGGAGAGTAGTAAAGTCCTTACCCGTAGTAGCCGGAAATGATGTGCAAAGATTTGACGTAGCAGATTTACCCCACGGACTGTATGTGTTGCAAACCCAAGTAGGTAGCACGTTAGGAAAGCTCGTGGTCAATTAAGTGACGTCTTCCCAAAGCTCGATGTAGTTTCCTTCGGGGTCATTCACCCAGGCAAAAGATCCTTCGTCGTGCTTTTCAGGGCCTCTTACTTCTACACCTTCTTTTTTAAGAGCAGCGATGGTTTCATCCATGCTACTCACTCGAAGATTTATGGTGAAGAACTTTCCATCCACCATGGGCCGATTTTTATTGTGAAGAATAGAAAAGACCGTGTACCGATTTTCATCTGAATCGGCGTCTTTGTAAGGAAACGACACGTAGTAGGCTTTGTACTGTTCCGTGTATTCGTATTTCAAGCCGAGTAGTGACTCGTACCACTCCGCAAGTACTTTCGGATTTTCTGAGTAGAGGAATACCCCTCCAAGGGCAATTACCATGGTGGATTTTATTGAGGTTGTTCACGTTAAAATACTGCATTCGAAATTTGATTTCCAAATCTAATTGGCGAACCTGTTTGGTCAGTTTCCATCAAATCGAGATTTTTGCAGGCAAATCCATTTTCATGTTAGGACTGAAGCTGAAGACCGACCCGCGCTGGGTGAATATAGTAGAGAAGAATATCGGCGAGATACTTACCGATCACGCCTGGTGTGAGCAGAAGGCCGCAAGTTCAGCAATCAGCATTATCGTCCGTTTTCCTGAGCATGAGACTTTGGTAAAGGACATGACAGCTCTGGCCCGAGAAGAGATGGAGCACTTTGCCTTAGTGCACGAAGAGCTTAAGAAGCGAGATCTCAAGTTGGGTTTTGAGCGAAAAGACCCATATGTAAACGACCTGCTCAAATTCACCAAGAAGGGTGGAAGTCGCGCCACTCAGTTAGTGGAAGCACTCTTGATGGCAGCGATGATCGAAGCTCGAAGCTGTGAGCGATTCCGCGTACTGTCTGAGGAAATAGCCGACGAAGGGCTCCGAAAATTTTACCGCGGACTCATGGCGAGCGAAGCACGTCATTATACCTTGTTTCTCAACCACGCGCGTAGGCTGGGAGAAGGAGTAGATGTTGATACGCGTTGGAAAGAGTTCTTAGAATACGAAGCCAAAGTCATGGAGTCGTACGGAAATGAAGCCACAGTGCACGGTTAGTCAGTTTCAAATACCTTTCTCCACTCATCGGGTACAGGTGTAGTGATCTGATTTTTGTGATCAAAACAAACGGCAATGGTTTTACCGTGGGTGCACTTAACCCACTCACCGTCGTAACGCTTCTTTGTGATCACGAAGTCTATATCAAAGCTCTTATTGCCAACATTTCCCAACATGAGTTCGATCTGAACTTCATCGTGAAGCAATAAAGGGAGTAGGTAGTTTATCTCGTGTTTTACAAGTAAAATCCCATGCCGATCCCAATCCCAATTTCCTCCTACTAAATCTTTGAAGAGCATCATTCTTCCTTCTTCCAGATAAGTCAAATAGACGGCATTGTTTACGTGGCCGTATGAATCCAGATCTCGAAATCGAATATGTAAGGGGTACTTTCCGCTTTTTGCCATGGTTTCGGTTAGCTATTAAATTACACGGAACACAGGGGCTGTCTTCAGTGTTGTTTTGGTTGTTTTAACCATCAAATTTACTGAACTCAGAGTTTTTACTCTTGAATTCGGGTACGATGGATTTGATTTTTTTTACGACTGCATAGTTGTCCTGAGCGTTGAATAGCGATATCAATTCATCAATATCTGCGGTGACACTCGCTAAATCCTGACTTCTAACCTTAGCAATTAGGATCTGCGGGTGGTGGGTCTTAACGGTGTTTTCAGCGCTGTTCAGAAGCTCTTCATAAAGCTTCTCTCCCGGGCGAAGACCAGTCACTTCAATTTGGATGTCCTTGCCCAGCTCCAGACCGCTTAGTTTGATCATCTGCTTGGCTAGATCAAGAATCTTGACCGATTCACCCATGTCAAAAACGTAGATCTCACCACCATTTCCCATGGCACCCGCTTCCAAAACCAATTGACATGCTTCGGGGATGGTCATGAAGTATCGGGTTACTTTTTCGTGCGTTACGGTAATGGGCCCACCTTCCTCTATCTGTCTTTTAAACAAAGGGATGACACTACCATTGGAACCCAATACATTCCCGAATCGTGTTGTGATAAACTTGGTGCTCGACTTGGCATCATTAGCCTGAGCATAAATCTCGGCAACCCGCTTCGTGCTTCCCATAACATTGGTAGGGTTCACGGCCTTATCGGTTGAAATCAAAACAAAGGTCTCTACTTCA
This sequence comes from Cryomorpha sp., assembly GCA_965230375.1. Lineage (GTDB taxonomy): Bacteria > Bacteroidota > Bacteroidia > Flavobacteriales_D > Cryomorphaceae > CBDDKU01. The sequence goes on from CBDDKU010000025.1 coordinate 105,881, forward strand.
AACTCCAGACTAAGATCAACCAGGTTTTTAGATCCAAGCACATTTGTCAGAACCGCCTCGGTAGGATTTAATTCCATCATGGGGACATGCTTGTACGCCGCCGCGTGAAAAACGACTTGTGGATGGAAGTGTTTAAACAGATTTTTCATCCGCTCTTTTTGACGGATGTCACCAATAACAACGTCCAGATTTAGATTTGGGAATTCGCGTCTTAACTCAATTTCCAATTCGTAAAGGGGAGATTCAGCCTGATCGAGCGCTATTAATAGCCCCGGATTGTAGTTGGCAATTCTGCGCATCAATCCACTCCCAATCGAACCCGCTGCCCCGGTCACTAAAACGGTTTTGCCTTCGAGCTGCTTGCTCACATTACCGTCATCTAGGGTGATGATCTTTCTACCTAACAAATCTTCAATTCTGACTTGTTTCAGCTGCTTGACGCTCAACTCGCCGTTAATCCATGTCGACACGGGTGGAACGTTCAGCACATTGACTTTACCCTTCAGAGCCATGTCTATGACCTTTCTTCTCTTATCGGGGTCGGGGTTTTGCATAGAGACGATAAGCTCTTCATGCGGCATTTTTTCAATCAACCCTGAGTACTCGGATGTGTGATAAACTTTAGCACCTTCAAGCCGCTTACCTTTTTTTACGGGATCATCATCTATATAAGCTACTACCTTGCTCTGACTGCTCAGGTCTCTCTCAATCGTTCGTTTAGCAATAGCGCCAGCTTCACCTGCACCGTAAATTACCACGCTTTTTCGATCTGATCGCGGATTTCTAATCTCGATATAAGCCATTTTTACACCTAGTCGAAAAACGATGAGTAGGGTGCAAGACAGGATGGCGTCAATCAGTATTATAGATGTAGGAAGGAAATAGGCTCCATCCCACAAGAAGTATTTAATCGGGTTCAAGAAGCCCATGATCAGTGTCCCAGTCAACATGGCTCTTATCACACGTATCGAATCTTCAGTACCCGAATACCGGATGATGCCGGCGTAGGTTTTCCAAATCAAAAAAGAAGAAATCCGGATGAGCATATAAATCGGGAAGGCAAAGATGAGTGGGCCGACTTCTACTTCTGGAATGGTAAATTCAAACCGGAGCATATAGGATGCAAACAGAGAAAAGACAACCAAAAAAGTGTCTATCAAAAAGATGATCCAGCGAGGTACGTTTTGGTTCGGAAACACCATATAATCGGGCAAGATTGGCCAAATATACAATATTTACCTTCCCGTAATTTCGCGGCTTAAGTCACGAGATATAATGTTACTTTTGCAAGCCCAAAACAGGAAGTATGAAAAGAATAGCCCTCCACGAAAAACACGTCGAACTCGGAGCCAAAATGGTTCCATTTGCTGGATACGAAATGCCGGTGCAATACACAGGTGTGAAAGAAGAACATGTTTGTGTACGCGAAGCCGTTGGTGTCTTTGATGTTTCACATATGGGTGAATTTTTTGTGAAGGGAGAAGGCGCTTTGGCCCTACTTCAGAAAGTCACGACCAATGACGTTTCGAAGCTAAGTCCTGGTAAGGTGCAGTACACTTGTATGCCTAATGGAGAGTTGGGGATAATTGACGATTTGCTGATCTATTGCCTTTCAGAGAATGAGTACCTACTCGTGGTAAATGCTTCAAATATTGAAAAGGACTGGAACTGGATTTCTCAGCACAATGCGGAAGGTGTAGAGATGATAAACTCCAGCGATGATTATTCGCTTTTTGCTGTGCAAGGCCCCAGAGCATCTGAAGCGCTCCAGTCGCTAACAGATATCAACTTGAAGGAGATGACTTATTATACTTTCGACAAAGGGACATTTGCTGGAGAAGCCGATGTCATCGTTTCAGCTACTGGTTACACCGGTGCTGGCGGATTCGAAATTTATGTTCCAAATGCATCAGCTGAGCGTGTTTTCGAAGCCATTATGAAGTCAGGAGCAGACGAGGGGATCAAGCCAATTGGTCTGGCTGCACGCGATACGCTTCGTTTGGAGATGGGATTCTGCCTTTATGGAAATGACATCGATGACACTACATCGCCACTTGAAGCTGGACTGGGGTGGATTACCAAATTCGCTAAGGAAGATTTCATAGATAAATCGGCTTTGGAAGCTCAGAAAGCAGAAGGACTGAAGCGGAGACTCGTAGCATTCGAGCTTAAAGATCGCGGTATTCCACGAAAAGGATATGCTATAGCTAATGCCAATGGTGATACAATAGGAGAAGTGACTTCGGGAACCCAAAGCCCTTCGCTCGACAAAGCTATTGGATTGGGCTATGTTACTGTAGACCATAAAGACCCAGGAACTTCTATTTTCATCCAGGTTAGAAACAAGTCACTCGAGGCAGAAGTTGTTAAATTGCCATTCTACAAGAAGTGATTATGTCGGAAGAAAAGAAAAGAGTCGAAGTATGTTTTTCACCTGAGAGCTTTGATCTCTACAAACAGGAGTATAAAGTAGTGGTGGCAATTGATGTGTTGAGAGCCACTACAGCGATATGCGCAGCCTTTGAGCACGGTGCTGAAAAACTAATCCCAGTTTCGACCATAGAAGAGGCCGAAGAATATCGCAACAAGGGGTATATGGTGGGTGCAGAGCGCCAAGGTAAAATTGTAGAAGGGTTTGATTTTGGAAACTCTCCTTACAGCTATATGAACGATTCCATCAAAGGAAAAACGCTCGTACTCTCTACAACCAATGGAACGAAAGCGATAAATCTGGCGGCTAAAACGCACAAGGTAATTGTCGGGTCTTTGATCAACCTTGATGCGGTAATCGAATACCTGAAAGAAATTAAAGAAGACACCTTGCTTCTGGCGTCAGGCTGGCAGGGAAAATTCAATTTAGAAGATAGCATTTGTGCAGGTGCAATTACTGAGGCGCTTTTGGAAAGTGGAGACTTTATCAGCGATGAGGATTCGACCATAGCTGCAATGTTCTTGTACAAGAAGGCAAAGGACAATTATTTTGGCTTTCTGAAGGCTTCATCACATAGACGCAGATTGAGAAATCTAAATTTGAATGAAGACATCAAATACTGTCTCACACCAAATCAGACCAATGTCATCCCAGTATACCGCGATGGTGCATTGGTGAAAATGTAAATATGTCAATACCCAGTAATCTCAAAGAAATTAAGGGCGAATTACCCGAAGGTACCACCTTGGTAGCTGTAACAAAATACAGTAGCCAAGAGGAGATTATGGAAGCCTATGACGCGGGCCATCGCTTTTTTGGTGAAAACAAAGTGCAGGACCTTACGGCTAAATTTGAGTCCATGCCAAAAGACATTGAATGGCAGTTTTTAGGACACTTACAGCGAAATAAGGTCAAGTATATAGCGCCCTTCGTGAGTTTGATTCAGGCATGCGACAGCGAGCGACTTCTCGCCGAAATCAATAAGCAAGGAAAAAAGATTGATCGTCAAATCCCGTGCTTGCTCCAGGTGCGGGTAGCGCAAGAAGAGTCCAAATTTGGGCTCCCGCCGCAAGATCTTAAAGAGTTGGTGGGCTCGGGCATATTTGAGAATTGGCCCTTTGTAAAGGTTAAAGGACTTATGGCAATGGCTACCAATACTTCTGATGAAGACCAAGTATCGCGCGAGTTTGAGAAGGCAAAAGAAGTGCTTGATTGGCTGAAGGAGAATGCAAAAGGAGATAATTTTGACATTCAAATACTTAGTATGGGAATGACACAAGACTATAAAATTGCCCTAAAACAAGGGGCAAATATGATCCGGGTTGGATCAGCAATATTTAAATCGTGAATATGGGAGTGGCAGAGGATAAGAAAATCGAAAAATTAATTGGTGATCTATTTTCACCAAAGCACGAGGTAGTAGAGTCTGCAATAAAGGAAATCCCTAAAAAGGGAAATGCGCGAATTGTCTTACCGATGCTTAGGGCCCACAAAGCCTGGGCTCAAGATAGAGTGTTGCAAGCTGAGATCGAGAAGGTGTTGAAGGAAATGAAAGACGAGAAAGCCATTCCCGAATTAATTTCTGCTCTTGAAGACGTTGAATTTGAACAAGAGCGAGGGCTTATTCTTTCCATCTTCTGGAATGCGGGGCTCTTCCCGGTCGATTACATTCCCGTATTGATCAAGCAGGCGATTAAAGGTGACTACCTCGTTTCTCTTGAAGCGCTAACGGTAATTGAAAACATCGAAGCCCAAATAGATCAGGAAATATGGGAGAATGCCTCTGATGACCTTGACTATTTTCTCAATGAACATGGCGATGAACCACACGCCGATCTAGTTTATGAACTCAAACAAGTAATCTCATCCAGACTCAATGCTTAATAGAATTCTCTTAATACTCGGTATTGTGGCAGTCACGATGGTACAATTTAGTTGTACATCTGATCAGGCTAAAAATAGTCAGTCTAAGCCTAAAGAGCCCTATACGCTTCATCGCGTTACCTTTTATCTTGCCGATGATGGCTGCATGGAAGAGTGCACGTACATTTCACTTGATGTACCCCGTCTTCAGGGTGGAAACCCAACAGTAAGTAAGGAAGTGAACGACTACATAGACCGTTTGTGTTACGAGTTGATTATGGGTGAAGTGAATGTGGAGATCGACACCATGAATTACGAAGCACTCTGCGCGTCATTTATAGAAGGTCATGACCTTTTCCTGATGGAATTTCCAGATAGTGAAGGGTCTTGGTATTTCGAATTGAACTCGGTTTCAACGGAGCTTGGAAAGGATTTCCTGGCTTTGATTATTACGACGAACTCATACACAGGTGGAGCGCACCCAAACCAGTTTGTCATTGCACGTACCCTTAGTCTCGACACAGGAGATGATGTAAGAGTAGAAGATGTATATGATCGAGATAATCTGCTCGCAGTTGGGGAGAAGTATTTTCGCGATTTTCACGGCTTGGCAGACACCACTAGCCTAAATGATGGTGGGTATATGTTTCCGGAAGGTGAATTCGTACTACCTGAAAATATGGCACTTACGACAGAAGGTGTCTTTTTCTTCTATAATTCCTATGAGGTAGCATCGTATGCCGAAGGTCCTACGGTGTTCGTCTTGCCTTATGATTCCCTCGGCGAAAAATCGTCTAAATAACACTAAGTATTGCGTATCTTTGCGGTCCCAAATCAGAGAGGTAGGAGAGGTTGTTTTGATTGGTTATTGGTTAGTTAGAGGAGAGAGAAGTATTTGGGTTAAACATTTAGATCGTTGAGCATGTGACCTTTACATGCTTAGCAAAGAACAAGAAAACCCCGGCGCATGTCGGGGTTTTCATTTTTTTAAAGGACAAGTTCTCTAGTTTGTGAAGTGAAAACCTGCGTCTTTCAATATTTTGGAGTCGCCATCGCAGCAGGCTAGCACAAACTCATGTAGCCTTTGAATGCTTTCGACTAGTTTTTTTTTCAGCGATCCGACAAACTTCCTTTGCTTTATCACTTCCAAATGAAGCTAATAGAATAGCTTGTTCAAGTTCTGAGCTCGCTGTTTCGAGTTGAATTCGTTCAGGGGTATGCATCGAAAGAATTGTGCCCCATGCCATTCCCTCTTCAATTTGCTTAGCGAAGGATAGAAGCTTAGAAGCATCCCATGATCCGCTTTGGTCGTAGATTGGTAGCATGTTTCATAGTTTTCAAAACCATACGACTTTTTGGTCTTGGAGGTTACGTAGGCATTTGAAAAGGGCCTTACCCTTCAAGGGTTTTGAATCCTTGAAGGGTATGATTTTCAGCTTTCCCCACAAACCACATTTCCATCTCGCCTTTCCCTTTAGCATCAACCAACCCACGAGATTCAAATTTTAAATCGCGATCATCCTTAACTAGTTCATAGGTCGATTTACTAATGTTTACTTTACCCTTTTGCCCAGTGTTTTCAATTCGATTTGCTGTGTTGACGGTATCCCCCCATACATCGTATTGAAACTTCTTCACACCCACAATTCCTGCCACCACAGGCCCAGTGTGGATTCCAAGGCGCATTTCAAAGAAAGGCTCGTTTTTTTCACGTTTTTCTTCGGCTCGCTTTTGCATGTAGTCTTGCATGTCGATGGCAGCGAGAACAGTATTCTTCACTGAGTCACCATTCGTTCCGGCAAGTCCTCCTGCAGCCATATAAGCATCACCAATCGTTTTGATTTTCTCAATACCACGATCTGTTGTTATTTGGTCAAAGGCCTCAAAACAAGCGTTAATTTCTTCGACCAACTCTTTGGCATTCAGTCTGGAAGACTCCATTGTAAAACCTATGAAATCTGTGAAAAGTATGCTGACATTTTCATACTCTTTTGCTTCAGCACGTCCATGTTCCTTGAGCTCAACGGCAATATTCTTTGGCAGAATATTGAGTAATAGCGACTCCGATCGATTCCGCTCACGCGCTATTTTTTTGCGTTGGTGGTAGAAAACTCCGGCAAATACCAGTACAAGGAGAAAGCCGCCCAAGAAGATGTTTCGCTGCAAATGCTCTTGCTCCAGCTCTTTTTCTTTGAGCGTAAGCTCCATTTTTCTTTCAGATTCTTGGGCTTTAAGTTTTTGCTCGTATTCGTATTGCCCACTCATCTCCGTCAATCTTTGCAATACCCTATCGTCCATTGTAGATTCGATTAAAGTATTCAGGGCTTTGAGATAAAAGTACGCGCTGTCTATTTCCTGCTCTGCATAGAAAGCTTCATGAAGTGTTTCTTCAGCTTCGCGCAGATATAGTGCAGTAGCCCCGTTTCCCAAAGAATATTTGTAAGCATAACGCGCGCATTCGATTGCTTCTTGGTTTTTTCCAACCTGAAGAAGTGCTTTTGCTTTATAGGCATAAATGGGGGTGAATTGCTCTTTTTGAATTAAGTCTTCATAAGTACTCATGGCTTGCTCAAAAAGGTTTAAAGCCTTATCAGGCTCGCCCTTGTTAGAATACATCTTACCTTCAAAAGTTAGCAACTGAAGAATAAAAAGGCTATCTGTTTCTTCAATTTCGGTCAAGGCCCGATCAAACATGTTTTCAGCTTGTCCAAAAAAACCCATCTCAGAATATGAGATGCCGAGAAGGTATTCTGCCAAACCTTTGTGGAGATACTCCTTTCCTTGGCGATTCAATAAAATAGACTTGAAGTATGGAATAGCATCCGCAAAATTTTGAATTTCAAAATTGACTAGCCCGAGTTGCAGGTTGCATTCCGCAATACCAATTGAATCGTTGAGTTGAGAGTAAAGTGAATGGCTTTCAAGAAATAGCTTCGTGGGTGTGTCTCGCGGACGTAATTCGCGAAACTCAACTTTGCCTAAAAGAAGAAGCACATCAGCTTCAATTGGTTTGTCTTGCAGTTGTTCTGCGCAATCGAGTGAACGCTGTAAAAGCGTTCTAGCAGCGTCTAGTTCGTTTCTTTCAACTAGTTTTTCAGCTTTGGATACTGATACTTCCAGATCAAAACCTCGGCAGGTATCAATATCCTTTTTTCTGACTTGGCCGAAAGCTACCTGGCTAAGAAAGAGAACGGGAAAAATGAAAAAAGCCCATGAAGGCATGTTAAGGAATAAGATTTTCTTTAAAGCTGCTCTGTGGTGAGTACTTTTTGAAGGAACACCTGAGTTTGCTGGTTGATGCTTATGACCTAAGGAAAGCATAAATAATTCGAGCTCGTTCCGCATGCAGTGGGACAGGGGAGGCCAGGCTTCCCATTTCCAAGGCCTTCGAGATGGCCATTCATAGCTTTGTACGCTTGGGCTTCAAAATTCCCGCTCTCTTGCGCAACATAAGTAAGCATGATTCCCTCAGCTTTGGCTGTAGCCAAAAGCCCTTCAATCAAGCTTCTATTGATATCGGATACAAATCCTGTTCGAGCCGATGTATAGTTTTTACATTTAATCAAAGCCTGACTTTTGTTTAAACCAACATTTGAAGGCTTTACACCGGTTACTCCGCTAAACATCCGATAGGTTCCAGAATGGGCAACGTTTTGGTGCATCTCCCCACCAGAAGCATCAATACCAATAATCATGGTTGAGATATCTCCATTTCCGTCTATGACGGGATAAACTCTAATGCCAGCACATTTATCGTTTTTGAGGATTTGAGCTACCGTCGCTTTATCGAAGTACGTTAATGGAAAAAAGCTATCAGCCTGTCCGTTCCCGGATTTATTGGAACAACAAGACATCAAAATGAGACACAGCAAGATGTTTTTCATGATTACGAGTTTTGGTTGGTCGGTGGTTTAAAATACTAAAAATAATAGTCGGAAATACCCCTTTAACGGGGTAATGGGTTGAAAAACAGGATAGGGGAAGGGTGATAACATCGTGAAGCTTAGCGAAAATGGGCATCACATGTCAAAATTTAGCTTTAGTCGGTCAAACAATAAACTTCACCTACTAGGACAATTCACGTAAAGCATAAAAAAACCGCGAGGTATTCTCCCGCGGTTCATTTTGAGAAAACTTGTTGGGACTAGGGCATTTTCACAAATCCCACACGGCCTATGCCTTCTTTTGTCTTCACAAGTAAAATATACTGACCAGGCGATAAAAAGCTCAAATCAACCAATTGTTCTGTTTTGCCATCCAATACCTTTCGTCCAGCTTGATCGAATACCTGATAATCAGATTCTCCGCTCAGTCCTGAAATGTTCATCACGGTAGTTGCTGGATTGGGATGGATAGACAATTCAAGCAAATTGGAGTTTCTAACAGATAAAATACAATCGGGAGCGATTGGCTCAGGCTCACGTGTCAACTCGCCATTGACGGCGTACCAATTTTCCCACTCTCCACCTTCTCCATTGTTCCAATCGTTGAGGTCAAAGTAGTTGGCACCATCCGTCGTGGCTGGTACTTTATATACCTTTACCGCTTCATTAGAACGGTCCCAAGTCAATGGCTGGTTTTCTTCAATGACTTCAGGTCCTTGAGGGTCTTCGCAGTTTGGTTGAAGAAAATACACTAAGTCAGAGTCATACTCTGGATACTCTCCAAATGCTCGAGCTAACCCGTCTTCCCCAATTGCTATAGCGCAATATTCATTAGGAGCCATCCCTTTTGCGTAGATATCTTGATCAACACCGAGTCGCGCCATAAAGGTGAAAATCCGACCGTAGCGGATACGGTCTGGGTCATTCAAGTGGGTTTCAGTGATCACGTTTTCCATAAAAGGAGCTTCGATAAAATCGTCCCAGCCCAGTATTAAACTACTGTCAAAAGGATTCGCAAGTGCTTCTTCTTGTGTAATTGTACCCGCTTGGGCCCCAAAATAACCTTGTCCAAGAACAGCACACCCAGCTGAAATACCCCCAACAGGTCCACCTATATTGTTGAGCAAATTGTTGATCGCGTCTTCTACTCCTGTGCCTTTCCAATAGTTGACGTATGTGGCTTGATTTCCACCAGCCATCCAAATGGCCTCGGCGTTATTGAGTTTATCCAAAACGTAAGGATCGGTAGAAGCTTCTTCCGAGTTAAAAATAATGGTTTCAACTGAGTTTACTGTCACTCCAAGTTCGGAGTACATATAATCATTGTATCCATCGCTACCAGACGTGCGAATTACCACGACATCTCCGCCATTGGCTTTTTCCAGGAACCAAATCATGGCCTCGTCGCTTTCGCCAGCACCTCCCATCAGACAGAGCCCAAATTCTGGCTGGACATCGACATTTTCAGTATTGCCAGTGAAATAGCTGGTGAAGGATTGTGAAATAGCCGATATACTTGTTATAACAAAGGCTGCAAGGCAAATAGTTTTGGTAAATGACATGGGTAAATCTTTGCCATAAATATGTGAAGGGTTTGCGAAACGTCAAAAGGAAACTGAAAGCAAGTCGACTGCTCTTGTCTAAAAACCTAGAATCTACTGAATTTTATCAATGCCTACTTTCCTAGAATTTCGATGGCTTTGCCGCTCGCCAGATCATCAATCAATTTGACGTGAATGCTTTTCAATGAAGTCATGAAAAGTAAATCATCTTACTTTGAATTTAGCTTTAGCCTTTCACTTATGATAGCTTCATCACAGACTACTGACACCAAATAGTAACCATCTGCGAGGTTGGGTAAATCCACTTTAAACTCATGCGACCCGGTTCCAAGATTTCCCAGAGTCTCTGAAAAAACAACATCACCTTTTGGGCTTGTTAGTTGTAGCATAGTCCTGCCTGGTTTAGAAAGTTCGAAACTGACAGTGACGTTCTCAAAAGCCGGGTTAGGGAAGATTTCAACACCTAGAAGTGCCGATTCAGCTTCTTCAAGGTCCAGAATTATTTGGTTGACATTGGCGCCACCAAGTACTTCTGAGAATTCGATTATACCGATATCAAGAATTAGCTCCATATCATTTCCTTCTTCATCAATTCCGTACACATGACAGTAAGCATTTTCGAGTAGTCCATCTCCCCATGAATCCATTAGCCAGACTTGGTAGCAGCCCAAATCGGGCAAGAAATAGTCTCTCTCAATGAGCGCATTGGCACCCAGGTCGCCCCAATTACCATCACTCACCACGACATTATCATTCTCATCCAGAATGTAAAATGAAAAATCTTCGGGGTACATATCAGATTGGAGTTCGAGCCTAATATGCGAAGAGCTCGGGACAGCCAAATAGCCAACACTGATGGTATCATTCGATGAATTACCATCAATTGAATCGATGTACAGAATGAGTTCTTGACCAGGGTTTGGGCTTACAGTACCAAGGTTGATGGATTCGGATTCAAAAGTTGCCAGACTTCCAGTCCATTCTACATCAACTGCAGGAATGCCACCTTCAGAAAGGATTTGAACTGAAGTTAAGGTATCCGTTCCGACGTTTACGATGTCTATCACCACTTCGCCCAAATCACAGTTGAATTCATTTCCATTCGCGTAGAATAAAGCGGCATCATTTGGCTCTAACTCTGGGCAGTTATTGTTCTCAATAAATGACCAGTGACTTTGCGCTGAAAGAAGACCGGTCTCAGTTACGAATCCATTGGGGCATATGGTCAGAACCGAAGGGTAGTCATCGATTTCATAATTCTCAGCAACTTCATTGCTTTCGATGACGGGAAAAGGTGTGTCTTGTGTCCAGTTGCCGTGGGTTGTGAAATTGCATCCAGGATCTGCAGTTAAGCAAAGTAAATTGGTATTAGGATCTCCTTCAATCATCAAGACAATCACATTTCCACCACTCTCTACACCGTTTAATTCATGTAGAGTTTTCAAAGCACCTTCGCCATTTACACCATTGATTGCTCCATTGTGGTATGCCCAAGAAGATTCACTCCATGTAGCCATGAAATATACGACTACGTAGTACTCTTCTGCCAGATAGTCGTACAAGGTGTGTGATACACCATCTAAATCTGTCACTTCAAAATTTGGAGCCATAGATCCGTTTGGAATTTGTGCTGAGACAAATCCCGGAAATAAGAGAATGAATACGTAAATCAATTGTTTCATCAATCAATTCTTATTGAATACCAGCACATCATTGGGCATACATTAGTTTTATGGTGCTAGGCGTTCCATCTACTACCATTTGGATGAAATACATACCAGAGCTCAAATTGAAGTTTTCGAAATCGACCTTTAATGTGAAAGAGCCCGGAGCGTGATTGGCAATACTTGCCAGTTCGGCAATTTGAACACCGCTCTCCGCAAAAAGATTTACTCTTACTTCACTGTTTTGATCTAAGTTGTAATGGATTGTCGTAAAGTCATTAAAGACATTTGGCTGCGCCTTTATTTGAACTTCCTCGCTTTGTCTTTCTTCAATATCTAGAGTGAAATTGAAATGGGCTGTCACCGTATTTTCAGCATCAAATTGAATACTCGTCGATTGCGATCCGGGACTAGCGAAGTCGCCATCGTTCGCTGTCCATTCTTCAAACTGGTATCCTTCGGCAGCAGAATCTACATCAACCAAAACATCGATTCCACCGAAATACTCACCTGTGTATGGTAGCTGATCGATTGACAAGGAATTTACCTTCAAGATGGCCGCTTCTGTAGGGTCTGCTGTAAATGTTATGTCGTAGGGTCCTTCAAGGTCGTAGCAATCGACCATGCCTTCTGAAAAAGCATCGCATCGCTCAATAATAAACTGGCGCATATCGTCCACATTTTGCAGCCATTCTTCCATAGAGCCTCCCCATCGGTCTATGTGCCTGGGCATTTCAGGTTCTATCAAACCGACTACTTCATCCAAATAGGTGAGCATGTTGTCGCAACTGAATACTGTGTTTCGCAGATCGACGTAACGAGATATATAGTACTGATCGGCAATCGGGTTTTGTCGGAGGTGATTCAAAATTTCAATATGTCCGTTTACATCTGGGTCATCATTACCCCAAGGGTCTAGGATGTTAGGAAGATCATCGACTTGACACGGGGGAGCATCGGGTTCATCAAAGATTATCCCGGTATAGTTGTAATGATAGCCCCAAGTAGCATCATTGTCCCATAGAATAAAACGATACTGCGGAGCTGTCGTTTCTGGATTTGTTCCGCGCCACCATCCACAGTTCCAATTCAACCAATCTACACACACGCTTACCGAGTTGGCAATGACGTAGTCGACTAAACTCGTCCAGTCATAAATTGATGTTGCCTGCTCAAAATTGGCTGGATCTGTCATGTCGTTTGCCAATACCCAATCGTGAAATTCCTGCCAATCAGCTAAGGCTTGATTTCCGCCGTATTGAGCCCATGTACTTCCCCACGTGAGAAGGTATTGGATGTCGTACTTACCGCTACCGTAATACTCTTTGGTAAAATCACTATCGGCGGGTTTTTCTCTCAGGTCATAGACTCCCCAGTATTGACCATTCAGATAAAGAATGTACTTTTCACTGATTCTGGTGTCTACGTTCATCCCCCCGATAATGCACATATTGTCTAGGTAGGCATCTCTGATGTTTGCCCCTCCACCTGGCCAGTTACTTCCATCGGGATAGTTGTCATCACCAGCTGCACGAAGAATAAGCCTTTGAAATCGATCCCGATCCGATAGTTCGAAAAGCTGCTCACGAAGTTTTCCGCGTATTCCCATTTCGTCTCGACAAACAATATCAAGGCTCCGCTGATTGTTTGCCCATGAAGCTTGACCGTGTTTATTGAATTCACCGCTCGCTCTAGCTACCCGATTTCCTTCGAGAGAAAAAATCTCTGTTGTCCCCTTAGGCTCAATTTGGTTATTCCCATTGGCCAAGACATCCAATGCGGTACCAGCAATTGAAATGACCGGAAGGCTGTGCTCTTCATTGATTAGGTATGTGTTAAATACCTGAAAGCTGGGCAGAATGTCGGGATCTTGCGCTACCGCATAAGCTTTAATGACGGTGGTTTCATTAACGGTGATTGGTCCGTTGTATACTTGCGCCAAGGTGCTTGGCCTTTTTCCATCTGTGGTGTAATAGATAGTTGAGTTGGGCTCATTATTTATTATTGAAACAGTCACCGATCCCGAGTAATGACCTGCTTCAACATCCATATCTGGGCGCTCAGCATAACGGATAAAAGTGGTGTTTGAATTATTTGTTTCGCCCGGGCTATCATTAGTGAATATGCGCCATTCGTCATCACCGTCAGTTTTTCTACCGATGGTGTGCGAGAGCTGAGTTTTGGTAAGTGTTACGCCATCTATGATGTTAAGCGAAGGATCGCTCAGTACAATGCTTTCAGGATTGTTCTTCGTCTGTGTAAGCTTGAAATTGGGGTGGTTGGCTATTCCCCTTCCATCGGGATAGAAAAGACTGAAACCACCTGGTTCGATCGTTATGCCTGATGGAATTTGATATTTCCCGAGGTTCTCTGGGTCGTCTGTAAGATAGTATCCGCTCAGATTGACGGCCACATCACCAGTATTGTATAGTTCAATCCAGTCTTCATAATTGCCATAATCATCCAAATGCAAGTTTAGGTTCGAGCAAGTGTATTCGTTTATAACCACTTGCCCGCTACAAATTGCCGGTAGCAGTACAAACAGAAAGGATACATACTTCAGCACAGGAATATTCATCTGAGAATTGTGTAAGACTTGACCGCTAAGAATGGGTTGGCTTAAATATACAAAACGCTATATTCTGTCCTTTCGGACTTGTCATTTTCTAGATTTGACTAGACATAGCGGCAGAATGTGAAGGGTGAAGCTCGATGGAGTTACGACCTAAATAGTGTTCTCAAAGCTGGTATTCTACTTGTTCACTTCCCGAATTAAAAATATGCGGATAGTGCTCTACAAGCTTAGCAATCATAAAGTCTAAAGGAACATCGTCGAAAAATCCATAGTCGTCGGTGTATTCCATAAACTGGTTTCCATCGCTGTTAAAAGCTTGCAGAAAGGAGTTGTTTTGACCATCAAATTCGAGTGGCTCAACGTGTAGTTTCTCGCAGAGAGTTTTGTTGAAGGCCGGTGAACACTTCAGCCATTTCCCGTCCAAATAGATATTGACCATTCCGTGAGGAGACAGTTCGTTAGATCCGAATTTCTCAGTTAATCTCTCGACGGCGATATGGTTCTTTACTTTACCTAAATGGAGTCTGGCCGGAATACCTAAGCCACGCAAGGCAGCGATTAATATGATGGATTTTTCAACACAGTTTCCACTCTCGCGGTTCACTAAATTGCTAGCGATATAGTTGTCCGGTGAAAGACTGATGTGATAGGGGTTGTACTTCCACCCATCGCGAACGCGCTCGTAAAGGGCTATCGCTCGATCCTTATCAGAAAGGTCTGCCTGTCGGTAAGGCTCAATTAAGTCTTGTATGGATTTTGAATCTAAGTCGAAAAAATACGACGACTCGGTATAATTCATGAGTTCAGAAATCAAGGGTGAGCGAACTGTCAAGCCTTATGGTTTCAATCAATTTACGTAAAACCGCTTGACGACAACACCGTAGTTCGTTTCAAAACGAAATAGATATACTCCAGTGTTCATTTCTCTCAGGGCAATATTCGATGATGAAACGGCGTCGATACTTTGTACGACTTCCCCAACGATATTCATCACCTGTATTGATGTTATTTTCCTGTATCGGTCTACAACCAAGCTGTTTGAAACATTGTTGAAATAGACATTTCCGAGATCTAAAACTTCTTCAACTGGGAGCAAAGCCTGGCATTCATTTACCTTTTCGTATAGCTGCGCTTCTGTTTCATTCGTCATAATGCGTTCCAAAATTCGGTTCGGACATACTTTGTATATGACGGGGTAGAAATTGACGTTGTAATCCACGAAAACGCCGCGGTCGGGATCTTCCACATCAAAGATGGGGTAGGGCGTTCCTTCCAACCAATTTCCTTGTGTAGTCCATGGAGGTCCATCTCCGATAAAGGCTTCGTGGTGATTCCACTGGTCGTGCTCAAGCGCCAGAACCATGATTTCATCGGTTCCTTCTGGACCGTAAGCATTGTATAGGTTCTTTAATTTATTGGTCTGGTGGTAGCTCCAGCATCCTGGGCAGTGGGCTGCGAAAATTTCTATAAAGACTGTCTTGCCTTCATCGAGGTAGTCATAGAGCGTATGCTCCGTTCCATAATAGTCGGTTAAAGTAAAATCAGGAGCAGTGAGCCCATCGCTAAGCTGCGCTGTCCCACTTACACCGATAAACAAGGAGAGAAGGAGTATTACATTTTTCATAGACGCGAATAAATAACCGTGACTTATAAAGGTACGGAATATTAAGGGGAGATGCAGTCAATGAAATTTGAATGAACGCAAGTCAATTTGGAACAAAGCACTGGAACCCTCTGGGGAACGGCTCAAAAGAGTAGCTAGAATCGAATGATATTCAAGTGAAATTTACAAACCAATTCCCCCTTTTATCCGTACCTTAACGAGTAGAAACCAGTAAAACAAAATCCAACATATGGACAAGACAATAGAACCTGTAAACTTCAACGCGAGCCAAGATTTGATCAACCATGTAGGGGAGATCTTCGATAAGCTAACGAAGTACAACGACCGAATTGTAAAGGCCGATATTTACCTCAAATCTCTTCGCGAAACGCCCACTGGAGATAAATCTGTTGAAGTGCGCATTTTCCTTCCGGGAAAAGACGTGTTTGTAGATCAAGCTGCTGAGAGTTTTGTCTCCGCTGCTCAACAAGCCTTTGACCGTCTCAAGGTGATTCTCACCAAAGAGAAGGAAAAGCAACGATCACACTAAATGAAATTAATCTAGCTTAGCCAATGCCTGAAGAGTGGCTTCGTAGCTCTCTTCGGGTGTGGCGCTAGATGAAGCCTTGTCGAAGGGTTCGCCTACAATATTCTCGTAGAGCTCGATGTATCGCTGGGTAATCTCATTAACCCACTCATCGCTCATGGATGGCACTTGCTGGCCATCTTTTCCTTGAAACCCATTCTCAATCAACCACTCCCGAACGAACTCCTTTGAGAGCTGCTTCTGGCTTTCGCCTTTTGCCTGGCGCTCGGCATAGCCATCGGCATAGAAATAGCGCGAAGAATCAGGCGTATGGATTTCATCCATCAAAACCACTTTGCCATCGCGGAGACCGAATTCATACTTGGTATCCACCAGAATCAATCCCTTTTGTGCTGCCATTTCGGTACCGCGCTGAAAGAGTTCGCGGGTATAGCGCTCCATGGTTTCGTAGTGTTCTTGTGGTACGATTCCCTGAGCCAAAATCTCTTCACGTGAAATGTCTTCGTCGTGCCCTTCATCAGCCTTGGTAGCTGGGGTGATGATGGGCTCTGGAAACTTATCGTGCTCGTTCATCCCTTCTGGAAGAGCTACTCCACAAAGCATTCGCTCACCCGACTTATAGGTTCGCCATGCGTGCCCGGTTAGGTAACCGCGAATAACCATCTCCACCTTAAAGGGCTTGCATCGTTGTCCGATCGCCACTTGAGGGGCGGGAGTAGCGACTAGCCAGTTTGGGCAGATATCTTCTGTGGCCTTCAGGAAACGGGCGGCAATCTGATTCAAAATCGCTCCTTTGAATGGGATGGTGCGCGGCAGAATAACGTCAAAAGCAGAGATGCGATCGCTCGCAACCATGACCAAGACTTCGTTGGGAAGGGTGTATACATCACGCACTTTACCGTGGTATACATGCTCTACTTCAGGGAAATTAAACTCACCTTTTTCATTCATTACCGTCATGGTTCTCTTTCTCTTTTTCGAATGCTTGAATAATCTGCTTTACGAGCCGGTGTCTGATGACATCCTTCTCGTTGAGGTGTATGACACCAATACCTTTTATTCTTTCAAGGTAGTTCAGCGTTTTTGCTAAACCACTTTGCTGTTTTCGCGGAAGATCAATCTGCGTCATATCACCAGTGATTACAAAACGCGCCGATTGCCCCATTCGCGTCAAGAACATCTTGAGTTGAGAATGTGTGGCGTTCTGAGCTTCATCGAGAATGACAAAGGCATTGTCGAGCGTGCGCCCGCGCATGTAGGCTAGTGGTGCAATCTGAATGGTTCCACTCTCCAAAAAGTCGCGCAATCGCTCTGGTGGAATCATATCCCGCAAAGCATCATAAAGCGGCTGGAGATAGGGATCGAGTTTGTCTTTTAAATCGCCCGGCAAAAACCCGAGATTCTCGCCAGCTTCCACTGCGGGTCTGGTCAGGATAATTTTCCGAACTTCTTTTCTTTTCAAGGCTCTTACTGCCAAAGCAACAGCCGTGTAGGTTTTTCCCGTACCCGCTGGTCCAATCGCAAAAACCATATCGTTCTTATCGCAAAGCGATACCATCTTGCGTTGATTGGCCGTTCGCGCCTTAACCTGCAAGCCGCTATTTCCGTGCACCAGAACATCTCCGCCTTTGCTGTCTTTTAGTACATCATTGGCGTCGCTCACGAGAAGGCGTTCGATGTTTCCTTCCGTCAGTCGGTTATACTTGTCAAGGTGTTCGAGAAAAAGCTGGATTTTTCCTTCGAAAAGATCGAGCTCTTCTTCATCGCCGATGGCTTTCACCATATTGCCACGCGCGATTAGCTTAAGCTTGGGAAAGTGCTTTGAGATGAAGTGAAACTTCTCATTATTAACCCCGAGAAGCTCTCTCGGATCAATCGATTCTATTGGGATAACTCGTTCGCTCAATACGATAATTCTGTTCGGGTAAAGGTAATTTTAAAGCACCGTTTCCGGTGGTGAAATTTACTTACTTTTGAAGCCGAAATTAATCAATATTTCTTCGAATTTATCGCACCACCGACGGGAGATTTCCAAGATGAATATTCTGACACTTACATCTGATCTTGGCACTCGAGATTACTATCTCGCGGCGGTGAAGGCGGCTGCATTGAAGGCCGTTCCAGACTTGAACTGGGTTGACATTTCTCACCACATTCCCCCTTTCGATATGGCCAAGGCGGCCTTTGTGTTGAAAAATGTTTGGAAGGAGTTTCCCGAAGGTACGATTCACCTGGTGGGTGTTGAAACCGACTGGGGCCACGATACGCCATATGTTGTCATCCAACACATGGGGCACTATTTTATCGGAACTGATAATGGTTTCTTTTCTTTGCTTTTCGGCGAAACGAAAGTAGATGGTGTTTATCGGGTCAACATGCGTGGTGATGAAGATTTAAGCTTCCCAACGAAGACTATTTTTATTCCGCTTGCCGCCCGAATCTTCGCGGGAGAAGACTTGGAGTCTTTTGCCGATCGAGAAGAAGCGTTTAAAACCAGATCTACTTTTATTCCTGTAGTAGAGCACAATGCGCTCAAAGGAATTGCCATCTATATTGATTCCTATGGAAATGTCGTGACCAATATCACCCGAGATCAATTTGATGCGTTTGTCGGAGACCGCGATTTTCAGATTGTGGTTAATCGTACAGACGCCGTTCTCAGTGCAATCTCACGCACGTATTCTGAAGTACCCCAAGGCGAAGTGGTGGCGCTCTTTACGAGTGAAGGCTTTCTAGAAATCGCTATCAATAGAGGAGTAGAAGGAAGCGGTGGTGGAGCAGCGGGGCTCTTGGGCATCAAGCTCCAGGATATGATTAGAGTCGAGCTGGGCTACTAGCCGTTCCAAATTTTCCAGCTTGCTTCAGCCTGAAGCTTGAGCATACTCAACCCATTTACGGTGATGGCTCCTGCCTGCTTCGCGCGTTTTAGGAATTCCGTTTCTTCTGGATTGTAGACCAAATCAAAAGCCAAGTGGCTTTCTGTGAAAGCTGAATAGGGAATAAGCGGTGCTTTGTCAATCTGGGCTTGGGATCCAAGCGGAGTAGTGTTTACGACGAGTTTGAATACCCCAATCGCAAATTCGTTGATGTTTGAATAAGCCAGCTCGTTTTCCTTTTTGGGGTTTCTGGAAGCGAATACTACATCGATTCCCAGCCGCGTCAAGGCATATGCCACTGCTTTGCTGCTTCCACCTGTTCCCATAATTAATGCTTTATCCATACCATGGGCTAGGAATGGCTTGATACTTTGACCAAATCCGATCCAATCGGTGTTATAGCCAATCAGCTTCTCTCCTTCGCGCTTTATGGTGTTCACCGCTCCGATAGCCCTTGCATCATCACTCAGATTATCAAGGTATGGAATGACAGATTCTTTAAAAGGAATGGTCACATTAATTCCTTTCAATTTCGGGTCATTCTGAAATAGTGGTGGGACTTCGGAAGGATCCGTGATTTCAAAATTCCTGTATTCAGCTTCTAAACCTAGCTGTTCAAACTTATCAGTAAAGTACCCACGAGAAAAGGAGTGGGCAAGATTGATCCCTATGAGTCCATAGGTGTTCATTTAGGCCTTGCGTTTCGCAGTTCGTTCCAAGCCCCAGATCACTCCAAAACCTACCAGAGCCATAACGACAGCTACGAGTAGGAACGATTGCTGCCCTGTCAATTCCGCGTAAGTAAATGGGCTCACATTCTCAGTAACCAAGGCAATTTTCTCTTCATTCACTTCGCCTTCGTGTTTGATAAACCACTCCGATACGTGTTTCCAAGGCCAGATTTTAGCGAGTGAGCCTACCAGGAACCCAGTCAGCATAGCGACTGTCCAGTCGTGGTATTTTGCGAATAGCCACTTGAGTAAGCGGCTAAAGGAGAGCAAGCCCACCACAGCACCACAGAGAAATGTAAAGACTTTGACAATATTTCTGTCGTTCACAGCCTGCAAGACGGTAATGTAAGATCCCAAAATGATCAGTAGAAAGCTACCGGAGATTCCTGGAAGAATCATGGCGCAAATGGCGATCATACCCGATAGGGCCAGGTACCATAGAGAACCGGGGTCTTGCGTAGGGGGTAGGTTTATCACCCAAAAGGCGATTAAAGCCCCTATGATGGCAAAGACGTAATTGAGGTAGGACTTGAATTTTATCTGTTTCCAAACCAGTGGGATACTCGCAACCACTAGCCCAAAAAAGAAAGACCACGTAGCAATGCCGTAGTGTTCAAGGCATATTGAAATAAGCTTGGCCAGAGAAAGGATGCTCGTAAATATTCCGGCGAAAAGGACGGCCAAAAAGTTTCCGTTTATGGATTGCCAGAAGGCTCCAAACCCTTCGCTAAACAGCTTTCGTACATTCACGAGGTTGAAGGAATTGATCGATTCAATCAACTCTTCATATATGCCTGAGATAAATGCGATTGTACCACCAGATACTCCGGGTACCACGTCAGCTGCACCCATACCCATTCCCTTCAGGTAGAGTAGGATGTAGTCTTTGACACTACGCATCAATATACTTCGATTTCGGGGTCTATGTCTGATGCCCAGGCTTCGATTCCCCCTTCCAAATTGAACACATTGTCCATTTGAAGTTGGGTTTCGAGGGCGTAAACCATGGCCGTAGCACGCTTACCACTTTTGCAATGTACCACTACGGTGCAATCTTTTCTCACCTCGTCTAAGCGGCTCATTACTTCAGCCATAGGGATGTGCAATCCGCCAATATTTCCCGACTCTACTTCGTGATCTTCTCTAATGTCAATCACTTGAATATCTTCACCACTATCAAGTCTGTCCTTGAGTTCTTTCGGGGTCATAGATTTCATTGTACTAAAAGGTAATTATGGTTTGATCTCGTCTGCGATTTCCTTTGGAAGGTTTTCGAAGAAAGTGTCACCTCTAAGCCCAATTCTCAGGGTTTCACAAGGGATCACGTCATGGGGAGCGATATTTCCAAGATTCACGTTGGCGCCGATTAGTTTGATAAACCAAACTTGCTGTGCCTTTTGTGGGGCTTCCCAGAGTATGTTTTCAGCAGCAACTTTTGCTAGAATTTTATTGACCAGCACAACGTGAGCTGTACCATTTGGTCTGTAAATCCCGACATTCCCACTCTCGCGAGCTTCGGCTATTACTTTCCAAGAACCAGCTGCTAGCTCCGTATCCATCATTTTCACCCACTTACCAGGGGCAATAAGAATACCTTCTTCCTTAGATCCCACTTCAGAAAGAACGCGGAAGTCCTTAGCTAATTCGGAGATGTACTCGAGTTTCTTATCGTGGGGTATATGGATAGATCCATCTGAAACCTCTACAGTCTCCAGATTTAAATCCTTGAGAAGCTTTCTGTAGTCGTCGAACATATCGCGCGCAATGAAGGCTTCGAAAAGGGTCCCCCCCAAGTAAACCATCAAATCATTCTGGTGATAGAAGTCTATTTTTTCTTTGAGACTTCTCGATACATAAGAAGTTCCAAACCCGAGTTTGATCAGATCCGTGAGGTGGCCACCGGTTTCAACAAGGTTTCGAGCACCGTTCATGCTCAAACCCTTATCCATCACCATGGTTAATCCATTAGATCGCGGTTGTTCCGTCCTCTCCGGAATAAAGGGGAGATTAAAATTCATTTTCGTTGGGGTTCTCTTGGGTAAAAAGGTCAATCAAGCCTGCAATATTCGCAATTTGCAGGGCATTAGGAAAGATTGACTCGAAATATTTACCACCAGAAGGGTCTGAAGAGAGGGATTGGGCCAAGAGATTTGTCCCTTCCATCATTCTTCCATCCTTTATGAGATACATGATTCTATTGAGTTCCAGGTCTCTTTCAGTCACTAAAACTTTCAGACCTTCATCTATCGCCAACAAGGCTTCACTTGGACCATAAAGCTCATCCTTAACCTTGCCAAGTCCGATCCAGGCTTCGGGATCATCTGGAAAAGCAATGGTCATGTGCATATAGGCCTTTTCAGCTTCTTCGAAATTCTCGAGTTTCACCAATAGCTCGGCATAAATATGCCAGTTATCCATATTGGTCTTGTCAAACTGAATTGCATCCCTATAATAAGCCAGCGCTTCAGTATTTCGCTCTTCAAACTCCTTGAGAGCCCCGAGCCCCATGAGCGCATCTACGTAGTGCTCATCTATCGTAAGGGCGTGCTTGTAGTGATACTCAGCTGACACGTGATCAGACATGCGCTCAAAGCATTCACCGATAGCTGTGTGCACCAGCGGATTGTCAGCGTCGTAAGCAAACGATTCGCTGTAAGCTTCTATCGCTAATGCATCCATGTCACAAGCTGTGTACATGTTTCCTTTCAGAATGTATGCATTGGTGAAATCAGGTTTGATCGCAATGGCGAATCCCACCGTCTCTATGGCCTTCTCAAAAAGTCCAAGCTTTTCATAGCACAGAGCAAGATTATACCAGGCTACGAAATTGTATGGATAGCGATCGAGGTAGGAAATGAAAAAATCAGCCCCACTCTCAAGATCCTGAGCCATATCGTAGCAATATCCCAACTCAAACAAACTTGCGTCGTGATCTGGGTTTATTTCCAATGATTGTTTCAAACTGGAAATAGCCCCCTTGTAGTCTTCTACGAGTTCCTGCTCAAAGGCTAGGTCCAAATAAATCTCTTCTTTATTATCAGGTGTAGCTTTTAGCGCCTTCATCAGGCAAGCCTTCGTTCCTTCGTGATCGCTCAAATTTCTATGAACGACAGCCTTGAAAAGTAAGAGTTCCGTATTAGTCGGCTCCGAAGCTTCGAGCACATTCAATATTTTGAGTGCGGCCTTGGGTTCATTGAGCTGAAGCAATACATAGGCTTCTTTTAATTTGATTCCCGAGCTTCCAGGGTGGAGTTCTAAACCGTGTTGGATAGCCAAATTTGCTCTGGTGTGATCGCCGTGTTCCAGAAAGTGATCAGCGAGTAATTCTATCTCGTCCACATCGAAGAAAAACTGTGTTTTCAACTTCAACATGTCCTCAAACTTCTCAATCAAAACAGGGTTTGATTCCTGAAAAAAGTTGTTCGAATGTCCTGTCATAGTTAACTTGTCTAGTGCGATCCTTTTCAAATTTAGGAAAGTTGAACCCCTTAGTCATTAGGTTCCAAAGATTGTTTTTAACAACTTATTTTCCCGAATTTGAACTTCTACTTAATCTAATGCTCTTCCGCAACTAGTGCTACAAAGGTACGCTTTTTCAAATCGGAATCCAGAGGGAGATAGTTGAAAAAATGGCCAATATTGGACGAGTCTTCCTCGATGGAATCCTACCTTTGCAAAAAATATGAATTCGTGACTTTAATCAAATCAATTTCAGGGATACGCGGAACCATAGGTGGACAAACCGGCGAAAACCTTACTCCTATAGATATTGTAAAATTTGCATCGGCTTACGGTCAAATGCTCAAGAATGCGCACCCAAATGAGCGTGTGAAAGTGGTTATTGGTCGCGACGCCCGAATGAGTGGTGAAATGGTGAGCAATCTGGTTTCATCGAGCTTGGTGGGACTCGGCATCGATGTGATCGATTTAGGACTGAGCACCACCCCAACTGTTGAGATCGCTGTACCTATGGAGAAGGCTCACGGGGGAATTATCCTTACGGCTAGTCATAACCCTGCACAGTGGAATGCACTAAAGTTGCTCAACCATCTAGGTGAGTTTATTTCTGGAGAAGCAGGGCAGGAAGTGATAGAAATGGCTGACAAAGCCAATTTTGATTTCGCTGATGTAGAAGAACTTGGTTCAATCACTACAGATGATTCGTATTTAAATAAGCACATTCAGGCAGTCCTAGATTATCCGCTAGTGGATGCGGAGGCTATCAAAGCGGCTAATTTCAAAATAGCTGTCGATGCGGTGAATAGCACTGGGGGAATCTTCGTGCCGGCATTACTGACGGCCCTTGGGGTTGAGCAACAAGAACTGATGTATTGTGAGCCGACTGGAGACTTTCCACACAACCCAGAGCCTCTTCCAGAGCACCTGACCGATTTGACATCAACCGTTGTTGAAAAAGGTTGTCATTTAGGAATTACAGTTGACCCCGACGTTGACCGTTTAGCTTTTGTGTCTGACAACGGGAAAGTATTTGGAGAGGAATATACCTTAGTTGCAGTTGCTGACTATGTGCTTTCCCAGCGCAAAGGGGGAGCAGTGTCAAACCTTTCTAGTACGAGAGCGCTTCGAGACATATGCGAAAAGCACGGGGGTGAATACCAGGCATCGGCAGTTGGAGAAGTCAATGTTGTGGCCAAAATGAAAGAAATTAATGCCGTAATTGGTGGTGAAGGAAATGGCGGGATTATCGTTCCTGATTTCCACTACGGAAGAGATGCATTGATTGGTATCGGTCTCTTTCTGACGCATTTGGCTAAAAGCGGCATGACTACATCGGAATTAAGGGCTTCCTATCCGAACTACCATATTTCTAAGAATAAAATAGAGCTTACCCCAGAATTGAACGTCGATGAAGTCCTCTCTAAGGTGGAAGCGAAATACAGTGATAAGCCTGTAAACACCATTGACGGGGTGAAAATAGAGTTCGACAAAGAATGGGTGCATCTGAGAAAGTCGAATACAGAGCCGATTATCAGAGTTTATGCAGAGAGTAGTTCTGAAGAGTCAGCAATCCAATTAGCAGAGTCAATCAAAAGTGACATTAAGAGCCTTATTTCTTAATTTAGCGCGCTCGAAAAATCATTCTGCATGGAAGTATACTTAGATAATGCGGCTACCACACCGATAGCCCCGGAAGTGGTTGATGCCATGATGCCTTACTTGAAAAGTCATTTTGGAAATCCAAGTAGCACGCATCACTTTGGGCGAAAGACCAAGTCGGCTATCGAGACTTCTCGAAAGACGATCGCGAAGCTTCTCAATTGTTCACCGATGGAGATTTACTTCACATCTGGTGGAACGGAAGCAGATAATATGGCTATCACAGGAGCCATACTTCAGCTAGGGGTGAAGCACATCATTTCTTCTGAAATGGAGCACCATGCCGTTCTTCACTCGCTCGACTTTTGCGAAGAACAATACGGTGTGAAAGTGAGTAAGGTGAGATTAGATCACATGGGCCATGTCGATCTCGATCACTTAAAAGAGCTGTTAAGCTCGACAAATGAAAAAACTCTGGTATCGCTTATGCACGCCAACAACGAGGTTGGAACCATGATCGACATCAACGAAATAGGCCTGATCTGCAAAGAACACGGCGCATACTTCCATTCAGATACAGTGCAAACCATGGGGCACTACACCATGGATCTGGCTCAAATGCCGGTTGACTTTATCACTGGAGCTGCCCACAAATTTCACGGACCAAAAGGTATTGGCTTTCTCTTCGTACGGAAAGGTATTCACGTAGATGGCCTAATCCACGGTGGTGCTCAAGAGCGCAACGTTCGAGCTGGAACTGAAAACTTATACGGTATCGTTGGAATGGCTAAGGCCTTAGAACTTTGCTTCGATGATATAGAAGGACACATCTCATACGTTCAAAGCCTGAAAGACTACATGAAGACGAAGCTTGAGCAGAGTATTCCCGGCGTGGAAGTGAATGGATGTCCAGTTCGTAGTCTTTATACAGTATTGAATGTGAAGCTTCCTAAAACGCAGAATGCTGGAATGCTTCTATTCTTATTGGATATTGACGGTATTGCTTGCTCAAGCGGAAGTGCTTGT
Organism: Cryomorpha sp.; assembly: GCA_965230375.1. Lineage (GTDB taxonomy): Bacteria > Bacteroidota > Bacteroidia > Flavobacteriales_D > Cryomorphaceae > CBDDKU01. Next base: position 131,701 of record CBDDKU010000025.1, read on the forward strand.
TCGAGCGGAAGTAATAAGGGTTCTCACGTACTCGAAGCGCTGGAAGTAGACTCACTCTCGCCGAGTATCCGGTTTTCTTTTAGCCGATATACTACAAAGGAAGAAATTGATTACGCAGTGGAGCGCTTAGCTCACCACATGATTCTCGAAGAAGAAATAGCTTAGGGAATTTGAAACCAAAAAAAGCGATCAGCCAGATGCCGATCGCTTTTTTTATATCCTTTTTTTTAGCCTAGCTCTCTTTGGTGCTTTCGGCTTTGTTCTTTTGTTCAAATAGCTCAGGGTCAAACCCAAATAGGCGATCCTTTTTGATCATGACATCGACGTAGTTCGGTACCATCTTTTCCCATCCTGAAACGCCATTCTTGATCATCTGCAAGGCTTCCCGGCTCTGTATCCACAATACTTCTGGGTCGAAGTCTTCGAGATCCACCACGCGTCCATTATTGATCAGGTAATCGTATAGCGGACGTAGTCTAGGATGAACCACAATATTGGAACTTGTCAAGAGTTCGTTTTCTTTTTCTCCCTGCGAAGGGTAGAGGTATACCTTCAAATCACGTGTGAACAATACCCCGAAGGCTTCCAAAATCCCACCATTTAGATCGCGATAGTACTTTTCATTGAATAGTTCAATCATGTGGTTTACACCCATAATCAAGCCCATTCGTTTCTTCGTGAAGGTTGAGAAGTACTGGATCAACTTGTAATATTCCGAATAGTTCGAGATCATTACCGTCTGACCTAACGAGCACAATACATCTGCTCGATCAAGGAAATCTTGCTCATCAATGCTCCCATCAGCTTTTAGATTGCTTAAGGTGATTTCGAACAAAACTTTCAAATCATCTGACTCTACTCGATTCTCTTTCACGAAAGCGTTGTAGCCGTTGATGATCATGTCGATATTGACCTTGGTAACAGGCCGGAAACTTCCGCGAATAGCTAAGATGTTCTTCTTGTAAAGTACATCAGCTGGCTGTAAGTTTTTCCCGTCGGGGCTGAAAATTACAGCATCGGTCATACCGTTTTTGACGAGTTGAAGACTGAGAAGGCGGTTGTCTACTTGTTCAAAATCTGGACCTTCCATCGATATCATATCGATTTCAATCTGGTCGCGATCTAAGTTGTCGTAAAGCGATTTGAGAAATTCAGTCGGATTCTGGTAGTAGAAGTAACATCCGTAGAGCATGTTCACCCCAATTACCCCAATGGTCTCTTGCTGAAGCGCAGCATCATTTTCGTGCAAATGCACGTGACAGATTACTTCATTTGGCGCTTTCTCCGGACTCGTCTGGAACTTGATTCCCATCCATCCGTGGCCTTTGTAACGCTTCTTAAAGTCGATAGTGGCTACGGTGTTGGCATATGAAAAGAACTTTTTAGACGGGTGAACATCCCGATTAAGACGCTCTTCGATCAAACCGTACTCGTGGTTGATCATTTTACGCAACCGTGGTTCGCAGACGTATCTGTTCTTCTCTTCCTTTCCGTAAATCGCATCGCTCACGTCCTTGTCGTACGCCGACATGGTTTTCGCGATGGTCCCAGAAGCACCGCCAGCCCTAAAAAAGTGACGCACAACTTCTTGTCCGGCGCCAATCTCCGAGAAGGTTCCGTAAATGCTAGGATCTAAGTTTAATCTTAGCGCTTTTTGTTTGGCTGTGAGAATGACCCGTTCCAATAGTTCTTTCTAACTTTAATCCGGTACAATATTAGGGTGTTTCGTGAAAAGAACATAGATTTTACAGACCTTTTTCGAAGCTTTTCCGAAGGAGATATACATGGATAAAAAACTGACATTTTTAGGAACCGGAACTTCGCAAGGTGTCCCCGTTATTGGTTGTCAATGTGCGGTTTGCAAGTCGGGTGATCCAAGAGATAATCGCTTGCGCACAGCTGCCATGATTTCGGTAGGAAATAAGCACATTGTTATAGACACAGGACCCGATTTTCGACAGCAGATGCTTCGAACTGGAATCCGGGATTTGAAGGGAGTGGTTTTTACACATGCACACAAAGACCATATCGCCGGGCTCGATGATGTCCGTGCATTCAACTTTATCAATAAGCGAGCGATTGATATATACGCTACAGCAGAAGTTCAGGAAGCATTGAAGCGAGAATTTCACTACGTGTTCAGCGACTTTAAATACCCGGGAATACCTCAGCTTGACCTGCACACAATCGATGGAAATAAACCTTTTGATGTAAGTGGTGTAGAAATGGTTCCAATTGAAGTCATGCATTACAAGCTTCCGGTACTTGGTTTTCGAGTATCCAACATGGCCTATATCACAGACGCCAACTACATTGCACCCGAGGAGATGGAAAAACTAAAAGACTTGGATGTCCTTGTCTTAAATGCGCTGCGCAAGGAGAAGCACATTTCACACTTTACCCTCGATGAAGCGATTGAAATAGTCGAGAGGTTAAAACCAAAAAGAGCATATTTCACCCACATTTCTCACCTGATGGGAAAACACGAAGAAGTGGAGAAGCTATTGCCCGATGGTATTTTCTTGGCTCAAGACGGTTTAGAAACCACCTTTTCTTAGAGCGAGGAAGCTCGGAACTGCCCTTTGGCTACGATACCAATAACACGCCCTTTCATGGTGACACCTTCACTGAGCGTATTGTAAGCTTTGGTGTGCATCTTCGATCGATTTACTTGAGTCTCTCCTGAAAGTGTAAACAGGGTCAATTCAGCGTCTTGTCCTTCTTCAATCTCAGGTGGGGCAATGTTGAGAACATCTCTCGGCCCTAAGGTAAAAGTAGAAACCAAGCGATCTATAGAAACCTTTCCTTCACAATTGTTCCAGATCATGGGGAAAAAAGTCTCGACATTGGCTTGCCCAAAGCTCGCGAAGTCAAACTCCAGCTTTTTATGCTCTTCATCTTCAGGACTGTGATCAGAGCTGATAACATCTATCTCGCCTGCTTCCAGTCTTTCTATCAGCGCTGATTGATTCGACACGGAGCGGAGAGGGGGTATCACCTTGTAAAACGAATTGAAATTCTCGAGTGCAGACTCGTTAAAGGCCAGATGAGACGCGGCTACTTCGGCCGTCACGTGCACCCCATCCGCTTTAGCGCTGGCCACTAGGTCAATGGACTTAGCTGTTGAAAGTGGGCCAAGGTGCAATCTTCCACCGGTATAATCGGCGATTGTCAAGTCTCTGCGCACTTCCATTTCTTCCGAAATCGTCGGGATTCCCTTTAAACCCAGAGATGTTGAAAGGGCGCCTTCGTTCATCTGTCCGTTAGGGCTCAAAGTCTCGTCGTAGGGAAACTGCATGACAGCAGCATTGAAATTTTTGCAGTAGAGCAGCGCTCTTTGCAATAAGCCGGATTCTGAAATCGAGTGTTTTCCATCGCCAAACCCTACAGCCCCAGCCAGGTGCATGTCGTACATCTCCGACAAACTCTTTCCTAAACATCCCTGCGAAACCGTTCCAATAGGATAGAGATTCACAAGGCTATCGCTTGCGCTTCCAAGAAGGTATTTTACCTGCCCCTTGGAGTCTATTGGTGGGTTGGTTTGCGGTGAAGTTGCAACAGCTGTGAATCCACCATTTGCAGCAGCCTTGAGCCCCGACTGAATATCTTCCTTGATCTCATCGCCCGGATCCCGAAAATTGGCGCGCATATCCATCCAGCCGATTGAGACACAAAGGTCTTTTTCAGAAATCTCAACATCTGCAGAGTCAGTAATATTCTCAGAAATAGACGTGATTTTTCCATCTTCAATCAAAATGTCTCTGACTTTACCATTCAGCGGGTGGCGATTGTCTACTATAGTGGCTTTGGAGATTTTGATTTTCATGAGAGCGCTATTTCCAGAATCTTAAAACGAGTGACTCGATGAGCAGAAAACTCAATGCTAAAATTAGACAGATTTTCCAAAGCTCCTTTTCAGTCGATGCCGTATTTATCTCGTTTTTGAAATCGTTGTCAAGACCGTTGAAGATGCGAACCTTTTCCAGACCATTTTTTTCAAGCTCTTCTTCGATCTCATCCGCGTTGAAGGATGCCAAATCAGATTCACTTCGATCGTAGTTCATTCCTATTGAACCAATCCAGCTTTCACTTATTCTGACTTGGTAATTTCCGGCTTCTTCGATCCCTTGAGAAGCGTTGATCTGTACTTTTCCTTCTCTAAACTGAAAACCGGGAATGATGTCGACATTCATGGATTCGTTAATGAGATGCACAACCGATTCGTCAGTTTGAGCAAACTCGTTTGGTAGATCCACACTAAAAAGGCCGTTTCCAATCTTTTCAATCAAAGGAGTATTACTTTTGCTCAGCTCAGCAATCCGCAGTAAAATTGGAACAAAAAGCGCGTTCCTGCTCAAGCTGTTTTCGGGTTGGCTCAGCGGAGCGGTCAACACGTAGGCAGTTCCACCACCTTTTTGATACGAGGTTAAAAATGGATCGCCATTTCCAAACGCCAAAATACTGTTTGATCTGGAGTGGGTGTTTAGCGAAAGAGGGGTATAAGCTCCTGATGTTGGTAGAGCTACATTCTTGGGGATTTTCTCAAATACCCCTTCAAAAATAGGGTGCTCAACATTGATTTCTCTCACTTGAAATTCTCCGGACCTTGCTTTGCGCATGGCATCTCCGTTGAGCTGAGCTAAAAATCCATTGTAGGAGCTGAGATCGGGATCAGCACTTGGGTTTACGAGAACGGCTCCACCATTCGCACAAAATGTAGCTAGTTCTGATGCGAGTCCCGTTGGGATTTCTGCGAGCTCATTCAAGATCACTAAATCTTGCTGATTCAGTTTGCTGTAGTCGATTTGATTGAAAGGAGACTCTTGGTAGGAAATCAGCGAATCGCTCTTAAATACCGAGCGGATTCCTTTTGGTGCCGAGCTTTCTCCATTCACCAGTACCAAGACGTCTATCTGATTATAGACGGCATAAGAGAAGTAGTAGTGATCGTCGTAGGTCACCGGGTGATCGTCAACATGCACACGTGCTTCCTTAATTCCCGGGGTGCTGTGGACGAAATGCAAGGCGGTGTCGACAGCCATTTCTGCCCCGGCCCCGATTGAGCCAATGGCTTTTTGCTCCCCGTTTATCACCAACTTGATCGGAATGTCTGAGATCGGATTAGCACCAGTGTTGACTATCCGAATATTTAGCTTTTCAGAATTCCCAACTGTCCTGACGGGTGAGTCAAACCACACGGTATCGATGAATATATTGGCCGGGTAGGAGCGCTCGATATGGACCAAAGAATAGGTCACATTTGAATCTATCGGCAGCTCTTCAAAGTCGAACTGAGACTTCTGAAAATCACTGATGATGTAGGCCGACAATCGATCACTTTGGCCATTGCCCAACAATTGGTCATTCTGTCGCTCCAAAATCTTCGAGAGCTTGTTGGTGCGCGGAGAATAGTCGGTGCGTGTAGCCCAATTGGCGAAGGTTTCACTCGTGATAAAGTGTTGGTGCTCCGATTTGAAATCTTGGGTCAAAAGCTGGAATCGATCATCTACGTCGTGGGCTTGAACAATGTCGATGGCTTTGTTTTTTGCAACTTCAATAAGTTCACCTGACTCACTCTCGCCTTGCATGCTGAAGGAATTATCGACGAAAATGGAAACCTGTCGTTTTCCAGCTTTCGTCACTTGATTATCAAGTGGGATATAGGGTTGGGCGAATGCAAATACCAGAGCTGCCAAGGCGAGCATCCGCATGGCGAGTACAAATAGGTGCTTAAGCTTGTTTTGATTCTGAGTTTGGTGTTTAATTTCCTTTAGAAATCGAACATTGGTAAACTCAATTTTCTTGAACCGACGAAAATTGAAAAGGTGAACCAGGATAGGAATTGCCAGAGCAAATAGGGCGTACAGAAATCCGGGATACAAAAATTCCATCGGGTGTCAAATATACACGGAATACTTGAAGTAGAAATGCTAAATATTCCTTCTGTTTTTCTACTCGATTGGGATCGGGTCGAAAGCGTTAAATCCTTCCGGTGTGCGATACTGATACTGATCTGTTTCCATGTCTAAGGCCACAATCTGACTTTTGTCCAGACCAGTTGTGTTGTAGTACAAGGTCTTTCCATCTTTCGACCATGCCGGATTTTCGGCCAACTCGAGTTCGAAAAGATAATTCAGTCCAGACCCGTATTCATAAACGGCAATCGATGATTGAAATGCAATGGCCAATAAACCGGTGGGTGACCAGTTATACGATTTGATTTCAACTCCAGTATCCATCAAAAGGGTGCGCTCACCCGTTTCAATGTCGCAGCGCACTAGACTGAAATTGACCGCATCAGTCTGTATGTATGAAATACTATTCGTTCCGGGAATCATCGCCTGCTTACTATTGCTGTATAAGGGGTCTGATAATTCACTAACCAAGCTGTCGCTGATACTCAGTTTGTAAATATTCTCAAACCTGTTCCGAAGTGACTTGAAAAATAAAATGTTCGGATCGGACTCATGAAATAAGGGATCAGCATCGATAGCTGCATTGAAGGTCACCTGCTGACGCTGACCTGACTCCAGATTCAGAATGAAAATATCTCTGTTTCCAGATTTCCCAGACATGTAAGCTAGCGACTTGCCGTCACTTGACCATGCCGGTGCAGAATCTAGCTCTGGGCTGTTGGTGTAATTACTGTCAACTCCGTTGAGGAGATTGATCACCCTAATATCCCAATTGCCCATTTCTTCGCTAAGGTATGCCAGGTGTGTTCCATTTGGCGATATCGCAGGATTTAGTGCTTTGGAACTTCCCGAAGAAATCAAGGTCACACTATCTGCTTGATCTATTTTAAAAATCAAGGCTGTGCCCGTATCCTTCGTACTAAAAATTATTTCGGGCTGCCTCGGCGTACACCCAAAAATCAAGAGCCCACTGAAGAGCACCAGAATAAATCTCATAAAAAGGGTAATTATTGAACTGGAGTCATTCCCAGAACTTCTTCCGCAAAGATAGAAGCCGTTTCGAAAACTTCGGGTTGGGAACCCGACTTTGGGCCATATGCTATTACGTGGTCTCCAGCGTTTGGAAACTCAACAAATCGCTTTTTTTCCTCCGGGGTGCTTAGAGACTCGTGCATCCAACGCATCGCTTCCACTCTCACCACAGGGTCTTGATGTAGCTCGTCTTTGTAATAAGTTCCAGTAAATACCGGGCAATTGATTTGGCGAAAGGTCTCTTCTGTACAAGCTGTCTCCACCAACTCCTGAAGCGCAACAACAGATTCAAGACGATATTTGGCATACCAATATTTCTTCGCTTCTTCACTCGCTTCCAACTCTCGAAAATTACCGCCAAAGTAGAGTTTCGATATCTGGAGCCCCCAGGGATTATTCACCAGAAAGGCCAATGGATCGTTAACTTCGATATTGGGAGAAAAATTGATACATCCAGCAATTTCTGGATAAGTAGCCGCTAGCTTAAGCGCGAGGGTTCCACCAGTTGATGTGCTCATTAAGATGACCTTATCGCCAAGACTTTTTCCTATAGCATAGGCTTCTTTGGCGGAGTTCCACAGCCTATCGGCCGTTAAGGCATACATGGCATCCGTAGTATCGAGACCGTGGTCAGAAAGTCGGGCAAGGAACATATTGCATCCAAACTTTTTGGCAAAATCGATGTGGGTGGGGAATCCTTCATGCTCACTTGCTGAGAACCCGTGCAAGTAAACCACGGCATACTCGGTTTTTGACTTCGCCTCCGGATCGTTCCACACGATTCTGGCTTCATTTCCCGGTTTTATTTGGTGGCCTTGTTCCATGGCTACCACATACGTCTCAAGCGCACCAGCAGTAGTAGGTACATCTGGAAGTTCGGTCAGGTACTTGGGGGTAGATGGGTTTGGGCCAAGTAGGTAGATCAGTACTACTGCTAGGATGGCTATTGCGACTTTTTTCATAGGTGCCCTTGAAATTAAAACTTTTCGAACGCTCCGAGACCAAAAAGTGCAAAATCGTACTTAATCGGATCGATTGGGTCAAATTCCTTTAGTCGATTGGTGAGCTCGACTACCGATTTCCAGTCGTTTTGTTTGCGCTCCAGCAGCCCCAGTTTTCTGCCTACATTGGATGTGTGTACGTCCAGGGGAATGTATAGATCAGCTGTGGACCACGATTTCCAAATACCGAAATCTATTCCCTGACTATCGTCTCTGACCATCCAGCGCAAATACATATTCATGCGTTTGGCGGCAGATCCCTTCAGCGGATCGGGTAGGTGTTTTTGCGTGCGAGACAAGTGGGGGAAGGAGAAAAAGAACGATTTAAAGCGGTTCCATCCAGAACCAGAGTCTTTTGACTCCTGATCAAAAGCTTTGAGAAGAACCTTTTCTAACCCACCGTGCTGGCGATAGATTTTTTGAAGAATAGTCATGTAGGTGATGCAGTCATCGCTGTTGAAGGTGCGGTGCACGAACGGTTCAAAGCGCTTGAGATCTTTGGGGGAGTGGTTGATGATGAAATCATGGGGCGAATCATCCATCCAGTCCATGAGTCGTTTCGCATTGTTGATGATGGTCTTGCGTTGCCCCCAGGCAATGGTTGAAGCCAGAAAACCAGCGATTTCAATATCTTCTTTCTTTCCGTATCGGTGGGGGATTTGAATGGGATCTGATTCGATAAAGTCAGGACGATTGTACCGATCCACTGCTTGATCGAGCAATTTTTTTAGCTCGCTCTCACTCATTTGGCAATGATTCCATCGACCATTTTGAGCTTACGGTCGGCCATTTCTGCTAACTCCGGATTGTGTGTGACAATGACAAATGTTTGTCCCAGTTTGTCTCTTAGGTCGAAAAAGAGTTGGTGAAGTTGGTCGGCATTTTTCGAGTCGAGGTTTCCAGAAGGTTCGTCGGCAAAGACAACCGCTGGATTATTAATCAGCGCTCTGGCCACTGCCACCCGCTGCTGCTCTCCACCCGACATCTGACTCGGTTTGTGTTCTGCCCTTTCCGATAAATTCAAAAGCTCTAGAAGATCCAGTCCTCGCTTCTTTGCTTCGTTCAGATCTTCTTTGGCGATCATGGCCGGTAGACAAATATTTTCAATAGCCGTAAACTCGGGTAGGAGGTGGTGGAATTGGTAAACGAAACCAATTTCTTGATTTCGGAACCGCGACAACTCTTGACGAGAAAGGTTTTCAATCGACTGGCCGTGAATCGAAAGTGTGCCATGGTCTGGTTTGTCGAGCGTCCCCAGAATCTGTAGTAGGGTAGTTTTTCCGGCTCCAGAGTCTCCAACGATAGAAACAATCTCACCTTGCCTTACTTCAAGGTCTACGCCTTTTAGAACTTCTAAATTGCCGTATGCTTTACGAATGCCGCTTGCTCGAATCATGAGCGGCTAAGATAAATGAAATAGATGCTTTTCTGCTTCCTATCTTCTTTTTCGACTCTTCTTTTTGCTCGATTTACTATTGAGATACCGGGCAAATAAAATCAAGGCTATAATAAAACCTACAACGAGACCTATTTGAGTCATGGGGCCAGCAGCGAGAAGCATATTTTTAGAATTTGATCTCCAAAAAGATAAGGAAAGTTTTTAATTGATGTAAACCGGCCGGAATCTCACTGATCTAAAAAATAACTTGTAGCATAAGTTCTCCAACAAGTAAATCAACATCATCTCCCTGACTAATGGAACCGATAGCGGCTTGAACTTTCAAATCGTTATTCCTGAAGTATTTGGCAAGACCAACCGTCCAGGCATCTTGTTCCATAACGATAGAACTAGCGTTCTCATCAAATTCTGGTGTAGTGCTCGAATACCTGAAGTCTACCCCATATCCCGACTTGGTAACGTATCCCAACTGAAGGTTATAGCCTGTTCCCAGAGCGAGGTATTCACTAATCTCGGTGGGAGCTAGAAGGTCAGAAGCAGTTTCATCCGTGAAGGTTCCATCTAAGTTGGTAGCAGTTGCTACTACGTATTCACCCAGCAAAGAAAAACCCATAAACTTGACCAGTATATCACCATATACTTGCCGGTAGTCTGGTTGCTGTGGGTCGCCTGCCTGGTTGAAAAGAGTGAAATCACCGTGGCCTTCACCTACTGACTGTGAGGCGCCATCATTGAAACTAGCCGCACCACCTATCACGAGTTTAACTGTTTCTTCATGTCCCAGATCAGCGACAAGTTTTGAGTTTCCTTCAGAGAAGTACCCCAATGGATAGACATCTATACGTGCGGCGTATTTGAAACCACCGATATCAGTATCCCGCGAATCCATACCAAAAGAGTTTCGACCATCTCCAGATGTTACAGAGACCATCGGAACAATTCCAAAATTAGTCCCAAACTGATAGTCAACAATCAACCCAAACTCCCTTCCACTTCTACTAAATGTTGTGCTCACAAGGCTTCTTCCGGGAAATTGGAGTTGGTCTTCCATAATCATCATTTCGCGGTTGTTTCCTATCGCCTGTTTTTGCCCAAAAGTAAGCCTAAGATCACGTGTTGGTCTAAAGGCTACCCATGCGTCTAGCAGTGGGTTAGTCAGCGAATAGTCCATTTGAAGGAAGAAATCGACGCGCTCGTTTACGGCTGTACCACCAATGTTGAAATACGTTCTTCTAGCATTTAGAAAGTAATCTGCATCTTCATCGGTCAATTGTTCAAATGCCATGTATGGCTGAACCATACCGCTAATTTTGAATAAGTAGCTGCTGTCATTGAAGGCGAAGTTGAGTCCGCTTCCCAATTCAAAAGATGTGTAGTGCTTTGCAGGCTCTATTTGAGCCATAGCCTGTAGGGTCGAAAATATCAAAGCCAATAAAACTAACTTTCTCATAATCTGATGGTTCAAGGCGGTTAAAGTTTGTCGGGGTTAAAGTGTCTGTAAACGGGAAGAGTAGCGCCCAAGCTAGTTGGGATGACATCAAAAGTGACGAAGCTATTTGTTGCTTCTGGTTCGAGCACTTCTACTGCCAGATTCGCATGACGTTGATCCATGGGAACGAAGTATGATCCGGCCGGTAGGTAAATCGACTCTTTTACGATCTCTGTCTTCACATCCTGTCTGTAAACACCCTCGTATTCTTCATGGTCTTTTTCGTAGGAGATGACACGGTATTGCTCTACATCAATTGTTTGATCAATACTCGTTTTTTCGGTATTGATTCCAAGAGTATGCAGGCGCTCAATAACGGGTTCATTGCCAGCCAAAACAATGTAGTAGTCGGGTCGTTGCCTCGTTAAGGTGGCTTCCGATCCCCATCCATCTCTTACCACAAAGTCGTAATTGATCAACTCATTAGTAGCTAAGTCGATCATTTGAATGGGTTCGCCCGTCATCTTTTTCTTTGAGTCAACAACCACGGGTCTATCCATGTCTGCGTTTGCAATGGCGATTTCTTCTTTTACCCTTGCCATATTTTCAATGGCCGAATTGATATACGACCAGGCAATTTGGTACGTCGTGAATGTTCTCCTTTTAAATGAAGTCCGGTTCAACCCAACGCCGCGCACTTCGATAAGAGTTGATACGCAGTTGGTCAAGGCGTAAGATGTGGCACTAGACCTGGAATTGACCGACCCACGATTGATCTGGATTTCGCCAAAAAACTTGGCAGATGAAAAGTAATCTTGAGTTCTTAAACCATAGCTTTCCATTTTTGCTTTGGCGGGGATAACAAATTCTTCCTTAGTGAACTCTCTGAGATTAACCGGAACATTCAGGTTTCCCGAGTACAAGAACATGACATCGAATGGTGAAGTTAAGCCCCAATCTCCCAATCGACCGTAGTCTCTTCGATAAGGTCTGTACTCGTGAAAGTCCATGGCAACGTCAGCTTCAAAATCTGTGAAGGCCTTTTTTAGGATTGGGGATTCGTGGATGTTCAATTTGGTTTGATCCCGATTCAGATCGAGACCATTTGCGGCGTAGCGGTTTTGCTTTACAAATCCATCGATATTGGCCATCGGGACAATCCCAAAATCGATATTGTCGAGTACTTTCCGATGTTCACTATCGTTGAGCATCCGCTCAATAAGGTGAAGGATACCCTCCGTACTTGCCGGCTCATTTCCGTGAATCCCAGCTTGAATCCAGAATCTCAGCTTCTCGTCTCCATTCTTTTTGTTGGAAATTGTGATCATCGGGATATCTCTCCCTTTCTGTGATTGACCAATAATTTGGTGCGAAAACACATCTGAGTGCGCGGCTTCAAGCTCCGAAATGAAGCTCATGAGCTCTTCATAGTTTGTGAAGCCTTTTTCCTTTTGGAACGCAGGTGTAGTAGACACAAAATCTTCCATTTCTGGAAAGAACTTCTCTGTTATCTTTTTGGACTGCGGGCTGAACTGGGCATATCCAGCGATGCTCAGAGCGATAAATAGTATTGTGACTAATTTCCTCATGATCAAAAGGCTAGGGATGTGATTACTCTGAAAAACCATTCATTTCCATCCATGGGCTGACCTAAATTGTCATTAGAGCCTTCATCGGCCTCGACATAAGTCACAGATGATTGGATTTTGAATCCGTACATTTTCGAGAAGTATTTCGAAACCCCGAAAGTGTAATAGTGTGGCCTATTGTAGAAAGTTCCGTTGTTTAAGAACGAATGGTCGTCAGCATGAATATACGTGTACCTTCCATCTATAGATATTCGGTTTTTGAAGATATAACCAGCCATGAAGTTGTACCCCGTTCCGAGCATCATTCGGCCTTTCACATAGTTTTCTACATCTGTTTCACCATCTACTTCAAATGTTGTGGCCAGCGTACCATCATTTCTTTGCCTAAAGAAGATTTCATCATCTGGCACAGTTGCGTGAGTCGTAACAAATTCTCCGACGGCTGAGAATCCTTTGTATTTAAACATGAAGTCGAAACCAAATTTCCCAAAATCCGGGAGCGCTTCGACAGTGTCAACGTCGTAATAGAGTATCGAACCGCTATCGCGCCCACGCCTGCTGCTCATGCCCTGATTGAGGGAATAGGTAAACCCGAAGACGAGCTTTGGAGTTTGTTCTCGCATCATGTCCACTTCGTGGTATTGACCCATGTTTGCAAATGTGCCAAACGGCAAAAAGTCCAACCGTGCACCGTATTTGAGTCCTCCATAGTCTTTAGCGAAAGCGTTCAAACCATCTCCGTTTGTAATGGCCACAGCAGGTCTGATATACCAGTTGTTTCCGGCTCGGTATGTCCCGTCAAGGAAGACGCCAAACTCGCGTATGGTACTAAATGCTGAAGTCACCCTACTTCGCTCCACCAGCTGAAGGGTATGGGAGCGAATCTGTAACTCTCGATTATCAGTTGGGGTGTTTTTTTGTCCAACTCGAACTCTTAATTTTCGGCTGAATGTATATCCAATCCAGGCATCCATAAGAGCGGCAGCCTGCGTGCCATCTCCAGCTTCATCTGAGCCACTGAGGTCAAACTGCAGCCGCCAAGTCACTTTCTGCTGTGCAGCGTCTCCTTCAAAGCGCAGTCTCATCCTTCGCAGTCTAAAGCGGTTGAAGGAACCTTCAATGTTTTCATCTTCAAACCACTTGGCTTCAAACATCGGTTGAATATAGCCGCGAAGTACAATGTTGTAATCATTCTGGCCAGTAAATCGAAGCCCATCACCGTAGTTGTACTTCTCGAGCTGCACGCCTTGCCCGGGTGCTTGGTTCACTCCAAAAAAGACTGAAACTGCAAGCAGGCAAATTGACCAATTCAATTCTAGCTTTAAATTCTTCATTAGTCGAAGCTGTTTTTGGTCTTCAGAACTTTACTTTCCATCATCAGCTTTCCGTTTGCATAGACATCCTGTAGTTCCAGATTATCATCAAATATGCAGAGGTCGGCATCACAGCCCACTTTCACCCTTCCTTTTTGAGTCAGGCCAAGGTTTATTGCGGGATTGATTGTGATAGGCTTAAACGCATCTGTTATAGACAAACCACCATCTTTCACAAGCTGTTGCGACTGCACGATGTTTAGGTCGAACGGCGCTTTGCGAAACCCTATGAGATTACCATCCGCATCAAGCTTATCCAGCCCTGCATTTCCGTCACTGCTTAAGGTAAATTTGTCAATAGGTGCGCCCATCTCGATTCCATAGAGAAGGGCCTTGTATGGCTCAGTGTATTTCGATCCACCAGTTGAAACATCAACCATTCCACCTAGCTTGGCAAACTCAATACCTTGATCGAACAAGTGCTTTGTACGCCCCATGTGAGTAGGGCTGATGTTTTGAATCGGAAACTCGTGATCCTTTACTATTCGAAATAATGCGTCTATCCCGGAACTGAGTCCACCGAGGTGAATGTGAAGAATTCCTTTCTTCTTGGCTATCAGCCCACCAACTCGAACTTGTCGCAACAACCGGAGTAGCTCAATATCGGAAGGATAGGAAGAGCGCACGTCAGATAGGGCAATTTTGCACCCCAACACTTTATCGATAAAGAGCATTTCTTCTTGCACCGACTGAGTGATATGCATAGGCTCTAGGCCAAAATATCCGGTATACATGTACGCTGAAATCCCTTCGAGCTCCAGGGCTTTGCACTTGGCATAGACTGTTCTCACACCACGTGTCAGCCCGTCGGTTCCCAAAAGTCCGACCACCGTTGTTGTTCCGCACTCGATCAGGTCAGTCATTTTTACTTCAGGGCACATCGATGAAAATCCATGCTTTCCGCCTGCACCGGTAATGTGAATGTGTTGGTCGATGATACCGGGCAAAACAGTTTTTCCTTCGGCATCCCACTCAGTGAACAGTTTGTTGCTTTCGATCTTTTTATCAATGGCGAGAATTTTCTGTCCTCCGATTAGAATATCATTGATTCCGATGTGCTCTGGGGAATATATGTCGGCGTTCCGAATTAAAATCATAGCAAGAAATGGTATATGAGCATCACTATGAGAGCAGTGATAAGTGGGATTAGGTTTCTTTTGACGATCTGGATAGTCGTGACGCCGGCAATGTCGGCTGTTGCAATGATCACTCCGGCAACAGGTGAGACAGTTCGCCCCAGAGATGCGGCAAAATTCATAGGAAGGATCATTAAAGCACTGTTTACACCAAATTTTGTGGCGATATTTGGAACCAAAGGACCAAATGCGAAGAATGCGGCATTCCCGCTTCCCATTAGCATAGATGCAAGAAATATCAATAGGGTCATCACGATTCCGATACCTATGGCATTCAACCCCATGTTTTGGCTTGCAAACAATAAGCCCTCGATAAATCCGAGCGAAAGCAAGCCCTGAGCAAAAATGTCTGCGGCAATAATCAAAGTCACTACCGTTTTAAAGATGTTTCCCATTCCTTCCCAGTACATTTTCATGGATTGGAAAACTGTTTTCATGCTCCTTGTTCGAATCAACTCAAACACGAGCGAAATGAAAAGGCTGATGAACATTGCTGTGGTGGTGTCCAAGACGATTCCTGTTCTTACCAAGGTGTTCATCTCGCTGAAGAACAACAGAAGAATAATCGGCAGAATTGGAATGATGGCGTAATAAGCGGGAGCTTTGCTTTTCGACTCTTTTTCTGGTTTTACTTCTTGTTGTACCTGCTCAGTTTCGGGGTTCTTTCGATCGTAGTAACGATTGACGAAGAAGTATGAAATTGTAACGACGATGCTTAGCGGGATAAATAGTGGGAGTTGGTAACCCACAAAGTAATTGATGGCATCCAAGCCAGTCATTTCAGATGCACTCGCTGTAATGGCGCTTGCTGGTCCCATTCCCATAGCCGTAGATGCAGTAATGACAGATACCGCGGAGAGTCGACTCACTCCCAGGCTGAGAAGAATGGGGAATATCGATGCCATGAGCAAAAGGCTGAGACCTGCTGCCGATGGAATGGCAACGAAAAGCAATTGACTAATCGGAATGACAGCTGCTGCTGCAAAATGGGGTTTGTTTTTTAAGAGATTCAATGGCTTTACGGCCATTCGCACCAGTGATTCAGATGCACCAATATGCCCGATGAAAGTGACAAACCCACCAATAGCCATAATGAGCAAACCAACGCCTGCATTGCTTTCGGAGAAGGACTCAGTAATAGCTCGAAACAAATCGGTACCAAAACTACCGGTGCTTTTGATCAGAATGGGGGTAGACCCATTTAGAAAGTAAGCGACGAGCATCATCAAGAGACCCGCTACAAGCAATACAGCATGCGGGTAATACTTCTTGAGAAGCAATCTCGCGACTATGACAATAAAAACAATCGCTATGATGGGGCCTACCATGCTCATGATCTAGAATCTAGAAAGGAGAGCCGTCTAACTTGGTTCCCGGTGAAAACAAAGCAGTAATTCCATCTATCGTACTATGCATCACAAACTCACCCGTGATATCAGGACTTCTCGTGTAAGATTGGTTCGGATTGTCATCTAATGGTTCGATGTCAAATTCCAGAATGACTTCACCGTTGGCATCTTTTACAGTCATAAAATCTCCAGCGTTGTTCATATTTAGCTGACCACTCGTCGTAATGGTAACAATTGATCCACCGAATTCTCCTGTGGGTGTTCCCCCGGCGAAGAGGACGTGAACCTTTCCTCCGGGGAGGATCGATCCTTCGGGGAAGACATGACGCGGCTCGTCATTCGATAAGGCAGTAGCATCGAACACTTCCCAACCCGACATGTCAAGATCTAGGGAAGAATTATTGTAGAATTCCAAAAACTGATCTTCTTGTGGATCTCTCGTTCCGTCTCCATTGGCATCACCATCAATTCCTGGTGGTGGGTCGTACAACACTTCGTTGAAAATGACATTGGCCTTTTGTTTCCCTTCATCATCTTCGATGGTTAAGGATTGCTGCTGCTCATTTTCGGTGTAGCCACCACTCACCGATGACACCGTAATGACGATAATTTTATCGCCATCTTCTTCATCGTTATCGATCGCTGTAATCCCTATTTGACCTGAAAGGGCACCGGCAGGAATTTCAACAGACTGACCATCAATCGAAAAGTCCGAGTCCAATTCTGCAGTTCCGCTCAATTCGATTGAAATAGTAACGGGAGCTGATGATGATTCGGAAAGGTTGAAAGTAAGAGTAGCCTGGCCTTTATTCTCACTGATAATTGAAGGGCTCAGGCTCATGCTTACAGCTGGCCCAGTCCCTGGTGGAGCTACCACATCATCGGTTTCACATGACCAAATGACCATCATGCCAATGGCTATGACAGCTAATCTTGAGATCAATTTCATACTTAAAGACTGTCTGACAATTAATTCGTCCTAACAAACCGGCTCGTTGATAGCCCTCTTGTAGTCCGTATCGATATCATGTAAACTCCTTCTCGGAGATCTCCAACGAGAATGGTCTTATCTTGGTTCGTAAGCGTGCGCACAACCTGTCCAGTCAAATTGAATATTGTCACTTCAAGTACTTGATCATTTGTTCTGATCACCAACTCCTCCGAAACGGGGTTTGGGTAAAGATCAAAGTACTTCTCATCATTCTCGGTCAAACTACTGGATTGGTTTGTTATCTCGATAACGGCAGAACCTGATTCACCCGATCCGTCATTTGCCGTAGCCGTAACGGTCACAGATCCATCTGCTTCGGCGGTCAGCAGACCGGTTCCATCGATACTCGCGACACCAGTTGCTGGTTCAATTGACCAGATTACTGAAGGATCAGTGGCATCCACAGGCATTACGGTCGCGATCATTTGTAGCGTTCCTGCAACAGTTGAAATTTCTGTCGCTCCGCCTTCACCTTCAACCGTTATTGATGCGACGGGAATCATGGTGTTAAAAGGGGAACCATCTACCATTGTACCCGGAGAAAATAGCACTTCAAAATTGTCGTTGTGCTGCTCAAAGTCTCCCGTTATATCAGGATTTCTGGTGTAAGATTCGTTCGGGTTATTAGACAAAGGCTCGACGTTAAACTCGGCCAAGACATCTCCATCAGCATTGGTAATGGTTACGAAATCGTCAGCATTATTCATGTTGAGTTGCCCACCAGAAGCCGTTTGAACTACAGCTCCTCCAAAATCGCCCGTCGGAGTACCACCTCCAAATACAACGATAACGCCTCCCGCCAAAACTTCAGTTCCCATTGGGAAAACATGACGCGGTTCATCATTTGACAAAGCTTCAGCATCATATATTTTGAAGCCCGTTAAATCAATTGAACCTCCTGTGTCATTATAAATCTCCAAGAATTCATCCTCGAGCGGATCTCTTGTGCCATCTCCATTGGCATCACCTGCGATTTCATCGGGTGGATCGTACAATACTTCATTGATGATCAACTGCCCGTGTCCTAAACAGGCAAATGAGAGAAGAAGAATAAGGGTAGAAAGTTTTTTCATGATGAAGGTTGTTGGTTTTCAATGAATTTAACTAAAAAATTAAAGAAATTGTTCTCCGCTTATTCATTAATTTGAAAGTAATACGGAGTAATGTTCTTGATCATGTCGAGAATAATCTATGATTCAGTGTTTTATGAACAGTGGATCTTATAGTATATTTAAAGGATGAAATCAATCCGTATACTTTCTTATCTGATAATCAGTCTATTTGTAGTGAGCTGCGATAAGAGTGAAACAGACTTCGACGATGCGCTTATTGTCGGAACAGGTTCATACACATTCGAGTCTTATGCTCCTTTCTCTGATAAGCCGATTGATTGTTTTTACCACATTCCCGAAAATGCATCTTCCGATTGGCCCATAATGATTGCGTTGCACGGTGCCGGAAGAGATGCTGTAAATATGCGTAACTACCTGGTTGAGAAGGCTGATCAAAATCAATTCATTGTTCTGGCGCCTGAGTTTTCTGAAGTATACTTTCCAGGGGCAAGTGCCTTTAATATGGCAAACATATTTGCCGATGGCGATAATCCATCCAAAGAAACCCAGAGACCGGAAGAAGAATGGACATTTTCTGTGATCGACCCACTATTTGAGAATTTTAAATCCAGAATAGGAAACACTTCTAGTCGTTACGACATATTTGGCCACTCTGCCGGATCACAGATGCTACAGCGCTTTTTGACCTTTAGCCCCGATGCGAAGTTCAATAGGGTGGTTTGCGCCGCTGCAGGCTGGTATATGATACCACAACCAGTTGAAAACTTTCCTTATGGCACTGGTCTCACACCAGCCGAGCCCATCAACATGGGACCAGTTTTTGCCGTGGAAGCTTACATCATCGTTGGAGAAAACGATACAGATCCCAATTCATTCAACTTAAGACATACGCCAGAAGCAGATGAACAGGGCGACAATAGAGTTGAACGTGCTCAGTATTACTATTTGGAGTCTCGTGACATTGCCATAAGCGATGGTCTTAGTTTCAGATGGAGCTACAACAGCGTTCCGAACACCGGACACGAATGGGCAAAAGAATGCCGAGTTTGCGGCGAATTTACTATATCCATAAGTAGGATTGATCAAAGTGAGCTGATAAACACATCAATGCAACTATGCCCAATCTTAAATCTATATTAATCATCGAAAATTGGCGTGGATGTATTTGACTTCTAAATACCTAGCCAGGAAAAATCACGTTTTTCAATTCATTTGGTCAGAACTGGAAATCACTCGACCGTCTTTTCTATATTTCTCAAGAAGCCTTTCATTCTTGATATCTTCTTCGTAGAAGATTATTTGCTTACCAAGCGTTCCTTGAATGCGGACAAAAAGAGATTCTCTTTCCTTTATCGAGACGAAAGAATCTTCCTTCGCTATGGAAGGGTTAATTATGGGTTCGGGCTTGCCGTCAATGGTCTTGAGCGTGTCAAAAACGATTGGAAGCAAGCCTATTGGTAGTTTGAGTTTTTTAATCATCGGATACACTTGCTTGGCCTGGAAGGGATCAGTCGCAAGAGCAACTTTCTTAAATCCGTTTTCTTTTGCAATTCTATACGAGTAGTATACATTCTCAGAACTATGCTCTGCAAGGGTATCCGTGAAAATATGCTGAGCGGGAATCCCCATGGCCTTTCCATACTCTGCCATGATCTTTGCTTCAGAGTACTCAGAGTACACCGCTCCACCCGAATAAATGATATTCTTGGTCAAGCCTTGATCGTAGAGGTATTTGGCCCATAGTACACGGCCTTCCATCGTAGAAGACCAAGACTTTCCATCGTGCGGCACACCGGGAACAATAATCGCATCGTTAGGATCTTGCGCTTTAGCTTCTTCTAAAAGAGCTGTCGACTTCTTTTGGCTGAAAGCACAGCTCGAAAGCAGCGCAATGCAGAGACCATATTTGATAAGAAACTTCATGCCACCAAATTGACAACCTCAAAAGAGAATTGTTTTCCCGATTTAGAAATCTAATCTAAGGAGTCTGATTGGCTTGGGGATTAAACTGGGTGAATTTTTTCCCATCGAAGTACATGGCTCCCAAATTATGGGTGCCAATCCACACCGTATCGCTGTGATCAACGTAAATGGAGAAAATTTCTGCTGTGATACCATCTACGACAATTTGGTTGTGTTTTAGCTTCCCGTCTTGATACGTCCACACCCGACCAGAGTACTGAGCCAACCAGAAGGTGCCATCTGCGGTTTGTGCCATGGCCATGACGTAGGGGGGAAGTTCTTTCTCGGTCGAAGTATCGATGCCTGGCAGCATTTCGTATTTCAATTCGTCTGAATCGTCGGTGTCGTCAGTTTCAATGATTCGATACTTGTGGGTGAGATTGCTGTTGAACCAGAAGAATCCATCCTGATCTTCGACGATACAGCGCACACCGGGGGCAGGGCCAGGGTCTAGTTCTGTCATTTCCCTTTCAGAAAGCCACTTGAAAGACTTGCCATCATACCGACAAGCCCCGAACGTAGAAGTTCCTATCCATACATTTTGCTTCGAATCCCTATACGTGTAGTACACGTCGTATGGGACAAAAGAAGCGCTCGGGTTTAACTCATGGAATTCAGCTTCTGCTGGATGCTCAGGCAACTCAATGTGATAAAGCTTAACGCCATCAAAGCGGTAGGCTCCATTTTTACTCCAGTTTCCTTCAAACCAGATATCCGAAAACCCTAAGCTGTATGCGCTATTTGTAAAAGGGGGCTTCGCCAAGTCGATTGGCTTGATAGACTTCCCGTCGTATACCGTAATTCCTTCACCCGAGTCAAAGTATATGCGCCCATCTGCACCTTCTCGAAATCCCCGGATGCGATTGACTTTGAGTCCGTCTTCAGTGGTGTAGCGGATCATTTTTTGGCCATCGTAGCATACCGCCCCATCGCTGGCAAACCAGTAGCGACCTTTTCTGTCTTCGAATATGCGTGAAGCCGATTGACCAAGAACGGAGATTTCAGTTCCAAACTGACTCTGTGTTTTGGGAGATTCCGCTTTCTGGCCATCACATGAAGTAATGGTCAGAAAAAACGAAATGCCCAATACGACCTGAAAAGCTGAGGTCAACAATGGTGATGTCTGTTTCAAATTAACATTGTATTTGATTCAAATCTACCTGAAATATTTTTTGGTTGAGATTCAAAATCTCCTTGCTAACACCCCATGATCCCATAGAAGAAAGTGAAGTCCTGCTCTACGGGATTACCGTCCTTGTCTTTGGCTGGGCTCCACGATCCAGGGAGATTTTCTATCAGTGACCGCATATGGTTATCAATATCGCTGTATCCACAAGAACTAGCCGTCCAAACATGCGTGACATTCCCTTTGGGGCCTATGTTAAATTTGACTCTTCCAGGTGTTAGATTCTCTCTTTTCACATCAGCGATTTGTGCCTTGCAGGATTCCCTGAGATAGTTCTCGAGCCCATCAATTCCAATCAGGTATTCTGCTTCCGTTTCTGGAACTACAGTGAGAAACAAAACCAACTCGTCGGCGATAGGGCCCGACTCGTTGGTTGACATCCACTCTATATCTGCCGATACGTGCAGGTCAGAGCGGTAAGAGAGTGTTTTGAGTAGATCGAGCTGCACGGCGTTTAGATCTGCTCCTTCACCGATGGCTTCGCGATGCACCATCCCCTGATCTTCGTAGATTTCAAGTCGTACTTCTTTTATGTCAGCCCTGGCCTCGTAATTTCCGGGCATCAAGTCGTAAATGGTCTGAGCATTCGAAGCTGTCTCTAGCGGAATGGTTTTTATAAATCGATTACTGACTTTGTAGATAAAATCAAGTTTTGGCTTTGCCGTTTCGCTGGATGCACACGATGAAGTGTGTGGCGTTTTGGCTTTTTTCTCTTTTTCACCCGTGTTTGACAATCCAAATGCGAGTCCTAAAGAGAGAAGACCAAGAATGGAGAAGAAGATTCCTTTTTTCATGTTGTTCGTTTTTTTCTCCAATCTACGGCGATGCACAGCTGACGTGGGTAAACAGAATGTAAATTGATGTAAATCGCGTGCAAAATAACGTCGCGACTACATCAGAGACCGCGGCATCACCTACTTCACAAAGTCGGAGAGAAATCCATCTTTATATGCACGTCCGATGGGAACGGAAGTGCCATTTTTCAAATACACCTGATTGCCCGCTACTTTTTCGATACTGTCGAGATTGATCAAATAGGATTTGTGCACCCGGGTGAATCGATAATCGCCAAGCTTTTTCTCCCAGTGTGAGAGAGTCTCGTTGCTTAGATGCTTTTTTTCAGCCGTATGCAGCTCGGTATAATCCATATCGGTGTTGATATGAGTGATGTCACGGCTATTTAGTTTGATATAATCGTATCCCGATTTGATAAAGAAATCGAGCCCATCTTTGGGCAAATTCAATGGCCCGGAATCTGATTGAAACTTAGCCACAGCTTTAACAAACCGTTCAAACGAAAAAGGCTTGACAAGGTAGTCGAGCACATCGTGCTCGTAGCTCTGCACGGCGTATTCGCTAAAGGCCGTTGTGAGAATTACTTGCGGTGGATTTTGAATGGTTTTTAAGAAGTCCATCCCCGAAATTTTGGGAAGGTGGATGTCCAGAAACATCAAATCCACCTTATCAGATTTTAGAAACTCCATAGCATCAAGTGCATTCGAAAAGGTCCCCACCAATTCGAGATTTCCCAAATCGCCGATGTACTTCTTGAGAACGCGCTGGGCTGGAGACTGATCTTCAACGATGATGCACTTCATACGAGATCAGAATTGGTTAAATCTATTTCGAGATTCACTTCATAGATATCTCCATTCGCTTTGATCTGGAGCTCATGCGACTCGGGGTAAAGGAGCTCAAGTCGTTTTCGAACATTCGCTAAGCCAATTCCCTTCGAAAGGTCGCCAGTATTGGTTTCCAGCGAAAAGGAGTTTTGACAGTTGAAGTGGAGTTTACCGTTATGATCAAGACTCAAATCGATCTTGATCTCGATGTCTTTGTTCACACTGCTCAAACTGTGTTTAAAGGCATTCTCCACAAAAACGGGAAGAATCAAAGGCGCGATTTGAAAATGCTCAGGGACTTCGTCGAAGTTGAGTTTTACTGTACCGCGATCTTCGAGTTGAAGTTTGCTCAATTCTACAAAGCTTTTCAATTGGTCTATTTCTTTGTGCAGAGGCACATATCGCTCCTGACACTCATAAAGCATATAGCGCAGCACAGACGATAGCTCCAGAATGATTTCGGGGGTCTTTGGAGAGCTTTCCAGGGCGTGAGCGTAGAGATTGTTCAGGTTATTGAAGAGAAAGTGCGGATTGATCTGAGACTTTAGGTAGAGCAACTCGCTTTCCCTCGCAGCTGTCTTCAACTCTTCCAACTGCCGTTCTTTGGTCAGAGCATCCCAGGCAAACTTGAATCCCGTAAGAATCACGATGGTAGGTAAAGCGCTCACCAAGTTGAAGAAAACACCTGGAAAGCGCAATGCGCGCGTATCCGGAAAGTATATCTTTTCGAGAACTCCTTCTTCGATATAGATCACCGCAGCGATGACTAAAACGACGTATACCGTAAAATGGACGTACTTCTTTTTATAGAGAAACCGAGGTAAGAGAAAGTAGTTGATGGTATACGCAGCCACGACGTAGCTCAGAAAAATGCCGATCTCAAAACTAGAAATCGTGCGATCGTCTCGATCGAATGAATAGAAAATAAACACGAGTACGAGAAGGACAAGATGAAACACAGCTTCCCAGATGTTCAACTTTACCCGATTTGCATTGTTCTGCATAGTACAAACCTACAATTCCAACAATTGCGTCAAAAGAAGATTCGGGTGAACGACATGAATAACAAGGTGAACCTGCCGTTTGGCTGTTCAAAAATGTTGTTCGACCCAAAGGATTTTAACCAACCACCATTCCTTATCATCTTTGCATCGTAAAACTTTCAGGAGTACCATGCAACATATTTTCCGCATACTCAGCATTCTATTTTTAATCCTACTCACCACTGATTTAGTGGCTCAGGTAACCGTTTCTGGAAAAGTTCAGGACAAAGAATCAGGACAGCCAGTGCCTTATGCTACCGTGGCTATCGTAAATGGTGAAACGGAAGAGATTGTTACCGGAACCACGACCAACGATAAGGGGTTATTTACCATTCAAACAGACTTACCAAACTTCTTCGTGGAAGTGAGTTTTATCGGGTATGAAAAGAAAGTAGTCAATGACTTTGAAGTAAGTGGGGATGTAGTAAGCCTCGGAACCATCATTCTCGAATCGAATGCTTTGGGACTAGATGAAGTGGAGATTACTGCTGAAAAGTCTACCATGGAATTCAAGCTCGACAAGCGAGTGTTTAATGTTGGAAAAGACATCACAAACACGGGTATGGGTGCCTTGGATGTCCTGGACAATGTGCCATCGGTAAACGTAGATATCGAAGGACAGATAAGCCTTAGGGGAAACTCTGGTGTTCAGATTCTCATCAATGGAAAGCCTTCCATTCTCGCCGATCAGGAAGGGAACGCACTCGGGACCATCACGGCCGACATGATCGAGAGTGTTGAGGTGATTACTAATCCATCAGCCAAGTACGAGGCTGAAGGAACTTCGGGAATTCTCAATATCATCTTGAAAAAGGAAGAGAAAAAAGGATTTAATGGATCGCTATCGGCCAATACGGGATACCCCGACAATCACAGCATTGGAGTTTCGCTAAACCGCCGGACTGAGAAGTTTAATTTTTTCACCCAATTCGGAGCTGGTTACCGCTCTCTTCCTAGATACAACGAAAGCCGAAATGAAGACCTGGTGAACCAAACTGTCATCGAATCGGAAGGAACTGCCTACCGCAATGAAGCATTTTACAATATCACTCTCGGATCTGATTACTACCTGACCAAAAACGATGTGATAACCCTTTCAGGAAATTTCGCATTTGAAGACGAAGATCAGCCTTCCGAAACTGATTTTGAGCTGTTTGGAGAAGACGGAAACGTGGACTCGGCTTGGCGAAGGGAAGAAACTACAAAGGCTGCAAACCCAAAGTACCAATACGACCTGCAGTACAAAAAGGATTTCAAAAACAAGGAAGATCACGTATTGATGTTTAGCACATTGGGGAGCTTCTTTGGTAAAGAACAAAGCTCAGACTTTACAAATACGGCCCTGTTTGGTACCGACGTCGATCCAGATCAAAAGACCGAAACCAATTTTTATCAGCGCGACTACACATTCAAGCTAGATTACACCAATCCCATTACTGATCGTGTGACAATCGAAACAGGTGCCTTGTATGAAATCAATGATGTAGGTAATGACTACGCCGTTTTTAATGAAGAGAATGGAATCTTTGTTCCAGACATGGGATTGACAAACGATTTTCAATACGTTCAGAAAGTACTAGGGGTATATGGTACAGGGTCTTATGAAGGCGAGCGATGGGGCATAAAGCTTGGATTGCGTGTGGAAAACACGGAGTTGAATACTCTTCTTGCCAATACCGACGAAGAAAACAATCAGAACTACACCGATTTCTTCCCGACGCTTCATACTTCGTATAAGATCAATGAGATGTTCTCTCTGCAAGCAGGATATTCTCGTCGTATCTTCCGTCCGAGACTTTGGGATTTGAACCCTTTTTTCAATATCCGAAACAACTACAATATCCGTCAGGGTAATCCAGACCTTCAGCCCGAGTACGCTGACTCATACGAGCTGACAGGGATTTTCATTTTCGAGAAAATTTCGCTGAATGCCAGCGCTTATTATTTATACACCCAAGATGTGCGTGAACGAGTGTCTTTTTCTGAAGATAATGTGACAGTAACGATGCCAATGAATATTGGTACCAATGATAAGATCGGGTTTGAGGTGAACGGAAAGTACAGCCCGGAAAAATGGCTGACTCTTAACTGGGACTTCAACTACGGGTATTTCAACCGGAAGGGAAGTTTCGAAGACCAAGTATTCGACTTTCAGGGAGACCAGTGGAGCAGTGAGCTAACAGCAAAAGTGAAGCTTCCGGCAAATTTCACCGTTGAAGTTTCTGGAAACTATCAGTCTGAATACAAGACCGTACAAGGAGATGTTTCTGGTTTTGCATTTGCCAACGCGGGGCTCCGAAAGGATTTCTTCAAAGGGAAACTCGTTGCAAACCTGGGTATCCGTGACATTTTCGCCTCGCGCATCCGAGAGAGCTATGTGTACCAGCCAACGTTTAACAATTACTCTTTTTCACAGCGCGGTACCTTCCTAACACTCGGTATTAGCTACGGTTTCGGAAAAGGGGAGACCATGACTTATTCTGGTCGTCGGCGGTAGGTTTTTATGCGACCCCTTCAGGGTCGTTTTTCTGTTGTATCGATGGTTTATAGATATGTGACCCCTTCAGGGTCATTCCATTCATACCAACCATTTTCAATCGGACATTCTTATTTGCCAGAATCGAATTTTGTTCCATACAACGGTGACACCTTCATGGTCATTCTTCACAAGCCAACTAATTGCAGTAAGCCCTATTTGTGGCATAGGACTACATGCAATCTACATACCATGAATGTTCATCATTCGATTTTTGTCTGATCAAACAATAGCACAGCGCCTTCCAACCCTGAAGGGGTTGCATATCTGTAACATCTACACATGTGTGTAAATTATATCGACCCCGAAGGGGTCGCATAATTCATCAGTTATCATTTTGCACGGCAAATTGTCATTGGTATGCCACGTCCCAACCATTTGCGACAAGCCCTATTTGTGGCATAGGACTCCATGCATTCTACATACCATGAATGTTCATTATTCGATTTTTGTCTGATTAAAAAAGAACACAGCGCCTTCCAACCCCCAACGGGGTTCCATATCTATAACATCTACATGCGTGTAAGTTATATCGACCCTGAAGGGGTCGCATAATTCATCGGTTATCATTTTGCACAGCAAATTGGCATCGGTATGCCAGGTTCCAACCATTTGCGACAAGACCTATTTGTGGCATGGATGACCATGCGTTCTAAAAACCATTGATGGTTAACGTTCGATTTTTGTCTATTTAAACAAGAGCACACCGTAGCCCAACCCAGAAGGGGTTGCATATCCCTAGCCTCGAATTGCATAGAAACCGACCGACCCTGAAGGGGTCGCATAATTATTCTATCCAATCAAAGCGGTATATTCCGAACCGGCAGCCTAATCTTTATCGATTCGGTCCCATGTAGCGCACTCTTTTGATTGGTGGAAGAGACAACTGTGTTGAATTTTAGGCGTAAATCAACTAACTTGATTACTTTCAAGCCCCTTTGTTTAACCACATTACGCACGAATGAAATCTTATGCTCTCACGCTTCTCGCATTGGTAGCTGCCCTTGCGGGATTTACGCAGGGATACACCATAAATGGTGATGCTTCCGAACTCGATGGTAATTGCTACAACATCACTCCTCCTTTTACTTACCAGTCTGGGAGTATCTGGTACAACGATCAAATCGATCTCAATGAGCCATTCGATATCCAATTCACCGCCAACTTCGACGATAGCGAATCTGGGGCAGATGGAATGGTTTTCGTTTTTCAGCAGGTGAGCAATACCGTGGTAGGAACAGATGGTGGCGATATCGGCTTCGGTGGCTTTGATCCTTCCGTGGGAATCGAATTTGACATCTACCAAAACGGCAACCGATCCGATCCGATTTTTGATCACATTGCCATCATTAGCAATGGAAGTGTTGATCACAATGCGCCGACGAATTTAGGTGGCCCTGTGCAGGCTTCACTAACCGATCCGAACATCGAAGATGGAGCAGACCACATCGTGCAAATTTCCTGGGATCCTTCGGCAAACTTGCTCTCTTGTTGGTTTGATTGTGAACTTCGAGTGGAGGCGACAACAGACCTGGTCAATGACGTTTTTGAAGGAGATCCCATGGTTTTCTGGGGATTTACAGGAGCTACGGGTGGTCAGTTTGCCGAGATGAATCTATGTTTGGATCCCTATATCCTCGGTCTCCCGGAAGTCTACACGGCTTGTCCGGGCGATGAAGTTCAACTCATTTTTAGCGAGACGGTTATCGGGACATACAGTTGGGAACCTGCGGAATTTCTCGATGATCCAACCATTCCAAATCCTATTGCAATCGTCAATGACACCACAACGTTCGTACTGACCTACACCGATCTCTGTGGAGTTACACAAATTGACAGCACGCGAATAGATGTGCAGTACCTCGATATTGACCTTGGATCAGATTTCAGCCTTTGTCCGGGCGAAAGTGCAGAGCTCAACCCAGGTGGCGACTATGATTTTGAATGGTCTACCGGTAGCGAAGCGCCTTCTATTTCGGTGGATGTGCCGGGAACTTATTACGTCGATGCCACCCAAGGAAACTGCTATGGTTCAGACACCGTAGTAGTGAGTCTGGGCGATGGGGTAACAGGAGTTGAATTCAGTGTGGTTAATACCATTTGCGGAGAAGAGACCGGGCAGTTAATTGTCGAAAGCGTGGATGGAAGCGGGGGAGATTACACCTTTGATATCGGTGGGCCAGCGCAAAGCGACACGGTGTTTAGCAATCTGGCGCAAGGCTTCTACACCCTCACGGTTACGAGTCAGGATGGGTGTTTTATTTCGGAGAATTTCACCGTGAATAGCGACCTGCTCGTAAATGCTGACTTTGTGGCCGACCCCCTTGAAGGGTTCAACCCTTTGGTGGTCAACCTCACAGATTTGAGTACCAACAACACCAATATCTTGTATTTCGTAGGAGACATGACCTATCCGGGGAATACACAGTCGATCACATTCGAAGATGCGGGTAATTTCACCATTTACCAGGTAGCCTGGAATAATTCTTTGGCTTGCTCTGATACGGCTGAAGTAGTCGTTCAGGTATCGGAGTTAATCGATCTTTTCATTCCCAATATCCTAACACCAAATGGTGATGGGAGAAATGATAAACTCATCGTGCTGATGATGGGGCTTCAGCAACTCGATGTAACGATTTACGATCGCTGGGGAAGGCTGGTTCATGAAGATCGAATACAAGTTGATGATCTGGGTAGTTTTGAAGTTTGGGACCCAAGCGAGGCAAGTGATGGGACCTATTACTACGTCATCTCCGGGTCAAGCGTGGTCGGCGATCGCATTACCAAAGAAGGTCATTTCCAGGTGTTGAGTAATTAGCGGTTTTCATTTAGGTGAATTCGGGATTATAGGGCAAGAATTTCCTCTAGCTCAGCAAAGCCAGGTGGTATTGCCCATCTGGAGAAAGCTGTTTGACTCCGACATTTCCCAAACCGATGTCATAACAAGGCGGGTGAATGATCGAGGAAAGATTATGCGACGCCCTTCTAGAGTGGGCGATGGTTTGCGATTGTTCAATCAATCAGCAATTGCTCAATGACGATCAATGGTTTGTTGAACAGACGGACAGGGATTCCACAAACAGATCTTGATGCGGATGTTTGGTATGCATGGAATGACCCTGAAGGGGTCACATATCGATAGGTTTTCGAAACAAGAAAAAACGACCCTGAAGGGGTCGCATAATATTTCAGCCCGCCAAGTTTCAGGCACAAGGAGATTACATCACAGCAATTTATTCTGGAATGGGTATATTACAATCACGAGACAAGGAGTCGAACAAATCTTTCGAAATATGCCCGGGACGTTTTCACAAATCTATATCCAAATTGTTTTTGCCGTGAAAGGAAGGGCAAGTCTAATCAGTCCATTGTGGGAAGACGACCTGTTCAAATACATCGCCGGGACAATCAAAAAGCAGGGCCAAAAACCATTGGCGATAAACGGAATGCCTGATCACATTCATATTTTCATTGGCATGAAACCATCCTGTTGCCTATCGGATTTGGTAAGGGAAATTAAAAAGGCTTCAAACGAATTTATAAATGAAAAAAAGCTTGTCAAGGGAAAATTTCAATGGCAATCGGGATTCGGTGCCTTCTCATATTCGCATTCTTCATTGGGTAGTGTTATTACGTATATCAGCAACCAGAAGGCGCATCATGAAATGAAATCCTTTAAAAATGAATACAAAGGACTTTTATCTGATTTTCATATTGAATACAAAGACGAATATCTCTTTGATTGGATAGAATAATTATGCGACCCCTTCAGGGTCGAACGGTTTCTATGCAATTATATGCTATAAATATGCAACCCCTTCGGGGTTGGGCTATGGTTTGCCCTTGTTTAAATAGACAAAAATAGAAGGATGACTATCAATGCCATAAGCGAGGTCTTGTTCTAATTGCTTAGCATGAATGGATTTACCTTGCAAGGGTCATTTTATTGAACCGAATTATTGGACGTATAGTCGATAAGAAGGTCCGAATGAAAATGGATGATCACTATGGAATGACCCTGAAGGGGTCACATATTTATTGAAATAAATTCGGTTCGAGAAGAAACGACCCTGAAGGGGTCGCATAATTAATCCGTTTTTAGGTTGGGGGGCAAATTGGCATTTGTATGCCATATTATAATTGGGGGGAAACCCTTTCCATTGCACGTCTCACCAAATTATAGGCCGCGGAATTCTCCTGCATATTCTAATCTTAACCTCCCCAATTTTCCAAAAAGGCGTGCTTTAATTCGGTGGCATGCGCAATATCGTGGTGGTGGGTTTTGCGGCTCTTCTTTTGAATGCCGTTCAGCAGAACCAACTTATTGTCGTGGGCGAAAAAACAGAAAATTCGGTATTGGTTGCCCTCCGCATGGATTCTTATTTCATAGAGCCCATCGCTTCCAACCAGGTGCTTTAGATGATCGGCTGGAACGTGGTCCAGCGTTCTGATTTGATCCAGGGTCCAATCAATTTTGTCCTTCACCTTTTGGTCCTGATCGGCATAAAATTGATCGAAGTGGTTGCCGTATGACTGAATATGCCGTTTATCCATGGCTTCATCAATCAAACGACACAAAATCGGAGGTGATACCAATCTGGAATTGAAAATCTTCATACTTCCCGTCAATAAAGCTCGCCGTCAGGTCAAACCGCAAAAACCGGAAGATATTATCGACACTATACCCCACTTCAACGTAGTTGTTTAGCGAAGGAGTGATCAGGTGATTCACATTGATATTCTCCTTCACCCCGGTTAGCCTAAGGGCGGTGATATTGGTAAAAAGAAACTGCCGAAACTCATAGTTGAGATAGGTACTCCAGAATTCATCGCCTGTCGAGAAAGCGTAGTAGGGAAGCATAGCATATCCCTTCATTTGACCGTTTCGGGTGAAAGCTGTTTGGTTACCTTGGAAGTGAGTGAAGTCTGTGAAATCCATCCGATCATTTCTCAAGAACTTACCAGCTGTGGTTTTGAATCCAAACCGCCCGAATAGGTTGAAGTCAAAACGGTGCTCTAGCGAAGCCGTTGCCAAATCGTAGTCGATAAATGCATCGGCCACTCCAGGAATGGCCTTCTCATATGCCAGCGTCAACCGCGGTGGGCGATTGGCGCGGTAGTACTTATCCTCCGACTTCCGGTATCGGGCTCCGGGTCTTATTTCCAAAGCAATCCGCGCTTTAAAGGCTGTAGAGCGATCAAATCCCGTAGAAGCTAACTCGATATTCTCTGGAGCGTTGTCGGTGTAACTGCGGTGATCGTGCTTGGTCCACACCTGGCTAGTCGAATTAAAGGTCTCAATCCGCTCGGTGTAGGATGTTCGTACTCCCAAGGTTACGTTGTGGCGCACCATATGTCGCCATTCTACTTCACCGTAATTCTTATCGTAGACCTTCATATAGTTTCGCTCATCAAGCAAGGAGATATAAGTGTTTAGGAATGGTTCAATCGGGTTGTTGGGATTAAACTGGCTGTAGTACGATCCACCGCTAGCTTCGATCACCCCTTTCTTTAATCCCGATCCATAGCGATACTCCCCGTCAATCTTCGCCATAAACTTCTCACGCGAAAACCCGTATCGCGCGGTGGGGGAGATCCTTAAACGCTTATTGTCTTCAAATCGCTTGAAATACTCCAGCTTCACGTCGCCATTCCATCCATCCACGGTGTTGAAGTTGATTCCCGCCCAAATGGGCTTGAGCTCCAGATAATTATCATTTCCCAGATTATACCTGTTTCCAAGAAGCAGATGTTCGACCTTAAAGCCTTTCTCGCCAATATCCAGCGTATCGCCTTTGGCCTTGGCTTCCTGGGCTGCCACCATGCTGTCTTGAACCGCATACCCTTTTAGCTCTCTTGTGGTCAAGGCAATTGGTCTTTTCTCAGCCCAGTAGGCGCTATCGCTTTTGTAGGCCAGCGAGTCGATACTCATCTTCCGCGTTTCCATCACGGTGGGTTCTTCCCGCTCTTTCCGCGATTGCTTTTCGTAATCTCTCAATAGCTTTCGAAGCTCTTTTCGGGTCACTTCATCCCCGTTCACCAACTTCTCTTCCGTCTCGCTCATTTCGGGTAGCTCCAATTCGAGCTTCTCATCCCGGGCTTCGATCTCATCCTGCTCCGTCTTCTCATCGAGTACGACAAATTCAGTTGCAAGGTCAGTGTTGAGCTCTACATCGTACTTGCTCACCGTAGCCAGGTATTGAAATTCAAAGGCTACGCCCAGAATCTTTCCGCTTCCATCAAATTGGTGAGAAACCGGCATCCAAACTGCCTCTCGAACCGGCGTAAAGATTTGCTTGAAATCGATGGTGATTCCCTGTACCTGCGACGTGAAATCGAGACTGTGAATACACCAGAGATCTTCTACGATGTAGATGTACCCCGACACCACATCTTCACCGCGACTACGCGGGATCACCTTGATCTCATCGATCTGAAACCCTTGATCTTCGAAGGTGCGGATATGGCGAAACTTGTAGTAGGCAAAGGCATTGGGCGCCAGCGGCGAAACCAGCCCGCCTACTTTGGGATCGTAAAATGACCCGCTCACGTAGTTCATCGGATTCGTATTTCGCGAATCGCCAGATGTACGGATGCTGATGACTTTCTCTTCGTAATTATTCGGTCGGGTATAGGTGATTTCTGA
Organism: Cryomorpha sp.; assembly: GCA_965230375.1. GTDB lineage: Bacteria > Bacteroidota > Bacteroidia > Flavobacteriales_D > Cryomorphaceae > CBDDKU01. The sequence continues at coordinate 164,983 of CBDDKU010000025.1, forward strand.
AATACTCTCCGTCACGAAAGTGGCCGAGGTGTCGATCCCTTCTTCTTCGAGCGCCGACTCCAAAAACCACGGCACCGAGACCAATCTACCCCCACCTTTTAGGTACACCTCGCAAGTGTACTTCTCTACTTGCTGGCGGTGGTACGCACTTTTGGCCTGCGCCTTTCTGATCACCGGGTAGGAGGGGTCTTCCTTTCCACCGTCGATCTCAGCTTCCTGAAGTAGGTAGGCCTGCTTGACCATCACCACATCTCTGCGCTGTTTCGCATTAGTCACCGTCACATTCAGCTTTTGGGTCTGGTAGCCCAGGTGCTGGAAAACGATGTTGTAGGTACCCGGATCGAGGCGTAGCTCGTATTTACCACCTTCATTGGAAATGCTTCCGCTTCCCGTTTCTTTAATGAAAATGGTTGTAAAGGCCAGCGGATTTCCCTCGTCGTCCAGGACGAGACCACTTAAATTTTGAGCAAAGGAGATAGCTGCGGCGAAGCAAGCCAGAACGGTGGTTAAAAGGAGTTTTTTGGTCATAGTCGCCTATATGACGAAGTTAGTCCCTGAAAAGTAACATCTTCGGTGGAATTTTCCAGATGAGTTTTTTTAGAAAGGTTGGAAGAAGAAGTTCGATGTAGGAAAGTATGCTTTCAGATTTTGAACCCTTCCCTCAATTCTCCAGCTTCGTTTTTTCCGCACAAGCCACAATAAACTGCTTCGTTATACTTGTTTCCACAGTGAATACATCCCCTTGGGTTTTTTCTCCCTGTTGCGAAGACCAGAATCAGCCCAATAATCGGTGAAAACAAGAGACCAAAAAGGAATGCCCGCCAGAATCCACCATTTCTATTTAGACCTGCGAAACCAACGAGTACTGCTGTAATTATCCAAATAAGTAAGTACATCATTCTACTCGCTAAACCGCTTTAAATTTATGACAAAATCCGTTGTAGTGGTTTTTAAACTAGGGCCTCCCATCATCTTTGCCTATTTGAATAGGTATAGATTTTACCTGATGGGTAATGCATTATTGTCATGTCATCAATTTCGTAGTCTAGTATGATGTATCTCGAAAATTCACCCGTTTCATTGCTTTTTAAGGTAACTAAGCAAATCGAATTAGGTGTTCGTATTAGTTCAGGAATTTCAGTTCGCCAGTTAACCGAATAGCTTGATACGCCTTGATTATTATATAATGCCAGCCACCTGTTACCATTAACAATAATTTCCATTTCTGGATCATCAAAAGATTGCCAACGCCCTTTTATATCAGGTGGTTCCTCTTGTGCATATTTTACATTTGACTCGCTCGGGACAAAAACCTTCGAATAAACTGTCAGTTCACCGTTTTTGGCTTCTGAATGAATGAATAACGTTGAAGTTTCAATGGTTCTTTTACGGTTTGCTTTTGAATAAGTAAGATGCGCTTTAGTTCCTTGTAAATCGTAAATACCACCTTGAATTAAAGAATTTCGCTCATCTATAATTATATTTTCAAAGGTGCTGTCTGAATACAACTTGAAGGATTCCCACCCCGAAGAAGTTACTTTGCTCCCAAAGATGATCAACTTCCTACCATGTTCATCTAATTCTTGTCCGAACAAACTGAATGTGAAGCAGAGAAAGAATAGAACGTTGGCGATTGATTTCATCTTTTCAGAACAAGTAGACTTAAAACGAACGTTTCATTTGGTTATTCCTTAAACCGCTTTAAATCTTTAGTACTAAACGTCCATTCAGGGGTGTACAACTTTTCTCCAACTTCTGATAGAGCGTACCAAGGGCTTAAATCGGGATTGACTGGATTTTGAAGTATTTGAGTTTCTTGGGCTGGCATATAGCTTTGAGCCAACAAGAACACCTTCTCATCGGTGTTTGGATTTTCGGCCATATCGATAACGATTACGGCATGACCAGGCGACCCACCCCGAATAAACACATCGCCAATTCTGATGTCTTTTAGTTCAACAGGTGCTAGTTCTTTTGACAAAGACAATGTCCCGGCATAGGTGAAAATGAGTTCCATATACGCCCAAAAATCCTGATAGGTATTCGAAGGGCTCCTTTTATCTACCCAGTAGGTTTTGTTTCCGTCGATAACCATTCTCTTGCCTTTCATCCAATTGGCATAATCAACCCGAAATCCATTGGTGAAATTGTAGTGGATATCATTGTATCTCTTTTCGTGCCAGAGATACTCAGCTCTGAGTCTCATTACGGCATCAGCGCATTGGTGCAGGTCCTTTTTTCCAATGGCCATATCCACTACAGCTGCATAAGTATCATTGTTTGCTTTTGTCGATCCATCGTAATACAGAACATGAGCCCCATATGGTTTCAAGGGCAAATTCCTCAAGTATTCAGGGAACGAGTGCTCGCTTTCTACCGTCCTTTTGAAACCGACTGGCGGCAATATTCTGGATTTGACCGTAGTCCCATTTGGATCAATGATCAGTTGTTCTACACTTTGCTGGGCTGATTCAGCATGATTCATGTTTTGCTGATCAAGAGCAAGTTCAGTTTGCCTTGATTCCTGAGCGCAGGACTCAAGGATTAATAAGAAGGGAAGGAGGATGTAGAAGGTAATTCTCATCAAAAATCGACTCGTTTCATTTTTTATGCATCCAACACCTACTGTAAGAGGCGTATGGTCTTTCTTTAGTTTATGCCTCATGTGTCTCACAACGCCTGTCCGCCTGGGTGGCTGCTAATTTATACACTTCTACATTGCATGCTTATAGGCATTCGATATACAGGTTGTTGATCAATGATTATTCTTTTATTTCAATTCCAGATTTTTTCGCCGCTTCTAAAATTGATTTCATTTCGCTTTCAACCATTTCTCTTGGACCTGCTAACTTTTTTATAGTGTCATATATTAATTGTAAGTCATAAGAGTCGTTGACAGGGTTCTCAAGCTCGTTTAATATTAAGTTGAATTGGTCTGATCCCAGATTATACAAAGCCTCATTTAGGAAATATGGATTGGTGAGTATGGAATTATAAAGTAGATCGTTCGCATATTCGGAAAATTCCGCATTTGATTTACATTTTTCATCGAATGTGCAGATGAAACTAGAGTAATCATCATATGACGGGTTTTCTATGTTTTCTTGAAAATTGCTAAGAACTTTCAAGTTGCATTTTTCACATTCTTGAATAGCGATCACTACTTCACCGGTTGATGTGTCAGTTAATAGGTATTTGTCTTCAACTTTGATGTCTGCAGATTGCCCGCATGAAATCATTGTCAAAGTACTTAGTATGATCAGGATTCTGCTCATTATTATTCTTGATAGTGTTAAGTTTAGGATGATGTATATAACATCATTAAGCTATGCATTTCACACCTCGTTGGCATTAGTTTTTCTTTTTAATTCCAAGGCTCGATGATATAAATCTTGATAAAACGCCAAGTCATCATCAATCTCTTCGTTAGTCTTATTCATGATTTCCCTCAGATTTCCTTGGTTAGCCAAGTTCGCATATTCATAGATTAGAGCGAACCTTTTTTCAGAAATATTCTGTGACTGACCTTCCATTCCTTTAACCAAATGCTCTCTGTATTCAATTCCGATAAACTCAAGTCTGTATAGTAGGCGGCAAGCGCCAATAATCTCTTCGTTCATATCTGAATTTAAAGCTGTTTGAATTAACTCTGATGTTTCAGGATAGGGATAAGTGCGGAAACCAGTTCCAAAAGAATACTGGTCTGTACGGTCAAATTCGTATCGCTCCCAAAGTTCACCTGTGAGAACATGTCGGTACAGGGAGTTTTCAAGCAACGACTTTTCTGATAGCTTTCTTAATGCAAGTCGAAACAGCGACAAAGCACTTTTGTTTTCTATAAATTTTCGCCCTCTCATTATTTAATACCAACGTATCCGAGTAAATTTTTGTAGTGAGCTTAATAGCTATGCACTATACAAACTCTTGGCATGCATTAGTTTTTATATAGTTTAAAAGGATCTGCATACTTGTCGATTTTAGAGTATCCCTCGAAGTAATCAGAAGTGTTATTGGTGATTCTAAAATAACTCGTATCGCTGATTCCATCTTCCTCGTTACGGTGAATTAAAATGTAATCGCTGTTTGAAATCCATTCAATCTTAAATGTAAAGGAAGTGCCATCTCGATACGTTTCAATTTGTGCTGAATCTGTTCTTAAAATAGTCACAACATCATTTTCAAAAACTCCAACCTTCAAGTCATTCGTGTTCCCTTGGAATCCTTCGATATTCGAATAAAGACTTAATGGGAAGGCATCGTTCCCACTTACGTACTTTCCTATCAGGAGTATGGAATTCAGGAACAATATGAGTATTGCGAAGGTTAAAAACAGATTTTTAGTAAATCGATACCAAACGGTTTTGAAGGAATTAGTTCCTTTCAGTAGAAAAGCTAAAGGTATGGTGAAGATTGCTGAAGGTATCACCGCAAGCAAAGGAAAACCAAATAGCACAATAATGTAGAATGTCTTCCATATAAAATTTAGTGCGAAGAATCCAGGGGTTATTGGTTTAATGAACAGTAACTGGAGTATGTTTAAGAGGGTGACTATTACGATGATTTTATTTTTCTTCTTCATTCTAATTTCTTGCCAATGGTGAGTCTAAAGCCAGACTTCAGTTGGCTACTGCATTTTTTTCCATTCATCAAGTGATAGAATTTCAGTTAACTCTAAAACTTCTGTAAAACCGTCAGAATATTCCTTTTCCATTCTGACCAATCCAATTCCTCTGACGTAATAACTAAACTGAGAGTATTCATACGTTTCATCTGAATTTACTACTTCAGTTTTGTACTTCCCAAGTAGTTTAGCCGAGGTCTTTTTTTCTCCAAAGACTGATATTTCAGCCATTCCTTTGAATTCCCTGTCTTTCGTGAAAACAGTTTTATAATTTCCGTCATAATCAGTTTCCGCTGAGTATCGATAGGATTCTTCATCATTCCATCGAAAAACGTCAACATCTTTCAGGGTGTTTTGAACTGGGATTGAAAGACCTTTGTCATTACTCGGAAAGCTTATGAACTCTGTGACTTCGGTTCCTTTATCTGTGATGCGCTCTTTAAAAAGTTCATATTTCCTGAATTCACTTGTATATGCTTCAGTTTCTAATACCTGAGAGTCTTGATTAAATGTTAGCTTCCAATATTGAGTTCGACTGGAATCAGACAAACATTCATACTTGTACACTTTGGATTCAGAAAAATCATCTACAGGGAAATAGAATTCCCTCAACGAGCCGTCAGAGAAACCGTCAAACAGAATACTCAGTGAAAACAATATTAGGTATCTCATTTTAGCCTTTGTTGGTATCCGTTTTATATATTCTCTTCTTTAAATCTGAATACTTCAGTTTCGTTTTCGACGATATATTTCATACTTTTTTCGAAGTCCGCAGTTAGTGTTTTGCTTAAATGCTTTTCCCAAGGTGGGTTGACTTCCTTCCGTAAGAAGGCAAAAACCGCTAGTGCATATGCCCATTCATCAAGTTTTAAGTAGCCCAGCCTGTTGTATCCCCATCTATCGAATTCTTGACCAAATTCAAAGGAAGCGTTGGCATTAAACAAACCGAGCCCAAAAAACACGGTGGTCAAATCCGCAAGCATACCATCACTTTGGTCAATTCTATTTTCTTCAATAAGCCTTACCTGTGCTACCTCGTGCGCAAGACAGGCAATCAGTGTATTGGGTTTCTTTAAAAGATCTTCATTGATAGTAATGATATACTTTCCTGCAGCGTTAGTTCCTTGATACTGCTGAGGGGCATCATTATCAGGTTCTAAGAATATTACAGAGCCACCTGTGTCAAACTCTTTAATAGTTGCTTCTTCAATGTTGAGATCAATGGAATCAACCGATATTTGCATCTGTTGGCACACAATTTCCAGAGCTTCAAAGGCATTAGTTCTTTTTCTATTCCATTGTATAGGAAAATCGTCGGTATCTGGGATTAGAATTTTCCGTTCATCGATTTTTGTCTCTGGAAATTCGTCCATAAGCCACAATAAGTTATACTCGAAAAACTTTCTCGAATCATAATCTAACGGCTCATATTTCTTGTTCGATTTGAAGAATCTAAACATCGTCTTTTTAAATGGCTACCAACGGCCCTGGCTATGGCAAGTGCGGGATTTTGAAACCGAATCTTTGTCCGCCAGACCGAATGTTGTTTAGTTGTAATATCTTTATTTTTAAGCAGTCAACCCGCATTTGCTATAGCCGATGTTGGGCACAGTTTTTTCTTTTTTTTAATTGCAAGTCGTATGAGGATGGGAACATAAATTATATGATGGCATCCATCCAATTTTCAATTCATTTTCTATCGTCAGCTCAACGTTGAACCAAGTTCCTTGAGCTTCTAGAATTCTTATTTTATGTTCAGTCCACCCGTCACGAGGGTCAAATTGAGTTTTGGTCGAGTTTGTGTCGGGTTTTTCGAAAATGTACGGTGTGAAAGGGTCCTTGTAGTTACCGTATAACATCCATTCACTTAATTCAGCTTCGCAATCGTTCAGTCTTATCCAACTTCCTTCAAGCTTTTCTACTGTCTCATTACCTTCGACATATCCTAGTTCCCATCCTTCCGTGTTATTCTCATTTCCACCATTTAGAATCATTATTGAATCGATTTTTACTAGGTCGTCTATTGAGGCATCAACATGAAAGTATGAATAAATGAAGTCAAGTGAATCATTATTCCATTTCCAAGTCTTGGTTCCTGTAGAATCGTAAAATTGAATCGAAGAATTTTCATCTAAGTCAAATCGTAGCTCAATGTCACAAGATTTATAATCACTTGACTTTGTCTGTCCTGAACAACTCGTTAATGTCGTTAGGAAAAGAGTCACTATTATGAAGGTAGTTCTTGTCATTTTCAAATTGTGCCCAACAATTGGATAACAAACATTAATGCTTGTTATCCGACATATGGGTATAAGTCTCTTTATTCAATGTTTTTTCCAGGCCGGCCCTACAAATAGCCGTTAATAAACGTTTATAAACGTATAATTATACGTGTAAAGAAATTCTACGCTTCACTCCACACGTCCTTCTCAAATATGCGAAAAATCCACTAAAGGATTTTGGTCACCCATTTTGATTGGGAAAGGAAAACTCAGGAAGTCGGGCTCTGCTATTATCGAAGGAGCATCACGGTACCGCGAAGGGTGACTTTTTCCTCCAAAGGAAACAAAGGGTTGTCGTATTCAATCAGGTAGATGTAGGCCCCCGGTTCTGAATAATAGTCTTGGCCGCTTCCGCCATTCCATTTTTCAGCGCGATTTTCCGACTCAAAAACCAATTCTCCCCAGCGGTTAAAGATCTGCAGGGAATACACTGATGGCTCGCAGGAAATATGCGGAGCGAAGAGATCGTTCAAACCGTCGCCATTTGGAGAAAAGGCGTTCGGCACGTAGGCATAGCACTCGCAATCTATTTCGGTGACGATAACGTCACGGATATTCATTCCACAGCGGTTTTCAGCGATGACCTGGTATGTTCCGCCTTCTTCCACACTGATGGACTCACTGCTTTCAGTACCTGCCCATGTTACTGTGGCATTTGGCGAAGATGCCGATAGAATGGCCGTCTGAGATGCGCAAATCTCTACATCATCAGCTCTGATAATGGGCAAGGACAACAAAGGAACGAGAATGGAACGCTCGCTGCTGCATCCATCGTCGTTTGTGAGCGTTACCGCGTACCGACCGGGTGCAGAAATGCTGAGCTGATTTCCCACTGTGCCATCTTCCCAAACAAAGTCGCCTTCATCTCCCGTGGCGATGAGCGTTTGCACTTCTTCTGCACAGATATTTTCAGGGCCTTCTATGGTTAAATCGGGACCAGATAAATTGGTTACGGTTATGCTCTCTGTTGTGACACATCCATCCGCATCAGTAAGTGAAACGGTATAGGTGCCGGCGGCGTCTATAAGTAAGGTGCTGTTCTCTGAACCATCGTTCCACAAATAGGTGCCAGGATCTCCGTTCGCCTCGAGTGTAGCTTCAGCTCCTTCGCATATTTCGGCAGGCCCGTCTACGTTTAATTCGGGTGGATCAACCGCCGTGACCGTGGTCGTTTCTGAAGTGGGGCAGAACCCATCAATGGAACCACTCAGCGTGTACTCACCTTCCTGGGTCACGGTAATTTCGGATGCGGTAGCCCCATTACCCCATTCATAATCAATTGAAGGGTCATCTGAAACGCCAATTTCCACTTCACTTCCCGCGCAGAGCACGTATGTTTCGGGAAGGCCCAGTTCCAGCTCGTCTGCAAGAGTGATGATCACTTCATCCGTTACGGTTTCACAAGTCGATTGGATGGTCACTGAATAAGTGCCGGGCTCCGTCACCTCATAGGTTAGCTGCTCGCTTCCATCTTGCCAGACACCTTCTACACCCAGATCGGGATCGAGAATAATTGTCTGTCCCTCGCAGATGGTTTGATCGGGCCCCAGGCTTACCTCGTCAACTTCCGTATCGGGCAATTCCATGGTGGTGGTCGTCCCGAGCGACATTGACATGGCATCGGCAAAAGAAAGGGCAACGTATTCGCTCCAAAAGGGCACCGTACTTTCTACAACCATATCCATTTCGGAAATATCGGTTACCACATATGCCAAATGAGAAAATGAAGGCAGCGAGTTAAAAGGAGTCCATCCAGGAGCCGCTACCGAATTTCCATTAATGGTTATTTGATCGGTTTGGTCTGTAGGCATCACCACGTGCAGAAAATAAAACTGCAATACGCCTGCCTGTGGCATTTGAAAACCGGTATTGTTTGCCAATTTTATTCCGGTGTTACCCCGATTTAGGGGATAGAGAAACCGCAGGTTTGGATCGCCGGTGTTGTAGTTGGAACAATCCAGGCCACGGGTTATCATGCCGATCAGCACAGGTGAAGACGATCGAATAATAAGGGGATCGGTATAGATGGCTTCGTAGGTTTCTCCGCGATCGATGGTAGCAATAAGCTCACAGTCTTCGTAAATTTCCGTGCCATCTTCTTTGGCTAAAATTTTGACCAGATCTCCTCCGTTTCCAACCACGGGATATACCGGGTGGATGCTGCCCCAGTAGTCTGTGGGGTGGAGCTGTTCGTAAAGGTGGCTGTCGGCCCCGCAACTGGCATTAATCTCAGCCTGTCGGTTTCCGGCAAAAACGGCTATTGGCTTATCGGGGTCTGAAGTAATGGTGCTTCCCGTAAGATCCTCTGTCGAGGCAATGGTTATCACCTCGCCCGCATCCAGATTGATGTTAAAAGGCAGGCCCGCTGTTATCCCCGGCGAATCAGCGGTGGTGATGATTTCCACTTCCGTATCGTCTTCCGTGGCCAACACGCTGAAAAGCGAAGGCGCTACTCCATCGGGATCCGGATGCGTAAGTACCATGTAATCATTGGTGAGCTGGTCGGTAGGCAGAACGGGTGTGGCTTCAGAAAAGTAAACCCGATTGTGAAAGCCGTAGAGTCGAATCTCGCCTGTGGATGTGACGTGAAAAGATCGGCTCTCAACCACATTGGTGTTCTGTTGCTCGAGATTTATTTGGTCGAAACTCACCACGCCGTTTTCGCCAGCGGTCAGCGTAATGGATTGAGTGAGATAAAAAGGATCCGAGGGCAAGCCGTATTCAACCGTAACCGTTGCGGCTTCATATGCTTCAATGGAAATATCAAAATTTGGCAAGCCGTTGAAAGGGGGCTCTATATTGGCCAAAAAGGCAAACCGAAAGTCGGTTCCAACATATGTTTGGGCGCGCAAAAAACCACTTGAGCAGATGAGCAGAACTAAAATGAAGAAATGGCGCATTAGATCATTTGTGGTTGTATGATAATGACGCTAATCTCGTCCAAAGGTTTAGGAGGAGAAGAGATTATTTTAGAAAGAATTGGAATCTAATCCGGTGGGGTAATGGGTTGGTTTTCTGAGAGCTTGGAGCATATGTGTTTCTATGGAGTGAACAGCAAACTCTAACATTGAGATTTTTTCTCTAGACTTTAGGAAGTTTGTCTTGTTGATTTTTTTTGTCTCCCCTTAAAAATTTAGTTGTTTTACGGTACAACCAGGACGGGATTGGATTTAACAAAAGCAATGCTAAGCCAACACCTAAAGAAATAAGTATGGGAGTTTGATTCTCTTTAAACCATTTAAAACTGCTTTCCTCACAGCTTTTAGTCTCGTAGTAATTTTTAAGAAGCGTTTCGTATTGTATGTCTTTTGAAGGATCGTACTCAGTAAATCCTGTTATGTTCTGGGATGACACTCTATAGAGCTCTGGGTTTTCCTCCCTTGATTTGATAAACCAATTTTTGATTTGATCACTGTATCTTGACTTGAGGTTTCTGCTTATAAATATTACATCTTGTGGTATCTTCTCAAATTCATGGAATACGCGAACCGTTGAATCTGGATTCCATATAGCACCAACAGTGTTTTTTTCGTTTCGGACATGCTCTTTGACTAGATTATGATCATTGACAAAACTAAATTCAATATCATGGTCGCGTAAATAAGAGGCACAAGGTGCAGAAATCAATCCTTGATTGTACAATTCATGAATAGGGTAAACGTAACCAGAAGTTGAATTAGGACTAACAAAGTATATGTGCTCTATTTTATCAAAATCTTTCTTCAAAGAAATTATCCCACTTTCGACACCTGTGATAAAATGAGAAGAATAATAGGGATTATTTGAAGGCTCTTTGTGTACTATGAATAATGGTTCTATTGCATTTCCAAGTTTCTCTTTTGTTAACGCAAATTTCGTAGGTGAAAAGGAGACAATGGCATCCTCTGTCAAGTTATCAACCACATCATGATAACTGGAATGTTTCCATATCACGCGGTTGTATTCATCTTTTAAATCTGTTTCGTGGATGATTTTCTCAAGTTCTTTTTTGAATTTGAGCTCATCTCCTATCCCTTCATGGGAAACCAATTTGATCAGAAGACTCTTTTTCGAATCTTCTTGACCGCATAGCGGAAAAGACAAGAATCCAATAAGGAAAATTAATATCGATTTCTTCATTTTCTTTGATCCTACCAGGTCAAAATCAAAACACACGACCTAGTCTCGCTTCAACTAAAAAGCATGAGGAATATGTACTAAATAACATTTCTCAATCACTACAAGTAGGTTTGAAATTGCTTGCAAAATATCCGACCAAAACATTTGTTATGCAATTCATAGCTTCACTCAACTAGTCTTTCTCAAATATGCAAAAAAATATATAACATGTTGTTTTTCATATGTTATGAAATTGGCATTACATGACAATTTGGTTTGTGCATCCTTACTTGAAATTTGTTCAATCCATGGCAATGAGCACTCAGAGGGAAACTTTATCTTTCTAAAACATGAATCAATCCCTTTTATATTTATGACCTATGACACCATCCAGAGAAGTAGAAAGCGAGTCGGTAAAGCGAAAGAAAACCAGAGCTATAAACGCTGTGCTTTTTATCATAGCCCTTCTTTCACTTTACCACCTGCTCATCCTTTTTCAGGTAATCGATTACGATAAGGTCTGGGCTGGACGCCTGGAGTCTGTAGGAGAGATGCGGCAATTTGAAGTATTCTCGCTCTTGGTTATTGCCGTTATCGTGGTGGTTTTCCTGATCAAAAAGCGCCAGGTAAAAAGGGGCATAGAGCACAGCGGAACCAACCTAATCATTTGGACAATCGCAGCTTTCTTTGGCCTAAACACGGTCGGTAACCTATTCTCCACCACCCAAGTAGAGTTAATCTTGGGAACAGCTCTGACCCTAGCGCTCTGTGGGCTGTCTGTTTTTATTGCGAGGAAGTAGGGGGGGGTGGTTCGTACCCTTTGATGGTTTAAATCAAGTCATTTCGAGCTGCAGAGTTGACTAAAGACGTCAGCATCGTCATGGCCGACTGAAATGTGTGACTTGTTTGTAATGTCAAAAGACGCCAATCTCGGAAAATCCCGTCTTTCTCGATACACCCCGAAAGCTTTCGGGGCACCCTGACGTTTGCAGTCTGGGCTTTCGCTCGAAATGACTCAATTATTCAATACCGACCTAATATTTCCGCTCAAAAAACACATTAAGCGTTCGCCCACTGCTCAGTTTAAACCCGAGAATTTTACCACTCGGCGACCTTGTGAATTCCACAAACATCCCCCAGTCTGAGCGAAACAAGTCCTTGGTGACGGGTGTTAAGGGCATTTCGCCCAACCACCGATGTTCGATAATAAGCTGGCCATCCCTGATCACCATATGATAAATCGCTTCGATCTCCACACTGTAGAAGTCCGACACGTATTCTTCCAGATCCCCTTTCGACGGAGACCAGTCTTCTACTTTGGAATATGTGCGCTTTGAATCACCGTGGATGATAAGTTGGGTCGCTTCGTCTTCTTCTTCGATCAATTCAAATTGGCCACCCCAGATATTCGAATAAAACCGGTTTTCTGAAATGGGAATAAGCTGGGTCCCGCCCCAGATCGTCAAGGTGTCGTTTTTCAACTCCAGCTCGTTGGTCGAATTGCGCGTAGGGGAGATGTACACGCCCGCATACCGCTCCAGCTTATTGCTCGACATTTTGAAGGGTTTATGTTCCACATCTTCGGGAAACGTCATAAACTCTCCCAGAATATACTCCGCAATCTGATTGGTGGGAATCCAGCCCTTTCCACCGAAATTTGAAACGGTAATGATTCCCAGGTTGTGCTCCGGGTAATACCTGAGCTGGGTGGCAAACGACTCGTGACCACCTGTATGACTGTATAGCTTTAGACCCTTGTGAATTCGGTTTTGTATCCCAAACCCATACTCCGAATTGGTTCCATCGGTCAAGGTGTAGGGCGTCAAGAAATCGTTCATGATTTCTTCATTTCCCACTACTTGGGTCTGAAAATTAGAGAGCCAAAGGCTCATATCATCAATCGACGAACAAATATCGGCAGCTCCGAAGATGGCTCGGTTACTCTTTGAATTAGTGTACCCACGACTCTCGTCGTGATAATAGGATTCTGCCGTGTTGGGCATCACTTCACCGACAAAGGACTCGATGTAGGTGTGGTCCATTCCGAGGGGATCAAAAATTTGCTCTTTCACCCATTCGTCAGCGGCTTGGCCTGTGGCTTTTTCCAGAATCTCGGCCAAAATCACCCAGGCCGTGCTGTTGTACGTGTACCGGCTCCCGGGGGCAAACTCGAGCTCCGGTTGTCTCCGCACCACTTCCAGACATTCTTCTCTACTTAGTCGGTCCACTTCAACGATTCGCCCCGCCAAATTCGAGATGGTGTAGGCTTCGCGATACCCGCTGGTATGAGTGAGCAAATGCCTGATGGTGACTTCTTCATCAAACTCCGGCCAGTCTTCCATGTATTTCCCTACGGGATCATCCACCTTGAGCTTCCCTTCGGCCTGGAGCATGGCAAATGCATAGCCCAGAAACTGCTTGCTCACCGACCCAAGATTGTAGATCATTTCGGTGTTGTTTGGAATGCCATATGAGAGATTGGCCATTCCGTAGCCCTTTTTAAAAATCAGCTCTCCATTGTGCACCACGCCTATCACCAGCCCCGGTGATGTATCGTTGACTGCCGGCGGCACCAAAGATTCAATTTTCTGATCTAGGCCGCTCAACTTGAGTTCTTGGGCATAGGCTTCTGAGATCCCCACCACACTTATTAGGACGATCAGAAATAGGCGAAATGAGTTTTTCATAGGGTTTGGGTTTTGGTGCGGGCTGTTTGCGCAAAGCTCTAAAGATAGGGGATATGGATTAGGTGATGGGAGCTAAATTATGTGGTGAAGAGAAAGCGTGTTTAGGAAGGGGGGCAAATACCTACAAATCGATAGTTGGAAAATGTTTATCATGGTTTTCGCCTGTTGATGCTGTTATTTGGAATCGAATATCTCATAAGACATGCATGTACAAGAGAGATTTTTTAAAATCAAGTTCTTCAGATAAAATGAAAAGCTCAAATAGAGCCTTTCGACCGTTATTTGAAACTTCAAGTTTTACTATCTGGGAATAGTATCCAATAAAATAACCGCCGTTCCTTGTGTCTAATACCTCACAATTCTCTAGATAAATCTGATTCAAGGACTGATAAACTGATTTAACTTCTTTGAATTTCTTTCTAATGGATTTTGAATAGCCCTTTGCCATCTCATCCCATTCATCAAGTGATATACCTCCCATACTTGAATGATCGAGAAGTAACTGGCTTAGAAAAATGGTGTAAGTGCTTTCCAATTCATCAAGGAAGTCAGGTGAATTGTAGAGAGTCGTGAACTGGGGCAGTAATTCGTTTTCAATCTGTTCACTGCTGAGCGTGTAGATCACATAGCTAGTGTCAGTGAGCCCTGAAAAATCTGTGAAACTAAGTTCTAAATTCAATTGACAAAAGAGCCTTGAACTAATGACAATAAATAATAAACTGAAAAATGTTTTCATTGACGTTCTTTCAAACGTTCTAAAAAGCCCTGATATTTTGAGTCTCACAAATGAATAGAATCTAGCGCTTATTGTTGGAGCATATTTGAACGAACTTTCTCATCAAATATGGGCGTTCAAAGAGAATCAACTTCCCAGCTTCACTAAGTTCTTATTTTTTGAACACTGGATTATTTCTCAGTAATCTCATACTGTGATGTACGGTCAAAACTACTACCATCCTGTTTGATTGTATATGGTATATGATTCGATAATTGCCTAATATTAATTCTCGCGTCGATGGATCACTTAGCTCGGGTACAACTCTTCCAGCTAGTGGTTGTGTCTCAAGTATTTCTGCCCTTTCAAAAAATCTTTGTGTCTGGATGCGGGCAAAAGAGAGACTATCTCTGGAAATATAGTCAGCAATGCTTTCGATGTCCTCTATAGCCTGATCCGTCCACCTTACTTCAGCCATTTCTTTAATTTATCCTTGGCTTCATCTGTAGTGCTCAACTTACCAGAGTTTGACTGATCAAGTCCTATCTCAATTTTATTTAGCAAAACTATTCTATCAAAAAGCTCTTCGATAGAGAAAGTCTCTGGCAAATCCTTAAGTGTTTGCAATATTTTATCCTTCGTCAACATAGGGCCTATTTTTACTCTAAGTTACAACTTTCAATTTTGAGGATTTACGATGCGTTTTGGTAAATGTTGCTTCAGTTTACTTGAGTCTGTTTTGTTTTATCTAGAAGGCGAAGTGATTCTACTGTTTCTGAGAGCTTCTAATTTGGCAATGTTTAATTTAATCGAGTTTAACTCAACGATGATTAGGCCAAGTGGTCTGCGAAAGAATTTGGATTGTTCCCAATTCACCTTGGTACCATAATAGTCCCGTATTGGTTCTCTGTCTATACTGTAGAATGGGAAACACATGCTTACATATTCTCTTTGTTTGTACTTGTCTAAAAATGAAAACAAATGATTTCTAATCTTAACGGCTGAAAATCTGGTGTTTTTGGGAGGCATAAAATCTCCGAAAAGTATCTCCGTAGCATATTTATGCGCCAACAGTGAGTCTACACTTCCCCAACATGTGGTAGAATCATATTGTATTTCATAGTGTGAAAGTAAGTCTGCTCTAGCTGAATCAATAAAGGAGATTAACTGCTGAGCATCTTTTGAAAAGGAGAATGAATTGTTGTAGCTTTTGAATTGGTTCTCGGTTTGGTCTATTTGCATAGCAATTTCCACTTTCCATCCATGGAGTAATACTTCTTCCTTCGACAATTCAATTGTGGTTTCCCAGCTTGTTTTTTTGATATCAGCGCAATCATCATCGGCGCATATCTTTCCCGAGGAGTCACTCAACAATTCTAGGCGAAGTTGTTCTCTTTTATCTAAGACAACTATGTCAAAGAGCAATTGGTCTTTTTTGAATGTCAGGTCTGCAATAGGATAAGTATGATCATGTGAGATAAAAGTGTCGCATCGAGAATGAATGTATTCAAACCTAGCAAGGGAGTCCTTCATAACTTGAAATACGCCTAAAACTCTTCCATCTTCAATATGTTCCCAATTCCCGAAAAATGTCTCTTCCTGATCGGTACAAGCTATATTGGTTAGCACGATAACTACCAAAAATATTCGAAGTACTTTCTTCATGTTTATCCATCATTCATAAAAATGAGTCAGATAGCTGACACATCCGAAATCGGTCACTAACTCTGGCTGATCATTCGTATAGAAAACCACACGAGCAGCTATGGTATTGGTCGCTTTTCAAGGTGTTTAAAACGGTAGAGAACTTTACTTTTCTGGGGGTGTGGTTCATTTTTGATTAGTAATGGCGCAGAGTTTGGCTATGCACAGAATACCGAAGTACATCGGCGCACTGCCTTGGCTGATCTTAGTTTTTATTTCATTTTTTCAATCATTTCGCATGCAGTTGCGAATTCCAGTTTACAAGCTTTCAATAAATCTCTCTCAGACTCTTCATATCGACCACTATACAGATAACAAGAGCTTCTTTGATAGTAATAGAGACCAAATGTAGAGTCTAACCTAATGGCATTTCCGAGGTATTGAATGGCTTTATTGCTTGCCTGATCATCAGTTATTTTTCTGGAATTTGACATGACTCCACTTCTTAGCATATACTGGTAAGCTACTTCGTATTGAATACTCGGTTGTGCACTGTCTATACTTAAAGATTTAAGGAAATAGCCTAAGGCTTCATCTTCATATATGTCTAAGAAACCAATTCTGTTTAGAGCAAAAGTATTCAGGCTATCGTATTCTAAAATTTGCAAACAGTATTGCTTCGATTTATCATGTTTTGACCTTTGAGCCTTTCGAATCTTCCTTTCGATCAACTCAGTTTGCGTTGGAGGAGAGCAACTGAAAGTAATCATTAAAAGAAACGCAATGATAAAATGAAGCTTCACCAGTTTTCTGTTTTTGACATCGGGAGTCCCCGCAAACCCCACCAATTTAGTTTAAATCTTTTATTATTTGCTTAACGGGATTCCCGTCGATTCGGGAGGATTAGTGCAATGCCTGCTGACATAAATCGTCAGTTTAGATACCGTTGTTAAACACCAACATTTTTAATCGTAGTGATATCGACACTTCGCTATAAGAATGTCATCTCCTTTGACCTGATATATAAGACGGTGCTCATCATCAATGCGACGTGACCAAAACCCAGAATACTTGAATTTCAAGGGTTCTGGTTTTCCAATTCCTTCGTAGGGATCTCGAGAAATGCTTTTGAGCAATTCATTTATGCGCTTGAGCTTTTTCTTATCTGTTTTTTGCCAATACAAATAATCTTCCCAGGATTCATCAACGAAAATGTACCGCATTACTCAATCAAGTTTTTGCTTGACGATTCACCACTTTTTAATTTTTGAATAGCAGCATCTAAACGCTCTTCATTCCTTCTGGAAGAAAGTTCGTGCTGGGTGGCGGTTAATGAATTGTACTCCGCCAAAGACATGATCACAACACCATTGTCTTTTCCTCGATTTATGATCAAGGTCTCGTAATTCTTGGTCACCTTATCGAAGTAATTCTTCATGTCCTTTCTGAACTCTGAAATGGTTGTTGTCAGCATATCACACTTTTAAATGTACAATAAAACGTACGTTATCATGTACAAAAATATGTACAAAATGGTGATTTAGCAAATTGTGAATGGAGCTGGTTTCAATGCCGCGGTCGATATCCATTACTAGAGACTCAGGACAAAAACAAAGCCCGCTAAAACGGGCTTAAATCTGGTGAGTTTTTGAGCGCTGGACGGGGTTCCCGACGCATCGGGACAAGTGGTGCAGGTCTCCGCCTTTGGCGTGATCAGCTACCAATGTTATGTGTAGTTTTATTCTTCCCATTTGGTGTTCGGCTCAACATTCAATACTTCATCTTTTACTAACGAGCCGTGATCATATCTTCCAATTATTCTAATACTTCCATTTTCATGATAGCAATTGTATTTCCCGTGTCGATTGCCGTTTTCATCTCTGGGAAAGATGCAAGTCGCTTGTCCATTATCAAAGTATTCTATTGCGTTCAACTCTTTTCCATCCTTCAAGTATTGAATAAACCGAACATGACCTGTTGATTTGTCTTGATAGATTTCAAAGCTGAAAGAAACATTCTGCAGAGTATAAATGGTATGATTTACAATTTCCTTTTCTTCAGTGTCTTTAGAATCTGCCATCGCCGATATTCGCGACAGAATCTCTTCGTCATCTATTTTCCTCTGTTCGAAAAGCCACTCCGCGAATTCTTCTATTTCTCTCGTTGTCACAGTATTATTCCGCGAATCACATGAGAAGGCGAGCAATAAAATAATTAGAGAAAGGAGGGATAATCTCATATTTTAAAATTTCGACTAACGGCGAGTATAAGATGTCGTAGCTGACGGTAGGAAACTATGCATTCTTATACAATGTTGGTTGCAGTATTCATTTTTTTTTGAATGAATTTTTCATGCATTCGGTCAAGACTGTAAGCTCGTTCAGCAATATCAAGAATCACTTTCAGGAGTTCATCTTTATTTTCATCATTGGGTAACAGTCGATTCACATAGCTTTGAAGACCATCACAGCAGAAAAAGATTGCACAGGATAAAATCTGAAGTCTTGGCATAGACCAATCAGAATTAGGATAGAAACCACCATCTTTCTTCTCGAGATTGTAAAGTATTAAATCTTGCCAATTACCGTGTATCGAATGACTGGCTGTGCCATAGATTAAAGCATAAGCTTGTGGGTCGATGATATCTGATAACCTACTTTTTAATTTCTTTTCCCACTTTGATGATTTGTTGAGTTCATTTTCACTAAAATCAGCATCATCAAAGGCTTTTTTAATTGAGTGAATTATCCTTTCTTCAATGGGTTCTAGTACATCCTTGTCTGAAGTATTTGATTTAAGAATCTCCAAAACTTGCCGTTCGGTTTGCAAAGAATGCTTTATGTAATGACGCAAGGTGTGTTCGTCAGCATATTTCAAGAAATATTTCAGGTTTATAAAAGTTTCGGCCAGACACCTAAACATTATCATAGTAGTCTCTAACCGAGCTTGAGCATACTGTTCAATGAAGCCTATACAGAGCTTACCAAGTCGAACAAGCGAACCAATGATTACTGCTTCTTCCTTAGAATAAGGAATTTCGACTCCTTGTTTGTCCACTTTAAATCCACTGGAGATAGAAATTATTAGATCACCTATTTCCTTAAAAATTTCAACGCCCAATTGATTGAATTCATTTTCATCTTCCAAAGGTTTAGATGGAAGCAACGTCTTTTTAACTCTATCGCTCAAGTATGGGTTCATTCAGTTTTTATTGCGCCCAACTGATAATAACACACCCCGTGTGATATACCGCTATGGTTTTGTTTTTTGTAATTCCTATTCATTCAACATCTAGCCGTTTTTAAACGTCTAAACAGGAATAATTTTCTCCAAACAACTGCCAGCCTGTCCACCCGAATTCGTCCTTCCCAAATATGCGAAAAAATGATCAAAGCACCGTTTGGCCAATCCCATTAAAAACTCGGGTAAAAACTCTCTAAATCACCTTTGATAAACCATACTCGGTACGTACATTTGCCGCAAACAACGTTCAAGGAATGAATCTTCACGAATACCAGGGAAAATCTATATTGGCATCTTACGGAGTTGCCATCCAAAGAGGTCTGGTAGCTGATACGCCAGAAGAAGCGGTAGAAGCTGCTAAAAAAATCAATGAAGAAACGGGATCAGAGTGGTTTGTGGTTAAGGCGCAAATTCACGCTGGTGGTCGTGGTAAAGGTGGTGGGGTGAAACTCGCTAAGAGTTACGATGATGTGAACTCAATCTCTTCTGATATTATCGGAATGCAGTTGATCACACCGCAAACGCCTCCTACAGGAAAGAAAGTAAACAAGGTGCTCGTTGCTGAGGATGTATACTATCCAGGCGACAACGAGCCGAGTGAAATATACATGTCTGTGCTTCTAGATAGAGCCAAGGGTCGCGTGACGATCATGTACTCTACTGAAGGTGGTATGGACATCGAAGCGGTAGCTGAAAAGACACCGCACTTGATCTTTAAAGAAGAGATCGATCCAGCCGTTGGAATTCAAGGATTCCAGTGTCGTAAGATCGCTTTCAATCTGGGGCTTTCAGGAAAGGCGTTTAAGGAAATGACCAAATTTGTGGCTAACCTTTACAAAGCTTACATCGGATGTGATGCAAGCCTTTTCGAAATCAACCCGGTACTTAAAACATCTGACGACCGCATCATCGCCGTTGACTCAAAAGTAACGCTTGATGCCAACGCACTTTACCGTCACCCAGACTACGCAGAAATGCGTGACTTGACGGAAGAAGATCCAACAGAAGTGGAAGCTGGAGCCGTAGGACTCAACTACGTACAACTCGACGGAAACGTAGGGTGTATGGTAAACGGAGCTGGTCTGGCCATGGCTACGATGGATATCATCAAGCTTTCGGGTGGAGAGCCAGCAAACTTCCTCGATGTTGGGGGTACAGCTGACGCAAAACGCGTTGAGACGGCTTTCAGAATCATCTTGAAAGACACAAAGGTGAAAGCCATTTTGGTAAACATCTTTGGTGGTATCGTACGTTGCGATCGTGTTGCTCAGGGTATCGTTGATGCCTACAACAACATTGGTGACATCAACGTGCCGATCATCGTTCGCCTTCAAGGTACAAACGCTGAAGAAGCGAAGAAGCTGATTGATGAGTCAGGTCTTCAAGTACATTCTGCTGTACTGCTTCAAGAAGCTGCCGACAGAGTAAAAGAAGTATTGGCCTAAGAATTGCACCTTTGCATGGTGGGGCAGGCGGATAAGATTTTCGCGAAGCCCACGTTATCATACCATGCTGCGATACCTTGTCCTAATAATAGCTTTAAGCCCGTTGTGGTTCGCCGTTTCCGCGCAAGTGCCCGAAAACGTCGAATCTCACAACGGGCTTTATATTTTGGAATCGATCGTGGTGGATGGCGATACCATTCCCATCGTCACCCTGCGGCCCACGAGCATTTCGGCCAATAGAAGGAAGCGGAGCAAACGCTACCAGCGCAAGCGAAACAAGCTCTTTCGGAATGTCGTGAAAACCTATCCCTACGCCAAGGTGGCTGGTGAGCTGATCAAGGAGTACAATTACAACCTGGCCGAGTTGGAGACTCAGGCCGAGCGCGAAGCCTACCTCGATCAATGCGAGGAAGATCTCAAAGCCGAGTTTGATGGCGATCTCCGCAAGATGACCATGAGTCAGGGAAAGGTTCTCGTGAAGCTCATAGACAGGGAAACGGGAAGGACGAGCTATGAACTGATCAAAGAGCTAAAGAGCGGTTTTACCGCCTTTATGTGGCAGGGAGTGGCGAAGCTATTCGGCAATGATTTAAAGTCGAACTACGATCCCGAAAACAACGAGACTGATGAGATCATCGAAGAGATCGTACAGCTGATTGAGACGGGTCAGGTGCCCGTAGAAAAGCGGGAAGTGAAAACCAAGGCGGCCAGCGAAGTGCTGAGCAATAAAAGTAAACGTCTGGAGCGCAAGATCAAACGCCAAAAGAAGAAGGCTGCAAAGAAGAACGGGTAGTTTCTTCTTCTGACGTTTGACTTGATGCATATCCCTTAAAATACGCAGCACTTTTATGCAAGCTATTTCAATTCGTTATCACGCTGGTAGTATGAACTAGTTTATAGAAACCTAAATCATCAAGCTGTTTTGATCCTGGAGCCTGATTGGCTCACAGCTTGCAGATATTCTACACTCAAATTCATAAATGAAGTTGTGAGCCAAACCTCGGCCTTAATTTTATTCTCTTAGAAACTCAGAAATAAGCGAAAGTCCGCCGCACCCATGATTGAGCTCAGGTTTCGGGAGCTACGCTTCCGCTAAAACCGTTTGCGAGTTTGCCCTTGTTGAATCGGCTTATTCCTTTAGCCACTCTTTTAATCGCTTTCCTAAAAACTGACGCCCTTGATAAGTTTTAAGGTAACGCTCTCTTCGCAAGGCATCAGCCTTATTCAAACAGGCTTCGTAATAAATCAGTTCAAAAGGGCGTCTATAGGCTGTGCTTGTAACTTCACCGTTGTTGTGTTTCTCAAGCCGTGAATCAACATCATTTGAATATCCAATATAGTTCTTGCCGTCCTTCTTACTTCTGAGTACATAAGTAAAATACATCTTATAAAGATGTTGATTATTCAACTGGGTTGGGTAAGGCGCTGGAGTGTTTTCTAGAGTTTCAAGAAATAAAATTACAGCCCTGATCTTTTGTTCCTTTTGCATCAAGGTAAAAGGAAGAAGAAATTAGACATTGGCAAATAAAAAAAGGCCGGGTAACCCCGGCCTTCAAAAATCTACTTTTTCTCAATTACTTACTAAAGTTTGGCGCTACCACCAAATCCTTACTTCCGCGCACGTGGGTGTAAAAACCTTCACCTGACTTCACACCAAGTTTTCCGGCGGTAACCATATTCACGAGTAGGGGACATGGCGCGTATTTTGGGTTGCCGAGTCCTTCGTAAAGCACATTCATAATAGAGAGACAGACGTCCAACCCTATAAAGTCGGCCAACTGAAGTGGTCCCATCGGGTGAGCCATTCCCAGTTTCATAATCGAGTCGATCTCGGCCACGCCTGCCACGCCTTCGTGAAGGGTGATGATGGCTTCGTTGATCATGGGCATCAAAATACGGTTGGCCACAAATCCAGGGTAGTCGTTGCACTCTACGGGGATTTTCCCCAATTGCTTCGACATATCCACAACAGCTTCTGTGGTGGCATCGCTGGTAGCGTATCCGCGAATGATTTCAACCAGTTTCATAATCGGAACCGGGTTCATAAAGTGCATACCGATCACCTTGTCGGGACGAGATGTCGCAGCGGCAATTTTTGTAATCGAAATGGAGCTTGTATTGGTCGCCAGGATGCTATCGGCCGGAGCCGCTTCATCCATTTGCTTGAAGATTTTCAACTTTAGATCTACGTTCTCTGTTGCCGCTTCTACCACGAGATTGGCATCAGATACACCGCTCGCCATATCGGTGGTGGTGTTGAGGTTAGCCAGAGCCGCGTTCTTATCAGCTTCAGTGATTTTTTCTTTGGCTACCATTCTGTCCAGATTTTTGGTAATGGTAGCTACAGCGCGGTTTAGCGCATCTTCTGAGATGTCAATCAATTTGACGTTAAATCCGTTTTGAGCAAATACGTGGGCGATTCCATTTCCCATTGTACCAGCTCCAATTACAGCAATGTTTTTCATAAGGGTTTCTTTATTTTCCTGAGCCTTTGAATATAATGATTAAGGTATAGGCCATGATTTTCAGATCGATAGCCAGGGACATATTTTCGATATAGAGTACATCGTATTTGAGACGTTGCACCATCTGGTCTACATTTTCAGCGTAGCCGTACTTCACCTGACCCCAACTTGTGATGCCGGGTTTTACCTTTTGCAGGTGGCGGTAGTGTGGTGCCACTTCCGAGATTTGATCGATGTAGAATTGTCGCTCCGGACGTGGCCCTACCAAGCTCATCTCGCCACGCAATACATTGAAGAACTGTGGCAGCTCATCCATCCGGGTCTTTCGCATGAATTTCCCGATGGGCGTGATGCGATTGTCGTGGGTGCTCGAGAGCTGCGGCCCAGCTTTTTCCGCATCCTGACACATCGACCGAAACTTGAAAATGTAAAATGGCTTGTTGTGCTGACCAATGCGCTCCTGCTTGAAAATGATCTCTCCTGGAGAAGAGAGTTTAACCAAAATGGCCAAAATGATGTAGACGGGGAAGAGGATAATGATGGCGATAAACGACCCGACAAAATCGATCAGGCGCTTGATAAAGAACTGCCATCCGGGCATGATCTGCGTGTCGATTTGGATTAGTGGCGCACCAAAGATGCTCGACATTTTTACTGATCCGCTCAAGATGTCGTACATGTCGGGAATGATCTTGATATTCACCCCGAGACCTTCCAGATTCGTAATGATGCTTCCCAGATTTTTATGCTCCGAAGATTCGATCGCAATGATCACTTCTTCGATCTCATGCTCCTTGAGAATCTCTTCGATCTGCTGAAACTTACCAAGCCATTTCAGCTCATTCTCTAGTAGATGGTCTTTTCCATTCACAGAGACGTAGCCTACAAAATCGAAACCGGGAGCCGGTACCATGGTCTCCATTTCCCGATACACTTTCAGCCCTTCTTCATTTCCCCCGATAATAGCCGTTTTAAAGCCAATTACCCGTTTGTGAATTCGCTTGACTGTCTGAGTCGTAAAAATGAATCGCGGAACAAAGGTCAGTACAAAGTGCAGGGTGAAAAGCGCCAGCAGGGACTTGTAGTAGAACTGGTAGTTGGCGATCTCATCGTCGAGCAGAACGGCGAAGAACAAGACAATAACTCCAATGGCCGAAGCGAGAAGAACCTGACCGAGTTCTCTTACCCGGTGTCTGTGGTAAATGCTCCTGTACATCCCCAGCAGGGCGTAGATCGCCACCCAGAAGAGCGGAATAAATGCCAGACCCAAATAAAAATTAGAGTCGAACTCCATCCCGACATATTCACCAAACTTCATCGGTTCGATGTACTTCTTCCGGAATATGAAAAACAAGACCCAAGCTACCCCTGCCGATAGTAGATCGGATACGAGGTATTTTATGACTTGAAGCCTTTTATTCATCAATTAAGGATGGATAAACTTTAAATTATCGACGAAGATTTCTTTAGAGCCATCGGTGTTGCTCAGATTGCTGTGTAGGTAAATCTGAATGTCAGAATAATTGAAAATAAGCTGTGAGATGGCCGTTCTCAGATCGAAATAGATTTTGGTCCATTCGTCTTGCGGAAGGATTCCAGCCACGAAAACACGTTGATTAATTTCAGGGATGTAAATGCCGATTTCCATGAATTGGTCGCCTTTAAAGTCGACTTCCAAATACATGTTGTTTCCCACAGGAACATTTGAAAGATCCCAATCGGCGTAGGCAGTAAATACATCATTTTCTGGTGTCAATTCCACCTTCAAACTCTGATTTCCCGAGAGCACTTCTTCTTCGACATCAGTTTGGGTAATAGTAGCCGTATTGTCATTTCCGGGGATCAAGTCAGTTCCCAGACTTTCGAAATCATCAATAAAAAAGGTCAATCCATCAAAATACCGGAAAGTGAGCACGGAGTCGTCTTCCAGAGCTACACGTCCATCTGGCAAGAGTTCCACGTTGGTCTCATAAAAATCGTAGAAAGGATAAATCTGACGGTCGGAAGAGATCCCGTTGTTTTTGATTCCCGCAGCTACCTGCACTCTGACGTTTCCATTCTTGAGGGCAGCTGCCGTGGCAGGCATCTCGTAAGTGCCTATAAAATCACCGTCGATAAAGATGGTTGCATCCACAATATTGCTCGTGTTGGCACCTTCGGTAAGCTCATTGGTGATCAGGTTTGCGGACTTTACAACGACATAGCCAGGCACCGTTTCATCCTTGTCAAATACATCACAAGAAAAAAGAGTCAATACCAAAAGCATCCATGTAAAATGCTTCATAAATTTCAAGAATAAGGTGGCAAATGTAAGAAAATGGTCAAAGCCCCGAATGAAGCCTTAATCCACAACCGTAAACAGATTTCTAACGAACTTTGATACCAATTATTGTTTACCCGAATTAGATTCTCTTTTAGCCGCTGCTGAAGCCTTGTTGAGCTTGTCTACAATCTTGTATGCGACGTCAAGCGCCTTGTATCCATCTTCGATGGTAACAGGTGGTTGGGTATTGGTGTTAATGGCGTGGGCAAATGCGCTGAGCTCATCTTTAATGGCGTTGTTTTCTTCGATCTTTGGCTTTTCGAAGTAAATCTCTTTAGCTCCTTTTCCATCGCCAAGGTCAATGCTAAGGGAGAATGGATCTACTTCTCCTTCTACGTCTCTCATCTGAACAACTTCGGTTTCCTTGTCGAGAAAATCGACGGCGATATAGGCGTTGCGCTGGAAGAAGCGAGACTTTCTCATGTTTTTAAGCGAAAAACGACTCGCCGTGAGATTGGCCACACAGCCATTGTCAAACTCGATTCGAGCATTGGCAATATCCGGCTCATCGCTCACCACAGCTACTCCGCTAGCGTTGATGTTTTTCACGTTCGACTTGACTACGCTCAGCACTATATCTAAGTCGTGGATCATTAAGTCGAGTACCACTGAAACATCGGTGCCCCGCGGGTTAAACTGCGCCAGGCGGTGCGTCTCGATAAACATCGGGTTGTCGAAGTGCTCAACTGCAGCAGTGAAGGCTGGGTTGAATCGCTCAACGTGACCTACCTGCACTTTTACATTGGCTTCGTGTGCCAATGAAATCAATGACTTGGCTTCTTCGATGGTATTCGTAATTGGCTTTTCGATAAATACGTGCTTCGACTTCTTTAGAGCCTTGGCAGCGCAATCGTAGTGGCTAAGGGTAGGGGTCACAATATCTACCACATCCACCGCATCGATCAGATCATCCATGGAGTCAAATTTCTTTACGCCAAGCTTCTGAGCCGTCTCAGTTGCTACTTGTGGATTTGGGTCGTAAAAGCCTACCAAATCAAAGGCTTCAATCTCTTTGTTTAACCGGATGTGTATCTTTCCCAGGTGTCCTGCACCCAGTACGCCAATCTTAAGCATGTTCGGACTTGTTTTCTGCAAATTTAGGACAAGTGATTTGCACCGCGAATTGTGGATTTCATTTTTATCAACATGCACAAGATGGAATGTCGAATTCCATACTTTCACAGAATGAAATGGGTCGACACATATAAGCATCAGGGAATGCGTAAGCAGCTAATCGCAACCCTGCGCGAAAAGGGCATTGAGTCTGAAGAAGTACTGGCTGCCATGCTCAAAATTCCGCGTCACCTTTTTCTCGATTCGGCCTTCATCAACTTCGCCTACGACGATAAAGCATTTCCGATTGGAGCCGGTCAGACCATTTCTCAACCGTACACCGTCGCATTTCAGACGAGCCTCTTGGAGCTAAAGCCAGGAATGAAAGTGCTTGAAGTGGGTACAGGAAGCGGTTATCAAACACTCGTTTTGACCAACCTTGGCTGCAAGGTGTTTAGTATTGAGCGTCAAAAGCTCCTTCACAGAAACTCGAAGAAGATCTTGACTCAGATGAATTCGACGGCTAAGACCTTTTATGGCGATGGATACAAAGGGCTGCCTGCTTTTGGTCCGTTCGATCGAGTGCTGATTACTTGTGGTGCGCCATACGTTCCGCAAGATCTGATTGATCAACTAAAATTAGGAGGGATGATGGTTATTCCCGTTGGGGAAGGCGAATCTCAAACGATGATTCGAATAATTAAGAATGCCGATGGAACGCTCGAAAGGACTGAGCACGGGGCTTTTAAGTTCGTTCCTATGCTCGAGGACAAGCAGTCGTATTGAGGTTGAACAAAATAAATTTCATCCAAAAGAGTTTACCTTGTACCAATTAATGATAATCAAGACATGAAAAAGTACTTTCTATCCTTCGCCTTTATCGGCCTGTGTGCTTCAGTTTTTGCTCAACCCGTTTCAAAAAAAGGAGAGTACATCCTGCCAGAACAGGGTGACTGGTCTATAGGTGTGGATGCGATGCCATTTTTTGACTACCTAGGTAATTTCTTTTCGGATAGCGACAATCAAGCGCCAACTAGCAGCTTTGAGAACAACAATTTTGCGATTACAGGAAAGTATTTCAAGACAGACAACTTTGCCTACAGAGGTGGATTGCGACTCAATTTCTTGAGTGAATCACAGCGTTCTTTTAGCCCGGAATTTAGCGTTGACCCTACTAATACAACGGTAGAAGATAAATACACTCGAAATTTCAATAATGTATATCTATCTCTCGGAGTGGAGAAGCGTAAAGGAAAAACGCGCGTACAAGGATTTTATGGAGCAGAAGCCATGATCGGTTTCGGTACAGAAAATCACAAATTTGAGTACGGGAATGATATCACGAATGAGAATACTACTCCAGACAGAACTGAGTACGTGATTCAATTTCAGAACGATCCAACAGAAATGACCAATATCACCGAAGAAGGCGGGTACATTACTGAGCTGAAGAAGGGCGCTACGTTTAGCCTGGGTGCCAGAGCATTTATTGGAGCCGAGGTATTTGTTTTTCCGAAGTGGTCGGTTGGATTTGAGTATGGATTTAGTGCTGCGTTCTTCTACTCAGGAAATGGAAGCACCACTTCTGAGCAATGGACGGTGCCTGTTGGTGGAACCAATGAGCAGTACGTAACGACTATTGAAGATACTGGCGGAGACTCTGCTTTCAGAATTGACAATGATAATTCAGGCGGAGCGCTATTCATGAATTTCTATTTCTAGTGTTTTGAAAATTCTCGATGCCCAATCTATTCGGGCAGCAGATGCCTATACTATAGCCAACGAGCCTATCGCGTCAATTGACTTGATGGAGCGGGCTTCGAAGGCCGCTTTCGAAGCGATATCAACACTTTTCCCTGAGAAACAAACCTTCTTAATTCTAGCCGGAACGGGAAATAACGGCGGCGATGGTCTGGCGATAGCCAGAATGTTGGCTGGAAACGAGAAGCAAGTCAAGATTTACATTGTAGGTCAGGTCGAAAAAGGATCTGAAGATTTCAAGGCCAACTATAGTCGGATTCAAAGGGAATGTCCTGACATCGAATTGCTGGAAACACTTTCTGCTTTTTCGCAAGACGATTTAATCGTTGTTGATGCGCTCTTTGGTACTGGGCTCTCGCGAAAACCAGAAGGAGACTATGCCAAAGCAATTGGAGCTGCCAACGCGCTCGGCGCAGAAGTGGTGTCAATCGATATTCCGAGTGGCATGTTTTGCGATGATCCGCGAGAGCAGGATTTTGACGCTATTATTCGAGCTGACTTCACCTTGACCTTTCAAGTACCCAAACTGGCTTTTTACCTCGCGGAAAATGCTCCGTTTGTGGGTGAAATGATCTGTCTGGATATTGGACTCGATCAATCTTTCATTCAGGAAGCATCAAGCTATTTCTTCACGTTTGAATCGGATGATGCAACAGCGCTAAGGAAAAAACGCACCAAGTTTTCGCACAAGGGAACCTACGGACGTGCGTTGATGATAGCGGGTAGCGATGGAATGTGGGGAGCGGCTGTGATGAGCGCTAAGGCTTGTTTGAAGGCAGGCGCTGGATTGGTTTCTGTAAATTCTGGAGCGAACGGAAGTCAAATAATCCACAGCGCTGTTCCGGAAGTCATGTGTAGACCTGATGAATCAGAGAACCACTGGACCCAAGTGGCTGACTTGTCTAGAATAAGTGCTATCGGTGTTGGGCCTGGACTGGGACAAGATGAGCAAACGGCTAGAGCCTTGAAGCTATTGATCCAAGAGAGTAAGGTACCCTTAGTCATTGACGCCGACGGAATTAATATCCTTGCGGAGAATAAAACCTGGCTCTCGTTTTTGCCATCTGGCAGTGTTTTGACACCCCATTCTGGAGAGTTTTCAAGGCTTACAGGCCATCGTGGTAGCCACTTTGATGCCATAGAAGTGCAGCGCGAGTGGAGCCAGAAATACGGAGTGATCATTTTGCTCAAAGGTGCTCACACATCGGTGAGTCTGCCTAGTGGTCAGGTTTGGTTTAACACCACGGGAAATCCGGGAATGGCTAGTGGCGGAATGGGGGACGTGCTCACAGGAATTATCACAGGATTAGTTTCATCTGGATATTCACCTGCGAAGGCAGCTATTTTTGGTGCATATTTGCATGGTCTGGCAGGAGATATCGCTCTTCAGAATGAGAGCTTCGAATCACTCTCTGCCACCAGTGTTATTGAAAATTTAGGGCGTGCTTTTAACGCCATAGGCTATGAGAGTAATTAGAGTAATTGGAGCGCTATTGTTGGTTGGGATAATCAGCTTTTGCGGACCACAAAAAAGTGATCAGCGAACCCCCAGTCGCAAGAAAAGTAAGAAGGGGCCTTCACTCAATGTGAAATTGGATAAGCCCAGTCCGGTAAGCTATGGAGATACCATTCAGCTTACGTTTTCATTCAGCGATACATCTGCTCAGGATGTAACGTACAACATCACCCAGATCGACGGTTCCTTTGCTCTTGAGACAAAGTCCAAAACGATCTCTATCCCGACAAGCCAACTAGGGGGTGGGAGCATCAGAATGAAGTGCGAGGCGATTCTTTCAAATGGATTGAAATCTTCTCGGTACAAAGAGCTCGATATTCTGGCTCCTGAAAAGCCGAGATCATGGGAGCTAAAGGTTCTCAAAAAGTATCACCACGATCGCGAGTCATTTACTCAAGGACTAGAAGTAGTTGATGGCGTTCTTTATGAAGGTACTGGAAACTACGGCGGAACTCGTTTGCGAAAATTGGAAATCGAGACAGGAAAAGTTCTCCAGGAGATGCCACTCGAAGACGACATTTTTGGTGAAGGGATTACCGTTTTTAACGATAAGCTTTATCAGCTCACCTATAAATCATCACGGGCTTTTGTTTACGATGCTGCGACTTTGGAAAGAGAACGTGAACACGCATTCGATTTTCACACGGGCGAAGGTTGGGGCCTTACCCACAACGATTCGGTTTTGATCGCTTCTGATGGAAGTCCATTTTTGTATTTCCTGAACCCGGCGAATTTTTCGGAATTGAAGCGGATCAAAGTGTTCGATAATCTGGGAGAAATAGAGCTTTTGAACGAGCTCGAGTACAGAAATGGCGCACTCTACGCCAATATTTACACGTCAGCTGAAATTCTAATCATCGATCCAAAAACGGGATTGGTAACCGATCGCATCGTGGCTCGTGGAATTGTAGATCAGGCCGATGCTACGCGAAATATGGATGTCTTAAATGGAATTGCGTTTAACCCAAAAACGGGCAATATGCTCGTAACTGGTAAATATTGGTCCAAGCTCTACGAAGTGCAAATGGTGCCCGTAACTAATTAGGGATTCAACTCTCCGATTCCCTGACGCACAATATCTACATTCCCTTCTGTTAGGTTGACAATGGTCGACGCTTCATTGTGTCCATAACCACCATCAATAACCAGGTCTACCTGATTTTGATACTTTTCGTGGATAAGTCCTGGATCCGTCGTGTACTCTAGAATTTCATCGTCGTCGTGCACGGACGTGGCAATAAGCGGATTTCCCAATCCTTCCACCAACTGTCGTGCTATATTGTTGTCGGGAATTCGAATCCCCACTTCTTTACGCTTATTCTTGAAAATCTTCGGCAGGTTGGAGCTTCCATTGAGAATGAATGTAAAGGGACCTGGCAGGTTTTTCTTTAGTAGCTTATAATCCGGTGTGTCTACACGAGCATATTGCGAAATATGGCTCAGGTCATAGAAAATAACCGAAAAGTTGGCCTTCTCGGGCTTGATCCCTTTAATCTTGGCAATCCGAGCTACAGCCTTCGAATTCATGACATCACATCCAATACTATACACCGTATCGGTCGGGTAAATGATCACTCCGCCTTTGCGAAGCACATCAACCACTTGCTTCATCTTTTTCTCGTCTGGGTTGTCCGGATGTATGTTGAGTAGCATGATTTATTGTTTTGGCTTCGCATAAAAATAGAATAAAAAAAGCCGTCTCGAAAAACTTCGAGACGGCTATATTTTATCAATTTCTCAGCTTATGAATTCACCTTGGCGTGGTCGGCCAAAAACTTCTCCAAACCGATATCAGTCAGAGGGTGGTTCAAAAGACCCACAATCGCGCTCAATGGTCCAGTCATAACATCAGAACCAACTTCGGCACAAGAAATAACGTGCATCGTGTGTCTTACCGAAGCAGAAAGTATTTGCGTTTCGTATCCGTAGTTATCGTAAATCAACCTGATTTGTTCGATAAGCTGTAAACCGTCAAAAGAAATGTCGTCCAATCGTCCAATAAACGGAGATACGTATGTAGCACCAGCCTTGGCAGCTAGTAGCGCTTGACCAGCAGAAAACACAAGGGTACAATTGGTTTTGATCCCTTTGTCAGAGAAGTAGCGCAAAGCTTTAACTCCGTCCTTGATCATTGGAATTTTCACCACGATGTTTTCGTGAAGTGCTGCAAGGCGCTCACCTTCAGCGATCATTCCTTCGTAGTCTGTTGAGATTACTTCGGCGCTAACCGGTCCATCTACAATAGAACAAATATCGAGGTAGTGCTGAATCACGTTTTCATCACCGCTGATTCCCTCTTTCGCCATAAGCGAAGGGTTTGTGGTAACACCATCAAGAACTCCCAATTCCTGGGCTTCTTTGATCTGATCTAGGTTTGCTGTGTCAATAAAGAATTTCATGGGTCTGTATTTGGCTGCAAAAGTACGATTATCCGTACCCGTCACCAAATAGTTTAGGCCATACTAGAAGGGTGTTCAAAAATTATTTTTGGAAGGCCGTCGGTTTGTTGTGATTGGCCATTTTCTCTCTGAGTGAAACCAGGTTCTTCTCCTTTTGCGTGTTGAATATCTCGCGACCTGCTTCTGTTCTGTAATGCTGGTCCAGCATAAAATCTTCGTTGATTTTGAACCACTCTTCGTCAGTGTATTCTTTGTTCTCACAGTTTTTCCACTCTTGTCTCAGAGCATTTGAACGCTCAAAGTAGTCCTTGCCTCCCAAGTGAGCCATATCTCCATCTTTGATGATTTCTTCGAGGAGTGAATGGGGCTCTTCATCCATGCGAGTGGCGAGAATAATTTGCTTTACGAGTTCAATTTGATCCTGACTGAGTTTTCCTTCGAGAAAGTCTTCCGCCATTTCAGCACTAACTTCTTCGTGTCCTTTTTCCGTTTTTATAAAACCGATATCGTGAAACCATGCCGCGATTATCAATAGCGTTTTCTCTTCTTCAGTTACGTCAGAATGCTCTGCCATTAACTGGGTCTTGGCTACTACTTTCTTGGTGTGTACCATGTTGTGGTACTTTATTTTGCTGGGAAGATCATGTTTCAGAACTTCCGTGACATGTGCTTTCACCTGCTCAATTAAGTCGCTATCAATTGCTTGCATCTGATTGGAAAGATAAGCAGTTCATTCTTGAGATTCCACCTTTATTTCATTTTGCTCGCAATTCTGATTAGCAATTTATATGCTCAAGGTCTATAGCTTTCAAAGCTTTTATTCTTCGTACTCATCAGCAGGTCGACAGAGTTTATTATGTTTCGGATATGAAATACACAGGCACCCTATTGCTTTTAATCCTACTGTTCACATCTGTTGATTTACACCCGCAAGAAATTGTAGGTCTGTGGATGGTAGACAAAGTTGAAGTAGGTGATGAGACCATGACTCCCGTTTCTCGATGGATGAGATTCTCAGAAAATAATAAGCATGAAGCTGGGAATGGCTGGCTCAAACACTCAGAGGGAACCTATGCCTTTGATAAGAAAAAAAACACACTAAGCGTTGAGACAAAAAACCAGCCAACTGATCCATATGGCCCTTTTTCTGTTGATTTTGAAAAGGATAAAATGTTTTGGTCGAGGGTCGAAGATGGGGCAAATGTGAAGGTTGTTTTGATTCAGATCGAAGAGATTCCTTCGTCTCCTGCCAACGAGATGTTGGGTGAATGGCGAATAAGCGCCGACGACGATGATCCGGTTTACGGTGGTGCAGAAACTCTTTTCTTGAGGTGGGATAATATTTTCGTCTTGACAACTAGCAATGGAGAAAAGAAAAATGGGCGTGTACAAATTCCATGGTCATAGAAGTGAGTACGAGCTAATATTTTACGGCGATGATTGCGATCGTTCTTGGTGGAAATTCGATCTAGAAGGAGACGCTGCATCCATCCAGAACGCAAATGATAGCGATGCTAACCCCGTACACCTAACCCGTTAGATTCACTGCATTGACAAAGATCAAAACATATAAAACCTCGTTTATTGTCCTATTCCTGCTGCTTTCGGGAATGTTGAACTGCTTCCACTCATGGGCCCAAGAACCACCAAAAGTGGGCCTGGTACTCAGTG
Organism: Cryomorpha sp.; assembly: GCA_965230375.1. Classification (GTDB taxonomy): domain Bacteria; phylum Bacteroidota; class Bacteroidia; order Flavobacteriales_D; family Cryomorphaceae; genus CBDDKU01. Next base: position 198,906 of record CBDDKU010000025.1, read on the forward strand.
GCGGTGGGGCGAAGGGGATTGCTCATGTCGGTGTTTTAAAAGCGCTTGAAGAATCGGGAATCCGTCCCGACTACATTGCTGGTACGAGCATGGGCGCTATTGTAGGTGGGTTGTATGCCATCGGATACTCAGCCGATGCCATTGAGAAAATTTTAGAAAGAGTAGATTGGGGACTCGTGCTCTCCAACCAAGTTCCCCTCGATTATATTTCATTTGAAGAAAAGGAATACTTCAATCGGTTTATGCTTGAGTTTCCGGTGGAAGGCTTATCAGTGAAGCTACCTTCAGGCTTGATAGAAGGTCAGATGCTGAGTGAGATGATTCAACACTACACTTGGCCGGCTTATAAGTACAGCCATTTTGATGAGTTTCCGATTCCATTCCGCTGTGTAGCAACCGATGTGAAAACAGGCTTGCCCGTCGTTTTTGAAGATGGGCCTTTGCCTTTGGCTCTTCGATCGAGTATGGCTTTACCATCAGCTTTTACAGCTGTGGCTGTAGATAGTACTTTGCTGGTGGACGGAGGAGTCACCAATAATTTCCCCGTTGACATAGTCGAAGAAATGGGGGCTGAAGTCATTATCGGCGTAAATGTGAGCACTACCCTTGAAGAAGAGCTTCCCAGCTCCATCGCTGATATCTTGATGTCTTTGGCAATGATTCCATCCACTGCGAAGCTAAAAGATCAGATAGAGCGGTGTGATATCTACATCGAACCCGACATGTCGCTTTACTCTACGGCATCTTTTAGCAAGGGAAGCGAAATTCTCGAAATGGGAATCGAAGCGGGCCATGCACACAAAGTCGAATTTGAAGCGCTTAAAAAACAGCTAGGTGTTAATAAACCAGTTTCTTTAAAGGAGCTTGAAGTGAAATCATATAGAATTGACGAATTAACCATAGAAGACAACGAGCTTTTTTCTGATGAGCTGATCAGGAGTAAACTAGGCTACGAGCCGGGTGATACATTGAACAGGGAAGAGCTAGATGAAGGGATTCGGAGGGTTTATGGGATCAATGGTTTTGATAAAGTGACCTATAATTTGCACCTCGATTCAGATAGTGCCTGCGATATTGAGCTCGTTCTTGACGAAAAGCCAAAGAGCAGGCTGGCCACTTCTCTACACGTGGATAATGTTTTCGCCGCTGGATTGGTCCTGAATTTTCAAAGCCGCGATCTTCTTGGAAAGGAGTCAAGAACTATCGTCGCAACAGACTTGAGCAAGAACCCACGATTTCGTCTCGACTATTACAAGTATTTCGGTTTCAAGAAGCGGTTGGCGCTCAATTTCAGATATGACTTCTTTCATGAACAGCTCCCAGTATATGAGAAAGGTGAATTGACCGATGTTAGACAAGACAGGGCGAATATATTGAGTGCCCGCGTTCTCACCACCCAGTCACTGAATCAGTCTTTTAGTCTCGGTTTTAATACCGAATTCCGACGAACCCGTTCAAAATATGACATAGCCTTGCGAGAAGAAATAGAGAGAATTGACGAGACTTTGTCTTATGCCGAGTTCGCATATCTGCGCAATCGCTTAGATAATCGAAATTTTCCCACCCACGGAATTGACGCTCTGGTATTGGCGCGATTTTACATCAATTCAAGTCTTGACGTGACAGTTCCTGATGAATCTGATGAAGCGCTTCGTGAAGCAATCCGGCAAATTGAAGATGAACTTGCTCCAGACCCATATTTGTCGGCTCTTGTCAGAAGCACTTGGTTTGTTCCTCTTGCACCAAAGATTCAATTAGTACCGCATGTATCCATGGCAACAGCCATCGGCGAATCTGATGAGCTTTCTTTTGTGGATGATTGGTACGTCGGAGGGGCGCAGCAAGTGACTATTGATGATACGCCAGTGTACGGATTGAATTATGCGGAGTTGCAAACGCCTAATTTTGCCGTCGGCGGATTGAAGGTTCAGCACGTGCTCTTCAACAAGGTGTTTGTGAATTACGGAGCTAATTATCTGACATCTCATGAATATGTGCCAATAGATCAGGCGTCGAAGACCTACTCATTGAAAGAGTTAGAAGAAAATAGTCTTCTGGGCTACGGATTGGATGTCTCGATAAAATCGCCCTTGGGGCTAATTTCTGCGGGGGTCAGTTCAAATACAGAAGATGGATACTTCAGGTATTTCTTCTCATTTGGCTTCTCGATGAATTACAGTGACTAAGGTTTTCTATTCATCGTCCACTTTAGTCCAATTTCGAAGGCGTTCCCGGCATTTACATATTCCTTGGCATCGCTATTACTCAAATCGTAAGCAAGGCCAATGGTATAATCGCCCCAGCGGGCTTCCGTTTGAAAAATCACCGCCGAAGTTGTTCGTGCAAACACACCCACTGATAGGTAAGATGTTTTTAGATCGTGAATAAACGACTTGCCCCGAATAAGCAAAAACATGACTTGGGAGCCAACGGTAAACCTCGTGTGGCCTTGATGCTGATCGAAGTAAGCCGCAGGTGCAAGTCCGATAACCTCAGTCATTGGAAACTGGTAAGTCAAAAAGGCCGAGTACCTGATTTGCTCTTCGATGTGAAGAGATTGACTCTCAGAAATTTTCATATTGCCTATGTGATAGGCTCCCAGACCGGCTTCTAGTTTTTTGACCACATATCTGTTTCGCTTGGTGGGTTCCTTTTCCGTTTTGAAAATCAGCCCCACGCCCATATCCAGGGCAGTCTCCTTATCGGCAAAGCTCGCTTCACCACTGCTAAGGGTCGGATCGTATTCATAGCCCGTGTACTGACTTCCCCATCTGCCTTCACCAGCCCCATAACGCTTTTGATCAAAGGTTGCAGACAATCCGGCTCCCAGCATGGAAGTTTCTGTGATCCGCAAATGGTAGGCTGCATTGAAGTCTATTTTGCTCATCTCGGCTCCTATTGGCTCGTACCTGTCGCGTGAGAACCCTAGCCCGAAAGCAAACTTGTTCTTCGAGCTCTCGGTGCCCGATGCCTTTGATAAAGCCATGTCGAAGCTCGCGGCGATTGATTTTACCGGGCTTCCGCTGGACTTTGATCTCACACGGTGATTGAGAATACCTCGAAAATCGCTCTCCCAGCCTACGTTTGCAGGGTTTACCCGGGTAGGAGTAAGCTGCGGAAGAGAAAAAATCACATCTTGGCTGAAGGCTGTTTCGCTAAGGCTCACAAATAGAAAGAATAGAACCCACCCGCACACAATGGAGCGGGTGTTTGATTGGGTTATGGTTCTATTTTCTTTCATCATCTGCATCATCTGCGAATGGTTATATAGCCTGATTCTTTGTGAGTCATATTTTCTTCAAGTACTGCTTCAAAAACGTAGAGATAGCTTCCTACCTGGGGTACACCATTAATCTGTCCATCCCAACAGTCTTCATCGGTTCTACTTTCAAAGACCAGATTGCCATCATCCGAGAATACCTTCAGATCGAATGAGACCATCCGCACGCCATCCACACAGAGTTGATCGTTGAGACCATCTCCATTTGGCGAAAAAATTGTTGGCACAAAGGCGTCAGGTAGGGGAAGCTCGCGCTTCACATAAACGCTGTCGATAGACTGGCATCCTTGTGCGCTTTCGATCATCACGTAGTAGGTAGTTGTAGAGTCGGGATCTACCATTGTCTCAGAGCAGTCGGGGCAAGACAAGCCAGCCTCAGGCCACCACGTGTATGTTGGGTCATCGACTTCAGGTGTCGGATAGGCAAATACGTCATCCGTTGCCTGGAACTCAAGAAAGATCGAATCGGTTGGGATGACTGCAGTGAACTCGCCTAAATTAGGAACGGTGAAAGCAACACTATCGACACAGCCCATGCTGTCGATCACCGTAACGTGATACGGACCGGGCAGCAATGCCAATGATCCAGCGCCAGAATAATCAGAAGGGTCCCAAACGTAGGTCATCGAAGAAGGAGCTTGCGATACGTAGATTGAAACACCACCATTTGGTTTATCACACCAGGCTGGAGTCACATCCACGCTGTCGATAATCTCTGGTGGATTACTGAAAACAACGCTTTGCGCCGATGAACACCCGTAGGAGTTTGTACCTTGAATGGTATATGTCCCCGGACCGAGATCTGAGAGCGTAAGGGAATCCAATTCCATACCCAACCATTCAAAAGTCATAAGGGTATCTTCCGATGATACAGAAATGGAGCCTGTTGAGTCGTTGTGACAATAAATCGGAGTTTCCATTACATCGAAAATGGCAGGTGGAAGTAGCTCTACATCAACTTCAGTTGTATCTGAACATCCGAATTGGGTGTAGGCAATCAATTCATACAAACCTTCAGCGCCAACAGACACCGTATCAATCACCGGGTTTTGCTCATAGCTCAAGTATTCAAGCGGCCCTGTCCACTGATAGTAGAATCCACCATCGGCGTAAAGGTTTAGGGTAGTTCCCGGACAAATGCTGTCTTCGGCCCAAGCTTCCGCCGTATTTGGGTAGTCCACGTGTACTTTCACACTTCTACAAGGACATTGGCTGCGCACGCTTTCGCCACGGACGTAGTAGGTAGTTGTCGTATCGGGTGAGACCCATACTTCACTTCCTTCGTCAAAGAAATTATCTGTCCCACCGCATGAATCCACATACCAAACCCATTCTGCATCAAGCCCCAGGGCACCACCTGAAACGCCGAGTAATAGTGAGTCTCCAAGGCAAATACCAATAGGTTGGGGGCCGCTTCCGCTGCCGCCACCGCTGCCACCACCTGAGCCACCTGGGCCGCCTGGCCCTCCGCCGCCAACTGGACCAATTCCAACACAGGCTGTAGATTCGACCTGGGTAAATCGACCAAGAAAGGAGTCGGAACTATCAGATGAAATGCTCATTTGATGTGCTGGCTGTTGGATGCTACTTCTGGCGATGCTGTCTGTTGAATTTGTTACACCAACTATGTAAATGGAAGTAACTCCGTATACAGCCAAATGTCTCATCTGGTCTTCTCCTGAAGCTCCGTGATAGGTACCCCAGAGTCGTTCACCATTTCTGGTAAACTTGGTGATAAATGCATCCTGACCACCAGGAGCATAGGCCATGTGAACATCTTGCGGAATGTAGGTAGTGTCGGGTAGTGCCGCCAAAGCTGAATCAGAAACAGTAGTTCCACCTACATAAATTCCACCGTTTGGATCTGTGGCGATCCCAGCCATCACTTCGGTATTTGTATCGCCGATGTAGGTAAACCAATGAAATCCGCCATCGGGTAGAAGGCTCAAAACAAAGCCATCTTGTCCGCCAGAGAGCGTATCTTGGTAGGTTAATGTATCGGAATAGGCCAAAAGAGAAGTAGTTTCTCCTACGACGTAAACCGTGTCATTCAGACTTTGAATACCCTTTGCGACGTCTATATTCTCGGCACCGAAGTAGGTGCTCCAAATCGTCATCATGGATGTATCTAGTTTCATAATAAAGGCATCTGTTTCTCCTCCATGTTCAAATTGCAAGGCGTTTCCGATGCTCAAGCCGAATGAAGAATTCGTAGACCCAGTGATGTAGGTGCTCCCTACAGAGCTTGATACACCTGTAATCTGGTCGTCGCCAGTAGAGCCAATGAAGCTGCTTTTCTGTAACACGCCCTCGGTGGAAAAATGTGCTATAAAGCCATCCACTCCGCCTTGGTAAGATTGGATGGGTGAAATTGAATCATTCTCCAAAAACTGACCAGCATTGGTTATTCCACCAACCATTACATTTCCAAGTGAATCGCTGTGACATGCTGTGGCTCGATCATCTCCAGGTCCGCCAATAAAGGTGTCCCATACCAACTGGCCATGTCTATCAAACATAGCGACAAATCCATCGGTCATTCCACCGTGTTCGGGTTGATGAGCTTCATCTCCACCGATGGAGTCGATTGAGGTCGTCTCACCCACAACATAAATATGGTTGTGAGCTGAGACATCGATGTCGAGCCCGATGTCTTCGCCAGAACCACCATAGTACGTCGCCCAGTGGCGAAGCCCATGTTGGTTCATTTTCACGACAAATGCATCGCTCAATTCATTGCTCATTTCGCTTTGGTGCCCATTCTCAGAAGCGATGAAAGTTGTTGAATAAGTTTTTCCAGTCACGAACAAATTCCCCAAGCTATCGACAGATACGGCGCGACCATCATCTTCCATTTCACCACCGTAGTACGTTCCCCATTCCAATTTGACCACAGGATCAATCACAATTTCATCATCGGCAACATGTTCCGGAATATCGAACCGAATCAAAAGTTCACCATCGGTACAGGACTCTACTTGGTATGAAACGTCTATCGGCTCCATGTTCTTGGTCATCCAACTTATGGGTATCAAATCCTTCAAGTGGACGCCGGATAGATCAAAACCAAGCTCCGATTTTCCAATCTCAACTGAGTCGAAGCCCGAGTAGCGAATGGCAATTTCTTTCCCGCAAGAACCCTGACTGAGAATTAAGTCGTATTTAACATTTCCATTCTCATCGATGGCGTATTTAATATCCACTCCTTCGTAAAGGTTTTCGTACGTGATCGATTCAAATGATGAGATTTCATTTGCCAGAAGCGAGCCATTTAAGTAGTGCGATTCGGTTGAAGAAACGGGCTCACCGGTTTTAAGTAAAGCATCGTTATTCGCCTTAAGGAATTCAATATCAAGCCGGTGGATTTTCACACGGTTTTCATCAAAGCGATAGGTGTCAAAACTCAAACTATTTGCATCGATAAAAACGTTCAGGTTTTTATTGACATGATAGTGGAAATCAACACCTTGATTGGCCTCACCGGTCTGGTTGAAAATTTGCCCTTTGTTCTCGGTAAATCCTTTTGCTCGGGGCGATGTGGGGGATGATGCTTGTGCTTGCAGAACAAGCAGGCAAATAAGTGGAAGTAATACGGCTCTCATGTCTTTCATCATTTTAAGAATTTCACTACATCGATCGGGTGGAATCCGTCTCAGATGTCTCGTTTCTTAAATATCAATGATGAAGTTGAGATGAGCTAAGAATTAGCTGGAAGTAATTGGCAAAAATTAACAAGTCCAGCGAAATACTATTCGTCTTCAGATTTGTTCATGATCTGGTGCTGGCGGTGGATGGATTCATCGTGCACGGCCCGGAGGAAAGATTGGACAAACTCTTCGGTAAGTCCGAGCTTTGCCCCTTGCTCAAGAGACCGTGCTACGATATTGGCCCAGCGCTCTTTTTGAAGAATGGCTATGTTGTTTTTCTTTTTGTAGCCACCGATAGCATCGGCTATTCCCATACGTTTTGCAAAGAGGGCAATGATCTCAGAGTCAATATCGTCAATTCGATCGCGCAAGCCTTCAAGCGTCACCAGAAAATCGCGGTTGCTGATACCGGAATCTCGGTAGGTTAAGGTCGACTTGAGTTTCTGAAAATCTGATGGGGTAATCTGTTGTTGGGCGTCGCTCCATGCTTGGTCTGGATTGGGATGAACTTCCACCATGATCCCATTGTAGTTCAGGTCTAAGGCTTTCTGAGCTACTGTTCCAATCAGACTGCGCTTTCCCGAAATATGGCTGGTATCGCAAATCATTTTGTACTCGGGAAAGTACTGCATCACTTCAATGGCAATCTGCCACATCGGCTGGTTGCGGTAAGCCGTAGAATCGTAGGCGTTAAAACCGCGGTGAATCAAGCCAATTTTTTCAATTCCGACTTGCTCGATTCTCTCGGCTGCACCGATCCATAGTTTCGCATCAGGGTTGATAGGGTTTTTGATAAACACCTCGGCATCGACCCCTTTTAGTGAGTCGGCGATTTCTTGCACAGCAAAAGGACTTACCGTAGTTCTTGCCCCGATCCAAAGCGTATCGATTCCGTGATTCAAGCAAGCTTCAACGTGTTCGGCCTTTGCTACTTCGGTACAAACATTAAGTCCGGTTTCTGATTTTACGTTTTTGAGCCATTCGAGTGCCTTTGAGCCATTTCCTTCAAAGCTGTTCGGACGAGTTCGCGGTTTCCAAACACCGGCTCGGTATACATCGATCCCAATGTTGGCAAGCTCTTTTGCCGTATCAATTACCTGCTCTTCGGTCTCGGCGCTGCATGGTCCAGCCATCCAAAAGCCTCGATCTCTCGTTTCTGTTGACTCAACTATTTCTGATTCGGGCGATTGCTCCATATTCGCTTTTCGATCTGCTGGCAAAGTTCGTTAATTCCTTTAAACACCAATAAAACAAGCGGGGAACTTGCTTGGTTCACATGATCAACGAATTACATAGGTCTTTTTATTCACGAAGGCCAGAATTCCTTCTCTTCCCAGCTCTCTCCCGTATCCCGAAATGTCTGTTCCACCAAAGGGCAGCCTAGGATCGGATTTCACGAGTTCATTGATAAAAACGGCTCCGTCTTTGAGCTGCCTACCTAATTGACAAGCTAACTCTATGTTCTGAGTGCAAATGGTAGCTCCCAATCCGTAGGCACTTTGATTGGCTAGCGCTATAGATTCTTCAGGTGATCGAACTACTGAAACCGCTAGCAATGGGCCAAATGTTTCTTTGTCAAATACGGGCATACCGGGGCGAGAATTGACGACAACGCAAGGGGTGAAGACGGCTCCATCTCTTTTGCCCCCGCACAAAACTTCGGCTCCATTTTTTACACTATCCTTCAATTGCTCTTCAAGATCTCTGGCAAATGACTCGCTAGCCAAAGGGCCGACATCGGTATCATCTTTCATTGGGTCTCCGATTTTCAGTGACTCAAATCTCTCCACGAGCTTCGGGATGAATTTAGCGGCGATAGACTCATCTATGATTAGCCGCTTCGCAGCAATACAGCTTTGCCCATTGTTTTGAGTTCGGGCTTGGACCAAAAGATCCAGGGTTGCATCTATCTCGGCATCAGGCCAGATGATGAAGGGATTACTTCCCCCGAGTTCAAGTAGAGAAGGTTTTA
>CBDDKU010000026.1:0-302742 GCA_965230375.1 Cryomorpha sp.
CTGACAGTGTACTAAGTCAACCACCCTTCGCGATCGAGCGAACGATATTGGATAGCCTCGGCCAAGTGATTTGTGCCGAGGTTTTCTTTTCCTTCTAAATCGGCTATGGTGCGCGCCACCTTTAAGATTCGGGCGTAAGATCGAGCCGAGAACCCGAGTCTGTCAACCGCATTTTTCAGAAGCACTTCACCGGCCTTATCGATATCGCAATGCTTCTTGATCAACTTGGGCGATAGCTGTGCATTGCAGTGTATCCCCTCTTCCGATTTGAATCGCTCGGTTTGAATGGCCCGAGCGGCTACTACCCTTTTTCTTATCGATGCGGATTGCTCACCTTCTGCCCGATCTCTGAGCTGCTCAAAAGGCACGGGGTTAACTTCGATGTGCAGATCGATCCGATCCATCAGCGGCCCTGAAATCTTTCCGAGGTATCGGCGCACGGCGTACTCGCTATCCGGCGACTCGCCCGGTTTGTAAAAATCACCACTCGGCGATGGATTCATCGATGCCACGAGCATAAAACTCGATGGGTAATCGACCGTGATTCGCGCACGAGAGATGGTCACGACACGATCTTCCAGCGGCTGTCGGAGCACTTCGAGCGCCGACCGCTGAAACTCGGGAAGCTCATCGAGAAATAAGATCCCATTGTGCGCCAGCGAAATCTCTCCGGGTTTTGGATTGCTCCCACCGCCCACCAGAGCCACATCCGATACGGTGTGGTGCGGATTTCGAAAAGGACGCTGGGTCACTAGTGCTTTCTTTTCTGGGAGAATTCCACTTACCGAGTGAATCTTGGTAGTCTCCAATGCTTCTTCCAAACTCAGTGGCGGCAAAATGGTGGGTATACGTTTGGCGAGCATGGTTTTTCCCACACCTGGCGGACCGATGAGAATAATATTGTGTCCACCTGCAGCGGCTATCTCTAGCGCTCGCTTTACATTCTCCTGCCCTTTCACATCGGCAAAATCAAATGGATAGGTTGAAAGCTGCCCTTCAAAGGCTTCGGCGATATCTACTTTTGTAGGGCTAATGCTCCCACCTTCTGTTAACACGTCGATGGCCTGATCTAGATGATTGACCCCATATACTTCCAGCCCTTCGACTATGGCTGCTTCTTGGGCATTCTGCTCTGGAAGGATAAAGCCTTTGAATCCATCGTTCCGAGCTTTGATAGCCATTGGCAGGGCACCCTTAATGGGCTGGAGTCCACCATCGAGGGACAACTCCCCCATAATCATGTATTCGTCAATCTTTGGTGCCGAGATCTGATCGCTCGCCGCCAGAATCCCAAGAGCCAGTGGCAAGTCGTAGGCAGAGCCTTCTTTCCGAATGTCGGCGGGAGCCATATTGATGGTGATCTTCTTTCCCGGTAGTCGGTACCCGTTATTGCTCAGGGAAGCTTCTATGCGCTGCTGACTTTCTTTGACAGCGCTATCGGGAAGTCCAACAAGGAAAAAGTTGACACCTGTATCGATATTGACTTCGATGGTGATGGGAATTGCATCCACACCGTAAACAGCGCTACCATAAGTTTTTACCAGCATAAAATTCGTCTATGACTCCAAAATAGGAATAAGCCCATGAGTCTGAGCACAGGCCATTCAGAAAGGGTTAAAATCACCAGTCGATAAAGTTGACATCGTAGGTATCGACCAGCGGTAACCAAACGATTTCGGCGCGTGGTGTAATGGTCCACTTTCCTGGTCGCCAGTACCGGAAGGTCTCCGACTTTTGGAGCAAGACTTTATCGGTGTTTGGGTCTACAATTGTGATCTCCACTTCATCACCATTCGACAACCCATCGCGCTGCGGATATTCATAGTCGCCCGCCATCATCTCATACCAGCTCGGATCAGAGCTCGAATTGGAAATCGAAACATCTAGGGTGTCATCTGCGAATTGTGTGTTGATTAACCGAATTTCAAACTCTACGCCGCTTACGCTCAAAAATGACGTGAAAATATCTCCATCTGTAGAATTGCACTCCGGCTGACTCGCCACACCAGTATTAGCGCATGTGATAGCCATATACCCGGCGAAGACATGACCCGAAGAAAAACCACAATCGTCTTCTAATCGGTCAACAGCATTTCCCATAAAATCGGGATTACAGGAATTGTCTTCAATTTTGGAATGCATATGATCGATAGCATCCTGACATTCTTCGCAGGGATCATCATCGTCGCAGCTATAAGCAGTGACCAAGAAAAGCCCAAGAAGGGCATAGAGAAAGTATTTCATCTTGTGCGGGTTGGTTTCCCGTAAGATAAAAAATATCAAGAAAAGGTCTTGCGCTCGATGTGATCTATTAGACTGTGGATGATTTTGATGTGGAGCTCTTGTATGCGATCAGCGTAGCCTTGATGCGGTACTCGGATCTCCACATCGGCGAGATCGGCAAGGGCTCCACCCGAGTTTCCACTCAAAATCACCACTTTCATTCCCTTCTTTCGAGCCACTTTTGCGGCTTCGACCACGTTCTTGGAGTTTCCGCTGGTGCTGATTCCAAGCAATACATCTTGGGGCTGCCCCATTCCTTCCACAAAGCGGCTAAAGACAAAGTCGTAGCCGTAATCGTTTCCAACGCAGGCTATATGAGATGGGTCTGAAATGGAAATCGCTGCCAGAGCCGGTCTGTTGTCGCGGTAGCGCCCTGTAAGCTCTTCAGCGAAATGCATGGCGTCGCACATGGAGCCACCGTTTCCGCATGAAATCACCTTACCACCGCCTTTCATGGCTGCCACCATGGCATCTCCGGCTTCTTCTATTTTCGAGAAAAGGGTGTCATCAGCCAAAAAAGCGGTGAGTACTTTCTGGGCTTCTTCAAAGTGATCGCGAATGGCTTGGCTCATGAAATTTCGGTTTGACCAAAAGTAAAAAATCTTTGGTCTGAGAACGGAGCTTAGTGCTCCGAACCACCAAACTTTTCAATACCGCGCTGTAGCCAGTCAGTGAAAAGGTCTATCTCGCCGTAATCCTGGTAGTTGGCCGGTTCGATCAACATCTCTTCATTGTGATCCAAAAGAACGTAGTATGGCTGCGCATTAACGCCGTATTTTAACTCTTGAAAGGCCGCCCATTTATCTCCTACGCGTCGCAGCTTTCGCTTTCTCCCACCACCGAGCTCTACCGTTTTTTGTTCGCTTTCGGGCAATGGAAGCTTCTCATCTACGTAGAGTGAAACGAGAATCACATCATTCGCCAACATGTCTTTGATTTGTTGATCAGACCACACATTCTGCTCCATCTTACGGCAGTTTACACAGGCCCAACCGGTAAAGTCGAGCATAAGCGGTTTGCCATTTTCTTTGGCAAAAGCTAGTCCCTGATCGTAATCGTGGAAAACCGGAATATTCTGCGGACCTACGTGCTTTTCAGGGTGATCGAGTGCATGGCCATCGCCACCGCCGTCTCCACCGCCGACAAATCCAACTCCCTTCGGACTTTCACTGTACTGAAGTGGTGGAGGGAATGCCGCAATCAATTTCAGGGGAGCCCCCCAAAGTCCGGGAATCATGTAGATCGTGAACATACCTGTAACCACCGCCAATAGGAGTCGAGTGACTGAAACATGTTTCAAATCGCTGTCGTGGGGAAGCTTTATTTTACCTAGCAGGTAAAGAGTAAGCATTCCAAATATCACGATCCAAATAGCAATAAACAGCTCTCTCTCGAGCAGGTGCTTTTGGAGTACCAAGTCGGCATTTGAAAGGAACTTGAAAGCTAAAGCTAGCTCCAGAAAACCAAGTACAACTTTCACAGAGTTGAGCCATCCACCAGATTGTGGTAGTGAGTTCAACCATCCCGGGAAAGCGGCAAATAAAGCAAAAGGAAGCGCGATCGCTAAAGAGAAGCCAAGCATTCCGATCATCGGCGCTAAGCCACCCTTTGACGCGGCTTCAACGATAAGCGTACCAACGATAGGCCCTGTGCATGAAAATGAAACCAAGGCCAAGGTAAAGGCCATGAAGAAAATTCCAATAAGCCCTCCTTTATCGGCGTTCGCATCGGCTTTGTTTACCCAAGAACTCGGCAGGGTAATTTCAAATGCTCCCAAAAACGAAATCGCGAAAACGATTAGAAGAGCAAAAAAGAATAGGTTAAACCAAGGGTCAGTAGCCAATTCGGAAAGCACACTCGCTCCAAAAATGGCAGTCACCCCTACCCCTAGTGCTACGTAAATAACGATGATAGAGAGTCCGTAGAGAATGGCGTTCTTGATACCCGCGGCACGCGTTTTACTTTGCTTGGTAAAGAAACTCACCGTCATGGGGATCATTGGGAAAACACAAGGAGTGAGTAGTGCGGCGAAACCACTTAAGAAAGAGATGATGAAAATCCCCCAATTGCTCCGCTTCTCTCCTTTCTCCGACCCGATTGTTTTTGGTTCAGAATCACTAACGCTAGACTGCAGAGAGTCTGTACTTCCAGCCTTGATATCGAGCTCAAAATACACGTCGGGTGGGAAAATGCACTTAGAGTCATCACAAGTCATAAAACTCACATATCCCGTAATCTGGGCGTCTTTGCTGCTTTTCTTTTCAATTTTCTGGCGAAAGGAAACCACACCATCGTGGGAGCCTACGTCCATATCGAAATTGGGATCGTATTTGATATGTGGCTTTTCTTCCTCAAGGTCACCGACAGCGGCAAATGCATCGCTTTCATCGAAAATAACGGCCGTTGGAATCGGTGAGTCGGGGCCAGCGTCTGGATCAGCAACCGCTGAGTACAGGTGCCATCCTTCGTCGATGGTAGCGGTAGCCACAAAAGTCACTTCTGTCGGGGTCTCATTTTCCAGGCTAAATTCCCACTTTATTGGATCGAGAATTCCGGAGTCACCACCGTTCATTCCACTTAAGTCAGGAACCGCGCTAGCTGGAGCAGCTGAAGCTACTTCACCGGCTGGAATGTCAAAACTGAACTCCACGTAATCAGGTGGCAAACACATCTCTTCGTTGCAAACCATGTACGAAAACTCACCTTTTACGGCAAAAGCTTCGGCCGTCTTTCTTTTTATCTCTTGGGTAAAAACTGCTTCGTTTTCGAAGTAGTTCAGATCCATATCAAAATTTGGATCGTAGTGGGTGATAAACTCCCCTTCTTTTGTCTTCCCAACCCTCTTGTAATCCGAAGACTTGGTAAACATAAACTCGGTAGGCAGCGGTCCTTCATCACTCGGAAGTTCTTGAGCATATACGTGCCACCCTGCTTCAATCGTTGCTTTGAAAGTCAAAACGTAATTATCGCCTTTGGGAGACATTTCAAATGTCCAATCAACTGGATCGTATACTTGCGCTTGAAGAACACTTAATCCGAGAGAAAAAGTCGCTAGAATCGCGACAAAGAATGCTTTGAAATTCAACATTGAATCCGCGTATAAAATGAGCCCGTAAAGCTACTGAATTTGATAAACTAATGCAGAGATTCAAAAATCATTCTTGCAAACCCAATCACAAAAACTCGACTTCTTCGCCTTCTTTCAGGTTAAACTTTTTGCGGATGAAACCGACGATGGCATAAATGAGAATGGTATCAAGTAAAGCGCAAATCACTTTAAAAAACCAACCATCGCGGATGTATTCGAATATTGTTGCGGCGGGAAGCACTCCAATAAACAAGACCAGAACGACTAGAGTGGTATCGACAAATTGCGACAGTATGGTAGATGCATTATTGCGCAGCCACAGCTTTTTGCCTTTTGTTAAAGATTTCCAAAAGTGGAACAATCTCACATCTACGAGCTGAGCTACAAGATAAGCTGCCATACTCGCAAGGATTACACGCCAGGAGTTTTGGAATACTGTATTGTAGTCGAGATTGGATACTGGCGAATTTGGAATGGCATCAAACTGCCCACCCATCCATAAGATGAACAAAACGAAAATGGAAGCCAGGAAGCCGACGTAGACTACCAAATTGGTTTTTCTACGGCCGAATATCTCGGAGAGTATATCGGTGATTAAGAATGTGATTGGATAGGGTAAAACACCAGCTGAAATCACGAAAACCTTAAAGCCAAGATCGACTGTCACAAATTTGTTTGCTACCAAGTTGCAGGCTACAAGTGCTGTCACAAACAGGGCCGCCAAAGCCATATAAAGATAAAACGCCCGCGATTTGATCAGCTTCTTATCCATGCCATTCGAGTTTGTACAATTCTTTAGCATCATCGCCCGGGATAAAAATCTTGCTCATTCGATAGCCGCAAACCCAGACTAAATCATCCTTATAAGTCAAAACCCAAACTCGATTTTTTTCGGGAACAGATAGCTTGAGATCAGTCAGCAAGTCACTCACCTTTTTACGGCCCTTCATTCCCTTCGGAAAAAGGGCGTCGCCACTCTTCCAGGGTCTCAATTTTAAAGGCTCTTCAAATTGGTGGGCATCCAAAACAATGACCCCTGATCCATCAGCCTTCAAGGCTTGATCAGTCTCAGACCATCCTAAACCTGATACGGGACTGCTTTCGTGAGAAGGGAGTTCAATATTGTATTCTTGATTCTCATCGAAAGAATTTAGCTCTACCACATAGCGATTCCGGTCGCGGTATATTTTTACATCTCCTTCTTCTATGTATCGCCCTGGCTGACTTGAACCCAAATCGCGAGCCGCTTCAACGCTTTTAAAGGTCAATCCCCATTCAGCAAAGACATATTGAGCCAAGGCAGGAGTCTTGATGAGTTCATGGAATTCATTTTCTGGAATGAAAATCAGGTCGCCCGATTTTTTCCAAGAGTCGATTCTACTTTCTGCTAGTGAAACGATCAACGTATCAGCATCTGCCAAATGAGCAATAGAAGCTTTTACTTGGTCTAGCGCCTGATCTTTTAAGCCACTCAAGACGGGGAGAATGTTGTGCCGAATTTGGTTTCTCAGGTACTTGTCCGATTGGTTTGAAGCGTCTTCTCTCCAAAGAATTTCGTTCTCGGTGGCATAGGCTTCAATCTCTTCTCTACTGGCCGAAAGAAGTGGACGAATGACTTCTGATGTGATCTCTGGTATCGATTTCAACCCCTTCAATCCACTGCCCCTGATCAGATTGATAAAAAAAGTCTCAACCAGATCATCGCCGTGGTGAGCTGTGACGATGAAATCTAAACTTCGCTCTGAACAGAGCTCGCGAAACCAAGCATACCGCAGCTCTCTGGCTTCCAACTGCACATTGCGGCCTACGGGAATACCAGCTTTTTTTGTCTGGCAAACCAGGCTGCGCTCATGGCACCATTGTTCAACCAAGGCTTGATCAGCGTCGCTATCTGTTCCGCGCAAGCCGTAGTTCATATGCGCGACTTCAAACTGGAATTCGGATTTCGAAAACAAGTGGAGCAAGACCATGGAATCAACTCCACCGCTTACCGCCAACAAAAAATTGGAATTGCTTATTTGATTGTGTGCTCGAAAGAAATCGTTGAACTTACCCCACAGACTCATGATCGTGGGATTTTTGAGCGATGATGTCCATTAAGGCGTGGGCCTTGAGTAGGCATTCTTCGTATTCTTTTTCGGGTTCTGCGTCGATTGTAATGGCTGATCCCACCGATAGACCAAGCGCCCCTGAAGCAGAATTGTAGAGCATAGTTCTGATCAGAACATTGAAGTCGAAATCACCATTTGGCTCCATAAATCCGAATGCGCCTGAGTAAACACCGCGCTTAAAGCTCTCAGTTTCTTCTATGATCTGCATGGCGCTCACCTTGGGTGCTCCGGTCATAGATCCCATCGGAAAGCAGGCCTTGATCAGATCCCAGGAGTTTTTGCCCGCATCCAACTCACAAGAGACAGTACTTACAAGATGGTGTACCGTTTTGAAAGTTTGTACTCCGAAAAGCTCATCAACTCGCACAGTTCCGCGCTTCGCCACCCGCGATAAATCGTTTCTAACCAGATCGACGATCATCACGTTTTCGGATTGCTCTTTCTTATCTTCTCTCAAGTCATTTTTGAGACTCAAATCGATAATGGGGTCTTCGCTCCGCTTCTTAGTCCCTTTAATGGGCTGCGAAATAACATGCGATCCAGTGCGCTTCAAAAACCGCTCTGGGGAAGCCGACATCACATAGAATTCATCAAACTTGGCAAACACCGAAAAGGGTGCTTCCGTCTTTTTCTGCAGATCGATAAAGTATGTGTGTGGGTCAAAGCTCAGTGAATTGACGCTAAACTGAATGCAGTAATTCGCTTCGTAGATATCACCTTTTTTCAAGTAGTTCTTGATACGGTAGGCCTGCTCCAAATATTCGTCCCTACTGGTCTGCGGATTGAGCGATACAGGTACATTCTGATTAAAATGCGGAACGGCTCCGTGAGCCACTTGAATCAGTTCTTGAATGCGATCTGAATCATCAGACTCCAATTCCAGCGCACCATCAGCAAAGCTGATTTTCACCTGGGGTTCAAAAAAGACGCTTCAGGAGCTTTTATTGGGTCAACATTACTTGACTTCAATGATTCAAGATCATTCTTCAAATCATACCCCAAAAAGCCCATTGCCGTGGTTTCTAGGCCACTCTGATAAGATTCGAGTTTATCGAAAGCTCCCTGTGCAGTGTGCAGCGAGATAGACGACTTCGCTCCGAAGCCCGCCTTAAATTCCTTTTTTGAAGTAATGTAGAAGGCGAAATGAGTGAATCGCGCAGACCAAATGACCAGATTCTCTAATACGTGGTCGTGATCTATGCGCTCGATTCTTTTCACCGTTCCAATTTAGAAATTATTGGATCAATCTCAGAGTCGCTCTCTGATCATTGATTCACAAGCACTCACCCACTTCGGGTGGTCATTAAGGCTCTCTACCAACTGGACTTTTTCGCCACCGTGGGCTTCAAAAATCTCTTGATACTCATCGCCAATCTCAATGGTGGTTTCCAGACAATCGGCGACAAAAGCAGGTGAGAAAACCAAAAGCTTCTTGGCTCCTTTCTTTCCCCATTCTTCAACCACTTTGTCAGAGAATGGCTCCAACCATTCCTTATCTAATCGCGACTGGAAGCATACCGTATAATCTTCTTCCTGAATGCCGAGTTTCTCAGCAATCAACCGTGTAGTGGCATAGGAAGTGGCTTTGTAGCAAAATCTATTTTCGTCGTTGATCTCTTTTTCGCAATCGTGGTTGTCGCACTGGCGATCTTCATAGACCTTATCGACCTGCCGCACAGGCAAACCGTGATAGGAAAAGAGAATGTGATCGTATTCACTCAAATCGTACTTCGATGCGCGATCCACCACCGTATCAATGTATCCGGGGTGATCGTAGTACTGACTGATCACTTTCAACTCGGGAATAACGTACCAGTTTCTGATCAAACGCATGGCTTTTTCCAGAGCTGAGCCTGTACTCGCCGATGCGTACTGAGGGAAAAGCGGTAGAATGATGACCTCATCATAACCGGCCTTTTCCATCCGAGCACAGACTTCATCGAGCGATGGCTTACCGTAGCGCATGGCCAGCTCAAAGTGAACATTCTCACCATCAAAGCGCTCTTCGAGAGCCTTAATCAATTTGTGTCCATACACCAGCAGCGGCGACTCCCCGCCGTTGAGATCAAAAAGCTCCTTGTAGATCTTGGCTGACTTTGGCGCTCGAAAAGGAACGATAATGAAGTTAACCAAAAAGAACCTACCGATGGGTGAAATATCGATCACCCGTGGATCGTTGAGAAACTCTGTCAGATATCTGCGTACGTCTGATGTCTTGGGACTATCGGGGGTACCCAGGTTGATTACAAGAACGCCTGTCTTTTTTGCCATAAATGGATTAAATATTCAATGGCCTGTTGTCAGTAGCGGCAAGGGCTGCTTCTTTCACTGCTTCAGCATACGTAGGGTGAGCGTGGCTCATGCGCGAGATATCTTCTGCGCTGGCGCGGTATTCCATCGCCACAACAGCTTCTGCAATCAAGTCGGCAACTCGAGCTCCAATCATGTGTACTCCAAGCACTTCGTCAGTTTCCTTATCAGCGAGAATTTTCACCAACCCATTGATATCTCCACTGGCTCTTGATCTTCCCAGTGCTCGCATTGGAAACGAACCAACTTTGTACTCTTTCCCTTCGGCTTTGAGCTCTTCTTCGGTGTACCCAACGGCTGCTACTTCAGGCCAGGTGTACACAACACCCGGAATAAGCTTATAGTTTATATGTGGCTTTTGACCAGCAATGACTTCGGCTACAAAAACACCTTCTTCTTCAGCTTTGTGTGCAAGCATAGCTCCTTTTACAACATCGCCAATGGCGTAAATACCAGGAATACTGGTTTGCAGGTGATCATTAGTTTCGATTTGCCCGCGTTCGTTCACTTTCACACCAGCCTTTTCAAGTCCGAGACCATCTGTATATGGCTTTCTACCTACAGAAACCAAGCAGTAATCGGCTTCAAACACCGCTTCTTGATCTTTCTTGTCAAGCGCGGTCACTTTGATTCCTTTGCCCGTGTTCTCTACTTTTTGAACACGGTGGTTGTATTTGAACGTGAATCCTTCTTTCTTAAGCACCTTTTGGAGCTCTTTACCCATGGTGCGATCCATTGTCGGGATGATCGAGTCAGCGAATTCAACAACGGTAATCTCTGAACCGAGACGGGCGTAAACAGACCCGAGCTCCAGTCCGATTACTCCGCCACCCACTACTACGAGCTTCTTTGGTATCTCCTTCAGCTTAAGGGCTTCTGTAGATGTGATAATTCTGTCCTTATCCGGCTCCATTCCCGGGAAGAAGTTTGGCTTTGAACCCGTTGCGATGATGATGTTTTTTCCTTGAATGGTTACGTCGCCATCTGTCGCAGCCACTTTTACAGTGTCTTTCGATTCAAATGTCCCAAGACCGTGGTACGTGGTGATTTTGTTCTTGTCCATCAGGTAAGCCACTCCCGAAGTAGTTTGATCTACTACCGATTGCTTACGCTCCATCATTTTGGCAAGGTTAACTTGGAGGTCTGAAGTATTGATTCCATGGTCGGTAAACTCGTGCTTCGCCTTGAAGTAGTGCTCTGAAGAGTCAAGGAGGGCTTTGGAAGGAATACAACCCACGTTGAGGCATGTGCCCCCAAGCTTGTCGTACTTCTCTATGATTGCAGTTTTAAAACCAAGCTGTGCTGACCTTACAGCGGCAATATAGCCACCTGGGCCCGATCCGATTACGATAACATCGTACTGTTCCATGAATTCAATTCTTGTTTGTGGCTGCGAAAATACGAAAGAAAGGGACTGATTTGCCCCTAGTTTTATCTATTGAAACGAAGCCTGTATTGATGAAATCAATTTGATCTACCTGAAAAGCACCATCTTTCCAAAGGACTTGGTGAAATACTGGGATGCTTCTGTTTCATTCAAGTCGATATTCTCGCCATTAAGCCTGGCGAAAACGCGATAGAGATAAACCCCGTTTGCCAGCCTATCCCCGTAGTTGTCGCGCCCATCCCAGCGGTATTCTGAGAAATTTCTCCCGATTCGGATTGGCCCAAACTCTTCGGCAGTGATCTCTTTCACCACCTTTCCACTGATGGTCATAATCTGGATCATAAACTCGTCGGGTACTTGCGAACCGGTAAGTGTAAAAACAAATTGGGTGCTCGTTGAAAACGGGTTTGGGTAATTGAGGACTTCGGTGATCGTCGATCGATTGATGACTTCAAATTCGATTTGGTAATCCGTATTTCCCGATGGATTACCTGATTTATCGCTTGCTTGAACCAAAAGTCTGTACTTACCGTCTTGTTTCATCCCCGGCTGAAAATCGATCTTGGCCCGGTTTTTCTGATCCATGGCTGGGATGAAGGTCATGGATTGTTCGGGAGTTGAATTGCCGAAGTAGTAGCGCTCCAAATTGCCACCCGGTGGAGCTAGGAACACTTTGAACAATGCCGTGTCTGAAGGTTCATCCATGATCAAGAAGGGATTCTCGTCCTTGAGAGCAATTCGGATCATTGCGCTCGGCGAAACCACTTCACCATTTATGATGTGTATCCCATCGAAAGTAACGTCTAATATGGGGTTCTGATTGTCGACCGTGACTTCAAAAGGTATTTGGATCAAATTATTGAAATGCTCCTGCTCGAGCTGATCGTACTCCCCTGTAGCCGGGTTCTCTGGGTTTACTTCCACCCATAGCGAGTTTGATCCCGAAAGGTAGCGGGTATCGAAGTAAACGGTATCGATCAGAGTTTGGCCAGCAAGCAAAGGAGCTTGACGCGGGTAGACAATATCGATCCGATTCCGCTCCGTATCTTCGATCCAGTAGTGAACGAGTAGCGAATCCATATCCACATCAGAAATATTGCGAATGGCTATGGATAACATGCCATCTTCTCCTGCTTGCAATTCTTCACTTTGAAAGGCATAGTGGGTATTTGGATCGATGGCCGCTTCAGGAGCCGGCTCAAACAAGACATGCCAACGGTCGGTCTGTTTTGGCGTCTGAAAAACTTCATCAGCGTGATAAGATTCCAACAAGAGATATGGAAAATCCTGTCCATTCAAGATATTATCAAGTACGATCTCCGACTCATTGTCGGTGTATTGGCCTAACTCAGTTTTGACGCCATTGGTTCCAACACCTGAAATAACGATACGTGAATCATCAGCCGTTTGATCTACGTCAACAGAACGCATTTTCCAAGAAGCGGTTTCCCAGGAAAGAGCTGGACCAATCTGGCGAGAGGAAAAATAACCCGAAGACCCACTGCGAGGCAATTCCACTTGAAGATTGATAATTTGATCAATCTGAGTGGCGTATTCTTCGAAAACGAAATCGGGGTTCCCTTTTTGAAAAACCATCGAAAAAGGCACTTGATCTGCAGATCCATCGGCTCCGATCAATTCGGCACCATTTTGGGCAAATGCTTCACTCAGCCCCGTTCCCGGCCAGTTTGCGTAATCGACATAACGCGAAGTGTAAACCAAAACAAAGTGACCATCTGGGATATCTGTCGATGAAAGAAAGTTAGCCAGTGCTTCCAGTTGTGTCGGGTCGTTTTGCCGATAGATGAAGAAGTATTCGACACGGGCTCGGCACCCTCCGCCGGCATTGTCATTAATATTGCCAAAATCGTTCTCTGGGTTTTCGCCACCAAATCTAGTTCCCCAAGCTTCGAAGGTCACGGGATCAAATACCACAACGTGGATAGACGGGAAGCTGTAGCAGACTCCGTATTCAATCTCATCCGTTCCCAAAACAACGTTGTTTTGATTGCTCACACTATTCCCCAGAACATTGCTCTGCAGTGTCACCGTACCCGACTGGAAGTCAAAATCACGTTCATCGCGATCGATCTCCATACTACTCAAACTGTTGTAGTCGAACTGAAAAATATGGTCTTGTCCCCAACCTTGCCTTTTTGGGATAAATTGAAAACTGCTATTTCTCCATACCAAATCTTCATCAGTCAATTCAGTGCATCGCCAGAAATAAACGGCGCTATCAGGGTACACCACGTTTGGCGTCCACTCCACTACTCCACCCGATTGGTTTATTTTGGTCTCTTGAAGGTAGGGACTGTTGAATGTATCGACCGTATCAATCTGAATGCGATACGTTTTAAGCTCAGCTAAGGGATTTCCAGTTGCCGCTTTTAGCGTGACTTTTGGAGATCCAACTACGGCATTGTTTGCTGGATAGATTGGAATCACTCCACCATTAGAAACGAAAAGTGATTTATTGAGCACTTGATTATTAATGGTCTCATTTCCATTGTACTCGGGGATGGTGTTCTGGGGTAAATCCACGTAGGCATTAAAACTATGAAGACCCACTCCGTATTGAGGGTCGAGCCCGATGCGAAAGGAAATGGTATCGGTGTGGAGAGATCCATTAATTTCTCCTGTGTAAACACCATCTCCGATTCCTTCAGGGGCAGAGTGCTCTACTGTAACACTCACCGGCTGGTTTGTCCCACGAGCCAGGTTTTGAACGATAACGCTTACATCGAAGCTATCGACTTCATTAGTTATCACTTCAGGTGTGAAGTAGATGTTTTGAGCTTTGATCTCTAGATCGG
The DNA here is from genome assembly GCA_965230375.1 of Cryomorpha sp. GTDB lineage: Bacteria > Bacteroidota > Bacteroidia > Flavobacteriales_D > Cryomorphaceae > CBDDKU01. Next base: position 13,996 of record CBDDKU010000026.1, read on the forward strand.
GCAAAGGCCAGGAAGGAATTTTCACTGAAGGGTCGCCTTGAAGCGTCATCCCATAGCAGAGATTCTTTCTCAATACTGTGTTGGCAGCGCTAAGGGCACACGAAGCTTGCACATGGCTACCGACCGCCTTTCCATAGCCAGTTAATGACAGCTGCTCGTAAAAATTGAGGCTAAAAATCTTGAGGTCATTTTCATAGCCCTGCACAGATGATGCGATAAAACCCATGACACCTTTTTCTTGGAGAATGGTATAGCGCTCCATTATACTGGTGTTGGTTCCGTGCACATCTCCGCTATAGCATCCATTGGCGAGCAAAAATGGGTAGCGGCCATTCCAATTGTAGTTTTCAGGGTCGTCAATCGATTGATCGAACCCATCAGCACTGGAGTGGCTAAAGAAAGTCATCAATCCAACTCCTTCGTTTTCGATCAAATGAGCTACTTCTTCAGATGCGTTGATTTCAATTGGTGCGAGAGAAGTCTTCAGGAAGGTATGAACTTCGGCCCCATAGCTCGAATCGGCAGCAATAGAACCATAAGTAGCGAGATAACTAGCCATTCGCTCTTGCTCTCCACCGCTATTTCCACCACCGAAGTGGAGTACATTCTTTTGCCACATGGCGGGCTCGTGAGCCTCGTGCTCAACAAGTTTATTCAAGTACCACTCCACTTCTTCAGGTGAGCGAGCGCTCAGGCGTCCGGTCTTAAGTGATGGAACGAGTGGGTTTCCAGTTAATGGAGCCGTGATGAAATTATCGCTTGCGGGATGCCCCAGACTTGGCACAAGGTTTTGAGCGTAGCGATCGGCATTGTTTCGTGAACCCGTTGGTGAAATGCTTTTTCCCAACAAGAAGAGATACTGTGGCGGATTCGACCAAACATTCATCAAATGGGCGGAAAAATTGCGAATTGCCAAACCACTTTTTCGGACGCCGTACCCAAACTGATCGTAGATTTCTTCCACATCTACCATTACCGTGTTTAGGCTACCTTGCTTATAGATTCTATACTGCTCTGCACTTTCCCATAGAGAGCTGTGCGTGACGATCACAAATGCTGAATCAATCTGAGACTGACTAAAGTCGGTGAACGTCCCTGACTGTCCTGCTGGGATTATCGGGTCGATGGATTTCAAATCGCCATCAGTCACAAAGGCACAATCATAGGTATCAGAGAGCACATCATTTGATAGAATCCCTTTGAATTCTCCACTTACCTCATCGAGAAAAACAAGGTGCGGTGTGCTGGCCAAAGTGAAAATGCGTGGTGCTTCGCCATCCACATCCGTAAATGAATACAGTGTTTTGTTCTGAGACAAATTTTGGCGGTATTCAAAAATAAAATCAGTTCCCCCATCTACACTCATTTCATGCGGGAAGGTAAACAGGACGGAAGCGATGGCTTGGTCATCTCGCGAAAGGCCAAGAGAATTGACCACCGCAAAGTTGAATTGAGTTTCAGAATCACCGATGTATTGGTTCAAGACATCGAAAGAATAGTCGGCCGCCCGATACCCATTAAAACGATCATTTACGGCGAGGTATCCCTGAGTACCATATTTTATTTGAATGTGGTGATCATCGCCATCTCCAAACAGATCACTTACGCCTAACATTCTCGCAGTCATTCTGGCAGAAACATCCCCTGTTCGGTATATGCCTGAAGAATTTAAAACGATTTGTCTATCCGGGTTGGAAAGGGTCATCGGGGTGCTGGCGTAGCTTTCTCCATTCGAGTATTCAGCAATGGACACTCGAAAATTGGGGTTGTTTATGGGCGGGTTCTCAAGCAGCTGAGCTTGCGTGTGGTAAGCTTCCTTAAAAACGACTTCGTCCTTCTTCCAGAAGTATTCTCTACCTGGATAGTCGTCGTAATTGGAATCTGTTTCTATTTCATAGCGCAGACCACTAACACCCGGCGAGATGGTAACGTAGTAGAAAATGGTATCGTTGAACAGGCTGTAATCCGGATTTCCTTGTTGAGCTGGGTTGTAGAGAGTAGCTTCTTGAGCCCCATCGTTTTTCCTTCCAACAAGCTCGATATAGTCACTCGAATTGAAAACCCCATCATCAACTCCGTTTATGAATAGGGGAACTTCTTGGCTATTGGCAAAGATTTGGATGTTCTCTGGGTCGGCTAAGGAAATAGGAATTCCAGCAGCAGTGAAATCCTGGTACGTGATGCGATAAACCCCATCTTCGTAAACGGGAAACTTATAATAAGTCTGATCGTAATTGATCCACTCGTTTCCAAATTCCTGCCCTTTTACTGCCAACGATACGATGAAAGCGAAAAAGACAAGAGTTAATGATTTCACGATTTGTTCTTATTAAACACCTGGAATCTCAGGGAAAATATATTTGAATACAAAGCTTCGCTGGTATTCCCTATGTCAGTGATAGCGTAGTCGAGGAAGAAATTACCTAATCTCAGCCCGATTCCTATGTTGGGCTGAACGCTAAAGTCTTCCGTTCCTCGAAAGGTCGTAATCCGCTGCATGTTGCCGATACCAGCTCTAAGAAAGATACGATTCACATAGCCGAACTCCAAACCTAAAACTGGCTCCACACTGAAAGGATCAGCACTGATTAACACATTTCGTTGACCGTCGGTGGTGAGAATGGCATTAATCTCTCCAAGCACGGAGAACTTATTGATGTCGGTTCGGTATGCAGCTCCAAGAATAAACTTTGGAAGCGTGATCTCAAGACCATTTTCGGGTATTTCATTATCAGTTGCTTCAAACACGTTCTTGGTCTCTTCATCGAGGGTGTATGACCAGGCGTTGTAGGTAGACGTGATGTCACGCCCCACCAATGAAAACTTCCAGTGATCGGTTTTGTAGGTTGCTGCCAGATCTATTCCAAACCCCCAGCTTTTTGCAAAGTCACCAATCATACGGTGCACCACCTTCACATTTCCCCCTACTGATAAGCCAGGAGTCTTTAAGTCCTTGGCATAGGAAATCAAAAAGGCGTAATCAACAGCTGAAAAGCTCGTGATGCGATCGTAATTCAAATTACCTTCTGAATCGATCAGTTGAGTGGTATTAGGAATATCATCCACTCCAAACCGAATCACAGAAAGGGCAATAGTGCTTGTGGAGTCGATAGGTTTTGCAATAGCACCGTAATCGTAGTTGGCAATTCCAGCAAAGTATTCGGCGTGCATAAGCCCCACTTCCAAATCTGACTCGATAAAGTTTAGGTTGGCGGGATTCCAATACCCTGCCGTCACGTCGTTTACACTAGCCACGTTTGCACCTGACATTCCAAGACCTCTGGCTCCAACACCAATATTGAGAAATTCATTACTGTACTTTCTGGTCTGTGCATTTACATCAGTACCAAAGAGCAAGCAGGTCGCCAATCCAAACAAAGCAATCGCATAGCGATTCATCTTCCACATAAAGCCGAAATTAAGTATCGAATCTTTGTTTTAACTGAAATTCACCTAAAAAATTGCACCTGATATGGTTAATTTCGGCCACAATGAATTTTAAATCTCAAATTCCCAATCTTTTCACGTTGAGCAATCTCCTTTGTGGATTGGGCTCTATTTACCTGACTTCTACTGGCAACTCAACCTGGGCAGCATGGCTTATTATGTTTGGAGCCGGGTTTGATTTTCTGGATGGATTGGTTGCCCGTGCGCTTGGCGTAGCAGGAGAACTTGGCAAACAGCTGGACTCCCTAGCCGATGTAATCACATTTGGTGCCGCCCCGGCCTTCATTGCTATTTTTTATGCGGGTGCCTTTGACCCAACCCTTGGATTTTCATTGGTGGCCTTCGCGCCCCTCGTGATGGCTGCCTTTGCTGCTTATAGGCTCGGAAAGTTTAACATCGACACTCGGCAGTCTCATGGATTTATTGGCGTTCCCACTCCAGCAGTGGCCATTTTCTGGCTTTCCTTTCCCCTTATAGTAGCCTATGGAAATTCAGAAGGACCACTTTATGGATTCTATCAAAACTTCCTCGAAAATCCTGTATACATTCTTATAACAGCACTTTTCTGGAGTTTGATGATGGTGAGTGAAATTCCAATGCTTGCGCTCAAGTTCAAATCAACAGCGCTCAAAGAAAACTTGTTTAAGTACCTGCTTATCGCAGTAACATGTGTTTTGCTCGCCCTATTATGGGTGGAAGCTATTCCGATTATATTACTTTTGTACCTCGTTTTATCGATTGTAGAATATTTTACTCGGAAATAACATGGAATTTACTGCTGCCATTGACATCATGCCACTTGACGCACTGCTAGACCCTCAGGGAAAAGCTGTAACATCGAGCATGGGTAACCTAGGGTTGAGCGAAATCACGAATGTGAGAATTGGAAAGCACATTACCCTGAAAGTTACTGCGGGATCGAAAGAAGAAGCTGAGCAGAAAGTAGATGAAGCTTGCAAGAAATTGCTAGCCAATCAAATCATGGAAAAGTACAGCTTCACAATCGAAGAGCTGGCTGAGGCCTAAAACATCTTCCGCTTCAATTCGAAGTTTTTACCCAAGTACACTTTACGAACTTGCTCGTCTGCAGCGAGTTCTTCAGCCGTACCTGCCTTTAAAATATTCCCTTCAAAAAGTAGATAGGCCCGATCTGTAATCGATAGGGTTTCCTGCACATTGTGGTCGGTAATTAAAATCCCGATGTTCTTGGTTTTGAGCTGAGCTACAATAGATTGAATGTCTTCAACAGCAATCGGGTCAACACCTGCAAAAGGTTCGTCAAGTAAGATGAATTTGGGATCTGTTGCTAACGATCTTGCTATTTCGGTTCGACGTCTCTCCCCACCTGAAAGGAAGTCACCACGATTTTTTCGAACATGATCTAAGCCGAATTCGTCGATTAGGGACTCGAGCTTCATTGCTTGCTCCTTCTTGGTGAGCTTGGTCATTTCAAGGACCGCTTTCAGGTTGTCTTCGATACTGAGTTTTCTGAAAACACTGGCTTCCTGGGGGAGATATCCCACCCCAAGTTGAGCGCGCTCATACATGGCAGCTTCTGTGATATCTCTATCGTCAAGGAAGATTCGCCCAGAGTTCGGTCGCACCAACCCAACAGTCATGTAAAAGGTCGTAGTCTTTCCCGCTCCATTCGGCCCCAAAAGTCCTACAATCTCACCTTGCTCAACTGAAACTGAGACTCCTTTGACTACGGTTCGACTCTTGTACTTCTTGACTAAGTTTTCTGTGCGAAGGATCATGATGCAAATTTAGAATTGAATGTCGAAGCCGAGCAGGATACTGAAATTTTGTGTGCGCGGTAGCTCACGATAAGTCATACGCCATATAGCATCAACCCGAATAAATTTAAAGATGTTCTCCACTCCCACATATGCTTCTGCAAACGGTCGATTATCGAATGAGTAGGTGAAGTCTGGAAGAAGCATTTCCTCTAAATTGGCATCAGCGAAGTTTCCATATATGGCATTGACCCCGATAAGCTCACGCCATTTCAGCTTCTTAAAAAGCGGAATTTTATTGAAGAACAAACCTTCGAAATGATGCTCGGCTCTCAATGAAATGTACTCATCGCTGACAAATTCGAAGAAATTCATCGTATTGAATGCCCGATTGTTTTGGAAGAAACTTTCGTTACCTGCATGTACAAACTGCAAGGGATAAGGTATCCTATTCCATGTCTTTCCACCTTGAAGCGCATATCGCATTGTTCCAAATGGTCCCAAGGGAATTTTATCTGTTACGCTCGCTGTCAACTTCTGGTATTCGTATTCACCCCCGAATACACCTTTCATACCAAAGTCAGCTCTCACATCAATTATCGGCCAGATGGAACCAAGACTTATTCGGGTAAACTCTCCCTGAACGAAGTTTTCACGGTATGCAAAGCGCACTCCAACAGAAACCTCTGAAGAAGTGATGTATCCAAGATCTACAATCTCAACTCCATCATCAACTGGTTTTGCTTGTTCAAACTCCCAGGCACCGCGGGCTGCCAAATCGCGATGACGATATTCTAAAAGGGTTGAGAAACCCGTAAACCACTCGCGATCTGTGAAGATCTTAAACTCTTTGTTCAGGATCAGTCTGTCTTGGGGATTTCTGACAGTTAAAAAAGTAACAATATGATCTCTTCCGAAATAGTTGGGTACTTGACCGATTAGCTCAAGATCTTCCGAATAATAAGCACCCAATATGTGCCTCGGTTTTTTACTCAAGAAATACTGACCGCCTAGCATGTACTTAAAGCGCTTGTCCTTGGTACCATAGGCGACATAACCTTCTAATTGGAGATTGGTGCTAAACTCGTTGCTGGTGCGTAGACCAAATTTAGGCCGTAGCCCTTCAACATAATTATAACTCAAGAAGGTGAAAACTGGCCCATACTCTACCATACCACTCTCTTTGTACCCCTGGAAGAGAAAATTGACGATATCGATATAGGTTCTGAAACGAGGAACGGTCTTGAGACTATCTACCATGGTGTAAATGGCCTGCTGGTCAGTGGTAATCTCTTCGTGTCGAGCTCCTTCCCAATACGCTTCATTTTTTTCGTTTACCTCTGACTCTACCACCACATACTCGGCCCCACCATAGAAGCCATTTTCTTTCGGTTCGTTTATCACGAAATCGCGATAGGTGGTAAGTTTTTTAGCGTAGAAGCCCGTAGTAGTCTCTGCAATATTGATATCTGCCAGAATATTTTCTTCCACCAGCATCCAGACTTCATTTTCAACCTCTTGATAATTGTGATGGACTTTGAGATCAGTAATAAAGTTGATATTGGCCGTTGGCAATATTTGGGCATCTACTTCTTTTACTGCGTAGGACGTGTCATTAATCCAAACATGTCCTTTGAATACTAGATCCATCTCATTCTTTGGAGTGAAGTTCAGCCTGTAACACCATTTTGAGTCGATGTACATACTATCGACTAATGCATACTTATAGAATGCCGATCCATAGTTCGAGATTGGACTGATAAAGTTCTTTCCAAATATTCCAATAGAGTTGTCGTAAATATTGACATCGAGATACATCTGCCCTAAAAATTGCTGGATGCTAGCATTGTTTATCCCCGAAACTTTTGTGGCTTTGATTATTTCCTTCCTGCCCCGTGGCTGACGCTGATAGTAGTAATCTGAAACCGTTTCCGTGAGGAAAAAAGGGAGGGAGACTTTTTCGTTGGTAGAGTCGATCCGATCGAAGATAAACTCCATATCCTTCCAGAGCTTTCTCTCCATAAACTTCTCACCGAGATTGTTCATGTCGAACTGGATCTTGTTATAGGTCTCGTACTCATAAGAGTCGAGCTTAGCTCTGTTATTTATAGGCTTGTTATTGATGATCCGTTTCAACAGAACTTCAGCGGGATCTTCGAAGTCTTGGGCATTGATAACGACTTCGCCCAGACTAAAAGAACCCGGCTCCAAAAAGAAGTCAATATCCTGAGCCTGATCCATTTTTACTTTAACCGTTTTGGGCTTATAACCCACAAAGGTGGCGGTAAGCGAATCTGAAGCATAATAGGTCTCAATCCGATAATTACCATCAATATCTGTAGTGGTACCAGTCTTCGTGTTCTGGAAAGCAACGTTTACAAAAGGCAGTGGCTCTTTTGTTTCAGCATCGTAAACTGCTCCGGCTACTATTGTCTTCTGAGCAAATGAATCCAACCCAAAAAGAAGCGAAAAGGACAGGATTAATAAACCCCGCAGGCAAACACTATAGTTTTTAAATTGGTTGGAATTCACTGTGTCAATCTCACCTTAAAACGCATTTACCCGAATCATTATTCTCCTCTCTTGACAGCTTCTGATCGTTCCGATCGCTTCACGACTATACGCGCTATGTGAATGCTTACTTCGTAGAGAACGAGTAAAGGTAAAGATACCAAAATTTGACTTGTGATATCGGGTGGGGTAATGATCGCCGAGAGTATTAAAACCCCAACAATAGCGTGTTTTCGGTATTGTTTAAGCGTCTTTGGAGTTACCAACCCGGCCTTCGCCAGAAAGAAGACTGCAATCGGCAATTGAAAAACCAATCCACTAGCCAAGGTAGTTGTGGTAACGGTGGTAATAAAAGAGTTGAGCGTAATGCTGTTAGCCACCAAATCGCTGACCTGGTAATTCCCAAGAAACTGAACGGATAGAGGAGCCACTGCATAATACCCAAACAAAATCCCCAGAGCGAAAAGCAGCGATGTGGCAAAAACCACTCCCGTAGCTGAACGCTTCTCCTTGTCTTTCAAGCCTGGCTGAATAAAGGACCAGATTTGATAGAAAACGAAAGGAAATGAAACTACAATTCCGGCTACCAACGACACTACAATATGGCTCGTAAACTGGCCACTCATACTTATGTTTTGGAGGTCAAATGTGTTTGTCACACATAGACTATCATCCATACCCAGAGCGCGTGATATATTGCACAATATGCGATAGGTGATGAAATCGGGACTCTTAGGTGCTAATATGATTTTATCGAAAACCACTCCTTTGAAAATAAAAGCGGCGGTGGCACAAACAATAATTGCCAGAAATGCACGTATTAACTTCCACCTCAATTCTTCAAGGTGCTCCAGAAATGACATCTCATTGGGGTTACTCATGCTGAATGCAGAATAAAAATGAAGTGCAAATCTAATCAAAAGGTGTTTGGATACGCTTGCATTAGTAACTTCACTTGCTCGATTCCGTAAGGATGTACGCAAAATCACGTCACTAGCAGAATTCGGTCGGGTATCGAGTTGTTATTCTGTATATATGTCGTATCTTAATTGAACAATACAAGGAAAACGAGCTCTCGTTCAGAGGGCATGACTGAGAAGAAATGATTACCGATACATTGAAGCCAAAAGAGGCCCTTTCCAAATATTTCGGATTTTCAAGTTTTAAAGGCGAACAGGAAGAGATTGTACAAAGCGTGCTTGATGGTAAGCACACCTTTGTCATTATGCCCACCGGTGGCGGTAAGTCACTGTGTTATCAATTGCCAGCGTTAATGATGCCGGGTACAGCCATTGTTGTATCTCCACTAATCGCCTTGATGAAGAATCAAGTAGACGCTATCCGAGCTGTAAGTGCCAACGAAGGTGTAGCGCACTTTCTGAATTCATCTCTAAACAAGACTGAAATACAGCGTGTAAAAACTGATGTGAGCAATGGTGTGACCAAGCTCCTCTACATGGCGCCTGAAAGTTTGACAAAGCAAGATTACATCGACTTTCTCAAACAGACTGATATTTCGTTCTTCGCTATTGATGAAGCTCACTGTATATCTGAGTGGGGTCACGATTTCAGACCAGAGTACCGAAGACTTAGAAATATAATTGAAGAAATAAAATACGCGCCTATCATAGCTCTGACGGCTACCGCTACGGACAAGGTTCAGCAGGATATCCGCAAGAATCTGGGTATGACCGACGCTATGGTTTTCAAAGCATCTTTCAATCGGAGCAATCTCTACTACGAGGTGCGCCCGAAAAAGAATGTGACTAAAGAGATTATCAAATTTGTTCGCTCTAAGCCGGGAAAATCGGGAGTGGTATACTGCCTGAGCCGGAAGAAAGTAGAAGAAATTGCTGAAGCCCTACAAGTAAACGGGATAAAGGCATTACCCTACCATGCTGGGATGGATGCTCCAATGCGAAGTCGCCACCAGGACGCTTTTCTAAAAGAAGAAGTAGATGTCATAGTCGCTACTATAGCCTTTGGTATGGGTATTGACAAGCCCGATGTTCGTTTTGTAATTCACCATGATATACCTAAGAGTATTGAAAGCTACTACCAGGAGACTGGTAGAGCAGGGAGAGATGGCGGCGAAGGCCATTGTCTGGCTTACTACAGTTACAAAGACATAGAAAAACTTGAAAAGTTTCTTCAGGGAAAGCACGTTTCCGAAATGGAAATTGGCCGTCAACTCTTGCAGGAAATTGTTTCATACGCCGAAACTTCAATGTGTCGACGCAAATTCGTTCTCCACTATTTTGGCGAGTACTTCGACAGTGACAAATGTGGTGAAATGTGCGACAACTGCAGACACCCCAAAGAGCAAACCGAAGGTAAGAACGAGGTGAAGCTTCTTTTGGAAACAATAATCGAAGCCAAAGAGCGACACAAAGCAAAACACATCATTAATATTCTGACTGGAACTGAGACAGCTGAAATCAAAACATATAAGGATGATGAACTCAGTTTTTACGGAGCCGGAAAAGATTTCGATGCAAACCATTGGAACGCCGTAATCAGACAAGCTACAATACGTGGTCTCATTCGAAAAAACATCGAAACGTACGGTACATTAGAAGTGACCAAAGAAGGCCACAAGTTTATTGAGACTCCACATTCTTTTATGCTTCTCAAAGAGAATGACTATAGTGATGTAGATGACGTGAACGATGGGGCAGCTAGAGATGGAGCCCGCTCTGCAACGGATGCTACCTTGTACAAAATGCTTGAAAGCCTTCGCAAACAGATAGCATCGAAAAAGAATTTGCCAGGCTTCGTCATTTTTCAAGACCCATCGCTACAGGAAATGGCTACTCAGTATCCTATAACAATGGATGAGTTGACCAATATTGTAGGTGTAGGAGCTGGAAAAGCAAGAAAATTCGGAAAGCCATTCATTGAGCTCATCGAGAAATACGTTGATGAAAACGACATTGAGCGTTTTCAAGACTTAGTGGTGAAATCAGTTGTAAACAAATCGGGATTGAAGGTTCACATAATCCAAAATGTGGATCGAAAACTTCCTCTGGAAGATATCGCCAGTGCGAAAGGAAAGGAAGTGGATGATATCATCTCGGAAATTGAAGCCATCGTAAACTCGGGTACCAAAATCGACATTAAGTATTATATCGACGACATGCTCGATGAAGACGAACAGGAAGAGATTTTCGACTATTTCATGGAAGCCGAAACCGATGGAATCGACGAAGCTTTTGAAGAATTTGACGAAGATTATACGCACGAGCAACTCAGGCTGATGCGTATCAAATTTATGAGTGAAGTGGCAAACTAAGCTAGTTGTCTGGCTGCTAAAAGTGCCATTAAACTCGTTCCAATCACAAGAGATTCTTCATCTACATCGAATGTACTCGTGTGCAATGGTGCTCCTATGTTCTTCGCCTTATTTGAAGTGCCCAGCCTGTAAAAACATGCGGGGATTTCTTGAGCGAAGTAAGCGAAGTCTTCAGCTGTCATTCTTAAAGGTAGGTCATACACATTTTCAGCGCCAATTAGATCCACGGCTTGTTGTTTAGCCCAATTGGTCAGCTGATCATCATTTACAAGACAAGGATATCCTTTGCGAATTTCGACATTCCCAGTGGCTCCCATTGAGCTACAAAGGTCTCTGACAAGCGTTGTAATATGACCATGAAGTTCGGCTCTATGCTCTTCATTCATCGCACGCAGTGTTCCTTCCATTTTCACTGATTTAGGGATCACATTTGTCGCCCCCAGGCCTTCAAACTTACCAATTGTCAGCACCGTAGGAAAGTCTGGACGAGATCTTCGACTCACCATCTGCTGAAGGGCTACCACTAGATGCGAACCAATCAAAATAGGGTCAACTGCTTTGTTTGGAAGCGCGGCATGCCCCCCTTTTCCTTCTACATGGATGTAGAGCTCATCAGCTGAAGCCATATACATTCCCGAACGAAACCCTACCCCACCTACTTCCATATCGGGAAATACATGCTGGCCAAAAATCAATTCCACATCGGGGTTTTTTAGTACTCCATCTGCGATCATTAGTGAAGCCCCGCCAGGAATTTTCTCCTCTGCGGGTTGAAAGATAATTCGCACCACACCATTCAACTCGCTCTCCATTTTCTTCAAAACACCGGCAGCGCCAAGCATACAAGTGGTGTGTACATCATGTCCACATGCGTGCATGACCCCACTGTTTTTTGAAGCGTAGGAGACATCATTCTCCTCCTGAATTGGCAATGCATCCATATCTCCCCTTAAGGCGATAACCCGATCACCAGAACCGATTTCGGCAACCACACCGTGGCCACCGATATTGGTGCGATAGGATATACCCATTTCATCGAGCTTCTCACACACATAAGCAGCTGTCTTTTCTTCCTGAAAAGAAAGCTCAGGATTTGCGTGAATGTATCTACGCACATCCACCAGCCAGTCTTTTTTACTAGCTACTTCTTCCCTAATAGTTTCTACCATAATTATAGTTCGTTGAAGAAGGACTTATATGAAGATGCGATCATCCGCAAGGATACATATAGCATCAAAATGCCGAAAAAGAACTTTACCGCATTCGGTGATAGTCGGAGCGAAAGCTTAGATCCGAAGTAGCCTCCCACCACAAATGTTACGGCAATGATGGCAGCGTAGGTCAGATTCATATTACCAGCTTTGTGATAGTTGTAGGCCGCTAGAATTCCGATGGGTGGAAGCATCAGCGCCAAGCTGGTTCCTTGTGCCGTGTGCTGCGGCAATCCGAGAAAGTAAATAAGTCCGGGAACGATAATGATGCCACCGCCGACACCAATAAATCCAGATAAAATCCCTGCCAGCATCCCGATACAGACCAGGATAAATACAGTAGATAAATCCATTTTCATGAGGGAGATTAAAAGTCCATCGCTAAAGATAGATAAAATACGCGGTCAAGGACAACGCCATCATCTACACCCCACGCCCAATCAAGTCGGACAAAGTACCCAAGAAATCTACTCCGGATACCGAAGCCGTAACCATAAACCACTGGGTCTTTGTTGTTTTTGACAAGAATTTCGAGGTTACCAGTATTAATTGTCTGCCTGTTGAACTCGTTTTCATCCGAGTATGGATGTGGCCCCGTCCAGGCTGAACCCATATCACCAAAGGCGATAATCTGGAAATTCTCAATTAAGTCGCTTTTAATCGGCTTGTTATACAAGTAGCTAAAAATCGGCCACCTGATTTCAGTGTTAATCACTGCGAAACTATTCCCATTCCGGCTATTGGCGTAAAACCCACGCATGGGGCTACCCCGTGTTTGGAACTTGTAATTTTGGTCGGGATCTAGTGGCAAGGAGTTGTCTTCTCTTGGACTTAACCAATCGTCGACACCACCGAGATAGTGAACCAACCGCTCTTTTCCGATAGATGAGCTACCAGCTACTCTGTTCGCCCAAACCAGATTTCGGTGTATTTTAGTATAGTGCCTGAAGTCCATACCAAAAACAATAAAGTCAGTGCTGAAATTCGTTGGGTCCTTATAATATTCCCCCCACACCTTCCATCGCATTCCACGACGAAGGTTTAGCCCCAAGTGAAGGGTGTTGTCAAAAACGAACTCTCCTTTTAAGCCGACGTAATGGTCTCGTGTACTCGGGGTCTCTGCCGGTAGGCGATCTGTTGCCAGAGTGATTCGCTCATCTGTACGATAGATGAAAGACCCACGTACACTCAGCACTTCATTGAAAGGCCAGCTATAGCGCAATGCTCCTGAATATGTAACTGTTTCAAAAACAGAATTAAATCCTTGGCTTCCTCTCTGCTGTAATCTAAAAAGTTGGAGCCGTTTGTCCAGTCTTTTTGACAAATCCTGCCCCTGCAGCATAACCGTGTTATTATCGAGATTACCGGCTAACCTGAAGCCTCCAACTACTTTGTAGTCTTCGAGCAAGTCACTCGCTGCATATTGAATCAATCCGCTCAATCCGGGGTTGAGATTATCCAGCCCTGAAATAGGCTGATAGAACTCCGTCATGAACGAGTTATCTAACTGTGCCAGAACTTTGTCAGTAGTAAAATTCGTGTTGTAGTTTCTAGCTCCAGGCAATGGTATTGTGTCCATTAAAATCGTGCCATCTGACTGCAACATGCTGTATGCCGATTCCGGTGATTCAGTTTCAGCAATGGTTATAGTCTCTTTTTGATACTCAAAGTCCTTTTCGCCTTCGAACTGGTAATCCGAAATAACAACTTCACCTTGCTCCGGATTGGGTTTTGGGTCATCAAGTCTAATAGTCTCTAGCGTTTCAATTCCATCATCGACTTTGGTTTCTTCATCGTCTCTCGAAATTTTTGAAATCCCCTTTCCATCTTGAATGATCACATCGTCATCCATATCACCAACATAGAAATGATAACCATCTTCTGTGTAGGTCATGAAGCCATATTGTCGCTCGTTAGGTTGCGATGAGTAGTTGAGAATGTCTACGTTGTAATTGGTCAATGGACTCGCTGTCGTGAAATACCGGTAGTGAATTGTGGTATCTATTCGGCTAATTACACTATCGTAAGTGGCCACATATCGGTTGTATGTTCCATCATACATCCCTCTAAAACTATATCGAATACTATCGTATTGAAAAGGCTCGTACTCGATGATGTTTGGCGTGTCTGTAATGCGCTCCAAATAAGGAGAACGCGATTCTAAATTGAAGGCATAGACATCCCTATTCTCCCTGAACACTTTTAGCTCTGGGCTAACTCGTAATGTATCATCAGGGCGCGTTGAAGTAAAGATCACCTTCTTACCATCTTTGGTGAAAGTCGGGTCAAAATCTCCGTAGTAATCGTTGGTCAGTCTTTCCTGTCTATTTCCGATGTTGTAATAGAGGTATAGATCGGTTTGACCATTGTCTACCCCAGAGAGTATAATCTGCTGCCCATTCGGACTGTACTCCATCGACAAAATCTTGTCTAGCTGAAAAAGCTCTCTTTTCGTCGTTTTCTTGTCTTCAAGGTTATAAGAACACAGCATCAATTTCCCTCGCCACTCCTGTATGTAAGACAATGCCTGTCCGGAAGGATGCCATTTGATAATTGGGAAACTATAGTCGACAATTCGCTCAAGGCGGTGCTCAGCTTTCAGAATTTTTTTTCGCTTTCCTGAAGCAATGTCGTAAATATAGATCCGGTATTGCCCCATGACATTGCTCACATAAGCCGCACTCATGCCGTCAGGGCTAATCTCAAACTGGGTGTAGATCCTTTTTTTCTTGGTTTTGATCGGAAGCTCAACAAGCTCTATTGGCGCCTTCTGCACATCTCTAACCGCAAATTCCCCACGATAATATGCTACAAACTCTTTGGTGATGGTCTCCAAGGATTTACCCAAAACAAAGAGGAAACCACTCTCAACATTCCTGCTGACCTTAGACATGTATAGAATGTTCGGGAGTACATTTTCACCGTAAGTTTCTGCGACATAATTCCACAAGGCATATCCGGCAATATGAGCGTCTTGACCTTCTAATCGATTGAAATTATCATAGCTTCCGCTCATGATACCATGGCGAATTCTGCTATCGATGTTTCTTGGATAATTTCCCGAACTGTAAATGATCAACCCTTCGATATACCACTCGGGAAGGTTGAGAAGTGTCGAGTTTTTGATGACTTGGCGCCAATTACCACCGTACAGCATCTGATTTACCAAAACGCGTGCAAGACCATCTTTGACCTGTTGGGCAAACTCAATGTAATCACCATTGAAATAGACAAAAACTTTAGACCCGACGATTCGCGTTACTCCACCAATGTTGAATTGATCATCTCCGGTGATTCCAACATTGCTTTGCTTAAAGTCGGAATGTGTATTGTAGACAATAAATTGAATTTTGTCTGACATGGAGTAATCGAAAGTCTCTTCGATTTCAAAAATACTTTGACGAGCTATTTTGCTAACGAAAGTTGCCAGTTGCTGTCCACCTTCGTAGAAATAAGTGTCGTACTCTTCGAATCGATATTGTTGCCAGAGAAACTCGCGATACTGAACCCGGTTCTTACCAAATTCATTTTGAGAGCCTTGATAAAATTGCGCAAGAACCTGAGAAGGCACAATGCCAGCCAAGAGGAAAAACAGAAGTATTTTTTGCAAGCGCTTACTCATAGAGCGAAACGTAAAGATAACCATTTGCTTCCTTCGATTGAAACGGTTTTCAATACAAGATTTACATCTCCAATTAAAACAGATGGACAGGGCAATTCCCTACTTTTGACGCAAGATTTACAGATATGCTGCACATTGAAAAATTTACGTTCAACCCATTTCAAGAAAACACTTACGTCATTCACAACGAAGAAGGAGAATGTTTGATTGTGGATCCGGGCTGTTTTAACCAGGAAGAAGAAGCTGAGTTGACAAACTACATTGCAAATAACAAGCTCAAGCCAAAAGCATTGATCAACACCCATGGTCACATCGACCACGTGTTTGGAAATCGGTTTGTTTTTGACACCTATGGTCTGAAGCCACTCATTCACCGCGATGACCTGATCGTACTCCAAAGTGCAGAAAAAGTAGCGGAAATGTACGGCCTGCCTTTCACGCCATCACCCGATCCTGAGATTCTAGACCAAGATTATTTCGACCTAGGAGGGGAGCGGTTCAAAATACTTTTTGTTCCCGGACACAGCCCCGGACACATTGCCTTGTACAGCTCTGACTCCTCAATTTTAATCTCTGGAGATGTGCTTTTTAAAAGAAGTATTGGCCGGACAGATTTACCGGGAGGCGATATGAGCACCCTCTACAATAGTGTGAGAAATGTCCTCTTTAAGCTCCCAGATGATACTGTGGTTTATGCAGGACACATGGAAGAGACAACGATAGGAGAAGAGAAAAAGCTTAATCCTTTTTTCAACTAGACTACCAAGGACGTTTCGAACCGAATAGTGATTCTGATTTCTTCCTATTCGTCTTCTTAGTAGGGCACTTTCTATCGGCCTTTTTGTCGAGTACCATCACATTTATTCTAAATAGAAATGGGCGATACCGAGAATTGAAAATCAAGGTGTTTGATTTCATATCATCGTATTCGTACATCGTCAGAATGGGTACTTCAACAGATGGTACGACAAAGACGCTCTGCGATACTTTGAATCCAAACCCAAGCTTGTAGTGCGCCTGAAAAATGAAATTAGTGGGCTCATTTTGCTCAACCGGAATATCTTGAACGTCGTATTCGTACACCGAAGCAAAAGAGTAATCTCCATTGATTCCGAGGCTATTGTGAACAGCCATTGATTTCGACAATGCAAGGGTATTAGTCGCGTTGAAGCTCGCCGTCACATAAGTTTGTGAGTAGGTACCAACACCTTCCACGACATATGGCTGAGCTCGATCTGGATCGTCCAACACAGCTTCAAAAGTCTCTTGACCTCTTAACATCTTACCACCTACAGAGAAGTCAACATACGAAATGATTTTAGATGTTTCTATAGCATAGAAACGGCCAATTTCAAGAACAGGGCCAATCCTTCCTTTTGCGTTGAAGCTGACATCATAAACTGAATCTGAAGCAACCCACAATCTCGATTGAGTCTGCTTTAGTGGTCGGAGCATGTACGAGAAACCAGGCTGAACAATCCAACCCTTCTTTTCATAATTCCCGTAGTGCGGAAAAATATCTCCACGATTCTTCTGCATTTGTGCTTGAGCACCAAGGCTCAAAACCAAAAGCAACGCAAAAGATGCGACAAATTTCAATTTGGATGTACTAACCATATTCGTTTTCATCTTAAGTCGCATACGTAGCAAAAACGAAAAAGTTTAAATCGCTATTGTCCTACTCGGCTAAGAATGTAATTCTCAACTTCCGAACTATCCCATTTTTCTTCAATTCCATCCATGGCAAGCACATCTTCCATAATGGCATCTTGCAGTTTCCCTACTCTGAGCGCTTCACTGTAGCGAATGTGACTGAAAGTAACCTGACTGTACAGCGGCATCCACTTGTCTGGATACTTTTCATAGATTTTTCCTTCAATCTTCTTTCTCAGAATAAAAGCTGGATCAGCAACGAGATCGCGCATCTCAATGTAATTGCGCATAGCCAGCTCGGCAATGGCGTCTCCATCTGGCTTCCGCTCAACTTGAAAATCTTCGAGGATCGCATCCCAGTTTTGGCCGTGTTTCTCCATGAGTCCATCCAAAACCGTACAATCTTCAAATCCAGAATTCATTCCCTGCCCGTAAAATGGCACAATAGCATGTGAGGCATCACCGAGAATGGTCGTTTTATTCTGTACCCAAGGGTAGCAACGAATGATCACCAAATCAGAAAGGGGGTGTTCATCATAGTTGGCAGTGAGCTCAGGCATGATGGCATGAAAGTCAGGGAATACTTCTCTAAAGAATTGATCCACGCCCTTTTCTTTTTCCATTGCTTCGAAGGAATTAGGTCCTTCGTATGGCATAAACAAGGTGCAGGTAAAACTTCCATCCATGTTCGGAAGAGCGATGAGCATAAACTCGCCACGCGGCCAGATATGAAGGGCATTTTTATCGAGCCTGAAAGACCCGTCTGCGTTAGCTGGCAAGAGCAATTCCCGATAACCGTGCGGTATATACTCTTGCTGATAGTTAAACCTGCGTTGCTTTTGCATGCTAGCTCGTACGTTCGAAAAAGCTCCATCTGTTCCAAAGATCAGGTCGGCTGTCTCAACTCGCTTTTCGCCAGTTTCGGTGTGCTCGAAATACGCTTTACTGTTTTCAAAATCGACCTTCGTACACTTCCAATGGAAATGCGTTTCAACGCTGTACTTGTGCTCAGCCGCATCGAGTAGCTTCCCATTCAAATCACCCCGTGAAATGGAGTAAATTGCCTCATCGGCTTTTCCATAAGAATAGAACGATGTGTTTCCCTCTATGTCGTGGATGATTCGGCCATACATGGGAATGGCAATAGACTCAACGTCTTCTCGAATGTCCAGCATATCCATCCCTTTCCACCCCCGATTACTGAGGGCCAAGTTTATCGATTTACCAGCGGCGAGCTCCACAGAACGCAGATCTCGCCTTCTTTCAAATACTTTTACTTGATATCCACGTCGGGATAGATTTGCGGCCAACATTGATCCGACCAAACCTCCACCTATAACTAAAGCTGTTTTCATTTTAAATTCTTAAAGTGATTCTGAGAGAATCTTCCCGAATAAATAACAATCTTCGAATGAATTGTACATAGGTACTGGAGCTATGCGAATAACGTTAGGCTCTCGCCAATCAGCAACCACACCCGCGGCCTGAAGTTTTTTAAATACTTCTTTTCCGTAACCATGAGTAAGCAGACTAAGCTGAGATCCTCTTCTATCTATTTCTGAAGGCGTAATTATTTCAATGGTGGCTCCTTTGGATTTGGCCACATGCTGAATCACTTCTTCGAGGAAATTAGTGAGCTGGACGCTCTTGGCTCTTAACTTCTCCATTCCAACCTCTGCAAACATTCTTAAGGATGCCAGATGCGGAGCCATCACAAAGACGGGCGTATTACTCAGCTGCCATGACTCAGCGGTTGGAATAGGCTCAAACCCCTGCTCCATCTTGAACCGCTTTTCTTTATTGTAACCCCACCAACCGGCAAATCGAGGTAGGTCTGATGTATGGTGCTTTTCATGCACGAAAATTCCAGAAACCGAACCCGGACCAGAATTTAGATATTTATAGGAACACCATGCAGCAAAGTCAACTCCCCATTCATTTAGCTTGAGTGGAACATTTCCAGCTCCATGCGCTAAATCGATACCAACCATAGCGCCTACACCATGACCTGCATCTGTAATTCGCTTGATATCAAAGAGCTGCCCGGTGTAGTAATTCACTCCTCCCCAGAAAACCAGCGCCACGCTATCACCGTGCTCCTTTATCACAGCTTCAATGTCTTCCTCTCTTATCGTATGCTCTCCATCTCTCGGCGATACTTCGACAATAGCCTCGGCTGGATCAAAACCGTGAAATCTCACTTGAGACTCCACCGCATACTGATCACTTGGAAAGGCTTTAGCCTCACAAATTATTTTGAATCGCTCTTTAGTCGGTCGGTAAAAACTAACCATAAGCAAGTGAAGGTTTGTGGTCAAACCATTCATATGTACCACTTCTTCGCGCTTGGCACCAACCAAGTCAGCAGCTGGCTTCATCAGAAGTTCGTGGTAACTAAACCATGGATTTCTCGCATCAAAGTGCCCTTCCACGCCATATTTCGCCCAATCTTCGAGCTCCACTTCGATAGCTTCACGCACAGCTTTAGGCTGAAGGCCTAGGGAATTTCCAGTGAAATAAACGCAGTGATCGCCAGGTGTTTCGGGAAAGTAAAACTGATCTCGGTATGAACTCAGCTCGTCGGCCGCGTCCAGGGCTTTGGCTCGAGAAAGAAAATCATCCATTTTATTGAGGGAATATTAAATGTAAATTTGCCCCCGAAAGTACGGCATTTGGTATAAATGCCCAATCAGAAATTCAATACCTGTAATGAGAAGAGAAGCATCAGAAGCCTTGTTTGAGAAGTCGAAATCCCTTTTTCCGGGAGGTGTAAATAGTCCCGTTCGAGCATTTAGAGCTGTTGGCGGGAGCCCATTGTTTATAGAGAAAGGAGAAGGGGCTGAAATTACCGATGCTGACGGAAATACGTTTTTGGATTTCTGCTGCTCATACGGTCCACTGATTCTTGGACACGCGCCCGAAGAAGTTAAAAATGCTGTTCAGGATGCTTGCGAGCGTGGAACTACGTTTGGTGCACCAACTAAATTGGAGAACGAGCTTGCAGAGCTGATCATCTCAAATCACCGGTTTTTAGAAAAAATCCGATTTGTAAACTCAGGTACAGAAGCCACCATGTCGGCCATCAGACTGGCTCGTGGATACACCGGTAGAGACAAAGTCATCAAGTTTGAAGGCTGTTACCATGGTCATGCCGATGGACTGCTCGTGGAAGCGGGAAGTGGATTGGCTACACTAGGTACATCGTCATCAGCAGGAGTTCCTGAAAACTACGCCAAAGAAACGATCGTACTTCCTCTTCATGATGACGACGCTGTTAGAAAAGCAGTTGAAAAGTACAAAGGCGAAATAGCCTGTATCATCATCGAACCCATTCCGGCAAACAACGGCTTATTGCTTCAAGGGAAAGAGTATCTCAGTTTCCTTCGCGAAATCTGTGATCAAGAAGGAATCCTTTTATTTTTCGACGAAGTTATTTCTGGATTTCGTGTAGGCTTTGAAGGGGCTGCAGGTTATTACGGTGTAAAACCAGACTTGCTCGCCTTTGGAAAAATAATCGGAGGTGGATTGCCAGTAGGTGCTTACGGCGCAAGCTCTGAAATAATGGGGCACATCGCTCCCGACGGACCTGTTTATCAGGCCGGAACACTCAGTGGAAACCCTGTAGCTATGGCAGCAGGGATAGCTCAGATCAAAGCTTGTCTCAAAGAAGGATTCTATGATGAGCTCTCTGAGAAAACTGAATATTTTGTGGATGCTGTGAACGCCTACTCCAAATCGAAAGGATTTGCGTTTAAGGTGTTTCGTGTAGGTTCAATATTCTGGCTTTCATTCTCTGAAAAAGCTGTTGTCAACAGAAGCTCTGACATTTCACCTGAGGGAATGCACCTATTTAAAACCCTGCACCACGAACTCTTGGACCAAGGCATTTATTTAGGGCCTTCAGGGTATGAAGTTGGGTTTATTTCTAGAGCGCACTCCAAAGACCAACTAAAGAAAGCTATCGAAGCGTTTAAAACTTCATTGGATAAAACCTTCAGCTCGTAAAAAGCATCGAAAGACCGAGCATCAAAAGTGCTCCATCGACATAGAGCAAGTGGAAGTGCTTGAGTTGGGTTTCGTCGACACGCAGGATGACGTATGCGTATACGAAAGGAAAAAGTTCGATAAATAAGCTCGGGCCAAGCGTTTCTGCCCGATGTTGAAAGGCCAAAGTACCCAGCGACAATAATATTAGTGCTCTTGCCAAAAGCATCGCTTTGCTCTCCCCCAGGAGCATAGGAATCGTGCGAAGGTTTGGGTTGTCTGACTTTGAGTCCCGGATATCGAAAGGGATAGTCAACGCTACAACAAATGCGAGTAGGCTAAAGCTCTCGATTAAGAATTGCTTCTCCCAAATAGAGTATCCCATGTTTAAGCGTGGAGCCCAAAAACATACGGCTACCCATACCAAGGCAATGGTCCAAATCTTTAAATAAGGGAGATCTCTTAGGGCAACAGTCCTTCTATTTAACTTTAAAAAGGGATAGGCATAAAAAACTCCAACCATTGAGCAGAGCACCATTAGAGAGAGAGATGGAAAGTTTAGAAAAGCCAAACTAAGGCACGTGCTGACAATTCCTGCCACCCAAACGGTCCAATGAATACTTCTCAGTCCTGACAAACTACTATTTGACAAAGCGCGTTGGAGATGGTACAAAAAAGTAGTTCCCAAACCGATTGAAGTGCAAACTGGCCAGTCAACAAAAGTGTAAAGTCTATTGTATAAACCAGCTGTTAAGAAGCAAGCACAAATTCCGATGAACAGATTTCCTTCGAGAAAGAGAGCGGAAATACTCCTAGCTCCAGGTTGTTCAGTATAGTCTTCAATCTTCCCCAACAATACTGTATAACGCTATCCCGACAAGTGAGCCAAGTAAACTTCCCTTCAATGCTTCGAGTGCGTGTTTGCTTCTAGCCTGAGATCCATACCCGAGGGCATAATCGTTGTTTTGATAATACTCCGGGTTTGACATGTGATGCTTCCGGATTTTTACTGTAGGAATCTGAGTTGAAAGCGCGAAGATTGGCGGAACTGCCAGTGAATACATGCTCCCTTTTGCGGCGTAACCCGTTATGGCACCTAGTGCGAGACCTGAGTAAAACCAATGTTTTCCAGTTACGCCAAACCTAGCGTCCCGCCGCCCTGTCACATAAGCCTTCATCTCAGTTTGAGTCATGATATTTCCCAGCCCTTCATCTTCGGTATAGATAAAACTTTCTTCTCCATTTTTCACAACAGAAAAAACTTCATCTCGGTCGCTACTTCCCGATTTCCACTCAGGTGACTGCACTGGAGTACTCAACTTATAATCTGGATCATAAGCAAGCCCCAGATTCCTACATTCCTTCATGCGCTGGCGCTCTCGACTGAAGTAATTCTTATCGAATTGATAGACCAAGTTTGTCTGGGAAGAATCATCCAATTGAATAACATCTAAAACTCTACCATTCATAAAGTAAATTCTAGATGTTTCCTGCCCGAGCAAGAGAGAAGTGCAAACTGCGAACAGCCCTGCAAGAAAAACGGATTTTTGGTTCATATCTGTCGATCAAAGATAAACGACTTCTTCCCTTCTCAAAGCGCATTTTTTGAACCCAAACACGAAGTGTATTTCATAGCTACAAAAATGAGTTTTGTCTGTATATTTGCACCTCCAAAATTTTGATGGTAAAACCCTACACTTATGCCACTAAGAAATTTTCCAGAAAGACACATTGGCCCTCGTGAGAAAGACGCAAACGAGATGTTGAAAACAATCGGCCTAAACTCTATCGATGAGCTAATTGACAAGACCATTCCGGAGCAGATCAGGCTGAAGCGGAAGCTTGAAATGCACGGCTCTAGAAGTGAGCATTGGTACTTGAGAGAGCTGGAAAAGCTGGCGTTTAAAAACAAAGTGAACCGAACTTACATCGGAATGGGTTATTACAATACCATTGTTCCTCCAGTCATACAAAGAAACATCCTAGAAAACCCGGGGTGGTATACAGCCTACACTCCTTACCAAAGTGAAATTTCACAAGGAAGACTGGAAGCACTTGTCAATTTCCAAACGATGGTAATGGATTTGACTAAAATGGAAATCGCAAATGCGTCTTTGCTGGATGAAGCTACGGCTGCGGCAGAATGCATGTCGATGTTTTTTGCCATGAGAAAGCGAGATGCCGTAAAACGCGGAGCGAATAAATTCTTCGTTTCTAAGCAGTGTTTTCCACAAACTATAGAAGTGCTTAAGACAAGAGCTGTTCCAATGGGAATCGAATTGATCATAGGTGATCACAATAACTTTGTATTCAATGATCAGGTATTTGGTAGTCTTCTTCAATATCCTGACAATACAGGAAGCGCAGAAGATATGCGCTCGTTTGTAAACGAAGCACATGAAAACGGAACTTATGTTGGAGTCGCAGCCGACTTGATGTCGCTGACCTTATTGACCCCTCCGGGTGAATGGGGTGCTGACGTGGTGGTAGGGACTACCCAGCGTTTTGGCGTACCTATGGGGTTTGGTGGTCCACACGCCGCATTTTTTGCTACAAGAGAAGCGTTTAAGCGAAATATTCCCGGTCGAATTGTAGGTGTTTCAACAGACTCTCACGGAAAGCCGGCATACAGACTTGCGTTACAAACTCGTGAGCAGCACATTAAGAGAGATAAAGCAACATCGAACATTTGTACGGCGCAAGCACTGCTAGCCATAATGGCTTCGATGTATGCCGTTTATCACGGGCCAAAAGGACTTAAAGAAATCGGTGAATTCATACACG
Source organism: Cryomorpha sp. (assembly GCA_965230375.1). Classification (GTDB taxonomy): domain Bacteria; phylum Bacteroidota; class Bacteroidia; order Flavobacteriales_D; family Cryomorphaceae; genus CBDDKU01. The sequence goes on from CBDDKU010000026.1 coordinate 38,236, forward strand.
AACGCACCTACACGCTGGCAGGCATTCTCAAGCAACTCGGATACACGATTGTAAATGATGTTTATTTCGACACACTATTGATAGAGTTGCCAGAGCGTGTGACTAAAGTAGGTATAGAAGAAGCGGCGGCTGAAAAGGAAATGAATCTGAGATACTTCACTTCAAATCACGTGGGTATTAGCTTGGATGAGACAATTAGCCGTCAGGATTTCCAGGACATCGTGGATGTTTTTGCTGCTCAGGTAGATATTGAGCCTATTTTAGATGGTAACCACAAGACTCCAATAAAGGGCGTTTTTGAACGCACGTCGAAGTATTTGACGCACCCTATTTTCAGCTCATTCCACAGTGAAACTGAAATGATGCGTTATATCAAGCGTCTTGAAAACAAAGATCTTTCATTGACACATAGCATGATCTCTCTCGGATCTTGCACTATGAAGCTCAACGCTGCCAGCGAACTTATGCCGATCACTTGGCCCGAGTGGGCAAACATTCACCCATTTGCCCCGCAAGACCAGACTGCTGGTTATCGCGAAATGTTTGAAGAGTTGAAGCATATGCTCTGCGAAGTAACTGGTTTTGCAGGTGTATCACTTCAACCAAACAGTGGTGCGCAAGGCGAATACGCCGGTTTGATGGTCATTCGAAACTATCACATAAGCCGCGGTGAAGGGCATAGAAACATCGCTTTGATTCCAAGCAGCGCTCACGGGACCAACCCTGCGAGTGCCGTAATGGCTGGAATGAAAGTGGTAGTTGTAAAGTGCGACGAGAAAGGAAATATTGATGTGGCTGATCTAAGAGAAAAAGCTGAAGCCAACGCCGAAAACTTATCGGCTCTGATGATCACCTACCCTTCTACACACGGAGTATACGAGGAGTCGGTGATGGAAATCACTCAGATCGTTCACGACAATGGTGGCCAGGTGTATATGGACGGTGCTAATATGAACGCTCAGGTGGGATTAACTAGCCCTGGATTGATTGGTGCAGATGTTTGTCACCTCAATCTTCATAAGACATTTGCTATTCCACACGGTGGTGGTGGTCCTGGGATGGGACCAATTGGTGTTGCTGAGCACTTAGTACCATTCCTTCCAGGACACAGCATTGTGGAAACAGGAGGAATGGGTCACACTAGTGCTGTTTCTGCTGCACCTTGGGGTAGTGCTTTGATACTTCTTATTTCTTACGGCTATATCAAAATGCTCGGAAATGATGGTATAACAGATGCCACGAGATTCGCTATTCTCAATGCCAACTACATTAAAAAGAAACTTGAAGGAGAATACAGCATCCTTTACTCTGGAAAGCACGGTACAGTGGCGCACGAAATGATTCTTGACTGCAGACCCTTTAAAAAAGATGGCATCGAGATAATGGATATCGCCAAACGTCTAATAGACTATGGATTCCACGCACCAACCGTATCATTCCCAGTACCAGGCACCATGATGGTGGAGCCAACCGAAAGTGAGTCTAAAGAAGAGTTGGATCGTTTCTGCGAAGCTATGCTCCAAATCAGACAAGAGATAAAAGAGGTAGCTCAAGAGATTTACCCTAAGAATGACAATGTATTGGTGAATGCTCCACACACCGCGCTTGAAGTTACTGGTGACGAATGGAAACACAGTTATGCACGTCAAAAGGCGGCATATCCGCTCCCATACCTTGCTCAGGCAAAGTTCTGGTCATCGGTAGGTAGAGTTGATAATGCCTACGGTGATAGGAACCTGTTGTGTTCTTGCCCGCCTATGGATTCATATGAAGCAGTAGTGTCATAGAGCTATATGGTCATTTGTATGAGTTAAAACTCCAAGAGAATTCATTTTCTATTGGGTTCTAGCTTTAAGCTTTCGTTATATTTGAGCGTCTAAAAATTAAACTAAAGCTTATGAAAAGAACATTTTACCTATTAGTTGGTGGTTTGTTAACTTCTTCTCTAACGTTTGGGCAAATCGCCAAAACACAAGATATTGAAAAGAGAGGGGTTGATCGAACTACTGCAAGAACAACCGTTTCTACTGCAAAAGATTTTAACAATCCGGTTTGGGAAGACGATTTTTCTGACCCATCTGTTTGGACAATCGATAACAATGCTGGGAACGAAGATGACTGGGTGATCGGAACAGGCGTTCCATCAGGACCTTTTGCCATCGCAGGGATTGCATCCACGACAGCAGAAAACGGATTCGCACTTTTTGACTCAGATGCACTATGTAGTGGAAACCAAGATGCGTGGATTAGAAACACTGATCCAATTGATCTCTCAGAAGAAGATCTGATTGCAATCCAGATGGAAACATATTACCGTCAATACCAGGGTACTTGTTACATCGAAACATCTGTTGACGGTGAAAACTGGGGTAATTCTGTTGAAATACTGAATGTTGGTGTAAACAACTCTACAGACAACCCAACACTTTTCACTTTAACTCTTGATGGAATTGCAGGTAGTTCAACTGCCTACATTCGTTTCCGTTATGAAGGTGGATGTGACTATGCTTGGATGATCGATGATGTGAAGTTGGCTGCTCCACCGGCAAACGACTTGGCTCTTCAAGGAGCGTACTATGACGAGTACGTAACATTCCTAGAATTGGAAGAATTCTTAGATACTGATTACTTACAGCACCTTGAGTACTCTCAGTACAAGGCGAACCAAGTAAGACCATTGACTTTTATCGCTGATATTGAAAACACGGGTGTGAACGAGCAAACTGGTGTAATCGTAACGGCGACTGTAACTACACCTGAAGGAACTGAGTCTTATGATTCGGACCCTGCATCTATTGCCGCTGGTGAGCGCGTTTACGTATCTATTCCAGATGTTATGCTAGATGCATTCGATGGTGGTGAAGGAGCAGTAGGTGACTACAGCGTAGAAATTTCAATCACTCAAGATCAGGATGATGAAATTCCAGACAACAACTTGCCTATCACAAAAACATTCAGCGTAAATGAAGAGTTCATGGCGTCTGACCTCGGCACAGACTGGACAACTTATTACCCAACACTTGGGGAGAATGCCATCTGGGCAAGCCGTGTAATGTTCGAGAACGAAGATCAAGTGAATGCGATCCAATTTGGAATCTTGAATACAGATGATGCTCCATCTTCACCAGGTGATGTTTGTTATTTGAACATGCGCCGCGGATCTGTTCTAGAAGATGAAAGCGAAGACAATGAAATGTTCAGATACTTCGGTGAAGAAGAAGTTGAGTACGTTCTTTCTGAAGCAGATTTCACAACGAGCGAAGTGACTCAATGGATTACAATGATCATCGATGATGAAGGAGTTGATGTTGAGCCAGGAGTTGTATACCAGGCTGAGCTTGAAATTCCAGCATTGGGAGAGAGCTACCTTTGGATTCCTTTCTCAAACGCTCAATCTGAATACACAGGACTACTTTTCGACTACTACGAGCAGTCAGGTGGACCACAAGGATGGTGGACATTGGGTCAGAACAACCCACACCTTCGTCTTGGATTCAGCAACTCTGTTGGGACGAATGATCTAAGCGATAATCTTACTTTCAGAATGGACCAGAACTTCCCGAACCCAACAAACGGGACAACTTCAATTAAGTGGGAGCTTCTCGAAGCTGCTGACAACGTAAACTTCTTTATTTCTGATGTAACAGGAAAAATTGTTTACCAAAGAAATCTAGGAAGTCGTCCAGCAGGTGTTCAAGAATTGATGGAATTGAATCTTGACTTACCCGCAGGGAACTACCAGTACGCATTGCAAATTGGTAACCAGCGCCTTGTAAGAAAAATGGTGGTAACAAAATAAGTGACCACATTCAGAATAAAATGATAAGAAACCTCGCTTCGGCGAGGTTTTTTCATTTTAGGTCATAAAGAATGCGTGAAATTCATTCAATTATGATGGTTGATTTGATTGGAGAATCCCTACATTTAGGCTTCTTAAAACTAAATTAAACCATATGAAAAGACTGTACACTATCGGTATGGCCCTAGCTATTGGTGCGTTTTCAACGCAATCATTTGCTCAGGTTCAACAACTCGATGCGGAACTGACTCATCCGCTTACATCTATTAAAAAAGACAAAGTAAAAACCAACACAGCGACTGCTAAAGGAACTGATGAAACTGTCATTTATTGGCAAGAAGACTTTAGCAATGGCCTTGATGGTATGGGTTCAAATGGTGCTTGGGACACAGAAGAAGATCAAGGAGATCTTTGGTTTATCACTTACCCAATCGGTTCTGCTGAACCTGAAGCATACGACCCTGCTGCAGCTCTAGTTGGTGCTAGCGACGCTTACGGCACAAATATTCCAAACTACTTTGGAGATCGTGATGTAGTAAGTTCACCAACTCGCGACAATGGTGTTGTGATGCTTGATGGAGACCGTTGGAACTCTACTTCAACTGAAGAGGCTCCTGATGGGACACTTACGCAAAACCCATTTTTGGCGTCTTTAGTTTCACCATCTATGGATCTTACGGGTGTAGAGAATGCCCTACTTACTTTTTATCACTACTCAAGAGTTTGTTGTAGTGGTTACGCCCTTTCAACAGACATCTCTGTTGATGGTGGAGACACTTGGATCCCTTACGATGTTTTCACACCTTACGGTGATGGAAACGACGATGTAGATATCCAGGTAAGCTTGAATATTTCTGAAGTACTTCAAGGTGCTTCTGACCTTTCTGATTGTCGTATTCGTTTCTTCTGGAACGGATCTCAGTCACACTACTTCTGGAGTATTGATGACATCCAAATCACATCTCTACCTGACAACGACATGGTTGCTGGAGAGACTTGGTACAACAACTACTTCGATCTAATCGACGATTTCGAATTGGCAGAGAATGCTCTTCCTGCAGTAGATTACTACCGTGAGTTCGAATACTTGAACACACCAGACTACTTCACTCGTCCATTCGACTTCGCTATGGAAGTGACTAACGCTGGTTCTCAGACTCAGACTGATGTTCAATTGAATGTAACTGTTACTAGCCCAAGTGGAGTAGTTTACAATGTATCTAGCCCAGGTGTTTCTATCGAAACAACTGTTACAGACACATTGATGATCGAGAATATCACGTATGCTGATATCCTCAATGGAGATCCAATTGAAGAAGGTGAGTACTTGATCGAGTACAATGTATCGCAAGCAGAAGAAGACGAAAGACCGGATGACAACACTGGTACAACAAGAGCTACAAACGTTTCAATGGAAAACGGTGAAGTACCAGCTTACTTCAGAAATGATGGAAACAACTACGAAGGTGCCTACACCACACTTGGACAAGATGTAATTTGGGGTACACCTTATGTGTTTACTTCTACTGATGAAGACAAATTCATCACTCACGTAGAGGCTGTTTTCTTGTTTAGCGAAGGCTTTGCAGAAACGATTGCAGGTGAAATCATTTACTTCAACGTTCGTGAAGGATCAGTTCTAGAAGAAGACGACACAGACCCTGAAACAATCACTTCTGTATTCTTTGATTCTGACAATGCACTTACTTATGAAGATGGTGATTTGGAGTACACGATTGAAGAATCAGACATTTGGAATTCTGATGATGGGTTCCCATTTGTTTGGGTTTCTTTTGAACTTCCAGAGCCTATTATGATTGAAGAGAACAAAATCTACCAAGCAGAGTACCGTGTACCAGCTGCAGGTGGTGGAATTGTTTTCCCTCCTGTAACAGGTCCACAAGAGAAGTACGCTTCTGTACTTTACGACTTTGCTGATGGAGCATGGTTCTTCTTAGGAACAAATGCAATGCCACTTCGATTCAGAACTATGGGTGCAGATCCTGATGGAGTTGAAGATTTTGCAACCGTTCAAGATGGAATCACTTTGATGCAAAACTTCCCTAACCCGTTCAATTCTTCTACTCGTATCCAGTACATGCTAGATGACGCTACTACAGCGAACTTCGAAGTACGTGATATCACAGGTAAAGTTGTTTACACTGAAAACCTTGGAACTGTTGCTCCAGGTGTTGTAAACTTCATTGAGCTTAACAAAGGCTCACTTACAGCTGGTGTATACACTTACAGCATCGTTACTCCTGATTACGTAGTAACTAGAAAGTTGACTGTCGAGTAAATCGTAGTCTAAACACATTAAAAAGCCTCCTGACTGAATTGTCAGGAGGCTTTTTTTTGTTAAAATACTTCAAAAAGCCTGAAAGCAATTCAAAGGTCACCGATTCTAAAAGTCCCTATTTTATTGGATTTAACAATAGATTGTGGCCGAATAGGGAACTAAGGATAGTAGAAAATGAAACTTTCGCAGGCTTGCGATCTTTTAAAGAATCACTACTTTGACGTCACTAAACTAAACTAAACATTACTATGACTAAGATCTACCTAGTTGGGTCGTTCTTGGGCGTGGCGTCACTTCTTAGTGCCCAATCTACCGTCCAACACGATGCCCAAGCAGCAAGCCTGCTTTCAAAAAACACAGTAAGAACCCACTCTAAATCCACCACCGCCAAAGGAGATGATCCAATTACGGTGTATTGGTCTGAAGATTTTTCAAACGGTTTCGATGGCCAAGGTGATAACGGCGCATGGACCGTGAGTGGTGATCAGGGAAACTTGTGGTTTCACGCTTTCCCCCTAGGATCGGCAAATGGATATGATCCAGATGCGCCGCTAACTGGTGATGCCTACGCTGTGTATGGCGACACCATCCCTAACTTTTACGCCGGACCTACGATCCCTTCGGAAACACAAGACAATGGATTTATGATGTTGGACGCCGACCGGTATAACTCTACAGCTACAATGCCTAGCCAAACTGGTGTTGGTGCTGCTACTTCTAATCCAATCTACGCTGTGCTTGAGTCTCCGGCATTTGACCTTACGGGAATTGATTTTGCCTTGCTTTCTTTCCATCAAGATTGGAGATTCTGCTGTAACAATTATGCATGGAACGTGGAATTTTCAGTGGATGATGGTGACACATGGGTGCCTTACGATGTCTTCGATTTATTTGGAGGAGAGGGAAATGTCCAAATAACTGGCGAAGCTGGGATCAACATCTCCGATGTTTTGCAGGGAGCAACAAGTTTGACTGATTGTAGAATCAGGTTTATTTGGGACCCAAATCTCGAAGGTGCAATGTCTCAATACTTCCTACAGCTTGATGATGTAGCTATTGTATCTATTCCAGAAAATGACATTGCTATTGGAGATAATTGGTACAACAGCTATTTTGAGTCACCAGATGAAGAACCGGACGTGGACTATGTAAGTAAATTTGAGTTTTGGAATCAGCCAAACTACAATACTCGCCCGTTCAACTTTGCCGCTGAAGTCACTAACAATGGAACAAACGTACAAACCGGAGTGCAGCTTGAAGTTACTTTTCAGCCTCCTGGAGATGTAGAACCACAGATCATTTTATCTGATCCAATTGAACTCGAAAGTGGAGCGAGCGATACCCTGAGAATCTATGATGAAATACCCACCGCCTGGATAGATCCGGCTGATGGAGTTTACACCATGGATTTCAGAGTGATTCAAAGTGAAATGGATGCACGACCAAATGACAATATTGGAACGACAAAGACGACACGCGTATCTTCAGATGCTTCATCGTCAGCTGGGGCTATCATGCAAAATGATAGAAATGCCTTTACAAATTTCTATGCAACGCTAGGACAGGATGTAATTTGGGGTAACCGGATGACATTTATCGAGCAGGATCAAGAAACGGTTATCACACACGTTGAGTTCGTTCTTTCAGGAGCGAACGAAGCACCTTCTTTTCCAGGTGAGCCAGTACATGTAAACGTTCGAACAGGCTCTGTACTGAGCGAAGAAGATGTCGATAATGAGATTTTCAGATATTTTGGCGACGAAGAAGTTGAATATGTTATCGAAGAAAGTGACCTGACAACCAATAACGAAATATGGATCTCATTGGAGCTTCCTGTTCCCGTTGTCGTAGAAGCAGATAAAATCTACCAAGCAGAGATGCAAGTCCCAGCAGCTGGAGACAATGTTGCCATCATCGCACACTCAAACCTACAAGAGCCTGGAGCCGGTGTTCTTTACGAATTTGCCGACCCTTCAGGTGGCCCTCAAGGATGGTGGACAATTGGTGATGCCGCTCCACTTCTTAGATTCAGACTTACTCAAGCGTTAGATGTAGAGTCAGTAACTTACGAGTCGGGGATTAAGCTTATTCAAAACTACCCGAACCCAGTGGTAGACAACACGCTTATTCAGTACCAACTTGATGAGACGAGTCAAGCTTCATTTGAAGTAATGGATATGACAGGCAAATTGGTTTATCAGAAGGACTTAGGGATGGTGCCTGCTGGGCTAGCAAACCGCTTTGAGTTCAGTGCATCAGATCTTGCACCAGGTGTCTACACGTACAGCATCGTGACCGAGAATGACCGTGTAACGAGAAAAATGATGGTCGAATAATAGAGTTGACAAAAAAACTCTAAGCCCCCTGAAGCAATTTGGGGGGCTTTTTATTTAAGTAAGTTTTTCCTTGAGACTCCTCATGAACTTCGAAGCATATACAAAGTCAACAAGTTCGGAGTTTTCTGCACGCAAAATATCCTTCTTATCTCCTTCCCACCACTTCTCGCCTTTGTGAAGAAACATGATGTGATCTCCTATTTCGATCACCGAGTTCATATCGTGAGAGATTACGATGGTCGTGATATCCATTTCCGTTGTCAAATCATTAATTAGGTTGTCAATCACAATGGAAGTCTGAGGGTCCAACCCAGAGTTTGGTTCATCGCAAAAAAGATATTTCGGCTTCATTGCAATCGCCCGGGCGATGGCGATACGCTTTTGCATCCCTCCGCTAGTCTCAGACGGGTAGAGCTTGTTTTTTCCACTGAGATTAACGCGTTCCAAACACTCATTGACTCTTTTTAGCATTTCCGGTTTCTTCATGTCAGAAAACATGGTGAGCGGAAACATCACATTCTCTTCCACAGTCATAGAGTCAAACAAGGCACTTGCCTGAAAGAGCATCCCAATGTTTTTTCGAATTTCGATGCGCTCCTGGGTATTCATAGATATGAAATCCTGACCGTCGTACAAGACTCTGCCTTTTTCTGGGGTGTGAAGTCCAACGATGCACTTCGCCAAAACAGACTTTCCACTTCCACTCTGCCCGATAATCATATTGACCTTTCCTTGAAGAAAATCGAATGATATGTCCTTTAATACCTTCGTTTCACCAAAGGATTTTGATATGTGTTCGATTGAAATCAAATCAAGACCAATTGAGTAATGATGTAATTTAAGATCAGAATGAGTACACTGCTGTAGACAACAGCCTGGGTGCTACTCTTCCCAACTTCAAGAGCACTTCCCTTTGCATAATATCCTTGATAAGAGGAAACTGATGTTATGATTAGAGCAAACACTAATGTTTTGGCCAAGCCATAGTAAACATGAAACTGCTTGAAATCATATTGGATCCCGTAGATGTACTCATTTGATGTAACTATACCCGTTGCAATAGAAATAAACCATCCACCAAAAACCCCCAAAAACATACTGATGATGATCAGGAATGGGAAAATAAATACCCCCGCCAATACTTTGGGGAGAATCAAAAAGCCGGCTGAATTAACCCCCATAATATCTAGGGCATCTATTTGCTCTGTTACCCTCATGGTACCCAATTCGGATGCAATGTTGGAACCAACTTTTCCAGCCAAGATCAAGGCTATGATGGTTGGTGAGAACTCAAGGATTACTGACTGACGAGCTATAAATCCAACGGTGTAGGCTGGTAGTAGTGGGCTCTCCATATTTGATGCCGTTTGGAGAGTGATTACAGCTCCCATAAATACGGACATCAACGCCACAATACCGAGTGAGCTAATCCCAATTTTATCAATTTCCTGTACAAACTGGCGCCTGTAAATAGCCATTTTCTCAGGGCGTCGAAAGACGCGCCCCATCAGCATAAAGTATTTTCCGATGTGATAGGCGAGGTTCAAACTCTGGGTTTTCTGTAAATGTATGGTACTTCAAGAAAGATACAATTCATCAAAAATTTATTTTTTCACAGTTGAGTGTATTCGTAATTTTACAACCCATGAAAAAAACGGTCTATATAGGTGGCTTATTGTTTGCAGTAATTCTGCTATCAGCATGCACTACCAACAAAAAAAAGAAGTGTAATACTTGTCCTAAATGGACTTACGAAATTTGTGCTACCGACTTCTCTAACCGAGCGTGAATAAGGAAGAGCTCAAAGCCAGGTGGGTGCGTCGATTGGATGATCACATCCCTAAAAATACATCTAAAACAATCGCAAACTGGATAGTAGAGCTAGGGGTGACATTTGTCATCTCGAAACCTCGTGCTACCAAGTTGGGAGATTTCAGGCCACCATTCAAAGGAAAGCCAGCCAGAATATCAATCAATTCTGATCTGAATCCTTTCCAATTTTTGCTGACGACGATTCACGAGTTTGCTCACCTAGGGTGCTACCTCCAGCATGGCAATGAGGTTAAACCACACGGCAAAGAGTGGAAGGCAGAATTCAAGAAATTACTCAAGCCTTTTGTTGTTTCGCATGTATTTCCAGATGAAATTCTTTTAGCGCTTGAAGGATATCTTAAAAACCCGAAAGCTTCAAGCTGTTCGAGTCTAGAGCTCAACTTAGCTATGAGCAAATACGACAAGATGCCATCTACCCTCCTACTCGAACTTCAAAACGGTGGCAAGTTTGAGTTTAGAAACGTTGCTTTTGAAGTAATAGAAAAGAGAAGAACTCGTTTTCTGTGCAGAAACCTTGCAAATAGTTGCAAATACCTGATCTCAGGATCTGCAAAAGTCAAGCCTTTATAGACGTATAAAAGCCTAGGGTTTTACTACATTTGCAGGGCCTAAAAAATGCAGGGAATGGAGAAGGAAATCGTCTTAGAATCAGAGAGAAAATTAAGTGAGTTGGCGGAAGAACTGAAAGGTTCTGAGATAATAAAACTAGCAGCTGAGATAAAAGCAAAACTAGCTCAAGGTGCTAAAATCTATAATTACACAATTGGAGATTTTAACCCGAACATATTTCCAATTCCAACGGCGTTGCGCGATGGAATAATAGCGGCATATCAAGAAGGAGAAACCAACTACCCACTTTCAAACGGAATAGCTCCCCTGCGCGAAACCCTTTCGACATATTTAAAAGATAAACTGGGACTTTCCTATTCGAGCGAAGAGATTTTGGTTTCTGGTGGCGCGCGACCATTGATATATGCCGCATACCAGGCCATGCTCAACCCTAGTGAAAAAGCCGTTTTTCCCGTACCGAGCTGGAACAACAATCATTACACGACTTTGACTCGAGGAAGTCAAGTAGCGCTGCAAACTACGGCAGAGAATAACTTCATGCCGACTGTAGATGACCTGAGACCACATATGCACGAAGCCGGCCTGATAGCCTTGTGCTCTCCGCTAAATCCTACTGGAACTGTTTTCACAGAGAAAGATTTGAGAGAAATCTCTGAATTGATCGTTGAAGAGAATAAAAAACGAGAAGGAAATAGAAAGCCTGTTTACCTGATTTACGACCAAATTTACTGGCAATTGTGTCATGGTGATTCTAAGCACCACGACCCCGTATCGCTCGTGCCAGGCGTAAGACCATACACCGTTTACATCGATGGATTGAGTAAGGCTTTTGCAGCCACTGGTGTTCGTGTTGGTTGGGCCTTTGGTCCAGAGAGAATCATGGCTAAGATGAAATCGATCTTAGGACATATTGGTGCCTGGGCCCCAAAACCGGAGCAGGTTGCCTCGGCAAAGTACTTGAGCTCTGATGATCCAGATCGATTTATGAAAGGGTTTAAGTCTGACGTTCTTGAGAGACTTAATGGTTTTTACAAGGGTTTCAAGACGCTTAAGGATGAAGGGCTACCTGTGGATGTAATCAGCCCGCAGGCAGCTATTTATCTCACAATCCAAATTGACCTTGTAGGTAGAACTACTCCCGATGGAATAGTTTTAAAGAGTATAGGAGATGTTACTCAATACATTTTAACTGAAGCCCAATTGGCCATTGTTCCGTTTTCGGCGTTTGGGGCTGAAGGTGATGATAAGTGGTTCAGACTGAGTGTCGGGACTAGCAAAATGGAAGATATTGATGTTGTTATAGACAACTTAAGATCTTCTATCTTAAGACTGAATTAGAATGAAACAGAATACATATTGTGTCATAATGGCCGGCGGAATCGGTAGTCGGTTCTGGCCTATGAGCAGAACTTCCTTCCCAAAACAATTTCACGATATTTTGGGAACTGGTTCAACATTGATTCAACAAACTTTTGAAAGGTTCTTGCCCATTTGCCCAGCCGAGAATATACTCGTAGTAACCAGCGACATCTATAAGGAGTTGGTTAAGGAGCAACTTCCAGACATTCTCGAAGAAAACATACTCCTTGAACCAACCCGAAGAAACACTGCCCCTTGTATAGCCTACGCAAGTCACCGCATAAAACAGGATAATCCGGATGCAGTGATGATTGTTGCTTCGTCTGATCATTTGGTATTGAAGGAAAACGCCTTTCAAAAGACGGTTGAGTCAGCCATCCAGCAAGCTGAGAATTCAAACAATCTTGTGACTTTGGGAATCAAGCCCAGCCGCCCTGATACTGGCTACGGATATATCCAGTTTATAGATGATGCAGAAACAAGTATTGATGGAGTAAAAAAGGTAAAAACCTTTACTGAAAAACCAGACATCGAGCTGGCAAGGGAGTTTATCAAAAGCGGAGACTTCTATTGGAATTCAGGAATTTTTGTTTGGACAGTAGATGCCATCTTATCAGCATTTGAGTCATTTCTTCCAGAGATTAATGATCTTTTTGTAGGTATTGCCGATAGTTTCAAAACAGAAGAAGAAGGAGCTAAAATAGCTTCTGTCTACTCCGTTTCGGAAAGTATCTCTATTGACTACGGCGTTCTTGAAAAGGCCAAAAATGTTAATGTTGTGTTGGGTGATTTTGGGTGGAGTGACCTCGGGACCTGGGGATCGCTCTACGCTCAAATAAAGAAGGACGATCAAGGAAATGCAGTAGTTGGAAAGAACGTCATGCTGACTAAGAGTGAAGGTAATATGATCAGTGCTCAAGACGGCAAGCTCATGATGATTCAAGGACTAGAAAACTTCATTTTGGTCGACACACCAGACGTATTATTGCTCTGCCCGAAAGAAGATGAGCAAAAGATCAAACAGATCGTCAATGACTTAAAGGTCAATAAGAAGACAGAGAAATTTGTATAATAAAAGCCCCCTAACTTAAATGTCAGGGGGCTTTTACTTTCTATAAATCTGGCTTAAAGCTCCAGACCAGTCATTTTCATTGGTACTACCCACTCATCAAATTGCTCTGCAGTCAGCAAACCAAGGTTGATCGCTTCCTCTTTGAGCGTTGTGCCATTTTTATGAGCTGTTTTGGCAATTAGCGCCGCCTTCTCGTATCCAATGTGCGTATTCAAAGCTGTAACCAGCATCAATGAATTATCAAGGTGCTGCTTGATTTGGTCGTTATTTGGCTCAATTCCCGCCACACAGTGATCATCAAAAGAGATACATGCATCAGCCAACAAGGTAGCCGATTGAAGTACATTGTATGCCATAACTGGCTTGAACACATTCAGCTCGTATTGCCCTTGAGAACCAGCAAATGTAATTGTAGCGTCATTACCCATTACTTGAGCACAAACCATGGTCATGGCTTCGCATTGTGTTGGGTTAACTTTACCCGGCATGATTGATGATCCGGGCTCATTGGCCGGAATGATGATCTCACCAATACCACTGCGCGGCCCAGAAGCCAGCATACGGATATCGTTTGCAATTTTATTTAGGGAAACCGCCAGTTGCTTCAACGCACCATGCGTTTCTACAAGCGCATCGTGAGCAGCAAGGGCTTCAAATTTGTTTTCCGCCGATTTAAACGGCAAACCAGTAAGGTCAGCGATTGTTTCTGCCACCTTCTCAGCATAGCCTTTTGGGGTGTTAATCCCAGTACCTACGGCTGTTCCACCCAGGGCCAACTCACTCATGTGGTCGAGTGAATTATTCAGAGCTCTGAGTCCATGCTCTAATTGCGAGACATACCCTGAAAACTCCTGTCCTAGGGTAAGCGGTGTTGCATCCATTAAGTGAGTTCGTCCAATCTTCACAACGTCCATAAACGCATCAGACTTAGACTTCAAGCTCTCTTTTAGCTTGATAACACTAGGAATTGTGTGTTCGACTACCTTCTTGTAAATCGCAATGTGCATCCCAGTTGGGTAAGTATCATTGCTCGACTGCGACTTATTTACATCATCATTCGGATGGATGAACTTTTCTGTATCGGTCAATTTCCCTCCGCGATTGACGTGGGCCTTGTTGGCTACCACTTCATTCACGTTCATATTGCTTTGCGTACCTGAACCTGTTTGCCAAATCACTAATGGGAATTGGTCATTGAGCTTTCCGGCAAGGATTTCATCGCAAACTTCTCCGATAGCCTTTGCTTTATCATCAGCCAGTACTCCCAATGCGTTATTGGTAATTGCTGCGGCCTTTTTCAAGTAGGCAAACCCTTCAATTACTTCGTGCGGCATGCTTGCCGCAGGACCGATTTTAAAATTTTCTCTTGAGCGCTCTGTCTGTGCTCCCCAAAACTTGTCGGCGGGCACTTTTACCTCGCCCATGGTATCTTTTTCTATTCTATACTCCATCTTACGCGATGTTAAAACAGTTTATTTACGTTTTCTGGTGGACGCCCCATAGCGGCTTTTGAGCCCTTCACTACAATTGGTCGCTCCAATAACTTGGGATATTCTTGAATGATCTCCAACCATTCAGCTTCGTTAAAGGATTTTCCTTTAAATTTTTCTTTAAAGATAGCTTCACCTTTTCGCAAAACATCCTCGACTGAGAGATTGAGTTTTGCCAGAATCAGCTTCAATTCTGAGCTCGAAGGCATTTCTTTAAGGTACTCTACGATTCTTGGTTCAACGCCTTTCTCTCTTATCAAGGCCAACGTCTCTCGGCTCTTTCTGCAGCGCGGGTTATGATATATTATCGTTTCTTCTGCCATTATGCTTTAGCTTTTCCGTATTCCATTAGGTATCCCTTGATGAAGTCATCTAGTCCGCCATTCAAAACGTCGTCAACAGCAGATGTTTCAATTCCTGTTCGAACATCTTTCACCAATTGGTAAGGCTGCATCACATAGTTTCTGATCTGGGAACCCCATTCGATCTTCTTCTTACCTGCTTCTATTTCATTTCGGGCTTCGAGTCGCTTTTGCATCTCAATTTCGTAGAGCTGAGACTTCAAGAGCTGCATCGCTTTCTCCTTGTTACCAAGCTGAGATCGGGTTTCGGTGTTGTCAATGACAATTCCCGTTGGCTTGTGCCTTAATCGAACCCCCGTTTCGACTTTGTTTACGTTCTGTCCACCAGCTCCACCAGAGCGGAAGGTATCCCAGGATATATCAGCTGGATTAACTTCGATTTCAATGGTGTCATCTACTAGTGGGTAAACATATACTGAAACGAAAGAAGTGTGACGCTTTGCGTTGGAGTCAAACGGGCTGATACGAACCAGACGGTGTACGCCATTTTCTCCCTTGAGATACCCAAAGGCAAAGTCACCTTCAAACTCAAGAGTCACGGACTTTATTCCTGCCACATCGCCTTCCTGCATGTCGAGCTCTTTTATCTTCATCCCCGACTTTTCTCCCCACATGATGTACATGCGCATGAGCATTGATGCCCAATCACAGCTTTCAGTTCCACCTGCTCCCGCTGTAATTTGCATTACGGCGTTGAGACTATCTTCTTCGGCAGAGAGCATGTTTTTGAATTCGAGTTCTTCCAATGCCGTTTTGGCCAGCTCATGCTGCTCCTCAACATCCGACTCTTCTGCTTCACCTTCTTTGTAGAATTCATAGATAGCAGCAAGGTCTTCAATTTTTGAAGAGACATCGGCGAATGACTCCGTCCAAACTTTTTTATTTCGGATTTGCTTAACGATGGCTTCGGCCTTTTTGGGGTTATTCCAAAAGTCCGGATCGAGTGTGTGCTTCTCGTCTTCAGCGATCTCCATTAATTTGCCGGGTATGTCAAAGATACCCCCTTAACGCTTCCAGGCGCCCAGCAAAATCAGCAATAACTTCTGATGTAATCATAGCCGCAAAAGTAAGAACTATTGGCTGTTCAGCGAATAGAATTTTCGAATTATAGATCTAAATACTCCTTGGCATCGTCAAACGAATACCCTCTTGAAACAGCATACTTCAATACCTTTTGTTTTTTCTCCCAATCCGACTTGCCTGAAACTGTTTTGAGCTTTGTCTCGATCACTTTCTTCAGGTTTTCCTTGTATTCTTCATCGTCTATTTCCTTTTTGGCTTCAGCAATACAATACGATGAGATTTTCTTGGATTTCAATCCCATTTCAATCTTCCTCCATCCCCACCTTTTTATTCGGTACTTACCGGAAGTGTATGCTTTCGCAAAACGGATTTCATTGATGTAGTTTTCTTCGATCAGCTCCACTATGATTTGATCCGCATCACTAGGTGCCACATTCCAGGAACGAAGCTTTTCCTTTACCTCTGCTTGGGCTCGTTCTTGAAGGTCACACCACTTTTTGATCCTAGAGCGCGTTTCAAATGGTGGATATTTCGGTTTAAAACTCACACCAACAAGATAAAAAACGAAAGGCTCGATTAATCATCGAGCCCTTCACCTTTTTCATTTAGAAAACTGTATTTGAGATAGGAGTAGTTGGTATCTCCTTCAACCTTCAATAGAGTTTGGTATTTTTTGCTCCACCTTTTCCTTTCGGAAGTGCCAAAGAATCCTTCAGCATGGTTCAAATAAGCCGCCAAGAATGGGTGGGTCTTCAAAATCACCTTCTTCGGTTTAAATTCTTCGACCACATAGCGCAGGTTATTTTCAATTTGATCAGTGATCAATACCGTAGCCTCTACCTTTCCTGAACCTTCACAACATGGACATTTTTCTTCCGTAGTAATATCCGTCACCTCGCGTACGCGCTGACGTGTGATCTCAACAACACCAAATCGACTTGGAGGTAAGACATTGTGTTTGGCTTTATCGAGCTTGAGGCATTCACGCAATTTTTCGTAGAGCATTTTCTGATGTGCTCTTTGCCCCATATCAATGAAGTCGATCGCTATGATACCTCCCATATCCCGCAAACGCAGAATACGAGCAATTTCTTCAGCACATTCAAGATTCGTCTCAAGGGCATTTTGCTCCTGTCCGCGATCTCCACCTTTCCTGCTACCACTATTGACATCGATAACGTGCATGGCCTCGGTATGCTCGACAATCAGGTATGCTCCACTTTTCAGGTTCACCTGACGACCAAAGGACGCCTTGATCTGCCTGTTTACACCGAATGACTCAAAAAGGTCGTCCTTCTTGTGGAATTTGACAATCTTCTCGTGATCTGGCGCTACCTTTCTCAAGTATTCACGTATTTCTTCAGCAATTTTCTCACTGTTAACATGAATATTCTTGAAGTTTTCACTCAATAAGTCACGAAGAATTGTGGAAGTGCGGTTAAGCTCACCTAAGACTCTTTTGGGTGGCTTTGCCGTTTTAAGATTCTCGTGGATTTTTATCCACCTGTTGTGCAGATCCCGGAGGTCTGCATCAAGCTCAGCTACCTTTTTGTTTTCGGCAACTGTTCGTACTATCACACCAAAGTTTTTTGGCTTGATAGATTGCATGAGACGCCTGAGTCTGGTGCGCTCTTCTTGATTTTTAATCCTTTGAGAGAGGGAAATTTTCTCCCCAAAAGGAACAAGTACGAGGTACCGCCCTGCAAGCGTAATTTCTGAAGTTAGCCGTGGGCCCTTCGAAGAAATGGGTTCTTTGGCTACCTGCACTAAAATGTGCTGGCTACCTGAAACCACATCGTTGATCTTGCCGTTCTTGTCAATATCAGCTTCCCCGCGAAACTTTGTGAGGTCAGCTGTATGTTGCTTGCCCGTCATGGTTCGCTTCACAAACTTGTTCAGCGATTTAAACTGCGGGCCTAAATCCAGGTAATGAAGAAAGGCATCTTTCTCATAACCTACATCAACAAATGCCGCATTAAGACTAGGGATTACTCGGTGCACCTTACCCAGGTATATGTCACCTACAGTAAAGTCCTGCTCTCCCTTTTCCTTATGCAGCTCTGTTAGAACCTTATCATTCAGATAAGCAATATCTACTTCGTTGGCCTTGGCATTTATTACTAGCTCAAGATTCACGAAAAAAAGATTATATAAAAACCGCGAAACAGCCTTGCGACTGTTTCAACAAAATTGGAAATGATTACGTCAAAGAGTAATTACTTCTTCTTCTTGTGTCGATTCTTACGAAGACGCTTTTTACGCTTATGCGTGGCCATCTTATGACGCTTACGTTTCTTACCGCTTGGCATAATTCGTTAGTTTAAAACCGTTTTACAATTCCTTTTTTAACTCATCAATCATGTTCTCAACACCGTTGAGTATGATCGTATCAGTTTCAAGGGTTAAATATTTTTCAAGAAGCGGAATAGCTTCTTTTTTCTGTTCTAATGCAATTTTTGTCTGAGCTAACCAGAAGTAAGCTTCCGGATATTTCTGACTTTCATCAAATTGCAACACTTTTTCAAATCGAAAAGCAGCGTTCTCAATTTGCCGCGAAGTTATGGAAAATTGTGCAAGATGCCAATGAACATCGACATTTGTCGAATCTTCTTCCAAAATTTCTCTCATCATCATGATTCCTTGCATGGGGTTTTCCCCATTTTCAACCATGCTGATCGCTTGAGAGAGCTTTAAATCAGTCGGGTTGGATTCTGCATCCTGGCGATCTTCGGAAGACAGCCGTGGCGCAAAAACCAACCCGAGAATTAGAAGTAAAGCACCCGAGATCAATAAAACTTGCGTAACTCGGACACTAGATTTCATATTGAAATAATATTACTTCACTTTAACGCTTGTCTTCACCTTGTCGACAAATGTCTTTGAAGGTTTGAAAGCTGGAATATTGTGTGCTGGAATAACGATTGGCTCTTTAGCCGAAATGTTACGCCCAATTTTTTCTGCTCTTTCCTTAACGATAAAACTACCGAAACCTCTTAGGTATACGTTTTCGCCTGTAGAAAGGGATTTTTTTACTGAATTCATAAACGCCTCAACTGTCGTCTGCACAGCAACTTTTTCGATGCCTGTCTGATCTGCAATTTCGGCAACTACATCTGCTTTAGTCATAGTATAATATACTTAGTCGTGATTTGTAATATTAATGAGAATTGACGGGCGCAAAGATATTGGATATTAAGATTGTATAAAAGGCATTTTCGCTAAATTCGGCTTTTTACTCTACGAGTCCTTAGTACTTTCCCGATGGATATTCATGACGACCTGATTTCTTGGTATTTAGTCAACAAGCGAGACTTGCCCTGGAGAAACACTAGAAACCCTTACCTCATATGGCTTTCTGAGATAATTCTTCAGCAAACAAGGGTGGATCAAGGATTAGCTTATTACTACAGATTTTCAGAGACTTACCCAACAATTGGGGATTTGGCTGATGCCACAGAAGAAGATGTACTCAAATTATGGCAAGGCCTTGGATATTACTCCAGGGGCAGGAATCTGCTCAAAGCTGCGCAAAAGGTGAGAGATGAATATAATGGTGTTTTTCCGAACACTTATGATGGAATCATCTCACTTCCGGGAGTAGGCCCTTATACCGCAGCTGCTATTGCAAGTTTTGCATTTCAGTTGAGCTATGCTGTAGTAGATGGAAACGTGAGTCGCGTATTGTCCCGACTTTTTGACGAGTCATCTCCCATCAACAGCGCGAAAGGCAAAAAGCTCTTTCAAAAATTAGCCGATGATTGTCTGAGTCAAAATCGGCCAGACCTGCACAACCAAGCCATGATGGAACTGGGTGCTCTCGTCTGCACACCGCGAAATCCATCTTGTAGAGAATGTCCGCTTGCGTCAAAATGCTTGAGCCTATCAAATGAAACTGTCGATCAAAGACCACAAAAGATAAAAGGAAAGAAAGCTAGAGAAAGACAGATAGATTATATCATTCTTCAAAGCGAAGATCGCTTGTTGATGAGAAAACGAACTGGTAAGGATATCTGGCAAGGACTTTTTGATTTTCCAAGCCTTGAACTCGACAGACCAGCCAATTCTGACGAGATTTACAACTTGATCCAAAAGACGCTTCCACAGCAAAACTTGGAAGGAGTTAAAATTCAAAAAACGCCGCTAAAAACCTATCAGCACATACTTTCACATCAAAAGCTCAAAGCTCGATTTTGGCACTGTGAAGTCGAAGAGCCGTTCCCAGAGAATTCCATATATTTAAAGAAGAATAAAAACCAATTGGGTGATGTGCCTGTACCGCGATTAATCCATCAGTATTTAACGGATTCATCATTGATATAGCCCACCCTTTAAACTATATTTGCACCTTTTTCAACAGATTTTATGGCTGGAGTAAACAAAGTAATATTAGTAGGAAATTTGGGTGCCGACCCAGAAGTAAGAACCCTTGAAAGCGGTGTCAAAGTTGCACGGCTTAGAGTGGCTACTTCTGAATCTTATACAAACCGCGAAGGCGTTAAGGTTGATCAGGTAGAATGGCACACTGTGACCTTGTGGAGACAATTAGCAGAGATTGCAGAAAAATATCTCGCTAAGGGTCGCCAAGTATATATAGAAGGAAAGCTCCAAACAAGATCATGGAAAGGTGAAGACGGTAATGATCGATATGCAACAGAAGTAGTTGGAAACACCATGCAAATGCTTGGCAGAGGAAATGAAAGTGGAGATCAGTCGAGACCTCAAGCTGCGAGTCAACAACAAGCGACTAGCCCTTCGCAGACACCTTCTAATTCGAGTGATGAGACTGATGACCTACCATTCTAACACTCGTTATTGTTAACCAATCCCCCCTCTTTGGAACCTCCCAGTTTACACCTAGGCATAGAACTCATTTCACTTCTCAAGACTCCCGGTCTTGATGTTATTATATCTATAGCTGTAGCCTGCGTTTTGTTGGGTATGTCAGCGCTTATAAGTGGTTCGGAAGTAGCTTTCTTTTCTTTGGGTCCAGTTGAAAAGGAAGAGTTTGAAAATGACAAAACCGGATCGAGCAGCCGAGTCGTAAGGCTTTACCAAAAACCACACCGCCTGTTAGCGACTATATTAATCACAAACAATTTTGTCAATATTGGAATCGTTATTCTCTCTTCGTACATCGTTGCGGGAATATTCAATTTTAATGAAGCCCCTACATGGCTTATGCTACTTGTACAAGTTGGTGTGGTCACTTTTCTATTGCTTTTACTTGGAGAGGTAATCCCTAAAGTATACGCCACCAAGAAAGCGACCGTCTTGTGCAAGATTATGGCTATTCCTTTGGAGTTCCTGATGAAGCTGTTCTACCCATTGAGTTCTATCTTGATGTCGAGCACGAGCTTTATCAATAAAAGGGTGAAGAAGAGAGAAACGGAGTTTTCACCAAACGAGTTGGAGCAGGCAATAGATCTAACTCTGGATGAACAAACTTCAGCCGATGATGAAAAAATACTGAAGGGTATCGTGCGGTTTGGAAACACAGATGTAAAGCAAATCATGACTCCGCGTACGGAAGTGCTCTCCTTTGATATCACAACTGAGTATCCGGAATTGCTCGAGGAACTTCTGGAATCAGGTTATTCGCGTGTACCAATTTACAAGGAAGATTCCCTAGATCAGGTAATTGGAGTTCTTTACCTAAAAGATTTGCTTCCATACGCCGAGCGTACGGACATGAATTGGCAATCGCTTGTTCGAACTCCATATTTCGTTCCAGAAAACAAAAAACTCGACGACCTCTTAAAAGAGTTTCAAGAGAGAAAGATGCACATGGCTATAGTGGTGGATGAATATGGTGGAACTTCGGGCATCGTTTCTCTGGAAGATATTCTCGAAGAAATTGTAGGTGAGATCACCGATGAATTTGACGATGAAGACATATTTTATTCAAAGCTCGATGAACACAATTTCATTTTCGAAGGAAAAACCCAACTCGTCGACCTTTACAAGATTCTAGAAATTGATGGAGAAAACTTTGAGTCAGAAAAAGGTGAAAGTGATACGCTGGCCGGGTTTATTCTTGAGATTACCGGTAAGTTTCCTACCCGCGGAGAGAAAGTAACCTTTGAGAATTACACATTCACGATAGAATCAGCCGACAAGCGCCGCCTGAAGCGAATAAAGCTCTCTATTAGCGAAATAGCTGAAGCAGATGATGAATAGAAGTTTCTTGACATATTGTTTCGCATTTATCGCGATTGTAGTGCTCAATAGCTGCGACAGCGAGCCACCTTTACCGAAACCAGTTGGTTATTTCAGGATTGATCTTCCGGAAAACGAATACCAGCCGAAAGAATTGGGTTGCCCGTTTAGTTTCGAAATTTCGAAAGAAAGTAGATTGCTGTTTTTCGAAGACACGCGCGAGCTCTGTTGGTTTAACATTGAGTACCCTGACCTTGGAGCCACCATCCACATCACCTACAAGCCAGTGAGCGATAATCTACGTGAGTTACTTGAAGAATCACGAAGCATGACTTACGAACATCAGGTGAAGGCAAGCCGCATTGATTCAAAGCGTATCGACGCTCCCGAAAACCAAGTTTACGGACTTACATATGATCTCGGGGGAACAGTTGCATCGCCTTATCAGTTCTTCGTTACCGATAGCGTAGATCACTTTTTGAGAGGGGCCTTGTACTTCAATGCCAAACCTAATCCCGACTCTTTACAACCATCCTTCAATTTTGTAAAGAGAGACCTCGAGCATTTGATAGAGACCTTTGAGTGGAAATAAGCCCCACTTATGATTTGGTCGTTTGCTTGAAGTAGGTGAAGAGAATTAATAGAATCGTACCCAATTCGAATATGGCCATCAGTAAGTGAAGCGGCTGTAAAATGGCTAGCATGTTTCAAATAAGCCAACCCCACTCCCACTAAGGTCTCTAGCACGATAATCACGAGCAACACCCTCGGCCACGCTGATATTGACTGTGTGCGGAGAACTCGAATTCCAAACCAACCAACTATGGCAAGAACGAGCAAGCTAAACGTTCTGTGTATTTTGAATGAGACTCCCAGTTCATCAATCCAGCTCGGTGTGCTGATGAGCTCTGCCTTACCAATTGCGTCAACAGTCTCACGCACTGAAGTTCCGAGATATACTTGAACTAGAAGTAAAACAAAGCCTAGAATTCCAATCCAGACAAGACTTGAATCTCGCTTTGATTTAAATGTCAATGAGCTTGGTTTTAATCGAATGGTCAAGAATGTATAGACCGCTACCAATGCGATAGCACCAAACATGTGATAAGTAATCTGGTGAGGAATCAAATTCCCATCGACCACTTCCTTTCCCAACCAGGCTTCAAATCCTAGGAGAAGCAGCCCAGCGAATGCAAATAATGGGAATCAGTGGATCTTTTTTCAACTTTCGCAGAGAAAACAAAAACAAGAGTAGGACTGGTAGGCCTGTAAAAGCACCAACAAGTCGGTTTATAAACTCGATCCACGTGTGCGTTGGATTAAAAAGGGCATAGTCGTGCTTGGTATACGGAGCCCAATTCGATGAATTGAATTGATCGCCAGCCACAAAATCAGCTTGAGCAACGTAGAGTGCTTCGTCTTTTATAATGACATTACCCTTATCAAACTCTCTACCCGGGTTCCAGGTCAATGTTTCAATATCTGTAGGTGGGATATAGTACCCAAAACACTTTGGCCAATCCGGGCAGCCCATGCCCGATCCAGTCATTCGAACTACGCTTCCAGCTAACACGACCAAATAGATACAGACCAGTGATGTAAGCGATAAACGATAGAGTAACCTTGTCATAATTCAAATGGAAGTTCAGGGTATAAAAAAAGCCCCATCGGGGCTAATTTTACAGAAAAAATTTTTCTAGAACAATCGAGCGAACGCGCCGAATATGTTCGGAAGCTCGTAATCGAAATGCGGGGTGTATGATAATTCTTTTTCAACTTCTAGTGTCGCCTCGCCTTTTTTATAGTGGACTACTTCGACAGACTTCACCTTGTAATGTCCATTAGCAAGAGCTTCAACAGCTTTCACCATCTCACCTTCTGATACAACTTCTACATCGTACTCCACAATGGCAAAATTGTCTTCTTCTGCTCCGTTGAATTCAATCTCCGTGTGCTTAACGCCATTAATAGACGCCAGAGTTGACGAAATTTTATTTCCACACATCATCTCACAGGCCATTCCATCAATAGCCAGACTTGCGACGTACTTTTCACCATCTTCAGATACAGCATCTGTGTAAGTCACATTTACTTCTGACTGCACATCAGCTTTCTCCGTTGAAGAGCTACAGGCAGCCAAAAACATGACTGCGCAAAGTGCCAATGATGCTTTGAAAATTTGAACCTTTTTCATGCTTATTCTTTTTGGGATCCAATTCTTTCGAATTTGGACGGTCAAAAATACATATTACCCAGATTTCCAGCAATTAAAATGAGTAGTTTCGCGCTTCATTTTTAAGGTTTGGCACAGACAAAGCACTGGTTTCAATTAGCCCTTCTAGCCTTGATTTGGGGTAGTTCATTCATCTTGATAAAGCGTGGATTATATACCAGTGAAGGGGTTCCGCTATTTTCCGGGCTTCAAGTGGGCGCTCTGAGAATTGTTGTTGCCGCCATTTTCATGCTTCCTTTTGTATGGAAAAAGTTCACTTTGTTAAAAAATGCCAACTTCATCCCAATCTTAGTTGTGGGTCTGTGTGGGAATGCGATTCCGGCATTTCTTTTTGCTACAGCCCAAACCAAAATTCCTTCTGCACTGGCTGGGATGATTAATTCAATGGTTCCGTTATTCAGCCTGATTATAGCCTTCTTTGTTTTCAAGGTGAAGGTGAAATCATGGCAAGTGGCAGGGCTCTTACTTGGATTGATCGCATCAGCTGGGCTACTGCTGGCTTCGGGCAGTGATTTCGGTGGAAGTTTTGAAATCGGATATGCCTTTCTGGTTGTACTTGCCACGATGTGCTATGCCATTAGCCTAAATACCATTAAGCAGTATCTCCAGAATGTTTCGGCCATAGCTATTACTGGCTTGGCCTTGATATTGGTTAGCCCCATTGGAATAGGTGTACTATTGGCAACCAATTTTGTGGACACGATTTCAAACACTCCAGGAAGCCTAACTGGGTTTGCAGCAATTTCTGCCCTAGCTATTTTTGGAACAGCTCTTGCCCTCATGCTCTTCAACAAATTAGTTCAAGAGACAAATACTATTTTTGCATCATCCGTAACATATCTAATCCCCTTGGTGGCAATTGTTTGGGGCATAATGGACGGAGAAATGCTCAACTTGCTTCAGGTAATATGTGCACTTACAATGCTAGGTGGAATCATATTGATCAACAGGAAGTAAGAATAGTTTGTGAAGCAAGAATAAATACGTATATTTGCCGCCCTTTTTAAATCATTTAATTAACGCCACATAAAGCTATGTACGCAATTGTAAACATCGCGGGGCAGCAGTTTAAAGTAGAAAAAGACCAACAGATCTTTGTTCACCGTCTTCCAAACAAAGAGGGAGATAAAGTGACTTTCGATCAGGTTTTACTCGTTGACAACAACGGTAAAGTAGAAGTTGGCGCCCCAGCTGTATCAGGTGCTAAAGTGACAGGTAAAATTGTCGAGCACATGAAAGGAGACAAAGTGATTGTCTTCAAGAAGAAAAGACGTAAAGGTTACCAAACAAGAAATGGTCACCGTCAGTACCTAACAAAAGTTGCTAT
The DNA here is from genome assembly GCA_965230375.1 of Cryomorpha sp. Taxonomy (GTDB): domain Bacteria; phylum Bacteroidota; class Bacteroidia; order Flavobacteriales_D; family Cryomorphaceae; genus CBDDKU01. The sequence continues at coordinate 64,095 of CBDDKU010000026.1, forward strand.
TGATGGTATCACTGTAGGTGGCGCTAAGAAAGCAGCTTCTAAAGAAGAAGCTCCAAAAGCTGACGCAAAGAAGACTGAAGCTAAGAAAGAAGCTCCTAAAAAGGCAGCAGCGCCTAAGAAGGAAGCAGCTCCGAAGAAGGAAGCCGCTCCTAAAAAGGCAGCTCCGAAGAAAGCAGCAGCTCCAAAAGCTAAAAAAGAAGAACCTAAAAAAGACTAAAACCCTATAGACAATGGCACATAAGAAAGGAGTCGGTAGTTCGAAGAACGGACGGGAGTCAGAAAGTAAACGTCTCGGGATTAAGATTTTTGGTGGCCAGAAGGCTATTGCAGGAAACATCCTGGTTCGTCAACGTGGAACAAAACATCACGCTGGTCTCAATGTAGGTGTTGGTAAAGACCACACACTTTTCGCATTGAAAGATGGTGTTGTAGAGTTCAACAAAAGACAAGGAAATAAGTCGTTTGTATCTGTTGTTCCTGAACAAGCAGGAAAGTAATTGATACACCCCAATTCAATGAAAAACTCCTGTTAACGCAGGAGTTTTTTTATGCCCATTTGGCAGCAATAATTGCTAATTTCGAATCGAAATTTTGAAACACAAATGCTTGAACTTAACTATCTCAGAGAAAAAAGAGATGAAGCCGTAGAGCGGCTAAAAAGAAGAGTAAACGACACTTACGAAGCGCTAGTGGATGAAGTGCTCGCTGTAGACGTGAAGAAGAGAAAAATCCAACACGAAGTGGAAAGTCTTCTTGCTGAAATGAATGTGCATTCTAAGGAAATTGGTGCCCTCATGAAAAAGGGCATGAAAGATGCCGCCGAAGAAGCCAAAGCAAAGGTGGCCGAAATTAAGTCGCGCTCACAAGCCTTAAAGCAAGATCTCACCGAAGCAGAAGAAGAGCTCAAGCAATTGCTATATCAAATTCCGAACGCTCCCAACCTAGACGTGAAAGAAGGGAAAAGCGAAACGGACAACGAAGAAGTGGAACGAAGTGGAGAAATACCCGAGCTTCATGGAGAAGCCCTTCCCCACTGGGATCTAGCCGCCAAATACAATCTAATAGACTTTGAGCTTGGTGTAAAAATCACAGGTGCAGGTTTCCCACTTTACCTCGGCAAAGGAGCGCAACTCCAAAGAGCCTTGATAAACTTCTTCCTGGATGAAGCTATTGCTGCAGGATACGCTGAAGTTATTCCTCCCTTGGTAGTAAATGAAGCTTCTGGATTTGGGACAGGACAACTTCCAGACAAAGAAGGACAGATGTACCACATCACCGAAGATGATCTCTACCTTATTCCGACAGCCGAAGTCCCTATAACGAACATGTTTCGCGATGTGATTTTGTCTAAGGATCAGCTTCCAGTAAAAGTAACGGGCTTTACCCCATGCTTTCGAAGAGAAGCGGGGTCATATGGAAAAGACGTTAGAGGTCTCAACAGGCTTCACCAATTCGATAAGGTAGAAATCGTGCAAGTCGTTCACCCAGACGAGAGTTATACGCGATTGGGTGAAATGGTAAACCACGTAAAAGGTATTCTGGAAAAACTAGAACTACCATATCGCATTTTGAGATTGTGTGGAGGAGACCTGGGTTTTGCAGCAGCCATTACATATGATTTTGAAGTTTACTCTACTGCTCAAAATAAGTGGCTCGAAGTGAGCTCAGTATCTAACTTTGAGACTTATCAGTCTACAAGACTTATGTGTCGATTCAGAGGTGATGATAAAAAGACGCACCTGGCGCATACGCTAAATGGAAGCGCACTTGCATTACCGCGAATTGTAGCGGCCCTTCTTGAAAACAATCAAGAACCCAACGGAATTCGAATTCCGCAAGCGCTTCAAAAGTTTACTGGTTTTGAAATGATCGATTGATATGAGAAGAATCACCTTATTCATACTACTGACAACAATATTCGCTAGTTGTAATCAGACGCCATACAAGTCCGAAATCGCTGAACTCGACAAACTGATTGTGAAGCTAGATTCGGCGAAGACCATCCTTCAGAATGTCGATACAAACGGTTACAGAGACTACGCAAAGCGCTTTCAAACCAATTTGAATTTCGTCACAAACCACTTCCGGAATTCTGAGGATACTATTGGACGTGATCTGGCACTTTTCATGGCTGACTATAGAAGCCTAAAGAAGCCATATATGAACTTTCATGGAACGTATGATCAGGCATCAAGAGAGCTAGAGTTTACAGAAAAGCAGCTCCTTACTTTAAAACACGATCTCCAATACAATCTCCTCGACAGTACGGTCGTTAGAAAAATGTTTAAGCGCGAATTAGAAGAAACCAATGAGATTGTAGACCTTGTGAAGAGAATCGATTTTGGCGATGATTATACGCGTGAACTCGCTTCAAAACTCGAGCCTAAAATGGACAGCGTAATTGTTGCCCTTAAAAATCAAAAATGAATTTAAGAACTGCCATCGTATGTATTTTACTCTCTCTGTTTTCAGTGCAGATCAATCATGCGTATGGTCAGACGAGCGATGAAGAACTAGCGAACTATTATTTCGATACAGGTGAATTTGACAAGGCGCTTCTGTACTACGAGAAGATTTATTCAGAAAAGCCGAGTAATGCCCACTATCAAGGTCTTCTAAAATGTCAGATGGAGCTTCAAATGTTCAAAGAGTCTGAGAAGCTTATCAAGAGACAAATGAAGCGCTTTGGATCTAATCTGCTCTACATTGATCTGGGTAAGGTTTACGAGGCGCAAGACGAAACAAAAGACGCGGAAGACGCCTACCGAGATGCGATCCAAAAAATGCCCAAAAGCCAGGGGACAGTAATCCGCACAGCCAATGAGTTTATCCGGATGAACAAGCTCAACCTGGCTCTGGACACCTATAACTATGGAAAGAGACTTTTGGACGGTGCATACCCCTTCAGCTATGAGTTGGCAAGTCTTTACGGCACCATGGGCGATACTGAACTCATGATTACTTCCTACCTGGATTTAATCGAGTTTAATGACGCGTATCTCCAGACCGTACAAAACGCGTTGAATCGGAGTATTGACTTTGAAAATGACTTCGAAAAGGTCGAAATTCTTCGAACGGAGTTGCTTCGGCGCGTGCAAAAATCACCGCAGAATACCGTCTATTCTCAGATGCTCATCTGGCTGTTTTTACAGCAAAAAGAATTCAACTCGGCTTATGTCCAGTTAAAGGCTATTGACAAGAGACTTGGAGAAGATGGCCAACGCCTTCTGAACCTGGCCAGCCTGTGCATGAACAATCAAGCTTACGATGTGGCTGAAAAGTCATATGAGTACATCGTCGAAAAAGGTCCAGATAATCCCTACTACCCTTTTGCAAAGGCGGGAATTCTCAAAGCGCGTTTTGAAGCGATCAGGATGACATTTCCTCCTGATAGTGCCGAGCTAATTTCGCTTAGGCAAGACTACGACAAGAATATCGAAGATCTACAAGGCCAGAGTGAAGTGGTGGGAATGATGCGCCAAAAGGCCGTACTCGAAGCTTACTATCTCGGCGATTTCGAAGCAGCAAATGTGACCTTGAATGAGGCTTTGGATATTCCAGGCATTCACCCAGACACGCGAAGTGAAATAAAGTTAGATCTCGCAGAGATTTTGATCGCCAGAGATTATATCTGGGACGCCAGTCTCCTTTGCTCGCAAGTCGATAAGGACTATAAAAATGATATTCTCGGCTACCGAGCAAAGTTCCTGAATGCTGAGATTAGCTACTACGCAGGAGATTTTTCATGGGCTCAAGCCCAGCTCAATGTGCTCAAAGGAAGTACGTCCAAGCTGATCAGCAACGATGCCATGGAACTTTCCTTGTTGATCACCGACAATATGAATCTCGACACGATATTAGAGCCAATGCTCATGTTTGCCCGGGCAGACTTGATGATCGTTCAAAGACAGTACGACACTGCAATATCATCGATGGATAGCATCCTCACAGAATATCCAGGGCACGCCTTGAGCGATGAAATTCTGATCAGAAAAGCACAAATAGCGGAAGAGCAATACGATTTTGATCAAGCCATATCTTATTATCAATCTGTGGTTGCTAATCACTATTTCGATATCACAGCCGATAATGCTCTTTACGAAATGGCTCTGATTTACGAAGAGAAACTGGGGGATGATGAAAAGGCCAAAGAACTCTACAAGCAACTTCTCGTTGACTTTCCGGGAAGTCTGTTTGTAGTAGATGCCAGAAAGCGATTTAGAGCTTTGCGTGGAGATGGCGAATCTGCCCCAGCAGAAATTACTCCACTTGAGAAGAACCCTTAATGGCGGCTTCGCTCCTTCCTTGAATCATAGCGCCAGCTGCAATAAAGAACTGAGCTAAACCATAAGTAGTCATTATCAATGAATGGCTGAACGGAAGTGGATCCACAAACTTATTCCAAGCCAGAACGCTATCTGAAACCACGAAAAGTAAGGCACCAAGAGCAATAAGTTGAAAGCTCTTTCGATCAACACGCTCATAGCGATTTACCGCCAGCAGTAGCATTAAACATATCACGACGGTATAAAGAAGGACGGGAAAAATCATCTCCCCCAGGTGTGGCTCGAGCTGTTTAAAAAAGAAGTATCCATAGGCAAAGACCAAGACCATCACCCAGCCCTGTCGTTTAATGAGGGCAATGTTATGGCCTTCATCGCTGGTCCGAGTAAAAGCGACGATATACCCCAGGTGCCCAAGCAAAAAAGCACTCAACCCTAAAACGAAGTAAATACCATCGACCTGTTGAAATATCAAGAGGATATCACCAAACCAGCACATGATCATCCCGAAAAAAATTGACTTCTTAAAAAGAGAACTCAGACCAATTTTTCGAACCCACTCCACAAAGAGAATGGGTAGTAAAAGAGCTTTTGACACCCACTCGATCAAATGGAAGTCGAACTCTCCGGATATAATGTGGACAAGCAGGCAAAGGATAAAAAGCCCAGCAGAGGTTTTACTCAAGGTCGCAGTGAAATTTGATGAACGTCTATTCGACTTAAAACGGCGAGCGAAACTAATCCGAAAAGTCCAAATCCAATGGCAATGTTCAAGGGCATTAATCCTTGCAAGACCAAAAATGACAAGACTATTAACGAAATTAAAACTCGAATCGATTCGATGCGAATCGCCTTTTGCTTATTGTCAAATATGGATCCTACCACCCCCACCGAACCAATAAGAAGTACAGCTATCACAATTTGCTGAATGGTGGTGTAATTGCCCAAAGTGAACAGAAACAAAGCGGTTCCAACCAATAAAATCAGGTATTGAAAGAATAGGTAAAAATTGAGCTTCGTACTTAATCTCACTTCATACTTGTTGTAAGTTTCTCGATCGACATCTGGCGCCGAACGAAATCCACCCATCTCAGCTGGATACCAACCTGGACGCGCCCAAACAAATTTGAATTTGTTCCACCAGCCTGGTATTGTCTTCAGCTCCTTCCACAAGCGCACAAAGGGCTGGACATTGGCAGTAACCGGATTCCATGAGTTTGTAGGCGATGTGATTCCATAGATCGGTGCTTCCTTCTCTTCCTGAAAAGTTCCAAACATACGATCCCAGATCATGAGTGTCGCCGCGTGGTTTCGGTCTATGTAGATCGGGTTCCTTCCATGATGGACCCGGTGGTGCGAAGGCGTATTGAAAAGGTATTCAAACCAACGAGGCAATTTCTTTACAACTTCAGTGTGAATCCAAAACTGATAGAGCAGATTGAATGCCCCCATCATCAAAAACCACTCAGTCTTGAAGCCCAAAAATGCCAACGGAAAATAGAAGTAAAACGTGAACATTTTCTGAAATGTACTCTGCCGTAGAGCCACCGAAAGGTTGTAATCTTCGCTCTGGTGATGCACTACATGACCTAGCCAAAAGAGATTTACTTCATGACTCATACGATGCGCCCAGTAATAGAAAAAGTCCACTCCTATGAAACAGATTACAATCCAATACCACGCGTTTTGAAGTTCAAAAATGGCAAAGTGCCTGAACACGAAATCGTAGGCGGCCACGGTAAATACTTTCGCAAAAACTCCAGTCAACTGCTCCACAATCCCGCAACTGATATTTGCCACGGCATCGTTGAGTCGATACAGCTTCCGGTTTTTAAAATAACCATAGGCCACCTCCATCCCGATCAGGATAAAGAATATCGGAATCGACAGAATAACGGGATCCATAAGTACCAAATTACGGAATTCAACCAATAAGGCTCAAGTCTCCACCATCGAAATAAACTACCTTTGCACAAAACCAAGAATCCGACATGGTCATATATAATGTAACCGTAAACGTTGACGAATCAGTCCACAAAGAGTGGGTGAAGTGGATGAAAGATGAACACATTCCAGATGTCTTGGCAACCGGTCACTTTCACGGTTCTACTTTTTCGAAAATTCTTGCAGAGGAAGCAGGAGGGTTTGCCTACAGCATTCAGTACCGCGCCAAGTCGATGGATGATTTGGAGACCTACCAAAAAAACCATTCACCGAGACTTCAGAAAGACCACATGGATCGATATGGGAAATACACTGCGGCCTTCCGCACCCTACTCGACGTGATTGACCACAAGTAATTATGGTAAAACCAAAAAAGCACCTCGGTCAACATTTCCTCGTTCAAGACGGGGTGGCAGCATCGATAGCGCAGTCCATTCAATCATCCAAGAAAAATACTCCGGTATTGGAGATTGGTCCGGGAACGGGTGTATTGACTCAAGAGATTCTTGCGCTTCAGTTTAAAGATTTCAAAGTAGTCGAGATAGACAAGGAGTCGATTGCATACCTCAACCAAAACTTCCCACAACTTAGTGGGCATGTTATTGATGGAGATTTTCTAAAAATGGATCTCGAAACCCTTTTCGGTGGCTCTCCTTTTGTCTTGGCTGGAAACTTCCCCTACAATATCTCTTCGCAGATCTTATTTCGAATCTTCGAGAACAAAGATTTGATTCCCGAAATGGTGGGCATGTTTCAGAAAGAAGTAGCAGAACGAGCCATTGCAGGGCCAGGATCCAAAATCTATGGAATCTTGAGTGTCTTGCTAGGGATCTACTACGAAGGCGAGTATTTGTTTACTATCGACGAACAGGCTTTTAACCCACCGCCAAAGGTAAAAAGCGGCGTGATCAGGCTAACGCGAAACGAACGCACCGAACTTCCCGTCACCGACAAGTTTTTCAAAACCGTCGTTAAGCTAGCCTTCAACCAACGAAGGAAAACCCTAAAGAACAGTCTTTCGAGCTTGATAGCTGGAAAAGATATCACAGGCTTGGAAGGGATAATGAAACTCAGACCAGAACAGTTATCGCCCGAGGGATTTCTGGAACTCGCCGTCGCTATCTACCAACTAGAACAATAGTCTCGTCTCAGCGTTTCAGACGCGTATCTTTTATATTTTTAGCTTTGCACAAACCCTAATTGGCCCTCATGCAGTTCGAGCTCACAAAGGAATTTCTCGACCAACTCCGCAAGAATATTTCGAACGGAAAAGATCATGAGCTCGAAGAGTCTTTAAAGGGATTGCACCCCGCTGATATTGCTGAGATTTTTGACGAAGTAAAGGCGGCCGAAGCCAATTACATCTACCGACTTCTCGAAGAAGAAAGGGCTGCCGACGTTTTGGTAGAGCTCGATGAAGACGATCGGGAAAAGCTTCTGGCCACGCTAACTTCAAAGGAAATTGCCGAACAAGTCATCGACAACATCGATTCTGATGATGCTGCCGATGTATTGGGTGAACTTCCCGAAGAGAAAAAAGACGAAGTCATCTCTCTCATCACCGATGAAGAGCAGAAGAAGGTAATAAACGCCCTCTTGCAGTATGATGAAGATACGGCTGGGGGTATCATGGGAAAAGAGCTTGTGAAGGTGCGCCGCTCTTGGAGCATTGCCCGTGGTATTCGCGAAATGCGGAAGCAGGCAGAAAGCATTGATCAGGTTTACACAATATACGTGACTGACGATAATGACAGACTCGTAGGTAGTCTCTCCTTAAAGCGACTTCTATTTTCATCTTCATCTATCAAAACGCTGATTTCTGATATCTATAATCAGGAATCGATGCGTTATGTCACTCCAGATGAATCGGCAGAGAATTGCGCAAACATCATGGAGAAGTACGACTTGATCGCCTTACCCGTTGTTGACGAAAACGAAAAACTTCTTGGGCGTATCACTATTGATGATGTGGTTGATGTTATCAAAGAAGAAGCTGAGCGCGATTATCAGCTCGCATCTGGTATCTCAGAGTCGGTAGAATCTGATGACACCATCTGGCTGCTCACCAGAGCGCGCCTACCTTGGCTCTTGATCGGCTTGATGGGTGGTGTACTAGTGGCACAGGTTATAGGTATTTTCGAAGAACAACTCGCCCAAGTGGCCACGCTGATGGTTTTCGTACCGCTGATCGCAGCAATGGCCGGAAATGTGGGAGTACAATCGTCTGCCATCGTGGTACAAGGTTTGGCTAACCATAGCTTAAGCACAAAGGCGATATTCCCAAAATTGACAAAAGAGCTAGCTGTAGCGCTGGTTAATGGCTCCATCTGCGGTGCTGCCATTCTCGTTTACAGTATCTTGTTTATGGATAGCCTGGCCTTAAGCTATACTGTGGGGATCTCCCTCTTCACGGTAATCATCATAGCCGCAATTTTCGGCACCCTGGTTCCACTCCTACTCGACCGTGTGAAAATTGACCCGGCACTCGCTACTGGGCCATTTATAACGACGATGAACGACATCATAGGTCTCAGTGTTTACTTCATCTACGCCAAGTATTTCTTCGGAATATGAGCAAGGTTTTGTTTCTCGATTCGGTACACCCCTTGCTTGATGAAGAGTTGATTAAAATTGGCTACACCTGCGATCACGATTACCAGTCAGATTATTCTACCATTCTCCAGAAGCTCCCAAACTATACTGGAATAGTTATTCGGAGCAGAGTTCCAGTAGATCGGACTTTCATTGAAACAGGAAGCAAATTGAAATTCATTGCCAGATCGGGTGCTGGGCTTGAAAACATCGACTTGGAAGCGGCCGTGGATCACGATATTGAAGTGATCAGCGCTGCGGAAGGAAATATGGGTGCCGTAGCAGAACACTGCGTCGGGATGTTGCTCGTGCTATTCAATAAGATGATCACTGCCGATGGCGAAGTAAGAGCGGGCGTCTGGCAGAGAGAAGAGAATCGCGGCCTGGAGCTGGAAGGCAAAACCGTTGGAATCATTGGGTTCGGCAGAATGGGAAGAGCCTTTGCTCAGCGACTCCGAGGATTTGACTGTACAATTCTTTCCTACGACAAATACCTCGAACCCGGGTACAGTCCAAGTTATGTCGAAGAAGTGGATTTGGAGAGCTTTAAGGCGCGAGCTGAAATTATCTCTATTCACCTTCCGCTCAGCGAGGAGACTGAGCATTATGTGGATCGAACATTTATTGAAGGAATCTCAAATCCTTTTTTTCTCATCAACACCGCTCGCGGAAAGCACGTGAACACGGCTGACCTGGTTGATGGTTTGAAATCGGGAAAAATTCGTGGTGCCTGTCTGGATGTGTTGGAATACGAAAAGAAATCGCTTCAAGGTCTGGAGTCGGCCGATTTTCCTAAGCCACTTCAAGAATTGGTCAAAATGAAGAATGTGGTTTTGAGTCCGCATGTGGCTGGATGGACCGTTGAGAGCTATGTCAAGCTGTCGCAAGTTCTCGCCGAGAAGATCAAAAAACTCTAGCCTTCTATCTCAGCTTGAGATGAATCTCCTGACCCGCATATTTCGAATATGCCTTCAAAGAGTCTTCCATACTCGAATTCCATCGCGCCTGCTCTTCTTTGACAAGCGAGTGCTCTGTTTCGCGGTCGTAGAGCTTTTGAGAACTTGAAAGTGCTGCAGCGTTAGCCTGATAAATTCCGGTAAGCTCTTCTGTGACTTGGCCCGAAGACTTCCATCTCGTTGTGAGTATTTTTTCTCTCAACTTCCTAGCGTATAGTTCTGTGATATCAAAATGAACTTGCTCGTGTTTAAGCAAATGATCAGATTCTGCTTTCTCGATTTTCCACGACTTGGCTTGATCAAACTGTGCGACGATCTCAATATGAAAACTCACCACTCTCATAGCTCAGCGCCAAGTCTATGCCCGTATGCGATAAGGCCGCGTGCTTCGTTGCCGCAGGCGCTTTTTGCTTTAAAGTCAGACCAGCGCAACGGACGTTTCTGATTCCAATCAACCATTGATTCTTTTGGAGGAGACGTCCATCCACCGAAAACTAACGTTAATATGAATAGAGTCGCGATTCGCATATGGGAGTAACGCCTTGGCAATGAAAAAATTGCTAGTTATGATCCTGCAACACCATCCTAACCGTACTGCGGCTCTTTTTGCTCCACAAGCACCTTCTTGCCTATTTAGCAAGCGGCTTATGGTTTCATGGTCGTAATGGCGGATGGTCACGAGTTCGCAGCCGGTGTTGTACAGCACTTCGTAATTCTCCTTACAGCTATGAAGAATGGCATCGAGTTTTTTGCTTGTCGTAATCTGCACAAATCGAAAAGTTGATAGCCGAGTTTTGCATCAAGTGAATCTTCAAGCGGTGCGCGGCAAACAGTCCAAAAAGTTCGCTCAGATTGTCTTCAGCGATAAATGAAAAATCGCGCGGGGTGAAGGAAATCAGAATTTGATCGACCTTAAAAATGTAGGATGGCACCAGCGAATCGCTAAAATGTGCTTGAATCTATCTGCGTACCTGGCGCATCTGCATCTAAAAAGGACTTTACAAAAAGATCAATCTTCTTGTTTTGAAGGGGTTTGATGGTCTTTGGGTGGATAACTGAAGCTCCGTAGTAGGCCAGCTCTATCGCTTCTTTGTAGCTAATACGCGGTAAGCGCACGGCTTCCGAAAAATATTTTGGATCGGCATTAAGCACCCCTGGAACATCTTTCCAGATGGTTACTGAATCGGCATTTAACGTATAAGCGAGGATGGCTGCTGAAAAGTCGGATCCTTCCCTACCCAATGTGGTAGAGTTTCGCTCGCGCGTGTGCCCCATGAACCCTTGTGTTAAGAGAATTCGCAAACCGTTTTCTTTACACGAGTCCCAGGCTTTTTGGCATAGCTGCTCCGTCTTTTCCCATTGCACGTTGGCTTCGCGGTACACATTGTTGGTGCGAATTAATGTCCGCGCATCGGTCCATTGATTTGCGAGCCCTTTCGAATTCAGATAAGCCGAAAGAATGGTGGTGGAAAAGAGCTCCCCAAAAACGACAAGCTGATCGTAATCGAAATCGTAGTCATCAGCCGGCATGCCTTCCAAGTACAGCTCCAGTTTCCGAAAGTGGCTTTCAAAATGCTGATGAACATCACCCGAATTGAATTCGAGCTTTGAGATGATGTCCATGTGAAATTTGCGAATCGATTCCAGTTCTCTGGCCACACCATCAGTTTGATCGCGAAATGCGGCAATGAGCTTTTCGAAGGCGTTGGTCATTTTCCCCATAGCCGATGCCACGATGATCAGATCCTGCTTCGCGTGCTTCTCAACGATCCGCACCACGTTTTTTATCGACTCAGCATCTTTTAGCGATGCTCCTCCAAACTTAAATACCTTCAAGGCTCCTAAAATTTATCTAATTGGTTCTTGCTCAATCTACAGTCGAGCCACTCATTCAAAAACTCTGCCCCATAACTTTGATAAAACTCGATAGCTGGCTTATTCCAATCCAGCACCTGCCATTCCATTCGAGCATAGTTCCGCTCCTTGGCCAAGCTTATTATCTTCTCAAATAATTTCTTGCCAATTCCCTGACCACGGTGTTCTTCAGCCACAATCAAATCTTCAAGGTGAACAGATCGTCCTTTCCAAGTGCTGTACTTTTCGTAGATGAGTGCTGCACCCACCACCTTTTCCGATTTCTCAGCTACCCAGATTTCCACAATTTGCTTCGACCCAAAGGCGTCTTCAGCCAACTGATCAAGGGGTAGTTCCACTTCTTTCTCTGCGCGCTCATAGCGGGCGAGCTCCCTAATCAAGTCGTGTACATCTTGCAAATCTGAGACTTGCCCTGGGCGGATATGGATGGAACTCTTCACACCACAAAAGAAATAAATAATCAAACGAAGGGCGGCTGGGTGGAGGTAAAAAGAGAAATTAACGATATTTGCGCTACTACTGAAGAAGACTATGACCAAAGTAACCACGCTGAGCGAGTTTATCGTTGAGCGCCAAGCCGATTTCCCATTTGCCAAGGGAGAACTTTCAAGATTATTAAGTGCTATCAGACTCGCCGCCAAAGTCGTAAACCGCGAAGTAAACAAAGCGGGACTTGTAGACGATATTTTAGGTGCCGCTGGAAACGAAAACATTCAAGGGGAAGTCCAGCAAAAACTGGACGTCTACGCCAATAATCAGATGATAAACGCCTTGAAAGCACAACAAGAAGTTTGTGGAATCGGTTCGGAAGAAAACGATGATTTTATCGCTTTCGACCAAGGTGAAGCTATCTGGGGAAAGTATGTGGTACTAATGGATCCGTTGGATGGATCATCAAACATCGATGTAAACGTTTCTATCGGAACTATTTTCTCTATTTACAGAAGAAAAACCAAACCGGGAACAAAGGCCGAGCTAAAGGATTTTCTTCAGCCAGGTTTGGATTTGGTTGCGGCTGGCTATATCATCTACGGTTCGTCGACCATGCTCGTTTTCAGCACGGGTAATGGCGTAAACGGATTTACCCTCGATACATCGATAGGGGTTTTCTGCCTATCCCACCCGAATATGCGCATCCCAAAAACGGGGCGTATCTACAGCATCAACGAAGGAAATTACAAGCAGTTTCCCGAAGGTGTGAAGCGCTACATCAAATACTGTCAGGAAGAAGATGCCGAGACAGATAGACCTTACACCAGTCGCTATATCGGTAGTTTGGTGGCCGACTTCCACCGAAATATGATCAAAGGTGGGGTATACATGTACCCATCTACCGGCACAAACCCCAATGGTAAGTTGCGCCTGATGTACGAAAATATACCGCTGGCCTTTATCGCAGAACAAGCTGGAGGTAAAGCTACAAACGGGAAACAGCGAATTCTCGAAATTCAACCAGAAGATCTGCATCAACGAACTCCCCTATTTATTGGGTCAAAAGAAATGGTAGAAAAAGCGGAGGCATTCTTAGAAGAAGCAGACCCCGTTGCAGCTAAATCATGACCATTGCCGAGATTGCCGAATTCTATGAGAATGACAACAAAACAAATGTCATCTCCAATAGCCTTTCGCAAAAGGGCAACAAAGTAGGCCTGCGTGGCACTTCGGGATCAGGGCTCGCCCTGGTGGCTCAAGCTGTGGTCAAAAAAGACGACCGCGATCACATCTTTATCTTTGAAGACAAAGAAGAAGCCGCCTATTTTTACAATGATCTTCAGCGGTTTGAGAACAGCACCTACCAAACGCTTTTTTACCCGGCATCTTACCGTGTTCCCTATCAGGTAGATAGCACTGACAATTCTAATATTGTACTCCGTGCGGAAGTATTGAAAACGGTGGCCGAGCGTGGAACGAATCCTCTTGCCATCGTTACCTACCCTGACGCGCTGAGCGAGACCGTCGTTACCAAAGCTCAGCTCGAATCGAATAGCTTCAAAGTAAAAACAGGCGAGTCATACAGCATATCCTTTCTCAATGAATTGCTCACCGAATATGAGTTCGAACGCGTTGACTTTGTCTATGAACCCGGACAGTTTTCCATTCGCGGGGGTATTGTTGACGTATTTTCATACGGAGACGACCATCCTTACCGTATCGAATTCTTTGGGGATGAAGTAGAATCCCTGAGAAAGTTCAATCCTTCCAATCAGCTCTCAACGGGCGATGTACCAGCTTTTACGATTATCCCCAATGTCCAGCAAAAGTCTCTGCTCGAGAAACAGGAAACCTTCTTGAAATTCCTCGGGCAAGATGTTGTAGTCTGGCTGAGAGATGAAGGGTATGTGAGCGATAGGCTCGATCAAAAATTCGAACAAGCCGAGAAGCAATACGCCAAGATCAATTCGCCCTTAAAGCACATCGCACCCGAAGATGGGTTTACCCAAGGTGACACTTTTCTGTCTGAATTTTCCGAACTCTCTTCGGTGAATTTTTCAGGCCAAAGCGAAGGAGATGAAACGCTGAAGGTGGAGTTTCACCAAGGGCCGCAGCCCATATTCCACAAAAACTTTGACATGCTTATCGGCGATCTTTCGAAAAACGCCGATAAGGGTTATGCCAATTTCATTTTCTCTGGGAATGAAAAGCAAATTGAGCGTCTGGAGCGCATTTTCCACGATCTCAATGCCAAGGTGAAATTTGAGCCTGTCATCGAAGAGCTGACGGAAGGATTTATCGATCACCAGCTTCAAATCTGTTGCTACACCGATCACCAAATATTTGAACGTCACCACCGCTTTTACCTCAAAGAAGGCTTCAAGAAAAACAAGGAAGCTCTCACTCTGAAAGAGCTCAGTAGCCTGGTTCCGGGCGACTATGTGACCCACATCGACCATGGAGTCGGAAAGTTTTCTGGTCTCGAAAAAATCGACGTAAACGGAAAGGAACAAGAAGCGATCAGATTGGTGTATCGCGACAACGACATTCTCTATGTGAGTATTCACTCCCTCCACCGCATCAGCAAGTACAGCGGGAAGGATGGCTCTGTACCTGCAGTGAACAAGCTAGGTAGCGCAGCCTGGCAAAAGGCTAAGGCGAAAACCAAGAGAAGGGTCAAGGAGCTTGCATACGATTTGATAAAGCTCTACGCCGAGCGAAAAGCGAAAAAGGGATTTGCCTATTCGAAAGACAACTACCTGCAGACAGAGCTCGAAGCTTCGTTCATTTACGAAGACACACCAGACCAAGAAACATCGATTCAAGCGGTAAAAGAAGACATGGAGTCCGAGTCGCCGATGGACAGGTTGGTCTGTGGGGATGTCGGTTTTGGGAAAACGGAAATCGCGATTCGTGCGGCCTTCAAAGCTGTTTGCGACAGTAAGCAAGTGGCCGTACTCGTACCGACTACAGTCCTTTCGCTTCAGCACTACAAGAACTTTTCAAAACGCTTGGAAGAGTTTCCGGCAAAAGTGGGCTTGCTCAACCGATTCGTCTCGGGAAAAAAACAAACCGAGACGCTCAAAGCCTTGGCCAATGGCGAAATTGACATCATTATTGGGACGCATAAACTCGTTGGGAAACAAGTTAAGTTTCACGATCTCGGTTTGATGATCATCGATGAAGAGCAGAAGTTTGGCGTAGGTGTAAAGGACAAATTGAAGACGCTCAAGGCGAATATCGATACATTGACGCTCACCGCTACCCCAATTCCTAGAACACTTCAATTTTCAATGATGGGCGCTCGAGATTTGAGCATCATTAGCACCCCGCCACCAAACCGGTTTCCCGTTCAAACCGAACTCTTCAGTTTTAATGAAGAAGTGATAAGAGATGCCATTCAATACGAAGTGAGCCGCGGGGGACAAGTGTTTTTCGTTCACAACAAAATTCAAAACATCAAGGAAGTGGCTGGCATGATTCAGCGGCTTTGCCCTGATGTGAAAGTGGTGATCGGTCACGGACAAATGGATGGAAAAGAGCTCGAGAATGTCATGACCGACTTTATTGAAGGGGTTTACGACGTGCTTCTGGCCACCACCATTATCGAATCGGGGATTGATATTCCCAATGCCAATACGATCATCATCAATCAGGCTCAGGACTTCGGCTTGAGTGATCTTCACCAATTACGTGGACGCGTAGGACGAAGCAATAAAAAAGCCTTTTGCTACCTGATTGCGCCACCGCTCTCCGCAGTTTCTTCTGAAGCGCGAAAGCGATTGCAAGCCATCACCCAGTTTAGCGATCTCGGTAGCGGACTCAATATCGCTATGCGCGATCTGGATATCCGTGGGGCTGGGAATCTGCTCGGCGGTGAGCAAAGTGGATTCATCAACGATTTGGGGATTGAGACTTACCAGAAAATCCTAGATGAAACCATTCGAGAACTCAAGGAAAATGAGTTTAAAGAGCTCTATCACGAAGAGAGTGAAAAATTGGGCGAATACGTCCAGGATTGTGTCCTGGAAACCGATTTTGAAATTCTGATTCCAGACAGGTATATCACCGACATCAAGGAACGACTCCAGGTATATCGCGACTTAGACTCGCTGGGAAGTGAGACAGAGTTGGAAGAATATCGACTTCAACTTAAAGATCGATTTGGCGACATCCCGAGCGAAACGGAAGACCTAATCGACACTATGCGCCTAAGGTGGATGGCCAAGGAAATTGGGTTCGAAAAGCTCACACTGAAAGGCGGAAAACTTATCGGATTCTTCGTTTCCAACCAAAATAGCGCGTACTATCAAAGCTCAGCATTTACAAGGGTTCTGAACTTCATAAAAGGAAACCCGATTGGCTACAAGATGTACGAGAAAGGCGACAATTTGAGATTGGCCAAGGTAGATGTGACGAACGTACGCAGCGCGATTAACGCGCTTTCTCCGATTCTAGAGACTTAAAACTTGTTTGAAGTTATACCGACACTCGCTTCTCTGGATATTTGAAATAGTTGCATTTGAAGTAACTCTTAAGTTTTTCTATTTCAATTTTATTTGATCAAATACTTTTTTGCACACCCACAGGCCGATTCCAAAAAAGATCAACCCTCCTATCGAAATTATAGCAATCCCCATAGTTTCATTAGGGTTTGGAACCAACTCAACAATAATAAGCAATGGCAGCCCAAACGACACCCAAAAAGAGACCAAACCGAATACTACCCATTTAAAAACACCCTTTCCGTAATCTTTGGCCTCGGCTCGAAAAACTGCTATAATCGCAATTGAAACTAAAAGTGCAGTCATCAACCCGTCGATCGAATAGCTTCAACAGGCTCCATTCTCGCCGCGATACTGGCAGGAATAATTCCGGCGATCAACCCAATTGATACCGAGAACCCAACTCCAATCAAAACATTTTCCACAGTTAATGTGAGGTCAAACCCTGTTGCCATACTAGCGAGAAACGTTCCCAGCCATATCACGAGCAAGCCAATGCTTCCCCCAATAAAGCAGAGAAAAACAGACTCGAATAAAAACTGAAACAGAATAAAACTTCGTTTCGCCCCCAAAGCCTTTTGAATCCCGATGATGGAAGTTCGTTCACGCACGGAGACAAACATGATGTTAGCAATGCTAAAGCCGCCTACAAGGATTGAGAATCCACCAATCAATGCACCTACGACTGTGAGTATTCCAAAAACTTCATCGAGCCCTTTATTGAGCATGGATGATTTATTCATGGCAAAGTTCTTATCCTCATTGGGACGGAGTCTGCGAATATTCCGCATATGCATCAAGGCCTCGCTCTCCATCACTTCCTTTTCAATTCCATCCTTTGGTTTGAGAGCGATTTGCACATTCGAGTTTCGCATATTCATAATCAGCCTACCAAACTGAGTTGGTATCAGGATTCGTTCATCGTTGCTATCGCCAAATATGCTCGTTCCTTCTTTCTCCATTACTCCGATTATTGTAGCCTTAAACCCAGCTACTTTAATCTGACGACCTACCGGCTCCACAGACCCAAAAAGCTGATTAGCAACATCGTGTCCTATCAAACAGTACCGGTTATTTGACTTGAGATCTTGAGTACTGAATCCCCTTCCCTTTTCTATTTCGACTGCAATAAAATCGTCGTACCCTTCAGAAACTGAGACCACTGTAATAGACGCTGAGCTATTTCCATTTTCTGCCAATCGGCGCGCTCCGGCGAGCAAACTCACTGATTTTGCTGTGGTCATGCGCCCCTTCAAAGTCTTAAGCTCTTCGTAATTTACATTTGGGCGCTGCATGTATTTCCACCATGCATAGGCTTCATCGCCGGGCTCGGGTCCCCAAGGCATACGCTCGATGAACAAGGCGTCATCGCCTAAACTCGAAAAAGCTCCACGTAAACTGGATTCGAGACTATCAACAAGAGTAAAAACTGAAATGATCAAGAATATACCAATCGTCACTCCCAGGAGAGACAGCAAAGTTCGGAGCTTGTTTACTACCAGTGCTTGCACAGCAAAAGCGCTACCTTCTTTTAGCAGGCGATTGTAAATTTTGAGCTTGCTCATGAGCCAGTTTCGGGTTCAGATCAAAGCCAAATTTAAGACCTATTTGAAGGGATGAGCTACCGCTCGTGTAATTCGTTCAATCGATGTGTTATCAACACTCGTCTATTTTTATCAACATTACCGCGAAAACCCATGTCTGATAGGGCTTTGAAACAATTATTCTTGTTAACATTGTGTGGTTAAATGCCCCCTAAAATTATCCCATTGACACAGATTAAATCTGCCCTTATCTCGGTTTACCACAAAGAGAATTTGGAACCGATCATCAAGAAATTACACGCGTTGAACGTCACAATTTACTCGACGGGTGGTACTGAAGCCTTTATTCGTGGATTGGATGTTCCAGTTGTTCCCGTTGAAGATTTGACTGACTACCCGAGCATCATGGGCGGTCGCGTTAAGACACTTCACCCGAAAATTTTCGGTGGAATTCTCGGAAGAAGAGATTTGGATGGGGATAAAGAAGAGATGGCCAAATACGAGATTCCAAACATTGATTTGGTAATCGTAGACCTATATCCGTTTGAAGAAACGGTAGCTTCAGGAGCTTCTGAAGCCGACATTATCGAGAAAATCGACATCGGTGGAATTTCTTTGATTCGCGCAGCCGCGAAGAATTTTAAAGATGTGATGATCGTGCCAAGCATGGAGCTCTACCCAGAGCTGCTTCGCATCCTTGAATCAAACAATGGGGCGACGACGATTCAAGAGCGGAAAATGTTCGCTGGAGCTGCTTTTGATATCAGCTCGCATTACGATTCTGCCATTTACGGATACTTCACCGAAGATCGAGACGTGGCTTCGCTTAAAGTGAGTGAATCGTCATTCCTCCCTCTTCGATACGGAGAAAACCCGCACCAGAAAGGAAGGTTTTACGGTGACTTGAATGAGATATTTGATCAACTCAACGGAAAAGACCTTTCATACAACAACTTGCTAGATGTTGATGCAGCGGTTCAACTTATGAGCGAATTCCTCGACGATCAACCAACATTCGCTATTCTCAAGCACAACAATGCCTGTGGTCTTGCTACTCGCATAAAACTGAAGGATGCGTACACGGATGCCTTAGCTGGTGACCCAACATCGGCCTTCGGTGGAGTCTTGATTTCAAACAAGGAAATCGATACGGCGACGGCCGAAGAGATCAATAAACTGTTTTGTGAAGTAGTCATTGCTCCTGGTTACTCCGACAAAGCCTTGGATATTCTTTGCTCTCGTAAAAATAGAATAATCTTGGTTCAAAAATCAGCTGACTTCCCGTCTGTAATCCTTCGTTCAGCCTTGAATGGCGTGTTGTGGCAGGAACGCGACGAAGTTTCTGATAAAGCTGAAGGTTTTGATTTTGTAACCAATGAAAAGCCGAGCGATAGCGAAGTAAACGATTTACTTTTTGCTTCTCGCATTTGTAAACACACCAAGTCAAACACGATTGTACTTGCTAAGGGAAATCAGCTCTTGGCGAGCGGGACTGGGCAAACATCGCGTGTAGATGCACTACAGCAGGCCATCGCTAAAGCCAAGCACTTTGGTTTTGATTTGAATGGTGCTTCGATGGCTTCTGATGCCTTCTTCCCATTCCCAGACTGTGTAGAGATAGCTAAGGAAGCAGGAATAACTGCCGTGATACAACCAGGGGGATCAATAAAAGATCAACTTTCTATCGATTATTGTAACGAAAACGGCGTATCGATGGTATTTACTGGAACAAGACATTTTAAGCACTAATTAAGAGGTAAGAAATTCATGGGCTTATTTAGCTTTTTTACTCAAGAAATAGCCATTGACCTTGGAACGGCCAATACGCTAATCATATACAACGACAAAGTAGTTGTTGACGAGCCGTCAATCGTAGCCAAAGACCGCATGACCGATAAGGTTATAGCCATTGGTCGCATGGCACAACAGATGCACGGAAAGACCCATGAAAACATCAAGACAATCAGGCCTCTCAAAGACGGAGTAATCGCCGATTTCCAGGCAGCTGAAGCCATGATTCGCGGTATGATCAAAATGATCAAGCCAGGAAAATCTTTCTTCACCCCTTCATTGCGCATGGTAATCTGTATTCCTTCTGGAATCACAGAAGTAGAAAAGCGAGCCGTTAGAGATTCTGCCGAGCACGCCGGGGCTAAGGACGTTTATCTCATTCACGAGCCTATGGCCGCTGCGATCGGTATCGGTATCGACGTGGAAGAACCAATGGGTAACATGATTATCGATATCGGAGGGGGTACGAGCGAAATCGCTGTTATAGCCTTGGGAGGAATCGTTTGTGACAAGAATATTCGCGTTGCGGGAGATGAATTCACGAGCGACATCGAAGAGTACATGCGTCGTCAACACAACATCCTTGTTGGGGAGCGCACCGCGGAGCAAATTAAAATCGAAGTTGGAGCTGCACTTCCTGAGTTGAGTGATCCACCCGAAGACTTTGCTGTTCGAGGTCGCGACTTGATGACAGGTATTCCAAAGGAAATTCACGTTTCATACGTTGAAATAGCTCATGCGCTCGACAAGTCAATCTCCAAAATTGAAGAAGCTATCTTGAGTGCCCTTGAGCAAACTCCACCTGAGCTTTCTGCGGACATTTACCGAACGGGTATTTATCTCGCCGGTGGTGGATCGATGCTACGCGGTTTGGATCGTAGAATCTCCATGAAGACTAAACTTCCGGTGCACATTGCAGAAGATCCACTTAGAGCAGTTGCTCGTGGTACGGGGATAGCGTTGAAAAATATTGATCGCTTCCAATTCCTTATGCGCGACTAAAACCGATAGAGCCCCATGCGGAATTTCATTCAATTCCTCGTAAAATATCACATCTTCATATTTTTCTTGGGGCTTCAAGTACTTTGCTTCACGCTGATTTATCAGAACAACTCATTTCACGAAGCTAGTTTCGTCAACTCATCGAATACCGTAGTCGGAACGTTGTACAGATGGAAGAGCAATGTCACTCAGTACATCGAGCTGCAAAGGGTAAATGATGAGCTCGCCGCAGAAAACGAAGAACTTCGAAACAGACTTCAGGGTACTTTTGTAAATGTAAACGATCACTTCGTGATGATCAACGACACGCTGCGCCGCCGAAAGTATTGGTACAAAACGGCTGAAGTAATCAATAGCTCCATCACCAAACAGCTCAACTACATTACCATCAATAAAGGGCTCAGCGAAGGCATCAAACCCGAAATGGGGGTAATCAACACCAACGGATTGGTAGGTGTTGTCAAGGATGTTTCCGAGCATTTCAGTACAGTAATTCCGATTATTAACCTCAAGTACACAGCTAGCGCCGAGATTGCCCGCATTGGAAATTTCGGTTTGCTCAAATGGGATGGCGAAGACTTTAGGTATTCCTATGTGCAAGATATACCGCGATACGCTGACGTACAAGAAGGTGATACGGTTGTGACACGTGGAGCCTCAGCTATCTATCCAAAGGGAATTCCAATAGGGCTTGTAGACCAGGTGTCGGAAATAGAAGGTTCGAACTTTCATAAAATTCGCGTCGCACTGAACAATGACTTTAGCAAGCTCCGTTATGTCTATGTAGTCGAGAATCTACTGAAGAAAGAACAAAAAGAATTGGAAATAGAAACTGCTGAAGATGCTCAATGAGATCGTTAAAAATATCGGTCGTTTCGTCATTTTGGTTCTCTTTCAAGGAATCATTCTAAACGATGCTTCGCTCATGGATGGGATGGCTATCCCCTACCTTTATGTGATCATTATATTACTTCTTCCACTCGAAACCCCGAGATGGCTTGAGCTTATTATCGGACTCATTGTAGGTCTATCGGTCGACATGTTTACCAACACACTCGGAATCCATGCATCGGCCACCGTATTGCTCGCCTTTATGCGTCCCGTTTTGCTCAAATGGATCGCGCCACGCGATGGTTATGAATTTGGTGTAAAACCTACAATCGCTGATTTGGGATTGTCCTGGTACTTAAAATATGCCGGCGTATTGATTTTGATTCACCACGTTTGGCTATTCTTCATTGAAGTCTATTCCTTTACTGGATTTTTCCACACGCTCTTGCGAGCCTTAGTTAGTGCGGCGTTTACCCTCGTACTCGCCATACTAGCACAGTATCTTGTTTCAACCCGTAGATCCAGCACCATCATATGAATTTGAGTGATCGAAAATTCGTCATCATTTTCATTTTCATCACAGTAGGTGTCATTTTCTCTATTCGGCTTTTCATACTTCAGGTAGTCGATGATAAGTGGAAGCAAATGGCCGCAAGAGCTTCGGAGAGAACCATTACTGAATACCCGGCGCGTGGATTGATTTACGACCGAAATGGAGATTTGGTAGTAGCCAATACAGCCGTATACGACCTGATGGTCATCCCCAAGGAAGTAAAAGATCTCGACACGATAGCATTGTGTGAGCTTTTGGAAATCGATACGGCTTTCTTTCGATCTCAAATCAACGAAGCCAAAGCCTACAGCCGCTACAAACCATCTATTTTTCAAAAGCAGATTCCGGCCAGCGACTATGTAAATATCGCAGAGAATTTGCATCGCTTCAACGGTTTTTACGGCGTTCCAAGAACACTGAGATTCTACCCCAAGCCAGTAGCTGCCCACAGCATGGGTTATGTCAGCGAAGTAACGCCGAGTATTATCGAAAAGAACAGTTACTACGAGCGCGGCGACTACATCGGGGCCAATGGCGTTGAGAGCATTTATGAAGAAGCGCTTCGCGGCCAGCGAGGAAAGAGATATGTACTGGTTGATGTACACAACAACGAGCAAGGGCCTTTTGCGGGTGGAGCTATCGACACAGCCGCCCAATCAGGAAAAAATCTGGAGTCGAGCTTAGACCTTGAATTGCAAGAATACGGCGAGCTGCTGATGAAAAATAAGCGGGGAAGTATCGTGGCCATTGAGCCAAAAACCGGAGAAATTTTGACTTTGGTGACGAATCCCAATTACGACCCCAATCTATTGGTAGGACGTGTGCGCGGGGAGAATTACGGCGAATTGAGTCGCGATACCTTGAAGCCACTTTTTAATCGTGCGCTCATGGCACGCTACCCTCCGGGATCAACGTTCAAACTCATTCAAGGTCTTATCGGTTTGGAAGAAGGTGTAATCGATGAGCATACGCGTTTCTCTTGCAATGGTGGTTATTATTATTCAGGCCGGCGCTTGGGCTGTCACGCTCACAGCTCACCAGTGGATCTGAAATTTAGTGTTCAGACGAGTTGCAACGCGTATTACTGCAATGTTTTCAAGCGGGTACTCGACAAGTATGAGAATAGCGAAGAAGGCTATATCGTATGGAGAAATCACTTGGAAAAGTTCGGCTTAGGTAGCAGGCTCATGGTGGATATGACGAGTGAGATTAGCGGGTTTGTTCCAGAGTCCACCTACTACGACAAGTTTTATGGTCGTCACCACTGGAATGCCCACACCATCATTTCCCTTGCCATTGGTCAGGGTGAACTAGGTGTGACGCCGATCCAAATGGCCAACTTCTGCGCGACCATTGCAAACCGTGGGTGGTACTACACACCCCACATAATTCGCAAAATTGATGGACAAGCGATTTCGGATTCGACTTACACCGAAAAACACCAAACCGATATTTCTCCTGAGCACTACGAAAGCATTATCGATGGAATGTATCGCGTAATTGAATCGGGAACGGGGCGTGGGGTGCGTTTCTCAAAGGACATTGAAATCTGTGGAAAGACAGGGACCGCCCAAAATCCACATGGAAAAGATCACTCTATTTTCATCGCTTTTGCACCAAAGGATGATCCAAAGATTGCTGTGGCCGTGTATGTAGAAAACGTAGGTTTTGGTTCGACATGGGCAGCGCCAATTACGAGTTTGATGATTGAGAAATATCTCACTGACACGATTACAAGACCGTGGGTTGAAACTCGGATGACAGAAGCTGACTTACTTCACAATGACTAATTGAATGGGAAGACAGAGTAGTATAATCAAGAATTTGGATTGGTTCACAGTTGGCCTTTTCGCTCTACTACTCCTCATGGGTTGGTTGAATATTTATTCTGCCAGCTACAATGTCGATCACCCATCTATTTTCGACAATACGCAAGAGTACGGCAAGCAATTCATTTGGATTATTACAGCGGGTGTGCTCGCTTCGGTGATTATGCTCTTTGATGGCGACTTTATTCGGAGATCCGCTCCTGCGGTTTATGGCGTCACCACCTTTCTCTTGATCCTCGTATTGATTTTTGGAAAGGAAGTCAATGGTGCAAAAGCCTGGTTTGGATTCGGAAGTTTTGGTATACAACCCTCTGAGTTTGCTAAGCTGGGGACCAGTTTGATGCTGGCTTATTACCTCAACCAAGCGAATGTGCGCATTGAGAATTTTAGAACCAAAGCGACTTCTGTAGGGATCCTCGCACTTCCAGCCTTGCTCATTCTTCTCCAACCCGATACAGGAACGGTTCTCGTATTTACAGCCTATGTGCTCGTTCTCTACCGTGAAGGCCTTTCGGGAAATATCTTACTTCTTGGGCTTCTGGCTATGACTCTGTCGGTTCTTTCGCTTTTGCTAAAAGCTACCGATGTTGAATTCGGTTCCTTTTCCATGCCCGGACATTACTTCCTGATGATTTTGATTGCGGTCATAACTGTTGCCGTGTTCTTTGGAATCCGACGATTTGTAAGACCGCGCTTTAGAAAAAGAAACCAGATGCTCTTGGTGGGTACAGCACTTGGAAGCTTACTCTTTATCGGCACGCTCGATCAGATTTTCGAAAACGTGCTCGAACCCCACCAAAAGATTCGTATCAAT
This sequence comes from Cryomorpha sp., assembly GCA_965230375.1. GTDB lineage: Bacteria > Bacteroidota > Bacteroidia > Flavobacteriales_D > Cryomorphaceae > CBDDKU01. The sequence goes on from CBDDKU010000026.1 coordinate 89,046, forward strand.
ATCCTTCTTGGGCTTGAAGAAGATCCACAAGGAGCTGGATACAATGTAAAACAATCCAAAACGGCTATTGGCTCTGGTGGCTTACTAGGTAAGGGGTATCTCGACGGAACACTTACAAAGTACAAGTACGTCCCCATGCAAAGCACCGACTTTATCTTCTGTACCATAGGCGAAGAATGGGGTTTTGCAGGAAGCACCTTTGTGGTTTTGATGTTTGTGATATTGATGCTGCGGCTCATTTTTATCGCCGAAAGGCAGCGGTCTAAATTCACCCGTATCTATGGTTACTGTGTAGCCTGCATTCTGTTTATGCACTTGCTGATCAACGTGGGAATGGCCATTGGTCTGGCTCCAGTAATTGGTATTCCCCTACCCTTCTTTAGTTATGGAGGATCATCGCTCTGGGGTTTTACCATTCTCCTTTTTATCCTGCTCAAACTCGATACCGAGCGTTTGATTATACTGCGATAGACTGTCAGCATCTTTCTGGCTATGATAAGCTGCAATTAAAAAAATTGGAGCTGTATAGCTTTTTTGAGCAGAGACGAAACTAATTGACAATGGGTCAACGCTAATCAGGGAAGTACAGTACACGAGCCCTGAAGGGGCGAAAAAACTCGAGCATTCGGTGAAACCGGATGCGATGACACCGAATTCGAAAAGTCCTGTAAGGACGAGACCAAACAATTGACAATGAATAATTGAAAATTGATAACGCTTGAGTAGCGGTCAGCGTTAACCAAGGGTGCACAAGAAATATTAAAGCACTCACAAAAGATTATGCCGTAAGTACTATGTAGTTGGGTGAATCCTCCGCTTTTCCCCTGCCCTAGAAGGGTGCCCCACACGCAGATTTACTATCGTTTCCACAAAGACGAGACCGCAAAAGCACTTCTTTGGACCTAATACTTTGTACTTAATGCATCCCCAGCACAAAAAAAGGCCTGTCGAACAATCGACAGGCCTTCTTATCAAATAATCACTTGATGATTAATACACGCTTGACCTTTCGTCTTTCACATCGGCAAAGTCTCTAAGCGCTCTGTACACACCATTGTTGTATGTACTCATGCTGTTTGACTTGCGCTCCGCTAATTCATCCTGGTAAGTCACGTATTCTTCTCTTGGTTCTATTTCATCTTTCGAGTTCACTCGGATCACATAAACACCTTTTACACCTTCAAGAGCTGGACTTTCATCACCAGCACTCAATGTAAGGGCGTAACCAACGATGTAAGGCTCATTAGCTCCACCTGCAAGAGTTGGTCTACTACCTGTTGCGTTCACCGCATTCTTCAGTTGAAGTCCAAGCTCAGCCTGCAACGCATCAACAGACTTTCCGTCCATATCTGCTTTAAACATCGCTACTTTCTTTTCCCTGATCACTTCTGGTTTAATATCATTCTTTACAAACTCAAAGTCAGCTAACCCACCTTCAAATCGCTTCTTCAACCCTACTACTACAATCTTACGATCAAACTCAAACGGCTGGCTAACTGCCCCTACTTCCGTTTCTCTCTTGTGCGTCCATCTTACAGCTTCGGCAGAGTTAGCTACGCCTGGAAGGTTTCTCGCTTGACCTGTAATCTCTTTTCCTTCTTTGAGCTCATAACCGCGCTCATTAGCAAGCTCCATCATTCCATCAATGTTTTCAGCAGCAATCGAGAATTCGTTTGCTTCGTCATAAACTGCATTGAATGTATCGTTAGATGGCTCAATACGTGCATCCACTTCGCGGCCTTTGATCACGTTTGCTTCACGTCTCTCAAGCGGCTCCACAATGTGAATACCATAGGTAGTCTCAACGATATTGATTGAACCGATTGGCTTATCGAATGAAGCTTCTGTAAATGGTTCTACCATAGTCTGGCGATCAAACCATTCGTAAACCCCACCCTTATCTTTCGATCCTGGGTCTTCACTGAACTCAACGACCATTTCTTCGAAATTGTCATTCTTTTGGATCACACGCTTAATGCTGTCGGCACGTGTCTTGAGCACTTCCATATCCGGCTCAGTCTGATTAGACAATAGTATGTGTCTTGCTGTAGCTTGTTCTTCAGTTCCTACTTCAGTAACCTTCGCAATAGCGTAACTATTACCCTTTTTGTATGGACCAATCACATCGCCTTCTTGAGCTGCATCCATCATGGCTTGAAGTTCTTCATCGCCATTGGCATTGAGTTCACGAAGAGCGGCATTACGTGTATCGCTATTTCTCAGTACGTAAACAGAGTCGTTCTCTGCGTTCTTAAACTCTGTTATGTAAGAACTTAATTCTGCTTTTATTTCTTCTTCGTCTGAGGCCGTTGGCTCAACATCAAAAACCACGAACTCAACTGATGTGTAGGCATCCTTATCGAATCTACCATCAGCTTTATGCTTATCGTAGAATGTCTTCAAGTCAGCTTCTGAAACATCTACCAGACTATCTTCAATACTGCTGTATTCTTTAACTACGTAGTTGAAGTTTACTTTTCTCTCCTGACGGTAGTACTCGTCTTTTGCGTCGAGTTTATTGCTGTAAACTCCTTCCTTCACCAAGTTGTTGTACTTCTGGTAAAGTCTCTCGTTCACGATCCGATTTACTTGAGTTTCGTAGTAAAGTGGGTAATCGGTCTTCAAAAACGCGAAGTAGTTCTGAACCAATTGTGGGTCAAACTGACCATTCTCATTTAGGAAAGTCTGATTTGTTTTAAAATCCGACCGGATATTTTCTCCGAAACGCACATCATCGAACTCTTCTTGTCCGATTCGCATTCCAATTTTGTTCATTTCGGTGTACATGATTCGCTCTTGAATCATCGAGTTCCACACTTGGTTTCGAATTTGTTGCTCTTGTGCACTCGAAACTGACTGACCTATACTGGCCAAACTTTGTTTTTCTGCTTCAACTCGGCGCTCGTAATCGATCATGTTGATCTCTTCACCAAATACTTCACCAACATACTGATCCTGAACTCCTCCGCCACGGTTTGACATGAGGTCGCCAAGAACGAATGCTACCATGGCCCCTCCGATGATGATTAGTAGAAGGGTCGATTGCTCACGGATTTTTCCTATAGCTGCCATTAATTCTGCTTTTTAAGAAGGTTGCGAATATACAAATATCATTGATCGAAATAAACTATTCTACGGGCATTATCTCGACCAAAACACTTTCTATACGGACGTTAGTAACACCGGTTACTTTTAGTTGAAATTGATCGATGCGAATGATCGAATTGAGCTCTGGAATTTGCTCGGATTCATGGAGTATAAGACCAGCCAAAGTTTCGTATTCTTCCCCTTCGGGTAGCCCAATTTTGTATTTATCGTTGATATAGTCAATCTCTAGACGACCTGCAAAGTGGTACTTGTGCTCATTGATCTCTTCTTCGAGTAATTCTTCGTTGTCGTGCTCGTCTTCTATATCTCCGAATATCTCTTCAATGATATCTTCGATTGTAAGAATTCCACTAGTTCCACCAAACTCGTCGAGTACTACAGCCAGGTTTTTATTTTTGTGGATAAGCATCTCCAGCACTTCTTGCGCCGATATGGTTTCCGGCACAAAAATCACTGGAACCAGCATGTGTTTAACAGATTCTGGAAGCTCAAACAACTGAGAAGAATTCACATACCCAATAATATTGTCGATATTATCTCTGTAGACCAAAATTTTTGAGTAACCCGACTCGACGAACTGATCCCTCAAGTTTTTTACTGACTCTTCGAGAGAAACGGCACAAATTTCAGTCCGAGGAACCATGCAGTCTCTTGCTTTAACCTTTGAAAACTCCAGCGCGTTTTGGAAGAGCTGTAATTCGTGATCGATTTCATCTTCCTTACTTTCAGCAGAACTGCTAATCTCCTTTACGTAATTATTCAGGTCTACTCTGGTAAGCGCGACGTCCTGATCAGATGTATCAACTCTGAAAAGATACTTGAGAATGAGCTCTGAGAGGCCAACCATCAAGAACATGGGCACCCAGAGAAAATAGTAGAGCAGCTGTAGGGGTATTGCAAAAATACCAAGGATAAAATTCGAATTGATTCGGAAAAGGGTCTTGGGAATAAACTCTCCTCCAAAAAGTATAATGATAGTTGAAACCAGAGTTTGTGCCAAGAGAGCCCATACGCCTGTGAGTCCCCACCCTCTGAATATCGGGTCGAGTAGCTCAGCCATGAAAATACCGTAGAGCACTAAGGCGACATTGTTTCCCACCAACATACTCCCAATAAACTTGGAAGGCTGCTTGATAAAACGTGAAATAATCTTCGCCGATAGAACGCCCTGCTTGTTGTCAAGTTCGATCTTAAGCTTATTCGATGTCAAAAATGCAATCTCCATTCCCGAAAAAAACGCCGAGAACAACAGGGATACTGCAATTATTATGACAATTTCCATCATCGCTTAGTCCGAATCTGATTCTTGATTCTTCTCCATCCGAGTTCGAAAGGACTTTCGGAATGCATACATGACTCCAGCTAGCAGCGGAAAAACTAAGTACTGAACATTTTCACCGTTTATTCCACCGCTCTCATAGAAAACATACAAGACGAAAAGCAAGGAAACAATGGCCGTAGCGAGCCAGAACTTCTCCATTACTTTGCTCACCGTTTGAAAACGCTTTTGATCCTTTTCCTTACTCATCTTCTTCAATATTAATCAATCCAGTGACTTCATTGATCACATAGTTCGTAAAATTCTGATTTGACTCCAAGCCTTTTCCATATATCACGGCTTCTTTGCGCTCAATGGTAACAAACTTATCGGTGAACACTTTAGCGCTGTCTTGATACCACGTCAACTCTTCTGTATGCAAAGTCTCTCCCTCACGGTTCACAAAGACCACCGAATCTCGAGCGATCATCAAGCCATTATTGTCTGAGATCATACCATTCTTTGCCGTTAGCCTTCCATCGAAATTTCCACTGGAAGTGTAAAAGGTAAGCGCAAAACCACCAGAGAGATTACTATAAGTGGAGTCTCCTTGCTGATACCGCTCCATTAAGGCCGCTTCGAGCATATTCTTGACGCGACCAGAATCGGTGTAAGTATAGGTTACGTTTTTCGTGCTTTGAATGGGCAGTACTTCCCCTTCCGAAAACACGAGTACCTCTTCCAAGTCGTTTGAAGAGCAAGAAAACAAAACACCGGCCACGAGTGCAACCGGTGTTAGTTTGATTAAGAATCGATATCTCTTAGAGAAATTAGTCACTAGATCTTATTGTAGTCGTTTCGCCTAGGCAGCCAACTGTATACTTTCCACCTATCTCTAAGTTATTAAAAAAGATAGCTTGTTTGTCTGGGAAGTACTTTTTGTATCCAGCTATTTTCTGGTTTGCCTTGTCGGCCACTGAAGAATCAACCGATTTTGCACGGCTATAATAATCAGTCGCAACCCAATAAACAGCACCTGCTCCTAATTTATCATCACAAGAATTAGCTGATCCTACAATAGCATCTCCGATAAGCATGTATGCTTCTCCATTCTTCGGCTCTTTGGCAAGAATGCTGTTTGCGTGAGACTTGGCTGTACTTACACGACCCAAGATTGTAGCTGCTTGGCCTGCACGAAGATGATACTGACCCGAGTGAATACAGTCTCCACATAGACTTACCGCTTCTTCGAAGTACTTCAAAGCATCTGAGTATTCTTTAACCTTAAGTTTCTGGATACCGATAGAATACGCTGCATCGGCCGTTGGCTTATCGGCGTAAACACGCTCAGCTACCTGAAGGTATAGCTCATTGTCAGAGCAGTCACGCTTGTTCATTACCGCGAGAGCTTTCTTATTCAGCTCAATATCATTTGGCGATTGATCGATACGTTCACCAAGTATTCTATAGATGTCATCACATTCCGCGATTTTCACAAAGAAGGCGTCCAGGTTACCCTTTGCCTTTTCGTATCTCCTTTTTTGCTTCTCATCATCAGTCATTGCAATATTGTAGTCAAGAATTTCAACTACAGGCATGTACTCAACAAGAAGGTCTGACTTTGTTGCCTCGTCGTTCTTGTACATTTCATATAAAGACTGGTAGTACTTAGAAGCAACTTTGGCATCTGTATCGTTCCCATCTAGCTCCATAGATCGCTTTAGAAGGGCATTAGCTTCCGAAGCTCTTGACTGATCGTATTGGAATAAGTCAGCTCCTTTGTATCCAAGAACTCTTCCTTCGTCACCAAAGTTTTCTATTCGCTTATCATAAACCATCATAAGCGTGTCGATGTATGCATTTCTAACATCCATTTTAGTAGAGTCTTCATAGATCTCATCTAGGATATCTCCATAAAATCTTGCACCATCAATGTAAAGAGACTTACTACTTTTTGGGCATGTCTGAAATGCCTTTCTCCAGAATGGAAGTGCGTCATCGTAAAGTTTTTGATCTCTATACTCTCTGTAGAGCGAAAGATTCTCTTTACACTTTTGCTGTTGTTCGGGTGTATCTCCGTATTTGTCTTGAGAAAACCCATTTGCTGTCATCAGCAAAACTCCTACCAATGCGAAAACTAACTTTTTCATTGATCTAACTTGTTTAATCATATTTAGGCTTGATAAACCATCGGTTTCTAACGTGTGGTGTAAAACTAAAACCGATGTAAATTCTCCAATAATCTTCTTCTATAAGTCCTTTATCTGTAGTACCCGACTTACCGTACTGGGTACTGATGCTAATCGAAGAGCGCGAAATGGCTCTTCTGTGATTGATCGGCATGGTTAAACCAAAACTCATGCCACGATCAACAATATCTTCCCCTTCAAGGTTTAGATTTGACTTGTCATAGTACACCCCTGCACGATATTCAACAACCTTAAAATATTTTCTCGAGCCCATCATCGGGGTATATTCGATACCTGCACTAATTCTGCTCGCATCATTGAAATCGAAGTCAAGTGCATCATCTTCGTACGACACGGTGTAGTTTGACCAGGCTTCCTGAGCATAGTCAGCAGAGAATCGATATCTCGCCTTCTGGGCAGTCACATAATCAAGTCCTACTCCGAATGACAAACGCTGAGGCATGTGAATTCGTCCTCGCTCAGCTTCCGTATCGATGATCGTATCTCGGGGAATAAGACCGGCATTATCTCTAAACGTATAAGCGAATTCACTTCGATCAGCCTTTAAATCATTACCCATTGTATAGACCGCTCCGAGCATGAGCTTCATGTAGCGTCCACTCTGATGTGTATGGCGAATTAAATTTTTCTGAAAATGGACACCTAGATCAAAGCTCACATCCCTAACCAAAACCGTTTCTTGGATTGAGAGCCCCAAAGCATTGGCATCATTGGGAAAATCTACTTTTCTATTACTGTCAATTGTTCCAAAATTGAAATTTACTGTACCCCCAACCGAAAGGGCTGAAAGATTTCCAAGTGTATCGGTGTCGCTCCAAATACGGTATCCCATTCCCAAATACCCCTGAGAGATCCCGCCGTCACCGCTGTACTCAAGACTATATCCAGAATCTATCTCTTCATCTACGATGTTAGAATTTACCGCATAACCAACAACTGAATATGGTACAAGTCCCAGAGACAGCCCCCAGATTCCCCTCTTTATTGGAAAGGTCAATGAAAGGTTGTTCAGGATGAAACTCTTGTTATCAAAACTACCCGCATTCGTGTTGTAGGTAGAAATGGTTGACTTACCAGAAGTTTCGAAGATTGGTTCGTAATGAAGTGCAACCGTCGCAGGATTCCCCAAATTCATTTTATAGGCATCGAATAGAGCGATTCCACTTCCACCGACACCCGCTTGACTTACTGTCTGCCTTTGAAATGGCAACCCAGGTCCAAACAAAGAATATGGAGACGTCAAGTCAGCCTGCCCATAAGAAGCTGAAAAAGAAATGATTAACACAAATAAAGCAAGCGCTTTATTGCTTGAGATTTGATTGAAGAATTTCATGCAATCCCCATAAGGTAAGATAAGGGTGTGCAAAGATGATATTTTTAAACGCTTTATCAAAAAAGCCATAGTCTCCTCCGGTGGCAATGACCGTTAAATTTTTGTAATGTTCTTGTCCAATGTCGATATAACGCAAAATTTCTGCATGTATTCCTTGAATCACACCGCTGGTCATGCTCGACCTTGTATCGTATCCCGGCCAATTCTCTTCTTCTTCTTCCCACTCCTTTATTAAAGGGAGTTTCCCCGTCATTAGGTGCATGCTTTTAAACCGCATTTGAAGGCCAGGAGCTATTCCCCCACCAACAAACTTGCCATCTGAGCGCACAATATCATACTTGATACACGTTCCAAAATCAATGACCAAAACATTCTTATTTGGATAAAACTTTTTTGCTGCAATTGCATTTGCAATCCGATCTGCTCCTAAGGTTTCGGGCGTCTTATAATTTATTTCGATTGGGAGTATGGTCTCAGCACTAACGTGAACCAGTTCTAGATTCTCCTCAAAGACATCAGCCAGTGGCTGGTTTAGCTTCGAAACATTGCTAATTACACCTCGCTTAACACCTGTTTTATCAATGAGTTGAGCCACTTGGCGATGAGCACGATTGGAAAATGTAAGAACACCGTCTAACTCTCCTCCGACAAATAAAGCAACCTTCATACGCGTATTGCCTATGTCTATGGCCATGTCAATATTTTTCATTCCCATGAGAAGAGTTTGATTGCATATGGAAAATATATTTATATTTGCGCCCTGCTAAGGCGGTGATGTAGCTCAGTCGGTAGAGCAAAGGACTGAAAATCCTTGTGTCGGCGGTTCGATTCCGTCCATCACCACAGAAAAAACCCAGCGTATTTGCGTTGGGTTTTTTTATTTTCTGCACAGGTATATTATTTCTTCGTCTTGTAGCCTATACTTAGCTCTAAGTTCTTTTGGTATTGAATTCACAAAATCAACAGACTCGACATTAAATCCTGCCTTCTTTAGCACTTCCGGATAATTCTTCCCATAGAGTCTGACGTGATCTTTCTGCCAAAACTCGCGTTCGCGCTCTTCCGGAGAAGTTATTGAAGGGTCTTCGTAAGTTTCGCTCCGCGTATAATCAATAGGAACTTGCATGATGGCCCACCCACCAGGCTTCAAAACTCTGTATAGTTCTTTCATACATTGATGATCATCTGCAACATGCTCCATAACATGGTTGCAAATCACAATATCATAGGTATTGTCATCAAAAGGGACTTGGTGAAGGTCGAAATGATATTTAGCTAACGGAGATTCCAAATCTCCCGTATCATACTCAATATTGTCGAGCTTTAAAAACCGACCGTGAAAGCACTGCTCTGGAGCAATATGCAATAGTTTGTGATTGGCCGAAAAGAAATCAGTTCTTTCCTTGAGAAACAACCAAAGTAAACGATGTCTCTCCAAAGACAAGCAATGCGGGCAAAGTACATTATCGCGAAGTGCCACATTTGAGCCATAAGATAAAAACTTGCTAAACGACCGATCGCAAACCGGGCATTTCACTTGATCACCTCTGTACATCAGTGGCGCAATCTTCCTAAAGACATAGCTCGCCTTGATGAGCAAAGGCCTTGGCAAATTTTGAAGGGCAAATCGGTATAAACTCATTACTTAAAACTTGAACCAAATGTAGGTATTTTGCGTACAGAGTAAACTTGGGAAATTTCCCGTTTCACTATCTTTACGAAAACTCAAAAATCATTATGACAAAGTCAACCCTATTTAAATCATTCCTAATTCTTTTCGGACTCGTATTCTGTTTCTCACAAGCCGACGCACAGACGACCATCTCGAGTAAAAAAAAGAAGAGCGAAAAATCAGCCAAAATTTCGAATAAATCGACTGGAGACGAAATGAGTTCGGAGAATACCGATGAAGAAAACGAAGAAGAAGATGAAGTGATTCGTTGGGATTACGTAATAGTAATGCTTCAAAGCCGTGGAACAGGTTATGTACCACAGTTTGAGCGCTCATCTGATAAGGCAAGTTTTGCTTCTACCGATGTTCAAGTGGTAGGTGCCATGAAAAAAGCTGATGCGGGTGGATTGAGTTTTTCAACCGAATTGGACTTTATCAACTTCATGGCTGACATGGATTTTGAACTCATCTCTGTTATTCCTGTTACAGAAGGCAAATCGACTGCCACGAAGTACTATCTTAGAAAGAGAAAAGAAGACTAATTCAGCATTTAGATGGATTTGAATAAAGCAGATAGAAGAGTGTTAATCCTCTTTTATCTGCTTATTTTTTATATCGTTCTTCAGTTTGTTTGGTGGGCATACACACTCCTCAGCCTAATGAAGCAACTCTATGGAGACAGCGAAGTATTCACCACGAAAATTTGGATGGTTCTAGGTGAAGGCGCTGTGTTTATTGTTTTTTTACTGGCGGGTGCCTACATCATGCAGCGCTCTATCCGTAAGGAAATGACCTTGGTAAGACAGCAGCGAAACTTTCTTCTTTCCATCACACACGAACTCAAAACGCCAATAGCGGCCATAAAGCTCTGTCTTGAGACCCTTTCAAAAAGGAAGGATCTGGATGAAGACCAACGAGAACCGCTGCAGCGAAACGCCTTGCAAAGCACAGATAGGTTACACAACCTTATTGACAAGGTATTACTCGCCACTCGAATAGAGAATAGCAGTCTTGAAAGCGGGGAAATTTGTCCAGAGATTGACATATCTCAAATTTCGAATGAAATAATCGAGCAGTTTCAGATTACCCATCCAACCGCTCAGTTTATTACTGAAATAGAATCGAACGTTAATCTAAAAGTTGATTCAACTCATTTTGAAAGCATCATTGGAAATTTGATTGAGAATGCCATTAAGTACGGAAACGGACGAGTGGAAATTAAGCTTTCAAAAACACGAGACAGTGTTGAGTTTAAGGTCTCAGATAATGGACCAGGAATTTCGAATGAAGACAGGAAACAAGTCTTCAAGAAGTTTTACCGCATTGGAAATGAAGAGACGCGTACCCAAAAGGGTACTGGCCTTGGTTTGTATATCGTCTCTAAACTGGTTTCTCTCTATAACGGATCTATTCGAATAACCAATAATGAACCGACTGGAACTAGGTTTGAAGTGAAGTTCTAGTTCACTATTCAGGAAAAACCTAAAGCTTAAAAATAGATGTTCGCCACGAGTAAGGTGGCTGTATTGAGATTTGTACTCCCTGGGTTTCCAAATCGTTGAGAGTTTTCGTCTGAAAAGGTCGCGTTTAGACCCATTTCTATTGCAAAACTGAAATTTTTGGAAACAAAATATTCCCCTCCGAAATTTAAGATTGCACCGAAATCTGTAACCATCTCAGAGTTTGTATCATCAGATTCAGCCGCTTTGGAAAAAAAGGCGACTATACCGGGTTTAATATACGGCCTGATTCTCCCTTCTTTGAAGTAAGTACGCAACGCCATCCCCACGCCGATATCAGTTCCGATGGTTCCAGCTATACTTGCACTTAGAGATGGCACCACCGCCGATTTCTTTCCCACCCAAATAGGAATGGCCATACTTAGTTCGCCAGATCGGAAGCTGGCACTCAGACCAACACCCTCCATATTCGTAAATTCCGATCCATCATTGGTTTGTGCGAAACTGAATGATGTGATAAAAAAGAAAATTGCAATAACTAGTGTATATCTCATATCTAAAAAGTATCAAAATCTCGTATGGCAATATTGTCGTAGTACAACTCACCATCTAGTTCTACGTAAACTCGATAGTCGGTGTGTTGATCTACAGGGAGAATAATATCTACGCGTTGGTCATTAGTTTCAATTTGAAATACGGGAGTATTTGACACCACTTGAAAAGATCCTCCATTCTGATTCAGAGTGCTTGAAGAATGCTCACTGTAGTTCGCGGGCAAGACCCAAACTTTTTTTGACATACCTACCGGAAGGAAAATCCTACAAGAAACAGAATCCTCATGTTGGAAAGTTGAACTGCGCAAAGGGTTTGGAAACATCACAAACTCTCGATCATAAGGTGCAGTTCCATTCTTGATGTTTGGTATGCCTACAACCCGCAAAAAATTACCATTAGAATCATATGCGTAGTACCCTGTATTGACCGGAACTGCGTAAAATGGGTGAAGGTTGGGTGAATCAACTTTTTTCTCACAGCCCAAACACAAAAGAAGTGCACATGCAATTAGAAATCTCATCATCTCATGGATTCATTTCGGGTGAAAATAAGCATTCATCGGAGATCACAAAAAAAGCCTCTCGAAGAAGTTCGAGAAGCTTTCACTACAAAATGTTATTCTATTAGTTGTCGGTACTTATTATTTCAAGCGATCCCGACTCAGTACAATCTCCATTATCAATCGAGATCACATAGAAGTATGTTCCATCTTCCAGATCTTTCCCATCAAACGGATTGTCATATGTCAACGCTGGATCTGGTGATCCTACCTCGTAATTGTCCGTTTCGTAGACGATGGTTCCCCATCTGTCGTAAACGATTAGCTGGGCCGCATCAAAAGCCTGTGCTCCTTCGATGACGAAAACATCGTTCTTACCATCTCCATTTGGTGTCAAGATGTTTTGGAGCTTGTCTATGCTTATCACTAAGAGCGTATCTGTACCGGTTGCTTGTCCTGGAACCAATGGATTGATCAACCCTAGTCGGTGACATCTATCGGTTGCTTGAATTTGAATCACATTTAATCCGCCTTCGAGCAAGACTGATGATGACTCCGATACAGGTGGGAGTACAAACTCTCCAATACCTGCCGTTTGAGACCAGGTGTACTCCGTTTCACCAGCACCACCTGTTGAGAATGCTTGCAGCGCAACAGGTCCTTCTGGACAATTGTCTTCCAATGGCTCCATCCATGCCACCATCGGTTCAAAGGCGGGGTAGACTACATCAACTGTATCTCTTACAATCTCACCACAGTCATCTGTCACTCTCAAATTGATTGAATGGTCAAAGAAATCAACATCTTCAAAAGTCTCATCATTTCCTTCAACAGCAAAATTCTTCTCCCAGATGTAGTAGTAAGGCGGTGTACCATTCATCGCGTTTGCCTCAAATAGGATTGGCTCATTAGGACAGGTAGGCTGCGAAAAGTCAACTATATTGCCTTCTAGTGGTTCAGGAATCTCGTTCGTCACCAAAATGCTGTCCATGGTAAATGGTTGAAAACCGCAAGGATCAGTAACCGAAACCGTATAGTAAGTTGCATCATTTGGCGGAATGACTACGTTGTAGCTCGGCCCGGTGGCTGTCTGAATATTCCCATCATTATCTACCCAAGACCAATTGTACGTGTATGGTGTTATTCCATTGGAACCTTCAGCTTCTAGAAGTGCTGTCTCTCCAATACATTCTAATACTTCATCATCTGAAACAGCCAGATCTAACACATATGGGTCGACCATTGGGATCGTCGCAAAGGCCGTGTCGTATTCATCGCAGCCATTTGGAAAGATGACCATGAAAATAAGTTCTTCATTCTCACCTGGAATTCCATCCCAAAGAGTTTCTATTGAGAAGTTTAATGTATCCACACCATCAGGGAAGAAAAATAAGGTGTCGTTCTCTCCAAGAATATAGTCTTGGCCTTCAATGGCAGTTCCACCAAACTGAACAAATACTGAATCAACAGGTAGGCCTTCAGGACGAGTAAGCTCAACTCCAAAATCGCTACAACCAGCTACGACAACATCAGCATATTGCGGGTCACTTACCGTAACTCCACCAATATTTGGTTCTACATTGACAAAGACTTCTCCAAAGGCGGCAAATGAGCCCGCTTCCAAGAATACGGCTGAGTCAAAAGCTGTATCCGTGAAGCTTGCACTTCCCCCATCACCGATAGCGATCTTGATATGATATTGAGCTCCGCATTCAATATCTGCCAGCGCTGTGAGTGAAACAGTCATTCCATCGAATTGAGAGTACTCTGGAGTGGTGTCCCCAGAATAAGATGTGTAATATTCAGAGTTTTGATCCCAATCGGGGTGGAAGTCTTCGCAGTTCGAAAGAGTTCCAGAACTTCCAACTACCCCTAAGTTTACTGTATTTATAGCTACGGGAATATCTGTACCAGGCACTATAGCGATGTTCTCTGCATTATTGGAGTATGGCCCATTGATTCCCGGACCACTAAGGAAAAAACCGAAGGCATCATTAAATGAACTACACACGTACTCGTCATATTCTTCAGAAGCAAATACATAGTTAAATCTCAAAGAGTCGGCATTTGCCACAAAATCAAATTCTACGATCGCACAATCAGCAATTGTATTTGGAGAAATAAGTGCTTCGAGATCTGGATCATTTTGGAAGCTTGTAAACCCTGTATTCTCTGTTGCTCCTCCCAGATCATTTGGTCCTACTGCAACATCGATAGCTCCACTAGCCATAATTAACCCTTCTGAGATAGGGATATTAGAGCTCTCACTATTGAAAGTTCCAACCTGAACATGCACCGAATCACCGGGCATACCATTGTAAGTAATATTTGTAGCTGTTACTCCTTCACCGAGAAGTATTTGATTGACCAGCTCTGTAACTGTGAGCGTGTTTTCAACCACTAATTGAGCATGAGCAACTACCGAGACTAAAAGCCCCAAACATGTTAGAAAGAGTACCTTGATATTCATAATTACACTTTAAGAAATTCTCAGAAGAAACACTCTGAGTAATTGAAAATGGGATTTAATGATGTTCAACAATAGTCTAGCTGAACTAGTTATCAGTACTAATGATTTCAATCGATCCCGACTCCGTACAATCACCATTGTCGATGGAGATCACGTAGAAGTACGTTCCATCTTCCAAGTCTTTCCCATCAAACGGATTGTCATATGTCAACGCTGGGTCTGGTGATCCTACTTCGTAATTGTCCGTTTCGTAGACGATGGTTCCCCATCTGTCGTAAACAATTAGCTGGGCCGCATCAAAGGCATTGGCTCCTTCAATTACAAACACATCATTCTTACCATCTCCATTCGGAGTCAGAATGTTTTGAAGCTTATCTATGCTTATCACCAAGAGCGTGTCTGTGCCCGTAGCCTGACCAGGAACCAATGGATTGAACAAACCAAGTCGGTGACATCTATCGGTTGCTTGAATTTGAATCACATTTAATCCGCCTTCGAGCAAGACTGATGATGACTCCGATACTGGTGGAAGAACAAACTCACCAAGACCCGCCGTTTGAGACCAGGTGTACTCCGTTTCACCAGCACCACCTGTTGAGAAGGCTTGCAGCGCAACAGGTCCTTCTGGACAATTGTCTTCCAATGGTTCCATCCATGCCACCATCGGTTCAAAGGCAGGGTAGACTACATCAACTGTATCTCTTACAATCTCACCACAGTCATCTGTCACTCTCAAATTGATTGAATGGTCAAAGAAATCAACATCTTCAAAAGTCTCATCATTTCCTTCTACCGCAAAGTTCTTTTCCCAGATGTAGTAGTAAGGCGGTGTACCATTCATGGCGTTTGCCTCAAATAAGATTGGCTCATTAGGACAGGTAGGCTGCGAAAAGTCGACTATATTGCCTTCTAGTGGTTCAGGAATCTCGTTCGTCACCAAAATGCTGTCCATGGTAAATGGTTGAAAACCGCAAGGATCAGTAACCGAAACCGTATAGTAAGTTGCATCATTTGGCGGAATGACTACGTTGTAGCTCGGCCCGGTGGCTGTCTGAATATTCCCATCATTATCTACCCAAGACCAATTGTACGTGTATGGTGTTATTCCATTGGAACCTTCAGCTTCTAGAAGTGCTGTCTCTCCAATACATTCTAATACTTCATCATCTGAAACAGCCAGATCTAACACATATGGGTCGACCATTGGGATCGTCGCAAAGGCCGTGTCGTATTCATCGCAGCCATTTGGAAAGATGACCATGAAAATAAGTTCTTCATTCTCACCTGGAATTCCATCCCAAAGAGTTTCTATTGAGAAGTTTAATGTATCCACACCATCAGGGAAGAAAAATAAGGTGTCGTTCTCTCCAAGAATATAGTCTTGTCCCTCGATAGCTGTTCCTCCAAACTGAACAAAGACTGAATCAACAGGTAATCCATCAGGACGAGTAAGCTCAACTCCAAAGTCACTACATCCTGCTACGACAACGTCAGCATATTGCGGGTCACTTACCGTAACTCCACCAATATTTGGTTCTACATTGACAAAGACTTCTCCAAAGGCGGCAAATGAGCCCGCTTCGAGAAACACAGCAGAATCAAAAATATGATCACCACCGTCACCAATCGCAAGTTTAATATGGTACTCGGCACCGCACTCAATATCAGCTAATGCTGTCATAAGGATAGTACTTCCTTCAAATTCGTGTTGATTTGGATCTAGCCCCGGCGGGTTGTGTGTGTAATATTGGACATTATCCATCCAGTTCGGATCTAAATTTTCACAGTTTGATTCTGCACAGTCCGCTTCAGTATTGTTTACCGTGTTAATTGTAACTGGAACATCGCTGTTAGGTATCAAGGCAATATTGGCTGCACCATTTGTAAATGGGCCGCTAATGCCCGGGCCACTTAAGAAAAAACCAAAAGCATCATTTACCCCGCAACAAACGTAGTTTTCATACTCTTCAGACGCAAAAACATAATTAAACCTTAAGGAGTCTGCATTCGCGACAAAGTCAAACTCAACAGCAGCTACGTCGTTAATTGCAATAGTATTTCCTGTCAAATCTTCAAGATCGGCATCTCCATCTGTCGATGTAAACCCACTAGCATCGGAAGAACCATCACCCGTATTCGGACCTATTGCCACATTTACGTTACCAGAGGCCATAATAACGCCTTCGATGATTGGCACATTGGAGTTCTCACTATTAAAATAGCCAACCTGAACATGCACAGAATCACCAGGCATACCATTATACGTGATGTTTGTTGCAGTAACCCCTTCACCTAAGAGGACATTATTAACTAGTTCGGTTACCGTAAGCGTGTCATTAATTACAAGCTGAGCACTAGCCAATCCGGAGAAACACAGTCCTAGAAATGAGAGATAAAATATTTTGAGCTTCATACCTACTTAATTGATAAATGATAACTACAATAATTCAATTAGCTAGATCAATTAACCTAGCATTGTTTTATGCCATCAAGTGCCTCTAAGCAGATATATTTTGTCTTTAAAGACCTATCGGCCTAGTTGTCAGCACTTATTAATTGAAAGGATCCCGACTCTGTACAATCACCATTGTCGATGGAGATCACGTAGAAGTACGTTCCATCTTCCAAGTCTTTCCCATCAAACGGGTTGTCATATGTCAACGCTGGGTCTGGTGATCCTACTTCGTAATTGTCCGTTTCGTAGACGATGGTTCCCCATCTGTCATAAACAATTAGCTGAGCTGCTTCAAAAGCCTGTGCTCCTTCGATGACAAATACATCATTCTTACCATCACCATTTGGTGTCAAGATGTTTTGGAGCTTATCAATGCTTATCACTAAGAGCGTATCTGTACCGGTTGCTTGTCCTGGAACCAATGGATTGAACAAACCAAGTCTGTGACATCTATCTGTAGCTTGGACTTGAACCACATTTAATCCACCGCCCAACGAGATAGATGATGACTCCGATACAGGTGGGAGTACAAACTCTCCAATACCTGCCGTTTGAGACCAGGTGTACTGCGTTTCACCAGCACCACCTGTTGAGAATGCTTGCAGCGCAACAGGTCCTTCTGGACAGTTGTCTTCCAATGGCTCCATCCATGCCACCATCGGTTCAAAGGCGGGGTAGACTACATCAACTGTATCTCTTACAATTTCACCACAATCGTCTGTCACTCTCAAATTAATTGAGTGATCAAAGAAATCAACATCCTCGAAAGTCTCATCATTTCCTTCTACCGCAAAATTCTTCTCCCAGATATAGTAATAAGGCGGTGTACCATTCATCGCGTTTGCCTCAAATAGTATTGGCTCATTTGGACAGGTAGGCTGTGTAAAGTCAACTATATTGCCTTCCAGCGGCTCTGGAATCTCGTTGGTTACAAGAACACTGTCCATAACGAAGGGCTCAAACCCACATGGGTCTGTTACAGAAACTGTGTAATAGGTCGCATCATCGGGTGGGATAACCACATTGTGGCTCGGTCCAGTTGCTGTTTGGATGTTACCGTCATTGTCTACCCAAGACCAAGTGTACGTGTATGGTGTTATTCCATTGGAACCTTCAGCTTCTAAAAGTGCTGTCTCTCCAATACATTCTAAAACTTCATCATCTGAAACAGCCAGGTCTAATACATATGGGTCGACCATGGGAATCGTTGCAAAGGACGTATCAAACTCATCGCAGCCATTTGGATAGATAATCATGAACACAAGTTCTTCGTTCTCTCCGGGGATTCCATCCCACAAAGTTTCAATTGAGAAATTCAAGGTATCTACACCATCAGGAAAATAGAATAAGGTATCATTCTCTCCAAGGATATAGTCTTGACCTTCAATGGCTGTTCCACCAAACTCTACAAGTACTGAATCAACAGGTAGACCTTCAGGACGAGTAAGCTCAACTCCAAAGTCGCTACAACCAGCGACTACAACATCTGCGTACTGCGGGTCACTTACTGTAACACCACCAATATTCGGTTCTACATTGACAAAGACTTCTCCAAAGGCTGCAAAGGAACCACCTTGTAGAAGTACAGCCGATTGGAGAGCTTGGTCAGCTGCGTTTCCAATAGCCAACTTAATATGATACGTTTCGTTACACTCTACATCCGCTTCGGCTCTCAGACTAACCGTGTGGCCAGGTATCTGAATAGAAGTTGGATCAGGGGGACTATTCTCCTCAAAGTAAATCACATCGTTCATGTAATTGGGATTTACATCCAAACAATCTTGATCGTTGGCAGGTAGCCCAGAATTTATAGAATTTACACCAACTGGAATATCGTCAGTACCTGGCACAAGCGCAATATTAATGGCGTCGTCAGTATACGGGCCCGTAATTCCAGGACCACTTAGGAAGAAACCAAAAACGTCATTATAACTTGAACATGTGAAACTAGGGTACTCATTGGAAGCAAAAACGTAATTAAATTTAACAGAATCAGCGGCCACAGTAAAGTCAAATTCGATTACAGCAGCGTTATTGATGTTCTGGCCTGCAATTGTCACCAAATCAGGGTCTGAAAAATTAGGAATAACACCTGTACTAGGGTTAACATTTACAATGTCAATTGTACTTGTTGACATTATGAGGCCATTATCGATTGGGAAAACACTGTCATCGTCATCCATATCGAAAGTACCAACTTGAATATAGACAGAATCTGCAGTTATTCCATTGTAAGTGATATTCGTTGCTACGACACCTTCACCGAGCAATATCTCATTCACTAACTCTTCAACGGTCAATGTGTTTCCAACTGTCACTTGCGCATTAGCACTACCGAAAAAGAGCAATACCAAAAGCGCAACAAAAAATGATCTTAATTTCATATATAAGGTTTAATCGGGGGCTAAATATAGTTTTTATCGCGTAACCGTAACAAAGCCGGTAATCTCGTGCGCGTCTTCTTCTTTTTTGCCCTTATACTTTATAAGGTAATGGTAGACTGCAGTTCCAGAGAAATATTCATTTCCAGCGTTTGAGCCATTCCATTTGTCTCCAATGTCGGTGGAATGAAAAACCTGCTTACCCCAACGGTCCATAATCCACATTTCGAATTCGTAAATGTTTTCTGCAACAACTCCGAAAAGATCATTGATACCATCGCCATTTGGCGTAAACGAGTTAGGAATGTATATCTCGAGTGGTGGAATGGTATTGTAGTGTGCAGTATCCGTACAACCTATATCATCAGTAACGGTTAGCACAACACGATAGGGGTCAAAACCTTCAAAGTAATGCAATGGGTTTGGTTTATCGCTGGTCTCGCCATCTCCAAAATCCCAGAAATAGGTTGGGTTCTCTGCAATTACATATTCGCTAAATTGAATAGCGTAATAATCAAGGTATTGGTAGTCAAAATCGGCTCGAACATCCCTAATCTCTACATTAAAATTCTCTTGAGCAACCATACCGCATGTATCCACTACCGTAGCAACGTATGATCTACTTCCAAGCGGGAGATCAATATAAACTCCGTCAGGCGATGGGTTTCCATCCCATGCGTAGTTAAAGCCGCCAGATCCACCCAGAGCTTGAGCTCTCATTAGTACTGGAGTATTTTTGCAAATGGAAGTGTCTGGGCTCAAATCCAAGCTCACTTCAGGGAAATTGAATTCAACCAAAGTACTGTCCGTCCCAACATTCTCACATTCATCTTCAGCTTCAATCACGACGTTTTGTCCCATAGCTGGGTTATACATGAAAAACAAGTTATAACTCTCTTGCTGAAGCTCTCCATCTACGAACCAGCGATAAGATTTCTGACCTATACCACCTTCTGAGATTACTGGGAGCATAATATCCTCAAGACAAGACTCCGCACTAAAGACATCAGGCAATAGCGCTGACACTTCAATCGGCGGCACTGTTATTAACACTTCATCCATTCCTGTAGCACCACAATCGTCTGTTACGATAAGGTCAATACTTGTTGAATTTTCTACTAAATAGACCAGGCCAGGATCCGTGGAAATCGTTTCTCCGCTTTCTCTCCAATTATAAGAATAGGCTCCAAAACCACCGCTGACGGTAGGAATAATATCCACAGTAACATCACATTCTTCAATCACAAAATCTTCACCTAAATCAACAACAACAGGAGGGTATACCGGCACATCTACTTCAAACTGAGCCTGTACATCCGGGACTCCACATGTATCTGATATCGTGACGAAAATGGTTGAAGTAAATCCGGGTGATGCATAGATTGAATCTGCCTCTTCACCGGTAGACCATTGATAACTATACTCTCCATAACCACCAATGACCGTTGGGTAGAGCTGTATTTCGTCGTGACAATCTGCCAAAGCCCCATTAAAACCTATGGCTTCGAGCGGATCCGCTTCATTGATGTAAAATTGGAAATCTGAGGTCAAGACAGCACCACTACAATTAGATGCGATATTGGTAATCTCAACATTGACAAATTCCTGGCCTTCAACTTCTGAATCTGGAACACCACTGAGAGCAAAAAAGACCGTATCGATACCCGGTGCGAAAACAATACTATCTGGTAATTCCGGGATAAAGTCAACACCATTAGTTGCGGTTCCGGTTACTTCGATGTAAGCTACTTCCTGAATACCTTGGGTATCATTTGGACGAATAAACTGCAAATAAGCTTCTCCACAACCTTCGTATAAGGTTGAGTCGTTAACTCCAACAGGAACATCGAGATTTACTTGTACAACACTGTTCGACGTAAATGAACCAGCCTCAAGGAAAACTCCCGAGTCAAGTGCTCCATCAACGGCGTCACCTATCGCCAACTTAATATGATATTCTTCTCCACATTGCACTTCTGCATACGCCGTCAAAGTCACAGTCATCCCGTTAAACTGAACATCTCCTTCGGGCTGATCTGTATTAGACACAAAATACTGACTGTCTTCAATCCAGTTTGGATTTGCATTTTCACAGTTAGCCGCTGTTCCGCTTCCGGTTGGTGCACCGCCATTTATGGTATTGATGGCAACTGGAATATCAGAGTCGGGAACGAGGGCAATATTCATCGAGTTGTTGGAAAATGGCCCTGTAATACCAGGACCACTGATAAAAAACCCAAATGCGTCATTAAAATTGGAACACGTGTAATTATTGTACTCTGTAGATGCAAAGACATATCTAAACACCAAAGAATCTCCATTTGGTATAAAGTCAAATTCGAGAATCGCACAATTATTTACACTTGACTGACCAGATATCTGGAGAAGATCTGGATCCCCAGTAATGTTAGGGTCAGGAAAAGGAAATGTTGTCGGAAAAAAGGTGTTGTCTTCGACTTGCTCAGCATGTCCCGTCCTCATCACAACAGCTTCTGGAAACTCAACGGTAGGGCTGACACCAGAGAAACGTCCGATCTGTCCATTCAGAATATCACCGGACTGGCCGTTAAACGTAATATTTGAAACGCTAACCCCGTTACCAAGGAGTACTTGTTGAACCAATTCCGTTGGGGTCATGGTAGTATCCACCTCAATCTGGGCAGAGACTTGAATAGTGCTCACCATCATCAGTATGAGCACAATAGGGAGTATTCTTCGCAACATTCGAGAACTATTTCTGAGTGGTTATATTGGTTTGACGCAAGGACATCTACAAAGTTGCCCAATCATAAAAGTAAAAAAATAGTTTTCCTATGCCAGATTTTACGCGGTTTTATCGGGAGTTCAATTCCTTATATTTGTGGGCCAAAATAACATTGAACGAATGTCAGTTACTACAGAATATTTAAATCAGAATAAAGACCGATTTCTAAATGAGCTAATTGAATTGCTTCGAATCCCATCGGTAAGCACAGACAAGTCATTTGAAGGGGATGTGAGAAGAGCAGCGGAGTTCATCAAATCTAAACTGGAAGAAGCTGGAGCGGATAAACTTGAAATCTGTGAAACGGGCGGTCTCCCTATTGTGTATGGCGAAAAGATTATTGACCCTGCATTGCCAACCGTTTTGGTTTATGGCCACTACGACGTGCAGCCAGCCGACCCGTTAGATCTTTGGGATTCTCCACCATTTGAACCGCAAGTAAAGGACGGGTTGATAATTGCCCGTGGTGCTTCAGACGATAAGGGGCAGATGTACATGCATGTGAAGGCCTTTGAGTCGATGATGAAGACCAATTCGCTGGCTTGCAATGTCAAATTCATGATAGAAGGAGAGGAAGAGATTGGATCTGACAACTTAGGGCCCTTTATCGCGGCGAACAAAGAAAAGCTTGCTGCCGATGTGGTTTTGGTATCAGACACGGCTATGCTTTCAAACGAAAATCCAAGTATCACAATGGGCCTACGTGGATTGAGCTACGTAGAAGTGGAAGTAACAGGTCCCAATAGAGATCTGCACAGCGGTATTTATGGAGGAGCAGTAGCCAATCCGATCAACGTTCTCGCTAAAATGATCGCATCTCTTACAGATGAAGACAACCGAATCACCGTAGAAGGGTTTTACGACAATGTTGCGACGATTTCGGATGCTGAACGAACCGAAATGAACAAGGCTCCGCTTGATGAAGAGAAGTACAAATCAGATCTCGGGATAGATGCCGTGCACGGCGAGAAAGGATATACCACGCTTGAGCGCGCTAGCATTCGTCCAACACTGGACGTAAACGGAATTTGGGGTGGTTATACTGCACCTGGTGCTAAAACGGTTCTGCCATCAAAGGCTTACGCAAAAATCAGTATGCGTCTCGTACCGAATCAGAGCTCAGACGAGATTACCAAAAAGTTTGTCAAGCACTTTGAGAAGATTGCTCCGCCATATGTCAAAGTGAAGGTAAACCCACATCATGGAGGTGAGCCAGCTGTTACGCCTACTGATTCGGTAGCCTATCAAGCAGCGAGTCAGGCCATGGAAGAAGCTTTTGGGAAGAAACCTATCCCAATGCGCGGAGGTGGTTCTATACCTATTGTTGCCCTTTTTGAAGAATTGCTGGGACTTAAAACTATCCTAATGGGCTTTGGGCTGGATTCCAATAAAATCCATTCACCAAATGAGAACTTCGGAATCTTTAACTATTACAAGGGAATTGAAACCATCCCATTATTTTACAAGAACCTTGCAGAGCTTTCGAAATAACCTTCTCCTATTCGTCCTTGCTATTGCGTCGCTCACATCATGTGACTACAGCGATGTGGAGATTGTAGAAGTTGGTGAATTCAACCTTCATGAAATAAGTGGGAGTGGCGCCAAGCTCAAGGCTTCACTTCGCATTCACAATCCCAATGATTACAAGATTAAAGTCAAGTCTACCGACGCTGACATCTTTATCAATGGGGCAATGGCCGGTGAAGCTGATTTGGTAAATGAAATCGTCATTCCCGCCAATTTTAACGACTATCTCGAAACGGAAATTGAAGCGAAATTCGCAAAGGGCAGCGTGATGATGCTTCCTATTGCGCTTCAAGTGTCGATGGGAAAACCCATTGAAGTGAAGGTTGTTGGGACGATCAAGGCAAGGTCGGGTTTGATTTCAAAGAAGGTCGATTTCGAATTTGAAGATAAAGCCTTCCAGAAATGACGAGGCAGTCTTTTGAAAATGATCTCTTAAAGGAGAATAGTCTCTACCTCCGTCAGCATGCTCACAATCCTGTGAAGTGGATGGCGTGGGGAGATGAGGCCATAGAAAAAGCCCAAAAAGAGCAGAAGCTCATTATTGTGAGCATTGGCTATGCCGCATGCCATTGGTGCCATGTGATGGAAAAAGAGTGCTTTGAAGATATCCAGGTGGCGGCCATCATGAATGATTTCTACACCAGCATTAAAGTGGACCGAGAAGAAAGACCTGATATTGATCAGGTCTATATGGACGCCGCTCACTTGATGAATAAACAAGGCGGTTGGCCGCTAAATTGTATTGCCCTCCCTGATGGCACCCCTGTATTTGCAGGTACATATTTCCCGAAGCAACAATGGATAAACGTACTCACGCAAATACAGGATTTGTGGGAGAATAAGCCAGAGGAGATTTTGAAGTACGGTGAGCAAATGAAAGGTGCTCTCAACCAAAAATCGCCATTGACCGTTGATGAGTCTTCATCATCATGGAATTTTGATCATGTTAGTCAGGCTGCTGAAAGAATCATGCAACAAGCTGATGTACTCGATGGTGGTTTGGAGCGCGCTCCGAAATTTCCCGTACCAGTGCTCTACCAATTTCTGTTGGAGTTTTGTGACATCCAATCGAGCGACAAGGTTGACAACTTTGTCAAGCTCACGCTCGATAAGATGGCCATGGGTGGGATTTATGATCAAATTGGTGGGGGTTTTGCACGCTACTCCACTGACACGAAGTGGAAAGTGCCCCATTTTGAGAAAATGCTCTACGACAATGCTCAGCTGATGAGTCTTTATGCAAGAGCTTATCGGCAGTCGTCAAATGAATTCTACGCCCAGATTATCCGGGGCATTGACACGTGGATAGAACGGGAAATGCAGGCAGAATCAGGGCTGCTTTTTGCTGCGCAAGATGCCGATTCAGATGGAGTGGAAGGGCTTTTTTACACTTGGACGCAAACCGAACTGGAAGAAGCTGGTCTCTGGAATTCATTCAAAGCCCACTATCACACGGGAACGGAAGCCGAGTGGGAAGGACGAATTATTCCTATTCGTAAAAATGCCGTGGTCGATTCAGCCGCTCTTGAGCTCAACAATGCTTTACTCAAGATACGTGAGCAACGCAACAAGCCAGCTACGGATGAGAAACACATTCTTTCATGGAACGCGCTGGCAGTTCTCGGGTATTTCGATGCCTATGAAGCCTTAGGAAAAAAACGATATGCAGAGAAGGCGGAAGCTTTGCTTAATAAGCTCACCGACATTTTTCTCAATCTCGACGAGTTCTTACTCAGCCATGTAGCATACGGATTAAAGCCAAGGTGCGAAGGCTTTATCGAGGATTACACATGGCTGATATCAGCACTTTTAAAATCATATACAGTCCATTTTGACACTGAGCGCTTGAATCTCGCAAAGTCTCTTGCCATGACCGCCATCGATCGCTATTACGACCCATCGATAGGTTTGTTTTGCTCTACTGTTGAAGCAAGTGGTTTAGTAAGTCGGCCTATCGACGTTCACGATTCAGTCATTCCATCTCCAAATTCTGGAATGGTTAAAATCCTGAGTCAACTTGCTCACTATTTTGAGCTACCCCACTTCTCTGAAATAGCTGATCGAATTGTTCGCGGAATGAAGGCTCAATGGCTTCAGCACCCTGACTCTTTTTCCATGTTAGGTTCGCAGTATTTAAACCGTTCATTTGGAGAAGTAGATGTGGTGATAACAGGACCTGATGCCGGCAATTGGCATCGACAGTTGGCACCGCATTTTCACTCGGGTTTTCTGGTTGCTGCAACTGAAAAACCATCTCACCTCCCAATTTTTCAAAATCGGTTTTCAACTAATAAAACCCAGGTATATATTTGCCAGAACAAAACCTGCCTCGCCCCATTCGATAATCTAGAAAAGGCCATTGAAGCGACACGTGCACTTTTTCCAAGTTAGTTTAAAGCCACTTTTCATCTTTATCATTTGCCTTTGCACCACAACTGTTGGGTGGGGCCAAATGATGATGCCTCCTTCGGGAAAGAACTTTGAAGTGAGTGAAAAGTTCAACCCAAGTTTTATCTCTGCTCAAAAAATTCTGGAAATCCATTGCATCAAAGAGATCAAACGAGATGGCGATCGAATTAGGAAAACTCAGGAAAAAGAAGTGTACCGTTTCTACCCAGATGGAAGACTTCAAATGCATTCGCTGATAAACCTCCAGCGAAAAGATACATCCATTACGTTTTACGAATATGTTGGAAAACGCATGGGCTGTGAGGTGAAGAATGACGCTGCAGGCATGTACAGCTATTGCTATGTATATGGAGAAGATAAGCTGCCGACAGAGCGAAAATATGGTCGGGCACCTCGGTTTGCATCGCTTTCCGCTTCTGTAAGTCCAGACAGAATAAAGGAAGTGAGCACCGAAACCTACAAACACGTGCGATTGGAAAACCAATTGCACACCACCCTTTTTAATTCTGCTGGCCGGCCATATATCAAAGAAATCAGGTATTTCGATGAAAACGATTACCTCATTTCATTCCGACAAAACTATGTGATGAGCAGCGCTCGTCAATACGAAACCTATGAGTACAATGAAGGCGGGTGGCTCGTGACAATGAGCACTGACAACGGGTCGAGAAAAACCACACGGCGGTTCGAATACGACAGCATTGGAAACATGCTCGAAGAAGGCTACTGGTTAGAAGATGAAAAGAAATACCGGGTAGAATACGTTTACAATCAAGACACAATGCGCATCAGGGCTGAACTAAAACGCGAAGATGAGCTTTCAAGAATAGTCATTACAAACTACGAATACATAGAGCGCTAATACCCGAAAAACGGCTTATTCTCATTAAATTCGCGGTTCTGAATTAAATTCAATAACAATGATAAAAAAGTGTACCGTTCTGGCCCTGGCCTTTGCTTTGATCAGTTCTTTGCCACTCAAAGCCGATGAGGGAATGTGGCTACCTATGCTCA
This sequence comes from Cryomorpha sp., assembly GCA_965230375.1. Taxonomy (GTDB): domain Bacteria; phylum Bacteroidota; class Bacteroidia; order Flavobacteriales_D; family Cryomorphaceae; genus CBDDKU01. Next base: position 116,161 of record CBDDKU010000026.1, read on the forward strand.
TCAAAAGATTGAACCAAAGAGATCTTCAAGAAATGGGTCTTCAATTGACTCCTGAAGAAATCTATAGCGTAAACAACTCAAGCTTGAAAGACGCTATTGTTTCGATGGGTGGATTTTGTACAGGTGAAATCATTTCATCAAATGGATTGATGCTCACAAACCACCATTGTGGTTATGACGCAATTCGTACCAACTCTTCTGTAGAGCACGATTATTTGACAGATGGTTTTTGGGCTAAAAGTTTAGATGCTGAGCTTCCAAACGAAGGTCTCTACGTTTCATTCCTCGTAAGAATGGAAGATGTGACAGAGCGCGTTTTGAGCGAGCTCGAAGGTATTGAAGATGAAAATCAGCGCCAGGCAAAAGCTGCTGAACTTGCCCAAGCTATTGCTGAAGAAGCTCAAGCAGGAACGCACTACACTGCTCAGGTGAAGAGCTTCTACAAAGGAAATGAGTACTACATGTTTGTGTACGAAACATTTACTGATGTTAGACTAGTTGGAGCACCACCATCATCAATCGGTAAGTACGGTGGAGACACTGACAACTGGATGTGGCCGCGTCAAACTGGAGATTTTTCTATTTTCAGAGTATACACTGGTCCTGATGGGAAACCAGCTGAGTACAGTGAAAACAACATCCCGCTAAAGCCAAAGCACCACCTACCTGTAAACATCGCAGGTCTTGAAGATGGTGACTTTACAATGACTTTTGGATACCCTGGAAGCACGGATCGCTATTTGACTTCATACGGTGTAGATCAAGCGCTAGAGAAGAAAAACCCAACGATCGTTGAGATTAGAGACGCCAAGTTGGCCGCTTTGAGAAAAGACATGAAAGAAAGTGATGCTGTGCGTATCATGTATGCTTCAAAGTATGCGCAAATCGCCAACTACTGGAAATACTTTATCGGGCAAACTGAACAGCTTAAAAGACTGAAAGTGGCAGATCAGAAGAGAGAATTGGAAGCTGCATTCCAAGCCTGGGCTGATGCAGATCCAGATAGAAAAGCCAAATACGGAGAAGCTCTTTCAATGATCAAGCAAGGATACGAAGACACTGATGCTCGAGTAATCGGTGATACCTATGTCGTAGAAGCTGGTCTTGTTGGTGCAGATGCAATACTTTTCACATTCCGATTCAACAGAAGGCTTGATGCTTACATGCAGATGGAAGAAGGTGAAGAAAAAGAAGCTGTTAAGGCAGATTTGATCGCTGCGGCTAAGCAACACTTTACCGAAGTAAACACACCAACCGACATGAGCTTGTTTGCTGTAACCAATGAGCTATACAGCAAGAATGTTGAGAAAGACCAACAGCCTCAATACTTGCAAGACTTGGGTGATAAGTATGATGGGAAATGGGATGAGTATGCAGAGAAAGTATACGACCAAAGTATTTTCACTAACGAAGAGCGATTGATCGCTTTCATCGAAAAGCCAAAAGCGAAGACGCTGGAGAAGGATATGATGAATCAGGTGGCAACCGACCTAATTACGCTTTACCGTGGTAGTGCGGAAGCAAGCGCTGCGGCTGATGCTATGATGGAAAAAGGAAACCGTCTCTTCCAAGCTGGGCTTATGGAAATGAATCCAGACAAGGATTTCTACCCAGATGCAAACTCAACAATGAGAGCTTCTTTCGGGAACGTGAAGTCTTACTATCCAAAGGATGGGGTGAAGTACAAGTACTTTACTACAATGGAAGGTTTGATGGCTAAAGAAGATCCAAACAACGATGAATTCGTTGTGCCAGCTAGACTTAAAGAGCTTTACGAAGCCAAAGACTACGGTCAGTATGCGGATAAAGATGGAACGCTACACGTGAACTTTATCAGTACAAATGACATTACAGGTGGTAACTCAGGAAGCCCTGTTATCAATGGAAATGGAGAACTAATCGGATTGGCTTTCGACGGAAACTGGGAAGCTATGAGCGGTGATATCAACTTTGAGCCATCAGTTCAACGTACGATCTCAGTAGATATTCGCTACGTACTTTTCGTAGTTGACAAATTTGCTGGTGCCACTAATCTGATCGAAGAAATGACATTGGTTAAAGAAAGACCAATGAAGAAAGAAGAGATGATGACAGAGCACCCAGAAAAGTCAGAGAAGAAAGTTGATGAAGCGGAGAAAGCTCCAGTGATGAACTAATCTCAGTCTGATCCAATATTTAGAACGGCCCTTGTCTCTGGACTTGGGCCGTTTATTTTTTCTTGGGACCTGCCACGAAATCCTTGAGATAGTAAGGCTCAAAATAGGCGGTGTCTTCAAAGTCTTTTTGGAGAAGTTTTTGTTCAGCTATCTCAGCCATCCCGACAGCAGATGCTTTCAAATCAATAAGTGTAACTCCTCGCGAGTTTAAAGTTTCCCAACACTTTTCTGCTCCATCACCAAATATGTAGACTTGATTAAATCTCTGGCACTCTGGGAAACTATCGTGCTCAACAATCTCGGCTCTGGTAGGAAAAACTTCTCTACCACTCCCAGAAAATCCAGCGGCATAAACTTCCATCCGCCGGGCGTCTATCATAGGTATAAATAGATGATCATCGGTTTTATCCAAAACTTGCGATGCAAGAGACCTCAACGAGTTAACGGAAATCAAAGGAATATTCTGAGCAAAGGCAAAGCCCTTTGCAGCAGAAACGCCTATTCGCAAACCAGTGTACGACCCAGGACCTTTGCTCACAGCAATGGCATCGAGCTCCGAGAATGCCAACCCCGCAGTATCCATGCATTCGGCAATGAGTACATTGAGCTTTTCAGCATGAGAGTAACCATCAGAATCAAATTCTGAGATAAACTTGGCTTGCCCATCCATAGCGATGCAAACAGAACAGACTTTTGTTGACGTTTCGAGACAGAGAATCTTGGCCACTTAATCCTTTTTGTAAAGTTCGTCTTTTGACACAACTTTTACTTTATCGCCCGGCACAAGAGTCTGTGTAACCAAATCAAATGGCCCTGAGACTACATTCATATCCTCAGTCAAACCACTTCTTATTTCGATAAACTGATCGTCTTGAACGCCTGTTTCAACCGGGACCAATCTGACTTTCTCATTCTCAACCACAAACACACAGGTCACTGGCTCCTGATCTATATCTGCCTTTTTACCAACCAATCTCTCTACGCTCGAGCGCTCGGCAGATGTGGTATCCGCGCGGCTTGTCACACTTGAAAGGGGAACTGAGATCGCATTTGATTTAGTCGATGTGGTAATATCCACAGTCGCGTTCATTCCCGGGCGGAATGGAGCCATTCCCGATCTGGAATTCTCAATCAAGTCTTGATATGAAAACGGAAGAATGCGAATCTTTACTTCAAAATTGGTCACCTGATCAGCCGAGAGTCCAATACTAGTGGCCGAGTTGGCAATTTCCGTAACTAAGCCTTTAAATTTTCTATCGATGTAGGCATCCACTTCAATGGATGCCGTGTCATTATACGCAACCCGAACAATATCGCTCTCATTCACATCGGCCAAAACCTCCATGACATCCAGGTTGGCTACGCGCATGATTTCGGTACCCGTCATTTGCATAGCCCCGACAACTTGCTCTCCTTCTTCTACACTCAGACTAGAAATTGTTCCATCCATGGGTGCGTATATGGTAGTTCTTGAATACGAATCGCGCGCTTCTTTCACACTCGCTTCTGCCGATCGGATTGAATATGTTGCAGCCTTTACGCTTTCTTTCGCTGCCATCACTTCGGCTTCCGAATTAGCGAACTGTGCTTCTACGTTATCGTATTCAGCTTTCGAGATAGCACCGTCTTCATACAATCGATCATTTCGATCCTTTGTTAGTTTGCTGTTTTTAAATTGAGCTTCCGCTTGCAACAATCTGGCATCTGCACTCGCCTTGTTTGCCTTGGCATTATTCAAAGCCGCTTCTGCTCGGTCAAGTGCTGCTTGTGATAGGTCAGGGTTGATACGAACCAATAGGTCGCCTTTCTTCACCTTTGCTCCCTCTCGAAAAGGAAGTTCAAGAATTTTTCCTGAGACTTCAGATGAGATGATGACTTCTGTCTCTGGTTGGATTCGACCATTGGCAACAACAGTTTCAACCAATGTACGCTTCTCTGGATTTACAACATTTACCCGCGATTCATCTTGATTCTTATTCTTAAGAATTGCCACAACCACAAGGGCTACAATTGCAATTCCCAGGACCCAAAAGATGGTCTTTTTATTCATGGTTAATCAGATTTTGGTTGCGACTTTTACAGGGTAATCGGATTACCCATATAGAAGTCGAGTATTTTGGTCCTGAACACAAAGTCGTATTTGGCAGTTGCCAAATTTCCTTGAGCCCGGGTGTAATTAGTCTTTATGTTATTGTAGTCAACCGAGTTTATGACGTTCTGTTCGTAGCGCACTTCCGCGTACTTGAATGATTCCTCCAGAGACTTCACTGCTTTCTCGGCAGAGATGTAACTATTCATCGCTGCCTTTGCATCTGTATATGCCTGCTCGATATCAAACCTGAGTTGATTGGAGATTTGCTGATACTCTAGATTCGTTTGGATCTGATTGATCTCAGCCCGTTTTACTTGGGACTTTGCTGCATACCCATTGAAAAGTGGTACTGACAAGGTCAACTGCACATTTTGAAAAAAGTTGTCTTCGAGCTGATCTCCGAAACTTTTGGTTTCAAAGCCATCTGGATAAAAGGTCTGCTCTTGAACTGAAAGAACTGTTTCACCAGTACCTTGCACTTCTCCAATTGGCACTTGCCCCGATACAGGGTCTCCAACGGGAACCGTATTATTTCCCGAGTATCCTGATCCCACAGTTCCACTCAATCGCAGAGTTGGGTAGAGATTTCCTCGAGACATTGACAATGCATGCTCTGATGAAACACGCCTTTGGTCTGCAGCCATAATTTCAGGCATATTCGATTTCGCTACCCGGTATATGTCTTGAGCAGAATTATCCAAGAGTTCGACTCCTTCATCTGTCAATATCGGTTTTACAATATCAAAGCCATCCGTTTCTTCAGCAGGTAGTTGAAGGAGCTGAGTCAAGTTCAACTTCGCAATGGCGATATTGTTTTGTGCTGTCGTGAGATTTAGCTCTTCCTGAGCCAATTGAGCTTCAGTATCGTAAAGAGAACCCTGTGGCTCCTGCCCTGCGTCAACAAGCTTCTGCATTCGATTTACCTGTTCCTGAGTAATAGCCACTTGTTGCTCAGCAATCAAAAGGTTTTCCTTTCCAAGGAGAATCTGCAAATATGCCAGACAAAGCTGGAGTGAAATATCATTTTGAATCTTCTCAAGGTCATACTTCGAAGCGAGCAAGTTTGCCTTGTTCATCTTCATATTGTTCATTTTGGAAAATCCATTGAACAAATCAAGACTGGTAAATAAAGACAGGTTATTAGTCCGCACGCGGGTTGATGCAAAGGTGTTGGTAAACGGGTCGATACTCTGCCCAAAGTTGTACCCATGTGTTGCCTGAGCATTCAAATCGGGAAGCAAACTCAACTTGCTTTCTTGATGGTTTATCTCAGATGTAACAATATTGTTTTTGCTCTGTTGAACGGTTATGTTGTTCTCCATAGCGTAGTCGATACACCGTTGCAAATCCCACTGATCTTGAGAGAAGGCTTGGATGGAAAAGAACGTCATCAAAGCCAAAAAAGTAAATCCTTTAGTCATGTTTAATAAAACTTAGCCAAGGTAAATGTAAAGAAGCAGTGAAGTGATGTGACCTAATAAAGTACGAGCGGTATGGAAACTTGGTAAATGGTCAGAGCGCGGTGATTTCTATCTCCACCCTTCTATTGGCTTCGGCTTGGCTATTATTGACTGGTGTAGGATATTTCATGTTGGCACTACCGAAACCCTGATACGTCATTCTACTCTCTGAAACTCCCCGTTTCACTAGCTCATCATAAATAGCTTGAGCCCTGGCCTCGCTGAGTTTGACATGACTCCTTTTGTTCTTCCCACCTTCACCATTCACATGCCCTTGAATATCCACTCGTGTTGTGGGGTTAATCTGCATAAAATCGACAAGCTGATCCAATGCAGGCAGGCTTTTCTCAAGGATTTGAGTGTCGTCTACTTCAAACTTGATGTTCTCCAGATTAATCCGGTCGCCCAGCTTCATCGGTTGAAGATCTACGTTGATGGTGTAGAGCGAATCATTCTTTGGAATGAAGGGAACCGTCGAGAACAAATAGCCCTTTTTGACTACGTTGACCTGATAAGTGCGGTAGCTGATAACGTCTAGAGCAACCCTAGAAACAGAGGGGTATCTCGACTGCACAGAATCAGGCAAACCCATCACATGAATCTCTGAAGGAATGCGCTCTCCGTTGCTTGCATCTTTCACAATAACTTCAAGCTTCCGGTAAGGAATTTTACGCTCTTCCGAGATTTTCTCAACTTCCAATCGTTTCTCTCCAACTCGCCTAAAGTGAAGCTGGATGCTATGGCCTTCGTTCTCTTTTAAACGGGTTGTCGACCAAAATGTAGTACAACTCTCCTTTTTCCACCTTCACAGGCTTTGAATAAGAACTACCGGGGCCAGATGGCACGTACTCATCGATAGATCCTTCAGAAAGCCCTGTCATACCACCCATGTACACGTTCTTTCGAGAAATATTCGTTCGAATTGGGATCTTTCTACCAGCTGAAAATATCTGCGCAAAAATTGGGGCCATCGTACTGATACAGCAAGAAGTCCAAAGTCGTCTTCGGCTACTTTGGGGATTAAGTCAAAAGACAAAATGGCGTCATACGGTGCTACAAACTTGTACCAGACCGTATTGTGTTCTCGCTCTATGTAGTACGGATCGCCAAGTTCGTAGCCATTTATCTCTAGTTTCTTCCCAAAACCTTTTGGCGAATAGACTGGCCCGATGACGGTATCGTTCAGCATTAAAGCCCCGAGACAATCAGAAGCCGTAGCCCCTAACTGGACAGGCTTATCCTGACCTTTCGAGGACAAAACGGCAATTGAGAGTAAGACGAGAAGATAGTTTCTAACCATAGAGCTATGCGCCTGTCTAGAGGCACTAAAATAGGGATTCAGACTAATAATTTAAGTTTGAAGCCAACCATCTTTCCATCTCGCTAAATTCCATTGACTTACGTCGAGCTAAATCTTCCACTTGATCCTTCCCTACACGGCCTACTCCAAAATACTTGGCATGCTCAGATGCAAAATACAGGCCAGAAACGGACGAAGCCGGATACATGGCATTCGACTCTGTGAGGTAAATACCGGTATGCTCGGTCGCGTTAAGCAGTTCAAACAAGCCAGGCTTCTCAGTGTGGTCTGGACAAGCAGGATATCCAGCTGCAGGACGAATTCCCACATAAGCTTCTTTGATCAGCTGATCGTTAGTCAGGTTTTCAGACTGGGCGTATCCCCACAATTCTGTCCGTACTTTTTCGTGCATCAGCTCCGTAAATGCTTCCGCTAATCTATCGGCGAGAGCCTTAATCATGATGGCACTATAATCGTCGTTTTGGCTTTTATATCGATCTATATGCGCTTCGATTCCCTTGCCTGATGTTACAGCAAATCCACCGATGTAATCTGCTTGACCAGATGACTTTGGTGCGATAAAATCAGCTAGACTAAGATTTGGTTGTCCAGCGACCTTCTTGGATTGCTGACGCATTGACTCAAATCGATGGATGACTTCACTTCGACTTTCATCAGCATATACTTCAATGGTGTCGGGATCAGATGTATTTGCGGGCCAAATCCCAACAACTGCTTTAGCCTTCAACCATTTGTTCGTGACAATCTCTTTGAGCATTTCACCAGCATCGGCATATAGTTTCTTCGCTTCTGCTCCTACCACTTCATCCTCGAGTATTTGCGGAAAGCGCCCAGCTAGCCCCCAAGTTTGGAAAAAGGGCATCCAGTCAATGTATTGCGAGATCTCACGCAAGGGATAGTCGTCGAAAACTTTTACTCCAGTAAACTGGGGCTTCACAATTTTCTGATTGCTCCAGTCGATCTCAAGTCTATTGGCTTGAGCATCTTCAAAACTCAAATAAGATTTCGTCTTTTTCTTTGACTCGTGGTAGGTTCTAATTCGCTCGTAGTCCTTTCGAATCTCACCGATAAACTCATTCTTCTCAGTGCTCAGCAATCGCTCAACTACTGTCACACTTCGCGATGCATCGGCCACATGAATGGTTTGATTCATCCGAAAGTTCTGCTCAATCTTCACTGCAGTGTGCACCTTTGATGTAGTAGCACCTCCAATAAGAAGCGGTATATCAATCTCTCGACGTTCCATCTCACTAGCCACATTGACCATCTCTTCCAAGCTCGGAGTAATCAATCCACTTAGACCGATTACATCCACCTTTTCTTCGATAGCTTTATCGATGATCTTATCAGCAGGAACCATTACACCCAAATCGATCACCTCGTAATTGTTGCAGGCCAATACCACACCTACGATGTTTTTTCCAATATCGTGCACATCACCTTTCACGGTGGCGAGAAGGATCTTTCCTGCAGTAGATGTATCGTTGTTTTTCGCTTTTTCGGCTTCGATATATGGGAGCAGATAGGCCACGGCTTTTTTCATAACCCGGGCACTCTTCACAACTTGGGGCAAGAACATTTTTCCAGCACCAAATAGGTCACCTACCACATTCATCCCATCCATCAATGGGCCTTCGATCACTTGAAGTGGGCGCTCGAAAAGCTGGCGACACTCTTCTGTATCGCCTTCTATGTATTTATCAATTCCCTTCACGAGAGCGTAAGAGAGCCTCTGCTTTACATCTTCCTTACGCCAGGCTTCGTCCTCAACTTTTTTGGCCGTTCCCGAGCCTTTCACTTCTTCCGCGTACTCGAGCAATCGCTCAGTAGCGTCATCTCTCCTATCGAGAAGCACGTCTTCAACCCGCTCCAGAAGTTCTGGTTCAATATCGTCATATACGGTAAGCATGGTCGGGTTTACAATCCCCATTTCCATCCCCGCCTTGATACCGTGGAAGAGAAATGCCGAATGCATGGCTTCACGCACCACGTTGTTTCCACGGAAGGAGAAAGATACGTTGGACACTCCCCCACTGACTTTGGCACCCGGTAAGTGATCCTTAATCCAACGAGTGGCTTCAAAGAAGTCCAGCGCATTCCGACGGTGCTCTTCCATTCCCGTGGCTACTGGGAATATATTGGGATCGAAAATGATGTCTTCAGCAGGGAAACCATTTTGCGTTAAAAGGTTATAGGACCTTTCACAAATCTCGATGCGGCGCTGGTAGTTGTCGGCCTGACCAGTTTCATCAAAAGCCATGACCACGGTAGCAGCTCCATAACGTCTTATTCGCTTGGCTTGCCAAAGAAACTCGGCTTCACCTCCTTTGAGACTTATGCTGTTGACGATAGCCTTTCCCTGCACGCACTTTAGTCCTGCTTCGATGATGCTCCACTTCGATGAGTCAATCATTATCGGAACACGGGCAATTTCGGGTTCAGCGGCAATTAGATTGAGAAAACGCGTCATGGCCTCTTCTCCATCCAGCATCCCTTCATCCATGTTAATGTCGATCACTTGCGCACCACCGTTCACCTGGTCCAAGGCCACTTCTACGGCTTCTTCGTACTTGTTTTCTTGAATCAAGCGAAGAAACTTACGACTCCCCGTTACGTTAGTTCGCTCGCCAACATTGATAAAGTTGGAATGCGGAAATATGGTTAGGCTTTCGAGCCCACTCAGTCTCATCATCGAATTATACTCTTTCTTGTACTTCCTTGTTGAATGCGTTTCGCGGTTGGTATTTGGCCGCCATTTCAGCTAGAGCGCGGATATGCGCCGGAGATGTTCCACAACATCCACCCACTATATTGAGAAAGCCATTTGATACAAAGTCTTCGACTTCGGTGGCCATCTCTTCTGGCGTTTGGTCGTACTCACCGAACTCATTCGGCAAACCGGCATTGGGGTGCGCGCTCACAGCAAATGGTGCCTTCTCGGAAAGTACCTTGATGTAAGGTCGAAGCTGCTTGGCTCCCAAGGCACAGTTCAAACCGATACTGAGCAATGGAAAATGCTCAAGTGAAATCAAAAAGGCTTCAGTTGTCTGTCCAGACAAAGTTCTCCCACTGGCATCAGTAATCGTCCCAGAGATCATTACTGGAACTTCCATATTTCGATTATCGAAAATCTCATCAATGGCAAAAAGGGCTGCTTTAGCATTCAGGGTATCAAAAACCGTCTCAACCAATAGAATGTCAGCGCCACCGTCGAGTAGAGCTTCTACTTGCTCTCCGTACATCTTCACCAATTCGTCGAATGTCACTGATCGAAATCCCGGATCGTTTACGTCGGGGGAAATGCTGGCCGAGCGATTTGTAGGCCCGATAGAACCGGCAACGAATCGCGGTTTTTCAGGGTTCTTGGCTGTAAACTCATCGGCTACTTCACGCGCTATTCGGGCGCTATCTACATTCAGGTCCCGTACAGCTGACTCCAAGTGGTAATCTGCCTGAGCGATTGATGTAGAACAAAAGGTATTGGTCTCGATTATATCGGCTCCCGCTTCGAGATAAGCACGGTGGATATCTTTGATCACATCCGGGCGGGTGATACTCAAGATGTCGTTATTCCCCTTCAAATCGTGCGGATGATCTGCAAAGCGCTCACCGCGAAAATCTCCTTCTTCCAATTTCCGATCCTGGATCATGGTTCCCATTGCTCCATCGAGAATCAGTATTCGATCTTTCAAAATTTCTTGTAGTCGCTTTCCGCGCTCTGTTAGCGTTCTCATAATGCGAAGTAAGTGAAGTTGAGCTTAATGTGAGTGGATATTGTTGAATGATTTCCAAAAGCCCATAAACCGCTTTCTGAAAAACACCAACACTAAAATGGCAAGAAGCACGTAGGGAATACCCATTAAGAAGATGATACCACTATTGAGACCGGCTGCTACTCCGTATCCATTCTCGTCGACACCTTGCTCTGCAACGGCTTTACACATGGCACATTGCGCATCTACATCTTGCAGAAATCCAAGGAAGAAAATGGCTAGAATCAATAGCCCGTATCGACGTATTGTTGACATGGTACAAAGATAAGATGAAAATTGGTCTTGGGTCGTGTGTAGTGGGTCGTGAGTATTGGGTAGTGAGTAGATTTCAATTTTGGGTTAAATGCTAGTTGTCCAATTGATTGTACCAAGTATTAAGAATTAAGTACAAAGACAGAATAGTTAAAATGCTGGAATTAGGAATGCGTATGTATGTCCATCCCTGATTAGCGTTGACAATTCAGCGTCAGTACACCGATTTGCGAAGTTTTAAATGCTGAATCACTTCTAAAACCCCTAATCGGTGTTCCTTGTTCTGAAATCAAAACGGCAAGCCCAATACCTGCAACGTCACCTTCTTAATACGTGGTACTTAATACTTGATACGCCTCCTAGACGTAGTAAGGCGAAATCATCACATAAACCAGAACCCCAGAAACGGCAACATAGAGCCAGAGTGGGAAAGTGATTTTGGCAATCTTCTTATGCTTGTCGAAGCGCTCTGCGAGGGCGCGAACATAGGTGATCAATACCAATGGAATGATTCCTATTGAAAGCAGGATATGAGATATAAGCAGGAAAAAATAGATATACCGCATCACGCCTTCGCCGCCGTAAGATGTGCTATCGCTGGTGGCGTGATAAGCCACATAGAGCAGTAAAAACATAACCGAGCAGACAATAGCCGTCGTCATCAATTTGCGGTGTCGTTCCACTTTTCCTTTTTTCACCGCCAGCACCGCCAGCATCAACAAGAGAGCTGTTATACCGTTTATGGTAGCATAAATTGGTGGCAGAAAAGATGTATCGTAGCCTTCTATCCTTACTGAAAAAAGCAAAGCCACTGCGACTGGGATAACGATCGATAGAACAATAATCCAAGGTCTGTACTTCTTCTCTACAGCATTTAATTCGCTCATGATGGGATTTTCTCAGTTTCTTTCATCACTTCTTCCTTGAGAAGCATTTTGATATCGGTAACCAAATCGTCCACTTCAGAAGTACTCGTGCCGTCGTAAAAGCCACGGATGTGACGGTCGCGATCTACCAGAACAAACATGCTCGAATGTAGAAATCCACCCGGAGCTCCAGCGTCTTCCTGTGTACTTAGCAGGTATCCTTCAAATCCCTGATCGAAAATTGCTTGCTGATCCCCAGTCACGAAAGTCCAACGGTCAAATTCGGCTCCTTGCTCTTCGCCGTATTTCTTCAATACCGAGGGGGTGTCGTTGGATGGGTTTACCGTATGCGAAAGAAAGTGAACGTCCTGGTAGGCCTTGTCGTCAAGCATCCACTGCAGCCGCGTCATTTGCTTGGTCATGATCGGGCAAATGGTCGGGCAAGTGGTGAAAAAGAAATCAGCTACCAGAATTTTTCCTTCAAAATCTTCGAAGGTGACCTCAACACTATCTTGATTCAGAAAGCGAAAATCAGGAACAGTATGCCTAATGGTGTCGGAAGATTGCGTGGCTTCATTCCAAACCACATCGCTCTCACCGCAATAAGGCAGCAATTGAAACTTATGATCTGCTTTGGAGAGATAAATCAACACCAAACCAGGCCCTATCAGCAGGAGGAGCAGGATAATAATCTTGCGCGTCTCCGGTTTCATATTTAAAAAGAAATTAAGGTCTGAAAACTTCCCAGATCCCGTTTAGAACCGTAGACTCTTGTAAGCAGATGAAGATCAAATACGCGATGAAAATCGCATAAGGAATCAATATTACATTGCGGAAAGTCTTGCGCTCATCACCGAGGTGCATAAAAACTGCTACGATATACCCAGCCTTGATCAGGGTCATCACAATGAATCCCCATTTAACAAATGGCCAGAGATCAGTTCCCTGCTTCACCATGATTCCCAATCCTACTTCGATAATGGTGATAATCGAAAGGATAGCGGTCACTTTCCAGATTTTCTTGCGGATGTCCTTTCCATGAGCTTCGTCATGGTTGGCCATTACAGAGTATGAATCGTTAACTATAAGATCGTCGCGTTCCATGCTAATTCCGATTAAACGAGGTAGAAAAATGTAAATACGAATACCCAAACAAGGTCTACAAAGTGCCAGTAAAGGCCAGTTTTCTCAACCATCTCGTAGTGCCCACGCTTGTGGTATGTTCCCTTGATTACACCAAGGAAAATGATAATATTGATGATAACCCCACTGAATACGTGGAATCCGTGAAATCCTGTAATAAAGAAGAAGAAGTTGGCGTATGAAGGTGGTCCGTATTCATTGATCTGCATATTGGCACCTTGCACGTGATCAAGACGTGAAGCGTAAAGAGATAATGCTTCTGACCCTTGAATGTAAAGAGACTTATCTTCTTTTTTGTACTCGGGAGTCAAGGCAAAACCATCTACGTCGGCAGCCATCATTCCATGTGGAATCTCTTCTACCAACCACAGCTTTTCATTGCTCTCAGTAACGATGTAACCAGGAGAACCGTGAATGAAGTGACTCCACTCCCAGGCTTGAGATCCAAGGAAGAAAAAACCACCGACGATGGTCCATGCAAGCCATTTTGTAACCCCCTTCTTATCCATACGGTGTCCTGCTTCAACTGCAAGTACCATAGTAACAGAAGAGATGATAAGGATGAACGTCATCAGAGCAACGTAGATCAGAGGGTAATTTCCATGTAGGAAAGGGAGCGAGTGGAATACTTGTTCACCAATTGGCCACTGGCCTGTGTACGAGTGACGGGCGTAACCGTATGCTACCAGAAGACCAGAAAAGGTCAAAGCATCAGATACGAGGAAAAACCACATCATCATTTTTCCATAACTCACGCTGAATGGTGAACGTCCTCCACCCCAGAGAACCGACTTGTCAATAGCCTTTGTAGCTTCTCCTGCCATTTCTTAAAATTTTGTGCAAGTTTAGTGAATTAATAGTAAAAACAGGAACAAATAAACCCATAGTCCATCTACAAAATGCCAGTAAATGGAACCAAGTTTCCACCGTTTGGCGTTCAATAGGCCGTCTTTTCTGAATTGCGCACTGATAAACAGGCCGATAAGGAAGAGTAATCCACCCAGAACGTGTAGTAAGTGAACAAAGCTCAAAAGGTAGATGTAGCTACTCGCTGAGTTGTTGTAAATGGCAATCTCATCGTTGAGTGGCTTCTCTCTTAGGTTGTCATTGTCAAAATAGTAAGCGCCATCTTCCATGACCAATTCCCGACCTTGATAGGTAATGGTGTAATCCTCACCATATACTCCATTCAAGTTGTCGACGTGGCCAGACAAGTAACTTCCTTTTCCGATAAGCTCTTGCCATCCTTGATATTGGAAATAGCTAAAAGTTAGCCCTAAGACAATCGTAACAATTAGCAGCCCCATCGCTTTTCCACGATTTCCGGCCTGAGCTGCGTCCACAGCCAACTTGATCACCAAACTACTGAGAAGAATGACAACCGTACTCACAAAAAAGCTGGATGGCAATGTCAAGTTTACCCAGAGCTCACCATATGAACTAACCAGATAGGCACTAGACAAACCTGCGAACAGCATGACGATGCTAAAAATCCCAACGTAAAGAACAAGTTTGCTCGTACGAAACGAGTTTCCTTTTTCGCTTGGAACTTCAGTATGTATAGTTGCTTGTGCTTCCATAGATTAAATAGCGCTAAATAGGTATATTAGTAATATAACTGGGAGATAGAAGAATGAAGCAAACATGACCGACTTTGCGCCTTTATCGGATTTGCTCATGTAAAACTTCCAAGCGGGGATTGAAAATAGTGCTCCAGCCACAGCAGAAAGAATGGCGGGTACCAATCCTATTAAATCGAACACCCAAGGCAGAAGACCCGCTGGAATCAAAAACAAGGTATAGATCAGAATCAAAAATGCAGATCGATCATCTTTCCCACCCTTGGATGGCAACAGGTGATAACCAGCTTTCTTGTAATCTTCATCGGCTACCCAAGCAATAGCCCAGAAATGCGGAAACTGCCAAACAAACTGCACGGCAAATAAAAGTCCAGCGTAGAGGTCAAAATCGTTGGTGGCAGCCACATACCCCAGCATGGGTGGAATGGCTCCGGGAAAGGCTCCGACAAATACAGCCCAAGAGCTGTGCTTCTTCATTGGCGTATAAAGCGCCACGTATGAAAAGAGCGCCAAAAATCCGAGTGTAGCGGCCAGCAAGTTGAAATGGTAATAAAGAATAGCGAGCCCAACGAGTCCAAGCACCGACGAGAGGACAATCCCTTCACCTACACTCATCTTTCCAGTTGGGATAGGACGAGACATGGTGCGCTTCATCAGCTTATCGATATCGCGCTCTATGACTTGATTAAATCCGTTGCTAGCACCTGTGGTCAGGTATCCAGCCAGTGAGAGCCAGGCTACGTCTATCCAAAGAAAAGACTCAACGCCGATGGCGTAACCGATGGCCGAGGAGATGACAACGAGCAGCGTCAACCTCAACTTGGTGAACGCTACGTATGCCGAAAGCTTGGCTTTTATACGGCCCATAAAATTGGTATCTGCCACTTCTGCGATCATACTAAAATTTGGGTGCAAAGATAGTCAATCTCAACTCAAGAGAAATGAGAAAGTAGCTGGAATGATTCTAAAAGTCGCGGTAAACATTCGAGATTCTCGTAGCCAAACGCACTCCAATCCAATGCGTTGAGTTCGGATCTTCTCCCCGAGTGTTGTCATGCCGAAACACATATGTAAGGCTAGCTCTCAGATTCATCCTTCGGTTCAAAATAATCCCCCCTTCAAGCTCCTGATAGTACAAATGCGTGGCAATTCCTTGTCCTATCTTATTTCCATAATCCATGGCAGGATTCTCATAACTCTTGTAAATGTTTCCGCCAAAGTTGAGCGAGTCAGGGTCGCGACCATACAGCCCATAGACGAATTCCGCCTTTCCAAACCAGTCTCCTTTTTCGTAGTAACCTCTCAACACCCCTTCAAAAAAGTTCGTCCCCCATTGATGGGCCAGCGGCTGATTGTAGTGAGCCACATTCTGAAGTACACTTCCATGGGTATAGGTAAATGGACGTGCCAGATTACCCTCTATTTGAATCCAAGAGCCTTCGGCCTGGAAGGGATCGTACCACTTGGCTCCAAGCTGAACGCCATACTTATTGGCCCACCACTTCGAGCGATCTCTGATTTCTTCGAGAAGAAACTCATCCAGCAACAACTGTCCGTAGAGCATGAGCTTCTTTGATGCTTTGAAGCTTAAGTCAATCCCAAGCATGGCATTATCAGGAGAGCCCAACGAAAACTCAACTGTTCTGTAAAAAATGATTGGGTTCAGGTAATTCGGATCGAATCCACGATCGGAAAGGCTGTCTTCAGCCTGCCAGTAAATGTTTTCAAAAAACCCCACATTAAATCTCGGTGAAACAGCCCAACTCAAGTAGTGCGTGGTACTGTACTTTGTCTCAAACGGACGTGGATCATCGTTTGGTCGAGTACCCTGGAGCATCGAGTACAGGTTGGTGTATTTTATCTTCCAAACGTCTGTTTCTATTTTCAAGTAGGGGTAGGCAAAAGTTCCATCGCTCAGCATTAGCGAACGGTAACCATAGCCAAAGGAATTTCGGCCATATCCTAACTCAAACTGAAAATACTTAGATGGTGCATACGAGAGTCGGGCTGTGGGGGTGAAGAAGGATGGATTGCCCAGGTCAGCGCGGTTTTTCCCGAGTGAAGGAATAACTCCGGTTGAGTCTTCGAGATGGAGCCAGTAGTCTGGTGCATTTAGACCCCCACCCATGAAATCGGCGTAAAGACTCAGCTTATCACCTAGTCGGATGTTGGTGGCCATCCCTACCCCACTCACAAATGAGAAATTGTTGCCATCATTCATATAGCCTACACCCAAATCGACTAAGGGCATGAAGCTAAATTCGACAGCATCTGAATCGGCAGGTCTCCAAAACCCTTTCCCCCAGCCCGGCAGCACCAAGGCCGAGTCTGATTCGAGTTGGGGCAAATCGCGAAGCGCCCAGGGCCGTACAGCCAAGTGATCAGCCTTGCCATCCGCCACCATTTTACGCTCCATTTCCATTCGGAGGAGATCATTCTCCCAATAATGTCCTGATTGGGCAAGTGATGATGCGGCTGCACCACAGAAAAAGACGAGAAGAAGCTTATTCAGTAGCCGACGCAATTGAACTGGTTTTTTTCATCCTAAAGAGAAAGACAACATGAACAACTAACCAACTCAAAGCGAACATCGCAAAGAATGTAATAGTTGGTGATATTCCTGCAAAGCACAGACTAATGAGTGGCAAAGAGATCGAAACAGCGTATAAAATCAAAGCGGTTTGTGCGTGGCTATATCCCTTGTCGATAAGCTTGTGGTGAATGTGATTTCGATCTGCTGCAAACGGTGAGAGCCCATTTACAATGCGAATAGAAAATACGCGCAGAGTATCAATGAGTGGATAAGCCAGAACCGCCATCGCGTATACTGGCGCTGAGATGCCATCGACTATGGTTGGTACTATCTTAGTATCTGTTTCAATACACTTGATAGCCATCACGAAAGTGAACGCCCCAATAAATAATGAGCCCGAATCACCCATAAAGATCCGAGCAGGATTGAAATTGAAGACTAGGAAAGCGCTCAGGGAACCAGCTAGCACAAAGGCTAACAAACTCATATCGTATTGATAGGATGTATAAAACCAAATTCCTAAAAAGCAGGAAGTGATTAGTCCAATTCCCGCTGCCAATCCATCACTACCGTCAATCAAGTTGAAAGCATTCACCACCACGATATAAGTAAACACCGATAACAAAACGCTGGCCCAATAAGGCAATTCGTACAAATCGAAAACACCATGCATCCCCGTTATCCGGATGTCGGACATTACCACAAGGATAAACCCAACAATGATGTGGCTAACCAATTTTTTAACCGGTGCTACACCTATAATATCGTCCTTCACCCCCATAAAGAAGATGAGAATAGCCGCTGCTATGAGAAACTTAAACTCCTTAACGGATTCCGAAAACTCGACCAAACTCCCGAAATAGGACATGTTATCTGAAGGAAACCACAAGGCGTAGGCAAAGACACTAGCCGCGAAGAGAATGATTCCACCGATAGTCGGGACACTCGTTTTGTGGGTCTTGCGGTCCTCTGACGGTTCATCGACCAAATGCTTCATCTTAGCCACCTTGATAAGCGAAGGGGTCGCCAACAAGACAACAAAAAAAGAAGTAATGAATCCGAGTATGATCTCCTTCACGTTATCAGCTTTAAACTACAAATATCAAAAATCGCGGTACACATTCGCCAAACGGGTTCTAAATCCAAAATACCAGAACAAATTATCAGTGTTGTATTCCCGATAATCAGCTGTTCTGGATGTCATACCGGCATAGAGCTGCATATTAGTCGTAGGATTAAAAATGTAAGCACATTGATAGTCCTGGAAAAAGACAGTCTCCAAATCATAAACTTGATCTATGTCAGCAGGTGATAAAGGATCACGACCCCTATCTGCATACGTGGAATAAGCCAATCGAGCCTGTCCATACCAACGCTTGTGCATGTAAGTGGCAACGGCTTGCACTTCTTCAAATCCCGCCCCTAGTGGGTGCGCTAGCGGTTGGTTGAAATGAGTATAGCCTTGCAGCGCGTTTGATGAAGCATAGGCTCCTTCTGATACAGCGTTGTACTCCAATTGGATGTCGATTCTCGGAAGAGCCTCAATGAACTTGGTTCCCACCTGATAACCATAGCGCTCTCCATCCAAATCGTCGAGCATAGCCTGCCCATAAAGCTTCAACCACTTGGTAGGACGATAACCAATGTTCAGCCCTACGAGGGCATTATTGTCTGGATCGTCTAAGCCCAAAATAGCAGAATTAAGAATCGGTATGGGGTTCAAAGATTGATATTGAAAAGGCTCTGTACCCGTGCTATCGTCAAACTGTTTCCAAACTATGGATTCAAAGAGCCCCAGCTCAAGTTTCTCAAAAGGCTCCCAACTCAGGTAATTAAAACTCATGTATTTCCGCTTGAACAAGGCTTCTGGAGCTTCACCAACAGGAAGCCTTTCAAGGTTTTGAAGTAAATTAATCTGGTAGGTGTACTTGAGCTTATTCTCAAAAAGATTGATGGTGTAGCCCGCGAATGGCATATTGAATGAATTGTCGCTTAAGAGCACTGAGCGATACCCATGTCCAATAAAGCTTTTGTGGTGTCCAAATTGAATTTGGAGCCATTCAGCAGCATTAATACCCACATAGCCATTAGCCATGTTGAAATCGTATCCTGTGTCCTTAAAAGGTTTAATTCGACCATTACCAGGAACCACTTCGAGCGAATCAACGAAGGCATCGAGGTAGGAAGGAAGCCTGGCTTGATTTTCTCTTAGGTCGGTGTAGAAAAAAACCTTCTCTCCAACTTGCCCCGAAATGGCAAAGCCACGCGTATTTACAAAGAGATGGCCGCCATCATCATTGAAAGTCTCTATTTCTCGACCGTAGCCAAAATCGAAAATGAAATCAGAATTGAGCTTCAGGCCACCTTTATCTAACTCTATGAGGTGTTCGGAGAATATCTTCTCTACAACAGTGTAGTAATACTTGGCCGTATCTGGACCCAGGCCACTCACGCTGCTGACGTCGGTTCCCACGCTATACACAGGCTTTATACCACCGTGAACCCCTGGTTGCTCATAGACTCCACTCCGCTCTATTCGAATGTCGGAGAGATTATTGAAAGGAAGGTAATAATCCTGAGCCAGGAGCCAGAAAGGACAAAGCATAAAAGCCAAGGCCAACCGTTGGCATCGCGCTTTAGGACTCCACTTTTGACGCTTGATCTCGATATTCTTTATAAACTTCACGAATACCATCTTCTAGTTCAATGGTATGTTTCCAGCCCAATGTATGAATTCTCGAGACATCCATGAGCTTTCGTGGCGTACCGTCTGGTTTTGATGAATCGTAAACCAAATCACCTTCAAAGCCTACAATGGCTTTGATAGTAGATGCCAGCTCACTGATGGTCACGTCTTCACCTGTTCCAATATTGACGAACTGCTTTTGGTCATACGAATTCATCAAGAATAGACAGGCTTGGGCGAGGTCATCCACATGCAAAAACTCGCGCATAGGTTTTCCAGAACCCCAGATTTCAACTTGATTGTCTCCGCGTTCCTTCGCTTCGTGAAATTTGCGAAGTAAGGCTGGAAGGACGTGCGAATTATTTAAGTCGTAATTATCGTTTGGCCCATAGAGATTGGTCGGCATGGCCGAGATAAACTTGTCGCCGTATTGATCCCTATATGCTTCACATAGCTTGATCCCAGCAATCTTTGCAATGGCATAAGGCTCATTGGTAGGTTCTAGCAGACCAGTTAGCAAAGCATCTTCACGGAGTGGCTGTTCTGCCATCTTGGGGTAGATGCAAGAAGACCCCAGAAAGAGTAATTTCTCGACTTTAAAATCGTGCGCAGCGTGAATCACATTGGCTTCGATCATCAAGTTGTCATACAGAAATTCGCCGCGGTACACGTTGTTCGCGTGAATTCCCCCCACCTTAGCTGCAGCAAGAAATACATGGGTTGGCTTCTCTGTTTCAAAAAATTCGCGAACTGCTCGTTGGTCTCTCAAGTCGAGTTCTGATGATCGTCGGGTAATGATATTTTCATAACCATCGGCCTTCAGCGCTCTGACTATGGCGCTACCCACCATGCCGCGATGTCCTGCTACAAATATTCTACTCGATTTCTCCACGACTTACTCGTTGTAGTTCATGACTTTGTGCCCACCTTCTAGCAGGTACTTGTCGCGCTTGAATAATTTCATGTCGGCGGCTACCATTTCGGCGATCAACTCATCGAGTTTGTAGGTGTGCTCCCAACCGAGCTTTTCCTTAGCTTTTGAAGGATCACCGATTAGCAGATCTACTTCGGTTGGTCGGTAGTATTTTGGATCAACTTCCACGACTACTTTGCCATTCGCTTTGTTGATTCCCTTTTCATTCTCAGCTTCTCCTTTCCACTCTATCTCGATATCCACTTCAGAAAAAGCTCTTTCGATAAAATAGCGCACGGTGTTAGTCACTCCTGTTGCCAGAACAAAGTCGTCCGGTTCATCGTGCTGCAAAATGCGCCACATTCCTTCTACATAGTCTTTGGCGTGACCCCAATCTCTTTTTGCATCGATGTTACCCATGTACACCTTGTCCTGAAGGCCAAGTTTGATTCGGGCTACGGCGCGGGTTATTTTTCGCGTCACGAATGTTTCGCCACGCAATGGACTTTCGTGGTTGAAAAGAATCCCGTTTGAAGCGAAAATACCGTATGCTTCCCGATAGTTTCTCGTGATCCAGTATGCGTAGATCTTTGCTACTCCGTAAGGGCTTCTCGGATAAAATGGCGTTGTCTCCGACTGGGGCACTTCCTGCACTTTTCCGTAGAGCTCACTGGTAGAAGCTTGATAAATCTTTACTTCCTTCTCCATATTCAAGATACGGATGGCCTCCAGGATTCTGAGCGTACCCATTGCATCAACGTTTGCCGTGTACTCTGGTGTGTCGAACGAAACGTGAACATGAGACATCGCCGCAAGATTATAAATCTCATCTGGCTTTACTTCCTGAATGATGCGTATAATGTTGGTCGAATCGGTCAAATCACCGTAGTGAAGAAACAGATTCACTTTTTCTTCGTGTTGGTCCTGGTAAAGGTGATCGATTCTGTCGGTGTTGAACAAAGAGCTACGGCGCTTAATTCCGTGCACTTCATATCCTTTGCTCAGTAGTAATTCTGATAGGTAAGCCCCATCTTGTCCGGTGATTCCAGTTATTAGGGCGACTTTTTTTGACATTCAGCGAAGTTTTTGCAAAAGTATAAGATAAGATGAAGAGTTCCACTAATAAGCCGAACCGGAACTCGATATTTTTTCAATGGGGTGCCAAGTTGTTTTGATTTCCTGAAGCTCCATGATCAGGTCCAGACTGCCTTTGGTCGGAATATCGGGGTGATTCCTAAAGCGCTTCACACTATCTGCACAAGCTTCAGCTATTGACTTGATCATAGGTTTTTCTAGGCAAAAAGCCACGAGCGCATTCACATCCATATGAGAAGCCATGATAGGCGATAACTCATTCGCGAAACCCGTTAGGATATTGACTACGCCGCCTGGCACATCAGATGTTGCCAGAACTTCAGCAAAACTCACGGCAGAAACAGCATAGGTCTCTGAAGCGAGAACAACGACTGTATTTCCACCAGCAATAGCAGGGATAATAGCCTGCAGCAAACCGACTAGTGGTCCATCTTGATGCGCTATCACTGCAACAACTCCGGTAGGTTCGGGAATAGAAAAATTGAAATGGGAACTAGCCACTGGATTAACAGCGCTGCTCACCTGAACGTACTTATCGCACCACCCAGCGTAGTATACCAGGAGATCAATTGCTGCATCAAACTCCTTATTGGCTTTGGTGGTGGTATACCCTAGCCTTGTCAACTCATCTACAAACTGGCTCTTGCGCTGCTGCATGATTTCGGCGATGCGATAAACAATCTGGGAGCGGTTGTACGCCGACTTTCCCGCCCATGATTTCTGAGCGCTTCGAGCAGTCACCACGGCATTTCTAAAATCCTTACGGGATCCACGGCAAATATTGGCGACAAATTCTCCCTTCGCATTCTTCAGCTCGTAGTATCGGCCACTCTCTGTGCGCGGAAAAGCACCACCAATGAACATTTTATAAGTCTTCATTACTTCCATCTTCTCAGTTCAAATTTAGATATGCTTCCAGGCCGTGAACGCCTCCTTCCCTTCCGAATCCAGACTCTTTATATCCACCAAATGGCGATGTCGGGTCAAATTTGTTGTACGTGTTGGCCCAAACCACTCCAGCCTTGAGCTGAGATGTCAGGTTAAACACCTTGGATCCTTTATCTGTCCAGACTCCGGCTGAAAGGCCATAAGGCGTGTTGTTAGCCTTTGCAATTACTTCATCCACCGTTCTAAAAGTCTGAATGGCGAGTACAGGGCCAAAGATTTCTTCCTTGGCGAGCACACTGCTCTGAGCCACATCAAAAAACAAGGTTGGAGCACACCAATACCCTTTTTTAGGAAGGGCAATTTCGGGCTGGAACATTTCGAGTCCTTCCTTTTTTCCTTGTGCGATATAGGCCTGTATCGTTTTCAACTGGCCCTTGGAGTTGATGGCTCCAATGTCTGTGTTCTTATCGAGAGGGTCGCCTACAATGAGTTGGTTTATTCGATGCTTCAGTTTCCGAAACAGCTTGTCGGCAACACCTTCTTGCACAAAGAGCCGAGACCCGGCACAACAGACATGGCCTTGATTGAAGTATATTCCTTCTACTATTCCATCAACGGCTTGATCAAGCGCGGCATCTTCGAATACGATATTTGCCGCTTTTCCGCCGAGCTCGAGCGTCAATTTCTTTTCGGTTCCCGCCGTAGCTCGCATAATCTTTTTGCCAACTTCAGTGCTTCCAGTAAAGGCGATCTTGTCGATTCCCGGGTGGTTGACTATCGCCTCGCCGGTAGTGCCATCGCCTGTCACTATATTGACAACGCCTTCTGGCAAGCCGGCATCTTTAATGACTTCAGCTAGCTTAAGAGCTGTGAGCGGCGTTGATTCGGCTGGTTTTAAAACCACCGTATTTCCACAAGCTAGTGCTGGTGCTATTTTCCATGCAGCCATGAGAAGGGGAAAGTTCCATGGAATAATCTGTCCAACTACTCCTACGGGAGCAGGCTTTTTATTTGGGAAAGCGTATTCGAGCTTATCAGCCCAGCCTGCATGATAGAAAAAATGGGCTGAAACGAGCGGAATATCTATATCTCTGGACTCTCGAATTGGTTTCCCCCCATCTAGTGACTCAATAACGGCAAACTCGCGAGCGCGTTCTTGAATCAACCTGGCCAGTCTGAAAATGTACTTTCCGCGTTCGGCTCCCGACATCTTAGACCAAACATTCTCGTATGCCTTTCGAGCTGCCTTGACCGCTTTATCAACATCGTTAGTATCAGCAAGTGCTACTTCTGATAGGACCTTTTCATTGGCAGGATTTACCGTTTCGAAATACTTGCCCTTTGATGGCTTTACGAAACGTCCACCTATAAATAGCTGATACTTCTCTTTTATATTGATGTGATCGATACTCTCAGGTGCCGGATCCCAATTCCAGTTCTTTTGATTTCCCATAACTAGTCTAAGGCAATATAATTTGCTGATTGATACACTCCTGTTTCCTGCTTCAAAAGCTGTAAAATAAGATCATTGGCCAGCGAACTCGCACCGAATCTAAACCAATGGTTGTCGAGCCATTTATCGCCCAATATCTCCTTCACCATCACCAGATAATGAAGAGCCAGTTTGGCATTGGAGATACCTCCCGCGGGTTTCATCCCCACCATTCTACCCGTCTCAAAAAAGTGATCGCGGATAACTTCAAGCATCACGAGTGTCACTTCCATTGTGGCCGCTGGCTTTATCTTTCCTGTGGATGTTTTGATAAAATCTGCGCCTGCTTGAATAGCTATATGGCTAGCCTTAGAAACGTTGTCGAGTGTTCCGAGCTCTCCTGTTTCAAGGATTACCTTGAGCCGGGCATCACCACAGGCTTCTTTAATAGCAGCTATTTCATCAAAAACGAATTGATAATTTCCCTTTAAGAACTCCCCTCTTGATATGACCATATCCACTTCATCCGCTCCGTCACCCACGGCTATTTTCACATCGGCGAGTTTCACTTCTCGGCTGGTTTGTCCTGCGGGAAACCCCGTAGCAACAGAAGCTACTTTCACTCCTGTTCCTTTTAATAGGCCAACAGCTTGCTTGACGAAGGTCGGGTAGACGCAAACAGCTGCAACGTTGGGCAAATTGGGCAATTCGTCGTGAAGGTGGATAGCCTTGTAACAAAGCTGAGTCACTTTTCCTGGCGTATCCTTCCCCTCAAGGGTGGTCAGGTCAATCATGCCAAGGGCCATCTTGAGCCCATCAATCTTGGCTCCCTTCTTTATGCTTCGCGTACGAATTCGAGCACACCTTTCTTCGATACCCGTTTGATCTACTGGCTTAAAATGTTCTAACAATACGAGCGAGTTTAGTCTGACTCAAATATAGTACAAACGCATCGGCAGGAATAAAAAAACCCCGACGATCTAATTTCGTCGGGGCTTTTTGTATTTCGTTTTAGACTCCTCTTATCGAAGCGTAAAGCGTATTGGCAAGTTGTATTGCACTTTTACGTTTTTACCACGCTGGCGACCTGGGGTCCAGTCCGGCATATTCTCTACTACTCGAATAGCTTCTTCATCACATCCACCACCGATCGATCTCAGTACGCGAACATCCTTTACTTTTCCATCGGTATCCACAACAAAGGTTACGAAAACAGTTCCCTGAATTCCGGCATCTTTGGCGATAGCTGGATATTTTGTGTTTTTACCGAGGTATTTCATCAGCTCAGCTTCACCACCAGGAAAGGTTGGCATCTGCTCAACAATCGTGAAGATCTCTTCTTCTACCACTTCTTCTTCAACTTCTTCGATGATCTCGATCTCCGTTTCTTCATCTACCTCAAGGTCTTCGATGATAAGCTCTTCTTCGATTTCCTTTTCATCCTCTACAATCTCGATGACTGTAGTAGGGGCAGGTGGAGGTGGTGGGGGCGGTGGTTGCTGCTGCGACATCGGAATGATCTCTTCTTCCATCATATCCTGCGACAACGAACCTAAGCTCTGTACTTCTTTTTCATACGCTTTCCATTCAAAAGCGACTAAGACGAAAGCCGTCGAAAACAAAAGCCCCATAATAATCAATGGAATTCGCTTGCTTTCTAAGTTGGCTTCTGGACTCTTTTTTGGTTCCATGGTTCAGTTTTTTGTACCGTAACGGCGAAAATAAAAAAGTTAAATGACAAGATCGTTAATTGTGACCTTTGATTTGATTAAAGGCAAGTACCGTGCCTAAAAGTGTTAATTTCTAGTTCAATTTGAAAGTAAATGGAAGTGTAAACATCACCTTTACAGGTTTGCCCCTTTGCTTTCCTGGAGTCCATTTCGGCATCATTTCTACTACTCTGATAGACTCTTCTTTCAAACCGCCTTCTTGTCTCGACTCAGCAGTAATGTCACTAATATTGCCTTCTTCATCTATAATGAACGTAACCTTTACTGGTCCTTCAATACCTGCATCTTTAGCCATTTCAGGGTATTTTGTGTTCTGAGATAAAAACTTGACCAGCGCTTCTTCTCCTCCAGGAAACTCCGGCATATCTTCAACAATGGTGAAAATCTTCTCCTCAACTACCGTTTCTCGACTAAAATTAATCTCTTCCAGTACAGGCTCATCTTCATCATCAAAAATGGGAAGATCAAGTGGAATGTCTATTCTTTGATCATCGTCTACAGCAATATAATCATCAACAACCGGCTTCATCACCCGAGGTTTGGGCTTGGTTGGTTTTTTCATGGCAACGGCTGTGAAAATAGGTTCATCTTCTAGCTCAGTACTTAGAACCAGACCATCGTCGAGAGCCAGTTCGTCTTGTTCGAATGTTCTCCACTCAAAGGCTGTGAGAACAAGGGCAGCCGAGAAGGCTAGCCCCATGAGAATAAAGGGAACGCGCAACCGCTCCAAGTTTGCTTGTTTACTTTTTTTCGCTTTCATGTGAATTGGGTTATAAGCCCTCTCACATGCGCGCTATTGTGATTGGTGAGGACTTCGTTTCTTGAAAAAGAAAAAGGCAAACACTGTGCCGAAAACAGCCCCTATGGTGTCGGCGACTAGGTCTCCAAAGCTTGGAAACCTAGTAGGGAAGACCGTTCCCTGCAATAATTCGGTTAATCCACCGTAGAGAATACCCAAGATAATAATCCAAAGCATGGCTCTGAGAGAATAGTTCGGTGAATCTTTCGAGTAGCCCCAAACAATAGCCACGCCCAAAACAAAAAACACGCCTATGTGAGCGATTTTGTCTTCGATATTGATCTCCCAAAAATCGACTTTAGGGATGTGCGTGACAGGGATGCCACAGATAAAAAGAATAAAGGCGGCCCATAAGAGAGCCGCCCAGTATTGTCGTATCATTCGGATAGGCTATTACCCAATTACCGATTCGTATGCTGATGCATCGAGCAGCTCAGAAAGATCGGCGTCATCACCAAATTCAATCTTGATCATCCAACCCTTTCCGTAAGGATCTTCATTTACTCCTTCTGGAGAAGATTCGAGCTCTTCATTGAACTCAATTACTTTTCCTGCGATAGGCATAAACAAATCGGAAACTGTTTTTACGGCTTCAATCGTACCGAATACTTCACCGCTTTCCAGCTCCTCACCTTCTGTTTCTATTTCCACAAAAACGATGTCCCCAAGCTCGCCTTGAGCATAGTCTGTAATTCCTATGGTTGCAACGTTTCCTTCTATTTTAACCCACTCGTGGTCTTTTGTATACTTAAGCTCTGCTGGGATGTTCATATGTGTTCAGGTTTAAGCTTTATTGTGTTAGAGTAAAGCGCAAAGATATACCAGTATTTATATTGGATGTAGGGAATGAGATAGAAACTTTTGGCTTATTGATCTGATGATCATAGAAAGCCCTGATATTTAATCTATCTGAAATAACGTAGTCGATTGCTGTCTTGATCGAAATCAAGTTTTGACCTGATGTGATCTGGTTAGTACCTTCATCAGTACGTCGGGCGATTACTTCAGTATCTCTAATACTCAAGTCAGCTCGCACGTTAAGGTCAGACTTACGCGTCTTACCACCAATCTTGATTCCAACATTAGGGAAGCGATATCCTAGTCCCATTACGATCTCATCACTTCTATTTTCAGTAAGCTGGAAGTTTGTTGTACTGAAGGCAAGAGTCCTGTTCTTATTGATCTCGAAATTGGTGATCAAAGCGTTATTCCAGGTAATATCTACTCGAATAAGCGGACTCAACTGCTCTGAAATGGTGATGGTATTAATCTGTCTTTCAGCAATAAAGTTTTGCTCTTCTGAATTATCCCTATTCGGAGCTCCATTTACATCACGGCCTGCATTTAGGTTTGTTGTGAAGTTGTTGACACTAAACGTCGATCGATATGCGTGGGCAAGGGTGATGTTTCGAGCAAACTTTCTAAAGAATTTGAACTTCGTCAGCCCGTCGTAATTTGCCGACCAGTTGGGGTTCTTCATCGCATCCCAAATCGTGTAATCATCGATATTTAAGTGAACTTCACTGGGGTCTTGTCCAGAATAGGCCGCTACAAATGCAGGTATGATAACTGACTGAGAGTTTGGACCGAAACCATCAGCGTATACCCCATCAACACCTGAATTCACGTCGCTATATCCTGTTTCCTCTGCCAACCTATTCGAGATTTCGCTTCGGTAGTCTTTGAACTGTTCAAATACCGGGCTCACATTATCTACATCCTGCTCCCAGATGGTATTCCAAGCAAGCATAGAAATGCTAAAGCTTCCCGATTCAAATCGGCTCTCTTCAAGATACTGCTGCAAGTCGTCGTTGAATCGGAAGAACGACCCATCATTCAAGCTCTTGCTTCTGAGGGCATTCAATTCTATCCTAAAGTTTGGAAGTGGCTCAAGGTTCAACCGGATGTTGAAGTCTTCCGTATAGGTGGTCATGTATTGCTGGTTGATATATGGGTTATCTACCAACCACCCGTTTAAGGCCGCTTGCTGATTAAAGCTATCGTATTGGTGACCCATTACAAAACCAAATCCCGGTGCTGTAAATCCGGGATTCATCCCCAGGATATTGCTTCCCTGGTTGTAACCCGGTAGCATTGTCCCTTCGTTTTGCGTGTATACTACGCTCAAATTCTTGAAGCTCATTAATAGCTTAGCGAAATAATCCACAGCTCTAATTCGATTCTTGTCGTCTTCTTTTTTAACGGCATCCTGATCGTCGTCATCATCTTTGCCTTTACCCTTGTCCTGCGTCAAGCTTCTCCCACTCGATCGGCTCATTCGCTGGAACTTTTGGTTCACTTCTTTGAAGTAACCGATCTTATTGTAAAGGGTAATCAGGTTCAGCTGTCCATTGATAGACATGGTTCGCGCATTCTGGATAGTGTTTCCAAGTGTATCCTGGCTAAATGGGGCCCTTTGCCAGTTATAACTTCCCGTATATCTCAAGTCTGTGCTCACCCAATCTAAAGCTGGAATCTTGTCAATAGGAACTTTGTAGTTCGCAGAAACGGCCTGGTTGAAATTCACATTCTCCCCAAATTTCATGATGCTCTCCCAGATGGTATCTCGATGAGCTCTATATGAGGATCTGTCGTCCCGATCAACACGGCCATAGCCTTCTTCAATAAAAGAGAGATTATTGGCACTGTATGTCAAACGGATAGACTTGGTAAGATCGTGCTGCACATCGTAAGTACGAGTCCAGTTAAATGTCTTTGTGAATAATATTGGTTGTTCGAATTCGAAAACGTCACTACTATTCTGGAACTGTTGCTCATTGTACATTCGGTTAATTTCCGAACGGAATGAAAGGTTCTTTGGAAGAAGGGTAAAGTTGAAGTCTCTTATTAAAGCAAAGTAATCCGATTTACGCAGAAACTTACTCGTCGCGAAAGGCTTGTAATTCTTTGGCTTGGCGTTAAAGTTGTATCCAATTCCAAAGCGATATTGCCGTTGACTGTCGAAGGCGGTGTTAACATCGTAGTAGTGTCGGTCACTATAAGCAAACGTCGCATTCAGGTTTTCAACATCGTAAACTTTCGGCTTCTTGTCCGGATTGGTTCGCTCTTTGCGGACATTGGTGAAGTTGATGCTACGTCGTTTGGTGTAGGTCTGCGATCTTTTACGAAGCTCTTTCTTTTCATCTCTGCTCAATCCTTCCGAAACTTCTTCTAGCTCGAGGTCTGGAGCAAGAGGGTCAAACTTTGGTATAACAACCTGCTCTGCTTGCCCTATATACATCGGGATCTTTACACCGCTCTCTTCTGGAAGGAATTTTCCTAAGTTTAAATTCGAACTCGCATCATAACCCATCGTTTGTTCCTGCGGTCTCTCAGAAACTCTACTTTCAAGAGACCCAAAGTTTGGTGTACTGATATTACCAGCAAGAGAGAGTGTACCAAAGTCGGCAAGTTGTGCATTCATTCTCGCAACGGCTGCCCAACCACCTTCTTTATTGAAGTCAGTCAACCTCAGCTCATTCACCCAAATCTCTGCACTTTCAGCCAACCCATCATCAGGAACCCAAATGTTTCCACTCGTTGGGTTTCCATTTGAGTTCGGGTTTCTCACACCGATCATTATGGTGCGTACAGAACTCAGCACGGGGTTACCTTTTATACGTATTCGCCTGTCACCGTCTGATTCATGATACACCTGATTATCAGGGTATCCCGATTGGTTCCTTCTGTTTTTAGCGCTTTGCAACTTATCGAACTCAATCTTCATATTGTTGCCTTCGGGCCAAATATTATCAGGCGTACTCGAGGCGTTCAAATCTGTGGGTATGACAGGGATTTCATACTCATAGAAGTTTTGATCAAAATCAGACCCTAGACGAACAAACACGGTTACATCGGCAAAAGATATCAGATTGTTGAGATCGAGAGACTCTCCGTGAATAAACATTTCGAGATTACCGTACTGCCGCATGTCGATGTTTAACGCTCTAAATGCTGCGCGGGCATCTCCATCGCCCAGGTTTCTAACACGCAGAACGAGAGACTGCTCATTCAAGCTTCTCAGGTTTGCCGTTCCTGCATCAATTTCGCGAGAAATTCCCGGTGGAGTAACATAATTAAGCGGTACACGCTGACTATTCTCTTCGATGTTGACTGCCAGAATATCAAATTCCGTTTCTCCCGGTCCTCCTGGAATGAACTCCCCTTCACGAAGTGACTCCGCATAACGTCTCCACTCTCCTCTGATCAATTCCAGACGAGCGAAACGCAATACAACTGGCGTCTCAAATCCGGTGGTAACAAGACGCATAAAACGAATCGACCTTAAGTCTTGAATATTATTCACCGATCTTCCTTCTCGCACAGGAATCTTAAACTGATACCACTTTACTTGTCTACCGTCAGAAGCAATTCCATCTACCACATCGGTGATGTAGTTGTTTCCTACTTGCCAACTTCCCGGATCACCCTGCGGGTCAGGCATATCAATCTCATACTGAAAGTAGGACTCTGCTTCCCCTAGTGTAAGATCTTGGTTAACATCCTCCGTAGTAGGAAGTGTGGTAGCTTGAGTTGGATAGTCTTCAGGGCTATCTTGAGTAGTGATTGAGTTTCCTTCAAATCCATTGAACCGTTTGTAACGCTCAAGGATGTCAAGCCCCTGATTATCGTAATCGGAGCCACGGTAGTAATGGAAGTTATCTGTTGACGGGTCACTTGTTGCAGCTGCAAGTACAGCTGGGTCAACACCGGGAAGAGCAGCTATTCTCTGCAAGAATTCATCGAAATAAGCACGTTCTCCTGGATCATTAAAACCATCAAATCCGACGTCTTGTGTTGCGTTAGAGTTTGTGGTATTGTCAAAAGCGTTTACGATACTCTGGGTAATAGGCACACGTGCCCAATTTGTTGTATCTGTTAAAAGACCATTTGGGTTAGCCGGATCTATCGGAAGCCCATTCTCGAAAGACATTTGTCCATCCTTGAGAACATCTTCCGAGACGTTACCAATGTTTACAATCAGCTTTCCGTCGTTGTTACCCGAGGTACCCAGAAAGTTTCTGTTATCTGTATTGTAGGGGTCCATTATCCAAAACTGGATAAACTCGACGTTGGTCTGTTCAAAGTCTGTTGTATTGATTGCTCGCTGAATACCTCCCCATCTCGATTCAGGCGAATTGAGTTCCCCAGTACCAGGGTCTATACCATCAGAAAAGGCTGAGCCTTCTGCGTCATAGTTATACGGACCTCTCTCATTAGGGAAAAAACTCAAATCGAGGGTAGCAATATTGGCTGGTGTACCTGCTGGCAATTCCCTATCCGGAAATACTTCGTTCTCCGTTACTTCACGCTGATAGTGCCTGTCAGGGTTAATATTGTCCGGCGTAATATTGTCATTTCTGAAGAACAATGGGTCAAGTACATACCAAGCCATTTTAGCGCGGTTGTATCCTTGAACACGATCATCCGTCAAACTAGCTTCAGGAAACAAGTTTGGCTGAAACTGCGGTATAGATGCCAGACCCCAAGATGCAAAGTTTCTCAGGTCAATCAAACTCACAGTACCTTCAAAATCGTCGATGTATGCATTACCGTTTTTCCCCACGGCCTTATTGTGACCAGGTATCAAGTGAGCAAATTCAACGCTTGCGTCAATTGTCGACTTCTCTTTTGTGCTAATAAAAGGAAGTGCATCGACCACATCCGTCAGCAAACGAGATTCATCCTGGTAGTGCGCGTCAAGTCCCCAAAGCGTGTTGTTCATTGGCTCATCACCAATATTGACCTTTTGGGTAAGCGGCCGCTCATTCAAGTTCATAATGGTACCCCCAACCACAAAGTTGTCGTTA
The DNA here is from genome assembly GCA_965230375.1 of Cryomorpha sp. Classification (GTDB taxonomy): domain Bacteria; phylum Bacteroidota; class Bacteroidia; order Flavobacteriales_D; family Cryomorphaceae; genus CBDDKU01. The sequence continues at coordinate 148,690 of CBDDKU010000026.1, forward strand.
AATCTATAATCAAAGCGAGCACCCATCAAACGCCGCGTTTGAATACTAAAGAGTGTATTCGATTCAACTGTAATCTTTATCGGAGTCTGAGACTCAAGAAGACCGGTATTTAAGATTTTTACACGCCCGAGGTTGTAGTCTACTGTAAAGTCTTGGTTTTCTACAAGGGCTACTCCACCTGCAGTAACTTGAACAGCACCTTGCGGAATGTTCAGGGCATTCAATGCAATTTCATCTGACGAAGCCGACCTGTAGCTACCTTTCAGCGAGAATCGGTTGAGGTATAAGAAGTTTTGCTGAGCTACAACTTTAGTCGAGTCATAAAGTTGCGGATAGGCTATCGCCTCTATCCGACTATCTGAGACACCTGCATCAGATAAGACTTCTTCCAAGTGGGATCCAAACGGTTCTATGACAGGGAAGTACACCCTACCATTTTGGGAATTGATGGTACCTCCTTCCGTAGCAGCCTGATCCACAAAGTCAAATCGCCCATCTGCCTGAGAGTTTCCATTCTGGTCTAATTTATCGAGCTCAAACACCTGCAAAAGAGGTGTATCCTGAATTTCTGGCTCAGGAATTACCGGTACCTCTACTCCTTCTTGTGGATCATTGTACCAAACGTTTAGTCTAAACTCCTGGCTGTTCACTTGGTAAGCACCCAACGAATAAACGTTTTTCATCATCAAGTCCCACATGGGGTTTTGAACATCTACTACAGTAGATTTCAGGAGCTTAAGGTAGAGTGCATCTGGTGAGGTAAACCCGTCATTTGACAGATCCCCGACCTGATAGGTAGCTCCGTTCAAGGTGTACTGGTAAGAAACGGCCAAGACTTCAGCATTATTCAAGGCCTGATTCAACGAAATAAACCCGAGTCTTTCATTGAAGGTATACTCATTCGGGCTCAACTGGCGAGCGTTGCTCAATCGTTCGAAGTCGCGTCCATTAATGAGCCCTAAGTTGGCCAAAGCTTGTGATGATTGCGAGAACCCTCTGATTTGTGGATCACCATTAACGATGGAGTACAACTGGTTCTGACCGTTGTTCGGAAAGTCGTTCAGGGGGTTGTCACCAATTGGCAAGTTGTTCGCCGGGTTCTGGTAGTCTTCATCTTCCCCAAGGTCTGTGAAACCGATTACGTTTCGAGTATCTTCAACGTTGGCCGTCTGGTTCACAACCCAAACTTCTATCCGCGTGATCTGCACACCTGAGTTTACAACTGGCAAATTGCGCATTGCTCTATCGTAATTCGCTCTAAAGTAACCACTCAAAAAGTAGTGCCTATTCGCTTCGTAGTTATCGACAGAGATTTCGAAGTCCTGAGTTTGTGCTCCCCCTTGAACGTTAATTTCTTTTTTCTGCCCTCTTTCTTGCGAGAATAATGTTGTTGCCGTCAAACGACCAAACTTCAGTTCCGCTTTTATACCAAACAAACTCTGAGATCCAGATATCAAAGAATTGTTCAATGGCATACTTACGTTACCAGCTTCAATTTTCTGAATGATCTCATCTTCGTAGCCGGTGTACTCGATTTTGGTTTGGTTCTCAAAGTCGAATGTCGCTTCGGTGTTGTAGTTGGTACTCAACTTCAGTTTATCTCCGATATGTCCAACAACATTCAATTGGATTCTTTGATCGAAATTGAATGTTGTAATCGTTCGCTGATTGACAGGAATCTGAGGGTTTTCATTCTTATTAATATTCGCTCCAAACGTCAGCTCCGCTGTACCTTGAGGTCGAATATCTACTGTATTTCCACCAAAAATTCTGTCAAAAGCTTTATTATTTATCTGAATGCTTGGACGGAAGGGGTCTGGTCCTGATGATTCGTCGTTGGCCACCTGATCATCCACCCGCATTTGATCCCAATATTCCTTAACAGACTTTTGGTTGATGTAGGCCATGTACTCGTCGAAATTCATAACCGTTGGGTTACGATAATCGATCATATCACCAATGCGCTGGTAGAAATAGTACTTCCCTGTTTCAGGGTCGTACTCAATAACATTTTCAACATTGTTCGGGTCGGTCAGATTAATTCGACCATTACCTGGTTCGTATGGATTAACGCCGTCTTCTATTGGAAAGGGTAGATCAACTTCAGGGGAATCAACGGGTTGCACGATGAATTCTGGCAAATTCACCACGTTGGGGTTTAATGATGGTTTTCCCGCATCACTATTCCACACCAAAAACACTAAGGCAGCTACAACGACTAGCCGCCAGCTATTTCGAAACCGTAAACTCAAATCCCAGCCAATGAGCTATAAGCTCTTTAAACTTTGCTTTATTAATTCTTCAATACTCAGAGAATCATCCGATTCTGAGAGTATATTATCAACCACTTTTTGCGCTTTGCGCTGGTCGAAACCTAAATTTCCCAGTGCCTTTAACGCTTCGGCGCGCAAGGTATTGCTTTGGCCGCCAAAAATATCAAAATTCATTTCCCCGACACCAATTTTATCCCGCAGATCTACGATTATTCGCTCAGCAGACTTTGCGCCTATTCCTTTGATCTTTTTTAAGCTACCAACATCACCTTGCACGATGGCATCTTGGAGCTCTTTTGGCCTATAACTAGATAGGGCTGCCATAGCCGACGAAGGTCCAATACCAGAAACAGAGATCAAGTGACGGAACATAGTTCGCTCTACCTCATTGGCAAAACCAAACATCGTATGCGCGTCTTCGCGGATTACTGTATGAATGAAAATCTGAACTGTTTTTTGCTGCGACAGTTCTTCGAATGTGTGAAGGCTGTTTTGAAAGGTATACCCAATTCCTTGCACTTCCACCACACCAGATGTAGGCGTTCTGTTAACGAGCTGCCCTTTTATGTATTCAATCATGAAATAGAATTTGCCACATCCGCAAAAAGTACGATGTGCTCTCAATCTAAAGTTGCCTTTTTTTAAGGGGGCCTAAATGTAAAAATCTACTTTTGGATAGCATCCTTAAAATCGAATGAATTATGGCTAAAAAAAGGATTGCCATTTTAACAGGTTCGGGAATCAGTGCTGAGAGTGGATTGAGCACTTTTCGTGATCATGATGGGCTCTGGGAAAAATACCGAATTGAAGAAGTGGCTACGCCGGACGCCTGGAAAAAGAACCCACAACTGGTCCTGGATTTCTATAACGAACGCTTTGCCCAACTTCGCAATGTTGAACCAAACAAAGCGCACCACTTTCTAGCAGAATTAGAAAGAGATTTTGATATTCATGTTATTACTCAAAACGTAGATGACCTTCACGAGCGAGGCGGGTCTAAAAACATTTTACACCTTCACGGAAGCCTTACGACATGCAGGTGCGAATATGACGCAAGTCACATCGAACCCATGCCAGAACACGGATTAGAATTGGGCTTTTTAAGTCCTTCGGGTTACCAAATGCGACCTAATATTGTATGGTTTGGTGAAATGGTTCCTGCCATGGAAGCTGCTGAGCCTATTGTAAGGGATGCAGACCTATTAGTGGTGATTGGAACGTCACTGAATGTATACCCAGCAGCGGGCCTCGCCTATATAACAAAGGATGAGTGCCCAATCGTACTTGTAGATCCCAGCCCAGTTTCATTTGGGTCAACAAAACCCTTTCACCACATTCAAAAGACGGCGACAAAGGCACTCGGAGAGTTGGAAGAAATACTCAGAAAATTCAAATAAAAAAGGCCAGTCATCTTGACTGGCCTTCAACTCCTAAAAGGGACTTCTTAATTCTTTGAAAGAATATTAGAAGACACAATGTTCTCTTCAGAATCCATCAATCTGAGTATGTAGTTCCCAGTATTCAGGTCAGATACATCCACACGATTGTTTCCAGCAGTTTGAACTCTTCGCACTAGCTTCCCATCAACAGAATAAATATCAATTAGCGCTACTTTTTCTGGAGCACCAATCTCAAAATAATTTACCGTTGGGTTTGGAAAAACAGTAATTGCTTCGTCAAGTCTTTCTCCAACTCCGGTTGACTGATTGAAGTAATACATCGCTGACGCGTGGTAATCAGCATTGTCTGGATCATCCGTTTTGAAGACTTCAACCTGAATAATAGCGTTTCCATCTATATCATTCGGGTAAACATGAACATCCATATCCCCTGACTCTCCTGGCAGAATGTCAAAACTCTGAGTACCAACATGAGTAAGATAACATTGTACTAAGTCACAAACAGCAGAAGTCCACCCTTCAGTCATTTGAACAATTGTTCTTTCCCAAGTTAGGTTTAGCTCTTCATCGAAATCATTAGTTACATCAGCGTATCCAACGCCTTCGAACATGGCGGCAGTTATACCGTCTTCGTATATTTCATCAGGGTTAATTGAAATTTGCGCAAACCCCATTTGACTCGCAAATACTAACACTATTAGGTACAGTTTCTTCATATTGATTAAATTTTACTTGCGTAACAAAGATAGCAGCTAAAAGGTACAAAATCAGATATTGACCATAGTAGAAAATCATTAGGATTCCAATTCTTATTTCCGTTACATATCCCATATACATACTAGGAGTTAAGCCTTTATCGATTCTGGCCTGGTGATTAATCTGATAAGATGCATAGAGTTCATGAATTCCTAGGTAAACAAAAGCTTTTTTCGGTGAACAAATTTGACATTCGACTTGTTCCCCACCACCCTTCTTTTGCAAAATGACTCTGTGATTTCGGATCACATCTCCTAGCTAGAACTGTCTAGGGCTTCACATCATGTTCATGAAACTCCAACCTGAGAGTTAATATTAACTCAATTCTTCCTGGTCAAAACGACGTTTACTAAGAGTATCTCATTATTTTTGGTGCCATCAGGCTGGAAATATCTTCAGTCTTTCTTAACTAAATATTTAATATGAAAAGAATCTTTACTCTTTTGGCAGCTGTAGGATTTGCATCCTTAAGCTTCGGACAATCGCAAAGAATGGTCCTTGTTGAAGAAGCAACGAACGCTTCTTGTGGTCCTTGTGCATCTCAAAACCCAGCCTTCCACACTTTATTGGAAGATAACTCTGATAAGGTAGTGTCTATTATGTACCAGGTTTGGTGGCCAGGATTCGACCCTATGTATGAAGACAACACTCCTGATGTTGACGCACGTATTCCTTATTACCCAGCTATTGAGGGAGCTCCAACAGCTATTATTGATGGAGTAGCACCTACAGCAGCAACGAATGGTTTTGACCCAGCGTGGTACAACGGTGCTCCAGGTGGATACTCACAAACTGTAATTGATGATGCTTATGCAGTGCCTGCGTCATTTGACATTGACATTGTATACGACTACAATCCTGATGGCATCAACATCGAAGCAACTGCTACATGTACGCAAGATGTTTCTGGTAACCTTGCTCTTCACGTAGTTGTTATCGAGAAGCACATCAACTGGGATTCAGCTCCTGGATCAAATGGAGAAACTTCTTTCTACCATGTAATGAAGAAAATGCTTCCATCGCCAACAGGAATGGCAATGGCTAGTGACTATACTGTAGGAGAAACTGCAACATCGACTCAGTCATGGGATCTTTCAACAGTTTACGACATGAACGAAGTAGCTGTTGTTGCCTTTATTCAAGACAACGACACAAAAGAAGTTCTTCAAGCGGCTATGGCTGACGACGGGGTATTTGAAGCAGTTTATTCTGTAGATGCTGCACCAGTTAGTAACGCTGATGTAGGAGTACTTTGTGAAAGCGTTGTAAACCCAATGATCGAAATCAGAAACAATGGTTCTGAGACACTAACATCTCTTGACATCAATTACGACATCAACGGAACTACAGGTACTGTTGCATGGACTGGATCACTTGAATTCTACGAAACTGAAATGGTAGAGCTAGGTGATATCTCTTTCACTGACGATGGAGACAACGTAGTAATGATCACACTAGCTAACCCTAACGGTGCAACTGATGAGAACACAGGAAACGATATGATCGAATTCCTAGCAGAAGTTGGTGAAGAGTCTACAACTCTTGTAACAGTAGAAATCTTGACTGACAACTACCCAGAAGAAACAACTTGGGAATTCAGAGATGAGAATGATGCAGTAGTTGCTTCAGGCGGAAACTACGCAGGTCAGGCAAACACTAATGTGTCTGAAGAAGTTCAACTTGGAACACTTGGATGCTACAGTTTCGAAATCTTTGACACATATGGAGATGGTCTTAACAGTGCACAGTGGGGTGGAACAGATGGAACTTACTCTGTAACATCTTCTGATGGAACTGTATTGATCTCTGGTGGAGGTGCTGACAACTGGAGCAGCGAGTCTACTAAATTCACTGCTACAAGTGTTGCAAGTGCAATTGAAGATGTAGTAGCTGAAAACTCATTCAACTTGTTCCCTAACCCATCTGCAACTGGATTGGTTAACGTACAACTTGAGTTGTTGACTGCTCAGAAAGTATCTATCGATATCTACGATATGGTAGGTAAGAAAGTTGAAGCAGTAGACTTTGGTACAATGTCTGCAGGTCAGACTATCCAAGAGCTTAACGTTGAAAACTTGAACAGCGGAATCTACTTGATGAATATCAATGTAGGTGACGAAAGTATCACAACAAAATTCGTTCTTAAGAACTAATTTGATATACAATTTTAAAATAACGTTCGGGGCTCAGCCTCGAACGTTATTTTTTTCTAAATCCTGTTGAAAATGAAACCAATTTCAATTCTTTTTGCCCTGTTTTTAATCGCATCTACTCAATCCTTTGCCCAAGACCCTGTTCCCAGTGTTGTGGTCAAAGACTTGACTGGAAAGTCTGTTAACACTTCTGAGTTTTCTAATGATGGAAAACCAATGATCATCAACTTTTGGGCTACTTGGTGTTCGCCGTGTAAACGCGAACTCAATACAATTGCGGAGGTTTATCCAGATTGGCAGGATGAAACTGGGGTTAAGCTTATAGCTATTTCGATTGACGATGCCCGAAGCCAAGCCAGGGTACTTCCGTATGTGAATGGTTCTGCTTGGGATTACGAAGTATATGTAGACACCAATCAAGACCTTAAGCGAGCAATGGGTGTAAACAATGTACCTCACACCTTTTTGGTAGATGGAAACGGTAAAATCGTTTGGCAGCACAACAATTACAGCCCAGGTGATGAAGACGAGCTCTATGAGCAGATTCTCTCATTGATCGAATAAATCATAGATGAACGTAAAAGTATTAAGACTGTTGGTGCTTTTTGTCGGCACCACTTTCATTTCAACAGTATCTGTTGCTCAGGATAATGACAACAAGGCCATCATCACCGGAAACTTCCAATTGGATGGTCAGTATTATGTTGAAGACACCGCTATTAGCGCGGTAGTTCCAGACCAAAACATGGCCTTGAGTGGTTTTGGAAACATCCTTTATAGAAAAGGAAAGTTCACTGCAGGAATGCGGTTTGAAACATATCTCCCTGCGCCTGTTGGTTATCCAGCTGGAGCAAGCTGGAGCGGAACAGGTATCGGATACCGATTCGCACAGTACTCCGATGAACTTTTTGATATCACCGTTGGTAATTTCTACGAGCAATTTGGTAATGGTCAAATCTTGCGAACCTGGGAAGACCGAGGTTTGGGAGTGGATTACATGCTCGATGGTATTCGCGTAAAAGCACGGCCATTTAAATGGGCCGAGATGACCGCTATATATGGTAAACAGCGGTACAACTTCAACAATGGAACTCAATTCGTTTCTGAAGACCTGGGGCAAGGAATTGTTCGAGGAATCAATGGTGACTTTGACGTGACCAGCCTTCTAGACTCTGTCGTCAACATACCTGGCCAACTGAGTATTGGTGGTAGCTTTGTGAGCAAATTTCAGGACAACTTCAGTTCGCGATATGCTTTCCCTGAAAATGTAGGTGCAGGATCTGCAAGAGCTAAATACAACATTGGAGGGTTTCAATTTTCAGGAGAATATACCTGGATCGGAGAGAATCCATCTTCAATGAACTCGCAGATCGTAAGCATTCCAGATTCGCTGGATCCCAGTGTAGGATTGTGGGCAAAAGGAGAAGGAATCAATCTTAATGCGACTTATTCGGTAAGAGGGTTTGGTATCTCGCTAACAGCATCTTCCCTTGCCAACATGGCTTTCCAAAGCCAGAGAGAAGCAGGAGCCTTTGACTCGTGGATCAATTATCTACCTGCTACCAGTGTCCTTCAGACATACCTTCTTTCACAACTATATCCTTATGCGACCCAACCAAATGGTGAAGTAGCTTATAGAGCAGATCTATTCTACAACTTCAAAAGAAAGTCTTTCCTGGGTGGCAAATACGGTATGAAGTTGGAGTTGAGCTACACGCATATCAACTCACCAAATATGACTGAACTCGATGATCTCGGTACTTCGAGAAATGGAGTTGAAATGTCACTTTTTGATCCAGGTGATGAAGTCTATTTCGCCGATTTTAATGCGAAACTTACCCGTAAAATCTCGAAGAAGTTTAAAGGAAGTATATTCTATCAGCACCTTGTGTACAACAATGATGTGATTCTCGGTGCATACGATTACCAAAACGTGCCAACCAAGGGTACCGTTTATGCTGATTTATTTGTTTTTGAAGGAAACATCAAGTTCAACAAAAAGAACAACGTACGTTTTGAAGCACAGGCTCTATTCACTGATCAGCATCTACAAGACTGGGTTGCTGGAGTAATCGAGTATACCGTATCTCCACATTGGTTCTTCACGATAATAGATCAATGGAACTACGGAAATGCTGATGGAGACAAATTCCACTTCCCTTCTGCAAGTCTTGGGTACATTAAGAACTCAAGCAGAATTAGTGTAACTTATGGAAGACAACGTGCTGGGGTATTTTGTGTTGGAGGAGTATGTAGGGTAGTTCCTGCGTCAAATGGGCTTACTGTGAGTATCACGAGTAGCTTCTAAATTCTATTAAAATGAAAAGATTAATTGGTCTTATAATTATTGGGGTTGCAGTTGGATTCACAGGTTGTAACGATCCGAAGGAAACTGACTGCATTTATCAGGATGAACGATTTTGTGATCCAGATTTTAATGGTGGAGACATCGGTAGAGGTATCGTTGAATTCTCAGGCAATGTTTCAAACTACAGTTCAAAAGTAATGCTGGAAGACTTTACCGGGTTTAGATGTACAAATTGTCTTCCTGCCACAGTAACAGCACAAAACCTCAAAGAGGACCATCCAGAAAGACTAACGATCATTGGAGTTCATTGTACCAACTTCTTTGCTGCGCCTCTTACTGATGATCCTAACGAACCATATCATACGGACTTTAGAACGCCCGAGGGTGAAGCCTTTGTAAGTCACTATCAGATTGCTGGTTTGCCAACAGGAGTAGTTAACAGGCAAGGAACTGAATCGACTAGCACCATTCCATTTTCGCAGTGGGAACAACGTGTAAACAATTTGCTTTCTACCAACAATCCTGAAGTTTATATTGAAATCGAAGATGTTATCTTGAATGAAGATTCCACTGAAGCTTCAATACACTTAATTGCCAAGCCTTTGATCACATCTGCAATTAGCTATTTACTAAATGTGGCCATTACCGAAGATGGCATTGAGGAAGCGCAAAAAAATTCAGATTCACCCGGTGGCGAAATCTTAGACTACGTTCACAACCACGTGCTTCGATACACAGGTTATGGACCTTTTGGTATTCCTGCTTTCACAGGTGATGTAACTTTAGAAACAAATCAAGCTCTGGCTTTTGAACTCCTTGTCGAAATTAATGAAGAATGGGTTCTCGATAATTGCGAAGTAATCGTTTATGCAAGCAATGAGCAGTCACTTAATGTTGTTCAAGTTGAAGAAGCACATTTATTGGAGTAGTACACTCCTCCTTTTGATGACAATTAGTTCCATTCGTTCTGCCGCTCAAGTGCAGAATGATGGAACTTTTTCTTTTTTTGGCCATGTAGGCTTGTCTGGAACCCAAGTTCAGGGAGATGGACTGGGTGGTTTTGATAAGCTCGGACTTATGGCCGGTATTGGCGTGGAAATGGATGCCTGGAAACACAGGCTGGGATTTGAAATGAACTTGGTTCAAAAAGGAAGCAAAAGAGACCCTAACCCCGAAGCAGGTGATCGAGAAAAGTACAAAATGAGTTTGACCTATATCCAGGTACCATTGTATTTCAATTATCGCATTTCCGAGAAGTTTAGTGCCCTAGTTGGTCCTGCAATAGGTGTTCTGGTTGGTAGCAAGGAAGAAGACCTTTATGGGGAATACGATAGTGATCCACCATTCGATCCGATCGAGTTTTCAGGTATTCTTGGTGCCCAATACCATTTATCGAAATCTTTTTCAGCGGAGGTCAGACTTGATCAATCGCTCTTACCAATACGCAAGAAAGGAGAGAGTGATGTCAATTGGCTGATAGGCAGACAATATAATACAAGCCTCGGCGTCTACCTGATTTACACGATTAATTGACGAGCGATTTCTGAGCTTTCGATTCGACGAGAAAAAATGTTAATAGATCGAAACGGTTGATAACAATTTTCAATCGTAGCCGTTTATCTAGTATATTCAAGGAACGAAACCCAAACAAAGAAACCGCAAGTTTATGTTGGAAATGAGTAAGCAGATCCTTCAGAAAGTCAGCTTTGACAGAAAGCTCTTTAAGAAGGAACTCAAGAAGTCACTTAGATGGATTAAACCTCATGAACACGTACAATTGAAGCTTTGGTGTCTGGCTACTTTCGGCACCGTTTATCGAGACTTAATCATCGAAGTATTTGAATCAAACATAGGCGCTTCTTTTTAAGAAGCGCTTTTTTTATTCCCTAAAATAAGGTGTCTTGGGATGTTCGTGGTGAACGACCCAGGTGGCGATATGCTTCTTCGGTAACTTGTCTTCCCCGTTGAGTTCTCATGAGAAATCCTTCTTGGATAAGAAAGGGCTCGTATACCTCTTCGATTGTACCTGCATCTTCGCCAACGGCCGTAGCAATAGTTCCCAACCCCACTGGCCCACCTTTAAACTTGTCAATGATGGTGGCCAAAATCTTATTGTCCATCTCATCCAAGCCGTGGGTATCAACATCCAGCGCTTCTAGGCTGTGGTTGGCTATCTCCAAATCAATCGTTCCATTCCCTTTTATCTGAGCAAAATCCCTCACTCGCTTGAGCAAGGCATTGGCAATTCGGGGCGTTCCTCGAGATCTACGAGAGATTTCTAAAGCCGCATTCTTCTCAATTGGAACGTCGAGAATATGAGCACTTCGCAGTACTATTCGAGCCAGTATATCAGAAGTATAGTAAGAGAGTCGTGAATTAATTCCAAAACGGGCCCTAAGAGGCGATGTAAGCAATCCTGAACGCGTCGTGGCACCGATTAGTGTAAAGGGGTTTAAACTGATCTCTACGGTCCTTGCATTGGGTCCTGTGTCAATAACAAGATCAATTTTATAATCTTCCATTGCCGAGTACAAATATTCTTCAATAATTGGAGAAAGCCGATGGATCTCATCTATGAAGAGAACGTCGTTTTCTTCGAGATTCGTCAACAATCCAGCCAGATCACCAGGCTTATCGAGAACAGGGCCGGATGTAACTCTAAACCCCACTCCCAGCTCTTGACTGATAATGTTGGCAAGTGTTGTTTTACCGAGACCCGGAGGTCCATGGAGTAGCACGTGATCTAACGCTTCTTGTCGATTCTTTGCCGCAGCTACAAATACTTGTAGATTATCCAGCACCTTTTCCTGGCCAGAAAAGTCCGAAAACTTTTTTGGTCGGAGTGCACGTTCAAATTCAGTGTCTGAAAAAGCAGCAGATTCTCTTAGATCAAATTCTTCATCCATGAGCTCAAAGATACATTTACATCCATAAAAAAGCCCCCCGAAATTTCGGAGGGCTTCACAATTTCTTAATTGAGATTAATGTTCTTCTTCGTCGCTTCGAAGTGGAACAGTTTGCGGAACGAAGTCTTCATCCCAACCATCTTTCGAATAATCGTAAGGCCATCTGTGAACTTCTGGAAGTGCACCTTCCCAGTTACCGTGAATATGCTCTACTGGTGTAGTCCATTCAAGTGTATTCGATTTCCAAGGATTCTGAACGGCTATCTGACCTTTGAACGCAGAGTAGAAAAAGTTGAACAAGAATATACCTTGAGCGGCAGCTGCCATAATCGCAAATCCAGTAATGAGTACGTTTAGATCAGCTACTCCGTCAAACATAGCGTAGTCAGTGTACTGGTAGTAACGTCTTGGCGCACCAGCCATCCCAACAAAGTGCATTGGAAAGAATACCCCGTATCCTCCAATGATGGTAAGCCAGAAGTGTGCGTAACCGAGTTTGGTATTCATCATTCGGCCAAACATTTTAGGGAACCAGTGGTAAACACCTGCAAACATCCCGAATATAGCCGATAGACCCATTACAATGTGGAAGTGGGCAACTACGAAGTATGTATCGTGAATCGTGATATCCAAGGCAGAATCGGCAAGGATAATTCCGGTTAGACCACCTGTTACGAAGGTAGAAACGAGTCCAATGGAGAACAACATTCCTGGAGTGAAGATCACATTACCCTTCCAGATTGTCGTAATGTAGTTGAAGGCTTTAACCGCAGAAGGAATGGCGATCAACAAAGTTGTAAATACGAATACAGAACCAAGGAATGGGTTCATTCCCGAAAGGAACATGTGGTGACCCCAAACGATAAATGAAAGGAATCCAATCGCAAGAATAGATCCGATCATCGCACGGTAACCAAAGATTGGTTTACGTGAGTTCGTAGCAATAATTTCAGATGTAATTCCAAGTGCAGGAAGAAGTACAATGTATACTTCAGGGTGACCGAGGAACCAGAAAAGGTGTTCGTAAAGAATTGGACTTCCACCTACCGGATCAAGAGCTTCACTTCCAATGTAGATATCACTCAAGTAAAAGCTGGTTCCCATTGAGCGGTCCATGATCAACAGCAATACTGCTGCGAATAATACCGGGAATGACAATACTCCGAGAATAGCCGTAATGAAGAATGCCCAGATCGTCAATGGAAGACGAGTCATTTTCATTCCCTTCGTACGAAGGTTTAGAATGGTAACAATATAGTTTAGTGATCCCAGTAGCGACGATGCAATGAAGATTGCCATACTGATCAACCAAAGGGTCATACCCAATCCAGAAGATGGCATAGCTTGAGGCAATGCACTCAAAGGCGGGTAAATAGTCCATCCACCACCTGCAGCTCCAGTTTCAACGAAAAGCGATGCAACCATGATTACGCTAGAAATGAAGAAGAACCAGTAGGAAAGCATGTTCAACATTCCCGAAGCCATATCTCGTGCACCAATCTGCAACGGAATAAGGAGATTACTAAAAGTACCCGAAAGACCACCCGTCAATACGAAGAATACCATAATGGTACCGTGAATGGTCACGAGCGATAGATACATGTTTCTATCGAGAACTCCATCTGGTGCCCACTTGTCACCTAAGAAGTAGTTCAATATTTCAAAGCTCTCTCCAGGCCACGCCAATTGCAATCTAAAGAAGATTGAAAGCATCATGGCGATAATCCCCATGAATACCGCGGTCACCAAGAATTGCTTACTGATCATCTTGTGATCCTGCGAAAAGATATATTTCGACACGAAACTCTCTTTCTCGTGGTGGTGTGCGTGCGCGTGTTCGTGTGATTCAGCTGTAGCAGACATAATTTTTTCTTTCAACTATTGTTCAGCAATTATTTCATTTCCTCTTCAGTGGTCATGGCCTCCTGATCAGATTCTTCAACTACTTCCGCCTCTTCTTCTTCAGAAGCCACGAACGTCTTTTGCTCGGATAACCACTTCTTGTAATCTTCTTCGCTTTCAACAACAATATTCATTTGCATGTTGAAGTGAGCTGATCCACAAACCTTGTTACAAAGCAAGATGTAATTGAAATTAGGATCTTCCAGAACCATTCGCATACTATCGGTTGTGATAGTTGGAGTGAATGTGAATTGAGTATTCATTCCAGGTACAGCGTTCATTTGCGCTCTAAAGTGCGGCATGTAGGCACTGTGGATTACATCTCGTGAACGGATCTGGAAATTAACAGGCTTATTTACCGGAATATGAAATTCTCCTTTTACGATCTTATCGTCATGAGCAACTGCAAAATCTTTATCACTCTTCTTGAAGTTCATCACTCGTGCCTTTTGACGGCCTCTCATTCCGATGCGGTCTTCAAGCTCTTCAACTTTTGAATCAGGAAGAATTTCGTTTGCCAATCTGGAGCGAGTCTTCGTGATTTCGTCAGAAAGCTCTTCTAGCTTCGCGTCAATTCCTTCAGATGTGATCACTCCAAGCGGGTTTTGCCCAGTGATCATGGTGAAGTTAGCGTAGCCTAGTTTATTATCGTCTCCAGCATATCTAGCAGTCCAGTCAAATTGCTTGGAGTATAGCTCGATGACAATGGCATCTTCGCCTGGCTCTTCAGTAATCTGATTCCAGGTTCTCAATCCCCAGATAATGATAACGGCAAGTACGATCGAAGGAATAACTGTCCAAATTAGCTCGAGCGTATTGTTGTGAGCCAGGTAATATGCCTTTCTATTTGGGTTGTACTGGTACTTTCTAGCGAAGTAGAACAAGAGGAAGTTTACGATGAAGAAGACCGTAAAAATGATAGCCCAGTTAAAGTTGAGTAGTCTGTCAATCTTAACTCCGTGTTCTGATGCAGCAACGGGAAGCATTTCTCCGTTGTACTTAACTAAGTGCCAAATAAAGAAGGCAAAAAGTCCAACCATAAACAAGACCAACAGATTACCGTTAACCTTATTGGATGTCGGGGAAATATCTTCTTCCCTTTTCTTTCCTAACTCTGAAGAGAGCTGGTAAACCTTAGCTAGCTGGGCTATCCCAATTACAGCTAAAACGACTACCAGTACCAAAAGCAACTTCTCCATGATATCTATCTAGTTCTTTTACTTCCTTAAATGCTATGATGTAAACTTTCATCGAGGTATGGCGACTTCTGAGGCTGCAATGGAGCCTTCGTAAGTGCCGTCAATACTCGATTAATAAATAATCCTGTGAACCCTAAAAAGAATCCAATCTCCATCCATCCAAAGTGCCAGTGCTCAAACATGGTACCCGGTGTAATCAACATGTAGGTATCGATGAAGTGTCCAATAAAAATGATTGTTCCAATCGAAATAAGGAATCCTGGGTTTCTCTTGGCGTCTCGCGACATGAACAACAACATCGGAATGGCGAAGTTGATGATAAACATTCCAAAGAATGGCACTTTATAGTGCTCAATACGCGTGATGAAATACGTTACTTCCTCTGGAATATCAGAGTACCAAATCAATAGGAATTGAGAGAACCACAAATAGCTCCAAAGGAAGCTAAGTGCAAACACCCATTTACCCATATCGTGCAAGTGGCTGCTGTTTATGTCTTTCAAATACCCCTTTGAAATAAGGTAAAGTGTCAAGATTGTAATAATGTTCATTGCAGACACCCACATTCCTGAGAATACGTACCACCCGAAGAGCGTACTAAACCAGTGCGTGTCGATGGACATAATCCAATCCCATGAAAGCGTAGATGAGAATACAGCAAAAATCACGAGGTACACAGCAGCTCGCTTGTATCCTTTGAAGTGAAGGGCTGTTCCGCCTTCTTCGTCTTCGCGAAGCGACCTCTTTCTAAACCATCTCGCAAACCAGATGAATACTCCTAAGTAAATCAATGTACGAATCCAGAAAAACGGAACGTTTAGGTACGCCTTCTTGTTTGCTATGATATGGTCGTAATCAGGGTTAGCCATTACAGTCTGTCCAGCCGCTTCGGCATCTTCTACAGAATCAAAATACACTGGATGATCAGACTCGACAGTCGACTCAACTACAAATTCATGAAGGATTGTGTCATCCATCCAGTGGTAAATGTGGTTCCAGTGCATTGTGGCTCCAATGAAGACTACCAACAATACAACTGCCGCAACGGGTATAAACGAGTATACGGCTTCAATAACGCGGCGCAGCATGACAGCCCAAGCCGTCTCAGTTGCAAAGTGAAGGGCGTAGAAGAATAGCGCTCCAAGAGAAATGGCCAAAAAGTAAAAACCATTAATCATGAGGTTAGTCCACCATCTTGCGTGATGCGTTTCGTGCGATTCAAGGAAGTATCCCGCGATAATTGAGATCACACCTATCGCGATCAACACGTACGAAATTACTTTTGCCTTATTTGAGAAAACGAAATTCATTTCCGAGTCTTTTTCAAATTATCATTCAGCAGTTTCTGCCATTTCAGTTTCTTCTACTTCTGCCGCTACTGGCTCGTCATTGCCCTGAAGCGTCTTCACGTATGCAATAACCTTCCATCGCTCAGTCTTTGTAAGCTGAGAAGCGTGTGATCCCATAGCTCCTTTTCCATAAGTAAGCGTGTGAAACATTTTACCTTCTGGAAGATCCTTCAATGGACCATCGTAAGCTTGTGGTGCAGGGTGACCACCATTTGTGATAACCAAACCATCACCAGCTCCCGCTTCACCATGGCAGTGAAGACAGAAATTGATGTAAATCTCTTGTCCTTCAGCGATGAATTCTTCTGTTTCTGTGAATGGAGTTTTTAATACTTCACCTGCCTTTTCATACCCTTCATTCGTATTTGGAAGTGTATAAGGCATGTCGTCAATCGCATTGTCAGTCATTGGCACTGTACCAGCTACTGGCTTGCGCGCAGACATCACTGTATGCATTTCTGGACGAATAGTATCTCTTACTTCGGCATAGTCAACATAGGCTTCAACAGCTGGGCTACGGTACATGTCAGGCATGTATTCGTATCCAGGACTTTGCTCATCTCTGATACAACCAGTAAGAGCAGCCACAACGAGCACTCCTGCCAACAAATTCCCAATTATATTCAATTGCAATCTCATAATCTCTTAGGCTAATTGCTTTTCGTTAATTTCAATAGCACCTGCTGATTTCAGCATCTCTCCGATCTCTGCTGTAGACATTCCAGGGTTCTCAACATCTGCAATCTCCATTACAAACTTATCATCAGTCGTTCTTGGGTCAGGATTGACAGCTGGCATTCCAGGAAGTGTCTTATTTCTTATCATATAAGTGATCGCCATACCATGGGCAGCACACAATACGGTAAACTCAAAAGTAACTGGTATAAAAGAAGGTATATTCTCAATAAGTGAGAAGCTCGGCTTACCACCAATATTCATTGGCCAGTCGCCGATCATGAAATACCACATTCCTAGCAAAGCAAGTGATAGTCCAGTCAACCCGAACATAAACGACACGATAGCAATACGTGTACGCTTAATACCAATCACAGGATCGAGTCCGTGAATAGGAAATGGAGAGTAAACATCTCTAATCTTCACCCCTTTCGCTACCAAATCTCCCGCAGCGTCGAGTAGGCGATGATCGTCATCGAACATCGCATGAATGACTTTGGTCATATTATTCTGTGCAGCCATTAATGATCTTCGTTTTTGTATTTCTCACCAGAGCTCTTCAAAATAGTCTTGAGCTCGTTCAAAGCCAACACCGGGAAGAATCTCGCGAACAATAGGAATAGTGTAAAGAAGATTCCAATCGTTCCGACAAATACTCCGATATCAACCCACGTTGGGTAGAACATCGACCAACTTGAAGGAACGTAGTCACGGTGAAGTGATGTTACAATAATTACAAATCGCTCAAACCACATTCCGATGTTTACGACAATCGAAAGGATGAATGTAGCAGTAAGGTTCGTTCTGATTTTCTTTATCCAGAAAAGCTGCGGACTGATTACGTTACAAGTCATCATACTCCAGTATGACCATGCGTACGGCCCACTAAATCGGTTGATGAATGCGTATGATTCGTATTCAACTCCTGAGTACCAAGAGATGAAAAGCTCAGTCAAGTAAGCCACACCTACAATAGAACCGGTAACAATGATTACGATGTTCATGTACTCCACGTGCTTGATCGTAATGTAGTTCTCGAGCTTCATCACTTTACGCATGATGAGCAAGAGTGTCAATACCATCGCAAATCCAGAGAATACCGCTCCAGATACGAAGTATGGTGGGAAAATAGTGGTGTGCCATCCCGGAATGACCGATGTGGCAAAGTCCATAGATACAATAGAGTGAACCGAGAATACAAGTGGTGTAGCTAGACCGGCAAGTACAAGCGACACTTCTTCAAAACGCGTCCAGTTCTTCGCCTTTCCTGACCACCCGAAGCTCAAAATACCATAGATCTTCTTAGCCGTTGGGTTCGTCATTCTATCGCGAATGGTAGCAAAGTCAGGAATAAGACCGATGTACCAGAATACAAGCGATACACTGAAGTAAGTACTGATCGCGAATACGTCCCAAAGAAGCGGTGAGTTGAAGTTTACCCAAAGCGATCCAAATTGGTTTGGAAGTGGAAGTACCCAGTAAGCCAGCCAAATTCTTCCCATGTGAATTCCCGGGAAGAGCGCTGCCATCATTACGGCAAAGATTGTCATCGCCTCTGCTGAACGGTTAATCGCCATTCTCCACTTCTGACGGAAGAGAAGAAGTACAGCGGAAATAAGTGTTCCGGCGTGACCGATACCTACCCACCATACAAAGTTGGTGATATCCCAGGCCCAACCTACCGTTTTGTTCAACCCCCAGGTACCAATACCTGTAGCGATCAAATAAACGACACATCCCAATCCCCAAACGGCAATAATGCTCGAAATGGTTATCAAGAGATACCAGGCTTTCGGAGCCTTGTTCTCGATTGGCCCCACTACATCTACGGTAATGTCGTGATACGATTTATCACCTAAGATCAGTGGTTCTCTAATTGCAGCTTCTTTATGCATGCTCGGCTAATTTTCAGTATTTCGATTAGGCGTTACGCACTTTAACTTTATAACTAATGTTCGGCTTCACACCAACTTCAGCAAGCGCGTGATATGCTCGCTTATCGTTTTCGCCGGCGTACACCGCACTATCTGTATCATTCAAGTCACCAAATGTGATGGCGTTTGTAGGACAAGCTTCAGCACAAGCTGTCTCAACACTTCCATCTTCAACTGGCTGCCCTTTCATTTTCGCATCTAGCTTTCCAGCCTGAATACGCTGTACACACATGCTACACTTTTCCATTACTCCACGAGAACGTACAGTAACATCAGGGTTCAATACCATTCTCGCCATCGCATCCTGAGCTGGGTTCACATCGGCAAACTTGTCGTAAGCTTTGTAGTTAAACCAGTTGAATCGACGAACTTTAAATGGACAGTTATTAGCACAATATCTCGTACCAATACATCTGTTATATGTCATTTGGTTGAGACCTTCATTACTGTGAGTAGTAGCAGCAACTGGACAAACCGTCTCACAAGGAGCGTGGTTACAGTGCTGACACATCATCGGCATGAAGACAGTAGTCGGGTTGTCGTAAGTTGGAACCTCCATCTCACGGTAAGACTCGATCACACCTTTACCTTCTTCAGCACCTTTCTCAAGGTCCATATCAGAAGAGTAGTAACGGTCGATACGCATCCAGTGCATATCACGTCCACGGCGCACTTCGTCTTTACCAACTACTGGTACATTGTTTTCTGAATGACATGCTGTAACACAGGCGCTACATCCAATACATGTCGAAAGATCAATAGACATACCCCATCTGTGACCTACACCTTTTACAGGGTGAGCTGCCCACAAATCGATTTCGTCTACATCCTTCTTAACCATTTTGCCTTCTTCGTGAACGGCGAGCTCGTGCGGTGCATTGTATGCTTCCTTCGGAGCTGACTTGAAGAAGTCAAACGTTGTTTCTTTTACTACAGAGTCACGACCCATCAATGTGTGTTGGATCTGCGTACTTGCGATTGGGAATGTTTCACCTGTACCTTCAATTGAAGCTCCAGTGATGTGGTAAGTAAAACCACCGTTATTCATTCCAACCAATGGGTATACATTCTTACCGATCGGAATTTTATTTCCTTCAGCGTCCATTGTATATCCACCGTACTGCTCTGTTCGGAAAGCTGCCTTCCCAATATTTTCTTGACCTGCTCCACGACCGTAACCAAGAGCTACGGAAACTGATCCGCGCTTTTGTCCTGGTTGTGGAACTACGGGTAATGTCAATTCTTGTCCGTTAACTGTAAGCTTAGCCACAGAAGCTGGCCACTCTTGCCCTAAGTGCATGTTGAATCCATTGGCTTCAACATCTGCTGGGTTCATGGCAATGTAGTTATCCCACGTAACCTTTGAGATTGGGTCTGGAAGCTCTTGCAACCATGGGTTAGCGCTTTGAGCTCCTGTTCCGATACCCACCTTTGTGTAAAGGCTAACTTCGATTCCCGAACTCGCTTTTGCCGAGCTGATAGCACGACCAGCTGAAGAAACAGCTGCCGCATCTAACTCAGGAATCCAGTCTGAAGATGGTACCGTGATGTTAACTGAACCATTTCTTAAGGCATTAAACCAGAAGTCGTCAAACAAGAACGCTTCCTGATTACCCATCGAAGCAGTATATCCTTGCCATACCTGACGAATGTAGTCGTGGTAGGCCATATCGTTACCCATCCAACGCAAAATTGATTCTTGCATCTGACGAGTATCGTATAATTTATTGATAGCCGGTTGACCCAAAGCGTAATGTCCAGTCTTTGGGTAGAAGTCATTCCATGACTCCAAGTAATGGTTGTCTGGACAAATCACTTCACAAAGACTAGCCGTTTCATCAGCGTGCGATGAGAAAGACACGGTCAATCCTACTTTCTTCAATCCAGCTTTAAACTCAGCCGCGTTTGGCAATGAGTAAGCTGGGTTTATGTCAGATCCGATGATGATTGCACCAACTGAACCAGCATTCATATCTTTTACAAGGTTTGCCACATCGGCATCTTCACCTTGCATTACATAAGTCTCAACTTGAGTAGAGATCGTACTTCCGTAGCTACCCAACATCACGTTGATCGCATTGGCTACAACCTGTACATTGGGATCATTGCTTCCAGCAACAACTAGCGCCTTTCCGCGGTTTTGGAAAAGGTCAGCAGCTGCTTTGGCAACCATATCCGCTGGAACACCTTCTGTACTTCCAGAAATCGAACTACCACCGGCGAGCTTAGCTACTTCGTTGTGAAGTGCAACAAGCGCTTTACCCTCTTGTGATGGTAGGATAGGCACGCGCACATCGGCATTCGAGCCAGTCAAACTCAATCCACCTTCAAACTGGTAGTGCTTACTCATCCAGTCGGCCTGTGGGTTACGGTTTTTTGAGTACTGAGCAACGTATTGCGTATGAAGCAACCAGTTGTTCATGAAATCGGCACCAACACTCACGATTACTTTCGCCTTCGAAAAGTCGTAATCTGGAATCATCGCCTTGCCAAATGAAAGCTCATTTGCCTTGCGAATACCTTTGAATGATACTGGATCGTATGAAACGTGAACCACGTTTTCTTCACCGTACATTCCTTTAAACTCCGTGATGGCTTGGTTTGTAGAAGGGCTGATAACAGAACCTGTCATCAAAGCAATCTTCTTACCACCATCAGCCGCAGCTTGAAGTCTTTTCTTCACATCCGCATCCACATCAGCCCACTTCGCAGAAGCCCCTTTAACTTTCGGGCCATTCAGACGTGTCCCGTCATAGAGTCCGAGAACTGAAGCGTTGATACGAGCATTCACAGTACCTTGGTTGATACCGTGCTTGCGATTTCCTTTTATAAAGATTGGACGACCTTCACGTGTTTTAACGACAACGCTAGCGAAATCCATCCCATCATAATAGGTAGATGCGTAATATGTAGGAACCCCAGGAGTAATCTCTTCGGGCTTGTTTACATATGGGATTGAGTTAATCACGGGCGTTTCACATGCCGCAACAGTTGCAGCAGTTACACTAAACCCTAGAAACTTCAAGAAATCTCTTCGATTCGTGGTAGTCTTACTAAGCTCAGTTTCACCAAGGAATTCATCTACTGATAGAGAACTCTCTGTAAACTCGTTTTCACTAGCTTCTTTAAAGGCTTCCGTTTCATGAAGCTCTTCAAGACCTACCCAGTATTTTTTATTATTTGCCATACTATCCGTCTACTCTTGAGTTTAATAATGACATTTTGAACATTCCCATCCACCGAGCTCGCGAGCTGTGATAGATCCGTCTTCAAGATACTTCTTCAATTCTTCTTTGCCGTTTTCAACCAAACGCTCATGGATCTCATCGTAATAGGCGTTTCCGTCCATCGCAACCTGTGTGCGGTTGTGACAGTCGATACACCAACCCATTGTAAGTGGCGCATGCTGACCGGCTACAGTGTAATCTTCTTGAACTTCCCCATGACATTCCTGACACTCAATCTGACCCACTACGTAGTGTTGTTGGTGATTGAAATAAGCGTGATCAGGCAGGTTGTGAACTTTCACCCATTTGATAGGCTGCTCTTCACCAGTGTATTCCTGGTTTTCCTTATCCCAACCAACAGCGGCGTATATTTTAGCTATCTCTTCAGTACCCTCATCCGAGCGACCTTTTGAAATAGACTTGTGACAATTCATACAAATATTAGCAGATGGAATACCAGCGTGCTTACTCTTCAAAGCTGAGCTGTGACAATAAACACAAGCGACACCGTTTTCACCAGCGTGAAGCGTGTGATTGAATTTGATTGGCTGCTCAGGCGTGTAACCTTGGTAAACACCAACTTCCATCAAGGCTCCGTAACCAACAACAGCTAAATAAACCACAACAAGAATACTCGTGATAGAAACGAAAACCTTGTTCTCCCATACCCATTGCTTAGCACGCTCATTGAAAGATGGCTCTTCAACATGCTCACCACCTTCAGCTTCAGTAACTGATGCATTCAAGCGAGAAAGCGAAGAACGAACTCCCAACAAGGAGAAAACGAGAATAAGTAGGATAAAGAAGATGATCAGCAACCACGTAGTCGACAACCCTTCATCTACCACTTGAACTGGACCAGCTGCTAATGGGACATCTGGGACCGGTGGAGTCCAATTGTCAACATATTCAAAAATCGCCTTGATTTCTTCATCATCAACAGCTTGAGCTGTCATCAAACCTGCTTTCGACTCCCATTCGGCCAAAAGTTTAGTCACATATGGATCTCCCATTTCCTTTACAGCCGCAGGATCTTTCACCCACTTGTAAAGCAACTCTTCCTTCCCTTTCCAACGCGCAGTAGCGCCTTGAAGGGCAGGTCCAGTCATGTTTTCATCAATTTTGTGACAAGAAGAACAGTTTCCTCGGAAAAGTGCTTCCCCATCCTGCGCAGACAAACTGCCTGAACTGATGAGAACCACCATCACTATTACTGCCCATAACGATCTAAGTACCAGATTCGGTCCTCTTAAAATATGCTTCATATCTAACCTTGTGTTCAGATAAATGGCCGCTAAAATTTTGCCGCAAATTTAACAGAAACATCATTTGATGCCCGTGAATTGTCATGAAATTGTCATGGCTTCAAACAATTTATAATGAATCTAAATAAATGTGAATAGCCTGTATTTTCGCATAATACATCAGCCTTCAAGCCCGTTAATACACCAATCATTTGGCCCATAATCAACCGGCTAGCACAATATTCTCATAGATTTGTCTCCACCAAAATACACAAACTTTGAAAGGACTCTTTTTACCCGTTTTACTTATTGGCTTAACATGTTCAACCACTGGCTATGGGCAAGAAAAAGACTGGAGGCTTTACCAGCCAAGTGATCGCAAAGCAGATACTTTAACATCCATGCGACCACGTGTGGAGCGCGACTCGGTAAAAAAGGGTGAGGTTAATTACCACGTGAGTGAGGACATTTTAACCCTGGACTCATTGCGTCGAGAGTATCCAACGAAAAACATGGGTTACCGCGTTCAGATCTATTTCGGATCGCGAGAAGATGCCCAAGAGATGAGAACCAAATTCATTCAAGAGCACCCTGAGACAGGAGCGTACATTAGCTACCTGGCTCCTAACTTTCGCCTCCGTGTTGGAGATTTTAGATCTCGGATTGAGTGCGAAAGTTTCAAGCAAAAAATAGCCCGGGAATACCCGGGCTCATATCTCGTAAAAGACAAAATCGAACTACCACCGCTCTACTCGGAAGCAGAGCGCGATGGCTCGAATTAATCTTCTAGTGTCTGTTTAACTTCTACTTCTTCAAATGCTTCGATGACATCTCCAACTTTGATGTCGTTGAACTTTTCGACGTTTAGACCACATTCGTAGCCTTTCGCTACTTCCTTCACATCATCTTTGAATCGCTTCAAGCTACCAAGCACTCCTTGGTAAACAACGATTCCATCTCGGATAACGCGAATCTTGGAGTTTCTGTTGATTTTTCCATCGATAACGAAACAACCAGCAATGGTACCGACCTTCGAGATTTTAAACGTTTCTCTAATCTCTGCGTTACCAGTGACTTTCTCTTCGATTTTCGCTGAAAGCATTCCTTCCATCGCATCCTTGATCTCTTCGATAGCTGCGTAGATGATCGAGTATAGCTTAATTTGGATTTCTTCTTTCTCCGCAAGTCGACGCGCTCCGGCAGATGGTCTTACTTGGAATCCAACGATGATCGCATCAGAAGCCGTAGCCAAGAGTACATCACTCTCAGTAATCTGACCCACCGCTTTGTGAATCACGTTAACCTGGATCTTATCCGTAGAAAGCTTCTGAAGTGAATCAGCTAATGCTTCAACAGATCCATCCACATCACCTTTCAAGATGATGTTCAATTCCTTAAAGTCTCCAATTGCAATACGACGACCGATCTCATCAAGCGTAATGTGCTTTTGAGTTCTTACACCTTGCTCACGCTGCAATTGCTCGCGCTTAGATGCAATAGCCCGAGCTTCGCGCTCATCGTCAAGGACGTTGAACTTGTCACCTGCATTTGGTGCACCGTTCAGACCCAGCATGGAAACTGGTATGGCTGGGCCGGCTACTTTTATCGCCTGACCTCGCTCGTTGAACATAGCCTTTACTCTACCCGAGTGATTTCCGGCAAGAACTACATCCCCAACACTCAACGATCCTGCTTCAACTAAGAGCGTAGTAACATATCCGCGCCCTTTGTCGAGCGATGATTCAATAACAGTACCAACAGCGTTCTTATCTGGGTTAGCCTTAAGGTCGAGTAGCTCAGATTCTAAGAGAACTTTTTCGAGCAAATCATCCACGTTCGTACCATTCTTAGCCGAGATATCCTGGCTCTGGTACTTCCCACCCCAGTCTTCCACCAGAATGTTCATTTGAGATAGTTGCTCTTTTATCTTGTCCGGATTCGCTCCGGGCTTATCAATCTTATTGATAGCGAAAATCATAGGAATTCCGGCAGCCTGCGCGTGATTGATGGCCTCTTTTGTTTGAGGCATCACATCGTCATCAGCAGCTACTACGATAATGGCCAAGTCGGTAACCTGAGCACCACGTGCACGCATGGCTGTAAAGGCTTCGTGACCCGGTGTATCGAGGAATGTGATACGGCGACCGTCTTCTACTTCAACGCTATAGGCACCGATGTGCTGGGTAATCCCCCCTGCTTCACCGGCAATAACGTTTTCCTTACGGATGTAGTCAAGAAGTGATGTTTTACCGTGGTCAACGTGCCCCATAACGGTAACGATTGGCGCACGACCTTTTAAGTCTTCCGGCTTATCTTCTTCAACTATGATCGACTCTTGAACGTCTGCCGTTGTGAACTCAACCGTGTATCCAAACTCTTCGACAACAATACTGATTGTCTCAGCATCAAGTCGCTGGTTTATCGACACCATGATTCCCAAAGACATACAAGCCGAGATAATCTCAGGAACAGTAACTCCCATCAAACTCGCAAGGTCAGAAACCGTTACGAACTCGGTGAGTTGTAATACTTTTGACTCTTCTTCTGCCTGTGCAAGTCGCTCTTCAGCACGCTTACTGTGCTCTTCACGCTTGAGTCTTCTATTCTTAGCAGCTTTTGATTTCGATCCACCCTGGAGTTTAGCCAGCGTTTCTTTCAATTCGCGATCGATATCTTCCTGGCTCACTTCCTTACGGATAGGTCCACCTGCTTTTTGCTGTTGTCTTTTTGGCCCTTTCTTACCTGCCTTTTGCACATCCACTTTGTTCTGGATGCGCTTGCGCTTTCTTCTACCCTGCTGTGTTTCGGTACCTGGATTGGTACTCATAACAGGCTTTTTCTTCTTGCGTTCGGGAAGGTCGATTTTCCCAACTACTGTGGGTGCATTCAGTTTGCCAACGTTCGAGCGAATCGTTTCTATCTCCTTTGGCTTATCTTCAGCCTTCTCTTCTTTCTTCGGCTCTTCCTTCTTCTCAGGTTGAGCTGGCTTTTCTTCCTTCGCTTCTTCAGCTTTCGGCTTAGGCTCTTCGGCTTTAACTTCTTCCTTAGCTGGCTTCGCTGGTTCGGCTTCCTTCTTAACTGGACCTTTTTTCTTCGGCTGTGTCTTAGAAAGATCAATCTTACCAACTACCGAAATGCCAGGTTTTGTTTCGGCTTCTGGTTCAACTGATTCCTTAGGCTCAGCTTTTGCAGGTTCAGCGGGAGCTTCCGCCGGCTTCTCAACTTCAGTGGCAGGTTTAGCTGGCTCGGCTGGAGCTTCTTCCTTTTCGGGTTCTGGTGGAGTTTCCTTTTTCAATGAAACGGTTTCGCGCTTCACACTTGAAACACCAGCAGACTTCGATTTCTCCTTGAGCTGTTTTGAGTCTGCAAACTCATCCATTAAGATCTCGTAAGCAGCCTCTTCAATCTTGGTGTTGGGCTTGTTCTCAATATCAAACCCTTTGTTCCCGAGGAACTCCACGATAGTAGTGGTCCCCACATTGAATTCTTTGGCGGCCTTACTTAATCTTACTGTTCTTGTTCTACCTGGCATATAGTTCTTAAGCTGTTACTGCGAATTTATTAAAATAAGGGGTTTTGTTGCTTATTCTAACTCTTCGCGAAGTATTTTGAAAATTTCCTCGATGGTTTCTTCTTCGAGGTCTGTTCGTTTGACTAGGTCATCTTTGGTCAACTCCAGAACACTTCTCGCCGAGTCGAGTCCTGCAGCTTTGAGTTCATCGATGATCCAGCCATCAATTTCATCAACAAACTCATCCAGATCTACATCTTCCTCGTCTTCATCAGTTTCGCGATAAACGTCGAGTTCGTGACCTGTTAGTTTACTAGCCAATTTTATATTGTGACCACCTTTACCGATGGCCAACGAAACTTGATCAGGCTTGAGGAAAACCTCTGCCTTCTTCTCTTCTTCGTCAATTTTAATATTGCTGATCTTAGCAGGGCTCAAGGCACGCTGGATAAGCAATTGCATATTGTTGGTGAAGTTGATAACATCGATATTCTCATTCTTCAACTCACGTACAATGCTGTGAATACGAGATCCCTTCATTCCAACACAAGCTCCTACAGGATCGATGCGGTCATCGTATGATTCTACCGCTACCTTCGCTCTTTCTCCTGGTACTCGTACTATTTTCTTGATCGTAATCAATCCGTCGAATACTTCAGGAACTTCCATTTCGAATAAGCGCTCCAAGAATTCTGGGGCGGTACGCGAAACGATTACAACAGGGTTGTTGTTTCTCATTTCTACTTTTGAAACAACCGCTCTGATCGCGTCTCCTTTTTTGAAATAATCAGTAGGGATTTGCTCCGTCTTAGGCAAGATCAATTCATTTCCTTCGTCATCCAAAAGTAGAATCTCACGCTTCCAAACCTGGTAAACTTCACCAGTAATAATTTCTCCTACACGCTCGCTGTACTTCTTGTACAAGCTGTCTTTTTCCAATTCGATGATTTTAGAAACCAAGTTCTGTCTCATCGACAAAATCGAACGACGACCGAAGTGCTCGAGTCTGATCTCTTCCGTAGCTTCTTCTCCAATCTCAAAGTCTGGCTCGATTTTAATCGCATCAGAATAAGCGATCTGACTGTTGTCATCTTCTACTTCTCCATCAGGAACGATCTCTCTGTTTCTCCAAATCTCAAGGTCACCTTCGTCAGGGTTAATGATGATATCGAAATTCTCATCAGTTCCGTGCTTCTTGATCAACATATTGCGAAATACGTCTTCAAGGATTCGCATCATCGTCTCGCGGTCAATGTTTTTGAATTCTTTAAACTCCGCGAATGAATCGAACAAATTGATATTGCTCATGACTTTTTAATTGAAATTTATTTTGATCTTGGCTTGCTTAATCTCAGGGTAGGTCAAAACGTGATCTTCTTCGATCACAATCTTTTTCTTCTTCCCTTCGACGCGTTCTTTTCTTGAAGTTTGTAAAGTGATTTTCTCTTCGTCGGCAGCTGCGAGCTTTCCTTCCAGCTCTTTGCCGTCTTCAATTTTCACCTTCAAGCTTCTTCCAATATTTTTAATGTACTGTCTGTAATCTCTCAATGGTTTGTCAAGTCCAGGTGAACTCACTTGCAGCGAGAAATCTTCAGCCTCCCGATCGAGATTATGCTCGATTTGGCGACTGATATCTACACAATCTGATATAGAAACCGGCCCCATTCCCTCAAGCTCAACAACGATATTATTGCCAGGCTTAATCTGCAAATCGAGGATATAGTAATCCGTATCCTTAATTTTCTCTCCGATGAGAGCTCTTATTTGGTTTTCTGTAATCAAAGTATGTCAATAAAAAGAGGGGCTCCGGCCCCTCCACGATTTTATCTTATGCTGGCGCAAAGATAATTAATATTTTCAGATAATCTATCGTCTCTAATAGGCGTTTTCTCTGTTGTCTTTAATCACTCTTTTTTGTCTTCCGTTCTCGTATTCTACTTCGCGAATAAGCGTTCCACTCGGCGTATAAGTTGAGCTTACACCATGGCGTTTTCCATCCTTGTAATATTCTTTGGTTGCGGGGTTTCCTCCAATGCGGTGATAGATCACCGAAAGTCCTTCTACTTTCCCGTTCTCGTAAGTCATCTCGCGCATCTTTCCTCCTTCAGGGTAGTAATAAACCCACTTTCCACTTGGTCTGCCTTCGGAATAGAACCCTTCTGATTCAACAATGCCTTGTGGTGAATACTTCTTATAAGCACCATTGAGATTTCCATCTTTGTACCAGGCCACTTCATCCTGGTTTCCGTTCTCATACCAATACTCCCACTTACCGTTCTTGATATCGCTAGTCCAGGTTCCTTGATAGCTCATTTTCCCGTTGTCGTACCATCCTTTCCAAAGGCCATCTATCTTTCCCTGGTTGAAAGACCCTTCATCTCTCGGGTTACCGCTTTCATACCATGACTTCCACAGCCCATGCTCTAGACCATCGACGTAAGGTCCTTCCTGAAGCTTCTTTCCAGATTCAAACCATGTGGTCCATACGCCGTGCTTTCTATCATCCACATAGTCACCCGATCGCCACAAGCTACCGTCTTCGTAATAGCTCTTCCAGGTACCCTGACGTTTGTCATCAACCCACTTTCCTTCGGTCTGAACCTGACCGTTCTCGTACCAGTACTCCCATTCGCCACTTCGCTTTCCTTCAGAAAATCCACCGCCCATTTCGGCATGACCTTCGCGGCGATAGAACATCCATTCGCCATCTTCCTTTCCATTCACAAAATGTCCTTCCATAGAAGGAACGCCGACTTCGAAATACTCCTTGAATGGCCCATTCAGGGTGTCATTTTGGAAAGTAGAAACCTTGAAAACTCCGCCGGTTTGGAAATAGTAGGTCCAAACGGAATCCTTCTTTCCATTAAAGTAATTACCCTCAGTTCGGAGACTTCCATCCACATACCAGGTCTTTGACAAACCATTGGGAAGTCCATCGCGGTAGGATTCTTCCTCTTTTTTGTTGCCATTATCGTAATAATCTGTCAGGTGCCCAGAACCATCTACAACAGTCTGTACTCCTGTGGAATCCCAGAAATTGACAATTGACAAAGAATCTATTCCGATAACTTTTTCCTCAGACTTCTTCTTACCATCGGGATACCATTCTGTCCAGACTCCGACTTTATCACCTTCGTTGTAAGTCCCTTGTAGCTCCTTGTTACCGTTGTAGTAATAGGTCGTAAACGTGCTATCGATTTTATCCCAATAGAAGAAGCCCGACTCTTTGAGCTTTCCATTGGTGAAATAGTACTCAACAGAACCGTGGAGCCTTCCGAGGTGGTAATGTGATTTTTCTTTCAGGGTTCCATCGGCATAATAGTAGGTCCACTCACCCTGCTCCAAACCCGCCGAGTATGCTCCCTTGGCTCTAACTTTTGTTTGATCCTTATCCCAATACTCGACATATGGCACACTTTGAGCCATTGCGAGAGAAACGAAGAAGAAGGAAAATATGGCGGATAGTCCTATCCAGGAAAGAAATTTCATCATGATTGTGCTTAGAACGTCAGGATCAGCTTTTTCGCACCTGAAGTGCTTCCAAAAAAGCGAAAAAACCGCGCCTTGCCGCATCATCGATGTCTAGTTTTTTCAACAAATCGTGTGCTGATTGGAAGTAAGCGTCTGATTCATCACGTGAAAGGCGATCTATGCCCAACTCTTTGTAGATCTCAAGAACACGAGCTACTTTTTGCTTGGGATCTTGGATACGCTCGTGAAAGAATATTCCTTCTAATTCCGATTTAGTTGACCCCTTGGCTCCTTTTAGCGCTGCTATGGTTAAGAAGGTTTTCTTATTGGAAATGATATCTCCTCCCACTTGTTTCCCAAATGTCTCTGGGTCTCCAAAAGCATCGAGGTAATCATCCTGAATCTGAAAACCAATTCCAGCTTTTACACCGAAATCGTAAAGGTTTTGCTGATCTTCTTCGGAAGCTCCGCCCAAAATTCCGCCCATCTTCAAGGCACATCCAAGCAATACAGCTGTCTTGTGTTTGATCATCTGGATGTACTCTTCTGGCGAAACATTCTCTCTCGTTTCAAAATCCATGTCACTTTGCTGTCCTTCACAAACTTCCACTGAAGTGGTGTTAAACAAGTCGATGATTTCTGGAAGCTTCTCTCGCGATGACTTGGCCAGTAGCTTGTAAGCCTCAATCAGCATCGTATCGCCAGAAAGAATGGCCGCATTGTCGTCCCACTTGGCGTGAACGGTTGGCTTTCCCCTTCGGAGCGGCGCTTCATCCATGATATCGTCGTGAACGAGAGAAAAGTTATGGAACACTTCGATCGCGATAGCCGCAGGCAGTAGTGACTCATCACTGCCTTTATAGGCCTTTCCGGCCAAAAGCACCAGCAGTGGTCGGATGCGTTTCCCTCCGAGAGAAAGAATATAATCTATGGGTTGGTATAAATTGGTTTTCGGAAGATTCTCTCGGTAGGCTTCAAGCCCTTTTTCGAATGAATCTCGAAATGGCGCAAGTGATTCGATCATTTAAGCAGGTTCAATAGGTATTGCCCATAACCACTCTTCACAAGGGGCTGAGCAATCTCGTTTAATTGGTTTGAATCGATATAACCCATTTTAAAGGCAATTTCCTCAATGCAGCCAATTTTTAATCCCTGCCGACCTTCAATCACTTCCACAAACTGACCCGCTTGCATGAGCGATGGAAAGGTTCCCGTATCGAGCCAGGCGGTACCTCGATCTAAGATGGATACTTGAAGTTTCCCGGCTTCGAGGTATGCTTTGTTGACATCGGTAATCTCGTATTCTCCACGCGCGCTTGGCTTGAGTTCTTTGGCGATGCGAACCACGTCGTTGTCGTAAAAATAGAGTCCCGGAACAGCGTAATTCGATTTCGGATTATTCGGCTTCTCTTCAATCGAAAGCGCTTTTAAATCATCATCAAACTCCACAACGCCATAACGCTCTGGATCTGAAACGTGGTAGGCGTAAACGATTCCTCCCTCGGGGTCGTTATTTTGTTGCAAAAGCCGACCGAGGCCCATCCCGTAGAAAATATTATCGCCCAAAACCAATGCTACTTTGTCATCGCCGATAAATTCTTCTCCGATCACAAATGCCTGTGCGAGACCGTTAGGCACTTCTTGAACTGCGAATGTAAACTTGCATCCAATCCGACTTCCGTCACCAAGTAGGCGTTCGAAATTTGGCAAATCATCTGGAGTAGAAATGATAAGAATATCGTTGATACCAGCACTCATCAAAGTGGAGAGCGGGTAGTAGATCATCGGTTTATCATAGACCGGCATGAGCTGCTTACTCACGGCTATAGTCAGCGGGTAAAGTCTCGTTCCTGATCCACCGGCTAATATGATTCCTTTCATCCTTGGGCTAATGTTTTGGTTATTTTCTAATCTCTAAATCATCGAGTTCGATATCCTCTTCTTCGTTGACAATTTCAAGCAAGGGCTCTTGAAAAGATCTGGTCACGATACTCTCTTGGAATGACATAAGCATGCTAGGTAGCAAGACAAGATTGGAGATCATAGCAACCAATAGTGTCACGGATACAAGGAAACCAAGAGCTACTGTTCCACCAAAATTGGAAGCTGTGAACACCAAGAATCCAAAAAAGAGAATGATCGATGTGTAAATCATACTGATTCCCGTTTCGTGAACGGCGTTGAGTACACATGTCTTAATATCCCAGGATTTAGCCTTGAGCTCTTGCCGGTACTTTGACAAGAAGTGAATGGTATCATCGACCGAGATTCCGAAGGCGATACTGAAGACGAGTATAGTAGAAGGCTTGATCGGTATCCCGAAGAAGCCCATTAATCCACCGGTAAAAAGCAAGGGAATCAAGTTCGGTAACAGTGAAATCAATACCATCCGTGCCGAGTTGAAAAGCAGCGCCATCAAAATAGCGATGACAAAAATGGCTATGGCCAGACTGATAAACAGGTTTTTAACCAGGTAGTCGGTACCGTTCAAGAAGACAATACTAGTTCCCGTCAGGGTAACTTTGTATTCATCTTTTGGGAAAATCTCATAAACCCGAGGTTTGAGATTATTCATCAAACTATCAAGCTCAGTGGTACCGATATCGGCGATTTGTGCGGTAATACGCGTAATCTGCTGGGTAGAATCGAGAAAAAGTCTCGACACTCCACTGGCCTCACCTTCATTCCCGCGGATATATGGTCCAATAAAGGACTTCTCATAGCCAGAAATCAAGGCGTATTTTGAAGGTAGCCCATTGTAGTAGGCCTGCTTCGCAAACTTCACAGCATCAGTAATGGCTAGTGATTTTGAAATCTCCGGATAGGATTCGAGCACAGCCTGAAGCTTTTCGATCTTTCGAAGGGTCTTGTCCTTGGTCACTCGAGAGCTGTCCTTGGTATTCACCAAAATCTCAAGCGGCATAACCCCGGCAAAGTTCTTTTCGAAGAAATTTAAGTCTGTGATGATCTGGTCATCCTTCGGGAGGTCATCGACAATATTTCCCGTAGCTTCTATTTTGGTAAGCCCATAAATACTGGCTCCGACAACAAAGACAGTGGCAATGTAGGTCGCTCTACGGTTATGGCTTACCAAGCTAATCAACACGCCAACCACTTTCTCCAGCCAGGTTCTATCGAGGTGCTCTACGTGCTTCTCGCGCGGTGGCGGGATGAAGCTGAATACGCAAGGAATAATGATCAGCGAGAGAACAAATACACTGAGAATATTAACCGACGCGATTACACCAAACTCTTTGAGCATGGCGCTTTGGGTGAAAATAAAGGTCGCAAAACCCATGGCCGTGGTGGCGTTGGTCATGAAGGTGGCGTTTCCAATTTTCTGGATCACCCGATTCAGAGCCTTGATTTTATTTCCGTGGTGGCGGTACTCCTTGTGATACTTGTTCAGCAGGAATACGCAGTTGGGCACTCCGATCACGATGATCAGTGGCGGGATAAGTCCCATCAATGCGGTGAGTTTAAATCCAAAGAGACTGATGGTTCCCAGCGACCAAATAACTCCGACGATTACTACGGTAAGGCTGATAAACATGACCCGCCAGCTCTTGAAGAACAAGAGCATCAAAAGGGCTGTGATTGCGGCCGCGAGACCCACAAACATCCCGAGCTCTTGCTTGATCTTTGCTGTTTGCACTGTTCGGATGTAGGGCAGTCCCGATACGTGGACTTCCAGTCCGGTTTTTGCTTTAAACTTTTCGAGAATCGCTTCGATTTCTTCAACCGTCTGCACCCGATCTTCCGAAGCGAACTTGGCTCGGCTCACCGAGAGCATCATCAGGCTGGCATTAGTGCTATCGTTGTAAAGCAAGCCACGATAGAAAGGTAGACTGTTGATTTTCTTCTTCAGACTATCTACTTCCACCTGATCGCCTGGACGAGATTGAATGATCTTTTCAAAATCGAACTTCTTCTCTTCGCTGTTCTTGACAAGGGTGTAAAGGTGGGTTTCGGAAAAAACGCTATCCACTCCATCAACCGTCCGGAGCTCGTTACCCAAATCATACCAGTCGGCAAAGGTGGGATAGGTATGTACTTTGGAGTCACCAACTCCAATTACAATGACGTTTCCATCTTCCGCAAATCGCTCGGTAAATCTGTCGTATTCAATCTGGGTGCTATCATCCTTAGGTAGAATTCCGCCAAACTTGTAACTCATCGTTACATTTTTGGACTGGTAACCCATAAAAACGGTGATGACCAAAATGACGGCCAACAGGGGAATCCGATTTCTAAGAATAATACTGGCCGTTCTTTCCCACATGCGCTATACTGCTGGTAAATTGCACAAATATAGTATAGATTCTTAGACCTAAAGCCGAGAATATGGGTCGCTCGGTTTCATATTTCTACACTACCTTCACGGGGTGCAAAAAGGCGATCTTCATCAAGGGCTTTTCTATCTCAAGAACTTCCGTTTGAATCGTGGGGGTAATGTGCTCAAACTCTGGCTGAGCTACCATATCTCGCGGCTCAGGAAGAAGCCCATGGTTTGGGGAAAACCGGCGTCTATTTCAATTGAGCCTACCACAGCTTGCAATTTGGGCTGTCCGGAATGTCCTAGTGGGCTCAAAAAATTTACCCGCCCTACCGGTAATCTATCAGCCGAATTGGTGTCAAAGCTCTTTGACGAAACGAAGAATCATTTGCAGTACGCGACGTTTTACTTCCAGGGCGAGCCTTTTATTCATCCGAAAATCACCCAGCTTTTTCGCGAAGCTGCCGATCGGAAAATCTTTTCTGTGACTTCCACCAATGCGCACTTTATCACACCAAAAGTGGCCAACGACATCATTGATTCAGGCTTGAATAAGTTGATCATTTCGCTCGACGGTACCACTCAGGAAGTGTATGAGCACTATCGCATCCACGGAAAACTAGAAAAGGTGCTTGAAGGAACCCGAGCCATGATAGAAGCTAAGCGAGAGCGCAAATCGACCTTCCCTTTGGTCTACTTTCAGTTTTTGGTAGTAAAACCCAACGAACACCAAATTGATGATGTACATCGCCTTGCGAAAGAAATGGGCGTCGATGGCGTCTATCTCAAAACCGCTCAGGTCTATGAGTATGAAAACGGGAACCCGCTGATACCCACCAATGCCAAGTATGCGCGCTACCGAAAGCGAAAGGACGGGAAGTGGGAGATCAAAAACAAACTGCTGAACCAGTGCTGGAAGATGTGGCAGTCATGCGTGATCACCTGGGATGGGCGCGTGGTTCCCTGCTGTTTCGACAAGGATGCAACTCATCAGATGGGCTCGGTCAAACTAAGTTCGTTTGATGAAATCTGGCACGGAGCGTCGTATAATCACTTCCGATCACAGCTTTTGCGATCACGCAGCGAAATAGATATCTGCCGGAATTGTTCGGAAGGGACGAAAGTATGGGCGAATTGAGCAAGAGGGTTGAGGACGAGCAACAGGGTGAAGTAAGCTGAAGTGCTGACAACGATGACGAATCAATTGATAATGGATAGTTGATAATGGATAATTTTGCGCATAAATTGAAGCGTCATATGTATCGAAGAAAAGCGACCCGATAACAAGTAAATAAACAGAGCCACATTCATTGACCAATTGGGCTCAGCTCGATCTTCAGTTTAATATCTGCTAAAAAAGAAGGGGAATTCTTAAAGACTCTTAATTGGAACCAATAAGCCAAGATGGGATGCGTTCCAAATTTAAAAATGCTACACACCTCGCAATTTTGGGTCGACCATTACAGAAAAAATCTTCAAAAACAGCGTATCAACTGGTCTCAAGGACCGTCTATTTCACAATCAGAAAAAGGGGCTATTATTTACTCCCTAAAGGCATGGCAACTGGGAGAAACCAGTGATGGTAGCCATTTGCTTAGAGCTTCAAGAAAGTATGCAAGCAAGATTGATGATCCCGTCTATGTGGAGTCCGTTAAACTCTTTATCAAAGAAGAACAAAAACATGGAGCCAACTTAGGGCGATACATTGACTTGATAGGTGAAGAGCGGTCACAATCAGACTGGGGCGACACACTTTTTCGCAAGGTGCGATACTTCAACACAAACATGGAGTTATGGACCATTACCGTGATTATCGTTGAGAGTGCTGCTCAGATATTCTACCAAGCATTACATGACGCCACAAACTGTTCACTCTTAAAGGAGATTTGCGTGGATATTCTCAAGGATGAGTCCCATCATATCAAATTTCAAAATGAACGACTAAAAATCATATTAGACAAAAAAAGCATCTACACCCGAGCTATTCGAGTGGGTCTCTATGGGGCTCTTTTCTTTCTGACAATTCATGCCATCTGGTTTGGGCATCGCAAAGCCTTTAAAGCAGGAAATGTAGATAAACGAAAATTCTTTGATGCGATGTATTACAAGTTTATGAGCACTATGAAATTTTGTTTTTCAAGAAGAAAAGTTGCTTCAGAAAAACCAAAATTAGCGCTCATCTACTTAGACCGGTCATAAAATTCCTAATCATCTCCTTGCCCTGTTGGGTTAGGACAGACTCAGGGTGGAATTGGATTCCATACCAGGGAGATGTGGTGTGCTGTAGGCCCATGGGAAATCCATCGGCGTCGCGGGCTGTGATCAGCCAATCACTGGTCAGGGTCCTTCCATCGATGGCCCATGAGTGGTAGCGCCCCACAATGATAGGCATCTCGAGACCACGAAAAAGTATGGACTCCGGTCTGATATCGTAAAGCGGATGCGCTACACCGTGGTGAACGCGGGTCATATTGATCAGCTCGGCTCCTGCCGCTACACCGAGCGCCTGCATTCCCAAACAAACGCCTAAAATAGCCTTGTTCAGTTTTTGCGCTTCGGCCAATAAGGGAAGCAGATTGGGAAAGGAATCGGGTAGTCCAGGGCCTGGCGAAAAAACGATGTGGCTGTGCTCTGCGATATCGCTGGTACGTGCGTCATCCACCCGCATGACCTCAACAGGGGCATCGATAATTTCCTCGATATAGTGAACGAGGTTATACGTAAAAGAGTCGTAGCAATCTATGACTAGAGTAGACATCTCAGCGAGACATCAGATGGTCATAATGTCTTTCTCCTTGCGATCTACTTCCGCATCGACCTTCCCATTATACGAGTCAGTCAATTTCTGCACTTCACCTTCTGCGTCTTTGGCCATATCTTCGCTCAACCCATCTTTTTGGAGCTTCTTGATCTCGTCATTGGCTTCTTTTCGGGCGTTTCGGATCGACACTTTTGCATTCTCTGCTTCAGATCGGGCTTTCTTTACCAAATCGCGGCGACGCTCTTCGGTAAGTGGCGGTACAGCAATGATGATTACCTCACCGTTGTTTTGCGGGTTCAAGCCCAAGTTGGCATACTGGATAGCCGTCTCGATTGGCTCGAGCATGTTTTTCTCCCAAGGCTGTACCTTGATAGTCTTCGCGTCGGGGGTGTTCACATTGGCCACCTGGCTAAGCGGTGTCTGGCTACCATAATACTCTACCATAACTCCATCAAGCATAGATGGGCTCGCTTTTCCGGCGCGAATTTTAAGCAATCCATCCTCGAGGTGAGTGATCGATTTCTTCATGTTGTCCTTCGCGTCTTCCAGTATAAGTTGAATCTCTTCTTGCATAAGTAGGGTATTAAAAGTTAACCAGGGTACCGACTTCTTCTCCGGCGATTACCTTCTGCAGGTTACCAGCGGCGTTCATATCGAATACAATAATCGGTAGCTTATTTTCATTGCAAAGGGTGAAGGCCGTTAGGTCCATAATGTTCAACCCTTTCTCATAAACTTCTTCGAAAGTAATGGTGCTGTACTTGGTAGCGCTTGCGTCTTTCTCGGGATCGGCTGAGTAGATTCCATCCACTCGGGTTCCCTTTAAGATCACATCGGCTTCGATTTCAATAGCGCGGAGTGCCGCTGCCGAATCGGTCGTGAAATAGGGGTTTCCGGTACCGGCACCAAAGATCACAATTCGACCTTTCTCGAGGTGGCGCACCGCACGTCGTCTGATAAACGACTCGGCGATCTGCTCCATCTTGATAGCCGACATCAATCGGGTTTTCATGTCAAGCAGCTCCAGCGCCGATTGAAGTGCCATTCCGTTGATCACGGTAGCGAGCATCCCCATGTAATCGCCCTGTGTACGCTCCATTCCACCTTCGGCTGCCTGAAGTCCGCGGAAGATATTTCCTCCACCAATTACAATTGCAATTTCTACTCCCCGATCGTGAATCGCCTTTATTTCTCTGGCATATTGCGCTAGTCGATCGTTGTCAATCCCGAATTGCTTGTCTCCCATCAGGGCTTCTCCACTCAGTTTCAGGAGGATGCGTTTGTACTTCATCTTGCAGCTTGTGAACGTGAAAATCGCCGAAAATTATCAAAAAAAAAGGAGTCCGAATACATTCGAACTCCTTTCTTGAAATATTGATTCATTTAGCTCAGTGAGAAACGCTCGAATTGAGTTACGCTCAATCCGTTTTCTTGCTCACCAAGGTATTGCTGAATAGACTTTTTGTTGTCTTTGATGAATGCTTGGTTTAGAAGTGTGTTCTCCTTAAAGAACTTCTTCAAACGACCCTTAGCGATGTTCTCAGCCATCTCAGCTGGCTTACCTTCCTGGATCGCTAGATCTTTACCTACTTCCAATTCTTTAGCAACTACATCAGCAGGAACACTGCTCTCGTCAAGTGCTACAGGAGCCATAGCGGCAACTTGCATTGCTACGTCGCGACCTACTTCGCTAAAGTTCCCTTCTTTGTTCAAACCTACTAGAGAAGCAAGTTTGTTTCCTGGGTGGATGTAAGAAATTACACTTCCAGCATCAACAGTAGCGTATCCAGAAAGATCGATTTTCTCTCCGATTACACCTGTTTGCTCTGTAATTTTCTCTTCGATAGTCATTCCGCTATCGCCATAAGTTAGAGCTTTCAATGCAGCCAGGTCAGCTGGTTTAGACTCAAGAGCGATTTCCAAAATGGTTGAAGCAAAGTTTGTGAAATCCTCGTTCTTCGCTACGAAATCAGTTTCGCAGTTAAGGGTGATGATTGCACCGTACTTTCCATCTGCAGAGCTCTTTGCAAGAACAACTCCTTCAGCAGCTTCGCGATCTGAACGCTTTGCAGCTACTTTTTGACCCTTCTTACGAAGGATGTCGACAGCCTGATCGAAATCACCTTCGGCTTCTACCAAGGCTTTCTTACAGTCCATCATACCTGCACCTGTTTGCTTTCTAAGCTTGTTTACTTCAGCAGCAGTAATTTTCATGACCTTAGATCTTAAAATGTGATGTTATTGACTTAGGCTTTTTCAGCCTCTGTTTGTTTCTTTTCAGCTTTCTCTGCAGCTTGCTTGTCTTTAGATGCT
Source organism: Cryomorpha sp. (assembly GCA_965230375.1). GTDB lineage: Bacteria > Bacteroidota > Bacteroidia > Flavobacteriales_D > Cryomorphaceae > CBDDKU01. The sequence goes on from CBDDKU010000026.1 coordinate 188,348, forward strand.
TTACGCTCAGAAAGACCTTCATTAATTGCAGCAGCGATTCTATCAAGAACTACAGAGATTGATTTTGATGCATCATCATTTGATGGAATCGGGAAATCAACCGTAGTTGGATCAGAGTTCGTGTCAACCATTGCAAAAGTTGTAATGTTCAACTTCTTAGCTTCAGCTAAGGCAATGTTTTCTTTGTTGATATCAACGATGAAGATCGCTGATGGCACACGTGTCAAGTCGGCGATAGACCCGAGCGTTTTCTCGAGTTTAGCACGTTGACGCGAAATTTGAAGACGCTCTCTCTTTGAAAGTGTTTTAAGGGTTCCGTCTGCTTCCATCTTGTCGATAGAAGACATTTTGCGGATTGCTTTACGGATTGTTGCAAAGTTTGTCAACATTCCACCCGACCAACGCTCAGTAATGAACGGCATTCCCGTCGGTTTGATTTTTTCTTCAACGCTCGCTTTCGCTTGCTTCTTTGTCGCTACGAAAAGGATTTTCTTTCCTGACTTTGCGATTTGCCCGATTGCATTGCATGCTTCATCGAGTTTAGCTTCGGTTTTGTTCAGGTCAATAATGTGGATTCCTTTCTTCTCGTCGAAGATGTAAGGAGCCATGTTTGGATTCCACTTTCTGGTCAAGTGTCCGAAGTGAACACCTGCATCTAGCATTTCTTTGAAGCGAGCTTCGTTGTTTGAATTTGCCATCTAATTTGGTTTACATTCTGATTAAAAAACAATTGACGGGTAGCTCAGATGAGATCCCGTCAATTTAGATACTAAACAAGCGTAGATAGAATTAACGCTTACTAAATTGAAATTTCTTACGAGCTTTCGGCTGACCAAATTTCTTACGTTCAACCATTCTCGGATCACGGGTCATCAACCCTTCGGCACGTAGTTGAGCTTTCCACTCAGGGTTAACTTCTACAAGTGCTCTTGAGATTCCCAAACGAATTGCTTCGATTTGACCGGTCATTCCACCACCGTTCACGTTTACATTTACATCGTACTGACCTTCAGTCTCTGTAATCATGAATGCTTGGTGAACACGGTACTGCAACGGCATTGTTGGAAAGTACTCTTTGTAATCGCGTCCGTTAACAGTCACGGCTCCTGTACCATTTTTCATGTACACGCGTGCTACAGATGTCTTACGGCGACCAAGTGTATTGATGACTTCCATTACTTAATTGTGTTAATGTCGATTTTAGTTGGTTTCTGAGCTTCGTGCTTGTGCTCAGTTCCTTCAACTACATATAGATTCGTATAAAGCTTTGATCCAAGTTTGTTTTTTGGAAGCATTCCTTTCACAGCGTTCTCCACGAGCTTAATTGGCCTTCTATCCAACAACTCCTGAGCTGTAAGTGAACGCTGACCACCAGGATAACCTGTGTGGCGGATGTACACTTTATCCTCCATTTTATTTCCTGAAAGCTTTACTTTCTCTGCGTTGATTACGATTACGTTATCACCACAGTCTACGTGCGGTGTGTAATTCGTTTTGTGCTTTCCACGGATGAGTTTCGCTACTTCACTAGCCAATCTTCCGAGCGTCTGACCGTCAGCATCAACAAGGAGCCACTCCTTGTTTACTGTTTCACTGTTGGCCGATACTGTTTTGTAACTTAAGGTATCCACTGTCTTTAAGCTATTTAGCTGTATTACTTCCCCAAAATGGGGCTGCGAAGTTAAAACTTATTTTCTTTTGCACCAAGACTTGTTAGAGAATCTTTCTTTTTCTCGATGGCTTAGTGAGTTTAGGCAGAGGCCAATACCCCTAATTCCTTCCCTACTTTTTCAAAAGCGGCGATGGCTTTGTCGAGGTTCTCTTTAGAGTGACCTGCAGAAATCTGAACGCGAATACGAGCTTGTTCCTTTGGCACTACTGGGTAATAGAATCCGATAACGTAAATTCCTTCTTCGAGCAATTTGTCGGCCATGACTTGCGAGAGCTTCGCATCGTACAACATAACCGGAACGATGGCCGAGTCTCCTTCTATAATATCGAATCCGAGTTTGCTCATCCCTACTTTGAAGTAGTTCACATTCGATTCGAGTGTATCGCGAAGATCTGTCGATTTAGAAAGCACGTCAAACACGGCGATTGATGCTCCGACGATCGATGGCGCAAGACTATTGCTAAATAGGTATGGTCTTGAACGCTGACGTAGCATCTCGATGATCTCTTTTCTTCCGGTAGTGTATCCACCCATGGCCCCACCTAATGCCTTACCAAGAGTTCCTGTTATAATATCTACTCGGCCCATCACATCATTGGCTTCCGTAGCTCCGCGACCAGTCTTTCCGATAAAGCCGGCACTATGACACTCATCTACCATCACGAGCGCATCGTATTTGTCGGCCAAGTCGCAAACTCCTTTGAGATTAGCAACAATTCCATCCATACTAAAGACTCCATCAGTAACGATGATCTTAAAACGCGCTCCCGACTCATTGGCCGCGATAAGCTGCTTTTCAAGATCTTCCATATCGTTGTTGGCGTATCGGTATCGGGCTGCTTTACAAAGTCGCACACCATCTATAATAGAAGCGTGGTTCAGAGAATCAGAAATAATAGCGTCTTCAGCTGTAAGAAGGGGCTCGAAAACTCCACCATTTGCATCAAAACAGGCAGCGTATAAAATGGTGTCTTCCGTACGGTGGAAATCAGCGATTTTCTCTTCCAGCTCTTTGTGGATGTCTTGTGTTCCACATATAAAGCGCACTGAGGACATTCCATAACCACGTTCATCCAAAGTCTTCTTGGCTGCTTCTACCACATCGGGGTGCGAAGAGAGACCGAGGTAATTGTTTGCACAAAAGTTGAGAACCTTTTCTCCAGATGTAAGAGCGATTTCTGCGTCTTGGACCGAAGCGATAACGCGCTCCTTTTTAAACAATCCGGCAGACTCAATATCTGCCAATTCCTTTTGTAGATGATCTTTGATGTTACCGTACATATCGCGATGATTTAGTCCTGCGAAAGTAGGCAAACCTATTCATCTGATGAAGTGATTTGGTCGGTGGTTTGAAAGTTGAGAAAAATCAGGGCTGCACTGAAGTAAGCGTAAAAGAAGACCCCGATTTGTCGTTCGAGTAGGTTTTCGGTCAAACAAACCATAGTAAACAAAGCCAAGAATCCGAGAAGCAGAGGCATTGCCTTTGCCCTTTTGAGCATGAGAACAATTGGAGCTAGAAAAAGCACCAAGGCGAAAATACCGCGACCCAGCAGGATGTTTAAATACTCGTTGTGTGTGTTTAGGTTTTTGAAAGGATCAACCAGACCATTGAACATGAAAAAATAGCAGCCATTTAACCTGGTTTGAAGAAACTCTACACCGCACCCCCAAAGCCAATACAATCGCGCTTCGGAAATTGCACAGCCATAAATCCCATGACGACTGGATGTGGCATTGACTCCGGGTTCGAAGATTTCAAGGATTCGCTCTTGCATGGAAGGAACGACAGCCACTAATGTGATGCCAATCAAAACCGAGCCTAACCCTATGGACCATTTCCAGGCGGTATGCACGCGACTCACCAATGTGAGCAGAATAATTCCGGCAATGGTAGCTGCTATCGCCATGCGTGCTGCAAGTACAAAAATGAAAATGAATAGTACACTTGCTGTTACCATAACTAGGGCTGAGCTGACTTTCCAGCGCTTAGCATGAAATGCATCAAGGCAGATCAAAATCCCCATTCCAACCGTGAGGCCAAAATAGGTTGGGTGAAGTCCGCTGATCACTTCTATTTGAGTACGAATGGCAAAAGCGAGTCCACCACTCTTCAACATCATGGGATCTACGCCACCAAACGCCAAAACCAAAAGCGTATAAAGGACGATTCCAACCATACCCAGGACATAAACTTGAAGAAATCGCTTGAGTTCCAATTTTACACCTGCTGCTATAGCTAGATACCAAGCAAGCGGGATAATGATCAATCCCAACTTGCGTTGGAGTACAGACCAGACGTAAGCCGTATCGCCCGCCCAAAGAAGTTCTAATAAATAGAACAATGGCAGGGCTAGAAATAGGCCGAAGAATACCTTCATCTCTTTGCCAGGAGCCTGACGCTTTTTTGATAAAATGAAAGAGGTAATCGAAAGAATCAAAGCCAGTCCTGCTAACAAACCGGATATTTTGAGCGGCAGTAGAGGAAACAAAGCCAATCCAAAAAGTGGCCATTTCGGACTCAGAAGGGAAGCGAAATCTATTCTGCGAGACAAGGTGTATCCAGTTTTTCGCGGATGAAGTTACTGAACTCTTCTCTAAACCGCTCAGGCCCAAATCGCACTGCATTCTGGCGGATATTCTCAGGGATGAATTTTTCTCTGTTCTGCAAAAACTCATTGACGCCCCACACTATCGAATCCATTGTTTGGGCTGGATACAAAATCCCTGATTTTAAATGGTCTACTGTTTCGCGGTAGCCTCCGAAGTCAAAGGCAATAACCGGAGTACCACAAGCTTGGGCTTCGAGAGATGTAATTCCAAAGTCTTCTATGGCAGCTAACACCATTGCTTCGGCGTGCTGCATGAAGTGTCTCATTTCTTTCGATCTCAAAAATCCCGTAAACTCAATATTGGAACCGGCTAACTCTCTGAGCATTTCATCTTGAGGCCCTTCTCCGACTACCACCAATTTGTGACTCGGCATGCTATTGAAGGCTTCTATGATAAGCTCCACCCGCTTGTAGTGAACCAATCTAGAGACAACTAAAAAGTAGGGCTTTTCGGTTGGTGCATCATCCTGCGCGTTGGGCAGCTTGTAAAAGTCGACATCGACTGGGGGATTGATAACACGCGATTCTCTCGAGTAGTTTTTCTCAATCCGATTTGCAACAAACTTTGAGTTGGCTATGAAGTAATCTACCTGTTTTGCCGTCGCTAAATCCCATTTCTGCATCTTGTTTAATTGGCGACCGGCCAGCCTTCTCGCTTGCTTGGGAATCTGCTTCAAATACGTCTTTTTCATATTCCAGACATATCTCACTGGTGTATGGCAGTAAGAAAAGTGCGGCTGATCTTTTCTCGTTTTCACCCCTTTTGCTACAGCATGAGAAGACGAAATAACGAGATCGTATTTACTGAGATCAAAGCGCTGAACAGACTTGTAAAGAAAGGGTATGAGCATGCGGTAACGCTTTCTCGCAAATGGGATGTTTTGCAAATACGATACACGAGTAGTCTTTCCGTTGAGAATCCGGGCTCTATTGTGATCATCAAAATAATCGAGCAGACAATACACATCTGCATCGGGGTAAACAGTGAGAATCTCCTTCAAGACTTTCTCAGCGCCCCCAATGGTAATCAACCAATCATGTACGACAGCAACCTTCACGTCAATATCTATTCAATAGGCCAACTAGTTTTTTACCAGATTCTTTATAACTCCGAGAGTTCCACCACTCTTGCGATGGTCTCTCGTAGTTGGTATACTTTCTATCCAAACCAGAAAGTGCTTGTTTCAGGCTTTCTATATCTGAAAAATACAAACCATGATCCCCATAAATCTCTCTATGAACAGGAATATCACTCAATATAGGTATCGCATTGAAGTACATTCCCTCCAGGATAGGTAAGTTAAACCCTTCGTACGCCGAAGCAGAAACTACAAATTTCGATCGAGCATACCATGCAATTAATTCTGCATCGTCAACTGCTCTTTTTTCCAATCCTGCGCGCGAACCATCTTTCAAGTTTTTATCCTTCTCCCCCAAAACGACAAGCCGATAACCTGCAGCTTCTATATCACCAGCCAAGCTCTCCACCATATCAAAGCGCTTGCGACTAGATGGAGTTCCCACCAATAAGATGATGTTTTCCTTGACCACATTGCTAGCTTTTTCCCAACTCGATGGCACTCCATTGTACAAGATCGCATCGGCACGTCTTCCAAACCGGGTATTCAGTTCCCCACTTACAGATTGACTAACGGTCATTATTAGCTCAGCTTTCTTAACGATGCGTGGCACCATGTATTTATACCAAGCACTAAACTTTGGATTGTACCACTTCGGATTTTCAAACACTCCTAAATCATGTACTGTCAACCAATTTCGGTCATACCTAATAGGTGCGGTATTGCAAAAATTCAATAGTGGTATCTCTTTATCTTTTATGAAATTGTAGAGATCGACTTGCTCCCACAATGTTCCATCGCGCTTGCCAACAAAAACCTGCAAGTGCTTTAAATCGCTAGGCATCGTTACGTTTTGTGGTGTGAGAATCTGGAACTCTGTTCCTTCCGCGGCAAGCACCTTTGTCAACTCAAAGGCATGGCGCTGAACGCCAGTCATTCGCTGGCCAAAAAACCTACCATTGATAAAAAAGGTAATATCCATACTCCCCAATCTCCTTCTGAATCTAGCAAAAACGAATGTAATCAATAAGTGTTAATTCTACTCGAACTGGGCGATTGGGAATATTCACAGGTAAGATTACTTTTGCGCCAAGAGAGCGATCATGAGCAGGAACCGATCCATCATCAAGAACCTTGTTGTAAAAGAGCTTAAGCTCAAGTACAAGCAGAGCATGCTGGGCTTTCTGTGGAGTATGATTACCCCGCTTGTTTTCATGGCCATATTCAATTTTGTCTTCAGTATGGCCTTCATGGATATTGAAAACTATTCACTTTTTGTCTTGACCGGACTCATTTTCTGGCAGCTATTTTCGAATACCACAAACCAGACCATGCAAAGCTTCATACGAAATGGAGCTATCATCAAAACCATACAGATTCCGATCCACTACTTCCCCCTAGCCTCGGTCATAACCGAACTGGTAGGCCTTGTCATTTCCTTTATTCCATTTGTGGTGCTGATGATGTTTTTTGGGTTGAAATTTTCGTGGCACTTCATTTTGCTCATACCTATTCTCGCCTTGTTTTCGGTAATGTGTTATGGGCTAAGTGTGTTTCTGGGTATGCTGAATGTATACCTTCGAGACATCTCCATTCTTTGGAACACAATAAATCCTGCACTTTTTTATCTATCGCCGATAGCCTATAGCATTACTATCATTCCTCCAGAGTATCGGGTTTATATCAAAATGAACCCGCTCTACCACTATTTTCAGGCATTTAGAGATGTGCTATACAGCAACACAATTCCCGAATTGAATACCTGGATTTATATTGCAGCGACTTCTCTAGTAGCTTGGGCTCTCGGGAAATGGACTTTTGTGAAACTTGAAAAAGGACTCATCTCAAACATATAATGAGCGACAAAGCACATATCGTTTTTGAGAATGTGAGTCTGTATTACTACACATTCGATCAGGGAATAAACTCGGTAAAGGACTATGTACTGAAACTCGGTTTTGCCAAACCATTCGTAAAACGAAAGGTGCTTGAGCAGGTGAGTTTTGAAGTGAAGCCGGGCGAAGTGGTCGGTATTCTCGGGAAAAACGGTACGGGTAAGAGCAGTTTGTTGAAGTGCGTAGCTGGAATACTAAAGTCGTATACAGGTAAGGTAGAAGTAGATGGTCGAATAGCCCCGATGCTGGCCATTGGAGCGGGAATTGAAATGGAGTTGACCGGGATGGAGAACATCAAGTTGATTACCAGCCTGATGGGAGTTCCCGCTACCAGAGAAAAGATCGACGAAATCATAGCGTTTTCAGAGCTGAGTGTAGAAGACCTAAAAAGGCAAGTCAAAACCTATTCAACAGGGATGATTTCAAGGCTTTCGTTTAGTATAGCTGTGAGCGAAGATCCCGATATTTTACTCGTAGATGAAGTCCTGGCCGTGGGAGACTCTGGTTTCCAGGAGAAGTGCATGAAAAGGATAAATGACATCAAAGAATCGGGAAGTACAATACTTTTCGTTTCGCACAGCCCTGATGATGTCCGCAATATTTGCACGCGAACAATTTGTATAGATCACGGCCGCATCGTTTTTGATGGTCAAGTGGAAGAAGGATTAGATATTTATAAGCAACAATTCTGAGCTAAAGATGGCAATAAAGGAAGGAGAGAATATTGTGAAGGTGGAGCCTGACGAAGAGAAGGAAGAATTAAAGCGCAACATCGAAGCTCTGGAGCATCAAAACGAAGCAGCTATATCGGCTATCAGAATGCTTCAAGAGCGTGTGAGAGAGTTAGAAGGGTCAGCTTATCATAAGTTGTTTATGAAAGTGCGAGCGCTAAAAGTTTTGCTGCGTTCCAACTACTCCAGTCATTCGAATGGAAACTTCCTCAAAAAAATGGCCTTCGCGTTTACAAAAAAGGGCATTGAGATCACCAGAAGAACCGTATCGATTGTATTAAAAAACCTCTATCTACTTAGCGAGATAGAGAAGGTTATTATTATCAGTGCGAAAAGTCAAACCGGGCAAGTAATTCATAGCAATTTTGACTATTGGCTCTCTCGTCATCTTCCAAGCGAAACCGACCTTAAAAACTATCGCCAACAAGGTGAGGCTCTGATCAAAAGGCCCATCTTTAGTATTGTAATACCGGTTTACAATCCAAAAATCAACCATTTTGAAGCAGCTTTAAATAGCATTTTGGCTCAAACCTATCCGCACTGGGAAGTTTGCCTTGCTGGACGATTGCTCCACGGACCCAAAAGTGAGAAAGTGTATCGAGCGATACATTTCCAAAGACAAACGAATTAAGGCGGTTTTTCGTGAAGAAAACGGGCATATTTCTGCAGCTTCAAACTCAGCACTCGAATTGGTAACTGGAGACTACACTGTCCTGATGGATCAGGATGATTTGATCACTCCCGATGCGCTTTTTCAGAATGCTAAGGTCGTGAATGAGCATCCCATTGTTGACTTGATATACTCAGATGAAGATAAGATAGACGATGAAGGAGCTCACTCAGAACCGCATTGCAAACCCGACTGGTGTCCCGACAATATTATGTCGCGAAACTATCTCGGTCACCTTACCGTGTTCAAAACGGAGATCATGCGGCGCATTGGTGGCTGGAGATTGAAGTTTGAAGGCTCACAAGATTACGACTTGGTTCTCCGATTCACCGAAGAAACCGATGCTATCTATCATATCCCGCGCATTCTTTACCACTGGCGAATTCACGAGACATCGGCAGCGGGAGGAGAAGAAGCCAAACCCTACGCCTACATTGCCGCAAAACGCGCTTTGGAAGAAGCCATGAAACGGCGAAACGAGCCGGGGACTGTCGACTTCTTACCAGGTTTTCGCGGTTACTCAATACGATACAAGTTGAAGAATGAGGGTGAAAAGGTATCGATCATCATCCCGACCAAAGACAAGACTGATCTCTTGCGCGTTTGCATCGATTCAATTGTAGATCGATCTAGCCACCAGAATTACGAGATTTTGGTTATCGACAACAACAGTGCTGAAAAAGAGTTCTTTGACTACATGGATGCCTGTAAGGCCAAACTCGGCGACAAATTCAAATGTATAACAGCAGCGGTACCTTTCAATTTTTCCAAGCTGATGAATATCGGTGCAGCTGAAAGCACTGGCGATTATTTGGTCTTGCTTAACAACGACACAGAAGTAATCAGCCCAGACTGGATGGAAGGGATGATGGAGCAGGCACAGCGACCTTCTATTGGGGTAGTTGGTGTCAAGCTTCTTTATCCAAATGACACCATACAACATGCTGGTGTCGTGATGGGTCTTGGTGGAGCTGCAGGGCACGTTTTGGTTGGGGAAGATCGAGATGGACCGGGATATTTCAACTATGTAAATCTGATCAGTAACTACTCAGCTGTGACGGCAGCCTGTGTGATGGTTAAGAAGTCGGTTTACGAAGAAGTTGAAGGATTTGACGAGAAGTTTACCGTAGAATACAACGACATTGATTTCTGCCTTCGCGTAAAAGAAACAGGGAGAAATAACATTTATCTACCACACGTCGAGCTCTATCACCACGAGTCAATCTCCAGAGGGCATCCGCACGCTACGAAGGAATCTTATGACAGGCACATCAAAGAAGTAGGATTCTTGAAAAACCGATGGGAGAATTACATAGAGAATGATCCGTGTTACAATCCAAACTTAAGCCTTGGGGCTCATGACTTTAGTCTGAAGTACTAGACTGATCTGCATTTTCCAGTTCCTTAGACACAATGTCAGGATTATCAAGCATTAGGTCGACTAAGAATCGTTCCATCACTTCTGTGATCATGATATCTGGCATTTCTTGCTTTACAATTTCAGCATTGAAATATGGAGTCCAGAGATAGACACTTCTCGAAAAGTGCTCAGACAAGTACGGGATCAGGAAGTTAGCGTATGAATCACGATTCATGATCAATTTCAATTGAGTCGTGTCCGAGGTTTCTTTGGTAATCACAGCGTGAGGCGAGCTATATGTGGGATAACTGAGTGAATTAACAAATTGACTCTTAAAACCACCTTCAGGATTAGGTAAAATTTCTTGGCGTGGGAAGTGCTTTTGCATTGCCATCAGCATAGCCAAGTCTCCATCAAAGGATTGTGACTCCGTCCAGTTCATTTTATCGTAGGGTAACGGGTCACTAATGTTTTCAAAATCCTTACGAAGCACAGTCATAAGTGAATCGTATCCATAAAATGCCCCCAATAAATTCCAATGGCTATCTACTTTGTAGTAGACATCTTTTGACTCCTTGGTCCGGGCCTTTCTCATGGATGGCCGTAGATCAACAACGTTCAACGATGTGCTATCCTTTAGGTAACTCATTACCTGGTCCATCTTGGAAGGTCCTGGGTATTGTCGGATATCGGTTGGGTATTTGTCGGGGTAAATGGTATGTTTCAGGGGCGGAACAACCATGTAGTATTCTATGCCATACAATGCTAGCCAATCTCTTCTTGCTTCCAGGTTAACACGAATCCTTTCCAACTCTTCTGGACTAAACTTCTCCTTTTGTTCGTACAACTCAAGTACACCTTCAGATCGGTAAAACATCCAACCTTCTTCTCCCATTAATACAGGGCTTTTCCCTCCAGTTTCTTCGAATAATACAGTCTGAAGTACATTCCAATAGGTTATCATCCGCCCTCTTCCACCAAATTGATCACCGATATATAGCTCAGTTTTCAGAACAAAATCACGAAGACCAGTGATTCCTTTTGGGAGTTGGAATGCAACTCTCTTTTCACCTGTCATGACCAGTGCATCTTCTTTGACCGTCATGATCAGCAAAGGTATCAACAGCGAAATGCACAGAACAACAGCAAATACAGCATTGGCTGAAAGTCGAACTCTTTGGAAGATGAAAATAGCCGTGAGAAAAATGATCACACCGAAAAAGAAGGGATACCGCTTCTTCTTTGCCTGTATGAAATGCAGCTTATTTTGAAAAGCTTCATTACTGGTCACAATAAATGGATCGTTACCACCCACTACATTTACTTTCCCGTCTTGGCTCATAGAAAGCGTTACATCATGACGCATTCTAAAAACTTCCAGTATTTCATGCCCTTTCAAAGAGTATGAAAATGGTCCATGGCGAAGCTTTATTTCATCTAAAACGACGGACTCATTGTCGGGAAAGTCAAGCCTGAAATAGGAATAGACACCAGCCGGTAGCTGAAAATCTGCCGTGATCTCCGACTCTGGGTTTGCTTTTACAGAAAGCATTCGCTCTGTTGAAAAGGATGGCAATTTCGACAAAAACATTTCGAATTGCTGTCCTTCATAAGCCGTTTTTGATGCGAAAACTTCAATATCAATATTTGAAGCATCATCCTTAATACTATTAAGTATTAAAACAACGATTGCCGTAGTGATGGCAGCACCTCCCCATACTCCGCCTGGGCGATTGTGATTCTTCGATGCACTTAAAACTAAAGATGTCAAAACGAGCATAATGAAGAATACTCCCACTACCACAGACCAGTTATATCTTCTCTTCTTTAGGTCTAACGAATTGGAGAGTGTAAGAGTGAAATGATCGGCTGAGCCAAGGGAATTCAACTCCAAATAGTCATCAATAGCTTGAGCGCTTGCACCGGAAACATCAAAGTACTTGAGCATCTCTTTGGGTTCATATACTTTCTGAAATCCATTCGCGACAATTGATAGAGAAAATATCCGGGTATTTCGCTTAAACGGAAAACTTAAAGAAAGTCCCTCAATATGGTCTGTTTTTGGAAAGAATCCAGTAATAAACTGTACATCAGTATTTCCCAGTGGCATCTGAGTCTGAATGGAATCTGATTTGCTTTTGAAATCAAAGCCAACCGATCCCACCTGCTCATCACTTTTAAAAGAAGTCGTAATCAGAACATGATTGGTACCTCTATGCTCATACACGTTTCCGAATATCAATGCGAAAACGATAGACGAAGTGAAGCACAACACCCAAAAGACTATTTTCTTACGAGTATGATTCAATCTGTATGGTTTCTGGGTTTACTCTGAGAAGTTCATAAATAAACATTTCCGTAATCTCTTGGATGATAATGTCCGGCTGATGCTCTTGAATTAGTTCAACATCAAAATACTGATCCCAAACATATACGGCATCTGAAAAATGTAGAGACAAGAACTGCATCATTTCCTGAGCGAATGAGTCCCGAAAAATCAAAGCTCTTGGCAGTGTGGTGTCGCTACCTTCGAAGTAATATCTGGCAAAGCGATCCTTTCCAAATACCTCCCTGTGTTTAATCTCACCTATTTCCTTCGATGTGAAGTTGTACTTAATTCGGAAGCAATCATTTTGAAGTAATAGCATTCGCGCTAAGTCCGCGTCTTCTTCGGTGATAGCTTCTACGTTAAACGACTCGATCGGAAAAGGTGCAAACCCTTCATGAGTTTTCCCGATAAGGGTCACCAATGTCTGATATCCAAAATAAGCGCCGAATCCATTCCAGTGCATATCGTTCTGATAATAGATTCGCTCACTAGATGTATTAGCTACATGTTTCAAATAATCTCGGGGATCGCAAACGTGCGAAGACAAAAGTGAGTCTGCTTGGATGAAAAACATAATCTCTGAGAGCATCGTTTCCGTAGGCGAGTGTTGCTTCAGATATTTAGACGGCAAGTGCGATGGCAGTATGGTTTGTTTAGTTGGGGCCCAAAACAAATAGTATTCCATGCCCTTTTCCTTGGCATAGATGATTCGTTCCTTAAGAATCTTCAACATACTCAACACTTGAGCTGGTGTAAGATGCATCTCTCCTTTGAAGTCATTCATGATAAACTCTGATGATGGATACAATTCAGCATGATCGCCTATAACCACCTTATCTTCTCTAGGCGACTTTTTGTACAGGTAGTAATAAATACGGCTGTTGTTTCTCATCAACTTTTGCCTAAAGGAAAAGCTATCTTCAAACCACTTCTCGAAATTGGATTGATAATCAGCCGAAAACTCGAAATCCTTTAGCATTGTTCTCGACCGCTTTTCAAGAGAAAAATCGAGCAATTCGATTCCAGCCAGCTTTATCATAAAATGACCGTATAGAGCCAACCCAAGAAATGTCAGGAAAAACAAATGCGATGGCTGAAACCGCTCTACCAATGGCAAGCCTATCCGACGGCTCCAAAGAAACCAGAACGTAAGTAAGAGTGTAAAAGCTGAAAGACCAACGATAATTTTATCTCTTCGACTAAGGGTTTTAAAATCGAGAATCTGGACATCTTCACCCAGCGTAATGAAGGGGTCATCGCAAGTTAATCTTGCTTCAAATCCTGATTTGTATGGTTGAATATCTTCGCCACAATTCAAGAATAGGCGTTTGAAATCCAAATCAACTAATTCATCTCTGTAGCCTTGTTTTAACTTTATATCCCAAACCTGCACTGCCTGGTTGTGCTGACCAAAATCAAGACGAAGTCTCTGCAAGCTTGAAATACCTGACAGCTTGAACTTTACCAAAGTACCTTTCGAGTTTTCGTTTAAAAAAAAGTCAACCTTGTTATCTGGTGAATACCCTCCTCCAGTGTCGAAAAAAATATTGAGCGTATCTGCGTTCTCAGCGTTTATCCGATACTCAATAGACAGCTTTCCAACATCGAGCAAAGTCCTTTTGACAATCCCTAATATGAGCGATGTACCAAATATTCCGATTACAAAAAAGAGCAGGATGTATGTCTTACTCCTTTTCAAAACCTAAAATAGATAAAGGGGTTATAGGTGGATGATGCGACTGCCATCGCACTTAACCAAAAAAGTAAAAGATAAAATGCGGCTGTAAGATGATCCCAAGACCTCAACACGAATGTATTTTTAAGCCCATTCTTCCACTTAATTACTCTCGGTCGGATTGGTAAACTAAGGATGACTCCGATGATAAAAATCACTACATATTGACGATCAAGCAGGTCTGACAGAAGTAAACCATCGCCAGAAGGAGTTCTCATCAACATAGATTGGAAATACTCAATTGCCAGCGCAAAATCGGGAATAACAAAGAGTACCCAGGCCAAATTGACTACGAGAAGCGCATAGACGTGCCCAAGTATATTGGACTTAGCGAGAATCTTGTCGAACCCAAGCCTTTCCACTATCATGAAAAACCCATGTAGCAATCCCCAAAAAACAAAGTTCCATGTTCCTCCATGCCACATACCCGTTATGAAGAATACGACAAACAAGTTAAAATAAGTTCGACCTTCTCCCTTCCTACTACCCCCTAATGGAATGTATAGATAATCTCTAAACCATGTCGATAGAGTAATGTGCCAGCGACGCCAGAATTCCTTTATGCTCTTGGATATATAAGGGAAATTAAAGTTCTCAGGAAACTTGAACCCAAACATGCGACCTAAACCGATGGCCATATCCGAATACCCAGAAAAATCAAAGTAGATATGAAGTGAGTATGCAAAAACTCCAAACCAAGTGGTGGCGTAGTACCACTCATTAGCCGGCATCTCAAAGATGGTATTTGAGATCTCCCCCATCACATTCGCGATTAACACCTTCTTAGCAAGCCCAAGGCAAAATCTTTTTGATCCGGCCACAAATTCTGATAGTGAGTGCTTTCGAAACTCGAGTTCTGCGGCTATCTGAGTGTACCGCACAATCGGACCGGCAATTAGCTGCGGAAATAGTGAGATATAAAGCATCAGCCGGACCGGGTTCTTTTGGACTGGTGCGTGTCCTCGCTTCAAATCTACGAGGTAGGATATAGACTGAAATGTAAAGAAGGAAATTCCTATTGGGAGGTGAATGTCAATCCCATTGTTGATGTTGGTTCCGATGATCGCATCGATGGCAGAAGCAATAAGGCCAACGTACTTAAAGTAAATGAGGGCAAGTAAATTTCCTGCTACCCCGATAAATACGGGCAGGGAACTCGACCTATTCCTATCTATCCACAGGCCTACCAGGTAGTTGAAGATGGACGACAAGATCATCAACAAGACTAGTTCTCCTTCACCCCATGCATAAAACAGCAGGCTTAAGATGAGAAGGACAATATTCTTCAGCTTGATACCTGGGGAAATAAAATAGACCCCAAGAACCAGCGGCAAAAAGAAAAACAAGAAAATGATCGAACTAAATACCATATCGCTCCCAACGACTAAAGGCCAGTGAGTCGACTAGTCAATTTAAGAGTCCTACCCGCCCACAACTTGCGCGTGGCAAAGAAAGTAATTCGAGAGAAAGTTTCGCAGATAAAAATTCAAGGCTCGACAAAATTGTCGGGTAGACCGAAGAAACTGCTGTCTCCATCCATGAACCTAAAATCGCTAAGGGTGGCTTCTCCTAGCTGAGCGGTGAGACCTGAATCTGGCCGCCAGGCCCAAAAGTCCCAGTGGTGGGCGATTGGGATTCCATCTACTACAACATAGTCGGAGTACGAAATGGCATGGGGATCTTTCTCAGCTTCTTCAACAGTCTTGTTAGCGGTCACGATGTAAGCAGCTGTTGAGATTAAATTCGACTCCGGGTCGGCGTACATTTCATACCAATCGTCTGGAGCATCTCCCGTTCCTGCATCAAAAGTGAGCTTGGCTCTATTGTACTCAGCGCCATTCCATTCATTGAGGTAAGGATCTGTCCACTGGGTGCCTGGATCCGTGAGCTTATAGGGAAACATAAAAAAGTAGCTCCAGGTATAGGCTGTAAACCGCACGGATTCGGGATTTGGATACTCCGGATTCACATAGACTTTATCTTCCAAAAAGAGAACGACATCACCCGATTCCATATCAATACGCCCAGCTGATGAATTAGTAGCCAGCGTCATTTTGCCTTCCAGCCTGGTCTTGCCACCAAATTTGAGTTCGATGTCCATAGCTATGGCCTCGTGATTTAAGAATGCTTCTTTCTGATGTGCCGTTTCTACCTTATCGGGCCACGTTTCTTTTACGCGCTTTTCCGCTACTGCTTCACCTTTTGGTGTTGAATCAGAACAGCTGCTGAGCATAATCATTAAGCACAGCGCAATTAAATAAGGCTTCATCTACAAAGTAATTTAATGCAAGAGTAGACATTGTTAAGTTAATTCTTTGTCGGCATCACGGCACAGCGTGCATTGATAGCCCTGATTGTGTCACTATTCAATTTGCAAAGAGGATACAAATAGCGTTAACGAATTAAAAAAAGCAGAGTTATAAAACTTCTTACCCTACTTTAGCAATGAAACAAAAAACGAACATGATGAAAGCTAAACTCTATTTCCTGCTTCTAATCCCGGTTATTATCTCCTGCTCAAAAGATGACGAGTCCTCTAACTGCCCAGAACCAGCTGCAGAACCTTATTATATCAGCTTTGAAATAGATGGTGTAACCTTAACGGACACTTTACCTCCAAATTCTTACAATACGCCGTTGGAGCAAAACTCTGGAGACGTATGTTATTATTCTTACGGTCGTTCAGCCTACATTCAAGAAAATAATGTAAAACACGAATTTCAACTGAACTTCAATAAATATCTAGACTCCGATGATTGCGAAGATCGCACCAACTTCTATAATGCCTTTCAAGAAGGGCCACTAGAGTACCAGATAGATTGGGCAGAATCTGGGTTTGAAATTGTGCACGCACCATTTTATCCAAGTGACCCCGAGCTTATCTATTATTCATCTATTATGACTGATTCACAGCTATCTATAGGCGAGATCACAGAAGTTGAAATATTACCAGACCTTGATCCAACAGAAATCTACTTCTTTCCTTCAGAAGGTAATCCAAATAAGAAACGGGTTCGTTTGAAAGGTTGGTTTGAATGCATGATTGAAGACTCCGACCCAAGCAATGAGGATCCTATTAAATTGGTTCGTGGAGAATTCAACATCCCTCTCAATAGCAAATACTGATAAGAGCCGATGCCCAAATTGAAATTCAGCAAAAACCAAACGCACACCAACAAGCACACTAAACACTATTATTCAGGTAATTAGCTTATTATCCTTATCTTTATTAAGCTAACCAATTCCCCTTATTATGCAGTTACCTGAAGATTTGAGGTTGTCGCTGGACAAATATCTGGCTGCTACCAAATGGCACCAACGTTGGCCATTAGTGCGGATTACATTCTTTGCTATTCCGCTAATCGTCATTATTCTCGCAGCAGCTGCTGGCATGTCAGTAGGAGCGTGGATTGCTATGCATTGCACCAATGGAACCATGCCAGCCGGATTACAATGGTTATGTTTCTAACGAGTGTAGATAAGAATGTTCAATAATATAAGAGCCCTGCACTTCAATAAAGCAGGGCTCTTGTTTTCAAGTAAGTAAATCTAATCTTCGAGCTTAACGGCGTCTTTCAAACCATCGTAAGTAGCTGGTAAAACTTCATTGCCATTTCGGTCAATCAACCCCCATTGCCCATCAACACGAAAAGCCGCGTACCCATTCGAAAAGTCTTGAACGGCTTCGTATTTTGGTTGTACTACCCACTGCATATCAGCCCCGTAAAACCCAAACAAATCAGCCTTCCGACCTCTTGACCGACCGCTAAAAAAATCCTTCCAAATATCCGTATCGTTCATACGATGTACATTGCCTTCGCGATCTACAAAACCCCATCCAACTTCATCTTTAATACGCGCTAAACCGGATTCTTTGTCAAAGTCGGAAGCGGATAGAAATTTAGCAGGTATCACCCACTCTCCCGATTTGTTGATATAGCCCATCTTATCATTTGTTCCCCTAACGGCTGCAAGTCCATTTTTGAACCCAGAAATTTTTGTGAATTCAGCGTCAATTGCAACCTGTCCGTCAACATCGAGAAAGCCCCACTTCCTATTTGCACCTTCAAAGGGAATTAATCCTTCTGATGGGTCCTTGGCATTTAAGACCAATACACTGTTTATCGAATTAGCTTCTCCGTTAGTCCCAAGAATACTCCAAGTATCATCCTTTCTCCCTACAGCTATACCGCTGGAAAACATTGTCACCTTATCATACTCAAGTGGAATAACCACTTTACCTTCAGTATTTATAAAGCCTTTGCCTGACTTCCCACTTACAGCTAATAGTCCATCGTGAAATATCTTTGTAGCCACAGGACGAAGTCTGCTTCCTTCGGTAGAAATTTCTTTTCCGTCTATGGTCAATACTTTTAGCTCCTTATCAACTATAGCAACACCGTATCCATCGTTAGAAAAGGCGAAACATTGCGCGTACTTTGGTTGAATCAACACTTCCCCACTCTGGTTCATATATCCCCAGTGCTTTCCATCTTTGGGCTTGAATTGCATCACATGGGTGGTTTGAGAAAATGAACATAGCGAAAGCGCCATTGCCACCAGACTGATTGTAAATTTCATGATTCAAAGTTTTGGTTAAGCGAATATAGCGATACAAAAAACCCCAGACACAAGTGCCTGGGGTTTAATTATTTCGTTCTGTGAAAATTACACAAGTCCCTGATCAATCATGGAATCAGCTACCTTAACGAAACCAGCAATATTGGCTCCTTTTACGTAGTCTACTTTTCCATTTTCACTTCCATATTCAACACACGCTGCGTGGATACTCTTCATGATTTCGTGAAGCTTTGCATCCACTTCTTCACGCGTCCAAGAAAGACGGAGTGAGTTTTGGCTCATCTCTAGTCCTGAAGTGGCAACTCCACCAGCATTACTCGCTTTACCTGGAGCAAATGCAATCTCACTACTGTGGAATAGTTCGATCGCCTCTGGTGTACACGGCATGTTCGCACCTTCTGCTACGAGCATCAATCCCTTTCCTTTGAGGTTTGCTGCGTCGTCGCCATTCAACTCGTTTTGAGTGGCACATGGCAAAGCGATATCAATATTTGTATCTACGTGCCAAGAGCGCTCTCCAGAAACAAATTCTACGCCGGCTTCAGAAGCTAGTTCGGAAATTCGTCCGCGCTTCACGTTTTTGAGCTCCATTACTTTTTCAAGCAATGCTTCATCGATGCCGTTTTCAGCATAGATATAGCCACTAGAGTCACTCATGGTTACAACTTTTCCACCGAGTTCAGTTACCTTCTGACAAGCGTACTGAGCAACGTTTCCAGAACCAGAGATCGCTACGGTCTTGCCTTTAAAATCGTCTCCTTTTACTGAAAGCATTTCCTGGGCAAAATACACACAACCATATCCTGTTGCTTCAGGTCTGATCAATGATCCACCCCAGTTTCTTCCCTTTCCGGTCAAAACTCCTGTAAACTCATTTCGAATGCGCTTGTACTGACCAAACATGTATCCGATCTCACGACCACCAACTCCTATATCTCCAGCCGGAACATCGGTATCAGGGCCTATGTGGCGCGATAGCTCAGTCATAAAGCTTTGGCAAAATCTCATCACTTCGTTATCTGACTTCCCTTTTGGATCGAAATCAGAACCACCTTTACCACCACCCATGGGCAGGGTAGTCAAGCTATTCTTGAATACTTGCTCGAATCCGAGAAACTTCAGAATACTCAAGTTTACTGATGGGTGAAATCTAAGTCCTCCTTTGTAAGGTCCTATCGCTGAGTTAAACTCAATTCGGTATCCGCGGTTGACTTGTGCGTTTCCTTCGTCATCCAGCCAAGGCACACGGAACATAATCACGCGTTCAGGCTCAACAATTCTCTCAAGAATGTTCGCCTTCTTGTACTTTGGATTCTCTTCAATAAATGGAATAATCGTTTCAGCTACTTCTTCAACAGCCTGAAGAAATTCAGGCTCATGGCCGTCCTTAGCTTTGACTTGGTCCATAAAGGCATCTATTTGTGATTGATGCGTTGCTGCTCCCATGATTTGATTTTGTTATTTGATAGGGGGCAAATGTAGATAAAATATGAACATCCATGTCCCAATTTCAGCCCCCTAAAAAACTGGCGGTACCACCATTAAACAAAGGCCATTGGGAAGGTTTTCTGGTCTAAATTTTGAGTGTCTTTATTACACTTAGTCTTTAGCAGGTTTCGTACTTCTTCCCCGGCAGGGATCTAACCATGCCCTGAAGCTCCAAGTTCAATAAGCAGACCATGGCCTTTGAAACCGGCATGGAAGTGTCCAAACAGAGATCGTCAATCTGGACTGCTCCGTTCTCTCGGATATAGCCGAGCACAGTTTCTTCTTCATCATTGAGCTCCACAAATAGCTTTTTCTGTACGGGCTTTTCTTCTACATCTTTCCACCCCATCACCATCTTGATATCGGCAGCCGACTCAAACAAAGCAGCTCTATTTGTTTTTATCAGTGAATGACACCCAGCGGCTTGGCTTTCTCCTACCCTACCCGGTAGCGCAAACACATCTCTGTGGTACCCCAATGCGAGATTGGCCGTGATCATTGATCCGCCAGACACACCCGATTCAATAACAACTGTGGCATCGCACATCCCCGCAACAATGCGATTACGCATAGGAAAATTCTCACGGTCAGGTTTGGTCTTTGTCCAAAACTCTGTCAAGACGCCACCGTATTGCACCATCTCTTCTACGGTCTTGTAATGGTCTCGCGGATAGATTCGATCCAACCCGTGACCCATCACACCCACAGTTGAAATTCCCAAATCCAAACAGGCCCGGTGTGCTTCAATATCTACTCCGTACGCGAGTCCGCTTACCACGAGCATCCCATCCGCCTTAAGTCCTTCGATAAGCTCTCTTACCTTTTCACGACCGTAGGCACTCACTTTTCTAGTGCCAACAACACTTATCATTCGAGGAGAACAGAGATCAGCCTGCCCTTTGTAAAAGAGCACAAGCGGGGCGTCCGAACAATGTTTGAGTCGGTTTGGGTACTTCTCATCTTGGATGGACAAAACATCGATGCCTTTTTTCTCGATGAATTTCCACTCCTCTTCTACCCGATCAAACTCGGTAAAACTCGTGATGGATTTGGCGCGAATGATGCTCATGCCGCTCACTTGCATCAAGTCTCGCGTCGGCATTTTGAAAATCTCTTCGGCCGACCCGAAAAAATCCAGAAGTTTGCGAGCGCTCCTTGGGCCGATACTCTCAACCCGGCTCAAGGCCATTTGATAAAATACATCGTCCTTATTTAATGGAATTGCTTGCATCGAGCTACCGAAAATAGCTAAACTTGAATTCAATTATGACTAATGTGAAAAATCTGGGTGTTATTCCCGCTCGTTTTGCCTCGACTCGCTTTCCGGGTAAACCTTTGGCGAGCATAGGCGGAAAGCCCATGATTCAACGCGTATACGAGCAAGCGCTTAAATCGGAATTGGACGAAGTTGTTGTGGCAACCGACCATGAGTCTATCGCCAAAACGGTAGAAGGTTTTGGTGGCCGAGCCGTGATGACTGACCCAAATCTACCTTCGGGTACAGATCGGTGTCGGGCTGCTCTGATCCAACTGGATTTCGATCCCGAATTCATCATCAATATTCAGGGTGATGAGCCCTTTATAGACCCCGATCAAATCAATCAGGTGTTGAGCGTTTTGGAAAAGGAAGGCGCTGAAATAGCCACTTTGGTTACACCTGCAAGCGAATCTTCGGATATTGATAATCCAAACCGCGTAAAGGCTGTCTTATCAAAAAGTGGTCGGGTGCTCTATTTTTCGCGTCACGGTATTCCCTTTCAGAGAGGCGAAAAAGGATTCGATATTCCTCATTATATCCACCTCGGTATTTATGGATATCGAAATGACGTACTCAAAGAAATCACAACACTCGCGCCAAGCCACCTTGAAACCATGGAATCGCTCGAACAATTGCGCTGGCTTGAAAATGATTTCAGCATTTTTGCGGGCTTAACTGACTCACAAGCAGAATCGGTAGACACGCCTGAAGATTTGATGATGATCGAAAAGAAATATTTTCTTTGATCAGCCAAGTAGATATGCTTAATTTTGGATTAAGATGAACGCGGAAAACCTGCTGGACCCATATTTAGAAAACTTACTCGTAGACTACGATTGTGTCGTGGTGCCACAGCTCGGTGGGTTTATAACCAACTATAAACCAGCTCGAATCGATCAAAAATCGGGTATCGCGCATCCGCCGCAAAAGGATGTGAGTTTCAATAAAAACCTTACGAAAAGTGACGGTCTGCTTGAAACGACCCTTTCACAAGACCGAAACATCTCGTTTGAAGATGCTAGTGCTTCGCTAAAAAGCGCTGTTGAATCTTGTTGGCTGAAACTTCACGACGGACAAAAAGTTCAGTTTAAGAAAGTGGGTGTTCTGTACATCGACGGGAATAAAAACCTTCGTTTTGAACCATCAGGAGACGTGAATTTCCTGAAGTCTTCCTATGGATTCGACTCTTTCAAGCTTCCAGAACCTATTGTTCGGGAAACTGCCAGTCCTGTCGTCCAAAAAGAAGAAGAGCCAGCAAGCGCACCGGTTATTGAAATGGGTCGCACCAGATCGAATGGCATTTACTGGGTAGCCGCTGCCACTATGCTTCCTTTTATCGCGATGAGCGCTTACATTGGAATTAGTACAAATTTCAAAAGCCCAACGGAAGTTTCCGTGGCTGACTTAAACCCATTTAAGTCAATTAGCAACGAGCTCACTGTTTACTCTGAGCGTGAGCACAAGGTTGATGTGGAGCCAACAGAAATTGATGTTCTTTCGTTCCCAGAAAATGTAGCTGTTTTTCCATATTCATTTGAAACCGGGAAAATAGACAGCACAGGAGTTTGGGTTGATCTAAGAGAAAAAGGCGTGAGTGCAACGAAGGAGTCGAAACTTTCAGGCTTGTACCACATTATTGGTGGGTGTTTTGGAGAACGCACCAATGCCGAGAATTTTGTCTCAAGGTTGGAAATGCGCGGTTATGGCGCGGCCATTCTCGATCAACACAAAGGACTCTACCGCGTAAAAATTGAGAGCTTCGGTAATTACGACCAAGCTCTGAACTCACTAGATGATATGAGAACAACTGGGACGTTTCCGAACGCCTGGTTGCTGAAGAAACCTGTATCCTGAATACATCATGCCTGCAAAAAAAATAGACCTCAATACTTGTTCACTAACCTTGGACGAGGGAGGTATTGTAAATCTGCATCTCTATAAAGATCAAACAATAAATTCCGATCAGATTAGAGACATCTTCGAGACCATTCACAAAGAAATGTCTGAAGCCAGATGTCTGTTGGTGACAGCTGATGAAAAAGCAACGCTTGATCAGGAAGCCAGGGATTTGGTTTCTCAGGGAAGCATAACAGAGCAAATTATTGCCGACGCCATTGTCCCGAAGCATTATTCTCATCAAATGGCGGCAAATTTTTTCGTTAGATACAACCAGCCACAGCGACCCACAAAGCTTTTTAAGACAGAAGAAGAAGCCAGAGAATGGCTCATGGGTTTTATCAATTAGCCTTCTTGTTTCTGTACTTCTTGTAGGCCATGATGGCTAAGCTCAATACGACACCAAGTAAAATTATTCCACCCGCCCCGTAGGCCCACGACATAGTGTTCTTGAATACCACGGTAAATACGATGGCGAAAAGCAAGATGGTGGCTAGCTCATTGTAAAAGCGAAGTCTCGTACTGGTCCAGTTGAATGTGTCGGCCTGAATTTTCTTGTACATCACATGAAGCGAAATGTGGTAACCGATGAGTAAGGCAACAAAGCCTAGCTTAACATGCATCCATGGAGCTTGTAAATATGGTGGATAGATCCAAAGCATTGCCAAAGCAGTCACAACTGCAATGATACCGGCAGGCCAGGTGATGATAAACCACAACCGCTTTGCCATTAGCTTGAGCTGTGCTGTCACTGCAACCCGAGCTTCGGGCGACATTTTTTTCGCTTCCACTATATATATGTAAAGCCTCGGGATGTAAAACAATCCGGCAAACCAGGAGACGACAAATATGATGTGAAGTGCCTTGGCTGTCAGCAATAGGTTGTCCATTGCAACAAATGTATAAAAGAGTGTGATTGATTGGCAGGGTTCTGAATGGATTGAATGTATCTTTGTCCCGCAAACCGGAAACCATGAGAGAACAGAAATTTGCTAAGGACACTTTTGCTTCTACATCTAAGATTGTTCTTCCCAACGACACCAACACGCTTGGGAACTTAATGGGAGGACAACTCCTAAACTGGATGGATATCAATGCAGCCATCTCTGCACAGCGCCACTGTCGCCGTGTTGTGGTAACTGCTGCAGTCAATCACGTTTCTTTCGACCGTCCAATCAAATTGGGAGACATCGTTACAATCGAGTCAAAAGTAACCCGTTCATTTTCTTCGTCTATGGAGACCTACCTCGATGTTTACGTTGAAAATCATCGAACTGGGAAGCGTACTAAGTGCAACGAAGCCATTTACAGTTTTGTCGCTGTTGATCAGGTGGGACACCCCATCAATGTACCAGAACTCGTACCAGAGACTGATCTCGAAAAAGAGCGATATGCGGGAGCTTTGCGTCGTCGGCAACTAGGTCTTATTCTAGCCGGGCGTATGAAGCCTGAAGACGCGACAGAGCTTAAAGCTCTATTTGAGTAAGCGCAGAATCGATCGCCTCATCTAAAGGAAGCTCGTCAATGCACTTGCATGGCTTGTACTTGCATTTCGTTCCCAACTTTGAGCAAGGCCGTTTTGATAGGTGGGTTGCACCGACCATTTTGTTGAGGGCATCGTTTTGGTATGGATACATTCCAAATTCTGGAACTGTGGCGGCCCAGAGAGAAATTATCGGTTTTTTGAGTGCTGCGGCAATGTGCATGACACCTGTATCAGGAGTGATGACAAGATTGCTCTTCTTAAGCCAATGTGCCGTTTCACCCAAACTCGACTTCCCAGCCATATTCAAAGCCAGCTCACCACAAGCATGGGCTATCTCTTCACCCAAATCGGCTTCACTAGGACCCCCCAAAAGCACGACTGGGTAGTCCAAAGCCTGGATTATTTTCACATACTGTTCTGATTTGGGTCGCTTTCGCCAATGGGCCGCACCAATACTCACCGCTACGAATCCATTTTGATGCGATACCGGAATGGATAGCTCCATTTCTTTCTCCCCTTCCTTCCAAAAAAGTCCAGACCCTGATTATCATTTTCAATTCCGAAGGCCTTCAAGGTATCCATATATCGATCGACAATGTGAACAACAGGCATTCTATTGATCCCCAAATTCACCCAGAGCCACTTCTTCCAGTTTAACTTGTCAAAAGAAAAATCGAGAATCTTCAGCTTGCGCTTCACCTGCGCAGTGCGAATATTCCGGTGGAGATCTATGATATAGTCGAAGTCGAGTGATTTCAGCTCATCGATTACTTCGCGGGTACTCTTTTCAATTGTATGAACCCGCTCAATATGCGGGTTAGGCTCAACGATCGAGCGGAACGCGGACTTGGTCAAATAGTGGATTTCGACTCCACCGTACATCTGTTTTTCGAGATTGCGCACCACCGGAGTCGTTAACACAATATCGCCTATGGAGCTAAAGCGGATTACGAGGACCTTTGTCAAGGTGAAAAAGCATTTTTTCAAATGTAACCGATTTACGTCATTTGCATAAATTTTTGATGGAATCATGATCGACACCCACTCACATATGTACCTCGATGCCTTCGATGAAGATCGGGAGGCATGCATGGCGAAAGCACTTGAAGAGGGCGTTGAGCTCACACTTCTGCCGAATATCGACGTGTCGACCATTCCAGCAGTCAAATCAATGATGACCAAGTGGCCGAATCAAGTGAAGGGGATGATGGGGCTCCATCCTTGTAATGTTGATGCCGATTATCGCTCTCAGCTCGATGTCCTTCGCAAAGAGCTAGACAGTGGTGCTTATTGTGCCGTAGGTGAAATTGGAATTGATCTTTACTGGGACAAAACTTTTGTGGAAGAGCAAAAAGAAGCCTTTGCCATTCAGATAAACTGGGCCAAAGAACTTAGCTTACCAATTGCCATCCACGCTCGCGATTCATTCGATGAAATTTTTGAAGTGCTCGATGCCCATTGTGATGAGCGATTAAGCGGAGTGTTTCACTGTTTCACAGGAAATGAAGATCAGCTCGCCAAAGCTCTTTCCTACCCCAAATTCTATTTAGGTATTGGCGGAGTGGTCACGTTCAAAAACAGTGGGCTCGACAAGGTTTTGGAAAATGTCGATTTGAATCGAATCATTCTCGAAACCGATGCTCCTTATCTCACGCCAGCACCCTATCGAGGCAAGAGAAACGAAACAGCCTATACATCCCTCGTCGCAAAAAAACTAGCAGAGGTTTTTGATCAGCCCCTTGAGAAAATTGATGAGATCACTTCTGAAAACGCTCGAAAACTCTTTCAGCTATGACAAAAGAACAAAGCAAAGTACTCATCATATATACCGGCGGAACCATTGGGATGATCAAGGACTCGGAGTCTGGAGCTTTGAAACCCTTTGACTTTGCTCAATTGGAAAAGCATATTCCGGAAATTGGTTTGCTCGCCTGCCAAGTAGATGCCACATCGATCGCCAATCCGATTGATTCGAGCAATATGAATATTGCTGAGTGGATGGAAATGGCAACCATCATTAAGGACTCATACGATATTTATGACGGGTTCGTCATTCTTCACGGCAGCGATACCATGGCTTTCACGGGAGCTGCACTGAGCTTTATGTTACAAAGTCTGGCCAAACCAGTTATTCTTACTGGATCACAACTTCCCATAGGGGTGGTGCGCACGGATGGTAAAGAAAATATTATCACCGCCTTGGAGATTGCTAGTGACTATTCAAATGGTAATCCGGTAGTCCCTGAAGTTGCGATCTACTTTGAATACCATCTCTACCGCGCCAATCGAACCTATAAATTCAACGCCGAGCACTTCGAAGCATTCCGTTCGCCAAACTATCCACCATTAGCAGAAGCGGGGGTAAGGATTAAGTACAACCACGACTATATTCAACCACCGTCTCAAGGCGATTTGGATGTAAGCTTGGAAATGGATAATTCGGTGGTGGTGCTCACTTTATTTCCGGGAATTTCTCAACATATTGTCGAAGCAGCCTTAAATTTTAATGATGTTGGGGTCGTGATTATGCGCACATATGGTAGCGGAAATGCAATGACCGACTCGTGGTTTACAGAGATGATTCGAGAGAAAATAGAAGGTGGATTATTGATCATAAATATCACTCAATGCCGAGCTGGTGGAGTTACCCAAGGACGTTATGCCACAAGCACTTCCCTGAGTAAAGCCGGAGTAATCAGCGGCGGCGATATGGTTATAGAAGCTGCAATAACGAAGTCCATGCACCTACTAGGTAAAGGACTTTCGGGAAAAGACTTTGCTCAAGCGTTCAGGAGCAATACCTGCGGTGAAATTACCGTTTAATAAGTGATCCAAACCGGTTAACGATTTGGTAATGTTTAATTTTTATGGCTAATGGGATTTTTCGTATTTTGCCGCCCTGTTCGCCTAGGGGATTAACCATTTGGGTGATTTTGGAGAGGTGGCCGAGTGGTTTAAGGCGCACGCCTGGAAAGCGTGTTTCCCCGAGAGGGGATCGGGGGTTCGAATCCCTTCCTCTCCGCATTGCTTTTAAAAGATAAGATTTAGCTTAAATTTGTCATCAATTTAAAAATTAGAACTGTTTAAAATTCAGTAAAACACAATTTCAAAACCATGAAAAAACTACTGACTGTCCTGGCCTTTTGCGGAATCATGAGCACAGGTATAAATCAGCCACTTCTTGCCCAAGGCGACGAGGATATGGAAAACACAGAAATGTCGGCTGATGAAGAATCAACTGACATGGAGGCCGAAGAGCCAGCAACTGCAGTGATGGATGATGATCCAGTTGAAATGGATTCATCTTCTGACACAATGGAAGACGATGCTGCGAATAAGAGCTTTACTCAGAATGTTAAAGACACATTTATCGATGGTGGCCCCCAGTTCATGGCCATGGTTTTGATTTGTTTTATCCTTGGTCTTGCCCTTTGTATTGAGCGTATCATTTACCTCAACATGGCTACTACTAACAAGAACAAGCTTCTCAAGAATGTAGAAGATGCATTGGCTAGTGGTGGTATCGAAGCTGCGAAGGAAGTATGTAGAAACACAAAAGGGCCTATCGCCTCTATTTTCTACCAAGGTTTGGAGCGTTACGACGAAGGAATCGAAATGGTTGAAAAATCAGTTGTTGCCTACGGAGGTGTTCAAATGGGTCTTTTGGAAAAAGGTCTTTCTTGGATTTCACTCTTTATCGCTCTCGCACCTATGCTTGGGTTCATGGGAACTGTAATCGGTATGATCGGTGCATTCGACGCGATCGCAGCTGAGAATAACATTTCTCCCGGTGTAGTAGCAGGTGGTATTAAGGTAGCCTTGATTACAACTGTATCTGGTCTGGTTGTTGCTATCGTACTACAGGTATTCTACAACTACATCGTTTCTAAAGTAGACGGAATTGTAAACAACATGGAAGACGCGTCAATCACATTGATCGACATGCTTCTAAGAGAAAAAACTGCCAAGGGCTAAGCATATGGATAAGAGCAAAAAACTCGATACGATTCTTACAATCCTTGCCGCGGTTGTATGCATCATTGGGTTCGTCCTTTGCATCCGTATGATTGTAGCCGACGAATCTGAATACTTTACGGAGAGCTTTCAAGGCCTCGTTACAGGAACACTTCAATTCACCAATGTACTTTTGATCATTGGAGCTGTTGCTGCAGTTGTATTTGGTTTGTGGTATTTCTTAACAGATATCAAAAACCGAATCCCAACCCTTATCGGAATTGTAGTATTTGTAATACTAGGATTTATTGGATATTCCCTCGCTTCCGACACTGTTCTCTCAACATACCCAGATGGGATTACTGCTGAGACTTCAAAGTGGAGTGAAGGAGGATTAATCTTCATGTACATCCTTATCGTTATTGCAATTGGAGCTGCATTGATCGGAGAGGTGTCGCGAATCTTTAAATAAGACAAAACAATGCCAAGAAGACCATTACAAGAAATAAATGCAGGATCGATGGCCGACATCGCATTCTTGCTCCTTATTTTCTTCCTGGTTACCACAACCATGGACCAGGACATTGGGATTCTCCGTCAGCTGCCACCACCTGTGCCTGAGGATCAACCGAAGCCACCGGAGGTGAAGCAGAGGAATGTTTATGAAGTGCTTGTAAATAGTAACAACCAACTATTGGTTGAAGGTGAACGTATGGATATTAGAAACTTGAAAGCTGGAGCAATCGAGTTTTATACCAACCCAACCAATAGTCCAGATCTACCTGAACTTACTCGTGTTACTCGAGCCAAAGTGCAGGAAAATCTGGCCTTGATTAGACAAGCACTTGCCGACAATCCGCGCAGCAGCGACTTGAAGAAAAAGCTAAAAATTTGGGAGCAGAAGGAAATTGCCATCGAACTTGTTGGAGAGTATGATGAGCTACCAGCTTCGGCACTTATCTCACTTCAAAATGATAGAGGAACTTCTTATGAAACTTACATCGCGGTTCAGAATGAGCTGAGCTCTGCTGTAAATCAATTGAGAGATAATCTATCTGAAGACAAGTTTGGGGTTCCTTACTCTGAGCTGAACACGGCAAAGGAAGAAGATAAGCCTAAAATTAAAGCAATACGTGCAGTTTACCCGCAGCGTATTTCTGAAGCTGAACCCAAGAATTTCGGTAATAATTAAAGCGGATATTAGATGAGCAAGTTTATCAAAAAAGGAAAAAAAGGAACGCCAGGAATTTCCACGGCTTCCCTTCCCGACATCATCTTTATGCTACTCTTTTTCTTTATGGTTGTTACCGTTATGCGGGAAGACGACCCAAAAGTAAAAGTGAGAAAGCCAAATGCCACTGAAACTGCGAAGTTGGAAAAGAAGGCCCTGGTAGACTACATCAATGTAGGACCACCTAACGACAAACGTTATGGTACTGAGCCTCTAATTCAACTCGATGACTCATTTGCAGAACTCTCTGAGATCCGTCAATGGATTAAAGACAACAGAGAGCGTCGTGATGAAGCCGAGCAACCGGCTATCACAACATCGCTTAAAGTAGATAGAGAGACCAAAATGGGTATCGTTACTGATATTAAGCAGGAGCTTCGCGAAGCAAATGCTTTGAAAATTAATTACTCTGTAAACAAGGGATCTTCAATAGATAACTAAGAGTAATTCTTACTGAATTTTAAAAACCGCCCCGATGGATATCGGGGCGGTTTTTTTATTCCCATTATTTCCGATTCACACCTTTCGTGAACCGAAACCACGATTAACACTTCGTGGCAAATTTCTTGTCTTCACATGATTGCAACCCAAAACACAGCATCATGGCAAGACAAAACATACAAGAAGTGAATGCAGGCTCTAGGGCCGACATTGCATTCCTGCTACTCATATTCTTTTTGGTGACCACCACAATGGATCAAGAAGTCGGTATTCTCAGGCTCCTTCCTCCACCTAGCGATATAGAAGAACCTGCTCCTATTCCAGAAAGAAATGTTTATGAAGTTCTCGTAAATGCCAATGACCAATTACTAGTAGAAGGAGAACCCTCGGATATTTCAGAGCTCAGGTCTGCTGCGACTTCGTTTTATACAAATACCAGCGACGACCCTTCCTTGCCTGGACTTCGACTCGTGACAAAAGAAAAAGTTCTCGGGGAATTGAGTAAAATCAAAATCTCGCTCAATCAAAATCCAAACAATCCAAAACTTCTCCAACAGAAAAAGCTCTGGGAGCGAAAGTTACTTACGGTCAACTTGATTGGCGAATACAATGAGCTTCCTTCAAACGCAGTGATATCGCTCACCAATGATCGCAGCACTTCATACAAAGCTTATTTGGCGGTTCAAAACGAGTTGAGCGCTGCCGTGAATCAATTGCGAGATCAACTCTCAATTGACTCGTTTGGCATTCCGTTCGAAGATCTAAAGCCTACCGTTCAGGAAGATCGAGATAAAATAATAGCGATCCGCACAGCTGTCCCCCAACGCATTTCTGAAACAGTTAGACAATAAAATCGAGAACCATGGCACGATTCAAAAAAAGTCAAAAGCGACAAAACACGAGCATTTCCACAGCTTCCCTACCCGATATTATCTTCATTCTTCTATTCTTCTTCATGGTTGTAACTGTTATGCGTAGGACTGACCACGACTTAAAAATCATCAAACCGATAGGAAGTGAAACTATCGATATCCCAAAGGAGTTGGATGCTGGCCATATCTATATTGGATCCATCAAGTCATCGAAATCGGGATCAACACGGATCATGCTCGATGATGCCTCAGCCGAAATCACCGACGTTAAAGAGTGGGCGCAGCGCGTAATTAGTGAAATGGACGAAGACTTGAAATCGGCCAGCATAATTACCCTTAACATTGATAGCGATACAGAGATGGGCTTGGTGACTGATGTAAAGCAGGAGCTTCGCGAAGCGAATGCCTTGAAAATAAATTACTCCGTAAACAGAGGAGCTTTAGCTACAAAGAAAAAGTAACCATCGACACCTGAAAGAGCACCTGGCGCTTTAAGATTCAATTTCTGTGGGAACTGGTTCAGGTTCTTCAGGCTTGCTTCTTTTCAAGAGCCTTAATCCAACAAATACAATTCCGGCCGACACCAATCCAATGATTACGCTAGACCACCCGCCGTCAAAAGAATCAATAGACTCTGGAAGCGTCCCTTTATTGATCAGAAACATTAGAACAAGAGCGATTGCGTTATTGGTGAAATGGGCCGCCATTGGAGCCCAAATGCTACCTGAGTAGGCAAACATATAGCCCAAAACAGCTCCCAATACCATCCGTGGCAAAAAGCCGTAAAACTGCATGTGCATAGCACTGAAGAGTATAGCAGAAATCCACACTGCCGCATGGACTTTGCCCGTCCACTTATGCAGAATGGGAAGAAGAATACCACGGAAGATTAGCTCTTCGCCTATAGCCGGAAGTACAGCTACAATCACAATATTCACGATTAGCATCCCGATGTTTTCTGTTGATGTCAAGGCGGCTGTCAATTCAGCTCCACTTTCTTCCATCTGCTGAAAAAGGGCTTCCAGTCCTGAAAGCCACTCGGGCAATACCATTTGTTCGTTGATGTAACCCAACAAATTGATAAAGGGCAGAGCCATGGCCATTGTCAAAGCTGCCAATAGAACAGCGCGAAGACCCACTGGCCGAAAACCCAAATACGAACTTGACTTTGTGGAAACGAGCTTTGCAAAGACAAAAGCAGGAACAATAAAGAGCCCTAGATGCTGAAAGACGAGTAGAAGTCTGTTTAGATTCACAACATGTGGGTCTGAAAAATCGCGCGCTGCGTTTGGGTCGAGTAAAAAATTCACTCCCCAAAGTGCATTCGCCAAACCGCTTCCAGCCAGCATAAATACAGCCAGACACACGAAGCACACGAGAAAAAGGACAATAATCTGAAGAAAAGGATCGGCGTTTGAAAATGGTCTAGCACTCATGCCCGGCGAATTTGTATTTTTGCGGCTCCAAAAATGGCAAAAATAGGCAATATAGAACTTGGGGACTTTCCTTTGTTGCTCGCTCCAATGGAAGATGTGAGTGATCCTCCTTTTCGTGCTTTATGCAAAAAGCACGGAGCCGACTTGATGTACACGGAGTTTATCTCTTCAGAAGGTCTCATTCGCGATGCAGCCAAAAGCGTCCAGAAATTGGACATTTACGAGTACGAACGGCCTATAGGCATACAGATTTTTGGAAGCGACTTGGAGCCCATGATGCGATCAGCGGAGATTGTGGAAGCCACAAACCCAGACATTCTCGACATCAACTATGGTTGTCCAGTGAAAAAGGTGGCCTGCAAAGGTGCTGGAGCGGGTATTCTTCAAGACATTCCCAAAATGGTGAAGCTCACCGAAGCCGTCGTAAAAAGCACCAAGCTCCCAGTTACAGTAAAAACTAGATTGGGCTGGAGTGAAGACACCAAGTATATCGTAGAAGTAGCCGAGCGACTTCAGGATGTCGGTATCCAGGCCATCTCCATTCACGGACGTACACGCCAACAGATGTACAAAGGTGTGGCCGACTGGACGCTTATTCGCGAAGTGAAGAACAATCCACGTATCCAAATCCCCGTATTTGGAAATGGCGATATCGATAGTCCAGAAAAAGCGATAGAGTACAAGGAACAATTCAACGTGGATGGAGTTATGATCGGTCGCGCTGCTATTGGTTACCCCTGGATTTTCCGTGAGATTAAACACTTTGCCAAAACTGGAGAACACCTTCCACCACCCACAATGATTGAGCGTGTAGACGCGGCCCTCGAACACCTTGAGACTGGCTTGGAGTGGAAAGGCCAGCGCCTAGGGGTTGTAGAAATGCGCCGTCATTACGCCAATTATTTCCGAGGCATTCACGGATTCAAGGATTACCGCATCAGATTGGTAACTGAAGAAGATCCTGATGAAGTGAGAAAAGTACTTTTGGAGATCAAAGAAAACTTCGGCGACTACGTTTTTCGCTAGTTGCTCGCATACCTGCGGGTAAAAATCTGTACGGGAGCTATCGAAGAGATAACTCCACACGCGATGACCAACCCAAAAATGGCGACTAAGTCCTTTCCATCTATTGCGACCGGATAGTAGTCTACCAAACCACCTTCCAGCCTAATTAGTCCGTAGGTATCCTGAAAATAGACGAATAAAAAACCCAAACCTATTCCGATAGCCGCACCCAGAAAGTTGATCAAAGCTCCTTCAATTAGGAAAATCCGCTTGATCATCGCCGGAGTGGCACCCATGGTGGTCAGTACTTTGATATCTTGTTTCTTCTCATTGATGAGTAGAGTGAGCGCCGCAATGATGTTGAATGTGGCGATAAGCATGATAAAGCCCATAATCATAAAGGTTGCCCACTTTTCAGTTTTGTTCGTTTTGAAGATAAGTGCATTTTCTCGAAGCGCGTTTCAACACGATAATCATCGCCCACCAGAGCTTGCACGGCTGTCGCCGTTTCTTCGATCGATTCCTTGTCATGGGTCCTTATCTCCAATCCGGAAAACTCGTTGGAATAGCCCAATAAATCACTAGCAAAGGCAAGTGGAACGAGAACGTAATCTGAATCAAAATCGATGTTTATGGAAAAAATACCAGCTACCGGTATGGGCCGTGTATTCAAGGCCTGATCCATATTTTTGCGCAAATTCTTCCCCCGCAAGACAGCTGAGAGTCTCAAGGGGTTGAAGACCTGCTCGAACATCCGCAAATCGAGGTCGTACTTCACACCTATACCGAGCAATGCAGCCGGCGCACCTTCTATATCGAAAGCTGCAGTACCGTCAATCATTACCGTATCCATACCCACTACATCGAGAAACTCGGGCTCCACTCCCTTCACGATGGCGATGCGCTGATTGGATTCATAACGAGCAAATACTCGTTCTTCAATCACTCTGTTGGCTGATCTAACTCCTTCAAGCTCATTGATTGCGGTAATTGGCAAAGCATTCTCGAGAATAACCTTGTCGTGAATCGGTCTTACCGTCATGTCGGCATCGAAATAACTATACCGATCGTCGATTAGCGACTCGATGCCGTTAAACGCAGATAAGACTACTACCATAGCCATGGTGACAAAGGCCACGACAACCATGCAGATCATACTCATAATGGTAATGATCGAAAGGGTGTTTTCGACAGAAGGTAGCGGCGCGCTATGAAAAAGCTAACCGATCGCAATTTATTTCTTCAGGAGGTTATCGATCTCGTCGAGATAGTCCAAACTATCGTCGATGTAGAAGCTGAGCTCTGGAACGGCTCTCATTTGCTTTCCGACTTTGTTTCCGAGCATGCCACGGATTTGGCTTGTCTTCGAGCGCACGTGATCCAAGATCACCTGCTTTTCTTCTTTGGATTTAGTAAAGACGCTCAAGTAGACTTTTGCCAATTGCATATCTACTGTCATCCTTACAACAGTTACTGTAATGAAAGCACCACCGAAAAGGGTTTTCGCGTTTTGCTGGAAGATGATGGCCAGCTCTTGCTGTACCACTTTTGCTACTTTCTCTTGACGAATAGATGCCATAATTAATAAAGGTAGTTATTGTATGGGTAACGCTCGGCGTGAATGGCCTTTACTTCTTCGTACATCATGTCGCGAAGCATATCAATATTGATTTTCTTAGCCGCTGAGACGAAAACGACTTTGTTCGCTTTCAACTTCGACATCCATGTACGTTGGAGCAATTCAAGCGGATCGGTCATCACATCAGGATCGACATCCTGCGGATCAACGGGTTCTGGCTTGTAAGCATCGAGCTTGTTGAAGACCACAATGGTCGGCTTTTCTTCACATCCAATCTCCGATAGCGTTTGATTTACCGTGTTGAAATGATCTTCAAAACTAGGGTGAGACACATCAATCACGTGCATGAGCAAATCGGCTTCCCTTACCTCATCGAGCGTACTCTTAAACGACTCCACTAGCTGGGTAGGTAACTTGCGGATAAAGCCGACAGTATCTGATAGTAGAAAAGGCAAGTTGCCAAGAACTACTTTGCGCACCGTGGTATCGAGGGTCGCAAAGAGCTTATCTTCAGCAAACACTTCAGACTTGCTCAGGAGGTTCATCAAAGTAGACTTACCGGCATTGGTATATCCTACCAAAGCTACTCGCACCATAGCCCCCCGGTTGGAACGTTGGGTGCGCATTTGTTTGTCGATTTGCGACAATCGCTCTTTCAGCTTTGTGATCTTGTTTCGGATCATACGTCTATCCGTCTCGATCTCCTTCTCTCCCGCTCCACCACGCGTACCAGTTCCACCTCGTTGTCTTTCGAGGTGAGTCCACATACGAGTCAGTCTTGGAAGCAAGTATTGCGAACGGGCCAACTCGACCTGAGTCTTGGCCTGAGCCGTACGCGCTCGAAGCATAAAGATGTCTAGGATTAATAAACTCCGGTCGTATATTTTCTTTTCAAATACTTTCTCGAGGTTTCGCATCTGCGAGGGGCTGAGATCGTCGTCGAATACGATGACATCAATCTCGTTTTCTTTAACGTACTCCTTGATCTCTTCCACTTTTCCACTCCCAATAAACGTGCGCTTATCGGGTGTATCGAGTTTCTGGGTAAAATGCTTTACCGTATTTATTCCTGCGGTCCTCGCCAGGAAGTCTAACTCATCGAGGTAATCGGCCACACGCTCTTCGTCCTGCTGTCGCGTTATCAACCCGATCAAGACAGCAGACTCCTCCTTCACATCAGTAGATATGTGCTTTCCTCCCATTAATTCTTACTTCAAAGTCATGGTATAAGCCGCGACGGCTTCGATCTCTTCTTTGCTCAAGATTCCCGCGTAGGGCATCATATTGCCTTTTCCTTTGGTAATGAGCATAATGCGCTGCTTCATGTCAAGGGTCGACTCAGGGATAAGCTTTGCACCACTCAGTCCCTTTCTTCCATCATCGCCGTGACAAATTGAACACTGCGTTTTGTAAAGCTTCTTTCCGAGTGCCAGTGGATCTGTTTCTTTTTGGGTCTCACTCTGGTTTCCACCACAAGCCCAAACAATTGCCAAAAGAAATACGATAATGTATCGGCTTTTTATCATAGGCCGGGGAACCACGATTTACCAGCACCTACTTCCAAAAACGGCCACGGAATTGTTATAAGAACGATCAATAGAGCAATGGCATAAGGCCATAAGTGTCTTTTAAATTTCCGACCGTCCGCATTTGATTTCTTTGCTCTCGATCTTCCTACTGTAACCAATACGATGGCGACAAGCATCCCAAGCATGTGTTCAACCGCAAAAAAGCGAATCACACTATTTCCCATATTCCCCATCTGGGTGTGCCATCCATTGATAAAGTAAAGGCTGAACCCAATAAGTAGTTGCAAGTGAAAACTGACCACCGTAAGAAGTGACCACATATTATCCGCTTTCGAAAACACGCGTCCCTGGCTCATTCCCGAATATGACCTGACAACCATTACGATGAGTGATATCAGAGCGATCCAACGAATAAAAGAGTGCAAATGCAAAAGGCCAGTTTCCATTGATAAAATTTTAAGTTCAAAGGTAATAAAAGGAAAAAAGCGACCATGGATGAAATGGGCCGCTTTCTCTAAAATATTTGGAAACCCTAGCGAGTTTTTACCAGCTTGGTGCCGTACACACCTGCTTCGTTTCGCAATTCGAGCAAGTAGTAACCCGCAGCCAAGTCTGAGATATCAAACTGGGTGGTCTGCGGACCAACTCCAACATTGAAACTTCCGACAGACTTTACCACTTTACCAGCCGTATTGAGCACGCGCACTTCTGCTTCATTTGGAGTTAGGTTTGTAAACTTCACTTGCACCATATCGGTAGCAGGGTTTGGAAATACGCTGACATCAGCAAAAACATCGACATCCTTTGTTCCAACCAATTCGTATTCGCGGATGTAGCGCGTGAAGTTTTGGTTTTGTACGATGTTGAGCGCTGGTATTTCGATGATTCCATTCGAGACAAAGGCCACAGGGATCGGGAAGCCCGGTGCGAAATATGAATAATTGGTGGCTGTATAAGTGGCTACGTAATCTTCTCCCTCAATGCTGAAATACTCTGTTTGCTCTATCTCAGATTCAACCCGGTAGGCCCCTTCAATGGTTCCCCATGACATCACAAGAGTTCCGTAACCATCTACGACTGAAGTATTCGTTCCTTTGATGGAACCCGTTGTTCCCCCAAGATTGTAATTTGATGCATAGGTATCTACAAAACTGCCATCCATTTCGATTGGAAACTGGATAAACGTGTTGGGATCTTCATATATCAGCTCAAACCCCGGCTCGTACTGGCCATAGAACTGATAGGAGTTCTCATCGACAAAATATCCTTCTGCGGCAACAGCATCGTTAAGGCTGAAGGCATAGTTTGCCAAGGGAAAAATCTCTTCGACATCCAGAGCTTCAGGGGTAGCAATTTCAACGTCTAAAACATTCTGCGGTGTTAACTCAACAAATGTCCATGTTTGATCAAGACCCGCCATTCCGGGGTCAACAGGTTCTGAAACTGCTAACTCAAATTGCGAGCCCAGTGTAAATTCTAAATCTGCCAAATTCAAAGGCGATTGTGCTAGAGAAATACTTGCCAGGCCCATAGCGAGCCCTAAGGTGTAGAATTCTTTCATGTGGATAATGTTTAGTTGCCTGAATATAAGTGAAAATTGCTTGGCTTCAGATTCGGTTCGTTAAAAGGCAAATGAGCTTTGCGAGAACACTAATTTGATTGATAAGCGGGAAAGAATACTTACAGACTATCTGACTCAGAATTTATAATTGAGCGAAAGATATGCGCCGTAAGTATAGTCAGTATCAATAACGGCTGAATTATTAACTGTCTTTCTCTGGAAAAGGATGTAGGGCTCGAGGGAGATGAAAAATTGTTGACCGAGATCGAAGTCATTGATCAAACTTAATCTGAATCCTGGTATATGCGGTGTTGGCCCAGTATCAGATTCTTGCTCTTCTTTATCTCCGTCGCCCATAGTGTCAATTGCCCTTTCTGTCACGAGCACACTATTCATCATACCGACCGATGGCGCAAAATGGTAGAACTTTGCATCTACAAGGCGGTAGAATGCCGAAACTGACAGTTCGAGATAATCTATTTGATACTCGGTTTCGATAGGAATTAAGGGATCCCCACTTCCACCGGGCTGGGGATAAGACACCCAATCGTACTCAAGCATATAGCCTTTGCGAGCATAAAACATTCCGACTCGGACACCAAGTTTTTCAGATGCCAAGTAATTAAACTGTAGCCCGTAGCTATACTGGGTGATGTCCTTATACTCACGATTTGGAAGTACAGCGGCGAAAGATGTGCTGTACTCATTCTTGCTCACATCATAGCTTCCACCAAGTCCAATCGAAAATTTGGAATCTTGAGCTATAGCAACGTTGGCAGAAATAAAAAGCGTGAGAAGGATAGGTAAGTGTCTCATTTTTCGTCTTTGTTTCGATCGAAAAATAAGAAAAACCGCCAACTATGAAATAGACCGGATTAAACCTGACCTGCCGCTCCAATACCAATCAGTGCAACAATTGCTGCCGCAAGAAAAGCGAGAAAAATCAATCCCAAGACGCTGATGATAATACCAGCGATAGCCAACCCTTTGCCTTTACCTTTTTGATTTTTTGCATTCACCAAACCAATGATGCTAAAGACTAAACCCAGCAGCCAAGTAATCCACCCGAGAAAGGGTATCCACCCAAAGAATAGCGTAAACAATGACAATACAAATCCGGCTATTGCCATCCCGTTGGTAGGCTCTTTTTCAAATTCCATTTTTATCTATTCTTAATGCCCGTTCGGATTTTTGGGCTTTTAATCGCTGAGCAATTTACAACCTAACTTGATATTAACAACGATTTAGGAATTTCTTGATTCAATTTGGAATGTCTTGGATCAATCAAAAATGCGTGAATTCGGAATGTCTTTATTCGAGAAACTAAGTCATTTCCAACAACTGCCCAGACTGCAATCGTCAGAGTGATCATGACCGATTGAAATGAGCGTCATGAGTGTATCGAGTTTTAAATCCCGACCGCAGCGTCGGGGAAATAGACGGCAAGAAGTGAGTTGCGAATTCGGAATGCTAGAATTCGGAATGTCTTTAGTTCCAGAAACTAAGTCATTTCGAGTACCCCGATTTTATTCGGGGTGTATCGAGAAATAGACGTTTCTACTTTCGGAATATAGTATAGAGCATTTTCTCCTAATCGGACTTCAAAAACCGCCCATAACCCACAAAGACCCCATTTTCCGAAAACCGTATCAAATAAACCCCCGTCTCCAGAGATGAAACATCAATTTGAGCGGGGCTGTGCTGTAGGGTTTCGGTTTGGATATGTTGGCCTATAGAGTTGAAGACATCGACTCTCATGCCGAGTGTGGGGTTGTCGATGGTGATGATATCTCGCGCAGGGTTGGGGTAGATGGCGATTTGTTCGTATCCATCTACAGTGCGCACGCCTACTGGCCCGAGAGCGCTAAGTGATAAGCAGGTAGAGTCTGGGCCGCACTCGTTGTAGGCGGTTACGCATACGGTATAATCACCCGACTCGGCATAAAGGTGCTCCAGATTGAGCTCGGTGGCTGTAGTTCCATCTCCAAAATCCCAGACCACGCTATCTACTTCTGCGGTGCCGGTGTAGGCAAAAATATACTCAGCTTGGGTGGCAAGGGAGTCTATCTCAAAAGCCGCATCGGGAAGCGGACAATAACAAGTATC
This sequence comes from Cryomorpha sp., assembly GCA_965230375.1. Lineage (GTDB taxonomy): Bacteria > Bacteroidota > Bacteroidia > Flavobacteriales_D > Cryomorphaceae > CBDDKU01. The sequence continues at coordinate 228,851 of CBDDKU010000026.1, forward strand.
TGTACCAAACTTGGCAATATACCCTTCGTTGGTACCAGACTGGTTGTAGAGCGTCATATCTCCTACATACATCTGACTTGTGAATTGACCACCGACATAGAAATTACCTAGCGGATCTGTGGTCAAAAGCGAAGGTGTTTCTACCCCAAGAGGAGGACCAAGTAAATAATGAAAACTATTGGGAACGATCTCTTCATCAGAAATATCAAATATTGTTAGGAAAACATTGAACCCTTGGCTGTCTTGGTCCGTAATATCTCCACCGACACCTTCCCAACTTAAAATGCTTCCCCAATACCCGGTTACTCCTATTCTACCATTGGAGTATGCAATTCCTTCACAAGAGTTGGCCGTGGTTCCAGAGCCATTTGAAGCATAAAGGACATTGCCCATAGGGTCAATTTGAGCGAAAAAGGGGAAGTTCGAAGAAGAGACCACATTTTGAAATGTGAATGCTCCAAGACTAGCGCCGTCTTCAGTTCCTCCGGAAACATAGACGTTTCCGAACTCATCTACATCGGGTTTTCCTTTGAAACGGACATCTTCGCCTGAAACGACCCAATTCACATTCCCGTCTTGATCAAACTGGACCACATAGTTGTCGGCTTCAATCTCTTCACCACCAAAAAAAAAGACATCATCATCGTTGCGAGTACCTGCGATATAGTATCTTCCAGAGTTGTGGTCTCTTTTATAATCCAGATTGCCAATCAATCCTCCTTCGTATGAAAAGTCAAGATGCACTCCTCCCGTACAATTTCCTTCACTGTCGTAATTCAATGAATAGATATCATTACCACTACCCCCCAACTCTGCTTCGAATGTTGCTTCAAAAACACCACCACCATAAACTCCTGGAAACAGCTTGCTGTAAACAAAACTATCTCCATTTGGTGCTACATCCAGAGTATTCGGAATTCCTAAAACCAGATCGTCAGGCAAGTTAAATACTACGGTATCCTCTGGCAGACGAAACCATTTCAACTCTCCTTCTGTGTCGAATTTTACTAATAAGTATCCCTGTCTATCAATTGTAAAAGTAGTATCAGAATCAATACTCAGTTCATAATTGAGTTCACGCGCGCCATTAACAATAAAACCCGCATAAATTCCACCTAGAGTATCGGTACCTAAACCCTGCGGAGAGTCACCACTAATACCGCCAATTACTTTTGTCCATCTATGTGTTCCGTCACAGTCAAAACTTGTTAAAGCTGCATCATACAGCCCATTGCTAAAAAAAGTCTCTCCGTCTATGGTGAATGCATCCTCTAAACTCCAGGACACATAGGTGTTTCCGAAGTGGTCAACAGCTATATCAAGAGCATCATTTCTCACTTCTTGCCCCCACTGCCAGTCGGTTTGGGAATATGCCGTAATCGAACAAAGAGTTAATAAGAATAATTGAATGGAGCTAAATAATTTCATTTCTCACTATTTTAAGTGATAAGATATAAAAATCATGGCAAGTGCACGATGCACTTGCCACCCCTTTGCCTTTACCTTTTTGATTTTTTGCGTTTACCAATCCAATGATGCTAAAGACTAAACCAAGGAGCCAGGTAATCCACCCGAGAAAGGGTATCCACCCAAAGAATAGCGTAGACAATGACAATACAAAACCAGCAATCGCCATCCCGTTGGTAGGCTCATTTTCAAATTCCATTTCTATCTATTCTTAATGCCCGTTCGGAATTTTGGGCTTCTAATCGCTGATCATTTTACAATCTATTCGTAAATAAAAAACCTCAGCCAAATGGCTGAGGGTCAAAAGCAGAATGTTCTTGCTAGTAATACGACCTACTCGTCTTCTTATCCTTTTCGAAAATGGAAATATTCACCCCAAAGTTGATACGTATGTCGTTAGGGTTTGTAAAGTACATGACTGTAGCTTCACGCTCTCCGGTTCTATCATCCACCACATGCACTTCTGTCATATTGGAGAATCGCAGATTTTCGGCCATGAAGTATATCACAGCCGGTCCTGATGAAAGGGCAATTCCACCACCAAAGCTGCCTGTGGCTCGTGATCTTTTGGAGTAGTGAAGACCCAACTGAATATTTCTCCAGAAAGTGTGGTTATAGCCCACGGCGAAGGAAAAAGGCGTCTGACTACCCATAATACCGTGCATGGCATTGGCCCATACTTTTCCCTTCATTTTTTGGGTTTTCAGTAATTCCCAGCTAGCTGCATAGCGCAAATATCCGTTGATCTGAGTAGTAAACTCTTCTTCTGTTCGCTCAAACTCGTATCGGTTCTCAAGATCTGAAAGAAGAGAGTCTAGCTCATTTTCTAGCGCATCATCAAATTCTGAGTCTGTAGCGAAGATAAAGTCAGTCAAACTGATACCATCGTACACAAACTCACCATCGCCAGTCGTGTAATTGGCCACATCCGACTTCCATTTAATCAATCCAAAGTCATTGGCTGAGAATTCGAGTTGGAGTTTCTCCATTGGCTTATATACCAAACCAAGATCTCCTCCAAATCCGTGATTTTTCAGTCCCGTTACATAGGTCTTTACATCAGAGTGAATTGATTCGGAATCGTTCTCGATAGCGCTGTATACTCCGGCAGTATTTAATTCAAAAGTTCCAGTTGAAGTTAATTGGAAAGTCAATGGGTTGGTATGAACTTTAAGATTTGAAGCTTCTGTTTGGATCCGCTCCATACCGTATAAGTATTTGGCAGCGATACCAAAAGTCCATTTTTCATTCGGAGAATAGCTATAGCCTAATGTGTATTCGCGGTAGTGGATCCCATCGAGATTCAGCCCACTCAAATCAGCCGTATTATTATCCAATGTGTTGTTTCCTGTGTTTCCATAAACAGCCAACGCAAAAGCATCCCTCGGAATTTTGATGCTAGCTTGCGCACGCTCGGTGGCGCGCACATGGATGTAGTGCTTCTCTTTTAGTTTAAATCCAACATGAAGAAGTTCAACTCCCACACCCTGACTTGTTTCAGCAAAATCATCGATTTGCGAGAGAATTGCTTTACCACTTAGAGTTGCCACACCTTCTTCATCGGTGGTCATGTATGCATCGGGGTTATACCAATTGTTGTGGTGACCCACATACACTCCGCTAAGAGCAGGAATTCCGATGTTGATCTTACCAGCGGGTCTTAGCGCCGGGTTTGCATATACCGTTTGGGGTAGCATATCAAAAGCTCCCAATTGCCCACTGTGTTGGGCTATAGTCTGAGCTGGAGCAATCGCAACAAAGGCAATCACTACAGCAATAAATATCTTAGTTTTCATCTAAATCGAGTTTGGTTTTGGCGCCCAGGCTAATGTTAAATGTATCCGAAGCTTTCAGCCTGATAGGGTGATCGCCGTTACCTGCTGTATTTCCAAATACGCGAATAATCATATCCGTAGCTGCTTCGAGATTCGGAATCCGATCGCGATCTACATTAATTTGAGTTAGGGTTTCTGTTACGCCATCAGCTGTCCCGTAATCGGCAGCAGTGGGGTTAAGCAAGTTGATAGGTGCGGCGTGAAACACGCGTTCTGGATTCTCAAAAAGAGAATCTACAGGCTGAGCATTTTCATCCAAAAAGACGATCTGCACTCCTGCATCCACAGGAAATCCATTCTCAACAAAAAGGCGCAATTCCAAACTTTGGATTTCACTCAAATCTTCAGCTGTCTCCAAAAAGTCTCCGATAGACAGTTCGGTTGTGTCAACCATTCCAAAATCAGCAATCGATCCAAAAACCGGAATCTCTGCTTCAAAGCTCAGCCCCATTTCACTCTCGCGGGATACAAATGAATTTGGTTCATCATTTGGATTCACCGTCACCGTCATATCGGCTTGAATCTCTTCTGGAGAACTCGCGATAAGTGATGTCAAATCTGGATCGAGCGATTCATTTGTAAGTGAGATCACCGTCTCAGCGGCATCACCAGAAAACTCTCCCGCTTCTATAAGCGGAAGACGATCAATATTATCACCATCAATCACAAATTCGTTCCCATCGTGAGATGTACCTGTGAGACGATCAATCTGCATATCGAGCTCGATTCCAAATCCGTTCTTGATGTGAAGGTGCAGTCGAGGGTCAGCAATTGAAATAGACCCGACATGGTCATTGCTAAACATATCAATACCCACAACTTTTCCTTCAAATGGAACATCGCGCGGTGCGATGTATCCACCAATGTGACGAATAGAAAAATCTACCAAACTGATTTGAAAATCAATCTCACCTACTTGTCCGTTCGGCACATCGGTAAAAGTGAGTTCGTATTCGAATCTTACTCCATTTGAAATATTATCGTTGTTGATGAGTTCAAAAAGCACGGCCCCCATATCGCTCGTGCTGTTAACTGCAATTGGCGCTGTATCATCAGCAAAAGCCACTTCAAACGCCACTGTGTTATCGGCTGAATACATTCGAACAGCACCAGAAACCGGGTAGGTTCCAGTTGAATTCATTTCAAGCTCGAATACACCGCTATCAAATCTTATTGAGTCTAGTCTATCGCCTTCGTTCGATTCAAAGGAATAGATTTCAGATTCTGTGATAGTGAGGGTTCCAAAGTCTATGCCTGATGCTTGATCAAGCTCAGTTAGATCGATGTCTTGGGCATAATGTTGATCGTCGAGATCGAGAAATGTTCCTGTAGACAATCCATCTAGGGTATCGACATAAATGATACTCAACGTACCGTCTTCTCCGGCTTCGACTATTCCTTCTTCGTCAAAATTTTGAATGAGCTGATCGGCATGAATAGTAGCAAAGGCTACAGGCGCACCAATCTCTGGGGAAGCATCGAACTGAACGTCCGATATTTCGATCTCTTCCTTGACACAGCCCGACAAAAGGGCAGCGAAGGCAAGAAATCCTAATATGAGTTTAATGGGGTTCATAGTTTTGGGGTTTTCTGCTCAGTGAGCATAAGCATCTACGTCTATTGGTCTATTAGGTTGCATTAATGCCAATCTACCTGAGTAATTAACGACGAAATGGTGGTTGAAATTTGATCTTGTCATCGAATAGGCCTGGTTCCATCTTTAACTTGCACCACCTTAATTGCTTATGAAACGACTTTTCATTCTCCTATTCCTGACTGCACAAACAGTTTACGGTCAGGAAGATTTTCCATACAACAATCCGCTCATGAACGATGCGGTGTACACCTTATTCGAAAATGCCGTGGTGCATCAAGAGCCAGGTGTAGCCGATACCCTATCGCTTCTAATATATCGCGGCAAAGTGATAGCTTGTGCCCAATCAGAAGATATTTCCATTCCCGAAAACACGCGCAAATTTGATCTCGACAGAAAGCACATCTACCCTTCATTTATTGAGATGAATAGTGCTTACGGAATAGAGCCGCTTCCAGAGAAAAAGGCAAAAAAAGGACCCCAGACCGAACCAAGAGAGAATTTGGCGACCTATTGGAACGAAGCCATTCACCCCGAAATGGTCGCTCTCAATCGATTTTCTCCGAACCCGAAAACAGCCGATCTCTATCGGAAAAAGGGGTTTGGTTATACTCTTTCTCATCTCCAAGATGGGATAGCAAGAGGTAGTTCAGTGCTCGTGCACACCGGTGATGAAAAAGCAAGCAGTGCCGTAGTAAAAAGCGAAGTGGGGATGCACTATTCGCTTCGCAAAGGTTCGAGCCAACAAGACTACCCGAGTAGTATGATGGGCTGTATCGCCTTGCTTCGACAGAGCATTTACGATGCGAAGTGGTATGAGACCAATTCACCTGAATCGGTTAATTACAGCTTGGAAGCTTACAATCTGAAAGCGGGTTTACCGAAGTTTTTTGCAGTTGATAACCCTTATGATGTCAACCGGATTGAGCGATTAGGAGCTGAGTTTGAAGAATCATTTATTATCGTGGACGATGGAAAAGCTTATCAGCAAGGCATAAACTATCCTGAGCACGTAGAGGCCATCGTTGCACCACTGAATTTCCCAAGTCCCATCGACATGTCAGATCCCGATCTGGCCCGATTGGTAAACCAATCTGATCTCCTGCATTGGAAGCGCGCACCATACAACCCCTTCTATATTCAGGAAAGAGAACTTGACCTCATGCTTTCTTCGGGTGATGATCAGAAAGAAAAAGACTTTTGGCAAAATCTGAGAAGTGCTGTGGCACATGGGCTCGACCCAGATACGGCCCTTGCGGCACTTACCACTACACCAGCTCGTATCTCGGGTATGGATAAGTCCATTGGAAAACTGAACGAAGGCTATCAGGCCAATTTCTTCATAGCGAGCGGTGATGTTTTCTCAGATCCTGATGCCGAAATTTTGAGCCACCATATAGATGGCAAAGCTTATGTATATGATGACCCACAAAAAACTGACTTGACGGGCAATTACACTCTGAACATCAACGACAATTACCGCATTCTCCAGGTCAAGAAGGGGCAAGACTACAAAGCTTATGTCGTGGTGGAAGGGGCTACAGACACGACGAAAGTTCCCGCCACGCTGACTCAAATTGGAAACGACGTGAGTCTGCAGTTTGTCGATCCGGAATTGGGAAGGTTTCGCTTGAGCGGAACGGTGATTAGCGATAACCGAATATGGGATGGAATCGGAAAGGATGTGAATGGAAAAGATTTGATTTGGAGTGCCATTCGACGAAAAGAAAAAGGAGAAGCTAAAACTGATACGCTGTCAATGGATCTCGACAGCATTCCCAAGCCACCGATGATGAAATATCCGATGTCTGCCTATGGGTTCGACAGCATTCCAAAGGCCGTTTGTACGCTATTTAAGAATGCCACCATTTGGACTTCAGACTCGCTCGGAAAAATGGAAGGTGCTCAACTGCTGATCAAGGATGGAAAAATCGCAGCAATTGGAAGGTCGATTAATCCGGACGATCACTTAGGTAAAAAGGAGAAAGGCACTTGTGTGACACGTGACTTGAAAGGGGCGCATATCACACCTGGTATTATTGACGAGCACAGCCATATAGGCTTGCACCGGGGAGTAAATGAAAGTGGGCAGACGAGCTCAGCCGAAGTGCGAATCAGCGATGCACTCAACCCCAGCGATATCAATCTCTACCGCCAACTCGCTGGAGGGGTTACAACATCTCAGCTGCTACATGGATCGGCAAATCCAATTGGTGGACAATCGGCCATCATCAAATTGCGTTGGGGTCAACCCTACGAGTCAATGCTGATGGAAGAAGCCGCTCCATTTATAAAGTTTGCGCTCGGTGAAAACGTCAAACAATCAAACTGGGGAGACGCATATAGAAGCCGCTTTCCCCAAACCCGTATGGGAGTGGAGCAAGTCTTTTACGACATGTTTTACAGAGCCAAGGCATATGGGGAGCAAAAGGCCATTTACGAAGCCAGTCAATCAAATCAGAAGAAGAAACGTAGAAAAAGTACAGAACCTGAACAGGCTTTTGAGATTGATCTGGAGCTAGAAGCACTCAGCGAAATTTTGAAAGGTGAGCGGTTCATCACGTGCCACTCTTACGTTCAGAGCGAGATAAACATGTTGATGCATGTAGCCGACAGCATGGGATTCACGCTGAATACGTTCACCCACATTCTGGAAGGGTACAAGTTGGCCGACAAAATGAAAGCTCACGGAGCTGCCGCATCTACCTTCAGCGATTGGTGGGCGTACAAGTACGAAGTAAACGATGCCATTCCGTACAATGCCAGCCTACTCAATGAAATGGGGGTTTTGACGAGCATCAATTCGGACGATGCCGAGATGGGCCGAAGACTGAATCAAGAAGCTGCCAAGGCAATCAAGTACGGTGGAATGTCGGAAGAAGACGCTCTGAAGATGGTAACCATCAATCCCGCCAAAATGCTTCACATCGACGATTATGTGGGAAGCATTCGAGTCGGTAAACATGCCGACATAGTTATCTGGACTGATCACCCGCTATCTATCTATAGCAAAGTTGAGACCACCTATGTGGACGGTATTCCCTACTACGATCGCGATACCTCAGTGCAGTTAAAGCATCGCGACGAAGCTGAAAGGGCTGAAATTATCAATGATATGTTGGAGGAAATTAAGAATGGAGCGCCAGCCCGTCGTCCTCAAAAGAAAGAAGAATCACATTACCACTGCGACACTTTACATCAATAAGCCATGAAAAGATACATTCTCATACTTCTTCTTCTCGGCCCACTCGCCATTCTTGCCCAAGACTCAGGTGTGTTAATCACAAATGTGACACTTCACATAGGAAATGGAACGGCTGTAGAATACGGCGCCATAGGTATGCGAAACGGGAAGATAGATTACGCAGGCAAAGTGGCAGGAGCTGTGAACTCGAACTACGCTGAAGTGATTGATGGAAAAGGCGGTGACGTTTATCCGGGGCTGATTGCTATGAATACATCTCTTGGCTTAAATGAGATTTTTGCTGTGCGGGCCACAAACGACTACAGAGAAACTGGGTCATACAAGCCCAATGTGCGATCAATAATCGCATACAATGCCGAGAGTAATATTGTGGAGACTTCCTTGGCAAACGGCGTAGTGATGGCTCAGGTTTGTCCACGCGGTGGAATCATCAAGGGAAGTTCATCCCTCGTAAAGCTCGAAGCCTGGAATTGGGAAGATGCAGCTGTGCGAATAGATGAAGGAATCCATATGGACTGGCCAAGAATGGTGAAACGAAGCAAAGAGCCCAATTCATTTCATACCTGGGTTCCGGATGAAAAGTTTGATGAAAAGATAAGCGAGATTCGAACCTTTTTTGAAAATGCCCGCTCTTACTCAAACAGGAGCAACCCCATAGATAGAGACGTGAGATTTGAAGCCATGCGTGGTTTATTTACAGGAGAAAAGCGACTTTACATTACTGCCAACGACATCAAGGAAATAAGAGAAGTAATCGCCTTCAAGCGCGATATGGATATTAGTAAAGTCACAATTGTAGGTGGGCAAGACGCTTGGATGGCATCTGATCTTCTTCGCGAAAATGACATCAGCGTTCTCGTTCGTAGAATACATAGCTTGCCCAAGTATGCTGAAGACCCTGTCGACATGCCATTCACTTTACCAGCCAAACTTTCCGAAGCAGGTGTAAAATTTTCATTCGAATTGGATGGAAGCATGGAGCCCATTCAGAACAGAAACTTGCCATTCAATATTGGAACGGCCATAGCCTATGGGCTGGATTACGAGAAGGCCGTTGAAGCTGCTACGCTTACCGCTGCCGAAATTCTCGGCGTAAGTGACCGTATAGGAAGCTTGCAAATCGGTAAGGATGCAAATATTGTATGGTCGTCTGGAGATCTATTCGACATGCGTACGAGTATAATACAAGGTATTTGGATTGATGGGAAGTCTAGTGACATCAACACCCGTCAAAAAGAACTGTACCAGAAGTATCGGGATAAATACGGTCTCTAGCATGAACCTTCGTGAGTAGCCAGAAAATTTTCTGTAAATTAAGGCTAACCAAATTTCCTAGCCATGGCTAAAACATCATCCGAAAAATGGGTTCTGATGACCGAATTAAACGGAGAGCCCCTTTTGCATCATTTTAAACTATCCAACCACGGACGTGTGGTGCGAATTAAAAAAGGCGTTGGTCAGGAAGAATCTTTTCTACCGAAAGAAATAGGTGGATATAAATATATCTCATTCACCACCCGCAATGGATCCAGAGAAACAATCTACTTGCATCGATTGGTAGCAGAGTTTTTTGTGGAACCAAGTGGCGATCAGGAAGTTTTCGTCATCCACAAGGATTACAATAGAAAAAACAATCGGCACGACAACCTGGAATGGGTCACAAAAGAAGTGCTATACAAACACAGATCTGCGAAAGCCGGACGGTTACCTGGTTCATCGAGTAAGCGAAAGCGCCTCCAGCAAAGCGGTGGGATTACCAATGAAGATGTAGCTGTCGCCAGAGACCGATTCAGAAAGCGTCTTTCACAGCATTTGGGGCTACTCCACTAAGATTTGGAAGCTCCAACATATCCGAGTTTTGAACGGACTCGTCCGATTACTTCAAGCCCGACTTTTCTCGCCTTTTCAGCTCCTTTTCTGAGCTCTGACTCAATTAGATCGGGGTCAGCCATCAACTCGGCATATCGTGCCCTTTCCTGCTCGAAACTAGCACAAATCAATTCAAAGAGTTCTTGCTTGGCGTGGCCATAACCCATACCACCCTTGGTGTAACGTTCACGCATTTCTTTCTCCTGTTCAGAAGAAGCGAGCAGTTTGTAGATGGCAAAGACATTACACGAATCCGGATCTTTTGACTCATCCACTCCTTTGCTATCGGTCACTATTTTCATGACGCGCTTGCGAAGGGCTTTGTCCGATTCAAAGATATTAATGGCATTCCCATAACTTTTACTCATCTTCTGCCCGTCAATTCCCGGTACTAGCTTGGTGTTTTCTTGCACTTTTGCTTCGGGGATCACTAGCGTTTCGCCACATTGGCGATTGAAGGCCTGTCCAATATCGCGGGTCATTTCCAAATGCTGAATCTGATCCTTCCCAACTGGTACAAAATCTGCATCATACATCATGATATCTGATGCCATGAGTACAGGGTAATTGAACAATCCGGCATTCACATCCGACAAGCGGTCGCTCTTATCCTTGAAGCTGTGCGCATTGGCCAGCATCGGATAAGGTGTAAAGCACGACATATACCAGGTGAACTCACTTATCTCGCGAATATCACTTTGGCGATAAAAGGTGTGGCGATCAGTATCGAGACCAAAGGCAAGCCAAGCAGCTGCAACCGCATGAACGTTTTTTATGCGTTCTTCCGCGTCCTTTATGGTAGTAAGCGAGTGCAGATCGGCTATGAAAAGAAAGGCATCATTGTTTCCTTCATCAGCCATTTTAATTGCTGGTTTAATCGCACCCAGGATATTTCCCAAGTGGGGGATTCCCGTACTTTGTATTCCTGTGAGAATTCTTGCCATGGTGTATTCTAATTGGCGCCAAAGTTAGCTATTCACGATAAAGAATATGAAAAGGATGAAAAACGAATTTCAAGTGGTAAATTTGCTCCCATGAAAGTTGATGACAAACTGATCGACCGCCTATCAAATCTCTCCAAACTCGAGTTTGGATCGGAAGAAAAAGAGAGTATTAAATCCGATTTGGTTAAAATGCTCGACTTCGTTGAAGCCTTGCAAGAAGTAGATACCGAGGGTGTTGAGCCATTGATATATGTTAACCCCGAGGTAAATGTGTACCGCGCAGATGAAGTAACTGAATCACTTGATCAAAAGGATGCATTAAAAAACGCCCCAGATCATGACTCGTTTTACTTTAAGGTACCTAAAGTGGTAAGTGGAGGAGAGTAATCTTCGAATGATATAAAATTGAAAAGGCGCCCCGAAGAAATTCGGGGCGCCTTTTTTACAATCAAAACTTCTTATTACACTTTGATGAAAAACCCTGTAGAGAAGGTGTAGACATCAGATGTATTGGCATTGTCGAAAAGCGGCACGAGTCCTACTTGAGCAAACAAGGTCAACCTTCTATACCCAACTCGTACCAGGGCATCTGCCGACCATCGTGTAAAGCCCATCTCGCCTTTTAATGTGGCCTTGCGGTCATTTCCTTCTAGTTCGTATTTCTGCTTGTACATGTTGCCAATCAATACTTTTCCAATAACACCAGCCGAAATATGGAAGGCTCTATCCTGGTCAAGTGATGTATTGAACTCCAACATCAATGGCACGGCTAAGTACGATGCTCTAAGTTTGTTTTTAGTCACATTCTTCTCTCCAGACGGCACTGAAAAAAGGCTATCTCCACTAAATACAAAGTCATTCGCCCCGCTGTACTTCCAGTTGTAAATCTGAAAGGAAAGACCGGTTGTAATTCCGAAATAATTATTGGCGATATTCACCTTAGCCTGAGCAAAATTGAAGGAGATATACCGCGACTTACCGTACTTAGGTTCGAGGAATTCTGCATCTTCCTGAAGATTGAAATCATGGTTTTCACTCAGGATTCCATTCACACCAAGGTCTAAACCGTTCCACCAGGTGAGTGAGTATTTTGACTCTTTTTTGTCGTCTTCCCAATCATCTTCATCATCACTCTCTTTACTTACGATAGTGATGTATGCGTTTTTCAGTTCAATTCTAGTCGTATCGACATAATTGGAGTCTGCTTTTTGAGTGTAAACATCTCCCTTGATTTTTCCGTCTTCTATTTTCAACTCACCCTTTTGGATTGTCATGGTGGTATCCTTAGGGGCAGGCTTATTAGTTGAGTCTTGCCCGGCTGGCACTTGCCCAAAAACCGAGATCGAGAAGATCAGTGCTAATGCGGTAAGTATATTTTTCATAATGGTATCGTTTAATGTTTTGTATGTGACGGTTTCATCTTCTTAGAAGTTACAATCACTTTCTGGTTTTGTGCTGAATTTTAAAATTTCTGATTCTCAGCGTATAAGTCATCTCCTCACCACTCTCAGACTCTTCTCGTTTTACTTCCGAATCGAGCATAGCTGCTGCGCGATCTGTGACTCTCTTGGCCACAGTTAGAGCCATTTGGTCTCTTTCTTCATCAGATATGTTCAATTGCTCTGCGAGTATGTCTTCAGTTATTTCAGGGACAGTCTTATACTTTTCTCTTTCGTCTTTGGGCTGATCTTCAACCGGAGTTTCAGTGGGAACTTCGGCAATAAGCACCGGCACTTCGTCTATATGGATTGGCACAGGAGTCGCTGAACTATCAATTACTTCGATCGATTCAGCATCTATTTCGCTCTCGCGTGATGGCTCCTCTTGAATTTCTTCAGCGATAAAAGAAGGATCTGGCTCTCTTACCTCCCACTCTTCTATCGGCGGTGCACTTCTCTTCACCGGAGCTATCGAGTCCACAATACCCTCTTCTATGATTTGACTTGGGGATATGGTGTCTTCACTGACTACATTCTCAGTTGAATCTATTCGTTCACCGCGCAAAGCATACTGCGGTTCGGGGCCCGTGTTTCTATTCAGGTAAATGGTCGTGGCAATCAATCCAATCAATAGGATCGCAGCTATACGCCACCAAACCACAACACTTTTCTCCTTCCGGTACAACTTATCCTTATCGGGATAAAAAATCCCTTTTGGTGCACTCAATTTCACCTTTTTGGACAAACTCAAGTCTTGCGCATTGGCATAAGCTTCCAGGGCCGCTGTTTCCTCAGCGTTCAAATCTCCTTCGCCATATGCCCACAAAAACAAGTCATAATTGGCTGGAGTAACAGGCAGTTGCGGTGTGGTAACATAGAGATTGTCGGCCCCTTCCATCACTACAGACGTATCGACATCGAGCTTCGCTTTCTCCCAAGCTTCATACTGCTCTTGGTGCTCTTTTGATTGAAGTGCTTCGTTCAGCTTTTCTTTCTCAGCTTCAGATGCAGTCCCTTCTACCGACTTAAACATGATATGGTCTAAGTCATCTGAATTTGGCTTCTTCAGCTCTGACCAATCACTAGAAGCTTTCTCATCGGGCGATAAGGTTGCCGTATCAGAATAAGAAACAAACTCTTCTAATTCACTTCGAAGCTCGGGATGCTCAGCTAAAAAAAGATCGAGCTCAGCTCGTTGTTCATCACTTAGGTTTCCCTCGGCAAAGTCGAGAAAGTAAGCCTCGTAATTATCTAAATTGATTTCTCTCATACCACTAAATCCATTCTAACGATGAAATCTTTTAACGCCTTTCGTGCTCGGAAGATATACACCTTCACTTGAGCTTCAGACAAACCACAGATATCACCAATTTCTTTGTAAGCGTAGCCTTCATAATCGCGGAGGAGCACAACAGACTTCTGTACTTCCGGCAGCGTGTTGAGCGCCTTGTGAAGTACTTCATTCAAATCGGAATACTGATTGGAGTGCGAGAGACTCATCTCATTCACCTCATCAAAATTTCCTTGCTTCTTCTCCCTTCTGATCATGTCTATCATCGTGTGATACCCTGTCGAAAATAAATAGCTCTTTGCTTTAGAACCATCTACTTCATTCACTTTCAGCCACATTTTTGCAAATGACTCCTGCACGAGATCGCGCGCCTTTTCAGTATCGCGCACGTGCTTGAGCATAAATCGATAGAGTCCATCTGCATGATGGTCTACACACTTATTATACTCATCTACGGTCATAGGCTTCTGATGTGGTCACGTGTGTGACGGACGAGAAAATGGATTAGTTACAGCAAGATGTAAAAAAAGTATGGAATGGCTGTATAGGGTCGTGGGTAGTTGGTCGAGGGTACAGGGTCAATCAATGACTCAGCTCTCATCGCAGTGCAGCGCCGACGGCAAGCCTGTGACACCCGATGGGATGCCCCGAAGCCATTTCGGGTCAACTCCCTACTCAATACTCAATACCCAGTACCCAGTACCCAATACCAAACACCCAAAACCACCCCACTAATCCAACTGGAGCACGGCCATAAAGGCTTTCTGGGGAATCTCGACGTTACCGACCTGGCGCATGCGCTTCTTCCCTTTCTTCTGTTTTTCAAGAAGCTTTCGCTTTCGCGTGATATCACCACCGTAGCACTTAGCAGTAACATCTTTACGCACAGCGCGCACGGTTTCACGCGCTATAACTTTGGTTCCGATTGCCGCCTGAATCGCAATTTCGAATTGCTGGCGCGGGATAAGCTCTCTCAATTTGGCGCAGATTCGCTTACCAAGATCGTAGGCATTATCGCGGTGAATCAAGGCAGATAGGGCATCTACTTGATCTCCATTCAAGAGAATATCGAGCTTCACCAACTTACTCTCCTTGTAACCAATCGGATGATAATCGAAGGACGCATATCCTTTTGAAATCGTTTTGAGCTTGTCGTAAAAATCGAATACAATTTCACCAAGCGGCATGTCAAAGGAAAGCTCTACACGATCAGAGGTCAAGTAAACCTGATTCGTCAGATTTCCTCGTTTATCAATACAAAGGCTCATCACCTGTCCAACAAAACTAGATTTTGTTATAATCTGCGCTTTGATGTATGGCTCTTCCACCATCGCCAAGTGGTTTGGGTCGGGGAGCTCTGATGGGTTGTTTACTTCGAAAGTCTCGTCGTTCGTATTCGTAGCACGGTACCCAACGTTAGGTACGGTAGTGATTACCGTCATATTGAATTCGCGTTCCAGACGCTCTTGGATAATCTCCATATGGAGCATCCCCAAGAACCCACAACGGAATCCAAAGCCAAGTGCAGCAGAAGACTCAGGTTCATAAACGAGGGAAGCGTCGTTGAGTTGAAGCTTTTCAAGAGATGCTCTCAGCTCCTCGTAGTCTTCCGTATCAACTGGATAAATCCCAGCAAAGACCATCGGCTTTACATCTTCAAAACCTTTGATAGCTTGACCACATGGCCGATCAACTAATGTTATGGTATCACCAACCTTTACTTCTTTGGCCTGCTTGATCCCAGATATAATGTACCCCACATCACCGGCTGAAAGCTCTTTGCGCGGCTCCATGTCCAATTTGAGCACGCCAATTTCGTCTGCACCGTACTTGCGCCCCGTGTTTACGAATTTCACCAAATCGTTTTTGTGAATGGTACCATTCAAGATTCTGAAATAGGCGATAATTCCTCTAAAAGAGTTGAATACAGAGTCAAAAATCATGGCTTGAAGCGGTGCTTCCGGATCTCCTTTTGGTGCAGGAACTCTCTCGACTACGGCCTTAAGAATTTCATCAACTCCTTTCCCCGTTTTTCCACTAGCAGGAATAACATCGTCGGGATCGCATCCTATCAAGTCTACAATCTGCTCAGTAACTTCTTCTGGCATTGCGCTATCCAAGTCCATCTTATTGAGAATTGGGATAATTTCCAGGTCATGCTCGAGAGCGAGGTAAAGATTGGAAATAGTCTGCGCCTGGATACCTTGAGTAGCATCCACGATTAGAAGTGCACCTTCGCATGCTGCAATAGATCGAGAAACCTCGTAAGAGAAATCGACGTGTCCGGGCGTATCAATCAAGTTGAAGACGTACTTCTCACCATCGATGACATACTCCATTTGTATGGCGTGGCTCTTGATCGTAATCCCTCGCTCTCTCTCCAGGTCCATATCGTCAAGGGTCTGCTCCTGGAGCTGACGATCAGATATGGTTCCAGTGTGCTGGAGAAGTCTATCGGCCAAGGTACTTTTACCGTGATCGATGTGCGCGATAATGCAGAAATTGCGGATGTTCTTCATTCGATGAAAACTTGGGTGCAAAAATAGTTAAATGCAACATACAGTTACTTTAATTTTAAACTGATGTTTCGGTGTTCTTATGATTGATGTTATTCCGTCATAAAAATCCTATCTCATCGTTTTTTGAGCGCGTCCACTATTCGCATTCTTTTATCTTTGCGAACCACGGCAACTAAAACCGAAAAAAAACGTCACAGAAAAAATTAAACACATGAGATCCATCCTCCTCACTTTCTGCCTACTTATCGGCGGATTGGCCTTTGGCCAAACCGATTTCGATGAAAGGTTACTGGCCAAATTCAGCGAAGAAAGAATCAACCAACTTCAAGAAGATCAACCGGCTGTAATCGAATACTGGACTTACTACTTGGATAATAGTTATTTGATCATTGATTCTAAAGAGTCAGGAAAAGAGTTTAATACTGACAAAAAACTCAAAATCAAAAACTTGAACGATTTCAATATCCTAGATATGGATCTGACAATGGATCGAAAAAAATCGCAGGTTTTCGCTATCGCAGGATCAGACAAGTACTTGATGCTACTTTCTAATAGCGAATTTGTCAACGGATTTAATAACGCTAGAAAGCAATAAAAGATGAAAAAGTTACAACTATCTCTAGCCATTCTTTTTGGGCTTTCAACAAGTATTGCTTTCGCTCAGACTGTTCAAGAATACGCCATTTCGGATGGAGGTGTACAAAACTCTGATAACTGTCAAGAGTATTTCGTTCTCACTGATAGTAATGCAGACAATGGAGACTATGATGAGAATGAAAATTACGAGATCACTCTTTGTCTAACTGATATTGAGATGAGTTCTGCGCAAGTTGCCATCCTCCCAACCGATCCTGCAACTGGATCTGTATGGGATGTTGATGACAACAGCTCACTCTTTATTTACGAAGGGACAGGGACAGCTGGAACGCTCCTCGGTGAATTCAATTCAGTTTCAGATCCCGAAGGTGTCTTCTTTACGACTAATGCAAGCTGCTTAACCTTTGTATTTATATCAGGAGCTGGAAGCTCAGGAGCTGGGTTTGTTGCAGAAATAAAATGTGTAGAACCTAGACAGCCATTCGACTTAACTGTTGTTCCTCAACTACCACAGGAATGGTCTACTGAAGATTTCGAAGGGATTCCCGATGAAGCTTTCGTTTTAACCATTTGTTATGGCGACACAGTGAGGTTTAATTCAATTCTTGACTTCCCACTGTCGGATGCAACAGGAAACGGCTACGAACAATCATTAGAAACTACGACAATTACATATTCTTGGGGCGACAACTCAAGTGATAGTGGCCTTGGACTGGATGAAGGTATACATGCCTACGAACCTGAAGGCGGGTTTTATGTAATTGTTTCAGCAGAGGACGAAATGGGACAAATTGAAACTGTCGAAATCTATGTTCTAGTCTCTCCTCGACCAGACTTTTCAGGTTTCTTGTTTGATGACATCCTTTGTCTTGGCGATACGACTCGTATTACTGGAGGAATCTTAGATCAGGACACGGTTGGAGTTGGACCTTCTTCAGGTATCGTAAATCTATTTTTTGAATTCAATGATTCACTTGCACTTCCTGATGGAAGCGGAGTTTTATATAGTACAACAGTTGATGTCTTTGGATATTCAGGTTCACCAACTCTTCAGGATCTAGATGATCTGGAGTCAATTTGTTTGAATATGGAGCACTCTTATCTGGGTGACCTTGAAGCTTGGATCACCTGTCCTGATGGAAGTACAAGTCTCTTGTTTGACGGATTTGGTGGTACAGGACAGTATCCAAACGGTGAGACTGGATTCGGAGGTGGTAATACCTTTTTAGGTGATCCAGTTGACAATGATGGCACACCAGATGTTCAGGGAGCTGGATTTGACTATTGCTTTTCTTCTTCTTTTGCAGATTTAGGTACTATGGCTGATGAGCATGCTGCAGGAAATACCACCCCTGTAACTACTGGAAACGCTATGGTGGAAGGTGTTTATCTCCCTTCGGAAGGAGAAGGTTTCGAAAACTTAATCGGTTGTCCGCTTAATGGACCTTGGACGCTATCTATTGCTGACAATATTGGGTCTGATAATGGGTTTATCTTCGGATGGAACATCACTTTCGCAGATGAGTTTGCGAGAGATACCATCAAATACTCTCCTGATATTGTTGATGCCTACTGGCTCGACAATTCAGACATCATTGCAAACAACGACACGATTATTACAGTCCTGCCGAGTTCTCCTGGAAACAACTCTTTCACATTCATAGCTGAAGATAGTTTTGGGTGTTTGCATGACACGACTTTTGTTGTTTTCGTTCGCCCGGAAGTTCAAATCAACAATGCGATAGCTTGTGATTTGACACATACCCTGACTCCTGTAAATGACGCGGATGGCGGCGTATGGGAAGTACTTAGCACACCAAGCGAAAACTCGACTGTTTCATTTAACCCAACAGGAAACGGTGCAGATACGGAAATCACGGTGAATGAATACGGCCTCTACACATTTGAGATCACAGAGAACTCGGAGTGTGCCTACACTGATCAAGCTGTGATTGACTTTAGGCCGGATCCACAAGTGGCGCCGCTCATTTCTGACACGACACTATGTAGCGGTGCTGAAATTGTACTCGATGCAGGACCACAATTGCCGAACTCAGACAATTTTAGTGTGATCTGGACGAGGAATGGAAATCAAGTCGCCAATGGAGTTTACAGTTACACTGCCGATGAAACAGGCCTCTACGTTGTAGAAATAGCTGGTGTATGCGGAACTGCAAGCGACACTACCGATGTGACATCGATCAACATCGTTATGGAAGGAAACACCATTTGTGGAAAACAAACCTTTGGATCTGTAAATGTGACACCCGACGGAACTGGTGTTTGGTCTGCTGAATCTGAGGACATTTCCTTTTCGAATGCAAACCTACAGAGCACGCAAATATCATCTCAAAACTTCGGCCTGTACAATATAACCTATACCGATAGCCGCTGTGTGAACGATGGCGAGACCCGCGAGTTTAGATTTGTTGATCAACCCACAATTGTCATTCTTCCAGAGATGCCTGATTTTTGTGTGGACTCAGATAGCCTAATGTTAACAGCGACCATTACCGGTAGTGCGGTAGGAACTGCAGTTACTTGGACAACTAACGGTATTCCAGAATTTGATCTTTCAAGTGATACAATTGTTTACCCACCAAATACCTTCCCGCCACTAGATGAGAATGTTGTAACAGCCACTGCTGATGACCCATTTGGAGTGTGCCCTCCGGGTACAGGAAGTATTTCATTCGAAGGAGATTGGTGTAACTACACCATTCCAAACGTCATTACCATTAACGGTGATGGACGAAATGACTTCTTCCACATATTAGGACTCGAGTTTATTCGAGATGCTCGATTGAAAGTTTATGACCGCTGGGGAACACTAGTTTTCGAAAACAACGATTATGGACAATATCAATTGGTGCGCGGTGCTGAAGGCGGATGGGACCCTAAAGACAATGGAACGGGAACTTACTTTTATGAGTTGACCCTACCGACTATCTCAGAACAGGAGTCTGGATACGTTCAGGTTCTCGATGGAAGCGCTGACTAGTCTTTTTGAGATTTAAAATTAAGTTCAAGCCCGAGAATAGGATTCTCGGGCTTGTCATTTATATTAGCCCCTTAATTTCTTTTTTGTGAAAGTTACCGAGCACCTCAAAAAAAGCGACAAGACGCTTTTCTCTTTTGAAATCCTTCCCCCGCTTAAAGGGAAGGGAATTGAAGCCATTTTTGAAGGTATAGATCCGTTGATGGAATTTAACCCTCCATTCATCAATGTAACCTATCACAGAGAAGAGTACATCTACAAGAAGTTTCCAAATGACCTACTTCGAAAGGTCAGTATTCGCAAAAGACCTGGAACTGTTGGAATCTGTGCGGCTATCATCAATAAGTACAATATCGATGCGATTCCTCATTTGATTTGCGGTGGATTCTCGGTTGAGGAGACTGAAAATGCGCTGATTGACCTACAATTCCTGGGCATCGACAACGTGTTGGCACTGAGAGGAGACCCCATCAAGACTGAATCTACTTTCGTAGCTGAACCAAACGGGCATAGCTATGCGGTAGATCTCATTGGGCAGATCAACAATATGAACAGTGGGAAATACCTCTATGATGAAGTAGAGAATTCTCAGAAAACTGATTTCTGTATCGGTACAGCGGGATACCCCGAGAAGCACTACGAGTCGATGAACATGAAAACGGATCTACACTACCTTAAGAAGAAGGTGGAAGCAGGTGCCGAATACATTACCACCCAGATGTTTTTCGACAACCAGAAGTACTACGACTTTGTAGATCAGTGTCGCAAAATGGATATCAATGTTCCTATTCTACCGGGAATCAAACCAATCACGAATTTGAGACACATTGCTTTCTTACCTAAAACATTCTACATAGACCTTCCAGACCAACTGGCCGACAAGCTTATGAGCTGTAAAACCAACGCTGATGTTAAGAAAGTTGGGATTGAATGGGCCATCAAGCAAAGTCAAGATCTGATTGAGAATGGTGTGCCTGGAATTCACTACTACACGATGGGTAAATCGGAAGCCGTAAAGGAAATCGCTACGAACGTTTTTAAGTAATTCCTAGCGACGGCTTAACAACTCGGCTACGTACTTTCCAATAATATCGAATTCGATATTCACCTTATCACCAGGCTTCACCTGGTTAAGATTAGTATGCTCGTAAGTGTAGGGAATTATTGCTACCGAGAACCCTGTTGGTGAACTATCGACAACAGTAAGGCTTATTCCATTGATTGTCACAGACCCTTTCTTCACGGTTAGATTTGATTCTGACTCTGGATGCTTGAAGAAAAAACGCCAGCTGCCATCTTCCAGCTTTATATCTTCACATTCGGCAACCGTATCCACATGGCCTTGCACGATGTGTCCATCATAGCGACCATTGGCAATCATGCAGCGCTCTAAGTTCACCTGCCGTCCAGGTTTCCACGTGGAAAGATTCGTCACATTTAGTGATTCTTTAATAGCTGTGACGCGATGCAAGCCAGATTCAAGATGCACTACAGTTAAACAAACACCGTCATGTGCTACACTCTGATCAATTTTCAGCTCATCGCTGATATCCGACGCGATATCAAAATGAATATTACTTCCTTCTTCTTTCAAGGAAACAATCTCGCCTTGAGTTTCAATGATTCCAGTAAACATATTAATCAGTTGGGTTACCACCTTCTACAATCACAGTGACGTAGCCTGTGAGCTGAACGGGATCAATGCCAGACAAGCGAATTGAATTGACCGTACAAGTGTAAAAGTATACACCATCGGTTACGAGTTCCCCAGTCTCCTTATTGCGACCATCCCACAAAATGTCGGGATCCGTAGTTTGAAAAACTATACTTCCCCATCTATTCATGATGGTCAACTCTATCGATTCAATAGAGCGGTAAGGGAAAGGGATGAAAAAATCGTTGCGTCCATCACCGTTTGGAGTGATTACATTGGGTAGAACATAATGTGGACAATTGTCAAAACAAACTACATTACTCAATTCACTCTCATTTTGAACGAACTCACCATCGGGCCATGCATTCAAGGAATCAAGGGCGGTAACCGCATAGCAACCAGCAATTGAGTTCTCGTAGATGAAATCAATGATTGTACTTTGATCTCCAACCAAGGTCTCGATTAGCTCAAGCTCATCATTATCAGACGGAGCGTAATACAAATTGTATTCCGTCACATCATCGGTCTCAGGGCAAGTTATATTCGGGTTTGTCCATTCCAAATCAACCGTAAACAGCTCACAGTCACCATCGCCCATGAGTTCTGGTGGACAGGGTGGAGTGCGGTCATAAGGCATAGAACAAATTTGTTGTGAAAAATTTATCAGGGTATCATTCTCCAAATCAGTTCCGTACGAGCCATAACTGATCACGTAATAACAATATTCTACTCCATTGCTGAGTGAAGTATCGCGAAAGCTCGGCTCTACAGCCGAATCGTAAAGTGAGAAATCCGACTCACCAGGAGCCCTTCGGTAAATATCATATCGGAAATTAACCCAGGGGATTTCTTCCTCCCATTCCAGTAGGACTTCATTATCGTTCGGGGTATCTACCAAGAATAGCGATGAAGCTCGGTTTGAAGTGCTCACCAATTGCCCATTGCTATAAAGTTCAACAGCGTAGGTATTTGATTGGGGACTCCGTATCCAATCCGTCCACTATGCGATCTGTTTCAAGATCATCAAAATCTGGAACGGTAGCTGATTCATAAATCAACTGATCTGGAGCATCAAACCCGTCTCCTTGATAGAGTTTGTATTGGTAAGGTCCAGAGAAAAAGTTTAAGTCGATTTCTTCAGGGCTTCTCCAACGCAGTGTGTCCACTCCGCCGGTCTCGCTTGTAATACCAACACTATTCTTTTTCATGATGGGAATCACGAACCCCACTTCAGCGCAGGCTTCATTGCTGGCATAACTCTCAGCACCATCTGCAAAGTATGCGATCACCATATAGCACACGTCCCTTCCGAAGAAAATCTCGACATCGGTGTATGAAGTATTATTAACCCCGCTTATGTCAGCGATAAACTCATACCCCGTGTATTCAGGGACTCCCGTTTCACAAAAGCTCGGAAAAAAACCGAACGGGTCCAAGCGTCGATACACCTTATACCCAACTGCATTTGTGCAGATAGAAGGTTCCCAGTTGAGATCAATAGACACATTATTGGGTTCGGCAGTCAGGTTTTCAGGAGCTGGAGCAATTACCGTGACATTAAAAATTTCTATATCGACTAGAGAGACCCCGTTGCCATTGTCCTCTGCTTGAATTACTGCTTGGTAAGGGTCCAAACGTACATGATCACAATCGGTATTCCACACGAACTCGGCATCTACAGGCGGGCTCTGCCCAGTTTGGTCTATTTCTGCAAAGGGCTCAATCAAAGCGAATGGCGCTCCGTAACCTGTGATCTCGATATTATCATCATCCGGATCATCAGCTGTAATTGGTACAACCAGGGTTTGCCCTGCTTCCACACAAGTATCGGGAATAGCTGCCAATTCTGGGGGCAGGTTGTCGCAATCTCGCACAGTGATTTGCATATCCCTGATCACAGTTCCTACGAGCAAACCATTTCTCCACTCTTCTGTGATAAATGCGAGATTGTATTCACCTATTCTTTGAGGTGAGTCCCAAATCACTGTTCCGTTGTTCAGGTCAATAGACAATTCCATGTTCGGGTTTGGTGGATCAGTGGCCGTCGGTTCTACCTCATTGGGATATTCATAAAACCCTAAAGGGAATTGCTCACAATTATCGCCACTACTCGGGATCAGCTTAAATGCCAAACTATCCCCGTCTTCATCTACCGCTCCAATATTAAATATCCACGGTTGCCAAATACATGCATCCTGAAGGTCTGAATTGGTAAAGAATACCGAATTGTTTGCTTGGAAAGCTGCACCGATTTTTAGGACGGTTTGAATAGAAAACAAAACATCTACAGACCCACCGTTATTGATATTCAGGATGTCAGCTACACGGTTGGGGTCTACAATACAAATCTCGTATTCACCTGAGCCTGGATATGTGTGGTTCTTGATATAGACATTCTTCTGAGAGTCATTGCCAAGAGGTATGATCTCTGCCCGCTCAAGACTATCTGCAGGGCTACTATCACCCCAATCTATTGGCAGCCAGGGTCGATCGGCTAGCGAACTTGTTTTTGTGTAGGTGTAGACAATGAATTGATAAGTGTTTCCAGACACGTGTCTATATGTAATTTCTCCAGCCCTGTTGTGGGTTGCGAAAGCTGCGGAAGCAACTAGAGAAAACAGAATAATCAACGTGAAATATCTCTTCAAAGTCCTGATCGATTAGAATGTATAAAGTACGGAATTTTAGGCTTTTAAACGATTCAAGCCTTTTCATTATTGCAAGATTCATGCCCCTATGACTTGTTAAAGTGCACATGTGAATGCAAGATTTAAAAACTTATTTTTGTGGCTTATTCACATTTATCTATGATCATATCCAACCTGAGTAATGACTTATCTAAGTCAAAGTCTGCACATATATTTATCACAAACGAGTTAAACAACGAATCAATTGATGGTGTTCTCTCACCTGAGCAAGTCAACACTTTAAATACCGAGACAGAGAAATGGCAATCATTTAAGTATTGTACGCTAAACGATGAGCTGTTTATCCGAGTTCCGCTTCCCAAAGACGAAAATCCAGCCGCACCTGGGTTGAGAAAGGTGGGTGCCGAGATTTGGTCAATGCTCAGCTCGTTGGGCCTTACAGCTGCTATAGTCACTGCAGAAAATGAAGCCCATGAGCTCGCACTTGCTGAAGGCTTGGTTTCGAGAAACTACAGATTTGAAGTTTACAAGAAGGAACAAAACGACTACAGCCTGGAAAGCGTTTTCGTTTCAAGCGCCAGCCCTGAGTCTGTGTCTCATTTAAATGCCCGATTGGAAGGAACTTTCTTTGCCCGCGATCTGGTAAATGAACCGGCGAATATTCTGACGGCAACAGAAAATGGCTAACCGAATTGCGGATGCAGGAAAGAAGGTCGGCTTTGAAGTAGAAATCCTAGGAAGACAAAAAATTGAAGCCCTGAAGATGGGTGGACTACTCGCCGTCAATCAAGGTTCAGTGCAAGACCCTTCATTCACAATCATGGAGTACAAACCCAAAAATGCACGAAACAAACAACCCATCGCCATGATTGGAAAAGGGATCGTGTACGACACCGGTGGATTGAGCTTGAAGCCAACGCCAAACTCTATGGATGTCATGAAATGCGATATGGGTGGTGCAGCCGCGATTATTGGTGCCATATACGCTTGTGCTAAAGCTGAACTACCCGTTCACGTCGTTGGGCTTATCCCCGCAACTGACAATCAGCCTGGGCCTAATGCCTACCAACCCGGGGATGTGATCACGATGTATGATGGTACCACGGTAGAAGTGATGAACACTGACGCTGAAGGAAGATTGGCCATGGCTGATGCATTGACTTATGCCAAGAAATACAAGCCTGAGCTTGGGCCTGGATGCCGCGACACTCACCGGTGCAGCCATGCGCGCACTTGGCTTTGCCAGCGCTGCAACTATGGGCACCACTGACTACAATGTCATGAACGCATTTAAAGCAGCTGGTGAAGAAAGTGGAGATCGCGTTGTAGAGCTTCCGATGCTGGAAGACTATGCGTCGGAATTGAAGAGCGACATTGCAGATATGAAAAATCTCGGCGCTTCACCATTTGCAGGAGCACAAGTAGCCGGAATCTTCCTCAAGCATTTTGTCGACTACCCCTGGATCCACACTGACATCGCCGGACCTGCATTCCTGCCTTCTGTGCAAGGACATCTCCCAAAAGGCGGAACCGGTTTCGGGGTTGGCCTTTTCTTTGAATTTCTAAAGGCGTATAAAAATGCATAGAAGTAAAATCAAGGTAGGGATCACACTCGGCGACATGAACGGAATTGGTCCAGAGACCATTCTCAAAGCTCTTTCTGACAATCGCCTCTTTCAATCGATGACACCTGTAGTTTATGGGTCTAATCGAATCATGAATTTCTACAAGAAGGAATTGGGGATAGATATTACTTTCCAAGGAATTCAAGACGCTGATAATGCGGTTGCTAAAAAGGCAAACCTCATATCAATCACCAAGGATGAGATAAAGGTGGAGCCTGGAAAGGTCACAAACGAAGCGGGCCAGCTGGCCTTCAAGTCTTTAGAAATGGCCGTAAGCGATCTGGCTAGCAATAAAATTGATGTGTTGGTGACGTCACCGATCAATAAGAAGAACATCCAGAGCGATAAATTCACTTTCCCAGGTCACACAGAATATCTGGCGAAATATAGCAATGTCTCAGACGCCCTGATGCTCATGTGCACCGAAGGACTTCGGGTTGGAGTAGTTACCGGACACCTTCCATTAAAAGAAGTAGGAAAGGCAATAACGAAGGAATTGATCTTGTCTAAACTCAAATCAGTCGATCAAACCTTGCGTATGGACTTCAGCATTCCAAAACCCAAAATTGCCGTGCTCGGGCTAAACCCGCATGCAGGCGACGATGGTTTGTTGGGTGATGAAGAAAAAGAAACGATTGTTCCCGCAATTCAAGAAGCGCGAAATCAAGATATTTTTGCCATCGGACCTTTTCCGGCAGATGGGTTTTTTGCATCGAAGAACATGCACCAATTTGATGCCGTTTTGGCGATGTACCACGATCAAGGTCTGATACCGTTTAAGTCTATTGCTGGTGATTACGGGGTGAATTTCACAGCAGGTCTACCCATTGTGCGAACATCTCCCGCCCATGGCACAGCTTATGACATTGCTGGCAAGGGACTTGCCTCAGCCAACAGCCTTCGCCAAGCCATTTACATGGCCATTGATATTTACAATGAGCGTATGCAAAATAGAGCTCTGACAGCAAATGCTTTACAGGTCAAGCAAAAAGATTAAAAAGGTCTTTTTCTGTTCTGATTTTTTATCTACATTTGCCGTCCCATTAGCGGAAGGTTCAAAATGAAAGAATTTGTAATTCCCTTTTTCGGACTGAAAACGGGTAAACATGAGTTCAACTTCAAGATTGACCAAGCGTTCTTTGAAGCTTTTGAAAGCAATTTATTAGAGAAGCCAAACATCGATGTGGTGTTGGAATTAGAAGTAACTCCCAGCATGTTGGTTTTAAACTTCTCAGCTCGAGGCACAGCCGTCTTTCCTTGTGATCGATGCGGTGATGATTTTGAGCTACCTCTTGAGGCAAATGAACGTGTAATTGTGAAGTTTGGAGATGAGACTTATGATCAGACTGATGAAATCATCATGTTAAGTCATGAGACTCACGAGATTGACGTATCCCAACGGATATACGAAATGATCGTGTTGAGCATCCCAAACAAACGAGTTCACGAGTCTGAAGATGATTGCAATCAAGACGTCTTAGACGAACTTGATGACTATGAAGGCGAAGAAGAAACAGATCCTAGGTGGGACGCACTAAAAAAATTGAAGTAAAAAAATACGAAAATGGCACATCCTAAGCGTAAAATATCGAAGCAAAGAAGAGATAAGCGTCGTACGCATTTCAAAATCTCTGGGCCTACTATTGCTACCGATCCTACTACAGGAGAAGCACACCTTTACCACAGAGCACATTGGTTTGAAGGGAAGCTTTACTACAAAGGGAAAGTGGTAGCCGAAAAGGACGCCGAATAAATATTTAGCTTTAAGCTACTTTAGAATCAGCCATTCGTGGCTGATTTTTTTTTGGGGACTAAGTCCAGCAAAAACCTAGGCCCAAAGAGAAGTTTTCTAACTTAGCTGCTTCATCTTTAACCCAACTGCAGAAAAAGATCTGACTCATGACGCAAATTAAGGCCGCAATAACTGCCGTAAATGGCTACGTGCCCGAAGATAAGCTCACCAACTTTGATTTAGAGAAAATCGTAGACACAAATGATGAGTGGATTCGAACCAGGACGGGTATTGAAGAGAGACGCATTCTAAAAGACCCGACAAAGGCCAGTAGCGATATGGGTGCTGAAGCTGTGAAGGGACTTCTAAAAAAGAGAGGAATCGGACCTGAAGAAATAGATATGGTGATTTGCGCTACTGCCACTCCCGACCATCTATTTCCATCTACGGCTTGCATTATTTCTGACAAGGTTGGTATCAAAAACGCCTGGTCTTATGATGTAATGGCTGCTTGTAGTGGGTTTCTTTATTCCCTCACTACCGCATCTCAGTTTATCGAGACGGGTAAGTACAAGAAAATAGTGGTAGTGGGAGCTGATAAAATGAGCTCTATTGTGGACTACGAAGATCGCGCTACGTGTATCATTTTTGGAGATGGAGCAGGTGCTGTACTGGTTGAGCCCAACACAGAAGGTTATGGTATCCAGGATTCTGTAATGCAAAGTGATGGGGGCGGACGCGAATTCCTTCACCAAAAAGCTGGTGGATCAATGAACCCAGCAACAATAGAAACGGTCCAAAACAAGATGCACTATATCTACCAGGAAGGGCGCACCGTGTTTAAATTTGCCGTGAGCAAAATGGCCGATGTTTCAGCTGAAATCCTGGAGAGAAACAATCTAACGGGCGACGATGTTGATTGGTTGGTGCCACACCAAGCCAATTTGCGAATAATAGATGCAACAGCTAACCGTATGGGTCTGGATCCATCCAAAGTGATGATCAATATTCAGAAATACGGAAACACGACCAACGGTACAATTCCATTGTGCCTGTGGGAGTGGGAAAACCAATTGAAAAAAGGAGATAATATCGTACTCGCTGCCTTCGGAGGTGGATTTACATGGGGTTCTATTTACCTCAAGTGGGCCTACGACAGCGAATAATCAATTCTTTAATAAATTAGCAAAGAATCATCCAACTCACTTATTATGAAGTTAACAGAGATTCAGGATTTAATAAAGTTCGTGTCCCGCTCAGGGGTGACTGAAGTTGAAATCGAACAATCAAATTTCAAAATCACGATCAAGAGCGATCCGACCAAGAAAAAAGGAAAAGCAGCAGCTCAGCCTGAAGCTTACATCCAACCACAGATGCCGATGGCAATGCCTCAAATGGCCATGCCACAACCAGCTCCGGTTCCAGCACCTGCGCCTGCCCCGGCTCAAGCTGCTCCTGCCCCAGCTGCAGAAGCTCCAAAGAGCAATGACGCTGACAAAAATGCAAACTACATCACCATTAAATCACCTATGATCGGAACTTTCTACCGCTCTTCGAGCCCAGAGAAAGATGCCTTTGTATCAGTTGGTGATGAAGTGAAGCCAGGAAAGGTTATCTGCATCGTTGAGGCCATGAAGCTCTTCAACGAGATAGAAGCTGAAGTAAGCGGTAAAATTGTTAAGGTACTAGTTGACGACGCGTCTCCTGTGGAGTACGATCAACCGTTGTTCCTAGTAGATCCTTCATAAGCTACTCGTAGCATCAAATACGAAACTTATGTTTAAGAAAATATTAGTTGCCAACCGAGGTGAAATCGCCTTGCGGGTTATCAGAACCTGCAAAGAAATGGGAATCAAAACGGTAGCTGTATACAGTACAGCCGATGCCGATAGTTTACCCGTTCGTTTTGCCGATGAAGCTGTGTGTATCGGACCTCCACCCAGTACCGAGTCCTACCTAAAGATTCCAAATATCATCGCGGCTGCAGAAATCACCAATGCCGATGCGATTCACCCGGGATACGGTTTCCTTTCAGAAAACGCAAAGTTCTCGCGTATCTGTGGTGAAAACGGTATTAAGTTTATTGGAGCCCTTCCAGATCAAATAGAAGGAATGGGTGATAAAGCTACAGCTAAGGCGACAATGATCGCTGCTGGCGTACCGTGTGTTCCAGGGTCTGAAGGTCTCTTGAAGGACGGTGATCACGCTGTAAAGATTGCCAAGGAAATTGGCCTTCCGGTAATGATGAAGGCTACAGCCGGAGGTGGTGGAAAGGGAATGCGCGTGGTATGGAAGGAAGAAGATGTGAAAGACGCGCTTTCAGCCATTCAGCGTGAAGCGAAAGCAGCATTTGGAAACGACGGTGTCTACATGGAGAAATTCATTGAAGAGCCGAGACACATCGAGATTCAAATTGCTGGAGATCAGTTTGGCACCTTCTGCCATATGAGTGAGCGTGACTGCTCGATCCAGAGAAGGCACCAAAAGCTGGTTGAAGAAACGCCATCTCCATTTATGACTAAGGCCCTTCGCAAGAAAATGGGTGCAGCAGCGATTAAAGCTGCAGCAGCTGTTAACTACGAAGGTGTTGGAACAGTAGAGTTCTTGGTGGATAAACACCGTAATTTCTACTTCATGGAGATGAATACGAGGATCCAGGTAGAGCATACGATCACAGAAGAAGTAATCAACTTCGACCTGATCAAAGAGCAGATTAAAATTGCCGCTGGAATTCCGATCAGTGGGATCAACTACGAACCACAAATGCACGCCATTCAGTGTCGTATAAACGCTGAAGACCCTTTCAATGATTTTAGACCTAACCCGGGTAAAATCACAGATTATCACTCACCGGGAGGACATGGTGTACGCCTAGACACGCACGTGTACGCTGACTATACCATTCCACCAAACTACGACTCGATGATCTCGAAGCTTATCGTGGTTGCTCAAACAAGAGAAGAAGCTCTGAAGAAAATGAGAAGAGCCCTGAGCGAGTATATCATTGATGGAATAAAAAACGACCATTCCTTTTCACCTTCAACTACTCGACGACGAGCGGTTTATAAAAGGTGATTTCACGACAAAATTCTTGGAAGACTTTGAATTGAAGACGGTCTAAAAGGAATTAACCAGAATTGATTATCCCGCCATGTACTTTGTACTGGCGGGATTTTTTGTGTCGGCCACTATTTTCTCAGCCGTTTTCACGATATCGGCTACGTTGAATCCCGCTTCGGTGTACAGCTCCTGCTGCGACCCGTGCTCGAAGTATCGGTCTTCCACTCCCAGACGCACCACTTGCGCCTGATAGCCG
Organism: Cryomorpha sp.; assembly: GCA_965230375.1. Taxonomy (GTDB): domain Bacteria; phylum Bacteroidota; class Bacteroidia; order Flavobacteriales_D; family Cryomorphaceae; genus CBDDKU01. The sequence goes on from CBDDKU010000026.1 coordinate 259,584, forward strand.
TGATCGGCCATGAATTCGAGAACAGCGCTTCCCATTCCGCCCATTAGACATCCGTCTTCTACGGTGATTACCTTTTTGAATTTTCCGAATACTTCGTGAAGGAGAAGCTCATCAATCGGCTTGACAAAGCGCATGTCGTAAACGGCTGCACTAACGCCCGATTTCTTAAGTATCTCGCTTGCTTCTACTGCAAAGTTTCCTGGGTGACCAATGGTCAAAATAGCGACATCGCTACCATTTAATACCTTGCGGCCCGTACCCTTTTTGATCTCTTTGAATGGGGTTTTCCATTCGGTCATCACACCTTGACCACGTGGATAACGGATCGAGTAAGGTCCAGCTCCTTCGAGTTGAGCAGAGTACATCAGGTTTCTGAGCTCTTCTTCGTTCATAGGCGCACTCACCGTCATGTTTGGAATGCATCGGAAGAAAGCTAAATCGTAAATACCGTGGTGGGTCGGTCCATCGGCTCCAGCGAATCCACCGCGATCTAAACAGAAAACAACATCGAGATTCTGCAAGGCTACATCGTGAATAACCTGATCGTAGGCCCGCTGCATGAAGCTCGAATAAATATTACAGAAAGGAACCAAACCTTGCGTAGCCAATCCCGCCGAGAAAGTAACGGCGTGCTGTTCGGCAATCCCGACGTCGAAAGAGCGTTCGGGCATAGCTTCCATCATAATCTTCATCGAAGATCCAGTTGGCATAGCTGGAGTGATTCCAACAATTTTCTCGTTCTTCTCAGCCAATTCCACAATGGTATGACCGAATACATCCTGGTACTTGGGTGGCTGCGGATTCTTGGGAATGACTTTGATAATCTCACCTGTATCCTTATTGAAGAGACCTGGCGCATGCCACTTGGTAGCTGACCCCGACTCAGCAGGTTCGTACCCTTTACCCTTCTTAGTAATACAGTGCAGTATTTTCGGACCTGGAATGTCTTTCAAGTCCTTCATCACCGACACCAGGTGATTTACATCGTGTCCGTCTACCGGACCAAAGTATCTGAAATTGAGCGACTCGAACATATTGCTCTGCTTGAGCAATGATGACTTTACCGCGTTTTCTACTTTTTGAGCAATGGCTTGGGCGTTTGGCCCAAACTTGGAAATCTTACCAAGTAAGTTCCACACTTCATCCTTCACCTTGTTGTAGGTATGCGAGGTGGTAATGTCAGTCAAATAATCCTTGAGTGCTCCAACATTTGGGTCGATCGACATGCAGTTGTCATTCAACACAACCAGCATGTTTGAGTTTTCAACTCCGGCGTGATTCAAGCCTTCAAAAGCCAGACCTGCTGTCATCGCGCCATCACCAATCACGGCAATGTGCTGGCGATCCATCTCACCTTTGAGCTTGCTGGCAACCGCCATTCCTAAGGCTCCAGATATAGAAGTCGATGAATGCCCAACACCAAAAGTATCGTATTCAGACTCCGAACGTTTAGGGAATCCGCTTATGCCGCCATAAATCCGATTGGTGTGAAAGATGTTTCTTCGACCCGTTAAAATCTTGTGTCCATAAGCCTGGTGACCTACATCCCACACGAGCTGATCGTAAGGAGTATTGAACACATAGTGCAGGGCAACCGTCAATTCAACGACACCTAAACTAGCACCAAAGTGACCTCCCTTGGTGGAAACTACATCAATGATAAAATCTCTGAGTTCATCACACAATTCAGAAAGATCGCTCTCAGCGATCTTCTTTCTAAGGTCTTCCGGAAATTCTATTTGATCAAGGAGTCTTCCAGCGGTATAGGCGTCCATATAACGGTCTTCTATAGAAGAAACAAAAGTAGCAAATAAATGTTGCGTCCTTTGATGTTTTTAGTCTTGGTTAACAAGTTGGAAAGATGGAAGGTATGACCCCAAAGTGAAAGTATCCGGCTAGCGCAATGGGGCAAGAGCTTTTTTGCTTATTTCTGCCCAAGAAACCACGCGATACGTCTTCGACTAATCGCGCGGAGCGGGAAAACAAATGAACTCAGTTTGCCCAAAAGTGCTGCGCAGGATTGCAAATCCAGCGCAGCGGGTTTCAATCATTGACCTAGTCCGATCATTCTTCCTTGACCACTTTGGCTGGAGGAATCCGCAGCACCCTGGCGGCGCCCGCAACGCTCGTAAGAATTGCCAATGCAAGAAGCATCATGGCCACAATCACCAACCAAATAGCCGGGTAGCCCACATGGTAGGCAAAGCCAGATGACCAAACGCGCACAATCCAGTAGCTGGCAGGGATGGCCCAAAACAAGGAAACCAGTATGAGCAAAACTGGAGTTTTAGTCGCCACCCAGAGCAAGTCGAGTATATCTGCGCCTAGAATACGCCGTATGGCAATCTCCTTCATCCTTAAACGACTGTTGAACAATGACAAAGCCAATAGTCCAAACAGGGCTACGAGCCAGGTGATAATGGTGAAAATCAGAAGCACCGATCCAATCAAGTCGTCCTTGGCGTAAGACTGAGCGTGAATATCAGATAAGACTCGGTAATCAAACGGTTTGTTGGTCACGTATTCTCCCCAAACACCTTCGATCTGTGCAAGAGCAGCAGGTGAAATATCACTCAACCGGGCAGCGACATGACGGGTAAAGTAATTGTACTGCCCACTGGGCTTGTCTGCTATATCGAGCACCATAGGGCCTATTGAATGGTGGAGCGACTTGTAGTGAAAATCTTCAACTACCCCGACTACTTCTTCCATTCCGTTTAGGGACTGGAGTTTTTCTCCAAGCGCATCTTGGGGGTTCTGATATCCGAGTACCCGAGCCATCGAGCGATTGATAATGATGGAAAGAGAATCTTCTCGCGGCATCATGGGATCATAGTTCCTACCCGCCAATAATTCGATTTCAAACAAATCGATAAACGGCTCATTCACCATCAAGGCTGGAAGGTACTTCCACTCCCCCTGGGCCATTTCCCCAAAGCGAAATTCGTGGTTGTTGTTATTCACGCCCATATACTCATTCATGATCCCGGCTTCTTCCACGTAATCTAAGTTGCGCAGAGTCTCGCAAAACTGATCGGGTTGTGCTAGAACCTGAGTAGAGCTCACATCCATTACAACCACATTTGAGGCATTGAAGCCTTTGGGCATGTTTTGCATAAAGTCTACTTGCTGGTAGGAAGCAATACTGAAGACCATGAGAATAAGCGATACACCAAACTGCAACACAACCAACCCATTTCGAAAAAATCCACCCTTCTTTCCCTTACCCGATTGACCCTTGAAGATTTGCTGCACGTTGGTTCGAGAAAAAACGATAGCCGGATAGGTGGCTGCTGCAAGGGTGATAAGAACGGCGATGCCCAAAAAGCTAAACCCGAACAAAGGATTGGCGAACCAGGACCAAGAAAACTGGAGCCCGAGAAAACTCAATGCCGGTTCAATGGTAAGACCCAGTACCACCAAAGCCACCAATATGGCAAGCGCAACCGACAAAGCCGATTCAAGGCCAATTTGCCGAGCCAGAATGACTTGATTGGCTCCGAGTACTTTGCGCACCGCCATTTCTCTTGCGCGAACCAAAAACATGGCCGACGACAGATTGACAAAGTTCACAGACCCGACGATAAACAAGAACACCGCACAAAGGAAGAATACGGAGATGTAGATCATCTTGCTGTTCTCACCCATCTCAAATTCGCGATCCGACTTTAAGTGAATGTCTGCAATAGGCTGTAAGTCGAGCTCAGCGATATGCTTAACGGCTTCCACAAAATGGCCTTGAACAAATTCTGGGAATATGGCCCGAAGTTGATCAGGGCTGACCCCAGAGGCTAGCTTCACATATGTCCATGCTGGATTCCACACCCAATTCTGCTCGGCCCACGGTGCCAATTGGCCAACGCTAGAAAAGGAGGCCATCGCGCTAGGTTTGAAATGCGATGGATTGGTCTGACGAAATACCCCTGTCACCTCCATAGCCACTTCCTGAAAGCCTTGAAGTTTCACCACTTCACCAATTGGAGATTTGTCTCCAAACCACTTTGCCGCCAGAGCTTCTGAGAGAACAATCGTTCCGGGACGCGCCAGAACCACATCGGGATCACCTTGAAGTAAATCGATATCCCAAAAATGGAATATGGTAGAATCAACCCAGTAAATGCCCTGCTCCGCGAAGAGATCGTTGTTGGGCATTTTGAACGTTTGATTGCCCTGCTGCCAATCGAATATTCGGACACAGTCTTCGATCAGTGCAGGGTTTTCCTGAGCTAGTACGCTTCCAACCGGAATCGGCGCACTGGAAGATCGCTCAACGTGGTCGCCGCTGTCCAAGTTTTCGATCACACGATAAATGCGCTCTGCATTCGTATGAGTTGTATCGTACCGCGTTTCGTAAACGATATAGGATGAGATAAAGAATATTCCCCAAAGGCATAAAACCAGTCCGAGGAGATTGATGATGGATACGACCGGCTTCTTCTTCAGCGACCGGCTCCAGATTTTTAGGTAGTGGCGTAACATTGGTGTTTGAGCATTTGAACTGGGTCAAGATAGGGCGAAAAGCTTCCATCCGAAACAGAGCAAGGCGTTCAGAGCCAATGTTTAACCTTTTTTGAGATGCGTACAGAAACGGACACAAAAAAGCCCCCCGAATTGCTTCGGGGGGCCTACTTCCATTTCTCAAATCGGATTAACGAGTAATGGAATATGATGCGTCCTTTTTATGCACCCACTTGTACTTCAAACGAGCCAAGATTAGGTACATAACCGGAACAATAACCAATGTTAAGAACGTAGCAAACGTGAGTCCAAAGATAATAGTCCAGGCGATAGGCCCCCAGAACATCACGTTATCTCCGCCAACATAAATGTGCGGATTAAACTCGCTCAGCAATCTAAAGAAGTCAATATTCAGACCGATTGCAAGTGGTACAAGACCTAAAACCGTGGTGAGTGCTGTGAGAAGTACGGGTCTCAAACGGGTCTTACCTCCTTCAATTATCGCTACTACAACTTCGTCGAAAGGCAGTTTTTCACCAGCAGGTATACCCATTTCTTCCTTCTTTCTCACGCGAATCAAGTTGGTATAGTCTATCAGTACGATGGCATTGTTTACAACAATACCCGCCAGCGAAATGATACCAATCATGGTCATGATGATTACGAAGTCCATCTGGAAGGCTACCAATCCGAGCAATACTCCGATCAAACTGAAGAATACTGCAACACCAATGATTACAGGCGTTGAGATGGAGTTGAACTGAGCCGTGATGATCACAATGATCAAGAACAGAGCCATTGCCAGTGCTGTACTCAAGAAGGCCATTTCCTTTGCTTGTTCTTCTTGCTGACCCGTAAACTGGGCATTATTTCCTGGATCAAGCTCAAATTCATTCAAGTGCTTTTTCATCTCAGCAACAATCTCGTTGGCGTTATAACCCGTCAACACGTTTGATGTAATCGTTACCACCCGATCGAGATCCTTTCGCTTCACCGCGCTAAATGTGCTCGACTTCTTTGCTTCCGCCACAGCCGAAATTGGAACCTGTACGATTTGACCGTTGGTTGGATTTCTGAACGTCAGCCTCATATTCATTAAAGCATCCTCGTTTTCACGGTAATGCTCCATCAGACGAATATTGATTGGATAATCGTCTTCACCGTCTTTGTAGGTAGAAACTTCCTTTCCAAATAAGGCCGTACGCATGGCGTCACCAATTTGGTAGGTCGATAGGTCGAGTGTTCTTGCCTTCGCGCGATCGATAATAATGGGCATTTCAGGTTTCCCTGTCTCTACGTCCAGCTTGAGCTCTTCCACTCCGGCCACTGCCTTTTCATTTAAGAAGTCTTTCAGAGCCAAAGCGTCGTTCATAACGGCCTCGTAGTCTTCACCACTCACTTCAATATTGATCGGCGGATCTTGTGGAGGACCAGCTTCGTTCTTACTCACGACCACCTGGGTTCCAGGATACCCTTTCAAGTCGGCTCGAATCTCCTCGAGCACATCACCTGTACTTACACCACGTCTCTCCTGAAACTTCTTAAACTGAACAGTAATACGAGCCTTGTGGGGCGTGTTCTGGAGAGAAGGTCCCTGAGCAGGGTCGCTCGTCCCCTCACCTACCTGACCGATAACCGATTCAATCAAAAATGAACTTCGGTTTTCTCCTTCTCCTTCGTAGTATTTATCCAAAATCTCAACCACGCGCTCCTCGAGCTTTTCCGTCGTCCTGTTGGTCTCTTCGATATCTGTACCTATTGGCTTTTCAATAAAGATGTTCAGGTATTGTGGCTCATTCACAGGGAAGAATTCCACTTTAGGCGGGAAGAACATCATAAGTACGAACGATAATACCAACAACGAAAAGGTCAATAATAGATAGGCAACAGGCTGCTTCAAGGCTGATCTCAATCTCTTCTCGTAGAATGCCTCTAACTTCGGAAGAATATCGTTTTGGAGCTTAGTTGTGCCTGGTGTCAAAACGTAAATATTGACGATCCCAAGAATTCCAAATACGACAAACAAGTTACCGATAGTGAGAATGGCTCCCGAATCGGCGGCCAATCCACCAGCGTCAATCGCAACACCGATTGCCAACATGATAAGGCTATTGCGCAAAGACTTCTTCTTGTCGATATCTGGCTCACCTACTTTCATGTAAAGCGATGTAAGCACTGGGTTGATAACCAAGGCCACAAACAGCGAGGACGCAAGAACGATGATAAGCGTGATAGGCAGGTAGAACATGAATTCTCCCATCATTCCCGGCCAAAAGGCCAAAGGAAGGAAGGCAGCCAAGGTAGTGGCTGTAGAAGCGATAATCGGAACGGCTACTTCACCAACTCCGAGCTTTGCAGCTTTGATGGGTGGATACCCTTCATCCATCAATCGGTAGACGTTTTCGACGACAACGATACCGTTGTCAACGAGCATCCCGAGCGCAAGTACGAGGGCAAAAAGAACGATAACGTTCAAGCTCACTCCCAGCATGCTTAGAATAAGGAAACTCATCAGCATGGAAAGTGGAATCGCGATACCGACGAACAGTGCATTTCTCAGACCTAGGAAAAAGAGCAGAACCCCGACTACGAGCAATACCCCGAATATGATCGAGTTCAAAAGCTCATCAACCTGAGTCTTCGTTTGGTCACTTTGGTCGTTTGTAATGGAAAGCTGCAGGTCGTCTGGAAAAACATTCTCTTGGGCTTCGGCTACAATCTCATTGATCTTGTAGGATGCTTCGATCAGGTTTTCTCCGGCCCGCTTCATTATATCGACCATGACCACAGGGTTCAAGAACTCACGTGCGTAACTCTCCTTGTCCTTCTCTCCGAAGGATACTTCAGCGATGTTTTTCAGGTAAACGACATCCTGGTTTTCGCGACGAACGATAACGTCTTCGATTTCCTCGATGTTTTTAAACTCACCGATTACACGGACATTTCTCCTAAACTCATCCACCAATAGGTCTCCACCCGAGATGGTCGTATTCTCTCGCGAAATGGCAGCAGCGATATCGTCAAAGCTAATCTCCATCGCTTCCATGGCGAGAAGATCTACATTGATCTTCACTTCCTTGTCCATCACCCCACGTATCTCCACTTTGGTGATCTCGGGCAAGTCTTCGATCTCATCTTCCAGGTACTCTGCGTAATCCTTAAGCTGATCGATTGAGTAGTCACCAGAAAGGTTGATGTTCATGATCGGAATGAGCTCGGAGAAGTTCATCTCGAACACGTTGGGATCTGCTGGTAGGTCGGTTGGGAAGTCGCGATCACTCATCGCAATATCCACCTTGTCCTTCACCTTCCGAAGTGCTTCTGATGGTGTCACATCAAAATCAAACTTGATTTGAATAGATGAGTACCCTTGCACACTGGTCGATGTAATCTCATCGACTCCAGTGATGGCGTTAATCTCCTTTTCAAAAGGACGCGTTATCAGCTTCTCGATATCGAGAGGCGAGTTTCCAGGGTAGGCTGTCCCGATATAAATTTCGGGTGTAACTACGTCAGGAAAGTTCTCCTTGGGAAGGCTCGTGTAGGAGAATATCCCACCCAGGAGAATAATCACACCGATTACAAAAACGGTGGTTCTATTGTCGATCGAAAGGGATGAGAGACCGAACTCTTTTATCCCTTTCTTTTTTGGTTCAGAATTTTCTTTCTCAGTCATTGCTTAAAGCGTTACTTCTTCAACTTTATCGCCTTGTCTTACACTTCGCGACCCTTTCGCAACTACTTTCTCCCCAGATTTCACACCGTCATTGATGATGCTCATACCTTGGTATGATTGGCCAACATCAACGAGCTGTTTGCGGACAGATCCTTGTTTATCGCTCTCCGCATCCATCACAAACACATAGCTATCTCCCTGTCCATCTTGCATGATAACCGACGAAGGAACGATAACAGCTTCCGAATCTGTGTAGTCGTTTATTTTCAGCACTACCAGCGAGTTTGGCTTAACCATATCGAGTCCGGCTGAAACATCAACACGCACTTCAAACGAGCGGTTTGCAGGCTTCACGTAATTCCCAATCTTGCTAATCTTACTGGAGATGGTGTCGCGGCGGTTGACAATGATATCAACGTGATCTCCTTTCTTGATTTTCCCAATGTAGCGCTCCGAAACATCGGCTACCACATAAACTTCATCCGTATTGACGATTCGAACAATCGGTGCCTGGCCACCTGCCATCTCACCTATCTTCGGGTAAATCTTGTCGACAATTCCATCGAAAGGTGCAAAGACTGTGCTCTTTCTTCGCTGCTCTTCAAGCGTAGCCAAAGATGTCTCAAGCGACTCTTTTCTGTTCTTGGCTTCGAGGTATTGCACTTCGCTTCCCACATTTTGCTCCCAAAGGCGCTCCTGTTTTTCGAATAGGGTTGTAGCCAACTCGAGCGACTTCCTTACTTCTTCAATGTTTCGGTCGATAATCTCTGTATCGAGGGCCACAAGGGTTTGGCCCCGGCTTACTTCCTGGCCTTCGTGTACTTTAATCTTACGAACTACTCCGGCTGCTTCGGCGTAAATCACTGCAGCCTTATCTGACTCTACATTTCCATACACTTCAAAAAAGTGCTTAAACGTGTCTACATTAGCCTGGAATGTGGTGATCAACTTTCTGTTTTCAGTCGTGTCTAGCTCGGCAATTTTTGCTTCAACATCGGCTATCAATGCGTCGGTTTCTGTACGCGCTGCCGTCAATGAGTCCAACTCTGATTGAAGCTTTGCGAGGTCAGTGTTGTTTGGTTGGCATGAACTAAGCACCATCGCTGAAACTGCGACAGCCATAAGTCCACTGATCAGGTTTTGCATTTTATTTTTCATGGTTAGTATACGTTCAATGCGCGGTCTAGCTCTTGCTTTGCGTTGAGCAAGTCGAGGGCCGCTGATATGTAATTTTGTTGTTCGTTTAGCAATTGTTGTTCGGCTACGTTGAGCTCAAAGCTCGTGGCCACCCCTTCGGAGTATTTGATCTGGGTTTTTTGGCTAATGCTGCGCGCCAATTCCATACTCTCCTTCTGGTTCTCCCACACTTTGAAGGCGTTGTCGTAGTTTGATCTGCTACGACGCACGCCGAGTTCTAAATTCTCCTGAGTTTGCGTGAAAGCTAATTCAGCCTGCATATAGCCGATCTCAGCCTGAGCCACGCGGTTCTTTCTCGAGAAGCTACTCCAAATGGGCACGTTGAGTGTTACCCCGAGTATGGAAGTTGGAAACCAATTTCCTTCGTTGCTGAAAAAGTTGAACTCATTTCCCTGCCCGATATCCTGGTAGGTATAGAAGGCATTCAAACTCGGGTAGTAAGCCGCTTTCTCCGAACGGACGTTCAAGTCCTGTAGCTCCAAATTGGTCCGAGCAAGCAAGAAATCCGGGTGGGAATTCAGGTTTGGCTCACGTGTCAAGTAGGCTTGGTTATTCGAGAGCTGCACTAGATTCTCAATTTTATCAGCAAGCACCACTTCCTGACTCAGGGGAATCCCGATCACAAAATTGAGCACTTGCTCTGAGATCTCTTTAAAACGCTTGGTCTGATCGACATTGATTTTAAATCGGTTTAGGTTCAGCTTGATCTGATCAACATCTTGTTGCTCGCTCAGACCCGACTCATAGAGCGCTTCCGTATCGCTCAGGGTTTTTTTCCAGGGAAAGCAATATTCTCGTTGAGGATTTCGAGATTGGCTTCTGCAAGTAAAACAGTGTGGTAAGCTTCTGCTACGCTCACCTTCACATCCATTTCAGTTTTGGCCGTTTGGTGCTCTGCAAAATCCACGTAAACGCGAGACGCTTTCAAGCCCACGAGGTAGGTTCCATCAAAAAGAAGCTGGTTGGCGGTAATTCCCAAATTGAGATTGTGCTTGGTACCAAATTGTACAGCACCCGGCTCTCCTGTTGGGGAAAATTCACCTGGAATAATGGACGTAGGAATATCAATAAAATACTGATACTCGGCTTTACCGTTGATCTGTGGAAGACCGATGGCGAGAATCTCTTTAACTTCCTTTTCTCGTTTTACCGTGTTGTACCTGGCATCGCGGGTAGCATAACTACTATCGATGGCCATTTGCTGCGCTTGTTGCAGAGTCAGGCTCAGCGGCTGGGCAAACCCCTGTACCGCGAATAATAGCCCAACTAGCGCAAGAAATTTTCTAGACATTGGTGTTGGTTATTTAGATTGTTTGTGTTGGTTTTCAAAGTATTGTCGCCCCTTTTCGGAAACGATTCCGTAGATGTGGTGTAGGACCATCTGCTCATAAACCTCCAGCGGGCGATATTGTTGAACAGGCAGCGTATTTGGCTCAAAGATGATGTTCAAGCGCGTTACCCACAATGCCGTTATAATATTGACATCCAGATCTTCTCGATACAGCCCAGCTTCCATTCCACGGCGCAGGTTTGAAGCCATCACTTCAGAAACGAACTCATGTCTGAGCTCATTCATCGTGGCCATTGCTTCGGGGTAGTACTTTTCTAAGTCGTAAAAAATAGAAGGATGAATCTCCTTGAGTTCTTCTACGATAAACTTGCTGATCTCCATCAACTCGTCGATGGCGTTCAACTTCTTCTGCACAATTCCTTTAATGGAGTCTTCAGTGACACAACAGTCGCGCTCGAGAATCTTTTGAATCAAATCGTTTTTGTCATTGACAAATTGATACAAAGTCTTCTTGGAAACGCGAAGGTGCCGAGCCACATCATCCATCGTGACGCTCTTTAAGCCAAATCTCATAAAGACCTGACCAGCACTCTCCAGGAGTCCTTTTTGCTTGTCATCTAGTTCTAGATCCTTCATAATTCGGTGCAAATTTAGAAACAATTGATGATTTGGAAACGTTTTTTTGTGTTTTTTGTTTCCATCGTTTTCATGGCAAGATTCCAATCCTGTTCTTTCGCTAGTGAAACCGTGCTATTCAGCCGAAAAGTTTGTTCTTTTGCATCCATAATTTTTCGCGATATGAGTCAACATACGGTCAAAGACCTTTTAGCATTAGCTCCTAGCGGGCAGGAAGTTGAAATCAAAGCCTGGGTACGAACGTTCAGAAGTAATCGGTTTATCGCCTTGAGCGATGGTACCACGATCAATACCATTCAGGCTGTTGTTGACTTTGAGAAAATGTCGGAAGATTTGCTTAAGCGCGTTACTACGGGAGCGGCCGTGTGCGTGAAAGGAAAACTCGAAGCTTCGCAAGGAAAAGGTCAGAGTTCAGAAATTCAGGTTTCGGAGCTGGAGATTTTGGGAGATTCTGATCCGGAAGTTTACCCGCTTCAACCTAAGAAACACAGCCTTGATTTCCTTCGTGAGAAAGCGCACCTGCGTTTCCGCACCAATACTTTTGGAGCGGTTTTCAGACTGCGCCACGGTATGAGCTACGCCATCCACAAGTACTTCAACGAACGTGGGTTCTTCAATATGCACACGCCCATCATTACGGCGAGTGATGCAGAAGGTGCCGGTGAAATGTTTCAAGTCACCACACTCGATTTGAAAAACCCGCCGAAAGACGAAGCTGGAGAAATCAACTACAGCGAAGACTTTTTCGGGAAGGAAACCAACTTGACCGTATCGGGACAGCTAGAAGCAGAAATGGCCGTTTTGGCACTCCGAAAGGTGTACACATTTGGCCCAACGTTTAGAGCTGAGAACTCAAATACCTCTCGTCACCTGGCTGAGTTCTGGATGATTGAGCCCGAGGTGGCTTTTGCCGACCTGACCGACAACATGGACCTGATTGAAGATTTTCTTCAGTACCTGGTCAAATACGCCTTGGACCACTACCGTGACGACCTGGAGTTTCTCGCTCAGCGCGAAGCTCAAGAAGAAAAGGGAAAACCGCAGGCCGAGCGCAAGGCCATGGGGCTTATCGAGCGATTGGAATTTGTGGCCAACCACAAGTTTGAGCGCCTGACCTACACCGAAGCTATCGACATTCTGAGAAACTCGAAGCCGTTTAAGAAGAAGAAATTTAAGTACCCGGTAGAATGGGGTACTGACCTGCAGAGCCGAGCACGAGCGCTACCTGGTTGAAAAGCATTTTGAGAAACCCGTTATCCTAACCGACTACCCCGCTTCGTTTAAGGCCTTCTATATGCGCCTGAACGACGACCAGAAAACGGTAGCCGCTATGGATGTACTCTTCCCGGGTGTGGGTGAGATCACAGGTGGATCGCAACGTGAAGAGCGATTGGATGTGCTCAAACGCCGCTGCGAAGAAATGGGCATCGAAGAAGAGCACGTGTGGTGGTATCTCGAGAGCCGCATGTTTGGTACCTGCCAGCACGCTGGTTTTGGGCTGGGCTTCGAGCGCCTGATCATGTTTGTAACGGGTATGGGTAATATCCGCGACGTGATCCCCTTCCCGCGCACCCCGCAGAACTGTGAGTTTTAGGAAGGTGTTCAGCTTATTATTCCCCTAGGTTGCCGCTAAAGTCACATTGGCGTATGGGCGGCGTATGCACCTTGTTAGGTGCTTGTTACCCCGCCTTAGGACCGCTATAAGACCGCCATAGTACCGCCTTAAGACCGCTTTAGAGCAGATCGTCGGAAAGGATAGGTTGTGGTCATTTTTTCGCATATTTGGGAAGGACGAATTGGAGCGGGCAAGAAATGAAACTCCTTGGATACATATCTATTCTCACTGGCATAACTGGAATTATGATGATTCTATGGTGCAGCTTCAGGTTGCCTTTAAGATATGAAGAATTGGGAGGTCTGGGTGATCTAATAACATTGTTCAAGTATGGTCAGGAAAACTATTACGCCCTTCTGACATCTCAAGTTATTGGACTCGTTAGTGGAATTATTTGTTATCTAAAGACTAAATTCAATGTAGGGATCATCGGTAGCCTTATCTGCTTGATTGGTCTTACAATTCTCTTGTTTGAACCTATGTGAAAAGAAAAACTATTGCCAACACAGGTATCTCATACTGACTATAAAAGCCAGTACTCGGAACTGCTTTGCCTGTAGCAACGGGGACCTTGTTTAGCGATTCTAAAATCCCGACTCGTGCTCGTTTTAGCGGGCTTTGTTTCTTTAAATGATTACGCCTTCAGGGTTGTGTCTCGAAAGTGATGACCTTGAAGGGTCTGCGATTGATTCATCGAAGAAGCTAATCACAATTGATTAGGCTGCTTCAATTCCCGCAAAGGAATCCTTATAGTCCCGTCATTTTTTGGATATTTGGGAAGGACTGGTGGAGTGAAGCGTTGAATATCGTGGAACATTAATTATCCGTTTATAAACGTTTAATAACGGCTATTTGCAGGGCCAGCCTGGAAAAAATTGAAAAACGAATATCAACCCATATGTCGGATAACAAGCATTAGTCCTACGCTAAAGCTTCGGCCTACGCGGTATGTGTGTTATCCAAATGTTAAACCGCATTAATAAAAAACATCTATACCATAGATACTAATGACTGAAATCAATCGCGAAGCAGGAGACAAGACAAAAGGGTTTACCCTTCAGAAGCAAAGAGCGATAGCTTTATTTTTTAATGAAGTAAAATATAATCCAAATACTCATGTTAATGTAGCAATTGAGCATAAGGGAGATGTTTACCTTCAAAATGATCAGTCGGGATATATTGAAGAACAGAAGAATTACAACGAAGAAAAAGCCTTTTCATTTAACTCCCACCAAATTCTAAATACCCTTGCTTATTTTCTTGAAATATGGCTAGGGGAAGAAAAAAGTCCGAACATAAAATTTGGATTCTATTCAACAAGTAAAATAGCTAAGGAAAGCAATATTGATAAAGTAAAAAGTCTAGGAATTATATTGCCTAATGAAGGAGTTTTAAAATTGATTGTAGAAGGGAAGTTATCAGAAGATAATTTACTTGATTCAGTTAAAAAGTACTTGATTGCGGAATATAAAGATCAATACAATCAAGATATATCCTGTGAATTAGATGATACTTCATTAACGACTTTCCTTAATTCAATTGCATGGTACTTTGAGCAGGATAACGAAAAAGCGTATGAACAGGAAATCATAGACAAAATAACAAATTCGGAATTTGCAGGTCTGCTTCCAAATACTCGTACATCCAAATTAGTCCCTGGTTATCCAGATTTAGTACTCGCTGATTTAATGTATGCACTGGAAAAAAAGCAAGATGAATCGGACAGTACATTAAAATTCTTAAGTAAAGAACGAGTTGAGTTAAGTTTTCGGAGACTTGCAGATGGACAGCAACTTGACATCAATGCGTATAAACACCTTAGTATTGACCTCTCTGATATTAAAAATAAAATTCAGGTTTGGCTAAAAACATTTCTTGAGAATAAATATTTATCGAATGTCAAGGATAAATCTTTTCCTGAACTGATTGAAAGGAAAGTTGCGAAACACAACAAAGAAATTAAGATTCTGAGAAAAAACTTGGAACAAACAGATCCAGAAAAAGCCCAGCATCTAGATGTTGTCGTAAAGAGTTTGGGGGATTTAATAAATGATTCAAGACCAACATTTTTATTTGGAGACATTGGTAGCGGAAAAAGTACATTGTTAGCTCATCATTTTCTGAATGAACTGGATGGAGAAATCTTACCAATTTTTATTCCGTCAACTTTTCTTAAAGGCAAAGTTCCAGCTGATCTAAAGGCTTTAAAATCTATCATTAATGAGTTTGTTAATGATGAATTAAACATAGAGGACAAAGGATTCGACTTAGATGGTTTTCTTTTGACAAAAAAGGAGTTAACATTTGTTGTTGATGGGTTGGATGAATTTGATTTTAAAGAATCAAAAAGGCTATTGACTCATTTAGTTAACTTATCAAATGGAATCGTAAACATTAGGGTAATTGCTTCTGGAAGACCAATTGAATTGCAGGAACTCGTAAGTTTTAATCATTGGAACTGTCTCACTACTTTAGATTTAACAGAAAATGAGATTAAGGTTTTATTGAAAAATGAAGCCATTGCAGCAGGACTAGATAAACCTGCAGCAGAAAAGGACGCTCTTGCTCGTTGGGACATTTTGAAATCTAAACAAGAGCTATTAGCAAATGCTACAACCCCCTTGACTGTATGTTTAATAAGAAACTTCCTAGATGAAAGTTTAAGTTCTAAAACTTTAGGCGATATTCTTTATGAAGTATTGAAGCGTAGGTTGGATTGGACTAAGGCTGACCAAAAAAACAACTTTACTAATTTTTTTACGAAATATCCTCATACACTGCAACGAGAAAAATTTATAGCTCGGGTTGCTTATAAATTGTACAGTTCTGCAGATGGTAAAATTAATGAAGATGCGCTTTTTCAAATTGTAGACTCAAGTGAATTAATCCCGAAAGACCTGTCTGATAGGGGTGTCATAGTATCTGAAATTATTGAATTTGTTAAGAGTAACTTTCTTCAAAAGATAGGTGGTGATTATGCTTTTCAGTCTCATCAATTACATCAACTTGCTGTAGGCTTGCATTTGTATTTCTGCATCTTGAATAAGATAGAATTCCAATATAAAGATGATAAAATCAATACATGGCGGGAAATATCGTATGCAGCATCTATTGCGAGAACTAAAGATGATAGTAATAGTATTGAGCAGTACTTGGCAGAACTGATTGATGAACTAATTTTCACAAATGATAACACGCCTGCTGCTGCGGTATTGTTAGCAGAAGCTCAAATCTCAAATCTAAACACACAATTTTTAGAACGTGTCAATAAACTCGGATTTAGACCTTTGAAATTTTGGGGGCAGTCAGATTCTTTAGTTCCACACGCTTATGCCTATATAATAAATGATTTAGGTGATGTTGGCTTTGATTGGTTTTTTGATAATTATTTAAATCCAAAACATCCATCACGTGCTGGCTATGCTGCAAATGCTGTATTGATCCTACAGTATTTTCTTGTTCACTCTCAATTCAATCTTAATGAAAATGAGAAGAATAAACTTGAATCAATAATTCAATTTCATATAACAGCCAAGACATATTCATGTAACACTCTACTTCCAACTGTTTCACTGGCAATTCCAGATAATTTTGAAATTAATAACCGTTGTATTCTTCTTACAGATGCATTAAGAAAAAACATAGTAAAAGATAGAGCAGAAGAGTTGCTCCGAAAAGAACTTGAGAATGGCGAAAAAGAAGCTGTTATAAATGCATTGGAAATTGCTTGTAGAAATAAAGATTATCAACCACAAAATGCACTTGAGTTATGGTTGTCAATTGTTGATGGAGATATACCTAAATTGATCCTTGACAATTGTATTAGTCTTATTGGAAGGGGAAATGACGAACTTTTCACAGTATTAAAAGACAGGATTGGAGAAGGTAACCTATTAGCTTATTGCCGATACAGCATATTAAATCAAAACTCCATATCAGATGCAGCTGCAATAATATTATTCAAGTATTTTGGAGAAAAAAGCCCCTTAATGGTTGGTGAACCCATATTAAGGAAGTCATCATGGTTTGACTACAAAAATGTCGAAAGGGAAAAGATATTAAATGAAGTTGTTTATCAAGATGAAAAAGGGGAGGAATACATCATTAGGAATCTACCAAGTTTTGATACAAGGAATGGAGTTCCTGAGTTGTACTTGAAGTATTTTCTAACAACTCTAGTAGAATCTGAACACATATATATTAACGAATTCCTACATGTAACAAAACATTTAAGTAGGTTTTCCTTACCAAGGTATCCAGAAATTCGAGATGCATTTACCAAAGTTCTTGCTCTAAAGGAATACTATGATGCACTAAAAAAATCGCTAAAACATCTTGATGGGTTTTTAAGATATAATGCGGCTTCAATTTTAGTGGTTTGTAATCCTGAAAATGAGAAGGAAGCACTAGAGATAATAATAAGATCGGCATCAAAAAGATTTGATGATAATCAAGAGTTACTTAGACTCTGCATGAAGTTGAATTTCAGCAATTCAGTACTTGATTTCATATATGGGTTATTCGATGATTTGACAGATATTTCAAGGGCTTTTGCAATCAAATTGCTATATCATAACAACGAATACAAACTTACAGGAGAATTACTTAACGAGCTGATACTAGGCTTGGTTGGTAATGCAAACTTTCTAGATTGGAGTGGAAACTTACAAGATGATGGAATTGAAAGAGTAATAGGAAAAGAACGATTTTATACTCAAATAAAAGCATGTTTGGACTCAGATCAATTGAAAATCAAAGAATCTGCTTCCAGCAGTTTGCTGTCCTATTATACAAGCAAACTTAGTAATAAGGAAAAAGCTCTATGTTGGTTGTTATTTATTCAATATCATGAACGTGCTTTAGTCGACTTTCATAAGAGTTTTCAGAATTTGTTTGAAGAGGCTGAATTTGTGCGAGAGTTAAAAGAGAGAGCAAAAGAAATTGAGGAAAAACACGACTTAAAAGAGCTTCTTTTTCTAAAGTATTATAAAGCCATTGAGGAAGATGGAGATTGGAAAGACTTTTTTCTGGCATTATTGAAAAGTGGAAGACATTTTGACACACACAAACTTGAACATTTATATGGTTTAATATTTCAAATAGGAAATTCAAGCCAAGAAACCAAAGAAAAAATGGGTAAAGCTATTAAAGAACTAATGGCTTATCCGACATATTCTCAAGATCGTCAGTTCAACTTTTTGCTTCCTCAATTGGCTGTCTTTGCTCATGAATTTGGAGAATTAGATGATGAAGAAGCCACCAATATATTAACTGAATATAGAATTTCACAGGAAGAAGTTGCCTGTGCTTTACTTTACCGGTTAGGATCAATACCGGACGGTTACCAATCGGAGAGAGGTAGTATAGAACATGTATCAATTTTTGCCACTAACCGAGTTGCTCCATTTAACTCTTTTGATGTTAGCCAACTTGATGTAATTCTTGAGGATGGAGAAGATATCCCGAACAATTTACCAAATGTAATAGAGTCAGTATTGCTAAAAGGCGATTTATCCAATGAACAATTGCTTACCCTATCGACAAAAAGTAATTTGGGAATGTATTTTTCCATTGTAGTTGGATTTTCAAGAAATCCTTCTCTGGAGCTACAAGATTTTGTAAAAGCTGAAGATATAGGTAGCTCAAAGTACTTTGCAAGAGCAAAGACACAGCAACATAAAGCAGTTTTATTAAAAATAAAGGAAACCTTAATTTCAGATGATAACTGGAAAAAGTCATATATAGAAGCTCTAATCAAAGACATTACAGATCAAAGTAAATCGAAAGATGTAATTGATTTATTTACAGAGCTGTTTGCGTTAAAAGCTGAATTTGATTCTAAGTTATTACCTCTTCTATATGAAACTTTGATAGAAGTTCCATACAGATGTAATCTTAATCTGGTTTATTGGATAAATGAATATGTTATTACACTGACGAGTGAGAAGCAGCAGGAATTAATTGATCCCCTAAGAAAGATTCTAAAAGCAATTAATAATTCAACTAGTGATAGCCATGAAAATGAACTTGATTTGATGTCTTGGTCTTTATCTCTTGTCCTATTGTACATTGAAGGCAAAGTAGATGATGATATAGAACGAGGCTTTCTGACAGGTTTAAAAAATATTTTCACACAACAAGGAAGAAGATACCCTACAGGAAACCAAACTGAGATTCACTTCGGAGGACGTGATTTATTTATTCACAGTGATGAAATCATAAAGAAAATTGATAACAAACTCTTTCATCAACTAATCCAAAGTGGGGCTGAGAGCAATGTTCCTGAGATCAGGGCAGTATGTATTATGTTTAATGTATTCTCATCAAATTGAAAAAGTAAAAACGCGGTATAACAATGTGTATAAAAAATAGGCGAAACAGCCGTAAATTCAAGTCTATTGGCTTGTTTCAAAGTTTGTGCTTTGCCGAAATTTTCGTGCTTCGTAATCGCCTACTTCATTTACAAAACCGTTGCGCCTAACTATAAGATCAAACACTGCATTCTAAATGAACCCCACACATTTCATACTCAGCCTTCTGATCTTTGGCCTGATAAGTTGCCAATCGGCGCAAAAGGAAAAGTCACGAGTTGAAGCAGAAACCTATTCTGATATTCAAGTTGTAGGTGCCATGAAAGATGTAATGTGGAAGGGCGAATTGGGTGGAAGAATAAACCTGGACACTATAACGGATAAAAACGGTTTGTATGGTCTCGGCCCCGTCAGCAATCTTACCGGTGAACTCCTGATCAACAATGGAAAAAGCTATGTATCTAAAGTGACTTCAGACTCGACTATGACCGTTGAAAAGACTTTTGAAGTGACCGCACCTTTCTTTGTCTATGGCAACGTGACTGAATGGGATGAAGTCGCATTGCCCAGCGAGGTAAGGACAATTAAGCAGCTGGAAAAATTCATTGACGATAAAAGTTCTGAGTTCAAAAGGCCTTTTGTTTTTAAGCTGGTAGGCCGTGTTTCAGATGCCGTCATTCACATCCAAAATTTGCCAGAAGGAACTGAAGTATCTTCACCTGAAGAAGCACATCAAGGACAAACGAATTACGACCTTGCCAATGAAGATGTTGAAATCATCGGTTTTTTCTCCACTGAACACAAAGGAGTTTTCACACATCACGACTCCTTTTTGCATATGCACCTGATCACAGCAGATGAAAGCAAAATGGGGCATCTGGACAAAATGGAAATCGGTGAAATGAAATTGTACTTGCCGAGAAAATGAAAACCACAATCGAAACCGAACGACTCCTTCTGCGAGAAATGGCCATCGACGACAAGGAAGATCTATATGAGCTCCACACCGACCCCGAAGTACAAAAGTGGACCGGAGAAGTCGTGGTTGAATCGATGCATGAAATAGAAGACGCCATCCGAAGTCGACAAAAGGATTACGAAGAGTACGGCTTCGGCAGGTTGGCAGTGATCCTAAAAGAGACTGGAGCTTTTGTCGGATGGGCGGGGCTCGCCTATCTCCCGGAGTTCGACTTGGTAGATCTAGGGTATCGATTTAAGAAGGCGTTTTGGGGGAAGGGTTATGCTACAGAAGCTTCCAAGGCTATCCTGGACTACGGGTTTAAGACCCTAAATCTCGACTCGATCGTTGCCATCGCTATTCCTGAAAACAAGGCTTCAATACGGGTGATGGAAAAAGTGGGGATGGTCTTCGATAAGATTGCTCCATATGATGATGAGACTCCAGAGGCGGTGTGGTATAAGGCGGAGAAGATGAATTATGAGAAGAGAGAAAGGATTGATTGAGTATAATGCTGATTAGTTCTCTAATTGAATACTTCTATTTTAAATCATACCAAGAATTGGTATATTTGGAGAAAAGGTGTCAGAATGGGAAAGAACACATCCATATTACTCGGTGATTATTTCAATTCCTTTATTGAAAAGCAAATTAAATCGGGGAAATACTCTTCGGCTAGTGAAGTGGTGCGAGCTGCCTTGAGGCTATTTGAAGAAGAAGAGACCAAGAAACTAGCGCTGATCAATGAATTGAAAAAGGGCGAAAAATCTGGGCTTGCTCCGGATTTCGACCGAAACAATTTCCTGAATGATCTTCATGCAAAGTATTCGAACAATCAGGAATGAAGTTCAAGATAAGCCATGAAGCGAAGAGCGATTTAGAGGCAATCTGGCTTTATACTTTTGAAAATTGGTCTTTAGCGCAAGCTGATAAATACATTAACCTGATTTTTGATGAGATCGAGTTTCTAGCCCAAAACCCTTATTCAGGTAGGAATTACGATGAAATAAGAACTGGATATCATCGATCCCAAGTCAATTCCCATTTCATCTTCTACAAGATAAACTCCCGGAGTGATGAAATAGAAGTCATTCGAATCCTACATCAAAAAATGCAAATAGATGCGCATTTAAATAAGTGATGCAGCCGGAAAACCATGCAAGTATGTCACTCTCATTTTCCTATATTTGAGAAAGGCGAAGCAGAGTGGGAAGGAAATTGGGTGCAGCAAGAGCTTGTTTCGTTTTGAAGCAGAATACTAAACTCAACCCAATGAAAATGGAATTCACAGAAGAACAAAAGTTTACGCAGTGGTGGCTCTGGCTAATCCTGATCCCTCTCGGTGTGCTGCCGGTTATTGGAGCATACTTTCAAATTGCGCGTGCCGAACCAATAGGCGACAATGCCATTTCCGACAAGTGGCTAATCATCTCTGCTGCGATCATGCTTTTTGTCATTGGCCTGTTTCTAGTAATGAAACTGAAAACAAGGGTGGACGACACCGAAATTCAAATGAGTTTTTTCCCCTTTCTAAGCAAGAAAACCGAATGGACCGACATCAAAAAGGCAGAGGTCATCAATTATGGGTTTGTAGGCGGGTGGGGAATCAGACTTTGGACTCAGTATGGCACCGTGTACAACATTAAGGGAAATAAAGGCTTGGCAATCGAGCTGCTGAATGGGAAAAAATTCTTGATCGGAACTCAAAAGGAAACCGAACTGGATGAGATTGTGAAAAGGGTTGGTGGACAGGGATGATCGATCAATAAATCAAACTGAACAAAATAATGCATCCGAAGCCCTTTTTCTCCGTGCTAACCGCTATTCTAATTGTCTGTCTCGGGTTCGCTGTATTCCCAGACCATGAAGACAAGCTGCTGAACATTGCAAAGGAGTATAAATCTTACAACCAAAAAGTCTCTGGAGAACTAATCATTACCGATACGGCGAAATACGAATGGACCGTGGCTATGTGTGTCACCATGAGTGAAGAAGAGAGCGGATATCATATTAAAATGGATAGTAGCTTTTTTAGCAGGCCGATGGCAGCCAAGAGCCCACATGGCAACAAACTTTACCAGCTCTTCATTAAGAACAAGTCGGCGTATGATGAGATCCAAACCGATCAACCCATCGGCCAAACGCTGGTAAAAGAAACCTGGGACGTTCAACAAGTAAACATTGACAGCCTAACCCATTACCTTGATGCTGTCCAAAGCGAAAATGACAGCAACTGGTATAGGCCGGTGAGCGTGGCAGAGCTGTTTATTATGTTTAAGGAAGAGCCGAGTAAAGAAAATGACCAAGGTTGGGTCTATGGAATCGTGGACTTAAAGAATGAATCGGAGCCTAAGATATTGAGCCAAGGAAATATTAGCAGCTGTATTTCTTGTCATAAGGATACGAAGTACGATAGGCTTTTTGGGAATCCAGATATAGATTGGAGCTATGAAAAAGGTAAATAATATTCACCCCGGAGAAGTTCTGAGCGAAGAGTTTCTTATTCCGCTTAAGATCACTGCTTATCGCTTATCAAAAGAAACCTTTATCCCCCAAACCAGAATTTCTGAAATTATAAAAGGAAACAGAAGAGTAACTGCCGATACAGCGCTTCGTTTCTCCAAATTTTTTGGAACTACGGCTAAGTTCTGGCTGGGCTTGCAGAATGATTTTGATATTGAAGAAGAACATGCAGCCAAATCTCAAGAATTGGAAAGCATAAAGGAGCTTAACAACTCTGCAGCATAGTCTAGGCCTGTATGCCAGATTTTACTTCCGTATTGGAAGGAGTGAAACGGTGGTTTCAGATAAATCAGGGTTCAGAGAGATGAACCCTTTTCCTTACCTTCTTTCCCACCAAGCTATATCCAAACACCAAGGCAAAAAGAATTCCCGAGAAAACGGCCATAGACGCCGAAATGGAAGAACTCCAGAGATCGGCCAGGAAATAGCCCCCAATTGCCGATAACGTGCCCAGAGCAACGGTCAGGGCGATCATGGTTTCAAGTCGCTTGCTGATAAGATAGGCCGTGGCAGGTGGCACGACCAAAAAGGCTACAACCAAAATAGCTCCTACCGAATTAAAGCTCAAAACTACAGTAAGCGATACCGCCCCCATCAAGAGGTAGTTCCATGCCCCCGTGTTCAACCCAATCGACGAAGCATATCCGGTGTCGAAGGATGTCAAAAACAAGCCCCGATAACCCAGAGCAACAACTAATGCAATAACGAGCATATTGATACTTCCCATCCAAACCGGAGCTGGTCCCAGAGCGTTTTCTCCTAAAAAGAACAAATCAAACGGCACGTAGGCGATGTCGCCGTAGAGAACGCACTCCTGGTCTATATCGACATTACCCGAGAAAAGACTGACCAAGATGACGCCTATCGCGAAGAGCCAGGTAAAGGTGACACCGATTGATGCATCAGACTGGACTCGTGCTTTGCGGTGAAGAAACTCGATAAAAAAGGTGGTTATGATCCCAAAGACAGCGGCTCCCAGCATCATCCAGATAGATGATCGCGAATCGGTGAGCAAGTATGCGATCACAATTCCCGGCAGTACGGCGTGCGATATGGCGTCACCTACCATGGCCGATTTCCGAAGCACCAAAAATACGCCGAGGAGTCCGCAATTTACCGCGACCAAAATACCCGTTATGACTATCCAAAAATCAGGACTCATAGCTCTTCATTTCTTTAACACCGGGTATCTCCGATGAGTGCGGATCCATTTCCGGGTAGTCCAATTCCTTGAGTAGGGCCTGTTCCAATTCTGGTGTGATAATGTGCTCAATGGCTTCAGCGTCGTGGTGAACGTGATCTTCAGCAATGTTCATCCGCTCACTCAGGTACAGCTCCCAGAGTCGGTGAAGCCTGACAATTCTCGCCCCTTCACGCTGACCATCATCGGTAAGACCTACTTTGCCCTGATCAGCAAAGATAAGCCCTCCAGAAACTAGTCTTTTGATGGCGCCTTCCAACTGCTTACCGCCCCATTGGCGTTCAGCTGATAATACACCAAGGCCTATCCCCTTTTCGCTACCGCTCATGTGGTAGAGATGCTTCACGACGTTTTCATCCATGATCTTTCGCTGGTGCGCGATTCGGCGAAAATGTCGATGGACGATTCCCTTTTTGGGTGCAAAGGCAAAAGTTGATAGGGCAAAAAAGCTCAATACCACAACGATCCATGGCCCCGTAGGCATAGAAGGTGTGAGGTAGGAAATATAGACTCCAATGATAGCCGACAGTACGCCAATCACCACCGCAATAGCCAGCATATGGTGCATGCGGGCGGATAAAAAACGCGCCGTGGCAGCAGGTGTAATGATCAGAGCCGCCATTAATACCACGCCAACGGCTTGTATACCACTCGCGATGGCCAGTACTGTCAAAACGCTCAGCCCAAAGCGCAGGAGGCGAATCGGCAGTCCGGTTGACTCGGCAAATTCCTGATCGAAGGCATAGAGTTTGAGATAGGGGTAAAAAAGCGCTACCAGACCAACGATGATTAAATCGACCGTGACGAATAGGTAGATATCTCGGGGAAGCATAGAAGCCGCCTTTCCAAAAAGAAAGGCATCGAGCCCAGATTGGTTTCCATAATCGCCTTGCTGGATATGTGTGAGCAGAACAACACCTGTGGCGAAGAAAACGCTTAAAACAAGTGCTATGGCCGTATCTGACTTAATCTTCGAGTACTTTTTAATCATTTGAATGGCCCACATCGAGACCAGCCCAGCAATGATTGCCCCCGGAAACAGTACGTAGAGCTTTTTCTCTTCGGTGAGGAGAAAGGCCAAGGCTACACCCGGCAAGAGAGCATGAGCAATGGCGTCACCAGCGAGTGCTTCCTTGCGGAGATAGGAGAAGGTACCGACAATGCTCGCTCCGGCTCCGATCAGTGCACAACCGATCAACACCCATATGAGATTGGAATCCATCAATCGCGCATCTCTTTTTCTCGAACGGGGAACTCTTGTGATTTCACCAAGTGGGCTATTTGTGTCAGCAGGTTGAGCTTACCGCCATATGTTTGGCGAAGGTTGGCTTCGGTAAGCGTTTCCACCAAGGGGCCCGAGGCTACGAGCCGCGTGTTGAGCATGACCACCCAATCAAAAAACTCGAGGGCTGTGTGGAGATCGTGATGTACGAGCACAACGGTCTTTCCTTCGTCGCGCATTTCTTTGAGCAAGGCTACGATGGCCGCTTCGCTGGCCGCATCTATCCCGACAAAAGGCTCATCCATCAAATAGATTTCAGCCTGCTGGGCAAGAGATCGGGCGATAAAGACCCGTTGCTGCTGACCCCCGCTCAGCTCTGAGATTTGGCGGTTTCTGTACTCCAGCATACCTACTCGCTCGAGGGCATCTCGGGCAATATCCCGATCTAGCTTTCCGAGTCGGCCAAAGAGCTTTCCCTTTTTGTAGCGCCCCATCTGCACCACATCCATGGCCGTAGCCGGAAAATCCCAATCGACAGATTGGCGCTGGGGAACATAGCTCACCCGATTGCGGACGTCTTCGAGCGGTTTATCGAAGAGCTTTACGAATCCGCTATCGATAGGCAAAATTCCCATGATGGACTTGAGCAAGGTGGTCTTCCCAGACCCGTTTGGTCCGATGATACCGACTAGCTTTCCAGAGGGAATTTCAAAATCGACATCCCACAATACCGGATGACGGTCGTAACTCGCCGTTAAGTTGTGTACTTCTATTGCGGTCATCTTAATGCGTTTACTATGGTTTTGACATTGTGCTGAACCATCCCGATATACGTCTCCGCTCCGCTCCCTCGTGGTCCCAGCGCATCAGAGTACAAGGTACCACCGATCGATACATCGATGTTTCGCTTCTGGGCTCCGGCCACAACCGCTTCAATGGATCTCGATGAAATCGACGATTCTACAAAGACTGCTTTGATGCCTCTCGCTTCGATCAAATCGACCATATTGGTCACGTCTCTGATTCCATACTCCGCTACAGTCGAAATACCCTGTAAGCCGATAACTTCAATACCATAGGCTTGCCCGAAATAGGCAAAGGCATCGTGGGCCGTGAGCAAGACGCGACTCTCTTCTGACACGCTTGAAATCTCTTCATCTACCCACCTATCCAGGTTGACGAGCTCGTTTTTGTAGTCATCGTAACCGGGAGTGGAAATCGACTCCTTCTGCAAGGATTCAACAACGTAGTCCAAACCTTTCACCCAAAGTTTTAAATCGAACCAAAGGTGTGGATCCGGAATTTGCTCGGCATCATCACCGTAGAGCAAATGGCGCTCTTCGATTCCTTCACCCAAGAAAATGACGGGCTTGGTCCGACCAATCTTTTCAAGAATGTCTTGCATTCTACCTTCAAGGTGGAGTCCATTGGCTACAATAATATCTGCTGACGAAAGGTGATCGAGACTCGACTTGGTGGGTTTGAATAAATGGGGATCCGTTCCTGGTCCCATCAATGACACGACTTGAACGGTCGTGTCAACGACATTAGCAAGAGCATCTCCAATCATGCCCGTGGTACAAACTATTTTGACTTCATCGGGCTCCGGGTCAGCAGCCTGGCAACCCATTAGGATGAGCCCTAAAAAAACAATGTGCTTCAACATATGAAGCACAAAGTTCGGGAATTTTAGATTAATCTAATAATTTGGTTAGAGCACCTTAATAAATCGCTCTTGTCGTTCTGCGGCCAGGTCGGTAGATCACGGTAAACTCAAGTGCCCCTCGATTCTTTGAGTAGTCGCTCAAGGATGATGTATTGACATCATAACTAATTCGGAAGATGTTTGAGTTGTGTCGTACACCTGCTGTAACGATTGCAGCATCTTCTGTTCGGTATCCAAGACCAAAGATCACTTGGTATTGCGTCCCAGAAACTTCGTAGTGCCCGAGAGCATTAATCAGGAACTGTTGTGATTCACGTTGCATCATCCAGGTCACAGAGGGGTCGAGCAGCAGGTGGCGGCTAAGCTCTACCCGCGCTCCCAAATTACCCATCCAACGCATAGGCAGCTTTGACTTTTTCTCACCGATAAAGGCTTCGTTCGGTGTAGTCACGTGGAAAACCGCAAAGTCGGCGAAAGGGTTGATTCGCTTTCTTCGATCGGTAGATTTATACGACACCCCAATATTGGCATCGATCATAAACCGCGATGTCTTATCAAAATACTCCTGGCTCGGCAAGTCGCCATCGTAGTTATACCCATCGAACTGCGTGTCGAAAATCAGCCCTTGGGTATTGATTCGTTTGTTGATCACCCCAAGTTGGATTCCCGTCGAAATGATGTACTTCGTTTGGTTTGGATCGGTAATCTGATAGGCTCCAGACAAGAGAAAATTGGTAGAGCTAATCACGTTGGCTTCATCGGTATTGACGAAGACCGCCCCAACTCCCATCCGATCGTTTACGGCCATGTCGAATGACCCCATAAAGGTATTGAAGCTGGTAGCGAGCGAGCTCCACTGGCTACGGTAAAGTGCGTTGATCCGAAGATCAGTGTACTTCAGCATACCCGTATTGGCCGGGTTAAACATCACTGGCGCGGCGTCGTATTGGGATACTTGAGCGTCCTGTGCTTTTCCTTCTTTCTTTAATCCGACCACCGCGAGGGCAATCAAACCAACCATTGAAATCTGCTTTATCATCTTCTTCATGGTTATCGTAATAAGTTAATTCTACCTGTATAATCGAAAGTTTCTCCTTCGAGCGTAGTGGCTACAACGGTGTAGACATAGACTCCAACCGGCATTTGTTTTCCGCCGCTAGATCCATCCCATCCGAGTTTCTGATCGGAAGTGCTGAAAATCTCAGATCCCCAAGCATCGTAGATCTTGAAATCAAGTGCTATGAATGGTCCACCACGGACGAAATACACATCGTTGACTCCGTCACCATTCGGCGAGAAGCTATTCGGCAATCTCGGCGGCAGCGTAAGCTCTCCGCTAATAGACATGGTGGTCAATGTAGAGTCCACACATCCAGTCTCTCCTTCTACCACCAACTTCACGATGTAGTTCCCTTCCAAGTCGTAGCTGTAACTTGGGTTCTGCAATCCACTTGAGCCAACTCCATCTCCGAAGTCCCAAGCCCATGAGATCGCTCCTGTGGAGCTGTCGTCAAAGTCGACTTCAAAGTTGATTGGCGCCGGGTTTTGACTCGGGCTAAAGCTCGCTTCTGGTCCATCCACTACAGTTACGAATTGAGTAATGGTATCACTACAACCTATGCTGCTCTGAACCACGAGCTCTACGCTTGAATTTCCAGACTCGTCAAAGACAAAGGTTGGGTTCTGTTGGTTAGAGATTTCACCACCGAAATCCCATCTCCATCCAATAATATCACCTGCAAAGACTTTGGTTTGATCTGTGAATTGAACTGGAGAACCAACACAAGCAGGATCGTAGGAGAAGGCAGCTTCGAGTGGATTAGAAATGGTGATATCTACCACGTCGCTTACTTCTGTACATCCGGCCAATGGCTGAGCCGTTAGAGTGAGCTGCACACCTTCGTTTTGACCATCTACAACCCCGATGATATACTCTGGGTCTATCTCATCGGCTGATGGTAAGAAGACTCCATCACCAGCTGTGCTCCACTCAAAAGATGAAGCGTTATCTACAGCACCATTTAATGCAACAACTCCTGCAGTTTCACAGACAAAATCATCTTCACCTGCATCAACTACCGGTGGTAGATTAATCTCAATCAGAACGGTATCCGTTACCGCAGGACAAGCACCATTGTTTGTGGAAGTCAAGACTAAGGTCGCCCCTCCGATCAAGATGTCGTTTTCACCAAACTCGTAATTTGCATCAAGGGTCTCAGCATCCGGATCGAAAGTTCCAAAAGAAGTAGTAGACCACTCTCCACCGTATCCATCACCTGATACATCTCCATCGAGTTGAATACTACCATCGATTGAACAAGCCACCATATCAAATCCAGCGTCGACATCGGCGAGCTCATTGAAGCTGACCACAACATCTACATCAACACTTCCACATACACCATTTGAAGTAGCTTCGATATTGAGCAATGCCACTCCGGTACTGATCTCGCTGGCAGAAGGAATGTAAGTCACATTAGCCGATACCGCATCTGGCGTAAATGTTCCCGTGCCGTTGGTTGTCCAAAGGATATCATCTGCATTAGACACATTCGCATTCAACGGCACTTCGGTGTCTACTTCACAAGCTTCAATGGCCGTTGGCACATCAACTATAGGTAAGAGATCAAAGTTCACTGTCAAGGAATCTACTTGCGCTGGACAATTGACATTGCCACTCGCGTTGAGATAGATCTGAATCGAGCCACTATCAATGTCGTCTTGAGTCGGAATGTAGTTCGCATTCAAGTCGGTGTCATCCGGATCGAAAGAACCATTTCCATTCGTCGACCAGTTGTAAGAATTTGTACCATCAACGCTTCCCGATAGCGATACCACACCGGCATCTTCACAGAGATCCTGATCAGGCCCCGCGATTGGCACTACGGCGTCAGAGAATGTGATCACCATCTGATCTGAATCAGCATCACAATCTCCATTGTCAGTGCTTGTCAAGGTCAAGGTTACCGTACCTAGCAAGCTGTCTGCTTCAGAAGGTGTATATGTCGCTGTAACATCCGTGTTGTTCGGGTTGAATGTTCCGGAACCTGATGAAGTCCAGAATCCACCACCTGCATTGGAAATAGATCCTAACAATTGAACCGGTTCAATTCCAGCACATACAACGGCGTCAGCTCCTGCATCGGCTTCAGGTAGGCCAAGTAATGTCAATGTCAGTGTCGATGTACCTTCATTACAAAGCACACTTCCAGTAGAAGTCAAGGTCAGATCGACTTCACCATTAGCGTAGTCGTTCGGTCCTGGCTGGTAGGTCGCATTCAGAGCCGTGTTATTCGGGGTGAATGTTCCATCACCGCTAGTCGACCAGACTCCGGTATTGGTTTCTCCACTCACTACTCCAGAAAGGTCAACAGACGATGTGGACTCACATACATCGATATCATCGCCGGCGAATACAAAGGCCGAAGTTCCAAATGTTAATTCGAAGCTGTCTTCTGCTTGCGGACAAATACCATTGTTGGTAGATGTAAGCGTGATGTTGACTAATCCACCATCGATATCAGCCTGAGTAAACTGGTATACCGCATTCAAGTCTGTGTTGGATGGAATAAAACTTCCTGTTCCATCTGTAGACCAAACTCCGGTAGTACTTCCATTCTCAACCGATCCAAACAGCTGAACCTGACCGGCGTCAACACATACTTCCTGATCTTCTCCAGCATCTATCAAGATACCATTGCTCAATGAAATGAACATCGTGTCGGTAACCGCAAAACAATCGCCCATATCGACCGATGTGAGCACAAGGCTAACTCCACCCTGATCAATATCGTTTTGACTAGCTACATAGAATGTATTTAAGTTGTTTGGATTCTGGAAAGTTCCAGATCCCAATGTAGACCAAATACCTCCACCAGCGTAGAGAACTTCACCGTCAACTTCAAACGGGATTACGAATCCACACGCTTCCTGATCTGGACCTGCATCCACTTCAGGAGCAGGAAGGAAGGAGATCGTCATCGTATCCGTGGCATCATTACATGAGTTCACACCACTTAGCGTAATGTCAACTGATCCATTTAAGATATCAGCTTCACTAGGAACATATGTCGTTGCAAGTACGTCGTCAGAAGGTGCAAAAGATCCTGAACCAGAAGTGGTCCAAAGAGCGATATCTGCTCCCGTCAAGACTCCGTTGAGCTGCACTTCAGGGTTGTTGGCACAAGCAAATTTGTCTTGGCCTGCATCAGCAGTTCCTTCTGGGAATACATTGAGAAGAAGCGTATCGCTTACCGGCAGACAGTTCCCGATGTCTGTAGCAGAAAGAACAATCTCAATAACCTGTAGATCAACATCAGCTGCAGACCATTGATAGGTCGCGTTCAGATCATTCGGACTCGGAACGAATGTTCCCGTACCATTCGTGGTGGTCCAAACACCAGTCGCCGAAGCGCCCGATACTGAACCATCGAGTAGAGCACCGACTTCATCCGAACAAGTCGTGATATCAGTTCCGGCATCTACAACTGGCTCTGGTGAGTACGTGATCACGACATCATCAGCGGCCAGGTTACACGAGTTAACAGCGAATGTCAGCGTGACACTTCCCGCCAGAAGATCGTCTTCACTTGGCGTATAAGTCACATCGGTTTCGTTCACATCAGGATCAAAAGTACCCGTACCCGATGTTGACCATGAGCCAGATGTTGCCGCTCCACCAATCACACCTACGAGGTCAGCAACAGGGTTGTTGACACAAAGCGTTTGGTCTTCACCGGCATCAGCTACACCAGCTGGCAAGATGAACACCGTCATTTCGTCCATCACGGCGTTACAGTTGCCGTTGTTGGTCGATGTCAAAGTAAGAGTTACTTCACCGATCAAGGAGTCAGCTGAAGAAATTAAGTAGTCGGCATTCAGGTCTGAAGCATTCGGAATAAATGTTCCTGTTCCACTTGTCGTCCAGACTCCTTGAGTAGTTGGTCCAGTAACCGTTCCCGAAAGTGGGGCCACCAGATCGTCAACACAAGCGAAGTAATCTGCCCCAGCATCAACTTCCGGAGCCGGTGTAAATGTGATGAGCACTTGATCTGAAGCAGGCAGACAATCACCGTTTCCGAAAGTCGTAAGGGTGAGTGTAACTGATCCATTCGCCAATTCGGTTTGCGATGGCGTGTACTGTGCATTCATCGTGGTATTGTCGGGGCTGTAAGATCCAGCTCCACCACTCCAGTTGGCACCTTCGGCTACGGTAAACGACCCGTTAAGTTGAACGGTATTGTTATTCTCACAAGCCATGATATCAAGACCCGCATCAGCTGCTGGAGCTGGTGTGAACGTGATCGTGATATTGTCAGATTCTGGAGAACAAGTTCCATTACCCTGGCTGGTAAGCGTAAGAGTAATAAATCCATTTGCGATCTCCGCAGCGGTTGGTGAGTAAGTCGCGTTTAAGCTCGTGTTGCTCGGAGTGAATGTTCCAAGACCGCCAGACCATTGTCCACCACCTGCGAATTGCACCGATCCACTCAGATCGATATCGCTGTTGTTAGCACAAACTTCAAAGTCGGCACCCGCATCCACAATTGGCGCTGGATTAATCGAAACAACCATCACATCGCTAATCGCGGGACATGCACCTGTACCAGTTGTAGTCAGCGTTAGTGTCGCTACACCATTCGCGATCTCTACATTCGATGGTGTGTACATCGCGTTTGGATCCTGATCGGATGAATCAAAGAATCCTTGACCACCAGACCACTCTACTCCATCGGCGTTTGTAAATGCACCTTCAAGTGTAACGGTTGGATTGTTTTCACAAGCAACCAGGTCTGCTCCTGCAGTCAGGGTCGGCTCCGGATCGTAAGAGATGGTTACCTCATCACTCACAGGGGTACAATCGCCATTGGACGTTGTGGTGAGTGTCAAGGTCACAGACCCACTCGCAATCTCAGCAGCTGTTGGCGTGTAGACCGCAGTTGGGTCAAGCACATTCGGAGAGAATGTTCCATTTCCACCACTCCACTCAACACCACCAGACACGGTAAAGTTACCTTCGAGGGTAGCCGCCGGTGTAGCAGCACAAAGCGTTTGGTCTTCACCTGCATCTACAGTCGGAGCAGGAGTAAATGTCACTTCTATTTGATCAGACACATCAATACATCCAGCGTCGTTGGTTGTGGTTAATGTAAATACAACCGATCCAGAAACGATCTCTGCCAGGGTCGGTGTGTAGATTGGAGAAGGGTCGGTGTTAGATGGGTCGTATGAACCCAATCCACCAGACCACTGAACACCCGTCGCGTTTTGAGAAGATCCAGAAAGTTGGAATGTCGCGTTGTTGGCGCAGACATCCATATCAGGCCCTGCATTTACCGTAGGCTCGGGCGTGATGGTGATCTCCATCTGGTCGGCTACTGCAAGGCAGTTTCCGTTTCCAGTTGTTGTAAGAGTCAAAGTCGCCGTTCCAGCTGCTATTTCAGCAGCAGATGGAGTGTAGACAGCATTGAGGGTATTGGCATCTGGAGAGAATGTGCCAGAGCCGCCACTCCAGGTTCCACCTGTGGCCACTGTTACACCACCATTCAAGTTTACGTCAACATTGTTGGCACATACCGTTTGATCTACGCCCGCATTGGCAGTAGGCGCAGGGGTGAATGTGATTGTCAGATCATCAGATTCCGCCGTACACGTCCCATTTCCTGTGGTAGTCAAGGTCAGTGTAACCGTTCCTGCATCAAGTTCTGTCTGATCTGGCGTGTACACCGCATTCAGCGTATTGGCATTCGGAGAGAATGTTCCAAGACCACCACTCCATGTACCACCAGTAGCTACAGTAACAGCGCCTGCCAGGACAACATCTGAATTGTTTGAACAAAGCGTTTGGTCGACTCCTGCGTCAACAGTCGGAGCAGGTCCAAAAGTGTATGTCACGTTATCACTAACAGACAGACAGCTTCCGTTTCCGGTCGATGTGAGTGTGAGCGTACTACTACCAGCTGTGATTTCACCTGCTGATGGCGTGTAAACCGCATCGAGAGTATTCGCATCAGGAGTAAAGGTTCCCGAACCACCACTCCAGGTTCCACCTGTTGCTCCTATAATTGAACCATCTAATGTGATGTCTGCATTGTTGGCACAGTACTCTGACCCGACTCCGGCATCTACAATGGCGGCATCGATGATCGAAATGGTCATCTGATCAGCAACAGGACTACAAGTACCGTTTCCGGTGGTAGTCAAAGTCAGTGTTACCGTTCCGGCAGCGATCTCTCCTGCAGAAGGCTCATAAGTTGGGTTGAGAACCGTAGCGTCAGGCGTGAAAGTACCCGTACCACCACTCCATATTCCACCAGTGGCGATGGTAACCGATCCGTTCAGAGAAACGACTGCATTGTTTTCACAAACTGTTTGGTCAGAACCAGCGCTGGCCGTAGGAGCCGGAGTAAAGTTGATTGTAATGTTGTCAGAAGATTCCGCACAGTCTCCGTTTCCGGTAGTTGTCAAGGTCAAGGTCACTGTTCCCGCAGCAATTTCTGAAGGATCTGGCGTATAGGTTGCGTTCAGAGAGTTGGCGTTTGGAGCAAAAGCTCCAAGTCCACCGCTCCATGTTCCACCCGTAGCGATCGTTACTGATCCGCTCAGAGAAACATCGGCGTTGTTCGAACACAATACTTGATCAGGACCCGCATCGGCCGTAGTAGAAGGACCGAATGTGAAGGTCACATTGTCTGCTACTGCGGTACATGTTCCATTTCCTGTGGATGTCAAGGTCAGTGTGATACTTCCAGATGTGATCTCACCAGCCGATGGCGTATAAACCGCATCCAAGGTATTGGCGTCAGGAGTAAATGTACCGGAACCACCGCTCCATGTACCACCAGTTGCACCTGTCACCGAACCACCCAAGTCGATATCCGGGTTGTTTGAACAAACTTCAAAGCCAACACCTGCATCTACGATCGGTGCTGGGAGTATGGTGATGGTCAAATCATCTGAAACAGGGCTACAGTTTCCATTTCCAGTCGTTGTCAAAGTAAGTGTTACCGTTCCCGCCGCAATCTCAGCAGCTGATGGCTGATAAGTCGGGTTCAGTGCATTGGCGTCTGGGGTAAAGATTCCATTTCCACCACTCCAGGTTCCACCTGTGGCGATCGTCACCGAACCATTCAGAGATACAAGTGAATTGTTCTCACAAACCGTTTGGTCAGACCCTGCACTAGCAGTTGGTGCTGGTGTAAAGTTGATGGTTACGTTATCACTTTCCGGAGCACAATCACCATTACCAGTTGTAGTAAGGGTCAGTGTCACCGTTCCGGCCGTAATCTCAGAAGGGTCTGGCGTATACACAGCATTTAATGTGTTTGCATTTGGTGAGAAGGTTCCCAAACCACCACTCCATGTTCCGCCCGTGGCTACCGTTACAGCACCAGCTAGCGCTATATCTGCATTGTTAGCACAAAGTGTCTGATCTACTCCAGCGCTGGCGGTTGGAGAAGGTCCGAATGTGTATGTCACATTATCAGTTACTGCTACACAGTTTCCATTCCCAGTTGAAGTCAAAGTCAAGGTGACTGATCCACTGGTAATCTCACCAGCCGATGGAGTATATACTGCATCGAGGGTATTGGCATCAGGAGTGAACGTACCCGAACCGCCACTCCAGGTTCCACCCGTTCCACCAGTCACAGAACCATTAAGCGTCAAGTCAGCATTGTTTGAGCAAACTTCCATCCCTACTCCTGCATCTACAATTGGAGCTGGTGTAATGGTAACGACCATATCGTCAGATACAGGGCTACAATTTCCGTTTCCAGAAGTGGTCAATGTCAAAGTAACTGTTCCAGCAGCGATCTCAGCAGCAGTTGGTGTGTACGTCGGGTTCAAGGTGTTGGCATCCGGAGAGAAAGTACCTGCACCACCGCTCCATGTACCGCCTGTAGCGATAGAAACTGAACCGTTGAGCGATACTTCTGCGTTGTTTTCACAAACCGTTTGATCAGATCCTGCGCTAGCTGTTGGAGCGGGCGTGAAGTTGATTGTCATCTGATCTTGGGTTGGCAAACAGTCGCCATTACCCGTTGTAGTCAATGTCAAGGTCACGGTTCCTGCTGCGATCTCTGTAGCATCAGGTGTGTAGGTAGCGTTCAGTGCGTTTGCATTCGGGCTAAACGTTCCTAGACCACCACTCCATGTTCCGCCTGTGGCGATGGTTACCGATCCATTGAGTGCCACATCTGCGTTGTTTGCACAGCGCGTCTGATCCGCCCCGGCATCGGCAGTTGGCGCTGGACCGAAGGTGTATGTCACATTATCGGTCTCAGCCAGACAGTCGCCGTTTCCGGTTGATGTCAATGTCAGCGTAATTGAACCGTTGGCAATCTCAGAAGCACTTGGCGTATAAACGGCATCCAAGGCGTTCGCATCTGGTGCGAAGGTTCCCGATCCACCACTCCATGCACCACCAGTGGCGTTGGCCACCGATCCGTTGAGCGCAATCGCTGGATTATTCTCACAGACTTCTGTTCCAGTTCCAGCATCTACAACCGGAGCCGGAGCAATGGTAATGGTCATTTGGTCTGTAACTGCCAGACAGTTTCCATTGCCGGTCGTTGTTAAGGTCAAGGTTACTGTTCCAGCGGCTATTTCAGCAGGCGACGGCGTGTAAACCGCACCAAGCGTCGTGTTGTTCGGGTTGAACACCCCGTTACCACCAGTCCAGATTCCACTCGATACAACAGTCACCTGTCCGTTCAAGTTTACGTTTGGATCATTGGCACATACTTCCTGATCGAGACCTGCATTGGCCGTAGGAGCCGGAGTGAAAATCAGGTCTACATCATCTGACTCTGGAAGACAATCGCCGTTTCCTGTTGTTGTCAGTGTCAGGGTAAGTGATCCATTTGCGATTTCAGCCGCGGTCGGTGTATAGGTTGCATTAAGCGTATTGGCGTTTGGCGAGAATGTACCTGCGCCACCACTCCAAGTTGCTCCAGATGCCACGGTGATTGATCCATTCAGCGAAGCGTCGGCATTGTTGGCACAAAGCGTGATATTGGAACCAGCATCAACTGTAGGAGCTGGAGTAAAGTTATAGGTCACGTTGTCGGTCACAGCCGAACAAAGCCCATTTCCAGTTGAAGTCAAGGTCAGCGTTACCGATCCATTAGAAATTTCCGATGCACTTGGTGTATAAACCGCGTCAAGGGTATTGGCATCTGGAGTAAATGTACCAGAACCACCGCTCCATGTAGCTCCGGTAGCAATCGTTACAGATCCGTTTAGATCAATCGCCGCATTGTTGGCACAGAAGGTTGCGCCTGCTCCCGCATCCACGGTCGGCGCAGGTGTGATAGTGATCTCAATCTGATCTGAAGCAGAATTACAGTTTCCGTTTCCAGTTGTAGTTAAAGTGAGTGTTACCGTACCCGCAGCAATCTCACCAAGGCTCGGGGTGTAAGATGCAAAAAGTGAATTGGCGTTCGGGCTGAATGTACCAAAGCCGCCACTCCATGTACCACCCGTTGCTACCGTCACCGATCCCGTCAGGTTTACATTTGGATTGTTGGCACATACGGTTTGATCAACTCCAGCGTTGGCCGTTGGTGATGGGGTGAAAGTCAATTCAATATCATCAGACTCTGGTAAACAGTTTCCATTTCCTGTAGTCGTTACAGTGAGCGTAACTGTACCTGCAGTAAGCTCTGCAGCCGTTGGCGTGTACGTTGGGCTCAAGACGTTGGCACTCGGCGAGAATGTTCCCGCTCCACCAGACCATGTCACTCCACCAGCGCCAGTTAAAGTGGCCGTCAATGAAGCGTCTGAATTGTTTTCACAAAGTACTTGGTCAGCTCCTGCATCGATAGTTGGAGCTGGGCTCAATGTATAAGTAACATTGTCCGTCACAGGCAAACAGTCGCCATTTCCAGTTGAAGTCAATGTGAGCGTTACCGTTCCCGCTGTGATCTCTCCTGCGCTAGGTGTGTAGACTGCATTTAATGTGTTTACGTCTGGTGTGAAGGTTCCGTTTCCACCACTCCAAACACCACCTGTTGCGATCGATACAGACCCGTTCAAAGTAATGTCGGCATTGTTGGCACAGTAATCTGCTCCAGTTCCTGCATCTACAACTGGTGCGGGTGTGATGGTAATTTCGATCTGGTCCGTTACAGGGCTGCAGTTTCCGTTTCCAGTTGTGGTAAGGGTCAGGGTAACTGATCCAGCCGCGATCTCACCAAGAGAAGGTGTGTACGTTGTGAATAGAGAATTGGCATCTGGGCTGAATGTCCCAAAACCACCACTCCATGTTCCACCGGTAGCAACTGTAACACCACCACTCAAGTTAACTTCAGGGTCATTTGCACAGACCGTCTGATCTACCCCAGCGTTAGCTGTTGGGCCTGGTGTAAATGTTAGTTCGATGTCATCAGAGACTGGGGTACAAGTTCCGTTGCCCGTACTTGTCAAAGTGAGTGTCAGGGTTCCAGCTGCCAGCTCTGCAGCAGTAGGTGTATAGGTAGCGTTTAGTGTGTTGGCATTCGGCGTGAAAGTTCCAGCGCCACCACTCCATACACCACCTGTTGCGATCGTCACACTTCCGCTGAGTGAAACATCCGCATTGTTTTCACACAAGGTCTGGTTCGCTCCGGCATCTACTGTTGGAGCAGGTCCGAAGGTGTAGGTCACATTGTCTGTAACAGCCAGACAGTTTCCATTTCCAGTAGAAGTCAAAGTCAGCGTTACCGATCCCGAAGAGATCTCTCCAAGCGTCGGGGTATAAACTGCATTCAAGGTATTGGCATCTGGAGTGAAAGTTCCCCCTCCACCAGACCAGGTTCCACCTGAAGCTACCGTTACCGATCCGGCCAATGGAATTTCAGGATTGTTGGCACAGAATTCAGCTCCAACACCTGCATCTACTATCGGCGATGGCGTTATGGTGATCACCATTTGATCTGAGACCGCATTACAATTGTCGTTTCCAGTTGTGGTCAGCGTCAGTGTAACCGTACCCGCAGCTATTTCAGCAACAGAAGGCGTGTAAACGGCACCTAGAGTTGTGTTGTTCGGGCTGAAAGATCCAGCTCCACCACTCCACACTCCACCTGTAGCGATGGTAACACCACCGGCAAGTACCACTTCGGGATCGTTGGCACAAACTTCCTGATCCACACCAGCGTTGGCCGTTGGAGAAGGGGTGAATGTGATTTCCATTTCATCCGATTCAGCGCTACAAGATCCATTACCAGTAGTGGTTAATGTCAAAGTCAGCGAACCAGAAGCGATCTCAGCCGCCGTTGGGGTATACGTAGCGTTCAATGCGTTTGCACTTGGGTTGAACGTACCGGCTCCACCACTCCAAACTCCACCACTTGCTATGGTAACTGATCCACCGAGTGAAACGGCTGCGTTGTTGGTACACACATCTTGATCAGCTCCTGCATTTACAGTTGGGCTTGGGCTGAAGGTGAAGGTCACTTGGTCAGTCACGGCAGCACAATCTCCATTGCCTGTTGAAGTCAAAGTCAAGGTGATACTTCCGAGTGCGATCTCACCTGCAGAAGGTGTGTAAACCGCATTCAGTGTGTTGGCATCTGGTGTAAACGTACCCGAACCGCCACTCCAGCTTCCACCTGTTGCGACAGATACCGAACCATTCAATGTTATATCGGCGTTGTTGGCGCAGTAATCGGCATCGGCACCGGCATCCACAACTGGAGCAGGAGTAATCGTGATTTCAATATCATCGCTTACGGCATTACAAGTCCCATTACCTGTTGTGGTCAAAGTCAATGTTACAGTTCCAGCAGCGATCTCTGCATTAGATGGTGTGTAAACCGCTCCGAGTGTCGTGTTATTTGGAGTGAAGACTCCGTTTCCACCACTCCAGGTCCCACCAGTCGCAACGGTCACTTGTCCGTTCAAATCAACGTCAGGATTATTCGCACAAACGGTCTCATCAGCACCCGCGTTAGCAGTCGGTGAAGGTCCGAATGTAATCAACACATTGTCGGTTGCCGGATTACAATCGCCATTACCAGTTGTAGTTAATGTCAGGGTCAAAGTCCCGGCAGCTATCTCAGCTGCGGTAGGTGTGTAAGTGGCGTTGAGTGAATTAGCACTTGGATTAAATGTTCCAGCACCACCACTCCATGTACCACCACTTGCTACTGTCACTCCTCCTGAAAGGCTGACATTGGCATTGTTCGAACAAACAGTGATATCCGTTCCAGCATCAGCTGTTGGTCCAGGTGTAAATGTATAAGTCACATTGTCGGTTACAGCCGTACAGTTTCCGTTTCCTGTGGATGTGAGTGTTAATGTCAATGAGCCACTAGCAATCTCACCAGCTGAAGGGGTGTAAACTGCATCCAAGGCGTTGGCATTTGGTGTAAACGTACCAGAACCACCACTCCAAGATCCACCCGTTGCTACGGTAACAGATCCATTCAAATCAATATCGGCATTATTCGCACAGAACGTAGCACCAGTACCCGCATCAACGGTTGGAGCCGGTGTAATCGTGATTTCAATATCATCGGTCACGGCCACACAGTTTCCAATACCGGTTGTAGTCAGGGTCAAGGTCACTGTTCCCGCCGCTATCTCCCCAGCTGAAGGTGTGTAGGTAGCGAAAAGTGAATTGGCATTTGGCGTGAACGTACCGAAACCACCACTCCAGGTTCCACCTGTTGCGTTCGACACAGAACCAGTTAGGTTTACATTTGGATTGTTGGCACAAACCGATTGATCAACCCCAGCGGTGGCCGTAGGGGCTGGTGTAAATGTTAGCACTACATCATCTGACTCTGGCGAACAGGTACCGTTTCCAGTGGTTGTTAGAGTCAGGGTAACCGACCCGGCAGTGAGTTCAGCGGCTGTAGGTGTGTAAGTCGCATTAAGGGAGTTGGCATTCGGACTATAATGTCCCAGCGCCGCCACTCCATGTTGCTCCACCAGCGATAGTGATAGATCCACTTAAAGAAGCTTCGGCATTATTGGCACAAAGCGTTTGGTTAGCTCCGGCATCTACGGTTGGGGCCGGGCTGAAGGTGTAAGTCACGTTATCCGTAACAGGTAGACAATCGCCATTTCCAGTCGAAGTCAACGTAAGGGTAACCGTTCCCGCACTCAATTCACCAACCGAAGGGGTGTAAACGGCGTTCAGTGTATTGACATCAGGTGTAAAGGTTCCGTTTCCACCACTCCAGATTCCTCCAGAAGCGACAGTCACCGATCCATTTAGCGAAATGTCTGCATTGTTTTCACAGAGAACCCCACCTGTACCCGCATCAACAGTTGGCGCAGGTGTAATGGTGATTTCTACTTGGTCTGTTACAGCCGTACAGTTTCCATTTCCTGTACTCGTTAAGGTCAATGTTACTGAGCCTGCCGCGATCTCACCCAGCGATGGAGTGTATGTCGCGAAGAGTGAGTTTGCATTTGGACTAAACGATCCGAAACCACCACTCCACGTTCCACCAGTTGCAATGGTAACTGATCCACTTAGGTTTACTTCGGCATCGTTTCCACATACAGTTTGGTCAACTCCAGCATTGGCCGTAGGCGCATCGGTGAAGGTGATCGTCATATCATCGCTTTCAGCGAGACAGTTACCGTTTCCGGTGGTGGTCAATGTTAAGGTAATGGAGCCTGCAGTCAATTCCGCTGCCGTTGGGGTATATGTCGCGTTTAGTGTATTGGCGTTAGGTGAGAATGTCCCTGCTCCACCACTCCAGGTACCACCTGTCGCTACAGTCACCGCTCCCGAAAGGGAAACGGCTGCATTGTTTTCACATGCCACCTGATCAGTACCGGCATTTACCGTCGGCGAGTCACCGAATGTATACGTCACATTGTCGGTCACTGCCAGACAGTCTCCATTACCAGTCGATGTCAATATTAAGGTCACACTACCCGAAGCAATTTCTCCAAGAGTTGGAGTGTAAACCGCATTTAAGGTATTTGGGTCTGGTGTGAAAGTACCACCACCTCCAGACCAGGTTCCACCAGTGGCTACGGTTACCGAACCATTCAAAGAGATGTCTGGATTGTTTCCACAAACTTCAGAACCCGTACCAGCATCTACCACCGGAGCAGGAGTAATGGTAATGTTCATGTCGTTACTTACCGCATTACACGTTCCATTGCCAGTAGATGTCAAGGTCAGGGTCACCGATCCAGCTGAAATTTCAGCCGCAGAAGGCGTGTAGACTGCACCAAGTGTGGTATTGTTTGGTGAGAATGAGCCCCCACCGCCAGACCAGATTCCGCCAGTTGCTACCGTTACCGAACCGTTTAGGTTCACGGCCGGATCATTGGCACATACTGTTTGGTCTACACCCGGGTTTACCGTTGGTGCTGGTGTGAATGTGATCAGAACATCATCGGTAACTGGAGTACAAGAGCCGTTTCCTGTTGTAGTCAAGGTCAAGGTTACTGAGCCAGCAGTAATCTCCGCTGCGGTTGGTGTATACGTAGCGTTAAGCGCATTCGCGTTTGGCGTGAATGTTCCTGCTCCACCGCTCCAGGCTCCACCGCCTGCTATGGTAACCGAACCGTTTAGACTCGCACTCGGATTGTTTTCACAAACCACGATGTTAGCCCCAGCATCTGCCGTCGGGGCTGGACTGAATGTATACGTAACGTTGTCCGTTTCGACAGCACAGTCTCCGTTGCCGGTTGACGTTAGGGTCAGAGTTACTGATCCATTCGCTATTTCCGTAGCGCTAGGTGAATACACGGCATTTAATGTGGCTGCGTCGGGAGTAAAGGTACCCGATCCACCACTCCATGTACCACCAGTAGCCACAGTTACAGATCCGTTTAAGTTGATATCAGCATTGTTGGCACAGAGCACTCCGCCAGCTCCTGCATCTACAACCGGCGCAGGTGTTATAGTGATCGTCATCTGGTCGTCTACTGCGAGACAGTTCCCGTTTCCAGTGGTAGTCAAGGTTAGCGTTACAGACCCAGACGCTATCTCGGCAGCTGATGGTGTATATGATGCTCCAAGGCTTGTATTATTCGGGTTGAAGGTTCCGTTTCCGCCAGACCATTGACCACCTGTGGCTAGTGTCACACTTC
Organism: Cryomorpha sp.; assembly: GCA_965230375.1. Lineage (GTDB taxonomy): Bacteria > Bacteroidota > Bacteroidia > Flavobacteriales_D > Cryomorphaceae > CBDDKU01. The sequence goes on from CBDDKU010000026.1 coordinate 302,385, forward strand.
CGTTTAGGTTTACGAGAGCGTCATTGGCACAAACCGTTTGATCTGTGCTGGCATTGGCCGTTGGTGATGCTGTGAAGGTGATGGTTACTACATCTTCCACTGCCATACAGTTTCCATTTCCTGTGGATGTCAATGTTAAGTTGAGTGACCCTGATGCTATCTCAGCAGGAGTTGGATTGTATAGTGCGTTAAGTGCATTTGCGTTGGGAACAAAAGTTCCAGCGCCACCACTCCAGGTACCACCACCAGCTACGCTGACCGAACCATTCAAACTAACCTGTGGATTGTTCGAACAAACAGATATCGGCGTACCGGCTTCTACAACCGGAGCAGGAGTGAATGTGAATTGCACATCATC
>CBDDKU010000027.1:0-241269 GCA_965230375.1 Cryomorpha sp.
ATCAGAAAAAAGCTTTTGGAGCTTTGTTTCGACTAAGTTCGAAGGCGCAAGATAGGTATGCAGAGAACAAGTTTGCTCCCCATAGCGAGGTACAAATGGATGCGCTTTCGAAGATTCTAAAAGAAAGTGGTTACCCCGGCGAAAAGCTTATTGGGACTGAGGTTTGGATGTCGGCCATCTTGAGTCATCACAACTCTATTTCTAAAGATTACAATCGAAAGGACACGCTTTATCCAGGATTAAGACCTAAGTTGGAGCTAGCCTTGCAAAAAGGGGAAATATCGGCATTTAGCTATGTGCAAATGGAAGAGTGGTATCGCGCGGTTGTTGACGATCAGGACTTACCGACTTTTGGAATTCTCGATGGGCCGTCGCAAAACGATTTGGACAATACGGATGAGTTAAGAGCGGCTTATTATCTAAGACCGGTACCTGTTCATAATAGATTGGTAAAAATCGAAGAAAAGACTGGGATGAACTTTTACTTAGGTGGACACCCTTGGAGTGAAAAGAAGATTGAGATAAAATGAATTCATGCACAGGATGAATGACTGGATCTGACACCGATCAAGAAATGCCTGCTAAAAGGGTATTTAATAGAGAATTAAAATTGCCAAAATAGATATGCGACCCCTTCAGGGTCGTAATGGTTTATATCCCTAACGGGCTATAAACATGTTACCCCTTCGGGGTAAAGGGTAGGTCATTTTTTCGCATATTTGGGAAGGACGTGTGGAGTGAGTTGAAAGGTGAGTGATATGCGTTTGGGAGGGTGGGGAAGAGCCGGCGTAGGCCTAATTTATGTTGTCCGATTGGTTAAAACCATGATAAAAGAAAAATCCAATAGAATAGCCTTGAGTCTACCAGTCGCACTATACTTTCTATTTGGTAGTGTTCACATGATAGCCAAGTGGTTAAAGTTTGATCAAAGCAAACTGGACATAATTCAATTACTACAAGGACTAGCAATAATCTGCGGTGTAATCATTGGTGTGATGTTCGTAATAAACATTTGGCTAGTAAGGAGGGATGGTGTTTTACCGTTGAAAATATTATGGACAATCCTATTTACCTTTTATGGCCCGCTTGGGTATTTAATGTACATCTGGTACGGGAATGAAAAATTAAAAAAACACGGCTCCTAAATAGGCTAAGCAAACATGTTCCGTGAACGGAAAACATTCAGGCCTTATCTTTCAAACCAAATTCATCTTGGCAATGAAATTTACGGTTTGAAAGCCACACGTTTCTTAACCAAGACGTTGTGCCATATTATCCGAAACCGCTAACCAATGATAAAATTCTTTAGAAAAATCAGACAACGATTACTCACTGAAAACAAGCTCAGCTCATATCTGCTTTATGCCATTGGAGAGATTGTCCTTGTGGTCATTGGGATATTTATAGCCCTGCAGTTGAACAATTGGAATACAAATAGATTATCGAAAAATGAAGAGCTTCAGGTATTAGAAAGTCTTCATCAAGAATTCAGTCAAAATCTCGGTGTGTTTGATAGCATCTATAAAAAGCACCTTGAAAGAAAAGAAAGCATAGAGATACTGATGTCTACTGAAATTCAAGATTTGTCCTTGGATAGTTTGAATGTATTAACAGGTAAATCCCACAACAACTACACATTCGATCCTTATCAAGGGATTTATCGTTCTGTCATAAACTCCGGAAAAATAGAACTGATTTCAAATTATTCGTTGAAGCAAAGAATCTCAAAATTTCAAGATCTTTTGATTGATTATAAAGAAGAAGAAACGAACACAATGTCATTCGTATCCAGTAACCTGTATCCATTTATTATTGAAAACAGAAAGTTGAATTTCAATTTGGTATTCAATCTGGAACAATCCAACGAAGAGATGGATGCTTTATTTAGAAACGATATCGTTCAAATGATTGAAACCGATAAATATCAAAACCTGATGGTATATGTATATGGATATATGAAGGATATATTTACGGAAGGTCCGATTTTCAGAGAAGAAATGGTTTCTATCATTAATTCATTAGAGACTGAAATAGAGACTAATTCATAATAACTAAATGGAAAGAAGGGGAGCTGATCACGGCAAAGGCAGATTCAGTACCGCATTTGTTAGGATTTGACTTGGTTATCGGCAATGGAATGATTTAAAGGTGAGAGTTTCTCTTTCCACTTCCTTTTGTCTTGATACAAAAGGAACAAAAGATCAGGGCTGTAATTTTATTTCTTGAAACTCTAGAAAACACTACAGCACCTTACCCAAACTCGCAAACGGTTTTAGCGGAAGCATAGCTCCCGAAACCTGAGCTCAATCATGGGTGCGGTGGACTTTCGTTTGTTTCTGAGTTTCTAAGTGAATAAAATTAAGGCCGGAATTTGGCTCACGACTTCCTTTGCGAATTCTCAGATTTCAGCTCTGCAAGCTGTGAGCCAATTGGCCCCAGAGCCAAAAAATTAAATGGCTAATTGGTTTTGAAAAAACTAGGCATGCCAATTTCAGGGGCATCAACTTTTGATAAGGTGTTTTTTAGCATCTTTGGGAAGGACGTGTGTGGTGAGCAAGATAAGTGATGGGAAAACGTTAGAGTATAGCTGGCTGATCGACGGGCAATGTATCATACAAACCTTGAAGAGTTAGGACAGCAGAATCTTCTACAATAGTTATTTATTTGCGCCAAATTGAAAACTATGAAACAATTACTTCTTGTGATTCTTATAAGTGTAGTTCAGCTGACTACCGCTCAGACAGCAGACGATTATTACAAAGAAGCAAGGATGTCTTGCGAAAACAACGACTTTAAAAAAGCGTTGAAAGCGATCGAAGAAGCCTTTAAGCTTGACTCATCACAGGCTGCCTTTTATGAAGTTAAAGCTTACGCACTTTTGAATCTTCAACAATATCAAGAATCGTACGATACCTATTCTAAGGCGATATCTATTTTTCCTGATGAATCATATCTATATAACAACAGAGGGAATCTTCTTTTGAATATTGGAGAGTTTGACTACGCAATTCAGGACTTCACAAGAGCTATGCTCCTGACCGAAAATGACACATTAAAATACTCTTCCGTTACTAACAGGGCAGCAGCAAAAATGAGTAAACGAGATTTTGAAGGTGCCTACGAAGATCTGATGGTAGCCTACAAGTTTGATTCGACAAACCTTTCGACCCTGACAAATTTGGGTGCGGTATGTGACGAAATTGGGAAGGGAGACGAAACTCTAAAGTACCTACTCGAAGCTATAGAAGTAGACTCCTTATACTATCCTGCCTATGGTAATATTGGTTTCAAATACCAAGAAATGGGGCAATATGAAAAAGCGATAGAATACTTTGATAAGGTGTTGGAATTCAGTCCTGACGAACCGTTAGGATATAGCAATAGAAGCTTCAATAAACTCAAACTTGGAGATCTAAAGGGAGCGATGAAAGATATTGAAAAGTCAATTAAACTATATCCTTCTAATCCATATGCTTATAGGATAAGAGCCTTGATTTACCTTGAAGAAGGGAAACTTGACAAGGGGTGTGCCGACTTACAAATCGCACTCGACAAAGGGTTCACAGTAACCTATGGAGACGAGGTCATTGAATTGCAAAAGAAATATTGTAGTGAATAATGGCTGGATAATAGTCCGTAATTCCATTGAATTCAAGTCTCCAACGACTTGATTACCTTCCGTATCTTAGTGCTTTCTCTCAATTCAAATCATGCGCACAGCCTTTATCTTCATATCTCTCCTTATCGCCTTCACCGGATGCAAACCCGAGAAGAGCACCACGGTTTCTAATCCGAATTGGGAGAAGCGGTTCACATTGATTTCTAGTTCTGATTCTTTGGAGATGGGCAAGACATACTTGTCGGTTTACTCACAGATCTTTAGCGTATCGGAGCGGAAGACCAGCAACCTAACCGTGATGGTAAGTATGCGGAATACAAGTGAGACCGACACCCTGTATATAAGCCGTGCCGCCTATTTCGATACGGATGGGAAGCTGGAGAAGTCCTATTTTGAGAAGCCGATATTCCTGGCGCCTATGGAGACGGTTGAGATCATCATCGATGAAAAGGACGCGGGCGGGGGAACGGGGTCCAACTTTATTTTCGATTGGCATATCGCACAAGGTGGTTCAGAGCCGCTGTTTGAAGCAGTTATGAACTCGACCTATAGCCAGCAAGGGATATCGTTTACCACACAGGGTGTTCGAGTGGAGTAGACGTTGCTAAGTTGACTTAAGATTCCAATCACGGATTTTCCACCAGAAAGCCCATCTTCCCCATGCGGTAGTCACGCATGGCTTCCAGAATTTCCGTTTCTGTATTCATAACAAAAGGTCCTTGTTGCACGCGCTTTTCGGCGATGGGAGCTCCGGCAATGATCAGGACGTCCTGAGTCGCCTTGGTCTCAAACTCAATTGAACTACCATCGTTTTCGAAGTGGATAAGCGATTGAGCATCGACCAGACCAAACCCGCTTATTCTTGCGTCTCCATTCACCAGATAGGCCGCAGCGTTGAATTGATCAGAGATCGAAAACTTGAGTGATGTGCTACCCTGAGATTTAACCCAAAGAATAAGAAGTTCGGAGCTGGTTTGCACCGGGCTTTTTAGGCCGTTGTATTCTCCTGCCACCAACTTCATCTCAGCGCCGTTTTGGTTGAAATTCGGCATTTGATCTCCTTGCAAGAGCTTGTAATAGGGCTGCTTCATTTTTTCGCTGGCAGGGCTGTTGATCCAAAGCTGAACGATCTCTAGCGTCATCCCTTCCTGCACGGAATGCTCGGTTGGGCGCTCGCTGTGGATAATTCCGGCTCCGGCGTTCATCCACTGTACATCACCCGCTCTGGCCACTTCGTCGTGGCCCCAGCTGTCCTGATGACGGTTTTCACCGCCGAGTACAAAAGTCACGGGAGAGAAGCCGCGGTGTGGGTGGGGTCCAACGCCTTGCACCCGCGCTGGGCGATCGTCGTTGAGTTCAAGCTGAAGGTGATGGAGCAATAAAAAAGGATCGATCTGGTCTACCTGTGCCGTTGGGATTGCCTGAAGGACAGGAACCCCATCCATATCAACGGGCTGGGTGGGGAGGATGTGCTTTACTGACCTATTCGCCATGGCTCAAATTTAACTAAAGCGGTGCGAGAACTAGAAGCTAAATTCGAAGGCTTCTTCCGACTCGGGAAGCTCAAGCTCCACTTCGTCGATAAACCGATCAATGTCTTCCTTGCTCACGTTTGGCATACAAACCACGTGGGTGATATTGCCTTCAGTAGCGAGCTGCCACTTCTCTTTCACAGCTTTCACAACCTTGGGAAGAACAACCGTGATCGCTCCCGGATTTCGCTCGGCTTGAATTCCTTTCTCCTGAAGCCTGGCCTGGCAATACTCTGCCGTAGCCAGACTTTTTTCATACCTGGCTTTGAGTCCGGCAGGACCCATCTTCATGATGGTATACCAGAGAAAGAGCACGTTGTGTCCGTTTCTCGAACCGGTGATGGTTGTGTCGAGCGATCCGATGTAGGAAATCCCCTTCGAAATGCGGTCGCGGTACGAGCGTTTGGTCAAAATCACACCGGCTGGAAAAGGTGACCCGATAAACTTGTGACCACTGATCGAAATGCTGTCAGCTCCATCTTTCAAATCAAATGGTACCCGCGGATTCATAAAAGGACCGTAAGACCCCGAAAGAGCTGCATCGCAATGGATGTAGTGATCTTGAATGGCCAGGGTTTTCAGGATGGACTTGATCTTCCCTACATCGTCCTTCGCCTCGCGCATCGTCGTTCCAAAAGTCGAAAGCACAATGGCTGGCTTGTGACGGTTCATCTGAAGGGTGTTCTTCAAATCTTCGTAATCAATCTCTCCGTTGTCCTGAGACCGGATCACGATACTCGGAATATTGAGCAGGTGGATATTCTTCTTGACGCTGTAGTGGGTCGACTCCGAATAGTAGACCATGGCCTTTGGGTAGAGCTCACGGGCGATGTAGAGTCCGTAGAGATTACTTTCTGAACCACCATTGGTCACGTAGCCCCAGTAATCGTCTTGATCAGCGCGAAATAGCCGGGCAAAAAAAGTGATGACTTCACGCTCCATGTCGTGTGTTTGGACGCGGTATGTTGAATCGTTGTACGGATCGCCCAAGTTGTTGATTGGGAATTTCAGAAAATTAAAAAGCTCTGTGTAGTCAAAGTCCTTTGAGACGGGGTATCCTAGAAATGAATCCCGAGCTTCTGCCAGCTTAGCGCGCAGATCGTCAATGCGTTGGTTTGTTTTATTCATGATCCGATATATTTACGGTAAAAGTAGTTTTGTGCCGAATAATCGACAATAGATGGTGGGTGAAACAGGAAATTACACTAAGTTTGTGTGGATTGGTAGCGTAAGAGTCTGTTTGTAGCCTTTCGCTAAATTCATTTCAGAAAAATGATCGGTTATGGATGCGATTGACAAAAAGATTATCCGACTGCTTCAGGAAAATGCGAAGCTAAATACCAAGGAGATTGCCAGCAGGGTGGGGCTTAGCACTTCGCCCACATTCGAGCGAATAAAGAAGCTGGAGAATGCAGGAGTTATCGCGGCTTACCACGCTGAGATAGACCCGGCGCTTTTGGGGCAAAAGCTCACCGCCTTTATTCAGATTTCCCTTCAACGACATTCTCAGGAATTAATAAACGCCTTTAAGGAAAAGGCAAAGAACTATCCAGAAGTTCAATTGTGCGCGCACGTTTCCGGTAACTACGATTTCCTGCTAAAAGTTTTACTCAGCGATATGAATGCCTACCACCAGTTTGTAGTCACCAAGCTTTCCACCTTCGATGGGATCGCCAATATTCAGAGTTCGTTTGTGCTGGAGTCTGTTGTGGATACCCACTTTGTCAACGTATAAGTTCGGTCTTGATCTCCACGGGGCTGTTCAGCGTTTTGTGAACCGGACACTTATCGGCGATTTGCATTAGACGTTCAATCTGCTTTTCATCCAAATCGCCTTCTATCGATATCTTGCGTTCAATCACATCGATTTTGGTTTTTGGGTCTTCGCAGTTCTCACAATCGGATACGTGATCTTTCTTGTGGTTGAGGTGAACCACCACTTCTTTTAAGTCCCAGTTTTTGCGCCTAGCGTACATCTGGAGTGTCATACTCGTGCAGGCTCCCAAAGCTGCGCTGAGCAGGTCGTAGGGGGTGGGGCCAAAGTCATTTCCACCAACAGAAGTAGGCTCATCGGCTGTTAATTGGTGGTGTCCTACAACGACTTCCGTGGTGAAAGTTCCGCTTCCAGTCCGCACGGCTACTTTGTGATCAGTCTCGATGACATCTTCTGCATCATTCAAGTCTTTCACGTAGCGCGACGCCCAGCTCGCGATCACCTGGCCTGTGTAGAGGGAATCTTCTTTTTTTGAGAGCAGATGGTCGGCGCCATCGAGTGAAATGAAACTTTTGGGATGCATAGCCGCTTGGTAGATATCGGCGGCGTTGTCGATCCCCACGATGGTATCTTGAGGCGAATGGAGTATCAGCAAAGGCTTCCGAAGGTCTTTAATCACGCTGCCCATTTTTACGCCCTTTACATCTTTCAGGAAGCTATCCTTGATGGTGAATTTCCGGCCGGCAATGTTCACTTGCGATTCACCCGTTTCGAGAATCTCATCAATGCTGCTGCTGAACAGGTGCTGCACATGATCTGGAGAGAAAGGTGCGCCAATGGTGGCAATCGCTTCCACGTGCTCCATCTGAGACGAAGCGAATAAAACCGCAGCTCCGCCGAGCGAGTGTCCGATGAGCAGTTTGGGCTTTTCGTGGTTCTTTTCCAGCCATTCTGAAGCAGCGTGGATGTCGTGGACGTTCGAAGTGAAGTTGGTGTCCTCAAAGTCGCCTTCGCTTTCTCCAAGTCCTGTAAAATCAAAACGGAGTACACCAAATCCACTACGGGTAAGTGATCTGGCGATGTTCTTGATAGTCAGGAGATTTTTCCCGCAGGTAAAGCAGTGAGCAAATATGGCAAAGGCCCGCGGTTTCTGGTCGAGCGGGAGCTGGAGTATAGCCGATAGTTCGTGGTCCTGCTTGTTTTTAAAGGTGACTTTTTCCGATTGCATGGTTTGATTTCTTGTAGTGACTTAAAGGTAGTTGAAATGGAGGGAATGGAGTGGAAAGGCGCAGGAGAGAAGGTTTAAGTTTGGATCTTATACATTGAGAGTATCCTTACCAAATGAAGTCAATTCGAGTGATCATTTCGGATTGAAATGATCGTAATGATCGTATCGAGAATGACGGCAAAGCAATTTTGAGATTTACTAACACGATGTCGTCTTTCTCGATACAGATTTTTCGCCGCTTCTGCTCTGAAAAACCCACTCGAAATGACTTATATCAGGAAACATAAGTCAGTTCAAGCTCGATGTGACTTAATTTACAGATTCATTCGTCGGATTAAGCATAAGACTGGATCGTAGCGTCGATGATGTTCCCTATGCTAGCTATCAGGACTGCAGGGCGATGTGACTTTTCATTTGGAGTATCCTTACCAAATGAAGTCAATTCGAGTGATCATTACGGATTGAAAGGAGCGTAATGATTGTATCGAGAATGACGGCACAGCTATTTTGAGATTTACTAACACCATGTCGTCTTTCTCGATACAGATTTTTCGCCGCTTCTGCTCTGAAAAACCCACTCGAAATGACTTATATCAGGAAACATACGTCAGTTTAAGCTCGATGTGACTTAATTTTCAGATTCATTCGTCAGATTAAGCATAAGACTTGACCGTAGCGTCGATGATATTCCTGATACTTGCTATCAGTTCTTAAGCTTGATATGATCTGATCTTGGGAGATAAAATATCTACCACCTCATCAACCGTTTTATCAAATTCCTTTTTCCTTTTGAGAACGGCGCATACCGAAAGGGTGGGTCAATCCAGGTTTCTCCTTTGACCAGGGCCTTAGAATGGCTAAAACACTCAAAGCTGAATTTGCCGTGATAGTGCCCGGTGCCACTACTCATCACCCCACCGAAGGGAAGCGAAGGATTACCTAAGTGAACCAGCGTATCGTTCATGCATCCACCCCCAAAAACGAGCTCGTTTTCGAAATATGCTTTCATTGCCTTGTCCTTTCCAAAATAATAGGCCGCCAGCGGGTAGGGGTTTTTGGCAATGACACGCTTGATGTCATCCAGCGACTTATACGCAATCAGCACGACGATGGGACCGAAGATTTCATCTTGCATCAAGGCACTATCCATATCCGGGTTGATCATCAGCGTCGGGGCGATGTACTTTTCTTCTCGGTCGGATTCACCCCCATAGATCACTTCTCCCATTTCTAAATACCCCACTAAGCGATCAAACTGACGGTGATTTACAATTCTCGGGTAAGACTCGGTTGCTTTGGGGCTTTCGCCAAACTGGTTGACAATTTCTTTTTTGAAGGCGTCGATAAACGAGTCAAACATCGATTCTTCAACCATGATGTAGTCGGGGCTTACACAAGTTTGGCCGGCATTCATCCACTTACCCCAGGTCATGCGGCGAGCCGATACCTTCAAATTTGCCGAGCGATCAATTATTGCCGGGCATTTCCCTCCGAGTTCTAAGGTGGTTGGCGTCAGGGTTTTGGCCGCTTCGGAAGCAATTATTTTCCCAACAGCCGTGCTTCCCGTAAAAAAGATGTGGTTGAAGGTCATCGCATTCATTAGCTCAGGAACTACTTCGTGGCCTAAGCCAAGAGCTGTTTGAACGAAGTCGTTTGAGAAAAGCTCATCTACCATGGCTTCAATCAAGTCTGCCGTGTGGGGTGCATCTTCAGATGGTTTCACTACGGCACAATTCCCCGCAGCTATAGCGCCGATCAGCGGATTCAGAGCTAGTTGGAAAGGATAGTTCCACGGAGATATGATGAGCACAATGCCCTTGGGTTGATAGACCACTTTGCTGGTAGAAGGCTCAAGAGCCAAAGGGGTGAATACGCGCTTTGGCTTTACCCAAGACTTAATGTGTTTTAAGGTGTGGTCTATTTCTGAAATAACTACAGCAATCTCCGTCATCTGAGCTTCGGTAGGCGTCTTTCGCAAATCGGCGTGGAGAGCGGCTTCAATCTCAGACTCGTGAGACAAGATATACTCTTTGAGAAGTTTGAGCTGTTTTATTCTGAACTCAAGCGGTCTCGTTTTTCCTGAACCGAAAAAGCTTTGCAGCCGATTCAAACTTCCAGGATGGATCTTTGTTTCTTTCAATGAACTTGCGGCCTTTTCCTCGTTAACTTCCATTTCCTAAAGATATTTCTTTTGAGAGATTTACTGGATAAGTAGCTGTGCTCTGCGAGAGATTTAATTATACATTTATGATATTCAATTGAAAGAGAAATGACTGATACGACCGACTCGCATGAAGAGCAGGAGAATGATGCCTTAGATCAAGCAGCGAAAGAGCAGGATGAGAAGGTGGAAGCTCAAAAGAACCGTTTAGTTGATCAAATCAAAATCGTATTTGCGGAGACTATTCAGTTCTTGCGTCAGCTTTTGAGCATTCGCGAAGAGACCGATTATAAGAAGACGCGAGAGGGGATTGAGCGCGATGTGACCTTCAGGGGACACACAGTCTACATTTTGATCTGTTCGATTTTTATTGCGAGTATCGGTCTGAACCTGAACTCACCAGCGGTCATTATTGGAGCCATGCTTATCGCTCCTTTGATGGGGCCTATTATCGGTATTGGGCTTGCCTTGGGTACCAATGATTTTACGCTACTCATTAAGTCTGTGAAGAACTTTGGAGTCATGGTGGGAATTAGCATTGTAACGAGTACCGTGTATTTTTACCTTACGCCGCTAGTCGAGTACCAAACGGAGATTCTAGCTCGAGTAAAACCAACAACCCTCGATATTTTTGTAGCCATTTTTGGTGGTATTGCCGGTATCGTAGCCGGTTCGAGAAAAGAGAAAAGCAATGTAATTCCCGGGGTTGCGATCGCTACGGCACTTATGCCACCACTTTGTACGGCTGGTTTTGGATTGGCTACGGCCAATTGGAGCTTCTTCTTTGGGGCATTTTACCTGTTCTTGCTCAACAGTATTTTCATCTGTGCTGCGACACTCGTCGGGGTGCGATATCTTAGATTCCCACTTCGCGTATTTGTCAACCCTAAGAAAGAGAAGCGAACCCGCGCATTCATGATCGCCTTTATTCTGATCATGGTTCTGCCGAGTTTGTGGATTTTCTGGGGAGTGCTACAGGAATCGTTTTTCAACAAAAATGCAGACAACTTTATTCGTCAGGAAGTGCGTATCAATGGAGCTAAGCTTGTAAACCAGAAGCTTTTTTACAACGATACCGTCCCATCTATTGAACTATACATGATCGGCGTTCAGGTACCTGATGATACGGTGGCCTTGTGGAGGAAAAAACTTGAAAACTACGGTCTAAAACACGTGACGTTGGAAGTCTACGGAAACAACAATAGAAACAATGGCGAAGAGGATTTGAACTTGATTTCCGGTCAAATTGAGCAAAACCTGAAGGAAGATCTGCTCAAAGATCTATATGTCACCAACCGTGAGCTCTTGGAAGACAAAGACGAGCGCATTGCTTATCTCGAAGACAGGCTCTTTAAGGAAGAATTTCGGTTTAGAGAGTGGAAAATGATCGGGGAAGAGTTGAAGATACAATTCGAAAATATCGAGAAAATATCCTTTGCCGAATCCATAGAATCCGACTTCTCTGGAAATCTGGATACCATTCCGACTTTTATCATCAAGTGGGATCCCAGATCGCCTTCAAAGCAGTGCCGAAAGGAAGAAGAGACTATAGGCAAGCTAATGAAGCTCCGGCTGGACTTGGACACAGTGCGAGTTATTACCACAAAAAAATAGCCCCCCGGTTTCGGAGAGCTATTCTTGGAGTGTGTTGTAAATTAATGAGCGTCGATCAGGAGTTTGCCTGATTGCAGTCTCTCGCTATCAGCATCTACAGAGAAGAAGTAAATTCCCGTAGTAAGGTGGCTTAAGTCGTGAGACCCTTTGTTGTTCAATTGAAACTGATCTACTAGCTGACCATTAACCGTAAACAAGGTTAAAATAGCTCGCTCAGATAGGTTGTTGTCATTCCATTGCCAGTTGATTTGATCTACTACTGGGTTTGGGAAGAAAGACAGTGCTTCGCTATTCTCAGCATCTTCCACACCTACCGCTTCATCTACGGTAATAGAACCAAACATAGTAGAAGTGTGGATTCCACAGCGGTACTCATATTCACCCGCGGTGTTGAAGGTAAACTCGTATACCCAGCCAGCTGCTCCAGCTTCGTTTCCAAATTCTTCTGGATTGGCGGGATATGCTTCAGCTCCTCCATCTATAGAGTGAAAACCGCCTTCATTCGTCCAGCGCACAACATCACCAACTTCGATGTCCAGGTCTGCAGGGGTGAACTGCATTCCCGACACTGTCACGTCGTGAGTGGTCTGAGCATTTGAATTAAGAGAGAAAAGTAGAGCGGATGCTCCGAGTAATAAGTAAAATTTATTCATAGAACTTCATTTAAAGGTTTTTAAATAGACGTTCGAATGTATGAAAAAGTCTACTCTTACTTTCGATATTCTTCCTTCAGCAAATCACTGAAGTATTTTTCAAATTTCTCCACCTTTGGACGCGTAACATTTTGAACGTAACTGTTTTCCGGATGCTGTGGATAATAGTCCTGGTGGTACTTCTCGGCTGGGTAGAATTTGGTGAATTTAGTCACTTCAGTAGCGAAGGGCTTTGAAAAGCTCGAGCCCGATTCAAGTTCTTCGATGGTAGATTTAATAAGATTCTTTTCAGAGTCGTTTCGATAAAAGGCCACTGATCTGTATTGGCGTCCTACATCTGGTCCCTGTCGATTGACCTGAGTGGGGTCATGGGCACCGATAAAGAAAACGCGAAGGAGTGTTTGGTAGTCAACTACATCAGCGTCGTAGTATATTTGAATCGCCTCGGCGTGAGTGGTTTGTCCGCTACCCACTTGGCGGTAGGTAGGATTGGCTTCCTTTCCACCCGCGTAGCCAGAGATCACATACTTCACACCCTTTACCCGCTCAAATACGGCTTCGGTACACCAGAAGCACCCACCGGCGAAGGTGGCAATATCCAGTCCGTCAATATCGGTTGGCAGCTTGGCAAATTCATTTTGGTCCTGACTAAGGCTATTCGGATTTCCGGCATTGCAGCCAATCAAAAAAGTGAGTAAAACGGCAGTTGAAAAGAAGGCTTTGAAATTCATAAAAAGACGGTTTTAGTGTTATAACAATCTCAAGGACAAGATTCCCGCAAAGAGTGATTGTCAAATGGCCGACGTTTAGAGAGCTACGCGTCCTGGTTTTGCAATTATTGGCAAAAAAGAAGGGCATCTACTGATGCCCTTTCGTTTATCTATCTGGAAAATTCTTGTTTGAGATGTCTGGTTTATCGGGGTTATTGCTTCGAACCACTTCGTAAACGAAATAGGTCGTTTCAGCCCGCCAGGGTAGCACAGCGTACTTTTCTTTGTATCTGATTTGAATTCGCTCTCCCGAGAGAGAAGCTTGTTCTAGTTCTTTGTAGATATGGTCGTCACCTTTTTCAACAGAGAAGTTGAACGTCTGAGACAATTGATTCTTGTCGTGTACAGCTCCAAAACTTCCGATATCGAGCTGGCCTTCGAAGGTCTTGAATATGGCTCCACGCTTGGAGATTTTAACCACAACACCTGCTCGCGTTCCTTCGCTGATATTGGCGTAGTATAGGAATAGTACGACTCCGATGAAAATCAGCACGGCTATGGCTACTACTTTTCTAAAAAAACTTTTGGCTTTTTGTTTGGCGGTTTTTGGTTCGCTCATCTTTGTTTTGGTTTGAAGCGAATTTAAAGAAATCTGTGTTGACTTGATTCAAAAGAAGTGGAATTCCATTTTTCTTCGATCTTTGGGCCATGGCCAAGCCCAAAATTTTGCACATCAGCTCGGAGCGCGGTTGGCGGGGTGGTGAGCAGCAAATCGCCTACTTGATTGAATACTCCACTTCGATAGGGGCAGAAGTTGTTGTGGTTGTGCGCCAAGGCTCTGATATGGAGAAGTGGTGTCAGGAAGAAAGGATAAAACACGTTTCGGCTAGTTTTCGAAATGGTATCGATATTTCCACCGCTCGCGCCATCAGAAGAACAGCCAAGAATGAAAATGTCGATTTCGTTCACGCTCATTCAGGAAAAGGGCATAGTCTGGCATTTTTAGCGCTCAAGTTGGGTATGCGTAAGCCACTGATCGTTCACCGTCGAGTTGACTTTCCGCTTAAGAAATCCGGGTTTTCGTTGAAGAAGTACAATCACCCGAATGTAAAGGCCATCATTTGTGTTTCCGATACCATTAAGAATATGGTGGCGCCTTTTATTGCTGAGCCAGACCGGGCAACGACTGTATATTCAGGAATAGATTTTAACCGATTTAATCAGGATGCGCCAACGGGCTATCTACATCAAGAATTTGGAATCGATCCATCAAAGAAACTCGTGGCCAATATTTCAGCACTCGCGCCGCACAAAGATTATCCGACATTTCTCATGGCTGCAAAGACCTACTTGCAGAATAGAGACGATGTTCACTTTTTGATTGTCGGTGGTGGGAGTTTGGAAGAGCAGCTCAAGTCTGATGCAAGTCAGTTAGGCATTGACCACCAGGTTACATTTACGGGTTTTCGCAATGATATCCCAAGCGTTTTTCGGGAGCTCTACGCGTTTCTGATCACATCGAGTACTGAAGGTTTGGGGACCACGGTAATTGATGCTTTGCACAATGGGCTACCTGTGGTGGCTACCAAAGGCGGTGGAATTCCAGAACTGGTTCGCGATGGGGTAGAAGGCTTTCTTTCGGAAGTGGGTGATGAGGTGAGTTTGGCCGAGCAGCTCGAGCGTTTGACAACCGATCCCGAATTGAGAGACGAGCTGGGAAAGAACGCCATGGAACGCTCAAAGATGTTTTCGAAAGAAGAGATGGGAAAAGGCGTTCACGCCGTGTATAAGCGGTTAATGTCTTAGGTGTTCTGCTTTTGAAATGTTTGTTTGGAATAAAAAAGCCCCCCGATAAGTTCGGAGGGCTGTCTCAGTTGAGCAATCCATAGAATACCATTCTTCTTTTACGACGAACTCGGTCCATAGACGCTCTCATAGCATTCATGTATTCATGGTTTTCAGAAATCAAGAATGCTTCACGGTATGCCGATTTAGCAGAACGCAATGCTCTCATCGTTTCGAGCGCTCGACCAACCATACCCATAAGTTGAGCTCTGTCGGTTCCTGCTACGTTCATACCTTTTCTAGCTACATCAATAGACGCTTGAAAGTCACGCAATTCGAATAAAACTATCGCGTAGTTTGGGTAAATACCCGCGAATTCGGCGTTGAATTTCATGGCCAATCTATAGTGATTAGCTGCTGTGTTATAGTCACCAGTTTGGGCGTAAGCGTACCAACCCATGTAGGCGTGGGCTTTACCAAATCCTGGTTCACGGCTAATGATAGATTCAAGAAGGTTTAAACCATCTTCATACATTTCTTGATTCCAAAGAGCATCTACACGAGCCAATTCGTGCTCCATAGAAGCGTCTATACGAGTCATCGTTTTAAGTTTTAAGGGTTAATAAAAAAAATAGACTTTCCGGTGTTCCGGCGTGTGGGGTGGACTAGAGGCGAATGGTATCGCCATAGAGCGAAACCTGAAGGACCTCAGGTAATATGTGCGCTTTTCTACAAAACATGGCGATTAAATTTGGCTCTTAGACGAGGGCAAATCTTAGGGGTTGTCTTTAAAATTTTAGAAAATTTTGATTCAGTGGATTCTCTAATCAATTGACCAATGGGAGTGATAGGTTTTTATTTTCCTTTTGTCTTGCATCGCCGTCGGCAAGCCTATGGCGGCCGATGGATACAAAAGGAACAAAAGATCAGGGCTGTAATTTTATTTCTTGAAACTCTCGAAAACGCTACAGCACCTTACCCAAACTCGGAAACGGCATTTGCGAAAGCACAGCTTTCGATGCCTGACCTCTGCAAGGGTGCGGTGGACTTCCGCTTATTGCTGAGTTTCTAAGAGAATAAAATTAAGGCCAAAAGTTGGCTCACGACTTTCTGAATTAATAGACAGATTTTGATTCTGCAAGCTGTGAGCCAATCAGAACCACAGCTCGAAAATCGAACAGACTTTAGACGTTTGGGTGTAATCCAAAATTGACGTTGCCTTTTAAATTGGAATTTTACCTTTCAGTGGTTCAGATTGATTCCGACCTTAACCATCTAGTAGCAAAAGAATACAGATGTGATGTGTTCTCTAGAAGCTTGCGCAAGGAACAATCCTACGCTTTGTGTTTTTCCGTCTGTTTTGAATTTCGACGATTAGGGAGATCTCATGGGCGCCACCGCTGTAACCAAAAAGGCGGTTGATGCTGATATCGTAGCTATAGCCAAAAGAAAAGCGTTTAGGCGCTTCATAGCCCAGTAGGAAGATCACAGATTCATTGTTGCGGTATTGCTTTTCATCTGGTCTTAGCGGGATTCCGCGATACCACATCCCAAAGTTGATATGCTTTATCGTGAAGTATCCACCGATATCGAGCTGCTGCCATTCTCCTTGCTGCTTGTAATTAAATGCGACTCTCAGCTTTTTTGCTCCCAGTGATTTCTCAAACTCTTCAATTGGAATCACGGTTCCACCATGAATAGATAATTTTCTTGGGATGATATCTTCTCCACCGAGCACAGATTGATTCGGCTCGTTGATGCGGTGCATCGAAACGCCAAACCAGGCTTTGGTATTGAAGTACAAGATACCCGCAGAGAAATCGGCGTAAGAGCCCGTTGCAGCCTGATTGGACTGTGAAAGACTCGTGGCAGACTCTCGAATGACTTGATCGGCAAAGAGCAAATTGCCATCGCCGTATGCTCTTTGGCCGAAGCTTCCCTTTATTCCGACGGACAAGTTTGATCTTCTTGATAGCCTGATTTGCTGAGCGTAATAGAGCGATGCCATTGTGTTGCTCAGATTATTGGCTCCGGCCATATCTTTTACAAATGATAGTCCGATACCGGCGTTTAAAGGCTTCATATAGAAATCGGCGCTCGAAGCCAGGGCATTGTATTCGTGTTTGATTCCTGGCCATTGCTTTCGGTAGTTCATGACCACGCGGGTCACTTGCTTACTACCCGCAAAAGCAGGGTTCAGATACAGCGGGTTGCTATATGGCTGAGAAAACTGCATATCCTGTGCAGTGACCTTTCCAACCGTGAAAAGAAGCAATAGCAATCCATATGTGTGAATGCTTCTCGCCATTATCTCAATAGGGTTATATCGCCAACTTTGGTGACTTCATTTCCGTCGGCAAATACAAAGTCAATTCGGTAGACGTACACGTCCATGGGGCAGGGTTTATCGCGGTAAGTACCGTTCCAGCCTTTGCCTAGCTCCGTGGTTTCGAAAATCATCTCACCCCAACGGTTGAAAATGCTCATTCTAATTTCTTCGACGTATTCTGAGAAAGGGTAGAACACGGTATTTGTCAGGCTAGTCGGATCGTAGTAAGGGTTGTCACCACCATCACCGGGGGTAAAGGCATTGGGAATGGTGATGTCGTATTCTACTTCAATTTCGATCCATTGGGTGATGCTATCAGCACAGCCAAACTCATTTTCGACGAATAGCTCAATGGGGTAAATTCCCGTGTCGGGAAAAGTATAAGAAATGAGATTTTCATTCTCGAAAGTCTCCCCATTAATAGTCCAGATATTCAAGGTGCTTCCCTCACCTTGGTCGGTGAAGTTGATATTCGGGTCTTCGATATCGGCCGTCCAAGGCGACGCCAGGAAGCTGGCAATAGGAAGCTCATACACTTCCACTGGAATTGAATTAGAGCTAGTCGCCGTACAACCGTCGTCGGTAGTGATTTCCAGGTAAACTTCGTAAACACCGGGTTCCGTAATCGTAAAGTTTGCCGGGTTTCCGAAGTAAGTTTCTCCATTCGTAAAGTTCCAGGTGTAGCTGTAATCTGTCGATACGTTTATGGTATCCATCAAGATCGCTTCCAGCGGACTACATCCACTGATCAGGACATCGGGCAGAATGACTTCCGGGAGTTCGAATACATCGATTTGAACTGAGTCGGTGATAGCGTTTCCACATTCATCTTGTACTGTGAGTAGGTAGGTAACTGAATTTTCTGGGGTGATGGTCGTTGGACCAGTTTCTTCGATATCCAAAGAACTCCATTGATAAACGTAAGGCGGGTAGGCACCTGAATAGGTAGCCATGATATCTACAGGTTCGCCGGGGCAAACTGCGGTGTCATTACTGATCACCAGTTGGTCGGGGAACATATTGATCACTTCCACACCAATTTCAGCGGTAGAAGATGCACATCCATTTTCGTCTTCCGCGAAAACGGTAAAGATGGTGTCATTTTCGGCTAATACCATCTGGTTTGACCCTTGATCGGAAGTATGACTCCAGTTGTAGGTGAGTGCTCCAGTTCCGCCTTCAGCATTGGCAAACAGGTCGAGTTCAGATCCGTAGCAAATCAACGTGTCAGAGATAGCCGAAATCATTATTTCTTCTGGTTCAGCAATGGTGAACTCCGCTTGGGAAGAGCAACCATTGGCATCTTCCACTACGACTGCGTAATCTCCTGGAGCCAGGCCTTCTGGATTGTTTCCATGATCCTGTCCATCTGACCAAGTATAGCTGTATACTGGCGTTCCATTGGTCGCATTTATTCCTGCCGACCCGTCGTTAAGTCCAAAACACGTTACGTCTGAAATTGACTCAACTGTAGCTTCGGGGTTTTCCCAGACGGTGACAGGAATATCGGCCGTGACTTCATTGCCACAATTGTCCGTGACCACTACCGTGTAGACCGTCGAAGTATTCGGAGAGACGCTATGCGGCCCTGCAGTGTTGGGCAGGCC
The DNA here is from genome assembly GCA_965230375.1 of Cryomorpha sp. GTDB lineage: Bacteria > Bacteroidota > Bacteroidia > Flavobacteriales_D > Cryomorphaceae > CBDDKU01. The sequence continues at coordinate 18,953 of CBDDKU010000027.1, forward strand.
GTTGTTCCATATAAACTGGTAGGGCGGATATTCGCCGTGGTAGCGGGCACCTAGACTGATTTCAGTTCCCTGACAAGCCGAAATAGCCGCAGTGGTTTCCAGTGAATCAGGGTGCATGGTTATGACATCAATAGCTATGCTAACGCTATCGGTGGTACACCCGTTTTCGTCAGCGGCGTAGACAAGGTATGTCGCATCGCTATCGGGTGAAACGGTTAAGTTTCCATCATTTGAAGTAGATCCACTCCAATAGTATGTAAAATCTCCAGTACCACCCGTTGCTTCGGCAATCAGGTCGGCATCAGTACCTAAGCAAATAGTTGTATTTGCACTAGCCGTGATCGAAACCAGGTCTGGCTCGATGATTTCAAATGTGGTATCGGCTTGACATCCGTTTGCGTCCGTGATTTCGATGGTGTAGGTGCCAGAGTCCAAATCTGAAGCCACAGTACCGTGGTCTATTCCATCCGACCAAGTGAACGTGTAGGGAGGAGATCCGCCTGAAACGTTGAGCTCCACAGATCCATCTCCTTCACCAAAACAAGAGATGTTTTCATATTCAGAAAAGGAGATGTCGATATCGTCATAAAACGCCACATTGACTGAGTACAGGGTGTCGCAGGAAGGACCACCGGATATCAGGACATCGAAGGTTCCTTCGGCAGTAACGATGTTTCCATCGGGGAGTTGGTACCAATCACCCGAACACATTTCCACATCAATGGGAATCTGGATTGGTGAACTCACCGTCAGGTTGACATTGTAAATACTATCACACCCGTGTATGGTTTGGTACGAAACCGTATAGTTTCCCGTTGTGGACACTTCGGTACCATCGGGGAGGGTATAGGTTTGGTTCTGACAAATTTGTGGATTTAGGTCAAAGCTGTAGACCGGATACTCCACAAGGTTGACTGTGACAGTGCTATCGCAATCGCCTAGAGTTTGGTAGGTGAAATTGTAGGTTCCCGGGGCCGAGACTGTTGAGTTGTCAGGAAGGGTGTAGGTCTCTCCCGGACAAAAACCATCAGCGATGGTGGTGTTGTATTCGGCATCGAGGACATCAATGCACTGGGTTTCCGTATCGCCGTTGGCATCTGTGATGGTCACGCAGTACGATCCCGCACAGAGATTCGTGGCAGTTTGAGTTGTTTGATCTTGCACATCGTCCCACAAGTAGGTGTACGGACCTAGTCCGCCAGTGGGGTTGGCCGTTGCCGTACCGTTGCATATCAGGAAGTTTGGATCAATACAGGTAGAGTTGCACGTGGCATAGGTAGGCGTGCCCTGAGCATCCCAGGCTCCGCCATCCGGAATCCGTCTTAAACTTTGGCCCTGGTAAGTGGCTGCCGAAACGGGTAGGATGTATTCTTTTCGGTCGGCTGGAAATTCGTCGTAATTGGGGAGTAATCCGCTGTAGGAGCAACCCGGAAGTGCGGGAAGCGGGATACAGGGGTATTGATCAGTATTGGATTGGTTGGCCCACGAAACGGCATCTTGGGGTACCCCGTTGTTGTCGTAGAAGGCAAACCATCCACCCGCATTGGGGAACCACAAGCGATTTCCACCACCAACGCATACGCCAGTTCCATCTACCACAAGCTCCACGACGTTACCGCCATTCTCTACCAGGAGATTTTCCGGTACCGGATCTGCATTTACACCTCGTATCATGGCAAACCCCGCTGGGGGAACCACAGTACCAGCTGGAATAACATATCCACCGGGATAGGTGCCACCGTCGTTGGTATTGTTACCTAAGTGGTAGCACGAGATATCAACCGAATTGCAGACGTCGGGATTGTAAAGCTCAATCCACTCACCCGCCTGATTGGAGTTACCGCCCCACATTGATCCGTCGTTTGACGAAGGCGAGAGCATTAGTTCGTTGATCAAAATGCTCGGGCCATTGTAGTCACAGGCTATTCCATTACACACGGTATTGTCCGTGGTGGTAATTGAAACGTCGATTTGACTCAGCACTGTGCGGGGAAGTAGGCTTAGAGCAAAAGGTAGAACTAGTAGATTAAGATAAAGTGTAAATTTTTTCACCATATCCATCGATTTATAGATAGTTCTACGTGAAAAAATGGGTAAGGTTATGCTCTGAAAGCCTTTGTGGGCTTGGTTTTTTGCAGTCCGTTAACGAACAGAAGGTTAGAGGGGTGAATTTTTTTGGATGGGAGGTGTTTATTGGATGATTCTTCCCACGAAACCACGAGATACGCCTTCGGCTATTCGCGCGATAGCGGGAAACCGAATTATAAATCAGTTTGCAAATTCAGTGTAGCAGGGAAATAGAATCATGAGTTCTGTCGAATTCAAGAACCGGTTTACCCTCCAAACCGGAGTATAAGAAAAGCGATTGCCAAAACACTTAGAATGGTTATGGATGTGATCGCGTAGCGGTTTTCACCTGGTGTCCAGCGGTTTTGAATGGGGAGGGAATCCAGATTCATAGCCCTGTAGTTTAGGAAAGCGAAAATGGGCGATGTGCAAAAGGAAAGGAAGGTTGCGATGTCGACCATGGTCACCATGGCTGGGCCCCAAAGATAGAGCAGGGCAAAGCTTCCCAAAGCGAGAATTCGGATGCTAATTCCGTAGATCGACTTCTTTTGATCGGGTTTCCATACGAGCCAGAGTTCATTGAGCGATCGCGGAATGGCATCGAGGCAGGTGAGTGTCGTTGAAATCATGGTGGTGAGTGCGGCGATACCTACAATCCAGAATGCCCAATCGCCGAGCTGCATGGTATAAACGCTAAGCAGTCGCTGACTGAAATGCACACCCGAATCGGGCAGGGGCTCTGGGTGTCCGTGAAGGACAAGGGCTCCGAGTCCGAGGAAAAAGACCCCGACCACCATGGTGCCCCAGTAGCCAATTTTGAAATCGCGATCGGCGGCTTTTTGATCGTAGTAAGCGCCAGCGACAGCCATTTTTTCTTCCGTCCAGATGCTATGCCACACCGATAAGTCGAGCGGGGCGGGCATCCATCCCATCAATTTGACAAGCATCATGAGAAAGACTCCATCTAAAACGGGCGACTCTGCGAGTTGGCTCCAAGCTGGAGGGTCGGCCCAGGCGCTCGCGAATGCCATAACCGTAGAGATGGTCAGGACCAGAATTACTGCCGACATTATTTTCTCCAACCAGGCATAGCGACCAAATAGGAGTATTGCGACGCTCAAGACCAGGTATGATAAGGTGAGAAGGGCGGGAGAGATGTTGATTTGAAAGACGTAGGCCACTAAGCCCACCGATACAGCTGTAATGGCCGCGATAATGGTAAACATCGTAGCCACAGTGATCAGAAAGTAGAGTAGGAGTGCCCAGTTGCCAATTCGTTTGTACCCACTTATCAGGCTTTCTTTTGCCGAGATCGCGTAAGCAGATCCGGCTTTGAAGAAAGGGTATTTTACTAGGTGAATTCCGATTATGGCAATAACGGGTAGCCATCCGTAATCGGCTCCTGCCCGAGTAGATTGGATAAGGTGGGAAACGCCGATAGCCGCTCCGGCGTAGAGCATTCCGGGGCCGAGGAGATAGATGTATTGTTTGATTTTGTAGAGGGTGGTCACGGATGGAAAGATAGAATTATTCTTTTTTGATAGGTCAACTGGGAATCGAGTTGGTCAAGATTGAAACATCTAAGATCGCCGACTTTTAAATTCAGAAGAGCTATTAGGAAAAGGATGGAGCACTCGCATAACTACTGTAATGGATGAACTATTTCAAGACAAGAGTTGCACTTATCAATCGAATGCTCCTGATGGGGATAAAGCGGGGGTCTCAAATTCTTCTTTTCCTTTTGTCTATGCTGCGCCGACGGCAAGCCTTTGGCGACCGATGGGAAACAAAAGGAACAAAAATTCCCTGTTTTCCCAAAGGTGCTTCTCCAGGCCGTTTGTAGAATTTAACGGCCTTCCAAAACGCGAAGCAAATTTTTCGCTCCACTCCGGTCGTCTGCAAAATTTGCTTTCACTGCACTGGTGGGAAAACTCCAAATCCGTTAACTACCTCAGATATTGGGAGTCATTTGAAAAGAGTCTTGGTTTTTGCTCAAGGTGGATCAGTACAATAAAAAAAGCGATCCGGATTCTTCCAGACCGCTTTTTTTGAACTTAGGGGTTGGCGAGACTATTCACCTTTCTTCCCGAAGAGCAAGAACTGGTCTACCCGCACTTCGGTAGCGTATCGCTTGTTGCCGTCTTTGTCTTCGTAAGAGCGGCTAGTCAGCTTCCCTTCGATGGCTACTTCTTTTCCTTTAGCCAGGAGTTTCTGAGCCAACTCGGCTGTCTTGTTCCAAGCCACGAGTGTGTGCCATTGGGTGTCTTGTACTTTTTGTCCGTCGGCACCTTTGTAGGAGTTGTCGGTGGCGAGTGAGAAGCGCGTCATCACGGTTCCGTTATCAAAATTGCGCGTTTCAGGATCCATTCCTAGTCTTCCGATGAGTTGTACTCTGTTTACTAAATTTTGCATGTCTTCAACAATTTAAGCGCGGGCTTTACTCAGTGTTTGATTGGCATCACCCGCAGATGATTAATGGTTTTGATTTTGTTTTGTCTTTCGGTCAGGCCTGTTTTCGATCGACATGACAAAGGTGGGGGGAGTGGAAAGAGCTAGCCGTTTATTAGGCGTTTACTTGCGTTTATTAAACGTTTGTAAACGTTTATAAACACTTATTTGGTTGGTTTTGCTGGGGAATCGGTTGGAATGTGAAATTCTAGTAGGGTTCAATAATTCGGCATCAAGTAAGCTTAAATCAATCGTTTTCTTTCCTTTCCCTTTTGTCTTGATACAAAAGGGACAAAAGATCATGGCTGTCATTTTATTTCTTGAAACTCTGAAAAACACTTCAGCGCCTTACCCAAACTCGGATACGGCATTCGCGAAAGCATAGCTTTCGATGCCTGACCTCTACATGAGTGCGGCGGACTTTCGCTTTTTTTCGTGTTTCTTAGAAATAAAATTAAGGCCGAAAGTTGGCTCACGACTTTAATTACGATTCTGTTTATGTGATTATTGCAAGCTGTGAGCCAATTGGTTCCAATCCAGCAATATGACTTAATTGCTTGACTCCAACAAACCATCCGTTTCAACCTGTACCAGTTATTATCTGCTGAATGACTTCTGCTAGAGTGACATTGGTTCACCTAACCTTTTCCCGAATTATAAATCTACTACAAGTCTAAAGGAGTATCACTGAACGACCTGCGGGAGTTCAGAGATGTATCGAGTCCTGATCCCGACCGTTAGCGTCGGGGATGGACGGTGTTTATCTATGATAAAGTCTATTGAAGGAAATAGAAAAACGAAGAGAAAAGAAAACGATTCAAGTCAGTTTGCAAATCGTTAAAACCATTCTATTTCTCACCACATCCCACCATTCACATTTTCAGCTATAAAAATCTACCATAACAAACATATACCCATCACTTTTTTACCTCGGCGTATCCACGGCGTATCCCCTTAGTTAGTACGGAGATGGTTCGCTTTAGGACCGCCATGCTACCGCCATAGAACCGCCTTAAGACCGCCTTAGAGCAAAATGGAGCGCAGAGCCCGAATCCGCCGTTATTTTCGGATATGAGAAGGATGAATTTGGGTGGGTAGCCAGCAATTGTGCCGAAAGGATTATTCGTTTATGGACAGTTAGAATCACTTGTTGGGTCGGGATTATTGGGATAGTAGGGTTGAGAAGAAAAATGGAGAAGATTAGAAATGAATTCTAATTTTAAGGTGTTTAAACCTTGTATAACCAAACCTTTACTTAACTATTGGCTAGCCAGATGAATCTAGTGCGCTATTGGCAGCTAGCCATGTGATCGCCATTTCTTCACCCTAAAACCATCTAATGAAAGCAATTGTCACAATCTTAGTTTTCAGTATTTCGCGGTGTGCTTTTGCTCAATACCCACCTATTCCAAATCTCCCAGAAATTTCACTCGAAAACGCTGGACTTAATGCAGACTCCATCAACGCGCTTGATGATTTTATATCTGACTTTGAGCAAAACGATTTTAGGGGAATGGTCGTCATTAAAGACCACCAAATCGCCATAGAATACTTTTACACGAACACGGAAAGGAGCGATATCAATGATGTAAGATCGGCGGGAAAAAGCCTAACTGCCCTGCTTTTAGGAATAGCCATTGAAGAAGGATTGGTTCAGGATCTGGATGAGAATGTCTATTCCTTCTTTTCAAAAGAAAAGTATCCATCCCTAAATGAAGACCTGAAGCAAGTTAAGATCAGACACCTTCTTGATATGTCTTCAGGATTGGATGCAGACTCCGACGATTGGATGACGCCCGGTCATGCAGGCAAGTGGATGGATAAAGACGAATGGACAAGCTATTTGTTGAGTATTGGACTAAAAAGAAGGCCTGGAGAGAAATGGGTTTATGCCGATATAAACTCGGCCTTAATCGGGGCTATCATTGAAGAAACATCTGGCATGAGCTTGAATGATTATGCCAAAGAGAGGGTATTCGAGCCCCTCGGGATAAGGAAATACTATTGGTACACCAACCCTTCTAATCAAACGGTGGCTTCGGGGACACTATTCCTTTCCACCCTCGATTTTGCAAAGTTGGGGGTGCTAGTTGCGAATGAGGGGAAATGGGCCGATCAACAGATTATTCCAGCTGAATATATCGAATTGCTGATCGCTTCAAAGAGCTTTGAGATTTACGATGTTTGGTGGTACGGGATGTTGTGGTACAAGGATAGTACAAGTATAAAAGGGAGAGAAGTTGACTATTTGTGGGCCAGCGGCAATGGTGGCAATCACTTGATAGTTGTTCCCGAGGAAGAATTGGTGGTTGCACTCACATCTACGGCTTACGGTCAAAGAGCGTATATGCATGTGCGATCCAGAGCGGTGATGAACAAGATTTTCAATGCCTTGGAATAAACCGATAGTTGAGAATTGATCGAAAGGGATATGGTCAATTTTTTGAAGCCCTTTCAAGGCTAAGCAATGCCTGTTTATATGCTATTTTCCTTAGCTGGAATAGATAAGGGAACGTATTAATCAAGTATTTTTAGAAGGTGCCGAGAATTGTGCTGGGTCATTCAAAAAAATTATCAACCCGCATTTTGTGCTGCCTTTTCAACGATTTGTGTTCATCAACGTCATTTTTTAGTCTTCCTTTTGTAAATTAAATGCATTGAGTAAAATTTGAAATGAAGGAGGAAATATTCAAAGTACAGTCCATAAGTCAGCTTTGCGAACTGTGTGGTTTTGAGAAGCCTAATCACCCACTTATTTACATTGCTGATGTTTCCAAATGGGTAATTGGACAGGAATTTGTTGGTTTAAAGTACACATCCGATTTCTTTACCATAGCTATGAAGGACAGTAGCTGTGGTATGCAGTATGGACGGCATCATTATGACTTCAATGAAGGAGTAATGATCTTCACTTCTCCCAATCAGGTAACTTCTACCAACAAGGAGCAAAAACTCAATGAAATTCAGGGATTCATGATCTTCTTTCATCGTGACCTTATTAGAAATACCCACCTAGGAGATATCATTGATCAATACTCTTTCTTTTCATACGACACTCATGAGGCCTTGCACCTTTCAGAAAAAGAGCAGCAAACCATAAAAGAGTTAGTTGCAAATGTTAACAGCGAAATTTCCGAACGCATTGACAATCATAGTAACACAGTGATTGTTTCAGGAATCGAATTACTCCTTAACCATTGCATGCGCTTTTATGACCGTCAGTTCAACACCAGAAGAGCACAAAATACAGACGTGTTGGCAACTGTAAACAAATGTTTGAAGGAATACTACAAATCAAATCTACCAACAGAACAAGGTGTAGCCACTGTGCAGTACTTAGCTGATAAAGTGCATCTTTCGGCACATTACCTGAGTGACCTTCTAAAAAACGAAACAGGAAGAAGTACTTTGGATCACATAAATGACTTTGTAATAGAAAAGGCCAAAACCAATCTTCTACAATCACAGGATTCCGTTAGTGAAATAGCCTATAACCTTGGATTCAACTACCCCCACTATTTTAGTCGTCTATTCAAGAAAAAAACAGGAATAAGCCCTGTGGAGTACCGTAAGTTGAACTAATTCTGCATTTCGTGTTCGGCTTTCCGCATTTCGTGTAAATGCCCCAATCCAATCCTGTACACCTTTGTCTTGTAATTGATTAGCCCTTAAATACAAGACAAATGACAACAATCGATAAATCGAAACCAGTAATGGTAACAGGTGCCAACGGCTATGTAGCCAGTTGGTTGGTTAAAAAACTTTTGGACGAAGGATTAACCGTTCATGCAGCGGTAAGAGATCCAAAAAATGAAAAGAAAATTGCACACCTGAAAAAGGCTGCAGCCAATTCCAAAGGTAAGATTGAATTCTTTGCCGGGGACCTTATGAAACCTGGTTCTTACAAAGCAGCAATGGAAGGTTGTGAGTTGGTGTTCCACACGGCTTCCCCTTTTACAACTACCGTAAAAGACCCACAAAAAGAATTGATTGAACCTGCGGTTCATGGTACCGAAAACGTATTGAATTCTGCTAAGGAAACTCCCTCAGTAAAAAGAGTGGTGGTTACCAGTAGCTGTGCGGCTATTTACACCGATGCCATTGATACGGTTAATGCGCCCGGAGGGAAATTGACTGAAGATGTTTGGAACAAAACTGCTTCTCTTGATTATCAGCCTTATTCGTACTCCAAAACTTTGGCAGAGAAAAAAGCCTGGGAGATAACCAAAACGCAATCTCAATGGGATTTGGTTACCATCAATATGAGTATGGTTATGGGGCCACCCCTGAACCCACATGGAACCACTTCTGAGAGTTTCCACATGCTAAAGCAGATGGGTGATGGCACGCTAAAATCAGGAGCTCCAAAAGTGGGAATGGGTGTAGTTGATGTTCGCGATGTGGCTGAAGCCCATTATCGTGCTGGTTTTACTCCTGAAGCCCATGGCAGATACATCACTGCTGCTCACGAATCAGACCTTTTCTCAATGTCTCAAACATTGCGACCTGAGTATGGCGATAAGTTTCCAATTCCAAAATCAGCAGTACCTAAGTTTTTGTTGATGTTGATTGGCCCAATGATTAACAAAAACCTGAACCGAAAATTTATTCGCAACAACATCAACATTCCATGGAGAGCAGATAACTCAAAAATCAAAAATGAATTAGGAATGACATTCCGCCCACTATCTGAAACCATGAATGATGCTTTTCAGGTATTGATTGACGAAAAGGTTTTAACTCCAAAAAAATAACAACAATGACAGCACAAGAAGCATATAATCAGTTAGACCCACAAGCGTGGGCAAAAGTATCGCCAGTAGAAAGACTTCATTTATTGGAAGCCGTAAGAGAACGCATTGGTCAATTTGCCGATGAGTTGGGCGCTGCAGATGCCAAAATGAAGAATGATAATATAGGAGAAGATATGGTGTCCTTAGAAGAAGGAAAGGGGGCCACGGTAATGGCACTGACCGGTGCGTTAAACGGGTGTATAGCTCTCTACGAATCTTTGGTGCATGGTGACATGATTAAACCCAATTCAATAGAGAAGATTGGTGACGACCTTTATCAGGTAGATGTTACTTCTACTGATGCTAAGGATAAACTCATAGCCGGAAAACGCAAAGATTATTTGCACATAAAAGGCGAACCAAGACAAGTAAACCCTTACGACAAACCTACTGGTGTAATTGCAGTTTCAGGAGCTGGAAACTACAGTTCTTCTTTGGAAACTATCAATGCGATGTTTTTAGAAAACTGCTGTGTGATTCACAAACCACACAGACTTAACGAGGAGACCGATGAAATTTGGGCGAAAATATTTCAGCCATTGGTGGAAGCAAAAGTCATTAGTTTTTGTTCTGCTGACCAAGGTAGAGCATTGCCGAAACTGGAAGGTTTGTCCAAAATTTATTTTACTGGATCTACCGAAGTGGCTAAAACTATTGAAGAAGCTGCTTCTGTGCCATTAATCTCAGAATGTGGAGGTAATAACCCTTGTATCATTGTTCCGGGAGACAAACCATGGACGGCAAAGGAAATGCAAATTCAAGCGGACAAGTTGGTATCCCTTGCCAAACTCAATGGCGGTGCTGTATGTGGTCGTATTCAAACCTTGGTGACTTCTAAAAACTGGAATCAAAGAGGTGAATTTTTAGATGCTATAAGAAAGTCTGTTGTAGAGGATACACCTGCGACTGGAACTTATTATCCTGGAACAAACAGCACATATAAGGCCTTCCAAGAAGCCTATCCAAATGCTGAAGAATTAAAGCCGGAAGATGGTAAACACAAGCACAGTAGCATGTTGCTTATTACCGGTGCTGATGAGGATGGCTTTGCTGCAAAAAATGAGGCCTTTTGTCAAGTAATTACTGAGATTGCATTGGATACCGAAGCAAAAGCTGATGTGTTTTTGAAAAATGCTGTTGAGTATTGCAATACAAAGCTCATAGGGACTTTGGCAGCTGGAATTATCATCGATAATGAGTCCATGAAAAAATATGCGGATGCATTAAATCAAGCTGTGGTTGATTTAGAATACGGAGCAATAGCCGTAAACAACACCCCTCCAACCATCTGGTTGAACCCTACTCAAACCTGGGGTGGAAACGAAGAAGGTAAGGAATTTGTAAGTGGCATTGGTAACTTTGGGAACCTGCTCAATTTTGATAATGTGGTAAAATCCGTAATGATTGATGATTTTCATGCTCCTGGTGGATTAACCATAAAGAATATTAAAGCAGCCCACCACATGATAAATAATATGGTGGATTACATGGTACACCCTACCTGGATGAAGCTCACCAAATTGGTAGGAGTAATGACTGTTGATAGTTTTAGAAAAAAAGACTTTTAAAATGAGTAGGGGAGCAAAAACAATTCTGGTGTACGGAGTCTATTGTCTTGTTTCTGGACTTGGATTTCTTTTTATTAAGGATTTGATTTTGGAAACGTTTCAGTTTGCAGCCACAACAGAGCATTGGATCTACGTAGTGGCCATTCTGATGGTTGGGTTGGGCTACTATTACATATCATCGGCACGGGCAGAGTCCAAGCACTTTTTCAAAATATCTGTCATTGGTAGGACTTGGTTTTTTGTAGCTAGTACTTCCATTGCATTAATGGGCATTGCTCCAAAAATGCTTATTGCCTTTGGAGCGATTGATTTAATCACAGCTATTTGGACGGCAATTGCGTTAAGATCAGATAAATAAATTGCGGTTATGGACTTTATTGAGTACACTCAAAACTGGGCGAAGAGCGAAGTACTACAAGGCAGAATAATGATTGGTGTTGGCGTTGTGCTTCTAATCGGGTTTATAAGCATACTACGAAGTAACCATGAGTTGCTACGGGGGTCAGTTATTCCATTGGGAATTCTTATTGCCATATTTATTGGCTATGGTGGATTCATTCTTTATAGCCGACCTGCTCATGCCAAAGAGAGTATTGCACTTTACCAAAAGTCAGATATAGAAGCGTTAGAAAAAGAAAGGGAAAAACACATCAATGACAATAAAGCTGGTAATACCTTGCTCAAATTTGTTTATCCGGGAATGATCTTGGCTGGATTAGCACTCCTAATTCTGGCTGCCTCGCCATACTTCAAAGGAATGGGGTTGGGATTTGCATTACTTGGTATCGCGGCATATGTCATGGACTATGGATTTGTATCACGGTCAGATGCATTTTTATCCTTCTTAAAAAATATTCAATAAGTATGATAATCACCAAAGGCATTAAGTTTAGCAACCTTGTCAAATGGACGGGTCCAAGAGTATTAGCATTACTTGCGTTTGTGTCATCTATTGCCGCACTTTACTATTTCAACATTATTTCAATTAGTATTCCGTGGTTACCAGTCTCGGTAATTGGAACAGCTGTTGCCTTCTATGTTGGCTTTAAAAACAATCAAGCTTATGATAGAATGTGGGAGGCCAGAAAGATATGGGGTGGTATTGTCAATGATAGCCGTACTTGGGGAATGATGGTCGATGGATATATAACCAACCTTTTCAAAGAAAATAAAGCAAGCGAAACCGAAATCCAACAAGTCAAAAAACGATTGATTTATAGGCATATTGCCTGGTTGTATGCACATAGAAGTCAACTACTAATCCCTACATCGTGGGAACATATTAGTCAGGGCGGGCGCATATCAAGAACGGCAAAAATGTATCAAAAGGAATTCGGTATTGGTATGTTAGATGATGAAATCACGAGAACAGAGCTTAGGTTATTCTTGCCAATCGAAGAACATGATAGATTAGTAGCTAATGCAAATACGGCTACCCAAATAATCAATGAACAATCCCGAGAATTAACTAAACTGAGAGAACAAGGGTTTATTGATGATTTTCGACACACACAAATGGAGGATGTGTTGAGAAGCTTCTATGAACTACAGGGCAAGAACGAACGCATAAAAAAATTCCCTCTGCCAAGACAATATGCAAATATGAGCCGATACTTTGTTTTTATTTTCATTGCACTCATTCCGTTTAGCATGATTCCAGAACTGATGAATATTAGTGATTGGGGAATCTGGCTTTCGCTTCCATTAACAACACTAATTGCCTGGGTTTATGCTATGATGGAGAGCATCGGAGACTTTTCTGAAAATCCATTTCAGGGAATGGCCAATGACATTCCGATGATGTCGCTTTGCAGAACCATTGAAATAGATTTGCGCGAAATGCTCGGAGAGACAGAGTTACCTGATTCTATAAAATCTAAAAATGGTGTGTTGATGTAATATGCATCAAAGGAAAGCTGATCACGCCCAAGGCGGAGACCTGCCAACCCTGATCAGCACCAAAAAAGAACCAGATCCATGCCCGTATTTACGGGCTTTGTTTTTTGCCTACTTCTTAGAACAAAGCCCTTTCTGAACAGAATAGGTAAGTATCCCTATCCTGATACAACTGAACGGCTATGATTTCGTCTCTCTTTTGCCGGCTTACCTAGTCGGTTTGAACCAGATCTTTACTCACCTTTAAAACCAAACACTCGAATATGATTCGAATTCTACTCATCCTTCTCTTCGGTACAACTGTCTTTGTCACTCAGGGCCAGATCATTCACGTTCCACAAGATTTTGAAAGTATTCAATCGGCTATTGACGCCTCTGCACAGGGAGATAGCATTCACATCGCACCAGGGACCTACGTTGAAAACCTGGTGATTCCACACGAGCTCACCTTTTATTCCGATTTTCTGGACACGCAGAATATGTTGGACGTTGAAGCAACCGTCTTGGACGGAGACAGCAGTGGGGCAGTGATCCTGGCAGAAGACCCAATGGGTAATAGACTGGAATTTATCGGGCTCACAGTACAAAATGGTACCGGTCATCCCTATGCGGTAGGTTTGACTTCAGACAGCATGTATTTGAATTTTGGTGGTGGGATGCACGTGACCGGAGTTTCGGAGCTTGTGTTAGATCACATGATCATCCGCGAAAACCAAATTTTTACGGAGCACAATAGTGGCGGCGGGGTGTTTGCCGAGGAGTGCGGTGTGACGGTGCGCGATTGCGTGATTGAAGAAAACCTTGTGAGAGGGGGCTCCTTCTTTGGTGAAGGCGGCGGTCTCTGTTTTTACGACTGCGATGTTGAGATGTACAATTCGGTGGTGCAGAACAATATTGGTGAACCGGGTTATTCCGAAGGCGCGGGGATTTTCGCCCTGAACAGCGATCTCTACCTCGAAGGAGTCGATATTTTAAATAATACTGGGCCGAGGTCTGCGGCATTTAATTTCACCAGCAGTGCGGCACAAATGGTCAACTGCAATGTCATTGGAAATGTGGCAAGTGGTGTGGATGTGGTGAAGTTTTACACCCCTGGCCAGGGTGGCCCATTCATTATTGAAGATTGTCTCTTCGCAGATAATCAAGGTCATCAAGGCGGAACTTTTAGCATTATCTCGGCAGAAGCGACGATCAGTGGAACCACCTTCGAGAACAACTCGGCCACCTTTGGCCCCGTATGTCTCAACTTTTCAAATGCGGACTTTACCATCGATGACACATTTTTTATCGGGGGATTCTGCGCAGGCGGAAGCTCACTGAGTTGCGATGCAGGCGCCTTGAAAACCTACCAAAGCACGGGCGTGGTGCGCAATACCCTTATGCAGAACAATTCATCGAACAGCGACAGTGGTTTTTCAGAAGGCGGGGCTATGGATCTGGGTTATTCTGACATCGTTTTGGATTCAGTGATCGTGCAGGGAAATGTGGCCAATAATGGTGGGGCCATGCGCGTGAATGCATCGAACATAACGCTTATCAAGTCTGCTTTGCTGGAAAACGAAGCGAACGAAGGTGGTGCCATATTCTCTCTGAGTAGCAACTGGAATATCATTAAAAGCACCATTGCCGGCAACGTCGGTAACACCGTTGCAGGGATTTGGACTTATTCGGATTCGCTGTACATCGTCAATTCCATCCTTTGGAATGAAGGTGGTGATGAGCTCTATGGGCACCCTTCCGAATGGAATGATACTTCAAGCGTGCATTTTGCCTATTCCACGGTTCGTGGCTTGGATGAACATTTCGTGAATGAAGAATATTTAGAAACCACCTGGCACGCCGGGAATGTAGAAGAGACTCCCGTTTTTGAAAACGCACTGGCAGGCAATTATGAATTGGCAGCAGACGCTCCGCAAGTCGATGCCGGTATCGCGTTTTTCGAGCTGGATGGCGATGTTTTGGTTGACCTGCAAGATTATCTGGGAATTGCTCCTGATATGGGGTATAGCGAAACCCTCGTGTTGGGTACAAAGGAAGAAGAAGCTAGCCTTTTCTCCATTTTCCCCAATCCCGCAAATGATGTCTTAAACATTGCTGGACCGGTTCACAAAATTGAGCGAGTAGATCTATTCGATATGCAGGGAAGAATGATTGCTGTCGAAGTTTCAGGCTCCAACCAATTGGCTCTTGGTAGCTTGAAGCCGGGTGCTTATCACCTCCGGTTGCAGCATGCGGCAGGTACCGAAAGCATGACGTTGATCAAGCGCTAAGTTCGGGAATGGTCCCAGATCCCTCTTGAATTTGAGATCGATGAAATTGTGGTGTGTTTTTACATTACACGCAGTGTTATTTCGATATGGCCCGACAAGGCGTTTCCTTTACTGAACCAAATGATGAATGATTGAAGAGTCTTATTGCTAAAAAAAGAATGTTCCAGCAAAAGCGCAATAGTCATTGACTTGATAGGGCAAGCCAGCCAACAGCAAAGTCAAATTGATTGGATTAAGGTGAAGCTTGAGAAAACAGAATAAAGCGGCTTTTACAGAAAACACAAGCTCACTTCTTCTCGCTAAAGTGAAGTTTTATCAACACTATGAAAGATTTGGCTGGATCTTATTTTTTGCAAAGCGTGAGTTAATTGACGACATTTGAGTAAACGCTCACACATGGCAAAGGTCGATAATCTTAGAAATTCACTCATCAGCAAAATCTTGTTGATACGCGATGAAGACTTGCTATCTGCTTTAGACAAGATCGCCACTGCTTCTTCAAAAAACGCGAAAGTAGACCTCTCGGAAGCCCAAAAGGAAATGATTCATATGGGGATGGACGATTACCGGAATGGTCGGACGATTTCGCAAGAAGAACTTTTTGACAGAGAGCTAAAATGGCTGAACGAAAAGTAATTTGGACTGCTACTTCATCGAAGCAACTAAGGGAGGTATTCAGCTACTGGAATAGACGAAACAAGTCGAGTGCGTTTTCAAAGAAGCTATTGAATGTCATTAAGCAGGATCTGAGAAGGGTTCAAGCCTATCCTGAGTCTTTCCCAGTGACCGTCACTGCAGAAATTCGAGTTTCAGCTATAGGTCATTACAGCATTTTCTACTTTTTTGACGATAACGCGATTGTAGTTGTTTCCTTTTGGGACAATCGGCAAGATCCAGAAAAGTTGTTGTCAATTCTTAAGAAGGGATCTCAGTCTGATAGTTTTTAATGGTGGCCAATTTTAATTCGAGCAATTCGGCTGGAAACATTGATTTTTTGAGAGTATTATCGCTTGGACTAACGATTGCCAAGTTTGAGCCATATACGGTTAGTATAGACGTTTCGTGATTTTGTCGAGCGCTTATCTGCTATGCACTCCTATCGCGTCTGAATCAACTCCAATCAATTTTTCGCATATTTGAGATGGATTGGTGGAGTGAAGCGGTGAATATCGTGGAACATTCATATCCGTTTATAAACGTCTATAAACGTTTATAAACGGATATTTGCAGAGCCAGCCTGAAAAAAGATTGAAAAACTGATATCAACCCATATGTCGGATAACATGCATTAATGTGTGTTATCCAATTGTTGTAGCACATTAAAAAAATGACAGAAAGCGAATTCATAGACTATTGGAATAAGGAATATCCTGAATCGTTGCCAATTAATCACGAATTGAAATTGGTATATCCTGACAGGTGGTTCAGAATTCATAGTCTTCCTGAATCAAAAAGATACGCTGAAACTGAAGACGAATATAAAATCATACTTGACCGACAAAACCAATTGATTACCGACCTGATTGGAAAAGAATCAGAAGTTGCTATTTCATTCGGACTTTATAGGTGGGACTCAACCAATGACAATTATAAAGAACTAACTGACTTCGGAGAATTTCAAAAGGTCTTGAGAATTGATTTACAAAAAGAAAGACCAGAAGAATATGAAGACGAAATGTACTTTGACATTTACGTAAAGACTGAGAAATGGGAAAACGGAAAAAGGGATGAAATTCTCAAGGCAATTGCTGATGACGAAATAAGAGCTATGTTTATTAGTCCTTCAAAGAAATGTGTCATTGCACCTTATGACGGTGGAGTTGATGTGATTGTTGACTCGACAGAAAAAAGAGATAGTCTAAAGAATAAATACAGAGATTGGCTTTCTGACCGAGAAGATGGATTGTAAAAGAAAAAATAAAAACGTGCTACAACAACGCATATAGCTTATGGCGGGTGATCGGCTACCAGCAAGGTTTTCGCTCCGTAGCCAGCTTTGGTTTCGGTGGACAGGAAAGCGCTCCGTAACCGCCACAAGCCATATGCAAAACGTTGGGCACAATTTGAAAAACGATGATTGTTAAAGACGATAGAATAAGAGAAAAACCACCCAATGGTAACAGTATAGTTTGGCGCTATCTATCATTGGAAAAGTTTCTCGACTTACTGCTTAACTCTCAGATTTTCTTCTCCAACCTAACAAAGCTCACCGACAAGTATGAAGGCACCATTTTTCAGAGCAACTATAAAATGGCAATTTCTGCGATCAAGGATGACCCAGATTTCAAAAATCAGAAAGCCGAGATAATTCGTGAACAAAATGAAGTAAATAATCTTCGAAACTACACGCTTGTATATTGTTGGACTTTAAAAAGACATGAGAGCTTTGCATTGTGGAAAATCTATGTTGGAACTAATCCTGGTGTCGCAATAAGAACAACGGTTTCTAAACTTAGGCAGTCAATCAATACAACAGACCAAGAATTTGATGAAGACATTTCAATAGCCTCTGTGAAGTATCAAGATAAATTGGATCATTCTTTTTCCCGAATTGAAGCGACAATAACCAAAAGAAGTTTTATGATTTCGAAAGTGAAATGCGTCTTATGGTGTTCAATTTTCCATTAAGTGAAGGAGGACATGAAGTACCTTATGACCTCACTGTTGGTAGAAAATTCGGCATCAATCCAGAAGTTCTTATAAATGAACTTTTTATCTCTCCTTTCATCAGTGAACCATACAGAAAAACGATTATAAATACCGTCACCAAATTGGCTCCATATCTTAAAGAAAGAATCAAAGAGTCTGAAATAAATGATAATTAAAAAAACTGTGCCCAACAACACCTATACGCAATACCCTTCGGGATACTGCGCATAGCCAAAACGTTGGCAACAATGGAATAAAAATTATGAGAAATTTTCTTTTGATTAGCACGACATGTTTAATCTTGACTGGATGTTTCTTTCCTCAAGTAACGGTCGACAAAGTTGAAAACGAATTAGGAATCGATTTACAAGGGACTCCCCGCTCTCTATTATATCATGAATCCGAGACAGATAAAGGAGCTGTTTATTATGCAATTGAAATTCCCGAAAATCAATACGAGAAATTGATAGGTGACTGGACTCCAATTCTAGCAGTAGGGGAATCTAATTATGATTTCGACTGGAATGAAATTAGTCAAGAGGAATTACCTGAATGGAAACCCGAAAATGACATGAGTTCTTCCTTCTATAAAGAAATACAGAATGATGGATATGCGACCGCTCAATATCATAACGGCTGGATGTTTGTAATCAAAAAAGGAAAATAACCACTGTTGCCAACATTGAACTGAGCTAAACTGCATTAAGACGAAGTTTAGCTAAACGATCCTTTAAAATACTAAAGGTTGTATAAATGATGACGCCCCTGACAGCTAGCCACAATCCCCAATGACCGATAAACTGACATTTGAAAATTGGTGGGTGGACTTTAGCGATAAATTCCGAAACGATAAAGACGGTGGTAGGGAGATGCTAAACCGGCTTAAATCAGAAGTAAGGTCGTTTCATAAAGAGAAACGGGAAGCCTTTATTGATGAGTTACTGAAAAGAAATAAACTGGTGTTCTATTCTTGTGAACTGATTCCTTTGTTCGGCAATCAGCGTCAAATAGGGGAGATTAAGAAGAGAGCCCAAAAGCTTTTGGACCGTTCGAGTTTCGAAGATGTTTTACCAGAATATGTAAAAGTCATTCTCAAGACTTTCGAACCAGCCGATATTCCATGGTTAACGAAGTACTTCCTGAACTACCAAGACTCAAGTAGATTCAGAATTCCATTAGCACTCTACGATATTGATCAGCAACTCTTTTTAAGAGCCCTCGAGAAGTATCTGAAAGGCTATTCTGTGGAGGTCCTTTGTGAGTATGATGGGCTTCTGTACTTAACAGCCAATCCTGATGCTATCGAATTTTTGATCGCGGAGCTATCACTTGATCTTTCTTCAAAGATGAAAAGCTTTGCAAAGAAAAAGTCCCAACATTCATTGGTGATCCGAGATAAGGAATTATCAGAAAGATTGCTGAAATTGGGGTAATAGAAATGAATAAACAAAGATGGCAGAACTAGTAACAAAAGAAACGGAAAGGAGTGTTCAGGGTTTATCGTGTCGTTCGAGAATTCTCCTTCGTAAAACGACACCCGAGGCGTACAATAAATCCAAATAGTATAAACCTAACTAAGCTCACCTTGCTAAGAACCTTAACCATACTCCTCCTACCTTTTCTTCTGGCTCAATGCTCCATCGATCGGACCGTTCCAACGCTCAGCGAATCTGAGCTACAAACACTGAGTGCATTCCAAACCTTGGATGACCAGAGTCAAGTGCAGATAAGTGAAGAGAACGAGCCGGGGCAGAAGCTTTGGTTGTGCCTAAGATTTGTATCGAAGGAAACGGAGCGGCCCCTTATCCGCGAGGAGATAAAGCTCTACCATACTTCTGCAGAAGGTGAATATAAACCGAGCGACCCAAGTGATGAATCTACCGCTCGGCTTAATGGAACGGTAATGACAGACGCGCAGGGCGAGGTTTTTGTCCAAACGATTTTACCGGGCGATTATGGGAGTTCCCCTGACAATAGACATATCCATACCACGGTCAAAAGTGCAAACCCCGTAGCTTATGACATCCACTTTAAGCAGTACACCGGGAGAATGGGAGAGAACTTTATCGGTGGGAGTGACCAGCATTTTTTAGCGGAGCTAAAACAATCAAATGATGGCACGCTGGTCACTTTCTTGACAATCGAAGTAAAAGGTTACGAGAAGGAGAGTGGGGAAGGTTAGAATTCATCTGAGCGCTCTATTGATTCACAAAGGCTTATTCATTTCAAATTGACCGAATCACCCACAGGCCTTTTTGTTTCTGAAAATTCCGTATTCTTGATTCCTTTTTTATAAAATCCCAGAAAAATCAAAGAATGATTAAAGTGAATTTTCTACTTGCAGCAGCCAGTATTTTGTTTTTTGCCTGTAATGGTGGAGATACGAACACCACATCTCAACAAGTTGATCAAGTCAATGAAGATAAGGTGATTAGAGAAAATAAGTATCCGGATGCCTTGTATTCCTTCAAGAAGGATGGTCTTTACGGTTACATCAATTATCTGGGTGAAGTGGTGATCGAGCCAAAGTTCAAATTTGCATTGTCCTTTGGTGAAGATGGACTAGCTCGGATAAACGAGTACAACCAAATGGGTAATCAGTTTGGGTTTATCAATAAGAAGGGGGAAGTGGTAATCACCCCGCAGTTCTCAAATGCATCGGGATTTGACGAAGGGCTGGCGGTTGTCGGTCTGTCTCGCCAAACCGGTTATATCAATACTGAAGGAGATATTGTATTGGATTACCAATATTCGACGGCTGGGTTTTTCGAAGACGGAATTGCGAAAGTTTGTCATGTTGTTAAGATCGATAATATCAATACCAAGGTGTTCGGATACATAGACCGGACAGGGAAGGAGATCATTCCGATTAAGCACAAGACGCTGGGCGAATACCGCGATGGGCTTATCCTTCATAGAAAGGAATCGGGCAACGGAAACCGGAATACCTGGGGATACTTTACCAAGGAAGGTAAAGATGCTTTTAATAAGACTTATTACGGTGCTGGAGAGTTTTATGGTGGATATGCCTACACGCGCATCAAAAAAGGTAATAAATGGGTAAGTGGCTTTATCAACACAAAAGGAGAAGTGGCTTTTGAATTGCCAGATACTTTAGAATCTGCCGGAGAGACGCTGACGAAGTTTGCCGAAGGACACGCCATTATCCGAAACGACAAGTACAAATACGGGGTGATTGATAGCACAGGAAAGGTTACCAGCGCTTTCATATACGACGAATACAGTTCATTTAGCGAAGGGCTGGCACTGGTTAATCTTGATGGAAAGAAGGGCTATATCGATCACAATGGCAATATGATAATCGAAGCACAGTACGAAGCGGGATTCCCGTTTAAGGATGGCTATGCCCGAGTAGTCAAAGACGATAAATACGGTTTTATCGATAAGTCGGGAAACTACGTACATGAACCAGCTTTCAGGAATGCCTATGACTTTCACAATGGGTTAGCACTTGTCAAACAAGCAGATGGTACTACGGCCTACATAGATGAAGATGGAAGAGTTGTACTAGCCCCAGCTGGTGATGCGGAGCACTTTCATATTGGGATGATGCAGTGATCGAGAACACGGCTTGCCTACTTTGGCTCAATCATTCGTATATGGATTACAGAATGTCTAGATTTTAAAAACTCACCTTTATTGCAGTAATCTCTATTTTATTGACCAGCTGCATTTTTGGAGCGGGAACACATGGCTCCATACAGAGCTATACTTTCAACTGTAACAAAGACTCCCTCCGAAATATCATTATGTCGATTGTCAGTAGTAATCCAAACATATATAGAGATACTTCGTTGGATTATTTAGGTAGCTCACCACTCCTTGACAATCATTCCTTTGATGTTCCACTAGATGAAAAAGTCTATCCCGCTGGCGAAAACTTTTATAACGATATTAAGATCATTCCAACAGACTATATTGAGAAGCTCATTATATCTAGCAAAAAAAAATGGGGGATACCACTCAATAAGCTGACCAATGATCAAATTCTTTAGAAAAATAAGGTAAAAGCTCCTAAGCTAAAACCGTTTCACCAATGCCTATCTCAATCTGGCCCTGGATTATTACCTAAACGGGGAGCCAGAAAAGATCGATAGCATTAAAACCGCTTGAGGGTTATTATTAATCCACCTACTACCACCAAACCACAAAAAAGGTTCGGTAAGAATCTCCATCTTTCTGCCAGCACATGCGCGAGCGTCTATCATTGATGCTTCTGCTGAGCTCTTCATCTAATTCATCATAGCTACACCAATTCTGATTTTCAGAAGGATCTATGCCCCATTCTTTTTTCAGAGGGAGATGGTAGGAAGAGCCCGAGTGATCCAGATTTTTGAACTCATCATAGTTGAGGTAATATCCCTTCACAGCTTTTTGATAGCACTGCTCTAAATCCACTTCCTGGTGATAGGGCAGAAAGAGAGAAGCCAGAAAACAGAGTTTTTGAGAAATCTCAGAAATTGCCAACCCAGCCATTTGCGACTCGATGGCTTTATGATGCAATAAAGGAAACTGTTTTTCTCGAAGCTTTTTGAGTTTTAGGTGGAGAGAATCGTTACGGTTGGGGCCAATCCAATTTTGGGTGGGAGTAGTTGAGATTGATGGGTCGTAGAGATAGAATTTATAGGCCAGTTCCATATGAATGATCCGTTTGCTCTCTGTTTCTTCCAGAATAAAATCAATTTCTCCAAGTGTTTGCTTTTCTTCAATAAGCTGGATGCTTTCATAAAGCAGGCGGTAATTAGATGAAGCTTCAATGCACTGCGCTACGGTTTTCTCAACCAAGTGGCCGAGCCGAAGATTTTTGGGGAGATCAAATTGCAACTCAGATTCTATCTCCAAATCCGACAGTTTGAAAGGTTCAAAACCGGTTATTTCCCTTCCGAGAATTGGTGATTGAAACAGTGATGCTATTCGCGCTTTGGGATTCATTTCAGCCCAAAAGAAAGTGAAATCGTCTGGAAGAATGAATCAATCGAGTACTTTTAATCTATGCTCCCAAAACTTTCTCAAAGATAGAGACGAGGTAATCCATATCATTGAAGATGAATCGGTAAGCCTTTTCGAAAATTTACTTCATGTGAAGGAGTACAAGAGCCTAAAGTACAATTTAACCCAAATGCAATAAAAACAGAACGATATGAACCTGGATAAAAACAAAGAGAACGCCATCGCCTTCTACAAGATGGCCTATGAAGGAAACCCAAAGAAAGCGGTGGAGCTGTACGTCGGCGACCAATACATCCAGCATAACCCCGATGTGGCAGACGGGCTTTCGGGGTTCATCGCGTATTTTGAACGGATGCAAGTAGAATACCCTGAGAAGTCGATTGAGTTTGTGAGATGTATCGCCGAAAAGGACTTGGTGGCCTTGCATACCCATCAAATCTGGCCTGGTGACGATCAATATGTGACCATGGATTTTTTCAGGTTCGACACCGATGGAAAGATCTGTGAGCACTGGGATGCCATTCAGCAAATCCCGAAGAAATCGGCCAACCCGAATACGATGTATTGAGACCCGGGGATAGGGTAGGTCATGACTTGGTACAATAGCGCAGAGATTCCCAAGAAGTGTCGCGACTATTCGTGCCGTCTTCTTGCAGGTTCACGGGTAGGAGCGTAGCTTTGAATGCCGAGATGATCACTCAAAGCCCAGCCAAATGAAAAATGCCCGCCCCATACACGACGACTTCCAGTACTATTTAGAATTGAAGGACCAGGAGCTTATAGACTTGTATAGCGATTTGCGGGAGTATATTTTGGACTTATACCCCGAGAGCAACGAGCTCTTATACCACACCCATGCCTTGACATCTGTCTATTCGATCTCCGAGAAGCTTTCAGACGCCTTTTGCATGATTCCGATTTACACCAATCACCTGAATTTGGGCTTTAATAAAGGGACCCTTCTAAAGGATCCCGACCAATTGCTGAAAGGCACGGGAAAATTGATTAGGCATGTAGAAGTCAAGCAGAAGGACGATTATCGGAACCCAAAAGTGACGGCTCTAATTCAAGAAGCCATTGACTTTGCGATAAGTGATATGGATAAGCCCACCAAAGCCACTGGAAAGACGATATCTAAAATCAAGAAGAAGTAAAGACCGCGAGTCGGCCTATTTTTCGCATATTTGAGAAGGACTGGTGGAGTGAAGTGTAAAATCATCGAGCATTCTATCCGTTTATAAACGTCTATAAACGTTTAATAACGGCTAATTGTACAGCCAGCCTTGAAAACATTGAAAAAAGAAAGTTCAACCCATATGTCGGATAACACACATAAGGTTGTGTTATTCGCTTGTTGCCACCAATTTGAAAAATGAGCGAAATAGAAAATAAGAACCTATATCCAGACGAAGAAACGCCTGTGTTGAAACACTACTCTGAATTTGATAGTGTTTACATTGGACTTCTGCCTTTTTTCAAACTTGACAAAGAACATTGCGACACGAATAGTTCTAAAAAAGTAATCTCACTCGAAGAAGCTCGAAAAAAGGATGAGATATTCGAAAAAATTGAGAACTACTCAAATATGACTATTTTTTCATCCAACGAATGTTATCCAACCGATGAAGAAATAACCCAGCACGGAAAGAAAGTAACTTGGAAAGAAGTAATTCAAAACACGAAACTGAATGACTACAAGGAACTGAATAAAGCCTTAATGACTTCAATTGGTGCTTTTAAAAAGAAATTGGAAAGACAAGACCTATTGAAGGTTTTAAACCAATATTCGGACAAGAACAATATCTGGCATCCAACAGAAGGTACATTTGATTTCTTCACTAAATCTTCAATTTTCGAATTATTGACACTAAACGGAATTGAAGAAGTTCTTGTAGAAGACGAATTTTATGAAAACAAGAAAATTATTGACCTGACAAGTTCCAGCAAAAGCGATTTCTGTGAGAAAATTGATTTTAAAGATTATTATATCTACGATAAGAACAAATCGATACTATTTGCAATTAGTTGGGACTATTTCTTCTATTTCATTGCAATAAACGAGAAAGTGTTTTCAAAAAAATCAATTGAATCAAATTTTGAAGGTTTTTGGGCAGACGAGAAAAGTAGTCATTTATGGACTTGGGAAGAAGGAGAAATTAACCGATTACTGAACTCTGAAAATGATGAAAAACTGGTGGCAACAACGTATAAAAATAATGGCGGAGTTTCTGCCAAAACGAACAACAGTAATAAAAACAAACTTTGGTCTAAGTTGAAAAGTCTGTGGTCTTAAAACCGCCACTATTCTTATACAGGACCGTTGGTCACAATTAAATTAAGAATACATGAATACAGAATTTGACCCATTAAATAGTTCAGAAGGATTTGATTCTGAAATAATAAACGCAGCAAAAAAGAGAGAGATTAGGAATATTCTTAAATCTTATGTGGGAATATTCGACTCCTTTTCTGAACTCATACAGAACTCCCTTGATTCTGTAGACAAAAGAAAAAGGTCTAATGCGCAGATAGAAAAGAAAATTTGGCTAAAAATTGATTTATCGGATAATAGCTTCACAATTACCGACAATGGGATCGGATTTCAAAAAAAGGAATTTGAAGCTTTTTTAGCCCCAAATATTTCATTTAAGGATGGTAGTGAAACTAGGGGTAACAAAGGTGTTGGAGCAACTTACATAGCATACGGATTTAACAAATTAACACTTGGAACTAAGAATGCTGATTTCAATTTCGTTGGTCAAATGATAAATGGGAGAGATTGGGTTGAAGATAAAGAAGGCTTAGTAACAAGGCCCATGGTTAGACCATTTGACGAATCACCGGAAGAATATGACGAAGTTGACCAAGGAACGTTCTTTAAAATCAATTTTGGTGGTGACTACACTCGTCCAAAAAATCTATCTTATTTCAGCGCTGTAAATGCTGAACAATGGCTTTATTTATTGTTGTTAAAAACACCATTAGGTGGTATATATTTCGATGAGAAAGCTTCTCCAGCATCATTTCATTTAAGTGTTACAGACGGCCAAGGAAAAACTACATCCATTGATAATGAACCAGCCACTTACATTTATCCACATTTGAAAATCAAAGCGAGTGCTGATGTTAAAGATATTTTAGAAACGCAACGCACTTTGATGAGTAAAGGGAAAGACCCGTCAAAGCTTCCTGCAAAACTTGAACGATTAAATGGCTTGTACGAGACATTCGGATCTGAAGAAATCAAGGCCTTACCAACCAATAAATTAGAAGCTAAGCATCATGATTTAATTGATGAGTATTCTATTGAAGCATATGGATATTTTGGTTACTCCACTCAATTGTGGGATGAGTTTAATGACCATTTAGCTAAACTTAGGAAAGGATATCGAGTTCTAAAAGGTGGATTGCTTATTGCCAACAATAATATGCTTCAAGGTGATTATATCGCAATCCCATTAACTTCCAATATTGGTTATCAAAACCAATCACATGTTATCGTTCATTTAAAAAATGCTGACCCTGATTTAGGACGAAAGGGTTTTCAACCTGAAATAAGAGAACTGTGCGAAATTATATCTGTTGGGGTTGTAAACAAATTGAAACAATGGAAATCAAAGTTGCGAAATGATTCAGGTGCAAAACCCGTAATTACCACTCAAATCAACCTTCACAATTGGATTAAAGAACAAGAATTTCATGAAGATTCGAACCCCCTGAACTTAAGCAATCCAAATTTCTTCAAGCCAATTAATGAAATATCAATTTCATCTATTCCTCAATCTGAGCAAGATGTAGTGGTTCTCTTTAATCAACTCATTGCAGGAGGAGTAATAAGAGGTCTGAAACTATTAGCAACAAGCCAATATGCCACTTATGATGGTATTTTCAAATACTATATAAAGGAACCAAGAGAAAATCACCTTTTCGATAAATCAACGAATCCGCTTGGAGTTCAAGAATTAGGATTGCCGATTGACACTATATCGAACCCGAATGTTTTGGAATACAAATTCAATCTGAATGCTCTTTTTCAAGAATTTGAAAATGAGGATAAATTCGAGAAGGACGTTAATCTCGCAATAGCCTGGGAACTCGGAGATGAATGGAAACGAAATTATGAAATAACGTCATTATTGGATTTAGACAACCTTCATCATCGTCAATTCCATGGGATTACTCATGTCATCAACTCGAAAACATCTAGCTTTAATTTAATAATCCTAAAAGAGTTAGTGGACTACTTGGATAATGTTGATGGAGTACAAGAATATCATAGGTCTACATATGGTGAGAGTATTTTTGAATAATAAAACTGTGGCCAACAAAACCTATAAGCAATAGCGCCCTTCGGGACACTACTGCGCATAGCTAGACGTTTGTCGCAATTAGAAAATGAAAACTCTGACCACATTCATCTTGAGCTTGGGGCTTTTATTTTCTGGGTTTGTCATTTACGTGACTGACCTAGAAAATGGAGATAAGGGTGTGATTGGTCTCTACGTAGTAGTGTTTGCTTTACCCATTCTCGTGCTTGGAATATTAAATACACTAGTACTCGAATTCGCGAAAACCAGAAAGTCAGTGATGATTAAAAGGCTTTGGAGCTTGATACCCGTTTTATTAATGGTATTGCTTGCAGTCTCAAAAATGACTTTGCTCGACGCTGGCATTTGGTTACTCGGAATTGTTGCAATTCCAGCTTTTGTCATCACCAACTTGCTTTGGAACTTAAAATTGAAGAGAAAAATAAAATAATTGTGCCCAACATTGAGTAAAATCTAGAAGCTCCTAGAACGGACTATTACACTATACACTTGCCGTTTGCTCTAATTTATGAAACAGTCTCTAATCAATACCGAAGGACTTTCGAAGGAAGATATTCTTGAAAAAATCGCTTCAGGTGGTCGCTTTATTGTTTTCCAATATACACTGTCACTAGGCCTAGTCTCATTTTATAGATTAACACGACCAATATTAGTTTGCTCAAACCAAGAATTTGTCAAGTATCGGAATAAGTATAATCTCATGTCCTGGCTATTTGGCTTATGGTTTATACCCACAGGTCCTTATCGCGTTGTGAAAAGTTTGAAAATTAATAACCGGGGAGGAATAGATACGACTAAAGATATCGAGGTAAATATTGAAACCTATGATGTCAGTTCTTGCGAAATTGAGCTAGTTCAAATGGATACAATCTTCGGTCATCTTCCTGATTCTGAATTGAAAGAAGTAAGGAAGGCACTTAGCGCATACTTAGAACAAAACGAAACAGTAATCTCGTCATATGCAGCTCTATTTATAAACGTGGAAGAATATGTAGAACCACCATATATCATAGGAGTGGAGCGAAAATTTGAAAAATCACTTGACGAAGAGATAAGATCACATTTCTATAAACGATTTCGAAAGTTTGTACAACTTGAGATATGGTACAAGGACATGGACAACGAAGCTTATGAAAAGCTGGAACGGCAAGGTCATAAACTGGTTGGAAAGAATTTCACTCAGTAAGGACGAACTGCGATTTAGCCAACAATACAATTATTGGTAAATTTCATCTCACAATATGAGTGCGGTAAATGCGACAAAGGAGACACGTTGATTGGTGTCGCCGATTGCTTAACTGGGCTGTTGGCATTCATTCAAAAAACTAAGCATTGAAAAAAACCATCTGGCTATTGACCATCCTATGTTACACATCTTGTAATATGAAGAAAGACTACAGGACTGTGGATGGCATCTGGACATCTTTTGAATCCATGGACGACAACACACCCAAAATTACTCTTGCGTTCCAGGATACCAATCTATTATGGTTTACTGGCTTCGGAGAAATGAAATTGTTATCGTATAGAATAGTCGGAGACAGCATTTACTTTTTCGATCAGCTCGATGGATACTGGCGTCAGAGTATTCATTTTCCAGGTAGATTTGAAAGAATTAATGATTCAATAATCTGGCACTATTCGACCCCTTTAGAGGTAGAGATTTTAGAAAGGTCAAGAGAACATATTGACAAGGAGACCTTTGAAAATATCAATAAAGTTGAGTTAAGAAGGCTGAGCTATCCATGGTATAGAGAGGAATAAAACGAATGCCATCAATGTCAACAGTTAACGGCTAAGGCGTAGACTTGCACAACCCCTTTTCGTGACCAAAAACAAGTTAATTCTAGCCCGTTTTAGCGGGCTTTTTTTGGGGATAAGAATCAGACTTATATTGATGTGCAGTCTATTCAGGATTTGACAAAAGGTGATTTTTCGCATATTTGGGAAGGAAGGCGCATTATGACTTAAACACCAAACAAATAAACAAACATGGAGAAAGCACTACAAACGATGATCGACAACATGCCTGAAAAAACGGGCAAGTCGTTGGATGAATGGAAGACGATTCTCAAGGAGAAGTCATTTGCCAAGCATTCTGAAGGAGTAAAGTTTCTGAAATCGGAGCACGGGGTTACCCACGGGTTTGCCAACACGATAGTGACCTTGTCGAAGGAAGAGAATAATTCATCAGATGATTTAGTAGAAGCGCAGTACCAAGGCAAAGAAAACCTGATGCCGATCTACGAGGAGCTAATCAATTACGTAAAAACGCTGGGCTCTGATGTGACCATTACCCCCAAGAAGGGAAGTGTCAGCATTATCAGGAAAAGACAGTTTGTCTTAATCAAGCCAGCGACTAAAACCAGAATAGACCTTGGTTTTAAGCTTAAGGATAAGCCCACTACGGCTAGATTGGAAAACTCCGGACCATTTGGCACGATGTGTACCCACAGAGTACAGCTTACAGATGTTAATGAAGTAGATAGCGAACTCAAGAGCTGGATCAAAGAAGCTTATGAAAAGTCGGTGTAGACAGTTGCGGAAGGTTCTTTATTTGTAGCGGTTTAGATTGGAACAATAGTAAAAGATTTTGGATCAAGCCTACAGAGTAGTTCATAGACCTATCCGGCCTTTTTTCTCAAATATCGTATTGGTTTTTGAATGACGAGCAATGAAAGAGAAATACGAGCAGATTATAGAAATAGACTCAACCGCGTTTTTGAATTTATTGACGAAAACCTTGATTCCAACTTGTCATTGAAAGAAGTCGCAAAAGTGGCATTCTTTTCACCGTATCATTTCCATAGAATTTTTAAACAGCTGACAGGTGAGACGCTAAATGAATTCATAACGAGAAGAAGAATTGAGAGATCGGTTTCAGACATTTTACATAGAAATGTCAGTATTTCTGAAATAGCACATGCCTATGGATTCAGTGATAACTCGGCCTATACGAAAGCTTTTAAAAAGTATTACGGAATTAGTCCTTCTGAATTTAAAAGGCAAAACCCCAACAAGTTCACCAAAATCAGAGAGCTGAAGAGCAAGATTGGACAAAACTACCCAAGTCTGGACGCGTATGTTCGCATCATCGATAATCTAAAAACGTGGATTGACATGAATTCGAACATTGAAATTAGGCAGATACCAGAGCAGAACTATGTCTACATCACTTGTATAGGCCCAAATGAACTTCCAGGGGCCTTTCAAAAATTACTTGCTTGGGCAATTCCAAATGGCTTGCTAGCCAACGGAGCCAAGCTGATGACCGTTTACCAAGATAGCCTGAAGATAACCGAAGAAGCAAAGGCGCGGTTTAGAGCTTGCCTACAAGTGGGACACCAGCCAGAGTGTGAATTTGAATCTGCCACCATTCCTTCGGGAACCTATATCGTCGGGAAATTCGAAATTCCATTGGAAGAATTCGAAAAGGCCTGGACTGGCTTATATGTCTGGATGGACAACAATGGCTACGCGAGAAGGGCGGGGGATTCTTTTGAAGTATATCACAACAACTTCAACGATCACCCCGATAAGAAGGCAATTGTTGACCTGTATATTCCAATACAATAGACTCTTCGGAGTTGTGGTCCTACCCAATCGTCTTCGTGGTATATAGAGCTATCTCACAAAAATACGCACCGATCAATTCTTCCACTGTAACACAGGTCACCGTCGACGCCGGGCTTCAGACCTAATTTTGGATTATCAATAATTAAAAACGATAATCATGGAAGAATATAAAGAACCTGAAGTGGTGAGTATGCCTCGAATAGGCGACCCCGCTCCCGAATTTAAAGCCGTAACGACCCAAGGAGAGATCAACTTCCCTTCTGATTACAAAGGCAAGTGGTCTATCTTGTTCAGTCACCCGGCAGATTTCACACCCGTTTGTACTTCTGAGTTTATGACCTTCGCTCATCTCGAAGACAAATTCAATGAAGCCAACTGCGAACTCATTGGGCTTTCTATCGACGGGCTTTACAGCCACATTGCCTGGCTGCGCACCATCAAGGAGAAGATCCAATACAAGGGGATGAAAGACGTTGAAGTTAATTTTCCGCTGATCGAAGACATCAAGATGGATGTGGCCAAGAAATACGGTATGATCCAGCCGAATGAAGATTCTACGAAAGCGGTTCGCGCTGTGTTTTTTGTAGACCCAAAGGGAATCATCCGCACCATCATCTACTACCCATTGAGCCTTGGCCGAAATTTTGACGAGCTCTACCGCGTGCTTATCGCCTTGCAGACGGCCGATGAGTTTGACGTGGCCACACCGGCCGACTGGAGACCCGGTGATGATGTGATCGTTGGGCCGGCAGGATCTTGCGGTACGGCAAAAGACCGAATGGAAGATGGAGAAATGGACTGCCAGGATTGGTTCTTCTGTTCTAAGAAATTGGACAAGGAAACCGTTTTGGGCAAAGTGTTGAAGAAGAGTTAGGCCAGACAGGCTGACGCATCTGATACAAATGTCATAGCGGAGTAAGGGCTTGGTACAAGTTCTGCTCCGCTTTTGATTTTTTGCGGTCCGATAGTCAGAAGCTCAGTTGAGGGTTTTTTCGCATATTTGAGTAGGACAGATCACCATTTGTGAAATCGAAACAGTAGCTTCTACAGCGCGTTTCGGTAATTTGAAAACGATGAAAAAACAAGTCAACCAAGTAGGACTCTTTGTTATTTCAGTTCTATGTTTTGGATGTTTTTTGGGTTTTACGGAAGTCACCAATCATTCTATTGAATGTTCAAATAACGAATGTCAAGGACAGTATCAAGGTGCTGAATTTGTGAATGGCTCTGATATTGCACATCAGTTTTCGAATACAATGTCCGCAAGAGTAGGTGACAAACTGAAAGAGCTATTTAAAAATGGTATGTATTCTCAAGTCGATTTTGAGAATATTGAAATGACTACAAAAGGAATGGGAAGTGGAAATGTCATCTATTTTATTAAAATCCCATTCAAACGCGTTAGTTCAGAATGTGAAGCTTATACATCTTTTGATCACGTAGGTGGATGGAATCACAAACCAGCCTTAGATGCCAGAAAGAAACAACTTGATAAAGCATTGATGGAAAATCATGAATTGTACATCAGTGACTTGAAAACGACACCTGAAGGTTTACAAGAATATTGGATACAGTGGAAGCATAAAGTGACTCAATATATGTGCAAATAAGCTTGATATCGCATAGTTTGAAAATGCATAGAAGGGCACATGGCACAAACTCTCGAAAAACCTGAATGGAATACTTTATAGGACATGAATTTGCCGAGTACAAGCTCGAAAGAGTTGTTGGCCAATCGATTCAAAAAGGAGTTCGAGGGTCGACATCGTATTGTGTTGAAGCAATTTCCGTTGGGATAAATCCAGGTAAGCAGGAGATTGATAAGAGAGAAGAAGGAAATTAATAAAGATATTATGGTAAGCTATCAGAGTGAGAAATGGAATAATTTTTTAAGCTTCAACCAAGATACATGCAGTCCGTGCGCCTTTAAGCTTATTTTACTGTTCGGTATGCTTTTCTGTTTGCTGATTTGCAAACCAAGTTACGGACAGAATCAGGTTGATTCTATTCAGAGTGTCGGTCATGTTTTCGGTGTAGTACCTTCAAAACAGGAAAAAGTAAATGGTTGGGCAGTACGTTGGCTTTCATTGAGTGAGAAAGAATGGCGTGATGATCGCACGGTACATATAAACGGTTTATATACTAATCTCGCTCCAGACCAGCTTTTAACCTCAATGCTTTTTATTACCCATGCTCCATTTTTTATATTTAAGAAAATAGATTTTCCAATTAAGCCTGTATCATGTGGTGATGACCGTTTGTGTGCAAGTAGAATTAATGGACTCGCCTTGGGTTTTACAGATGTACAAGGTGAATATACTATTAATGGGGGCCACATTAATGCATTTGTGAGCACTGCGTATAAATTGAACGGTGTTTCAGTTGCTTTAATTATGGGCTCCTATTCGTACGCAAATGGTCTTATAATTTCAGGGTTGATGAACGGAGTAGAAAGGGGAAGTGGAGTTCAATTAGGATTGTATAATGTGGCTTATAAGTTTAATGGTGTTCAAATAGGCCTATGGAATAGGATAGGAGATAGAGCGTTTCCTATAGTAAATTGGCATTTTGAGAAGAGAGATAAAGGCTAAGTAATCTTGTTCCGTGAACGATGAAAGTTCGCGTCTTAGTCTTGAGAATTAAATTTAAACTTGCAATGAAAGTAGCGGTTTAAAACCCGAATATGCCCTGGTAACCAATTACATACATTTAGAAGAACATGGCGGAAGTCGAGATGATAGACAAGGATATTAACCATCCAGCCCTAAAACCGGCTGACAAGGGAACGAGACTAGTAAATCATTTAGTTGATACCATTGGTTTTTTTATAATTATATTCTTACACGCCATGATATTAGACGGACTATTAGGAGTAATTCCCGAAGGTGGTTCTCCTTTTTTGGGAATTTACTATTTCGTTCTTTATGTTATGTACCATGCGTTATTTGAACATTTCTTTTCAAAGACACCTGGTAAATTTGTAACAAAAACCAATGTAGTGACAACGGCAGGACAACGACCGAGTTTTGTAAACATAGTTGGACGAAATCTCTGCCGACTTATTCCGTTTGACAATATTTCCTTTCTATTTTCTAAAAATGGTTGGCATGACCAATTTTCAAAGACAACGGTAGTTTCTGATAATTAATACAATAAATACTTTCGCTAACAGGGATAACTGAGCTCTCAAAAGTCAGAAATCAACACAATATGTTCCGATGAGTCGTGAACTCCTTTACACCAACTCAAAAAAAGTCCTGATTTAAGCCCATTTTAGTGGGTTATGTGCGAATTATAACGCCAATGATGAAGAATACTCGTGTCGCTTCGATGGGGCATTTCAAAACGACCCTGAAGGGGTCGCACAATACTAGAACCCAAGATCGATCAATGGCCATCGACCCTGACGGGGTCGCATAATTTTTAATTCTCCAGGTTTCAACCGGTTCGTATCACAAAAGGGCAGAAGGGATGGATCCCGATAGACCTTCATTTAGTCTAGCAATTTTTAGCAAATTTGAAACAGACAGGTTAGGGGCAGCAGTCCGAAAAGGCTTTCTTTCGCATGCCGCTAAAGCTCTAGCTATGATGCAAACCGCCACAAACTCCACCCAGAGCGTTCCCATTCATTCCGGTGAACATTCTTTTGGGTGTAATCGTATTTCATGAAAGAAATGGATTAAAAATCATAATTCATGGAAAGTAATTGGAATTCAGGGTATATTTGTACTCGTATTTCATAAAAAGGAATAATGAGTAACTATTTTTCACGAAAAGTAACTGAGTTTCATGGAAGATCTACTCCAGAGCCTGGATTTCTTGCTGGATATGCCTTATTAGTAACGATTATTGAGGAAAATGGAGTGAACGTTCCTTTACCTGACAGACTTGCTATTATTACTGAAAAACATCAACG
The DNA here is from genome assembly GCA_965230375.1 of Cryomorpha sp. Taxonomy (GTDB): domain Bacteria; phylum Bacteroidota; class Bacteroidia; order Flavobacteriales_D; family Cryomorphaceae; genus CBDDKU01. Next base: position 53,435 of record CBDDKU010000027.1, read on the forward strand.
GTATAATACCGACGAATGGCAAGTATTTACAATCAGACACAAACCTGACAATGACTTAACCAGTCATTTAGCTTTTGCAATAAAGTACGAAGGAATAGATCTATACATTCTAAAAAAACTCTTTCAGAACACAGGGAGTGAGCCCGTTCTGAAAATGATAAAAAAAGAGCCAACCAGTCAATACAGCAGGAGAGTATGGTTTCTGTATGAATGGCTAATGGATGAAGTACTTGACATACCAGATCTCAAGACAGGAACATATGTTGAAATAGTCAACCCCAAACTACAGTACGCAAGTTCTTCCATTAACTCTACCCGACACCGAATAAAAAATAACTTACCAGGGACACCAGCGTTTTGTCCCATGATTAACAAAACAGATAAAATCGAAAACTTCATAGCGAAAGATTTATCTGGTTCAATCGAAAAAGGCTTGGATGGCAGAGACAAAGAACTCATTAGAAGGACCGCTGCATTTCTGTTATTGAAAGACTCCAAAGCTTCGTTTGCCATTGAAGGAGAATATCCTCCAAACCTTAGAGCAAGAAATTGGGGAAAGGCAATTGGGCAATCAGGAAAACAACAGCTAACCTTAAAAGAATTAGAGCGGCTTCAAAACATAGTAATTGGGACAAAAAAACTAAAGAATATGGGATTAAGAACGCAGGAAGGCTTTATAGGAGAGCATGATCGCGAAACTTTTTCTCCATTACCTGATCATATATCAGCAAAGTCTAAGGATTTACCTTCTTTGATGAAAGGACTTTTAGATACCAATAGACTTGTACAAGAGTCCGGGTATGACCCTGTTTTAGCCGCAGCCACAATAGCATTTGGATTTGTGTTTATTCACCCTTTCACTGATGGAAATGGCCGCATACACAGATACATAATTCATCATGTATTGACTCGAATGGGTTACACTAAAAGGGGAATGATTTTTCCAGTATCAGCTGCTATACTAAATCGGATTGACGAATACCAATCAACTCTAGAATCATACTCTTCTCAAAGAATAGAACTTGTAGAATGGGAGCCTACAGCAGATCATAATGTTAAGATTAGCAATAATACCATTGATCTATATCGTTATTATGACCTAACCAAACAGGTAGAATTTTTATACGAATGTATAGAAGACACCATTGAGCGAATTATACCAGAAGAACTAGATTATTTAGAAAAGTATGATCAAATAACTAAATACATCAACAATTATGTGTCATTGCCGGACACCAAAGTGGATTTATTGATCAAATTGCTCAATCAAAATAGCGGTAAGCTATCAGAGAACAAAAGACAGAAGGAGTTTGACGAGCTTACAGATGAAGAAGTTTCATCAATTGAAGAGAGCTTTCAATCCATTTTTGAAATAAATAAATGATAGCTGAACAAGAGCTCAACTGCATTGAAACGATGATTAGCCAGGGCTGTTATGCAACACAACCAAACCACCCCCAATGAAACCTCTTATCCTCATACCCGGCTTTATGTTCTTCGCTTCAATCGCTATCGATTAGCCATATCTAGATACGGAATCCTATTATCGACGAAGCTTGGGACGGTTGTTGTTTTTTTCCTTGTTCTAATCAGTATGCACAAGTGTTATCGAGACGCAAAAAAATATCTACCCACAACAACTAACCCTTCTTCAGACTTGAAGGCAAAAATTCCAAATGGGAACGTGAAAAATTCAGCGGTTCAAAACGACCCTGAAGGGGTCGCACAATACTAGAACCCAAAATCGATCAATATCCATCGACCCTGACGGGGTCGCATAATTTTTATTTCCCCGGGCTTAAACCGGTTCGTATCACGCAAGGGTAGGAGTGGTAGATCAAGACAGGCCTAAAATGATCTAGCAATTTTTCGCATATTTGAGAAAGACTGGTGGAGTGAAGAAGCGAGAAGTTGAGTTGGTCTGGGATAGATTTAGAAAAAGAATGTTCAAGCCATAAATTAGATAACGCCGATTAGTCCTACACTTGGGTTTCGGCCTACGCGGTATGTGTGTTACCAAATTGTTGTGGTGCATTAACAAATATCTGCTGAAATGACTAGATTGCCCTGGTTGATATTAGTAATATCGTTTTGCAGTTGTACTTCGAGCATTAATGAAAACCGTATTACAGGTCAATGGATATTAGAAGCTATCGATGTCATTGACAATAGAGACATCCAGCCAATAATGACATCGGAATTCAGCTCATTTTTCGATTTACTTGAAGATGATTCATTTATTTCTTTTGATGAAGGAGGAAACTTTCAAACGGGAGAATGGAATGGCACATGGGAAATATTGAGCGGAGACCAACTGATGATTGATGTTAATTACCCTGATGAGTTGATTGACACTAGTTATGTCATAACGACTGGTGAAATTGTGATTTTTAACCAAGTAGTTTTGGAAAATGGAAAGCTCCAATTAAAAAAGATTAGGAGACAAGATGGAAGTTATCAAGTCAATCTAAAAAGAAAAGAATAACGGACTACAACAACTAAGCCTTCGCTTTGTCTGGAATGCCATATTTCAGGAATGTGGTCTTAATTCCGCGATCCGAAACGACCCTGAAGGGGTCGCACATTACTAGAAACCAAAATCGATCAATAACCATCGACCCCGACAGGGTCGCATAATTTTTATATGTCTAGGCTTCAACCGGTGCGTATAACACAAGGGCAGGAGTTGTAGATCAAGACAGACTTAAAATGATCTAGCAATTTTTCGCATATTTGAAAAGGACTGGTGGAGTGAAACGCAGAATTTCGTTGAACATTCATATCCGTTTATAAACGTCTATAAACGTCTATAAACGTTTAATAACGGCTAATTGTAGGGGCAGCCTGGAAAAATATTGAAAAACGAATATCAACCCATATGTCGGATAACATGCATTAATGTGTGTTATCCAATTGTTGTGGCTAATTAAAAAATGAGACGAACCTTAGACAAAATATCGTGGCTACTCCTCTGTTTGACACCAATCTTATTTTGGTGGGAAATTTATCGTGCTTCAACAACAGAATATGACGAAAATTGGGCTCACTTTTTTCTTGCAGTTTTTGTATCATTCTTGACTGTTGGACTTCTTGTTTTTAACCGTAACAGTCTTCAATTCAAAGCTAGGTTTAGACAAGTAATAAAGTTGACTTCATTGCTACTAGCTTCTCCTTTAACAGTTGGACTTATAATTCTATATCAAATGACAATTCCAATGCAATGGAAATGGTCAGGTTCGCACGTTAAGGATGGCAAATCGTATTCGGACATTAAAAAAAGAAACTACTTTAAAGCTGAGAACTATTTAATAATTGACAACTTGACTACAAATCCCGACACGATTATGACCACTGTAACGAGAAACGGAGAAATTGAAAGCATAGTGCGACTGAAAGACGGACAAGAGATTGAACTCGACAAATCGATATTAGACGAATTGACTGAAAAACAAAGAAAGACCTTAATAGAATATTAAAAAAAACTAGCCACAACATCGGCTATAGCAAATGCGGGCTGACTGCTTAAAAATGAAGATATTGCAACTAAACAAAATTCGGTCTGGCGGACAAAGATTCGGTTTCAAAATCCCGCACTTGCCATAGCCAGGGCCGTTGGGCAACATGCGAAAAAAGACAATGAAACATATTTTGACAATTCTAATAGGATTTGCAATTATAACAAGTTGCAATAATGGGACAGGACAAGAAGGTAAAAGAGAACTTGTTCCAAACCCTGAAAAATATGTTTATGATGGATATGCAGAACAACCCGATTCACTAAAACCTGAATTCAAACCAGACACATTAATCGGACAAATAAGTCTTGTAAGTTCTAAAAATGTTCAAGGTTACCTTGGAGAAAATGTCATGGACAGGCTTGTGGACAATGGACTTCCAAATTCAAGTGTGATTTCGAATGACTCAAAACAACGACTGACATTTTATTTTCACCCAGGCGGTGTAAAAAATGAGTTCTCGGAATTTAGAGTAAACTATGTTGACCAAAAAGATAGGGATGAATTTGTAACTGATGAAAAGGAATTCGTTACTGAAAGTGGAATAAAACTCGGTATGACTATGGGAGAGTTTAGAGCAATTAAAGGTGAACCTGACAGTATAACTAATGATGAAACAAGTACCTTTCATTACAGAATTGACGATGTCAAAAACTCTGAATTTTTAAGAAGTTACAATATGCCGATTTACTATGCGAACTATAAATTTAAAAACGGGTATTTAACTGAATTCAAGTTTGGGTTTGAATATCCATGAAAAAGAAAAAAGTACGATTGCCCAACAACGGCTATAGCACATGCCCTTCGGCACACTACTGCTCATAGCCAAACCGTTAAGCCTAAGCTAGACTCGACGATGATCAGGTATATCCCTTTTGCGTTAATTTATTTAAGAGTATTGATATCAGTTTTCATATTGTTCCTAGCTAAATATGAAACTTTCAATCCATTCCTTTTGATTTGCTTAATGTACATTGGCATTTTTTCAGATATCCTCGATGGAATTGTTGCAAGAAAGCACAATGTTTCAACAGTTAGGTTGAGAGTTCTAGACACCATTGTAGACCTCTTTTTTTACGGAGCATTATTTCTAACGGTATTTCAAATGTTCCCAAATCAAATGGAATCAAACTATCTACTAATATTGACTATCCTGTGTTTGGAGTTTGGCATGTACCTGATTTCAATCATTAAATTCAAAAAGCTGCCTTCGCCGCACGCAATCCTTTCTAAATTCTGGGGCATTTATTTGACCGTGGAACTAACTCTTCTCTTTTTGAATATTCCTGGGTCTCATTTCTTTATTGCACTGTGCATCGGAATCTTTATCCACTTTGAACGATTCTTGATCTACGCTGTAATAGTTGAATGGGATCATGATATCCCTTCTTTGATTCACGCTTTCAAATTGCGCAAGGGTCAAAGAATAAAAAGAAATACCTTGTTTAATTAAGAAAACCTGACCCCATTTACTTCGGGTAATATGCAGCGCTTTTTCCAAAGCCAAATAAAAGTTGATTGAAAGCACAAAGTGGCGGGATTTTTAATCGAAGTAAGAAGCTAAAGATGAAGGGCCGCTTGGAAAGGGTAGAAGATCTTCTGATTTTTCGCATATTTGAGAAAGACAGGTGGAGTGAAGCGGTGAATATCATGGAACATTCATATCCGTCTATAAACGTTTAATAACGGCTATTTGTAGAGCCAGTCTTGAGTTTATTGGAAGAACGAATATCAACCCATATGTCGGATAACACACAAACCGTGTAGGCCGAAGCCTTGGCGTAGGCCTAATGTTTGTTATTCGCTTGTTGGCGGTAATTAAAAAAAATGAGAGCGTATTTTCTATTCATATTGTTTCTATCATCGATTTTGAGTTCTGTATGTACTGCACAAACCATTGATGACTATAAAACTCAGTTCGAAAAGGCTGACAGTATTATGTCGGTGTTTTACGGACTTGATGTCATGAAAACCTATATTTCCCTGGATTCCAATAGTTCGTATTTCATGCATAATGAAGGAAAAGCCTACAAAGAAAGTGTTGAAATAAATGGGAATCTAAACTTTACACCTAACTACTTCTTGCTTTCCTACGATTTATTTCATCCTAGCCTTAAAGGAGACACCCTCTTTATTTCCTTTATGATTAACTCAAGCGGAGAGTTTGCCAATCAATATTTTCTACTTAGCAGTCTGATTGATTTTGAAGCAAAGTCGATTTTAAGTCAAGATGACATTAAGGAGTCTCTTGCAAGGAAACTAAAAAAGGACAACTTTATAAAGGAAATAAAACTTGGTTGGTCTCTCGTAGAATATTATAGGATCACACAAAGAAAGAAAAAACTTAATAAGGAAAGAATAATTTGGTTGGTGACAATTTCCAATTCACAAAATGAACAAGAAAATATTGCGATTGATGCATATACAGGCAAGAGAATATGGAAAAAAACTACCGCCAACAAAACCTAAGAAAATATGGGGCGAAACGTACTGAAAGCTGGCATAGAACTTCGTAGTTTAGTCCATCACTGGTGGACAGAAAAGTACTTCGAAATCCCCACGTTTCTTAGCTAAACCGTTGTGCCACAACGCCCAACCTTCATCAATGAAACCCCTCATCCTCTTACCCTGTTTTCTAATCTTCGCTTCTACAGCCCTCGGCCAATCTATTCCCGAGAAGCTTAGCGAGTCGGATTTTGTGATCGGGAAAACGGTATCCTTTGAGTCTGAGATACTAGGCGAACCCCGGGAGCTCAATATTTATCTTCCCCAGAGCTATTCACCGGCTGATGCCAAGGCCTATCCTGTGATTTACCTACTCGATGGGTCGGCAGATGAAGACTTTATCCATATCGTTGGTCTTGTACAATTCGGAACTTTCCCCTGGGCTGGGTTTGTCCCAGAGTCTATCGTGGTGGGAATCGGCAATGTCGATCGAAAACGAGATTTCACGTACCCGTCCAGTAACGATGTGGACCAACTAGAGATCCCGACATCCGGTGGCTCGGCCAATTTTATGGCTTTTATTGAGAAGGAGCTCCAGCCTTTTGTCGACACCAATTATAAAACCACAAGTCCGCGCACCCTGATCGGGCAGTCGCTCGGTGGATTGCTGGCCACGGAGATTCTCCTGGAAAAACCCGATCTCTTCGACAACTACATCATCGTAAGCCCCAGCCTGTGGTGGGACGATGAAAAAATACTAGAACAGGAGCCCGCGCATTACGAGTCAAAAAAGGTGATCTACGTGGCCGGTGGGAAGGAAGGTGAAGTGATGGAGCGAACGGCAAATGAGCTTTTCCAAAAGCTACAAGCAGCAGCAAACCGGGATTCAAAGGTTTACTTTGAGTTTATGGAAGACAAAACCCACGGCGACGCACTGCATATGGCCGTCTATCAGGCTTTTGAGTTGATGTTTAGGGAAGGGGAGTAAGCCGGGCGAGATTCCCATCCTTCCATTCCAAGGCCGGCAACAAACTCCCCCTGTTTTTTCAGATCAAATTCTAATACCTTAGCAACCCTTAATTCCGTCCATGAAGGCGAAGCTTATTGGCATATCACTTTTGTTTTCCCTCTTTGCACCGGTAGCGGCTACCTTCGTCTATCTCCAATACCAGAAAAAACAGATCAAGCGCGAAGTAAAGTGGAACATGATCACTGGGATCGATCGCGACGAACTGGTTTTGCTCACTTTTTCAAAAGAAGAAACCGAGACGGAATTGCGGTGGAAGCACTCCCGAGAGTTTGAGTACAAAGGTGAGATGTACGATATCGTAGAGAAAAGAGTTGATGGCGATCAAATCTCTTACTGGTGTTGGTGGGACCACGAAGAAACCACGCTCAACCGTCAGCTCGACGGGCTATTGGCTCAGGTGATGGGCAAGAATCCGGAACGCAAACAACAAGAGTCTCACTTAACTGAGTTTTTCAAGAATCTTTATTTCGAATGGGAGTCTGTAGAACTTGACGAATTCAAGTCTCCAGATAAGACGACCTTTTTCTACGCCAATCGATTCCAATCCATTGGCTTGAGTCCACCCATTCCGCCGCCCCGGCAAGCCTAATCACATAAGTACTGAAACATCTGGTCTGCCTGAAAAAGCAAAGCAGACTAACCTTATTTGATTAACAGAATAATATCACAATGAAATACATTTATTTTTTGTGGTTTTTGCTGGGCTGCACGGCTATGTCGTACGGACAAACAGCAACAATTACAAATAAGAGCAATAACAAGCCCATCGAGGCCGCTGTGCTGCTCTGCGAGCACCCCAAGCTTTCGGTGATCACCAATGCCAGGGGTCAAGCCGATGTGTCGGCCTTTAAGGATGCGACGAAAATTCAAATCCGATCGCTCGGTTTTAAAACGAAGAACCTGTCGTACGCCGAATTGGAAGCGGCCAATTTTCAAATCGCTTTGGAGCAATCTACCCTCGATCTCGATGAAGTGGTGATTTCGGGAACGCGTTGGCGGCAATCTACATCGGAAGTGCCTTCGCGGGTAGTTTCGATTTCCACCAAAGAAGTTGAGCTTCAAAATCCGCAAACGGCCGCCGATCTGCTGGGTGTTTCGGGCGAAGTATTTATCCAAAAAAGCCAGCAGGGTGGTGGAAGCCCCATGATTCGTGGGTTTGCCACCAACAGGCTGCTTTACACCATCGACGGTGTGCGGATGAATACCGCCATCTTCCGCGGTGGAAATGTCCAGAACGTGATCAGTCTCGACCCTTTTGCCACCGAGAGTACCGAAGTGCTTTTCGGCCCTGGGTCAGTGATCTATGGAAGTGATGCCATCGGTGGGGTCATGAGTTTCCAGACCCTGACGCCACAGCTCTCACTTACCGACGAAGTGCTGGTGACAGGAAAGGCCTTGACGCGGTATTCTTCGGCCAACAATGAGAAAACGGGCCACGTGGATGTGAATATCGGGTGGAAGAAATGGTCTTTGGTGACCAGCTTCAGCTCCTGGGATTTCGATCACCTGCGACAGGGGAGTCACGGTCCCGACGATTACATCAAGGGTATTTACCCTCAGCGCCAGGACAGCGCCGATGTGATCATTACGCAAGACGATCCGCTCCTGCAAGTTCCTTCGGCCTACTCTCAGATCAATATGATGCAAAAAGTGCGATTCAAACCGAATGAAAACTGGGATTTTCAATACGGTTTTCACTTTTCGGAGACATCGCCCTACGGGAGGTATGACCGCCACAACCGCTACCGAAATGGTACCCTTCGCTACGGTGTGTGGGATTACGGCCCGCAGCGGTGGATGATGAACAACCTAAACATCTCGCATCAGGCTAAACAAGGGATCTACGATCAAGTGTCCCTGCGTTTGGCTCAGCAGTCGTTTGAAGAAAGCAGGATAGACCGTGCGCTCAATGATAACGAGCTCAATGACAACGCCGAAGAAGTGCAGGCCTATTCGGTCAATCTCGACTTCACCAAGGAGTTGGGAGGTAACCACGTATTGTTTTACGGTGCAGAATATGTAGTGAACGATGTGACATCAACCGGTTCGATCACCGATATCAACACGGGTCAATCGCAAGTTGGTCCGGCGCGGTATCCAAATTCTACCTGGAGCTCTATAGCTGTGTATGTCAATGATGAATACGATGTGTCTGACAAGCTTACCCTCCAAGGGGGCTTGCGTTACAATCAATACATCCTCGATGCCGACTTTAGCAACAACACCGATTTCTATCCTTTTCCTTTTACGGCGGCAGAGATCAACGATGGAGCGCTGACGGGTAGTCTGGGTGGGGTGTATCGCCCCAACGAGCGATGGGCGATTCGGGCCAACCTGGGTACGGCATTTCGGGCGCCAAACGTCGATGACATCGGAAAGGTCTTCGACTCGGAGCCAGGGGCGGTTACGGTTCCCAATCCCGACTTGCAAGCCGAGTACGCCTACAATGCCGATATCGGTGTGGCCAAGTTTTTTGGCGACTACGTGAAGGTTGATTTCGCGGCCTACTACACCGTTCTGGAGAACGCTATGGTGCGTCGCGACTTTACCATCAATGGGCAGGACAGCGTTGTGTACCAAGGTGAATTGAGTCAGGTGCAAGCCATCCAGAATGCAGCTCAGGCGCATGTGTACGGGGTTCAGTTTGGGGTAGAAGTGAAGTTGCCAAAGGGCTTTGTGTTTACTTCTGATCTCAATTACCAGATTGGGGAAGAAGAACTGGACGATGGATCGACGAGTTCATCGCGACATGCTGCACCTATGTTTGGGGTAAGCCGATTGCGGTATCAGGCCAATGATCTGACTCTGGAGCTCAACGCTATTTACCAGGCGGAGCAAAGCTTCGATAATCTGGCCGTGAGTGAGCGCAGCAAAGATGAGATCTACGCCAAAGACGCCAATGGCAACAACTACGCACCGGCTTGGTACACGGCCAACATCAAGGCCATGTACCAGCTAAATCAAACGTTCAGTGTGAGTGGCGGGGTCGAAAACATCACCGACCAACGCTACCGACCGTATAGCTCCGGAATTTCTGGAGCTGGAAGGAATTTCTTCCTTTCTCTTAGGGCCGATTTTTAGATCAGATTCCCACCGTGTAGCTCTGCTGCGCGGTGGGAAATTTGACCTTCCCATAAGTTTATTACCTCCTTTGTTTTGGGTATATTAGAGATTATTGATTTTCAGTAAAAACCAAAACAAACCATTCTCATGCCTACCAAGAATTTCGACACCTTATCTCAAGCCGTTGATGCACTCACCAAGGACGGATATAAAGAGCAATTCGAAAGCGGCTCAGACAAAGTACTAGCTGCTTTTTCAAAGACTACTTACACGCCCGAAGAACTTGTGATTGTAGAGTCTTACCGCTTCGAAGGTGAGACAAATCCCGCCGATTCATCCATGGTTTTGGCCATAAAAGCCAGCGATGGAACAAAGGGAACCATGGTGATGACTTATGGCGCAAACCACAATCAGGATGACGACTTGATCAAGCGCATTCCCTTTTCGAATCCAGAATAAAACGAAATTATGTTTCACGTTTTAAGAAAGGGGGAAAACCACCTGGAAATCGTTATGAGCGGAAAGCTCGATTCATCTCAAATGAAGGTGGCAATGAATGAATTGTTTGAGAAGTCTGAAGGGATTGAAGAAGGAACGATTCTCTGCGATATAATTGATTTTCACGTGCCTTCGCTTGGAGCTATTGGGATTGAACTATCCATGCTTCCAGAGATTTTTTCCTGGGTTAAGAAATTTAATCGGGTTTCAGTTCTTTCCGATACGGAGTGGCTAAGGAAAGCGGGTGAAATCAAAGGAAAGCTAATTCCGGGTTTAGAGATCAAGGCCTTTGATAGAGGCGAACGTATTGATGCAGAAAACTGGCTTGGCGGCCCGTTTTAAAACCCTATTACTTCCATATTAAACTGGTTATTCGCTCAAATCACTATATTTAAGCAGGTTGAGTAAGGAGATTTGAAGTTAATTCTCATGTGGGATTTAGGGTGTAGATATTGAGCAATGTGCTTGAATTCCCTTTGCTTCGACCAAACTGATTAACCCAAAACCCACCACATCATGAAAAAGCTTGGTAAAATTCTACTCGTTCTGGTAGTAGTACTTATCGTCGTTGTTGCATCAGGATTAACCTATCTCAGTGTAGGCCTGCCCAATGTTCCCGAAGCAGAAGATTTAAAAATAGAATACACCGCCGAGCTTATTGAGCGCGGCGAATACCTGGCCAATGCGGTTATGGTTTGCATGGACTGTCACTCGGAGCGCGACTGGTCTAAATTTTCAGGGCCTATTGTAGAAGGAACCCTTGGCAAAGGGGGAGAAGTCTTCGACAGAAATATGTCCTTTCCAGGACGATATGTCTCAAAGAATATCACACCCCACCACCTTGCATCCTGGACTGATGGAGAGATCTTTCGAGCAATCACCACAGGTGTTTCTAAAGATGGCCATGCCTTGTTTCCCATTATGCCATACACGCACTATGGAACGCTCGACAGAAGAGATATTGAAGCGGTGATAGCCTATATCCGCACTTTGCCAGTTATAGAGTCCGAGCCAGCAGAATCGGAGTCGGACTTCCCGATGAATTTTATCATCAACACCCTTCCGCATGAAGCCCAATTCGTGACGCGGCCATCAGAATCAGATCTTCTGGAGTATGGGAAGTATATGACCAATGCCGCAGGCTGTTATGACTGTCATACCAAGCAAGAGCAAGGGCAGTTTGTAGGTAGAGAGTTCGCCGGTGGAATGGAGTTCAAGATGCCAGATGGGGCCGTTATGCGTTCGGCAAATATTACTCCACAGAAAGGATCTGGAATAGGGGGATGGACTGCAGAACAGTTTGTCAATAGATTCAAACAGTACTCTGATAGCGGCTACGTTTTGCCTTCCACACCACCCGGAACATTTCAGTCGATCATGCCCTGGTCTATGTACACCCACATGACTGAGCACGATTTGGAATCGATCTATACCTACCTGATGACACTTGACGCCGTAGAAAATAAAGTGGAGTGGTATAGCCCACCACCCGCGCAGTGATGCTTTTGAAGAGTGAAGGCCTTTGGTCAATCTCGATAATATTGAGAATACTTGGTCTTTTCACTGTTTTGGCTTTTGAACGAATTGGCTCACAACTTGCATAGTTTGAGTCTGACAGACCGTAAAGAAAGTCGTGAGCCAACCTTCGGCCTTAATTTTATTCTCTTAGAAACTCTGAAATAAACGAAAGTCCACCGCACCCATGTCTGAGCTCAGGTATCGGAAGCTCTGCTTCCGCCAATACCGTAGGCGAGTTTGGGTAAGGTGCTGTAGTGTTTTCGTGAGTTTCAAGAAATAAAATTACAGCCCTGATCTTTTGTTCCTTTTGCATCAAGGCAAAAGGAAGATGAAAAATCAAACTTTTACTCTTCAGTAATATCTTTGCCTTTGTGCAGGTGAACACGTTTTGAAGGATTAACCCGTCATATTATCTTTAATCCGCTTGAGAAAATCGCTTAGCAACTGAAGCTCATGCTCAGTAAAACCTTTAATGCTCTTCTTGCGATGCTCGATGACCATCGGTAAGTGCTCGTTTACAAATGCCTGCCCAGCCTGAGTAAGCTCGATTTTATAGGTCTTCTTGTTTTCTTTGGTAAGTCGACGTGCTACAAACCCCTTGTCGGTCAATATATTGATGGATCGAGTAATCGAAGCGGGATCGCGATAGGTCATTACAGCCAATTCCTTTTGGCTCAGATGTGTGTTTTCTGAGATGATTCGCAACAGTATCCATTGTTCAATAGTGATTCCGAGCTTCAGGTGGTCAAACTCGCGCTGTGAGTACACCTTTGATGCTTTGCTCGCTTGCTCTATTTGAAAGAGTAATACGTCTTCGATCTTTTCACTTACTGGCATAATCCATAAATCTACCTGATTTAATTGATATATCAACTATATTTGCAGCCGAATTGAAAAGACCGTTATAAAAACGACTATGGACTACAAGATTTGGCGAAAGCTTTCACAGGATCAAATTCAAAAAAGGGTTTTCGATGCCATCGATCAAAACGTGAATTACGAGAATGAGAATGCACTTGGAATTCCAGCTTCTTATCTCGACGACAAGGTTTTTAACCAAGACGTATCATTCTTAAAGGAAGCGCCATTTATCTCTACTTTGGTGAAGAACCCTAACCACATTGGGTGTCACACTCAAGGGAAGTCAGAGTCGTTTTTTAAAGGGACGCAAGAGATCGAGAAGGAGCTGATGGAATTGATCGCCGTAGATATTCTCAAGGCGGACCCCAAGTCAACTGACGGCTATGTAGCTTCAGGAGGAACCGAGGCCAATATCCAGGCCATCTGGATTTACCGCAACTACTACTTGCGTGAGAAAGGGGCATCTCCTTCTGAGATCGCCATTCTCTGTTCGGAAGATAGCCACTACTCAATGGATAAAGCAGGAGACCTGTTGGGGATTCCTACTTTGAAAGTAAAGGTGGATGAGAAGGATCGGAGCATTTCGCGAGAACAAGTGTCCGCTGCTATTTCTTCAGGCCGAGAATCGGGTATCAAGTATTTTATTGTTGTGGCCAATATGATGACTACGATGTACGGATCTGTTGACGCCATTTCGGTTTACACTGATTCGCTTGTTGAGAATGAAGTGGAGTTTAAGCTCCATGTCGATGGAGCCTACGGTGGATTCTATTACCCATTTTCTAACCGCGACAACGATTTGAATTTTAGCAATGAGCACGTCTCATCCGTCACGCTCGACGCCCACAAAATGGCTCAGGCACCATATGGCACCGGGATTTTCGTGGCTCGAAAAGGACTGCTACAGTACGCTACCACCAATTCGGCTAGCTACGTAGAAGGGGCGGATTGTACTTTGATCGGGAGTAGGTCGGGAGCCAATGCCATCGCCGTGTGGATGATTCTCCAGAAAAACGGTCCATTTGGTTGGATGGAAAAGATCTTTATTCTTCAAAAGCGCACCCAATGGCTCTGCGATGAATTGGCCAAGCTAGGAGCGCGTTTTTTCAGAGATCCCAACTCCAATATTGTCACCATTGAAGCGGAGTTTGTTTCAAATAAAACTGTAGAAAAATTTGGGTTGGTTCCCGATAACCACAATGCTCCGAACTGCTTTAAAGTGGTGGTGATGGACCACGTCACCATTGAGAAGTTGCAGTTACTTTTATCTGATTTGAGCGCTTAGTGTGGGAATCCTACCGACCGGTATATTTAAGTTATTAACAGTGCGCTCTTTCGATTAGCCGGAGTTTTTAATCGCTGAATACAAATTTTTATCGTTGAATTCGAGCCTTGACTTGTGCTTGGTATGTGCTGTTCATAAGTGTATTAGGCCGTTTTGATTGATTTTGACATTTTCATCTTGTCCAAAAGTGTAAGTGTCATGCAATTTTTCCGCTTAAACCTTCAGCAAGTCTTGTTGATAACGATTCTCGTATTCACAGCCAATGGTCTGAGAGCTCAGCTATTTATTAAAGGTGATTTATATTCCGAAGGTCCTGTAAGGGCTTCCTTTAAAATGAATGAGGATACCACCACCCATTTCTTGTATTTGGAAGCAAAGAAGAAGACACAGCGGAATGGTATGGAAGTGCATCAAACCAAATACGAGCTTCCATGGGATATAGTAAAAGGTGATGACTACACCATTAGCTTTACGGATGGAACAGTCGAGAAGGTGATTTTCGTTCAGGGAGCTGTCCCAAAGGACGTGGTTCCAAAACAGAAGTTTATCATAGATATTGACCTGACCAACAGCCGCAATGCCGACGTGATGCTCGTTGTCTTCTATTCAACCGAGTTGCGTGAGTACACGGCCCTACCGTACACGGAACTGGAAGAGATCAAGCGCCAAAGCGCCGATCCGACGATTTGGTAGTATAGACATCAAACGAGGTGTTGATACTTCTCTCGAAATGTATCTCATGATGCGATCGCTCACAATCTCCACCCACTTTTTTAGCTTTGACCCCATATTGAGAAACCAGTTTGGGAAAGTTCAAAGACAAACTCGCAGAGTACTATCGCCTTTTCAAGGCTTACCGTTACAAACCCGTCTATGGGCCAAAAGTATTTTGCATTGGCTACAACAAAACTGGAACCACTTCGGTGGGCAAATCATTTGAGCTTCTCGGACTTCGGAATACATCTTTCAATGAGATTGTATGGCGGAAGTGGTACAAAAAAGGAAAAGTTGAGCGAGTTCTAGATTACACCGCTCGATTTGATTCGACCGATGATTTGCCGTGGCTCAAGGCTGATTTTATTCCTGTTCTCGATGAGCGTTTCCCCAACAGCAAGTTCGTGTATCTCTATCGCGATGAAGAAGAGTGGAAGAAGTCGATGGCTACCTGGGCGGAAAAAGCCGGAAAGGGAATTGTAGATGCTGAGAAAGAGTGGGAGGGGTATCTCGCTCATCAGCGCTTTATCGATTCGTATTTCGCTGATTTTCCAAGAGATCGATTTCTAAAGTTGAGTATAAAAGATCCCGATGGGTTTGAAAAGCTAGGAGCATTTTTAGGTAGAAAATCTCCTCATAAAAACTTTCCGGTTTTTAATAAAACCACCTAAGTGTTTGTGAGACAGTAATCTGTGGTAATCAGGTTTCTGATGTGACTACTGAATTTTCTGTGTTTCATTTTTAATCTCATGCAGACACTTGAAAATCAATATGGAATAGCCTAACTTGGGTGCAGCGAACCGATCATTTTAACCAAGTGTATAAGTCAAATAAAGGCCTTTTCTGGCTTTTTAGTATCTCGTTTACTTTGCTGTCTGGAGCCATTTCGGCTCAGTCTGCCTTAACTGCTGCTGGTGGTGACGCTATAGGCGATGGCGGCTCCTTGAGCTACTCATTAGGACAAGTGGTTTACACAACTATTCAGTCTGATGCTGGGTATGTTTGTCAAGGGGTGCAACAGAGTTATGAGATTATCCCTTTGAGCACATCCGCGGAAGTAAAAAATGACCTGTTTGCTGTGCTATATCCAAACCCTTCTTCGGGCGACGTATCCCTTTCATGGAATCGGCCACTAGGAGAAATCTTCGACTTGAGAGTTGTTTCAGCTCTTGGTCGCGAAATGTATCAATCAAAGCTATCGAACCAATTATCGCAGCTACCGCTGAGTGACTTGGCTTCAGGGGTGTACTTCGTGTACATCTATGATGAAGACGAGCTCATGCAGTCTTTTAAGTTTATCAAACAGCGATAATTGTGACTAAAATTTTACGCCTATTACTGATTAGTATTCTCTGTATTCCTTTTAATCTCGAAGCCCAGACCCCTCAGAAAATGAGCTACCAGTTTGTGGCCAGAGATGGCGACGGCCAATTGATTGTTGAGTCGAGTTTGGGGGTGCGTGTGTCGATCCTTCAAGGGAGTATGACCGGAGAAGCCGTTTACGTCGAGACACACAGTGTGGAGACAAATATCAATGGAGCCGGAAGCATCGGCATTGGCCTTGGATCGCCAACAACTGGAGTTTTCTCGGGAATCAATTGGTCTCAAGGTCCTTTCTTTATCCAGACAGAAATTGACCCTGAAGGTGGCTCCAACTATTCTATTTCTGGAGTTAGCGAAGTGATGAGTGTGCCCTATGCGCTCTACGCTCGCAACGGTTTTTTCCACAAAATTGGCGACATAGCCGAAGGTGGAATCATCTTCTCGCTTTGGAAGGATGCTGATGGGGTAGAGCACGGACTCGTAGCTTCGCTAGAAGATTTGAGCAATGGGGAGACCTGGGGCCCACTTTATGAAGACACCCAAGCTTTCGATGCCGCATATGGTGCCGAGAATGACGGGTCAGTCGCTGCGGGGAGTATTTGCGAAGCCTATACCTATACCGATGACATGGGGGTGACCTACGACGATTACTACCTTCCAGCCGTTTGGGAACTCTCTGCTCTAGCGCGACAGGCTTACATTATCAACGCCGTTCTTGACACAGATTCAGATCCGAATACGAATGGATTTCCAGGTGGGATCAATTCCTACTATTGGAGCTCAACTGAGGTGAGCGGTTCTTTTGCCTGGTTTGTTCAGTTTGGATCGAATATCGCCAACTCCAACTTCAAAGACCTGAGTTATAAGGTGCGGGCTATTCGCCGGTTTTAGACTTATTCAACCGAAGTTTTTTCAATCATCTTGTGATAGTCGAGATACATGGGAAGAGCGGCTGAGCCGTACCAAGGTGTCATCTCTACTTCAAAGACTCCGTGTTTGATAGTTGGATCTTCTGACATCCACTCCATGGCTTCTTCAGTTGACCCTACATCTAGAATAAACAGGCCGCGGTATTTTCGATCGTTTTCGCCGTACGGACCAGCTACCACCAGCTTACCGGCATCCACCATTCTTCCGATATTCGCGAAGTGTCCGCGAAACATCCAGTCAAGGGAATCTTTATCCGTAATATTCGCAGGACCGGTCTTGAGAATCACGAAAGTGTAAGTCTTCATCCCATAATCATCAGCTCCCAATGAATCAGCCAAGGCCTTATCGTAATTGGGGTTTTGCCCAAAGCAGGTGATGGAAACGAAGAATAAAAAGGTAAAAAACCTAAAAGTCATAGTTCGTTTATTTCTGCCAAGATACAATCATTTGGCTGATAGATTTTAACCGTAGTTATAGCAAAAAGAATTGACTACCTTTGCGGCCACAAATACTTTATGGAACTTGGCATGGAGCTCGGTTCTAACTTCATGCTTAGGTTCACACTTTTTTGGTGCAAGTGGCCTAATATAATCCCAACAGTATGACAAGATTTTCAGATGTAGGACTAAGTGCCGAATTAGTACGCGCCGTCAATGACCTGGGCTACGAAACTCCAACCCCAATTCAGGAAGAGACCCTGACTTTCTTGGATGAATTGCCTGAAGCGCTGATTGCACTTTCGCAGACAGGGACGGGAAAAACAGCGGCTTTTGCTCTTCCTTTGCTACATCACCTCGACGTATCAGAACGCCATGTTCAAGCTTTGGTTCTCTGTCCTACGCGTGAGCTTTGCCTTCAAATCACTGACGACTTTAAGAACCTGTCCAAGTACATGGATGGTACCCAAGTTACCGCTGTGTACGGTGGAGCGCCACTTCACGTGCAGGCAAAATCGCTGAAGCGCGGTAGCCATATCGTAGTTGGTACTCCGGGACGTGTCGTTGATATGATCAAGCGAAGAGTCCTAGCTCTGGACGAGCTTCAATGTTTCGTTCTTGACGAAGCGGATGAGATGCTCAATATGGGATTTAAGGATGATCTCGAGTTCATCTTTCAGGCTACGAGAAAGGAAAAATCGACATGGTTGTTTTCAGCAACTATGCCATCTAAGGTAGAGTCGATTGCAAAAAAGTACATGAAGAATGCTCACCGCATTGAAACTGCTCGTCGTAATGAAGGTGCTTCATCGGTAGAGCATGAGTATTACCTTGTTAAGCCAAACGATAGACTAGAAGCGCTAAAGCGCGTTCTGGATTCCATTCCAGATATATACGGTGTGATTTTTTGCCGCACTAGAGACGAAACGAATGTGCTCGCTTCTCAACTTATGGGAATGGGGTATCCGGCGGAAGCCATTAATGGATCATTGACCCAGCAACAGCGGGATAGGGTGATGGCGCGATTCCGCAAAAAGCAAGTTACCTTGTTGGTTGCAACCGATGTTGCCGCACGAGGAATCGATGTCGATGATTTGACACACGTTGTGAACTACGCTGTGCCAGACGACCCTGAAGTGTATGTACACCGAAGTGGTCGTACAGGAAGAGCGGGTAAGAGTGGAATTTCCATCGCCATCATTACGCGCGGTGAGCTTTCTCGTTTGAAAGCTATCGAGAAGATGACAACCAAGAAATTCACTTACAAAAAGGTGCCGAGCATCGTCGATATAGGACGCTTGGCGGTTATGAGTCAGGTTGAGAGTTTCCTTGGCGCCGAGCTGAAGGGTGTTTCGATTAGCGGTTTGCTTACTGACATTCATTTGGCATTGGAAGATATGTCGCGCGAAGAGTTGATTGAGCAATTGACCAAATGGCTTTATCAGAAAGCCGTCCGCGATCGCTCCGATGATCGGGACTTAAATATGGATCCAAAATCTAGCCGAGATAAATCAAAGTCTGGATCTAAATCAGATCGACAGGGAAGAAGAAGAGATCGCGAAAGAGATGAGCCAGGAAAATTTGTCCGTCTCGATTTTAATATCGGTCGCAAGCAACATATGAATCCAGCTCGATTGATGGGAATCATCAACGAAGTAATGAGCAATTCTTCTATTAATTTCGGACGAATAGACATTCTGACGCACGCATCGTCAATCGATGTTGAAGCCAAACACGCAGCGGCGGTAGTAGGGGCTATGAATGGAACCCAGTTTGGACACCAACGCATCAAAGTGCAAAAGGGGTCTGAAGCGCTCGGAACCTTATCGAGACCACCTAAACAAGGCCGTAAGCCAAAGCCGGGTGGACGCGGAAAAAAGGGATCAGGTCGTCAGGGAAGGAAGCGTTAAGCTTCTAACTTCAACTTGTTAATATCCGACAAGAGCAGCAGCGTATTCACAGATTCCTGTTTTTAGCTTTGGGCTAAATAAAAATGAATATGAAAACGACTTACGCGATTATTACAGCACTCGTTCTTGGACTTGCTAGCTGCGGTGGTGGAGAAACTCCAGCCACAGATTCTACTGATGCTCAAACTGAGATGGAAGATTCTCATGAAGGACATGATCACGGTACCGAAGAAGAGCAAATGGAAGTGGAAGAAGTATCAATGGAAGAAGCTGAAGAAATGATGACTGATTCTGTTGAAGCTGTTGAGCCAGAAATGGAAGAAACTTCAGAAGCTCATTAATCGTGCAGAATATTAAAATCAAAGGCCTTCAAACGATTGAAGGCCTTTTTTATTTATACTTTTAATCACCAAACAACCAGAAAGAAAATGAAAACTCAGTTTTATATCGGGGCTATTGCCCTGGCGGTTTTAGCTTCTTGTGGAAGCGAATCAGGTACCGAGACAAATGCTAGCGGTGGAGACCAGACAGAGCAGATGAATCAGGGTCAGGAAGGGCACGAAGGCCATGATCATGCCAAGGAATCCAAGTCAGAATCAAAAGGTGGTGCTTCTTCAGAGGAAGTTTCAGCGGAGTATCAAAAGTTCATGGGGACGTACGAGGCGAAGCGAGATTGTAAGGGATGTGACAATGCCAAGCGACAAATTACACTCTCAGATGATATGACTTATATGCTCGTAACCAAGTATGCTGATTCTAGCATTCCCGATGTAGTAGAGTCTGGTATGTATAAGTGGCTTAGCGAAGATGATGGATCTTTAGTCTTAGGACCTGATTCAAAATCACCACAGAGGTTCAAGACCGATGGAGATGTGATGAAGAGCTATGATTCGGAAAGTGAATTTTCTGTTTTGAAACGCGTTAAGAATACCATGGTTTTGGGCCAGAATAAGTGGATTTTAGAATCGATGAATGGGAAAGAAATCAACCCAAACAAGGATAACAGTAAAGTCGTTCTTTTCTTCGGCGAAGACGGAACTGCCCGTGGAAATGCAGGTTGCAACTCTTTCAATGGATCATATGCAAATTCAGAAGCAGATGGTACTATAAAATTTGGCCATCTAGCCATGACGAAAAAGATGTGTGGATTTATGGGGGTTGAAGACGAGTTTGTTAAGACACTACCTACACTCAATAACTACGTAGTGCGAGGTGATGAGCTTCACCTTTATCACGATCGAGATGCTTCAGCTATGGTATTTGTGCCATTGAAGTAATCAATAGCGGTATTTTTATGAAGGCGTCTTTTGAGAAAAGGGCGCCTTTTTTATATCACAAATCGCCAGATCAATTTGGCGAGAACGGTCGTGGTTTCAGCATCGAAGTTTGAGCCTCGCGTATCGACCGTTTGATTGACGATTAGGAAAAAGTCCGTCCCGATCTTCGGGATGAGTTGAAACCTAAAATTGAAATTGAGAATTTCCTGAGCCGTATTCCATTGGGCCAATGCAGACCCAAACATTCTGGGATTTATGGCGTAGCGGAGTCTGGAAGAAATTAAATCCGTTTCGAAATCACCGTAGGGAAGGTTAACGATGTTCTTCTCGTAACGCAAATTGATGGTCAGGTACTTGTTTGTACGCCAGAGAATAGTTGATGTGCTCTGAAACGAGGTTCCATCGTAAAACTCACCTCCCGAAAAAGATGTATTCAGGGAAAGCGATCTTCCGTTGAAGGTAGAGAAGTTGGCTCGCCATCGGTCCCACCAGTATTCACCTTGCGGGATGGTCACCCCTTCGTAAATCTCAAAATCGGATGTCAAACCTTCAGCGATCACTTGATACTCCAGCGATACGGTCTCACCTTTTCGCGTGTTGAAGCCAAGGTATCGCAAGCTGTATTCGAATGATTGCAAGTTTCCAGTAGGGTTGTCTTGCACATATGTAACCGATGCGGGAGAGAAGTCAAATTGCCTGATCCACTTTAGGGCATTCTTGGGACGTGGGTGAAAACTTACCGTTCCAAAGTATTCTCTAAAATCCCGCCTTCTCATCAAGCCTACTTCGGGCTCGAATGGAGCAGGACTCCTTTGCATAGAAGAATAGATTCTCAGCTTATCGTTTGGGTAGTTCATAAATACCCGATAAGCCCAGGCGTTGGAGTCGTACCCATCATCGGTGTTATACGTTTGAATAAAGGCTCCACCAATTTCAAGATTGCGATTTCCAAAAAAGTTGGAAGTAGAGTAGCGGCCGTTTACTCCGGTGGTGGTGTGCCACCTTCCGTCTGTAATTTTGTTGGTGGTCATGGCTCCAACCACACTCTGTTTTCCTACATCTTGCCGCCAGCTCAAGGTACTGTAGTTAGTTGTTTCGTTTATTCCGTCATCACCTGTCTGGATAGACATGGCCCCAAGTGTTGAATTCTTCTCCTTCCCAAGCACTCGAGCTCCTGCGTATATGGGAACCGTTTCAAAATCGTTGTTCAAGCCAATCCTTCGCGAATAGAATGGGGTGATTCGATTTCCACCAAAACCAAAATCGAAGAAGTCGTCACCCTCGAGAAAAAACTCTCGAAGCTCTGGAAAGAACAAAGGAAATCGACTCAGGTTTATTTGTTGCCCGTCGGCTTCAACCTGGGCAAAGTCAGTATTGAAAGTGAGATTGAGCTTGTATGTAGGAGAGAGCAGGTAGTTGATATCACCACCAATATCGCCAACGCCATTTACTTTGTTGTCTCTATTTTCAGCACCCGCCAATCCATAAGGTTTGATCTCGATAAAGCCTTTTTGATTGAGAATCTTGATTCCGAGCAAATCTCCAGCCTGGTTTACGTCGTCGATATTGTAATTTCTATTCCAGCCTTGCCAGCGCACTTGCTCTCTACTTCGGCGCACATTTCTTTCGAAGTTTACGCCCCACACTTGCTCATCGACATCAGCCCGGTATTTGAGTGTGGAGAAAGGGATTTCTATTTCAGCGAACCAACCGTCGGCTGCAATGGTGGTGCGGACATCCCAGACACCATTCCAGTATGAATTTCTGCTTCCACCGTTGTTAAACAGCTGCAGGTCAGCTCGGGCGCCATTGGGATTGATCACAAACATGAATCCATTCCTGTCATCATTGTATGTATCGAGCACCACGATAAAGTTGTCGTCAAGTCCGAAATTAAAATCGCGTTGCATCTCCTTGGCAACAATCTTATCTGGCTGGCTATCGTAACACCAAACTCCGATATACATGGCCTTATCTGAGTAGGCTACGGCCACTTTAGTAGGGTGGGTGGAAGGTTCTCCAAGGTCGAGCTCGCGCTGTGTGAAATGCGAAATAGCATGAGCGTTGTGCCAAACGCTTTCGGTCAATTCACCATCCAGCGTGATCTCCCTGTCGGTTTTAAACGCATGGATTTGGTTGCTCTGACTTTTGAGTGTCAGTGAGCAAAAGATCAGAATGAGAATGCCAAAGGCCTTATTCATGGCCGACAAATATATTTGAATCGAAATAGGTATTGTGAGACCTTCCTGAATATTCTAGTTACATTCCTTTGTGCAAAATCGATTCCTGAATGCAGCGATTAATATCTTAAATTGAACTGCTAGAAACTGAATCTTCACTTCCTGCATGCGTTGCGTACTTTTTCTATCAGCCTTTCTCGTATTGATCTCCATGGCTAATGGGCAAAAAGAAAGTGCAAACACGTTTCGAGACAGTACTGACGGGGCGATTGATATGAGCAATTTCCTTCTATCTGTGTCTGGCTTCATGCCGGTGCCAACCATTATCACTGAGCCAGCGGTGGGTTACGGTGGTGGAATGATGGTCGCTTATTTTCACAAAAAGGAAAATGTAGATCAGACCATCTCACAACCCGATATCAGTTATATGGGTGGGGGAGTTACCGAGAATAATTCGTGGTATGCTGGAGCTGGACATTTGGGATTTTGGAAAGGCGGTAAAATTAGATATCGCGGTAGCATCTTCTATGCCGAACCCAAACTCACTTTCTACTTGTTTGATAGACTTGGCGCAGAAATCCCTTTGAATACTTCAATGAGTTCTTTGTTCTTTTTACAGAGCCTGGAATTTCGGCTGGGCGATTCAAAATGGTTTGCCGGTGGTGAGTACATTTTTATGCAAAACAAAGTGTCTCTTGACAACATAGAGAGCTACCCTGTACTTGAACCGATTCTAAATCAATTTAAAATTGAAGTGACCAGTAGTGGTATAGGCGCACGAGTCTCTTTTGACGGTAGGGACAATATATACTCCACCAACAAAGGGATTATATGGAGAAACCAGCTAAGGTTTTATCCCGAGTTTTTAGGATCCACCCTTGCTTATGGAAACTTTAGTACAGATTTCGTTGCATACAAACCCGTTGTTGAAAATCGACTTTTCTTGGGGTTTAGGAATAAAGTGGATGTCGTCTTTGACAACCCTCCGTTCTACGTCATACCGGGTGTAAACATGCGTGGAATAAAGCGTGTGCGATATCAAGGAGAATTCGTGAATACCACGGAGTTTGAAGCCAGAGTTCGCGTATACAAGCGGTGGAGTTTGCTTGGGTTTGGTGGGGTAGGACTCTACAGCCCAGAGCTAGCCGATTTCGAGCTTGATGATGGAGTTTGGGCAGGTGGAACGGGATTTAGATATTTGCTCGCGCGATTGTTTAATCTTCAAGCAGGAGTTGACTTTGCCTGGTCGGAAAAAGACCCGATTGATGGAGAAAATCAGTTCGCTTTCTATATCACTGTTGGAACAGCATGGAATCGTTGAAGCTTTTTAGGACATTAGTTTTACTTGGAGTTTTGGTGCAAAGTCTGCCTTGTGCTCTAGCGCAGGAATCAATCGATTTAGCGACTGTCTCCGGGCGCTATGGGTTTCCGACAATCTACGCAGGTCAGGAGAGTGCTAAGGCAGAAGAAGCGATAGGGCTCGTCAACTTAAAAGCCCCCATAATCTTCAGTGACAAACTGATTTGGTTTTCGAGTTTGACATACACCCAGTCCAGGGTTTTAGGCGACATAGTAGGCTCAGATTTTAATCCCGACCCCATTGATCTCTATGCTTTTATTCTTCAATCTGGTCTGATCTATCGAACCAATGAATCAAATGCCTTCCACCTTTTATTCGTTCCGCGATTAATGACCGACTTTAGGCGGGTTACTGCCGAATCATGGCAGTGGGGTGCCATCGGAATGTACGAGCACAAGTATAGCGAGAAGCTGACTATGCGGTATGGAGTCATGTATAATGGAGAATGGTCTGGAGCCCTGTTTGTACCTTTGATTGATGTCAATTGGAAAATTTCACCGAAGTGGTCCCTTTCTGGACTATTACCTATTTACGGAAAGCTCAATTATCAAATCAATCCAAATACAATTACCGGGCTTAGCTTTTTTGGATTGATTACTTCATACGATCTTTCTAAAGAAAGCTATGCGAATTCATACATGGAAAGGCGTAGCATAGATCTGGCTCTTTTCGGACGCCAGCGATTGTTTGGGAATTTTCATGCTGAGCTGCGGTTTGGATATGCCATTGGCCGCGCTTACGAGCAATATGACAAAAGCGAGAAAATCGATGCGCGGATTAGTTTAATAAGAATCGGAGATAACCGGGGTGAACCCCTTAATCCCCAGTTTGATCCTGGCCTTTTCACTAGTATTCGACTGGTCTATAATTTGCCCATTGAGTAGGAGGGCCTCACTAAGCTCCAAAATCTCACTCAATCGATTTTCCTATATTGATTTCCCAAACCTCGCGAAACCATTAAATGAAACACTCAAGTTTCCTAGCCATATTCTTGACCATCGTCTTGACCGGATTTTCTTCTTTGGCATTTGCCCAGAATGGAAAGGACACCACAGAAACCGATCAAGTTCAGGTAGTCACTTCAAAAAACGGTTACCCCGTAGTTGTCCAATCCGATACTCTTTTGCGGATTTATACCAGTAGTGGCGACATTAGCGTAAGACAGCGGGCAAAGGTATTGTCAGAATCACTGGAGAATGCGCGAAGTAATTTTGTGCCAGGCGAAGACTCGATCAAATCTTCGTGGATTGATGGAAAGCATGGTGAAATTCGATTTCGAGATGAGCTTTTGCTCAGTTTATCTCAAGCAGAAGCAAATGCACACGATAAAAGCCTGGATGAATTGACGCTTCAAACCAAAGAAGCTATTGAAGCCAATTTCCAAAAGAATATTTCGCAGAAGGAGACTTTCATCCAATACGCCATGTCGATTGGTATTCTCTTTCTGTTCATTTTCATTCTCAACTACTTGCTCAAGTTGGTGTTTAGAAGGGTGAACGCCTTCATAGATAAGCGAAAGGGTAAGTACCTGAAGGGAATAAAGGTCAAAGAATTTGAGATTCTCGACGCTGAAGATGAGCTTGAACTGGCTTACAAGATTACATCTATCGTTCGGATTTTGTTGCTGCTTCTTTTAGCCTATGTGACGTTTCCTGTCATTTTTAGTCTTTTCCCGGCCACGGAGCCCATTGCATACAAACTATTCGGATATGTCTACAATCCCCTGATTAGCATGGGGCGTTCCTTCCTGGCCTATATACCAAAGCTCTTCACCATCATCGTGATCGTATTTGTGTTCAGGACAATCCTGAAGTACATGAGGCTATTTGCGCGCCGGGTAGAGCTGGGTAGAATCAGGATCCATGGGTTTTATCCCGATTGGGCGAATACCACTTTTTCACTCATTCGCATCCTGATTATCGCATTGGGTATCGTTATGGTTTTTCCATACCTGCCGGGTGCTCAGTCTGAAGTATTTAAGGGAGTTTCGGTCTTTATAGGTATTATCTTTTCGATTGGATCCACATCTGTAGTAGGTAATCTTGTAGCGGGTCTTGTCTTGACTTATATGCGTCCTTTCAAAATCGGCGACCGGATTAAGATTGGAGATGTAGAAGGAGAGATTGTCGAGAAGACGTTCTTCGTCATCCGAATCAAAACCCCGAAGAACGAATACATCACACTTCCCAATGCCAATGTACTGAATGCGCATATCGTCAATTACAACCGGTCTTTCGATGACGGGGGAGTGATTCTATTTACCGAAGTCACCATCGGGTACGACGTTCCGTGGAGAAAGGTCCATGACTTGCTTTTGAGAGCCGCCGTGGAGACGGAGTACATCGAAGAAAAGCCGGAGCCTTTTGTTCTGCAGAAACGGTTGGACGATTATTCTGTGGCCTATCAAATAAACGGGTACAGCAAAAGACCTTTGTACAAAGACTTGGTCAACTCATTACTTCACCAGCAGATTCAGGACATATTCGCCGAAGCTGGGGTAGAGATCTTATCGCCCAAATACGTGGCATCTCGAGATGGAAACGATTCGACCATTCCGAACAATGATCCGCCAGACAAGCCGAAGTCAACGCCTGATCAGCCCGATAAACCAGACCGACCGGAAAAGCCATCACAGTCGTAGCTTTTCTGCACACATGATGTTAAAATTACCCAGGTTCCTATCTGGACTAATTTGAATTATGTTTGACGTTCATAAAAATTCACAATAGCGCTTATGAAGAAAGTACTCACTTTCGGAGCCAGTACCAGCCGAAAATCGATCAACAAGCAATTGGCTTTTTGGGCTGGTGAGCAGGTAGGAGTAGAGCATATTCACATCGATCTCAATGATTTTGAGATGCCGATTTATTCTATTGATCGCGAAAGAGAAAACGGAATTCCAGATCACGCAAAGCGCTTCAAAAAACTTCTGGAAGACGCTGATGGCGTGCTTATTTCATTTGCGGAGCACAATGGAGCTTACACCGCGGCATTCAAAAATATCTTCGATTGGATGTCTCGATTGGGAAATCCCAGATGGTCAAACAAACCCATGTTTCTGATGTCCACATCTCCCGGTGGAAGGGGGGCAAAAAGTGTTCTGGGAATTGCGCTCAACTCCTTTCCCCACCAAGGTGGAAATGTAGTGGCGAGTTTCTCACTGCCAAAGTTTGGCGAGAATTTTGATAATGGTATTACAGACACAGACTTGAAGAAAGCGTTCGACGTGCAGGTCGACGCATTTAAATCAGCTCTGTAGTTTCATTTATTGGTTGGTTAGGAAATGCGCCCTGCATTTAGGCCACAGCGAAAGCGACGGTATAATTGGGGCGCATTTTTCTTTTCTTTGACGCATGACTCGAACTATTTACATCTTCCTAATTCTGGCGCTCATTGGCTGCAATTCCACTAAAGAAGCTCAAGAAATGCCCCAATCTGATTTGACGGCATTGGTCAAAGCTGTTGCTGCTGACAATTTCATTGGAACGGAAATAGTCGGTAAAGGTGGTGGAGAATCAGAAGCCTTTGTTCGTCGGAAGGAGCTTATGACCCAAGCGACCACTTCGCAGCTAGATAGCCTGGTAAATCACGAGAATATTGTGGTATCGCTTTCCGCCTTCGAAGGACTGGCCTTACGTGGAGATGAGTCAGTAGCCGAAAATATTAAAGTCTACCTCGACAATCAGCGTGTCCAGATTATCCAGGGCGATATTGCGCATCAAGTCTCGGCATTGGAATATGCCTACGTGGAAGTCCTAGGGTACGCCATGAACAATGTCACCTTGACTCCTGATCACGAAGTGCTCATTCAACTGACAGACGACACGAAGCGCGTAGTAGAGCGACATATCAGGGGATTTTATCCCACTCAACGAACCGAGTAAAACCGCAGTTCCCGTCCAATATTGTCATCCAAATGACAAACCATTAGATAGCAAAGGTGTTATATTGGGGTCAAAATCTGAAACCAATGAAAATACCTTCTACCCTGAAATGGGCAGTATTCTGCTTTTCCTTTTTAACAATCAATTCCTTAGCCGCTCAAGACTATGCTGTAGATCAGAGTCAATGGTCGGCGATTAATGAAGTTACCGCGATCAGTCTCTCGGCAGACGAGCCGCAAATTAGAGCTACGAAAGCTGCTTACTACGAACTCGACTTTAATGCCATTTATGCGAGCTTACTTGCGGCTCAAGACGGAGATCTGATCAGGCTTCCCGCTGTGAACGGTGGATTTATGGATCTCGTTTTGAACGAGAACACCACTATGTCACAGGGTCTGAAAGAAGCCTATCCATCTATCCGCTCGTTTAACGTAGTGACACCAATGGGCCGAAATACATGGGGAAAACTCGATATTTCGCCTAAAGGACTTCGCGTCATGCTTATGAGACCTGGAAAATCGACGGTTTACATTGATCCGGTTTATCAGAACCAAACCAACGTTTACATGGTGTATGAGCGAAGCGCATTTTATACAGATAAGTCGATGGACTGCCACGTAAATGGTCGTAACAGCGTAGACCAAGACCAGGCCAAGGCCGGAAATCCCTACAACGATTGCGAGCTCAAAATGTACAGATTGGCTGTAGCTGCTACGGGCGAATACACATCCTTTCACGGCGGAACGGTAGAAGACGCCCTGGCTGCGATGATCACCACGATGAACCGAGTTACCGGAGTTTACGAGCGAGATTTTGGAGTGAGCTTTACGCTTATCGACAATGTGACGGATATCATTTACACCAATTCGGGTTCTGACCCCTATACCAATGGAAACCCTGGTGCGATGATTGGTGAGAATCAAACCAATGTGGACAATGTGATTGGGTCGGCCAATTACGACGTGGGTCACGTATTTGGAACCAATAGCGGTGGACTTGCCGGATTAGGAGTTACATGTTCGAATGGATCTAAAGCTCGTGGAGTAACAGGAAGCGCGGCACCTGTCGGTGACCCTTTTGATATCGACTACGTAGCACACGAACTCGGGCACCAGTTTGGTGGAAACCACAGCTTCAACAATGCCTGCGGTGGAAACAGAAACAATAGCACGGCTGTGGAGCCGGGGAGTGGGTCTTCAATCATGGCATACGCTGGGATTTGTAATCCAAACGTTCAGAACAATAGTGATGACCACTTTCACGGTGTGAATATGCGTGAAATCGGTATAGAGATTTCGAGTGACAATTGTCCCGCGGTGACACCAGTTGACAATGTGGCTCCGGAGATAGACGATCTCGCAGATGTTCAGTATATCCCGATTGGTACGCCTTTTCTTTTGGCCGCTCCAGCAACTGATGCCGATGGCGATTCGTTGACTTACTGCTGGGAGCAAATGGATATTGAGATATCTGATCAACCACCAGTTGGTACATCGACGGGTGGACCAAACTTCCGATCAAATTCACCGACACCAGACTCAATTCGCTATTTCCCGAGTTTAGAAACGCTGGCTAGCAACGGACCTTTTACTTGGGAAGTAGTGCCAACAGTAGCTCGTGATATGAGTTTTAGAGTTTCGGTAAGAGACAATGCCGTGGGTGCTGGATGTACCCAATACGATGATATTGAAGTGCAGTCTATAGCTGAAGCCGGACCATTCGTAGTGACTTACCCAAGTGCATTTGGTATCTCTTGGGATGCCTTCGATTTTGAAACGATCACCTGGGATGTAGCCAATACCACGGCCGCACCGCTTAACGCCGATTTGGTTGACGTATTTCTTTCAATTGACGGGGGAGAGACCTACGATATTGTTCTAGCCGATGATACCGAAAACGATGGTGAGCTCACCATCCAAGTGCCTAACATCGATACGGAAGACGCCCGTGTGATGGTCATGAACTCAGCCGGTACCTTCTTTGATGTTTCCAACAATGATTTTGAAATCAATACCATAGAGAATGGGTTCTATTTCGAGACGGCTTTCCAGGGTGAGCAGCTCTGTCAAGGCAATGAAGTGAACTTTACTATTGACATCGAAGAAATTGGTGTCTTTGGTGATGAGATCGACATTTCGGTAACTGAAGAACCTACAAATGGAGATCACATTTTAAGTCAGAACGTAGCTGTAGTGGGCGATGCCATTGAAGTAACGATCAACGGGCTAGACGACACACCAGTTGGGGTTTACAACTTTACTATAACAGGTACGAGTGGGGATTTCACCAATGATATCACTTTTCAGATAGCCGTTGAAGATGCCGATCCACAGCCAGCTACCTTGAGCACTCCCGAAAATGGAGCTGTGGCCTTGCCGCTCGATGTTATTCTAGCGTGGGAAGATAATCTGACCATCGGAATGACTTATACATTAGAGCTAGCTACAGATGAAGATTTCACCAATATTGTGGAGACACAAACAGGATTGACTGAAGCCAATGCAATCGCTTCTGGTTTAGATTCTGAAACCACTTACTTCTGGCGTGTGATGAATGTTACTTCTTGTGCTACTTCAGCGCCTTCTGCTGATTTCAATTTCACGACATTCATTTGTGAAACGGATATCAACGATACTCAAACCCTGATCCCAGACAACGAACCAGCTGAGATTCTCTCTCAAATAAATATTGAGACAGAAGCTGTGGTGGCCGAAGTAAACGTGTTGAATGTGGAAGGAAGTCACCCGCAAATGCCGGAACTTACTTTCAGCCTGATTAGCCCGATGGGTACCGAAGTCGTTCTTGCAAATGGAATCTGCGGATTGAATTTGACCATCGAGTCTAATGGTGATGTAGACGTTTCGACACCAGGCGTTATAGCTGGATCTTACGAGTCTTCTGGAGCAGCCGCTTTTGGTGGAAATATTCCTGCGGGTGGTTTGAGTGGAAGCGTTGTGCAGGCCCTCGACGGATCGGCAAATCCGGAAGAGCTCTGTAATGCGGCTGTAAATGGCGATGAGATCAATGGAAACATTGCCATCATTATGCGTGGAAACTGTCCATTCGTTGACAAGGTGCTCAACGCACAGGACGCAGGAGCCATCGGTGTGATTATTGTCAATAACATTCCCGGCGATGGATTCTTCAATATGGGCGGTACGTCTAGTCAGATTAACATTCCCGCCGTGATGATGAATTACGAAGACGGAACGCTCTTGATCGACAACATCGGAGGAGATACCGAAGGATTTGCTTTTAGCTTTGATGACGATGCTTTGGAATTCGATTTTGCCTGTCCCGCTACAGATGGTGGCACCTATGTTCCAGCTGAAGCTCTAACGGCTTTCAACGGCGAGAATGCCATGGGGCAGTGGACTTTGAAAGTGGTGGATGCCGTAGCCGGAAACGGTGGCTCTTTGGACAATTGGCAGCTCGATATCTGCTTCTCTGACCAGGATGTTGACGGACTTGAAGAGCTCTCTTCCTTTGAGTCATCGGTTTATCCAAACCCGACTTCGTCTACGCTTACCATCGCCCTTGAGAATCTAATAGCAGACCGCATTCGGATTTGGGACATTTCAGGTAGGCAACTAGCTTCGGCAAATCCTTCAAACAGTTTGACCGAAATTGACATGTCTCGCTTCGAGTCGGGTGTGTACTTTGTCGAGATAGAAGTGGAAGGATACCAGGCCGCGGTGCACCGCATCGTCCGCCAATAGATTATTCGTTACATGCGTTATTTAAGCATGGAAGGTCGACCCTTAGGGGCCGACCTTTTTTGTTTGAATAGAAAACGTTTCTAGTTTGCCACCTGCTGCTTAAGAGAAACCTGAACATCAACATTTCCGCGAATGGCACGTGAGTAGGGGCAAATTTCATGCGCTTTTTGAAGGAGTTCGTTCGCCTTGGCTTCATCTACGCCATTTATAGCGACTTCGATCTTTGCGGTAATCCCATACTTGTTGTCATCCGATTTAGCCAATCCCACAGTTGCTGAAGTAGTCGATTCTATTTTGACTTTCTCCATTTGGGCTACCAGGTTCAAGGCTCCATCAAAGCAGGACGAGTAGGTAGCTGCGAAGAGCTGTTCTGGATTGGTGTATCTTCCGCCATCGCCACCCATTTTGGTAGGAACGCGCAATTCCATATCGATAAGTCCGTCTTCGCTTTTTACGTGGCCGTTTCTTCCGCCTGTGGCCGTTGCTGTTGTTTCAAATAGTTGTGTCATGATCTTTCTTTTAATTGGTTTTACCCTAAGGTATTTAGGTGAATTTACTCAAGATGGACTGAAGGCAGCGCTTTTTTTCTTCCCCAAAAATTTATTTGTAAACGCCGCTGTCATTCTCTTGCATTTAGCAGATGTCCTTCCCGTGATTGACTAACAGCGGTGGACATGAATTGTTGAGTCGGAACATGTTTCGGAGGGAATCGGCTGAAGGAAATTTGTTTCACGCACTCTATTTATGCGTGGAAGGCCGGTCTTTATTATTCGTGAATGGTTTAACCCTTTTTCTATTCAGTTTATTAAAAGGCTAATAAAAACATCAAGCTAAAAATATTGTCATTGTAGTTTTGGGAGCGTAATTTTGTAGGGTCGCAATTAAGCCCGATCCATGTTTCCTGTGCATTCCTATTACTCGTTTAAGTACGGTACATCTTCGCCCGAAGAAGTAGTGGATCTCGCTGTGGCTAACGATTACGACATGGTCTTGCTGTCGGATATCAACTCGACGGCGGGCACCATCAATTTTGTACGCATTGCTCAGAAGCGGGGTCTCAAGCCCATTGTGGGTATCGATTTTCGAAATGGGGTGGCGCCCTGTTTTTT
Source organism: Cryomorpha sp. (assembly GCA_965230375.1). Lineage (GTDB taxonomy): Bacteria > Bacteroidota > Bacteroidia > Flavobacteriales_D > Cryomorphaceae > CBDDKU01. Next base: position 86,493 of record CBDDKU010000027.1, read on the forward strand.
GGCTTTGGCCAAAAGTCCCAAAGGCTATGCGGAGATCAACGCCTACCTATCGGAGTTTTTGCACTCGGGAAAATCCATTCCCGAGCGGGCACCCGAGTTTAAGGATGTATTCGTGATCTATCCCTTCGCACAAGTGAGCGACCGGCCCGAGATGTCTTTGGAGCCGTACGAGTACGTAGGCGTGCACCACCGCGATCTGGTGCGGCTCTCGCGCTCGGGCTGGGCTAAGCGCCGCGATAAACTCGTGATGTACCGGCCCTTTAGCTTTCAAAACAAACGCCAGTTTAACGCCCACCGCCTGCTCCGCGCCATCGACAAGAATACGCTGCTCTCTATGCTTCCCAAGTCGGAAGAGGGGAGCCCCGAAGATGTGTGGATCCACCGCAATGAGCTGATGGCTGTCTATGGCGAGTTTCCACAATTGATCGCCAATACGATTCAGGTTCTCCAGGAGTGCCGCATTTCATTTGAGTTTGGCGATGCCTATCCCCACAAAAACCAGCGCACCTATACCGGGTCTCTGGAAGAAGACAATGCCCTGATCAGGAAGCTCTGCGATGAGAATCTCTCGTACCGCTATCCCAACGCGGGCGAAGACGTGCACAGGCGGCTGGAGATGGAGCTGGAAGTGATCTCTCAAAAGCAGTTTGTGTCCTATTTTCTCATCAATTGGGACATCACCAAATACGCTCGCGAGCAAGGCTATTTCTACGTGGGGCGGGGGAGTGGCGCCAATAGTATGGTGGCCTACGTGCTTCGCATCACCGATGTAGATCCCATCGAACTCGATCTCTACTTCGAGCGGTTTATCAATCTCTACCGGAAGAATCCACCCGACTTCGATCTCGACTTTTCCTGGCGCGACAGACCCGATGTGACGCGGTATATTTTCGAGCGGTTTCCCCACGTTTCGCTGCTGGCCACTTACAATACCTTTCAGTACCGGGCCGTGGTCAGGGAGTTGGGAAAGGTGTTTGGACTTCCCAAAGCCGAGATCGATGTGCTCACCACAGGAAAGTTTGACGCATCGAAGCTCGATGAGCTCTCGGTTCTCGTTTTGCGGTATAGCCAGCTTATTCACGGTTTTCCTTCGCACTTGAGCATTCACGCCGGTGGAATCCTGATTTCCGACCAGCCCATTGCCAATTATTCGCCCACGTGGATGCCGCCAAAAGGCTTTCCCACGGTGCAGTTTGATATGGTGGTAGCCGAAGACATCGGGCTATACAAGTTCGATATTCTCGGGCAGCGCGGATTGGGAAAGATCAAAGATGGGCTAGCCATTGTGGCGGAGAACAACCCCGACGATCCGGCTATCGATATCCACGATATCAAGCGTTTTAAGGAAGACAAAGCCGTAGCCGAATTGGTTCGAAATGGCGATGCCATCGGTTGTTTTTATGTGGAAAGCCCCGCTATGCGCATGCTGATGCGAAAGCTACAGGTGAAGGATTATCTGGGGCTGGTAGCGGCGAGTTCGGTGATACGTCCTGGGGTGGCGCGATCGGGTATGATGCGGGAGTTTATTCTGCGGTACCGCTTTCCGGAAAAGCGCGATGACGCTCACCCCATTATGCAAAAGATCATGCCCGATACCTATGGGGTGATGGTGTATCAAGAAGATGTGATCAAAGTGGCGCACTACTTTGCCGGCCTTACCCTGGGCGAGGCCGATGTGCTGCGGCGTGGGATGAGCGGTAAGTTTCGCTCCCGGGAAGAGTTTGCCAAGGCCCGCGACAAGTTTTTTAGCAATTGCATCGCAAAGGGCTACACCCAAGAGCTTACAGCCGAAGTGTGGCGACAGATCGAGAGTTTTGCCGGTTACGCCTTCGCCAAGGGGCATTCGGCGTCTTATGCGGTGGAGAGCTACCAGAGCCTTTTTCTCAAGGCGCACTATCCGCTTGAGTACATGGTGGCTACCATCAACAATGGTGGTGGATTTTACAGCCGTGAGTTTTACCTCCACGAAGCGCGGATGAAGGGAGGGAAGATTCTCGCTCCCTGCATCAACACCAGCCTTCGCGAAGCGGTTATTCGCGGAAAGCAAGTGTTCCTGGGCTTCGGGATGATTCACGCCTTGGAAGATGAGACCGTCTATCGCATACTCAAATCGCGTAGAGACGGCGATTTTGAGAGCCTGGAAGACTTTTTGGACCGCGTGCCCATCGGAGTTGAGCAAATCGATTTACTCATCCGAATCGACGCTTTTCGGTTTACGGGAAAACACAAACGCGCCCTGCTCTGGGAAGCGCGTTTCAAAATTGATCCCATGGCGCGCAAGGACTGGGAGCAGCCAGATTTGTTTAAAGAACCGCGCAAAACATACGAGCTACCATCTCTGGCCCGCACGGCTTTTGAAGATGCCTTCGATCAGATCGAGCTGCTTGGCTTTCCGCTAATCGATCCGTTCGAGTTGACAGAAGGTGCTCCAGTAAATTGTGTGTTGGCTGAAAGCCTGCCGGCCCTAATCGGGCGGGATGTGGAAGTCTTGGGCTACCTCGTGACCCGCAAAACCACGACAACGGTAAAGGGCGACCGGATGGCTTTTGGAAACTTTACCGATGCTCGGGGCGCCTTTCTCGATACGGTACACTTTCCCGATATCATTCGGCGCTACCCCTTTCGCGGGCGGGGCGTCTACCACATTCGCGGGCGGGTTATCGAAGAGTTTGATTGCATCAGCATCGAAGTGAGCTACATGGAGCGTGTCAAGCTTATCGAAGACCCGCGCTACGCCGATTTGCGTAAGGCGGAAGCGAAGGGGTAAAGTGCTTTCTCAGGACAATAGACCATTTCGCGAACCCCTGCCGCGCTTGTGCACTTCAATAAAATTCTCCAGATCTTCAAGAATCTTTATGCACTCAGGCCTGGAGAGCCAGGTATCGCTTTTTGAGACCAGTTCTCCATACGAGCTAAATTCCCAGCCATCCATACTCGTAGCGAGTTTAGCTTCCATTGCGTTTCGGTGGATGTAGAGTAGGGTGTTTTTGAGTTGGGTTTGGGAGGAGATAGAGATGCGGCTATACGCATGAATAAACAGGCTGCCCATTCTATTATACTGCTTGTTGTAGGCCTTCGCGTAAGAATTGAAGAAATTGCTGAATTGTCTTGCGATAAAACCTTGGAGATTTGAAAAATCTCCAAGGTTTTTTGAAGAATCTCGAAGGTTTGTGTGCTGGCCCATCAATTTCCTCTCATAAATTTCAAGCAACTCCATTTCGCTTTTCACTCTCACCAACATGTGAAAGTGATTCGGTAACAAGCAATACGCGTAGGTATGCACGATTGGCGTGATATACTTCTTATACCGTCTCAAGAAAAACTTATAATTCTCCGGGTTGCGAAACAATAGCTCACTACCATTCGCTCTGTTGTAGATATGATAGAATCTATCCGGCTCTAATTTTGATTTGTAGTCTCTCATTTGCAAAAGCTTATTCCATCGTTCTGCTTATCAATTTACTAATCCCATGAGAATCTTCAAATCTCAAAAGGTTTAGGAACACTTTCCGTCACTTCAGTCATCAAATACGTCGATTCGGTAAGAATAATTATTGAATGCCTTGTCCCTGCCGCAATTTTGAGTCGTCGATAACCAAGATATGAAGACACTAACAACCATAATCGCGCTAATTCTTTCGCTAAACAGCCTGGCTCAGGTGATCGTTTCAGGACGGATTCAAGACAAGCACCAAAACCCGCTTCCGGGGGTGAATATCTGGATCAAAGAAACCTTTGATGGAACGACATCTGATGCCAATGGCGCATTTTCATTCGAGACGGAAGAAGGAGATAGCTTGGTACTCATGTGCACCTTCATTGGCTACCACGATGTAGAGAAGAAGCTAGTCGGACATACCGACTTAGAAATAACACTCAAAGAGAAAGTGAACCAACTCAATGCGGTCAACATCACCGCGGGTTCCATTGAAGTATCTGACAAAGCTTCGTCGGTAGTGATGAAACCCCTTGACATCCTGACTACGGCGGGAGCCCTTGGTGATGTTACAGGTGCTTTAAATACGCTACCGGGCACGCAAACTGTGGCCAACGATGGTCGGCTGTTCGTTCGGGGTGGAGATGCATCAGAAACGGCCATATTCTTCGATGGATTGAGAGTTGGAAATGCATACGGTACAACTGCTGCAGGCGTGCCGACGAGAAATCGATTCAGTCCGACGCTCTTCAAAGGAACCTTCTTTAGCACGGGTGGCTACTCCGCTGAGTATGGGGATGCCCTTTCATCGGTACTTTCTCTGGAGTCAATTGACAAACCAGTTCGAAACCAAACCGACCTTTCTTTTATGACTGTAGGAGTGAGCGCTTCGAGCAGTTTTGTGGGGGAGAAGCAGTCGGTGACCGCTGAGCTAGGTGTCGTGAATCTGGAGCCCTATCAGGACATCATCAAGCAGAACTTCGATTGGGAAAAGGCACCTGCATCCTATGATGGTCAGGTAGTATATCGCCACCAACTCGGAAAGGATGGAATGATCAAAGGGTTTCTTCAGGGATCTAGCTCAAAGATGGCCATTTGGCAACCTATTCCTGGAGATGATTCACGTGGACAAAAAATATCAGTCGACAACCAATTTGCCTTCGCGAATATCTCTTACAAAAAGCCGGTTTCAGAATCGTGGTTGGCAGAAGGTGGAATCTCACTGAGTATGAATGATGATGAAGTGGAGTTGGATACAAGTTTCTATAAAACAGATCAAAACCTATTTCATATAAAGCAAAAGTTTACGAACTACCTAAGCGAAGCTTTCAAGGTGAAACTAGGAGCAGAAGGGTTTTTCAGATCATTTGATCAAGCCGATGTACGCGAAAATCTGGAAGCTGGATACGACAGTTGGTCAGGGGCTGCCTTTGCGGAAGCAGAGTGGTTCGTTTCAACACGGTTTACGGTGCGAGGTGGCTTGCGTGGAGTCTATGATGCGCTGAACGATCACAAATCTATCGAACCTCGATTTGCGGCTGCATACCAACCTTATTCTGAAGGAACGATATCATTCGCTTACGGACAATTCACGCAGGGGCAGGAGCCTGATGAGCGAATCTGGAATAACGACTTGCTTCACAGCGAAGCTGAGCACATCCAGTTGAGCTATCAGCACAGCAATGATCAGCGCACGTTTAGAGCTGAAGTTTACCAAAAGAACTACGATCAGCTCTATCGTGTGGAAGATGGTGAGTCGCAGTCTAATGGAACAGGAGTAGCTCAAGGATTTGACTTATTCTACCGCGAGCGTAAGCTGATTAAGAACGCTGATTTCTGGATCACGTACAGTTATGTTCACAGCCGCCGGCAGCTTGGACGCTTTGAGTCGGAAGTTCAGCCTTCATATGCGCCAAGCCACAATCTTTCTGTGGTGGCCAAGTATTGGATCGCAGACTTGAAATCTCAAGTAGGTGGCTCCTGGACGCTAAACAGCGGGTATACCTATCAGAATCCAAATCGACCAGGGGAGATGAATGCACTTTCTCCAAACTACGGATCGCTTTCTCTGAACTGGAGCTACCTATACAAGCAGAACCTTATTCTACATGTGGCGGTCAACAATGTGACTGGACGTGAAAATGTGTTCGGTGAATCGTATTCATCCGAGCCTGACGCCAATGGAAATTTTCAATCGCTTCCGAAAGTACAACCCGCAAATCGCTTTGTCTTTATCGGTGTTTTTTGGACGATTTCAAAAGATAAACAAGCAAATCAATTAAATAACCTATAGAACAATAAATCAGATGGATATGAAAACAATAATCCTAACAATCGCAACAGCTCTTATTACAATTACAACGATGGCTCAAAGCCCAGCTTATCAAAAAGCTATGGGTAAGGCCTTGACTGAAATGGGTAAAGCAAATTCGGCAGAAGATCTGCAGAAAGTGGCTAATACTTTTGATCGGATTGCTACCCAAGCCGATGGCGATTATCTGCCAAAGTACTACGCCGCACTCAACCTAATTCACCAGAGCTTTTACACCAAAGGAACCGCCGAAATAGATGCAATCATTGAAGGCGCCATGAGCCGAATAAAGGATGCTGAAAAGCTAAGCCCTGGAAACGATGAGCTCGAAGTACTCAATGGATACGCTCTGATGGCAAAGATGGTAGCAGACCCCCAGACTCGTGGTGGTCAGTATAGCCCAATGATTATGCAGAGCTTTGGAAAGGCCATGTCTATGGACCCTACTAACCCAAGAGCGGCTACTATGATGGCTAGAATGCAGCTGGGGCAAGCACAGTTTTTTGGAAGTGAGCCTACTCAGGCTTGTGCTCTGGCTCAGAAGAGCATTCCTTTGTACGATCAGGAGAAACAGGATGGTTTTAACCCAACCTGGGGCCGTGATCAAGCCGAAGATATTCTCCAAAATTGTGGGGAGTAAATAGAATCAACTACTTTTCAACAAAATTAAACTGGGGTGCGGGCGAATCCGCACCCATTTTCAGATCATGAAAACGAATAGACCAGAAACCGTTTACTTCCTTAACCGAATCTTGGACGATGCTTTTGAGTTCAGAAAGCTTTTGGAAGTTTTTTTCTGGTGAATTTGATAATCGCCACAGTTGTGGTTCTATCGTTTTGTCCGAATTGCTTCTTCTCCTGGGAACTTTTCGAAGGGGTTTGGGACGACTGGCTTTACTCGTTCTTGATCTCATCGCTCCTCAGTGGTGGAATCACGCTGATTATTCGGTTTTCCGATCAGAAGTTTCCTTGGCTTGAGAAACCCGTTCAGCGTTTTTTCTTCGATCTACTGGCGGTCATTGTTTATTCCTTTATTGTCTCCTTTATTCTCGGGACCTTGTTTGCCCTTTTCATTTGGGATTATTTCACCTTCGACAATATCGGGTGGAGTGACATTGCTGAGAGTACGAAGTTACCCACATACATAGCTCTTGGGATTACCGTATTTTTCACGAGTCGGGCTTTCCTGATAGAATGGAAGCAAGCGGCTATAGAAGCAGAACAAATCAAAAGAGAGCACTTGGCTGGGCAGTACCAAAGCTTGAAGAACCAACTCAACCCGCATTTTCTCTTCAATTCACTCAATGTATTGAGCAATCTGGTGTATGAAGATGCCGATCAGTCAAATGCCTTTATCGAAAAGCTTTCTGCGATCTACCGCTATGTACTGGATGTGCAAAACGAAGAGTTGATTGACTTGGATGATGAAGTGGCTTTTGCGCAGAAATACATGGAGCTCCAGGCTATTAGGTTCGGGAAGAAGTTTCACTTTGCATTTGAAGTCAAAGACTCAAAGAAGTACTGTATTCCCCCGCTCACATTACAATTACTCATTGAGAACGCGTTTAAACACAACATCGCCATAAAGGAATCTCCACTCGATATCTTTGTCATCCAAAACGACGACAGATTGATAGTCAAGAATACCCTTCAGAGAAGAAACGTTGAAAGTGCCGAGTCGGGGATCGGTCTCGAGAATATCAAGAAGCGCTGTGCTTTCTTCACTGATAGGGAAGTGATTGTGAAAGAAGAAAATGGCTTTTTCGTTGTGGATGTACCGTTGATTCAAAAAACAGAACACTCATGAACATACTCGTAATTGAAGATGAAGAGCAGGCTGGAAAACGCTTGATTAGGCAGGTTCAGACCATTTTGGGAGATGTTTTCTTTCATGGACCGCTTGAGACGATCACTGAAGCTAAAAACTGGATTAAGTCCAATCCCAGCCCAGATCTCGTTTTTCTCGACATTCATCTGGCCGATGGACTCAGCTTCGAGATATTTGAAGATGTGGAGCTCGATGCACCAATAATTTTCACCACGGCATACGATCAATACGCAATAAGGGCCTTTAAACTGAACAGCGTCGATTACCTTCTAAAACCGATAGAAAAGCATCAGCTTGAAATGGCTATAGCCAAGTTTGAGAGAAGCCAGGGCAAGAGTCCTGCTGCAGAACTGGGAGAGAAGTGGCATGGTTTGCTCAAGAGCGATTACCAGCACCGGTTTAAGCAGCGTTTTGTTTCGCGAATAGGAGAAAAGATTAGTGTAGTAGATACCGCCGAAATCAGCTTTGTCTTCAGTGAAAACAAAGGAACATACCTGAGAAGCGCAGGAGGGAAGAACTACTTAGTGGATTTTACGCTGGAGGAAGTGGAGAACCTACTCGATCCAGATCTTTTCTTTCGCGTGAATCGGAAATACATCGTTCGCTATGAAGCAATCGATCAGATTACCGCACTGAGCAATAGCCGCATGAAACTAAGGCTCAAAGACTGGGGTGACGAAGACATCGTTCTCAGCCGCGATAAGACCCGGGCATTTAAAGAGTGGCTTGATAAATAAAAAAGCCCTCTCATAGCAGAGGGCTTTTGCTCAACATGTGGCCAGTTCTACTTAGTCACGCGTGTGTAGCCTTGTTACTGATTTTTTCTCAAAGACATATAGGTGTTCACCATCTGTAGTTAGTACGTTTCCACTGCCTTTTTTGGCATTGTATGACCAATACTTGCAGTTGTGAGCCACGTCGAAAGCTGCAACGTCATTCTTGGCAGTCTCCAGAATCAAGATATTGTCGGAGTAATCGACCACAGAAGCTCGCTTGTATTTATTTGCTGCAACAAGTGATCCATCTTCTACCTTGAACGTTGATACTCCTTTCTCTCCAACCACAACGATCATGTCCTGATAGTCAAGAATTTGAACAACGTTTCCAACTCCTCCGTTTTTGGCATCTACTTCGTAGTTTACATCTCCTGTGTGGATGTTCATACTGTATAGAGCCTTTCCAGAAGAAACTATCAGGTTTTCGCCATTATAGACAAACATGTTTGTGATACTTTTCTTGAATCGCTCTGAATCCCAAATGAGTCGACCGTCTTCGTCAGAGAAGGCCTGCACTCCGCATGGTTTTATGTTTTCGTCATAAACGCGATTCACGTATTGAATTACTTTGTTTCCAGCAGCATCAGTACCAGTCTCTTTGAATGTACCTTGTATTTCAACAAGTCCACCAATCTGAAGGATTACCTTTCCATCTACAACGTAGAGGTTTGGCACTACGCGAGCCCCACCAGAGATTTCCTGAGATGTCCAAACGAGTTTCCCTGTTCCACGTTGGTATTTGTGAACGAATTGAGACTTCTTTCCAGACATGTCTACGATGTAGATGTAGTCGTCAGTGAAAACCGGCGCTGGAACTGCCCCATAAACGCCAAATCGGGTTGCGTTACCAGGTTTCTTTACTGGTATTTCGTAGTTGAATGCAGCGCTCCAGAGCTGGGCACCTGTTTTGTAATCGTATACCTGTAGTCCGTTCATATGGAGAATGAGCTGATCATCCATTCGCTCCATGCTGTACATGAACTCGCCAGTGACAATCTTTTTACCAGCACGACCGATATAGGTGTTCTCCCAAAGGATATCACCCGTTTTCATATCGATTTGTGCAATTTGGTTTTTAAACCCAGAAAAAATGGCCATTAACCCCGATGGTACGAAGTTCACTGTAGTTAGCTTACCGTCTTGGTAGTAGTATTTCCCAATAGTTCCTCTAAACTTTTGAGTGCTCCAAAGCTCAGCTCCAGTATTGGCGTCCACAAATAGATTGACATCCTTGAATGTGAACAAGAACCCGTTCTCTTCCTTAATGTAGCTGATCATTTCACGCATTTTGAGCTTGTACTCAGAAGACTCCCAAAGCAGATCGCCGGTAATCATGTCGATTACGGCTATTTGTTCTTTTCCCATCTTGAGATCGAGCAAAAAGATTTTTTTGAGCACTCCAGATGGTAATGATGTCATCAATTTTTCGGAGTCGCGGGGCGATGTCTTTGAATTTTTTTGTCCAAAGTACCTTACCAGTTTCGTTTGAGATTACGGATATCTCCTTATCTGAAGCGGCATAGCTGTATTCATCGCTGTCAACATTATCACAGCCGTAGAAATCGATGCCGTGCCCCAATTTAGTTTCCCACATAGCCGGCATGTCTTCCTGAGCAGAAAGCTGCAAGCCAAAAAGGCTTAGTGCAAGAATGAGAATTGTGTTTTTCATGATAGTTAGTGTTTGATTGTGGTTATTCTGAGATTTTGAATGTGTAATCGAATTTGTAGAAGTTGCCCTTCGGCACTTTGAAGCTGAACTTGTGCTTTTTTACAAGGTTGTTTAGGAAGTTTTGGCCTTTGATGTCTGCGTTTTCTGATTTCTCCAAGAACCGCATACTCGCTATTTGTCCTTTTTCTTTCACTGTTATTTGATAAGTGTACTGTCCCTTTACTTCTTCCTTTTCTAGGATTTTTAAGAATTTTGGATCACTCATAAGCTCATCGAGTTCTGCAGTAGCCGCAGCCTCTACATCTTCTGCTGTTAAGTGCATTTCCTTTTGTGAGAATCCTGTGATAGAGAGAAACATAAGTGTGGTAAATAGAGTTAGTCGGATGATCATATTAGTAGGGTATTTTCCCATTTGTAAATCATTGAGCCATTGGTTATGTACATCTGTTCATCGTCGGGACTGAACGCGATTCCTACCCGGCCGGCATCAGCTGGGATCTCACCTTTTTTCATTCCTTCGAAGAGACGTTGAGCGAGTTCGAACCGAGCAATAATGCTTCCTGTGTGGAAGTTGCAGACCCAGATTTCAGGATATTTCGTATTGGTAGTCACGATAGCGATGTAGTCCATGTTGTGGCTGAACTCAATGTCTGGCTCGTAAATACTGTTCGATACAAAGCCTACATCTGGAAGACAGCGACCATCGCTAGCGTCAATTTTTGAGATATACTTGGAGCCATTCATCCCCGTTTTTGCAACCACTTTTGTGTGAGGTACCGAATAGCAGATCAAATAGTCTCCTCTTGGCGCGTATTGTAAGACATAAGGAATGTCGAACATGTCATCAACCGTGTAGAGCTTCTCAAAACTATCGGTGCTGTATACAGAGACGCATTGACGAAACTTTTTGTAGAGCTTGAAGTTTTTCTTCTGTCTCTTCTTTGTTAGAAAATCATTTAGGTAGTCGTCTTCAGGGTAATGTGAGATGGCTATTTGCTTTCCGTCCGGCGATATAGCCAGACAGTTTGTGGCAGCTGGCACGGGAAAAAGTCGCTTCTTTCCAGCACCTGAAAGCGGGTAGGAGTAAACGTCATCTCCTTCCAGAACAATTAGCTCTTCTTCGTTGGGATGAAATTCTGCATCGTGCGCTGCTGAAATCTTGAGTACTGATTTTCCAGATCCCAGCTCAACCACTTGAAATTGAACTTCTCTGTCTTTGTTGGGAGAGAAGTCGAGGTAGAACAGCTGTTGGAGTAGCACATATTTTCCTGTAGTGGAGGTAGATAGTCGTGAGCCCGCATACCAGTTGCCCACATCGTGAACACCGACTAGCTCATGGCTTTTTCCCATCTACTTCGTAAAATGGAAAGCTCTGAGTAGCGCTTATTACGTACTTGTCTTGTCCGGGAACTTGATCGATGTCTGCATGAAGAAAGGTGTATGATCCAGGAGAGACGTCAAACTTTTCGAATTCCATATTGGTTCCCTGGGCCAAAACCTGGCTTAAACCAATCATAGATATGAGTGCGAGTAGAGCTTTCATGATACCAGGTTAAATTTGATTGCGTATCGAACCATACCAGCGGCATTGCTCACGCGGAGTTTGTTCCTTATGCTGGCTCGGTGGCTTCCTACCGTTTTAGGACTGACATTGAGAAGTGTCGCAATTTTTTTGCTGGTGAGACCTTCTCCGATTAATTTGAGAACTTCCTTCTCACGTGGAGTCAGGTTGTCTACTGTTGGTGTGAAATCTGTAGTCATATCTTATTGGTTCTCGATACGACACAAAGTAATAGCTCACCCGTCCGACATGGAATAGGGCATTAGACCTAATTTACTAGGGTATTTTACGTAGATTATTTAGTTAGGAAAGAATTCCGCCTTTGATGGCAAGTTTGACGAGACCTGCTGTATTGTGGATGTTCAGCTTCTTCATCATGTTCGTTCGATGGGTGTCAACCGTTCGATGAGAAATAAAAAGTTGGTCGCCAATCTCTTTGTTTGAAAGGCCTTCTGCTACTAGCTTTAAGATTTCTATTTCTCTGTCTGATAGGGTAGAGATCAGCACATTATCCTGATTAACTGCAAATTTAGATTCTGCTGCGTTTTCTCCAGAAATTATCGCCTGGGCCGCGTCGCTGCTGAAGAAAGTTTTGCCTTCACTCACACGTGTCAGTGCTTTATGTAAGTCTTCCTTGTCTGTATTCTTGAGAAGGTAGCCATTTGCTCCAATCTCCATCATTCGCTTTATCAAGGTGGGTTCACCGTGCATGGTGAGAATAATGACCTTGGTATCCATTTGAGCACTTTTGATCTTCCTAGTCGCTTCGAGCCCATTCAGTACGGGCATATCAACATCCATTAAGGTGATTTCTGGCTTTAGGAGCTCGATAAGCTCTATGGCCTGCGCACCATTTTCAGCCTTACCAACTACTCTAAAACCATCTAGCTCTTCTACAAGCTGAGCTATTCCTTCGGAAACAATTTGGTGATCGTCGACGATCAAGACTTTTACATCGCTCATGCTACAGGGATTTTTACTGTCGTGATAAATTCCTGCGGAGAACTTGATTTTTCAAAACTCAATTGTCCGTTCATTCTCCGGGCTCTTGTTTCCATATTCATGAGTCCATGGCCTGTTCTTTGGTTTGGATCAAATCCTTCGCCATTCTCACTCAACATGAATACCAACTGCGATTTTACAGCGTATAGCTGAATATCGGCCTGGGTGGCATTTGAATACTTTAAAAGGTTGTTTGTCCATTCCTGAGCGATGCGATACAGGTCCAGTTTAGTCTTCTCATCAATTTTAGATTCATCAAAATTCCATGTGAAGTCGTGCTGTATATCTTTCACACCAAAGCTCTTATTGAACATATCCATCAAAGCCGCTTGAAGCCCGACTTCCTTCAAAGCTTTAGGCATCATTTGGTGGGAAAGCGTTCGAGCCGAATCGGCTGCTTCATCTGCTATTGAAGAAATGGTTTTAATATTTTCAGGAGATCCTGAATCCGTTTTGACCAAGCCGAGTTTAATGCTTGTTAATTGCTGACCTATTCCATCGTGAAGCTCTTTTGAAATTCGACTTCTCTCAGATTCGGTAGCGTCAATGACGGCATCTAGCCTTTTCTCTTCTTCCAGTCGTAACGTGCGCTCCATTTTGAGCTCATTTTTAGACTTGTATGAACGGTAGCCAAAATAGGCCCCTAGTAAGAGTAGTACAGCCAAAATGGTCAGTCCAATTACTTGTTGATTGCGTGCTTTTATTTCTTCTTCTTGTTCTTTAAGCTCCAGGTCTTTGATGACAAGTTCTTGTTCTTTCTCCTTGGTTTGGTACTTCGTTTCCATTTCGGCTATGGCGGCCATACGTTGCTCTCCGAGCACAGTGTCCCTTACTTCTGAGTATTTAATACTGTATTCAAGGGCCTTTTTGAAATCGCCCATGCGCTGATAGCTGTCAGTAAGGTTTGAGTAGGCCGTTTCGATATCGGTTTTAGAATCGATCTGTCGTGCCATCGACAATGCTTTTTCTAATACGGGAATCGCTTTTTTAGGATTTTCCGCTTCGTTGTGCATTTCGGCAATGTTCGTCATGCATGCTATTTGCCCCCGAAAATCGCCCATTGTACTATCGATGGCGTATGATTTGTAAAAAGCGTCAATTGCGCCATCTGTATCGCCCATGTAAAAGAGGACAGCGCCAATATTATTGACCGACTCCGACATGCCCTTCAAGTTGTCGAGTTCTTTCTCTATTTCATAAGAGCGTTCAAAATAAGTGAGCGAAGAATCAAGAAGCCCTTGATTGGCATAGACGATAGCGAAATTGTTGTAGATGTTGGCAAGTTCCTTTTTATTGCCTTCTTCGATTTGGATCTCGAGTGCCTGTTCGTAGTATGAAATTGCCTTTTCGTAATCTTCGATGTACATAAACATCACTCCAATATTGTTGAGCACTGTTCCAACCTGCTCTGGCTCATTGAGCTGACGATGAAGCTCAATTGATTTTTGGTAAGATTCAAGGGCTTTGTCGTATTCTCCCTTATACCGATGACTCACTCCTTGGTTGGAATAAATCGCAGCCTGAATGGAAATTAGGTCAGCCGGAATTGCAATTTGAAGAGCGCTGTCCCCGTAAACCAAGGCTTTGTCATAATACCCCTGCAAGCGAAAAGTAACAGCCATTTTGTGTAGTGCAGACGCTTGACCTTCACGGTATTTTATTGTTATCGCTTTGTCAAAGGCAAATTGTGCAAGCTCTATGGCCTGGCTAGGATTATTAAATGCTTCATCGAAACTTAAGTCGTTGATTGCATTAATTTTTTCTTGTTGATTTTGGTAAGGTAGAGATTGATAGAGACTATCAATGTTCTGGGCTGACAAGATATTTGAGAGCAGCCCGAGAAAGATGGCAAGGTAAAGCTTCATACAGTATTTGGTTGAACCAAATATATAAAGCTCTGACGCTTAAGTCCAGTATGTTGAAAATTTGCTGTTTTTGCTATTTGAGAACAGTGATACTTCCCGCTTCATGAGCACCTTCTTGAAAGCGGACAGAATAGAAATACTGACCAGCATCTACCTGTGTTGCATCCCAGTTGTTTAGGTAGCGCTCCGATTCAAAAATGACTTTCCCGAATCGATTGAGAACGACAAGTGAAGGGGCGGTTTCCAATGTAAAATCGCCAACATAGAACGTGTCGTTCTTCCCGTCGTTATTGGGAGTGATTACGTTTGGCAGATTTAGATTTTCATTTCCAGAAGGCTGCGCCTGGGCAAGTGCACAAAGTAGAATGAATAGGATAGGGGCGATTAAACGTTTCATTATAAAGGTTTAATAGGTTCAATTTACCCAATGAAACGAAGATTTTGCCCTAAAGGTTTCAGAGCTTTTCCTCAATCAATTGTTGATTAGTGAGTTCTCAGCTTTTCGCTTCTACTTTTATCGTGCTCAGCTATAATGAAGACATGTTGTAAGACTGATAGAATGCCTACTCCTTATAGGAATTCGTTCTAAATAGATAGCCTAGCCTAATCGATGTCAACACATTAGCGCCAAAATCAAAAGAGCTACCACCTGGAATTTCTTCCGTGTCAATTTCTCCACCCTTGTCTACATAATCTATTTTTTCAGTACCCCAGTGCTCTGACACGAAGCCAACTCCCAATTCTCCACCGACATAAAAGTCTCTGGCAAAATAAAAGTCAAATCCGCCCACAGCGCCCAAGCCCCATCGAAAAACGGCTTGACAAGATTGAAGCTCTTCGATGTCTTCCCCTAGTAGAATTTCTTCTTTGGTTCCAGCAGTACCGTATCCCAAGAGTACATCAGCTCCGATGTATGGTGAAAGTCTATTGGTCCCTTCAAAGTGTCTTTCGCGTCCGGCGCTGATGTTCATATTGAAATCGTAAGTACAGAACCGTAGTTCGTCATCTCCAGCAAGGCTGTAGTCGGAATCGGAAGAGTAGTCAAGAAATAGTGTAGACCTCCAGGCATTTCTGGAATCGATAAACTTTCTTCCTCGAATACCGACCTGTGCAAATGGGGTAGAAGAGAATGGCGTGAATTGAAGTTCTAGATTGAACTCGTCCCCACTTTGTTTGAACAGATCACTTTGACTGGTTTGACTATAAAGATCACCCTGACTGAATAAATCAGTTGAACACGCAAATAAAATCGCTGCTATGAAAATTGCTCGAAACATGGTTATTTAGGTTTTGGTTGTCCTTAAAAATACCTAAATACTTGTAAATCACCATAAAGTTATGTTGGCTTACTCCACACAGTACTGATCTATGGCTTTTTGAGCTTCACCGTCACCATTGGTCTTTCCAAGTGAAAATTCCTTGCACGCATCACTGGTTTCAGGTAAGGTCGGTGCCAAAGACCCTTTAGATTTCAGTATATTAATCTGGACGTAGCCACGCTGAGTATATGAGCTACCATTTTTCGGATTCAGCTTTATAGAATGTGTGAAGTCTTTTAAGGCCCCTTCGTTATCGCCAATCAGTCCTTTGCAATACCCCCTTTCATAGTAGAAGGACCAATTCTTAGGAGCTAATTGGACTAGTTGATTCAAGTCATTGAGAGCCGAATCATAATCTTCCATCTCCATAAGTAGCATGGCCCTGTTTGTAAGTCCATTTTCATTTAGTGGATCCAGTTCAAGTGCTTTGTTGTAATCTTCAAATGCGCGCCCCTTCATATCTGATCTCAAATAATAGAAGGCTCTCAAAATATAAGCATCTGAGTTTTTTGGATTGGAAGAAATATAGCTGTTGATTGTCTGCATTGCTTGAGCTTCCTTACCGCTGTTGTATTGTTGAAGACTTATTTCGTATTGTGATTTCTGAGCAAGAGCCTTACTCGAAAGAAGAATAAGTACCCAGAAAATTAACCGTCTTGTCATGGGGGTAAATTTAAGAAAGTATCAATTGGCAACGTTTTTAGCATTGTCACATATGATTATATGTGATTATTAATTAATTTATATAAAATGATTTTAGATTGACATTGGTCTTTATCCGGTCTAAATTGCGTATTTTTAGCAAATACCAATCAACCAATTCTACCATGAAAAAGATGTACTCTTTGATAGGAGCTATTGTGCTTTCTATCACCTCACTATTCGCTCAGGATTGTGAGAATTACTCGTTTTACTTGGTCGACAATCACGTCGGACCAAATGATACGAGAAGTTCTGAAATCTATCAAGTCACACTCGACGACGGAGCGCAGACCGCAACCCTAACTGAAATCTACAGTCTGAACAAGACAGTTCACTTAGGCTTTAACGAACAAGATCAACTTCTTTACACCGTTTGTAGTACCACAGGTACAATTTCGGCCATCGATGTGGCCACACTCGGACCAGAAACCGTTTTAGGAAGTCTTTCTTCGGGATTCGGTTTCGTGGAATTGGTCTACGATGGCAACGGGACCCTTATTGTAGGAAATGAAGTGACTGATGAAATTGTAGCCTTCGATGTGAACACAGCTACAGAGGCTGTTATAAACTCAGCTGCAGTGAACGGTGGAGACCTTGTTATCACAGACGATGGTGACACTCATATGTATAGCCGGAACAATGGCGGAGAGATTGTTGATCTATCAAACGGGAACACGGTTATCGGATCTATTCCTAGTTGGACTACTGGTGCTGCCCTGATGGACAATGGACAAATACTAGTCAGTGTGCGCTACGAGAATCAATTTCAAGTGTATAATGACGATGGAACTCCAGCAGGAACTTACGACATCATCAAGGACGGCCTTCCTTTTGAGTTAGACAATGGAGACTTAACAGGTGGCTGTAATGATGCGCCAAACAATGAAGAGCCTTGTCCGAATTTCAAGGCGTACTATGCGAGTCACGAGAATTCCAGTTCTGGATCGACAATTTACGATTTAAGCATTGCCGGCGGAAATGCCGAATTGACTGAAGTCGCGACTCGGGATTATGAGCTTCACATATCATATGATCAAGTAGGTAATATAATTTATGCTGTTAATGCGGATGGTTCTTTTATAGAGAGAATTGACCCATTGACTGGTGGTTCGCTTGGAACTATAAACCTAGACGCAGGCTTGAATAGTCTTTACTGCAATGTCTACGACAATGGAGTGGTTTATCTGGCTTCAGCAAATCAAGATCGGGTGGTGGAAGTAGACCTATCTGATGGATCTTGGACAGTGATAGCTACCAATGTACCAGTACAAGGTGGAGACCTTGTGGTGAGAAATGGAAGTCTTTATTTGGCAACCAGAGATGGAGACAAAATTTATGAGATTACCGGTGGAATGGCTGTAGAAGTGGGAGATATCCCTGCAGAAGTGAATGGAATAGCCCTTTCAGCTACAAGTAACTACTTGCTGGCCAATTTCGGATCAGACGCTTTCTACCTTATTGATGAAGATGGAGATGTAGTAGATTCTTACCCAGCTATGGTCGATGGAAATCCCTTTGGACTTTTGAACGGTGATCTGGCATCAGGTTGTTATAGTGGAACACCTGATTTGTTTATAGAGTGTGTAGGTCCTCCTGTTCAGGCTTATGTGGGAGGAGAAGAAGTCTTGAATATTTCTGATCAAGCTTGTAATGGATACGAGTTTGCCCTTTGGACAAACAATTTAGCTCTAGATATCAGTCCTTCTATGCACTGGACAATTGAAGATGGAAGCTTTGTTGAGAATGTAGATGGTTCGGCTCTTTTCACTGGGACATTTACGAATAACGCAAATACAAACCTTGTCTTTGAGTTAACAGCAATTCTGAGTGGACGTACATTTGACACGCCTGCAGGATCGCCAAAAGAAGAGGCTTGTGTTGGTGATGTACCGAATGATGATTGGTACTATTACACCGAAACAAATGGAGTCCTGATTGGTGCTGGAGACCTGGAAGGTGCTATTGTCGGATTTTCGAGAATGGGCGAAGCATTTCAGGTTGGTACAGGAGCTAATGGTAAAGACCCAAATCAATATGGAGCGTCTGGTTGGCTGGACTTCAATGTGATTTCTCAACCAAACAGTGGTCCTGGATTCAACCTTGATTCTGATCACGGTGATTTTAACTTTGGATTGGCAGGACAGCCACAGCTTCTCGATACACCAATTGAGTGTATTACGCTTTGTGAAGGTGAGTCTACTTCTTTGACTGCTCAAGGTCTATTGGGATTACCTCCTTACACCTATGAGTGGAGCACAGGAGATATGGATCAGTCTATTACAGTGAGCCCAACTGAATCTACTGCCTACTCTGTAACTGTTACGGATGCAAACGGTGTTCAATCAACAACTTCGATTTTTGTGACGGTGAATCCGCTTCCTACTGTTGAGTTGATTGCCGTAGACGGCACATGCGAAAGTGGAACTGATGGAAGTATGGCGGCAATTCCTTCTGGAAATGGCCCCTTTACCTTCCTGTGGAGTAATGATGAAACATCAGCATCTATCGAAAATCTAGCGGTTGGAACATATTCAGTGACCGTTACTGATGTGAATGGCTGTATGGCTGAAGGGATGGGTGACATCAGCTACAGCGATGAAGAAGATCCTGAAGTGATCTGTGCAATTGAAGATGGAGTGATCTCCATAACAAGTACGGACAACTGCCAGGTAGCGTCAGTAGATGCCTACATCGAGCTACCCTGTGGGGACCAGGTTCCTGTTGAAGATGGTCAATACATCGAAGTAAATTGCCCTGAGCCTGTTGTTACTGAAGTAGAGTACAGCGAAGATGGAGATTATATCTACGCGTTCAGAGGTCGACACAAAGACGATTTTTGGAGATACAATGCGACTTCTGATGATTGGGAAGACATGGCCGATGCTCCAGACAAAGTAGAAGAAGGTGGAGCACTTACCTATGCTGGCGGCGATTATATTTACGCACTCCAAGGTGATAAAGAGAAAAGCTTCTGGAGATATAGCCTCCTTGACAACTCTTGGTCGATCTTGTCTGATACCCCTGACAAAGTAAGATATGGTGGAGCCCTGGTTTATGCCGGTGGTGATTACATCTACGCTTTCCGAGGAGATGACAAAGAAGACTTCTGGCGCTACAGCATCTCAGGTGATTCATGGGATTCTATGGCTGATGCACCGAATGATGTCAAAGATGGTGGAGCTCTCGTATACACGGGAGGAGACTATATTTTCGCTTTCCGCGGAGATGATCGCAAAGACTTCTGGCGCTACAGCATTTCTGGTAATTCCTGGTCAGATATGGATGATACCCCATACGATGTTCGCAATGGTGGAGCCCTGACTTATGACGGAGGAAACTATATCTATGCTTTCAGAGGTGACAACAGAACACACTTCTGGAGATATGACATAGCTGCTGATGATTGGAGCTGGATGTCCAGCGCACCAAACTGCGTGAAAGAAGGTGGGTCGCTTGTGTTTGGAGATGATGGACTCATTTATGCTTTTAGAGGAGGAGATAGAGATGATTTCTGGACTTACAACCCTGCAACCGATAATTGGTCTTCACTAGAAGATGCACCCGACAAAGTAAAATATGGCGGATCGCTAGCTAAAGTTGGTGCTTATACGATCGATACGGAACCCGTTTGTGAATGGGAGCTTGGAGAAGATGGTGGATTATACATTACCAGCGAATCAGGTGAGCTTGTTGTAGTAGCAGAAGACGGAAGCGGTAACCAAGCCGATTGCTCGACTACAATTGAATGTGAAGAGCCAGAGATTCCTTGTGGTGAATGTGAAGGTCAAATCACTTCGCTCGACTTGGAATACATTGGTGATGAAAATGATGCTACAATTCGAATCTATTCAGGACACTTAAGTAGCAATAATTTGATCGCGATCTTCTACGATGTGAATCCTGGGGACATCATGTCTTTCGAAGGGCAGAACAACCACAACAAAATGGGGTCGAAGATATTCCTAACGGTAAATAGCTACGGTTACTGTTGGGGTGTAGACGAAGTAGAAATTCATACGAGCTGCTCACAAGAGATTTATGCGGGTATGGAATTTGACGATCAATACAGAATTGTTGCCGGTACGAGTCACGAAGGTGGGCCGCTATGCGAAATGCCTGAGCCTAGTGATGATGACTGTATTTCATATACAGCTAGTAATTACGAACACTATTGTGCAGGAAGAGCTATTTCTTGGTGGGGGTCATACTTCGCTGCGGGTAGCTTCACTTACCTCGGTTGCTGGTACGAGGTGAGCACGCTAAGTTCTTATGATGGAAACTGCTGGTACGAAGGTGAGTGCGGTAGTGGAGCAGCAGCTATTGTGATTGATGATAATGGAGACGGAAGAACAGAAGTTGAAGGAGCTATGACCAAAGTTGATGATCGCAACAATGAGCTCGACTTCTTCCCGAACCCATCAAATGGGGACTTGACCATTAACTTCAAACCTGTAAAAACTGAAAACACTAGAATCGAGATTTACAATACATCTGGAAAGCTGGTGAAGACAGTTTTTAATGGAATGGTTCAAGAAGGAATGGTACATACAGATCGCATTGATCTCCGCAACCTAGAGAACGGGGTATATGTAATCCGTGTAACTGGGGCTGACTATGTTGAAATGAAGAAATTTATTTTGGCCTTGTAAGCACGACATATAAATTTCTAATCCAAACCCCGACAGCAGATTTTCTGTCGGGGTTTTTAATTGTTCGTGCGGTAATTAATATCTTATCGGTTCTAAAATCAAAGCATGAACTTTAAGATAGATAGCTTTCAATCATACCAGGAAACTTACCAAAGAAGTGTTGATGATCCCGAAGCATTTTGGGATGAAGTAGCTGGTGGAATACCAGTGGTTTAAGCCATGGACAAAAACTGTTGATTGGGATTTCGAAAAACCTGATGTGAAGTGGTTTCTCGAAGGGCAAACCAACATCACGGTAAACTGTCTGGATCGGCACTTAAATGCAAATGGAAATAAAACGGCGCTTATTTGGGAGCCGAATGATCCAAAGGAACCATATCAAGAATTTACATTTCGTGAGCTGCACGATCGGGTGTGCCAAATAGCGAATGTCTTAAAAGCCAAGGGAATCAAGAAAGGAGATCGGGTAGCGCTCTACATGCCGATGATTCCTGAACTCACTATGGCCCGTGTTGGCATGTGCGCGTATTGGAGCCGTTCACTCGGTAGTGTTCGCTGGGTTTTCAGCTCAGGCATTAGCTGACCGAATAATGAATGATTCATCTTGTAAAATGGTGATTACAGCTGATGGGCAATATCGCGGGGAAAAAGAGATACCTCTCAAGGCAGTTGTAAATGAAGCTTTAAAATCTTGCCCATCTGTTGAAACAGTTTTGGTTGCCGAGCGCACAAACTGGAAGGTGAAAATGGAGCCAGGCAGGGACTTCTACCTGGAAGCTGAGATGGAAAAAGTTCCACTGTATTGCCCGGCAGAGCGCATGGATAGTGAAGATTTGCTATTTATACTCTATACTTCCGGATCGACAGGAAAACCAAAGGGAGTGGTACATACCTGCGGTGGATATATGGTCTACGCGGGATTTAGCTTCCTGAATGTGTTCCAACCTGAAGATGATGATGTGTATTGGTGTACGGCTGATGTCGGGTGGATTACGGGCCATACATACATTATTTATGGGCCTTTGTTAAACGGGATTACAACGGTCATGTTCGAAGGAGTCCCCACATTTCCAAGCCCAGGAAGGTTTTGGCAGGTTTGTGACAAACACAATGTCAACCAGTTTTACACAGCTCCTACAGCCATTAGAGCCTTAATGGCACACGGCGAAGATCACGTTTTGAGTTATGGCTTATACAGTCTGCGTGTTCTCGGATCTGTAGGTGAACCCATCAACGAAGAAGCTTGGGAATGGTATCACATTCACGTTGGTAAAGAAAAGTGCCCCATTGTAGATACCTGGTGGCAAACGGAAACAGGTGGAATAATGATATCTGGTTTGGGTAAGCATAGCCCCATGAAAGCATCTTATGCGGGATATCCGCTCCCAGGGATTCAGCCAGTGTTACTGGATGAAAATGGAAAAGTAATAGAAGAAAATGGGGTAGAAGGGTACCTAGCCGTTCGCTATCCATGGCCTAGCATGATTCGAACTACATACGGTGATCATGAAAGATGTAAGAACACCTATTTTTCTCACTTCAATGGGTACTACTTTTCTGGGGATGGCGCCAAAAGAGATGAAAACGGAATGTATCGCATTATCGGGCGTGTCGATGATGTAATCAACGTCTCGGGTCACCGCTTTGGAACAGCCGAGATCGAAAGTGCGATTAATGCCAATGATCACGTGGTGGCTGAAAGCGCAGTGGTGGGCTATCCACACGATGTAAAGGGTCAGGGAATCTACGCATATGTGATCTGCAAAGATGGAGTGACTAATGAGGATAGGACCAGGGCGGAAATTGTTGAAACAGTAGTTCAGCAGATTGGTAAAATCGCCAAACCAGACAAGATTCAATTTGTTCCCGGCTTACCAAAAACGAGAAGTGGTAAAATCATGAGGAGAATTCTCAGGAAAATAGCCGAAGGCGACACTTCTAATCTGGGAGATACATCAACTCTTTTAGATCCAAAAGTTGTTGAGGTAATAAAGGATGGAGCCTTATAGCAATTAAAAAAGGGGACGCTAAGTCCCCTTTTTTAGTTTATAATCACTTTTCCAGTTCGGTATGAACGCTCATCCAGGACTCGCACCACATATATTCCGGGCGTGACATTGGTCAGGTCGATCTCCTGCACTTCATAATGCAAAGAGCCAGACTTGATCAGCTTTCCGTGCGTATTAAACACTTCAAAGCGATTTCCGGGAATTCCTTCAATTCTGAATAACCCATTTGTAGGGTTGGGGTAGATGTTGATAGCTTCGCGACTTAGCTCACCAATTCCGTCAGGATCTTCTTCAATGGTATCAAACTTCTTACAACTCATATTCCCTGTGAAATTCTGGTCTTGATAAGCCACATAAGGAATTCCATCGTTGTCAAACTTGATCTTTTGATTTGTTGCAGGGTTTGTAAAACCGGGTAGGCCTACAAATGTCCAATTCGAACCGTTGTAGCGCTTTACTGTTGTTTGCCCACCTTGGTTTTCATCTCTATACGCAACGAATATTTGTCCATCATCATCTACTTCTATCGAACATGAAGCGGTTGGACCTTGTCCGAGGTCTTCGGTGTGCAAGCTCCACTCAACTCCATCAAATTCGTATATGTTAAGTTTTTGACTTGGTGTACCAATAGTAAGGGCCGCGTAGCACGTGCCATCAAACTTGAATGCGAAATCGTGATCGAAATAGGTTTGAAAATTTGGTTCGATGTAATCGTTACCTAGCACTTCCCAATCAGTCCCATTAAAAACGGCTACTTCAGAATATGCTACGGTGGTACCATCTGTACCATATATGACGGCTGGCTGGCCAAAATCATCTAATTTGAGTTTGTTCCAAAGAGCTACATCGTCTGTAAATGGGGCGTTTGCGATCCAATCGGTGCCATCCCATTCCACTGATTTTGACTCATCGTTTGGCGAATCAAAATACACGGCGTGGATGTGGTCGTCTTCACTTACAACTACAGATGTGTACAAATAGCTCCCAACGGGCAAGTCATCACCTACCTGGCTCCAGTCTCCATCCTGCATGCGCCAAATTTTACCAGCACCATCGAATGCCACAGGATTGTCGTCGTTATCGAGACAAAAAGATGCCTGGAATGGATCCACGTTGAGTGCATTTCCAAATTGAGACCACTCATCAAACTCTTCATCGTAGCTGAAAACCATAAGTTGGTCAATCCCATTTAAAGTCATGATCATCGGTTCACCCGCAGAATTCATCGCCAGATCACTATTGTAGATCTCCATATCGGTAAACCCTTCTTCACCAAGGAGAATCCAATCAGAAAACGCTTCAGTAATGGTGAGTTCATACTCTTGGTCGATACTCCAAGTACCATCTTCGACGGTCACTAGAATTTCAAATGTTCCAGTTTCGAGAGTCGTTCCTGAGATACGGGCTTCTCCGTCTCCTAAATCTTCAAAACTTAGTCCGGCCGGAAGAGTCGATTCGGTAGAAATCGTAAGATTATCGTAATCCGGATCCTGGGCTATAATCTCGTATTCATATGTCGTATTGAGATAAGCGGCTTCAACTGGATTGGATTGAAAAAATGGGGGAGCATTCGAGTACCCTGGCAAGTAATTGCCTTCTCCAGCATTTATAATTTCTCCTGTCGAAACATCCACCATGTATGCTACGATTTTCACGTATTGCGCGAAATACTCCATTGGCAGAGTATAGCTATAAGAATGTGTGTAAGTTTCTCCTTGAATTAGTTCGGTAGGTAGGCTGTTTTCTTCCCCTAAATATCCGCCTGGCAAATGTCTTGCAACGTGGTTATAGGAAATGGTGCTCGCTGGCACAGGATCTGGCTTATCTTCGTATCCACCCATGGGGCCATTGCCTCCGCCGGAGAATGAATTAGCTTGATTGAAATCTTGAGACAACCCGTTGACTCCGTCTTCTACGACAATTGCTCCTAATCGATAATCTCCAGTAAGGTCCTCGTTCATTTCGGCATTTATCAGCATGATGATTTGCCTTGAAATGTCATCCCAAACAGTTTGAATACTGATGTTTGCAGCTGGTGTTAAAGCCAGACGTTCAGCCATGTCATTGTCCAATTCTCCAAATGGATTGAGATCTGTGGTAATTGATCTGTCGATCATACCTGCGGGTAAGTCGTCCTGCCCAGTTGCATCGGCATATTCAGGAAACTCCATTGGATCATCAGAATGGACGGAAACAAAAATGAATTGACCGGGATAGTATTCTTCAAGTGTCTCCGCGTAGACTTTTCCACTCGGGCATTCGCCACAGTTTGTTGCAGTTCGTGCTTCAATCAATACTTTTCGTTCTTGACCATTCATATTTGCACTTAACGCAGCCATGAATGCAAAGGCCAAAATCTTTTTCATAATAGTTATTCTTCAAGGGGTTTGTTCTCACGCACGTGCTTCGCAATTACTGTCGGCATGAGACTTCTGTTCATTTCAATACTATGCAAGCCTTGCTCAGATGAGTAGGCGTATAGAGTGTTGTTTTCTGGTTTTGAAGGACTTTTGACTTTGTATTTCTCATCTGCTGTTTTGACGAGGGGTTTCATGATTCCCTCCGACTCAGAATAGAGTTTTCGCTGACCAATGGGTTCATTGAAGTATATCTGCGCAGCCGAGAATTTGATTTGTTCATAGAGTCGTGTAACATGTCCGCTGTCGTTAATCTCGTAGTGATCTTCCTTCCATTCAGTGGTCACAGCATTTTGAAGGTGACCATTGATATAAACACTTGCAGAAGACGATACCAGCATATTTTTCTTGTACACCGATTGCACCCTGTAGGTTACATTAACACGAAACACATATTGGATATCTATGTCACTCTCCACAGCATAAGTGACTAAATCTCCCGAAAGTGTTTTTTCTGCCTTAATGTGCCCCACCAATTTATCATTGGCTTTGGCATCAAAAAAACGGGTATAAGTTTGAGTGTAAGCTGAAATCGTAATAATAGCTCCAAGAATGGAAAGGAAGTATTTCATGTTTCGTTTGTGTGGTGACTAAATTATCAATTTATACCTGATCCATTAAAGATTTCGTCTTGCTGAACGAGTATTTTGTACTTTCAATCTTGAGAAAAGGATTAACATGAGATACTCGCTATTCTTCTTTTTATTGTTTTGTTCATTTTCTTCTTCAGCTCAATTTCACGACTGGCTTCAATCTGACAGACCAGGAAGAAGTACGAGCCCCACTACGGTGGGCGAAGGAGTATTCCAAATTCAGGTGGGTTATACCTACGAAGATTTAGAGCGTGTCTATATGCGCTCAACCACGCTTTACGATGAGAATCACTTGGGCGAAGCCAGATTGAGATATGGGGTCTTACCTAAGTTAGAAGTTTCGCTTAGTACAAGGTATACCCACTTTAGTGAGACGAGTAATGAGGCGTTTACAAAAGATCCTTATGGCCGTTTCGACTATTTTGGTCTTGCAGGAAGGTATTGCTTTACAGACCCAAGTAAAGATGCCCTGCAGGTCGGGGCTGAATTTGAATTCTTAATGAGTCAGGTAGATGAAGATGAGTTCAAGCCTCAAACGAGATGGGTTGTTTCAGCAGCTCTGCCATTGGGGCAGAAATTTACGATTACGGGAAACCTGATATACTCTTATTGGAGCATTCTTAGACTAACAGCCAATGTTCGATACGCATTTTCAGAGAATCTATCAGCTTTTGTTGAATACTATCCTGAGTTTAATTTTGAGAATGGTTCTCGCGACTCTGGAAGAGAATATTGGGCTTATCTCGGAGAGAGTTATATCAATGGTGGGGTAGGCTTGAGACTTTCTTCAATGCTGATGGCCGATGTGTCGGGTGGGTGGATCGCGCAGAGTGGTTCTCAAAATGCGGATTTTCAATTAAGTGGTTTCAATGCTCAGGTCGGACTCACCGCTCGTTTTGGTGATAATTAGATCCTTTTGAGCATAGATTCTTAACTTGTCAGCCGCTCAGCTAACCAAATACAGATATGAATAAACTTCTTCTTTCTTTTCTTCTTTCATGGCCGCTTTTAACGTTCGGTCAATTTTCGGATGGCATAAACTCCGACAGACCAGGTCAAAGTATAAGTCCACTGACCGTTGGAAAAAAGGCGATTCAGTTTCAGGCTGGATATTCGCATGAGGCTTTAAAGCTTGAAGACTCCTTCTTACCAGAAGTTGAGAATGCTAACAACAGTGCGAATGCAAAGATCAGATTTGGGATATTGGAACGCACAGAAATCTCTGGTCAAATTACCGGTGGACAGAATACCTACAATGCCGAAAGCATTGACTTTGTACAACTCAATGATGGTATTCAATTGATAGGAGTGGGGGTTAGGCAAAATATATTGGCCCCAGGAAAAGGTGGACTGAGATTGGGAGCAGAACTCGAAAGCCGATGGACAGAGACAAATGACGAGATTGAATACGCCGATTTGCTCTTGACGGTATCAGGAGTGCTGAACATAGGTGAACGCTTTTCTGCTACCGCAAACTCAGGTTATGGTTTTGAATCTGAAGAGCTGTTTTTTACAGCAAACCTTGGGATGACGGTCAGTGAGAAGGTAGGAGTATTCGCTGAATATTATCCTATTCTTGGAAATGTACAGAATGCTGATGGTGAATCATATAGCCTGAAGCGCTCATATCTTCATGCAGGAGGATACTTCGTGGCCGACCCTAGTTTTGTTATTGACTTTCTTGCTGGATACATGATTGCGGGTGATGAATATGAGCTGTGGGATAGCGCCGAAGGGTTTCTTATTCAAGTAGGTTTCACCGCTAGAATGGATTGGAGAGAGCAATGAGAAAAGTAAATATTGTAATAGGAATTTTATCCTGCTTCTTAGCGGTCAGCGCATTCAGTCAGAACTCACTTCTCTGGAAAATTGAAGGTGATGAAATTAAGACATCCTATCTCTTCGGTACGATTCACGTTATGCCAGTTTCCAAGTTTGAGATAAAGGACAAAGTAGAAAAGACCTTTCAAGAGTCAGAAAAGCTCATCATGGAGTTAGACATGAGCAAGCCGGGTATGCAATTGGAACTCATGCAATACGCCATGATGAATGATGGGTCTAAATTGAGTGAAATGCTCAGCCCTGAAGCATTTCATGTTATTGACTCTATGATGATCTCAAGCTCGGGTATGAGTCTTATGGTCATGAACAATATGAAGCCATTTATCATATCTTCATTTTTGTTGAATTCTGTGATCGGTACTGAGATGGGTAGTTATGAGATGAGCCTGACTGAGATGGCTTTAAAAGACTCTATTCCAATCATTGGCCTTGAGTCAGTTGCAGAACAAATGGCGGCTTTTGACAGTATTCCCATATCGGATCAGATAGAAGGACTGGAAACTTTTGTTTCAGATTTAAAGGAACAATCTGAAATCTACGATGCCATGGTCGATATGTATGTCGATGAGGATACGGACGGGCTCTACCGAATGATATCTGAAGAAATGGACTCTGAAACGGAAGGTGAGTTCTTGCTTGAACGTCGCAATATCAATTGGATTCCGATTCTTATCAATGAAATGAAGTCGTCTTCCGCTTTCA
The DNA here is from genome assembly GCA_965230375.1 of Cryomorpha sp. GTDB lineage: Bacteria > Bacteroidota > Bacteroidia > Flavobacteriales_D > Cryomorphaceae > CBDDKU01. Next base: position 115,174 of record CBDDKU010000027.1, read on the forward strand.
TAGCTGTTGGAGCTGGTCACTTAGGAGGTGAGTCTGGTCTTATAGAGCTACTAAGGAAGCAGGGCCTGACGGTTAGTCCGGTGCTTAAGCCTTAACAGCCTTGAGCGCGTATACCAAAGGGATTTTTGCACCCATTTTCTCAATGCGATGCTTTCCCGGTTCCACTTCCACAGTCCCTTTAAAGCAAGGATAGGGGCTATAATCGTATTCATTGAAAAAGGTGACCACTAACCCTGCCTTCTGAAGAGCGCGAACTACTTCTCCAAGCCCATGATTCCAACTGATATAGTTTATCTTGATTGGAGCTTCTGTATCGGCGTACGTGCCATCTTCAGTCTCTTCAATCGGGTCAGACTTGAAATAAGTGTATTTCACTTCATTAAAGTCATTGTCGAACATCCAGACTACAGGATGAAACTCGGCCATCACAAATGTGCCGCCTGGCTTTAGAGAGTCCACTATCACTTTTGCCCATTTATCGAGATCGGGAAGCCAACCAATGGTACCGTAAGATGTAAAAACAATGTCGAACTGGTTCTTAACAAAATCGGGAGTCGAGTACACGTCTGTTGCGTGAAACTGAGCCTCAAGGTTTAATTTTTTAGCCAGCGACCTTCCGACTTCTATGGCTTCATCAGATAGGTCAATTCCTGTGACTTTTGCTCCCATTCTGGCAAGTGAAAGCGTGTCTTGGCCAAAGTGGCATTGTAGGTGAAGGATGGTACGATCACTTACCTCTCCGAGCAGCGGAGCTTCAATATCGTTGATGGAATTCCAACCAGCCAGAAACTCTTCCATCCGATAAAAATCGGACCCGAGATGTGTCTCCACTCGGTTATTCCATGATTCGCGATTTATATCTAAGTATTTCGATTCCATTTTCAAACTTGATTCAATCGTTTGAAGAAAGAGAATAAAATCTGGATATGCAGATTATTTCTTGGTAAAAGTGCGAGACCCTTTTGCAAGCGGAAAGTTCAATCCAAATACAATGTTGTATTGGCTGAAGAAGAATTGTTGACTTGCATGGTCGGCTCTATCATGAGTGATGCGAACATTTGGCATGTGAATAAATCCTCCTTTGATTTCACCCTGGACAAATAAGAAGTTCCAAAATGTCACACCCAAACCGACCACACCATCAAATCCATAGCCAGCAAGGTTGAAATCATCGTATCTATCTTGACCTAAGAAGGTGGCATTCGTTTTAGGAAGAAGAACAGCGGCACCAACTCCCGTTGTGAGATCCACAGCGAGAAAGCGCCATTTTAGCAGATTGTCAAGTCTTCTTAATTCAAGATTCGTATAGTTCAGCCCATCGGTGTGTTCAAATTGGAGCAGGTCAGGGGAGAGAATGATAAGCTCATTGTGATACTCACCATCGTAGATTGTTCCAGAATTTGATATCTCACCATCGATTGTCGCTACCTGGTCGCTTACCATGACATACTTCATGTGGTCGAGTCCAAAGGAGATGCTCATTTTTTCGGTGATGTAATATCCAATCCGGAAATTGAATTGTGGAATGGTGATCGTATTAAATCGAAAATAGTCTTTTGAAAAATGGCTCTGGCGATCTGTAGCTCTGACTCTTTTTAATGTGAAGTCGTAGTTGTCGCCTTCGAAATGAATATTGGATTTGGTGTAATTACTATAATTCCAACCCCAGTACATGAAACCTTGACCTTTTCGGTTTGTTTGGTTTAGCCATGATACTTCCTGAGCAGAAGCTTGGTGCACATAGATTGTAGCAAAAGTCAAAAACAGCAGTTTGCGCAATAAACTGCTATTAAACGATGAGTTCATTCTCCTTTAAAAGTTGCCAAAGATAGTTGAAAAAAACCTTACAATTTCCTGCCAATTCCCCATGTAATCACTACGCTTTTCTCAATATTGATCTCACTCGGGTTGAGAGAAATGGGGCCAGCAGTATCGTCTGACATTTTGGTGAACTCTGCCCGCATCAAAGGTCCTACAGAAACTTGGCTATCTGAGTATCGCAACTCTAGAATGTAGCCAAGTTCTACATCAGCTGCATTTGCCAAGACTTGAGCCTTGTGTTTTGCGTCTCTTACCGCGGTCTCCATTGCACGATTTTCGAGATCTAGTTTTTGTTCTTCCGAGAGGGCAAAGTTTAGGGAGTATCCAAAACTAAACTCAGGCTTACTCAGCACATCAATCAGATCTCCGAGTTCATCTGCAGCCGTAGTCATTTCCAGGTTTACAGACATATTCCCAATGTACCCCACCTTTACGCGTTGACTATTTTGGTATTGGTAATCATCATCAATACGAATTGAACTCGATTTAAGCTGATTCTCTTCAAATCCTGCTTTGACCAGGGCTTTCTTGAGGCTGTTAAAAGTCGAAATCAACTTATCATTACAATCGGAGTATTCTGAGTCTCTCGCATTAAGGGGGATGTTAACCCTTGTTCGTTCTGGTGTAGCTTTGACCGAAGCTTTTCCTTCTACGACCATAATCTTGGACTGAGTTTGTGCCAAGAGAAGTGGGGCAGATAAAATGAAAAGGAAGGTGATGATGTGAAAACGCATGATTTTTTACTGATTAAATAGACATAACAAATCTAAGGATTACAAAATGATATACAGATTAGTAAGTGTACTCATTAAATCATCCTAATTTCGCTGATAGCCAAAATACAACGGATGAATTTTAGAATGAGAAAGTGGGTCAAACCCGAAGATCTTAACCCGAACGGAACACTATTTGGTGGTAGGTTATTGGAGTGGATTGATGAAGAAGCCGCTCTATATACTATCGTTCAACTTGAGAACAAGAAGATCGTCACCAAGTTCATGTCAGAGATCAATTTCATTCAAGCTCCTGTGCAAGGAGATATTATTGAAATGGGAATCGATGTGGTTGAATTCGGAAGGACGTCACTTACACTTCGCTGTGTGGTAAGAAACAAGATGAATCAGGAAGATGTCTTGCGGATCGAAAAGATCATCATGGTAAACCTAGGAGACGATGGTAAACCGACACCTCATGGCAAAACCAAGAAAGAATTCGTTTCTGATAGGCTTAAAAAGGAATAATCACTAGAATGGAAGCTTCTCTCTGAGCAAATGCCAGTTCTTTTCATCAATCGGTGTCTGATATAAGTAGTAGACGTATCCGTCATACACTTTCACGTTCTTCGCGAATGGTTTATCCAGCTTGAAAGGCGCTCCTGTACTTCCATTGTATTTGTTTAATGGGCGAATGAAAGTGTGACCTCCAGTTTTATGCACGGTGTATAGATCATTGGTTATTTGATCCTGACAGTTTTTGACAAAATCTTCTTTGCTCAACTCATCATGGTATACGCCAACTGAGTCAAAAGGGTCTGCAAATCGATTGTGTTTATAAAGCATTTGACTGAAATGGTCGAAGACTAGAATGGTATCTCCATTGAGAAAAGCCGGTGAATACGGTTTCTCCAAATTTCTCCTTTGGTAATAGCTACGCACTAATGGAGCGAAGTATTTTGCTTCTATTCCTTGTTCGTTTTCCCACTTATCTACAAGCGACATCTCAGATTCGCTAAGCATCGAGAAGTCGTCTTCAATGTGATTGAAATAATCGTAGTTTTTTACATTGCGGTAAACGCGCTTCTTACCTGAACTATCCATCACAACGTGTTGTACGATGGGAATCGCGTCGTGTGAAACAGTTGCCAGATAGTTTTCTCCAAACTTAGCATTGGGTCGTTCATTCGGTTCTAAGTAATCATTGCTTACAACTCTGTATGCATATTGGTTCTCTTCGTTCACGTAGATTTCCGTTGCAATGTCCCGGCTCAAAAGGAATAGTTTATTCTCAGGGCTAATCCAAATCTTACGTATATCATTCGGCATGACTAGTCTTTGAACCAATGATCCATAGCGATAGGCGCTTAAAACACAGTTCTTTAAATCCCTGTTCTTCATGTGCTCTTGGCGCATGTACGTTGCAACAAAGAGCATTTCCCCAAGAAAAGCGTAGTCAATAACGTGTTCGTAATCATTGTCTACGACCGCTTCAGAATTATTCTTTTCAATGACATTCGATTTGTACTGCGAAGTTGGGGTCAGGTAGAGTTTAACATTCGAACCTTTCGGCACTTTTTCTGAATGAATAACTTGGTTGTCAAACCGCGGGTGGTATATCTCCAATGCTTCTCCTGGTTTGATCTTTAGATTGAAATGACCCTTTCGATCTGTTTTAACAGAATGAATGCCAGAACGGACAACCGCCTTGTACAATGGCTTTTGGCTTGCTCCGGAATAGATGGTCCCGCTTAGCTGGCTCTGTGCAATTGTCAATTGACCAAAGAACAGAAAGATTAATACAGATATAATTGCGTTGACCTTCATACTCAAATTTAAGTATTTGGGAGTGAAATATGGAGCATGTCTCATAGTGATACTCCTATCAACATTCGATCCAAACTAAAAAGGCCCCTTTCGGGACCTCTTTAGTTTCTGTTTCGGAGCGAGAATTGAACTCGGAAAACTCGCCTCACCCAATGTTAGACATTAGATATGGCTCGCATACAGACTCATCACATCTGTAACCGCAATGATAGGTTGTCATTCCCGGCCATTTTGTTCTCCAAGATGATTGGCTAGCCAACTCAGAAACTTGACTTCATTTTGTGATCCAACTTTCTGAATTTTCTTTTTTGCATGCTTCCGGTGGTTCTTCACCGTCGGTTCACTTATTTTTAATTCGTTCGAAATTTTTTTGGAAGTAAAACCTTCACTAACTAACACCATGACTTGTCTTTCGCGGAATGTTAGTTCTTCATATACTTTTTTGAACGCCATAGTCAGGGCAAATGGTGTTTCTTCAGAATTTGAGATATCGAATTTGATGTCATCTAAATTTAGAAACATGTTTATCTCTTTATCCGAATCGACTGTAGGCACTCTGAAACGTAGGGTAGAACGCGAATGTTGATTTCCCTTCAATTTCAAATTAACTAGCTCCACACGAACCTTTTTCTCTCTCTTTTTACGACCAGGAAAACTATTTGAAACAATGGAAATGCCCTCTACCTGATCTGTAGCGAAGTGTATGTGTCGAAAGTTTTGATCGGCAATTGCAAAAACTGCCGAAAAGGCGGCAGAGAGCATTTCCATTGGTCCGTGTAAGTGAGAATCTGTTTGGTTCTGCATGGCAGTTAAATACTTTCGACGAACCAAAAATACAGTAGCACCGACTTTCTGATCTCGTTGAAATCACGGAAATGATTGGGGTGTTTTCACCCATTTTCTTTGTAGACTCAAAATCATATCCTTGTCAATGTAGACTAATGTTCAATTAATCATATCAATTGATTTATTTTGAATGTTTATTAAAAAGCACATCAATTCCATCCTTAATGTCTCAGAAAATCTCCCCAAAAACAGCGTGTTCTTATTTCAGAACTTATCACGGTAATCCTTCTCAACCCAAATTAAGGAACGTGACCAATGTTATTGACCTTATGATTATTGAGGGGGCTGATATTGAGCACCTGAAAAAGAAGGCTGGAGCTAACTATTACGGGATTGCCGCTGTGCCAGCGCATAACACAGTTACCAAAAGTGATACGATAATCCTTGTAGCGCTAACTCGTGACCCCAAAACAGGTGAAATAGACTTGGTCCTTCCGGCAAGTGATCCGAATTCTACTGATTATATAGTTGATGATACATTGGTCGGTCCACCATACAATATGGGCAATAACTTCAATAGATTACATCTTATTGATTGGGGATGTTAGCCTTGATTCTCAATAATTAACTTCGAAGTTGATGATCTGGCAAAACAGTCGACTATCGGAAGCTAGATTAAATTGTCGAATCTTTCAGATTTGTATTGGATGTCCCTGCAATTAATCAATGTATATTTAATTTATGTTCTCTGTTTAGCTCTGTTTGTGGTGCTTGTAGCTAAATGGAAACAGTTGCCAAATGCACTTCGGTCATTTGCACTCTATTGCTTTTTTATGGCCGTTTTTCAAATAGTTGCCCCATATATTCTAAGGGCGTACGGTGAGAATGTCTCTTATTACGGCTTGGTGAATAATGTCTATTTAACATTTATTTATTTGACAATTCGCAATCTCCTGAATACCCCAACTCTAAGGCGGATCGTCGATATTCTTGGTTTGACTTCGATTCTCGGTTGTATGGTTATGTCCATTCTAGTGTATGGAGATCCAATAGTAGGGTACCAACTAAGGCTGGTTTACTCAATTTTTATTGTGCTTTTCGGGTTGATTTATTTTTTTGACTTACTCAAGCATGTTAGTCAGAAGAGTTTATTTAAACGATGGGACTTTATTCTCGTTGGAGCATTGTTCTTTTATAACCTTTCCAGTCTTGCTAATCGCTTTATCGTCTGGATATCTTTGAAATTAGAGGTAAATGTGGGGCAAGCAAATTACATCAACCTTGTTCTCTACGATATCGAGCTCATTCTATTTACGTATGCTGTTTGGCTCTATTTTCGAAAACTGAATGGAACTGGAGAAGATAAGCTCAAGACTGCGGTAGAGTAATAATTAATAAAATTGCTCTGGAAGAATTCCTAGTTTAGCAGCGATGGAGGCTAACGACTTTGTATTCGCGATTATCGTATCGACTATCATATTAATCATGGTTGTCGGATTCTTCGTTGTGTTTTTCGTGCTTTATCAAAAGCGTCAAAAAGAGAGCTTACTCAAACAAGCCAAGCTAAAGGAGGCGTTTAGTGTCGAGTTAATGAACACGCAAATAGAGTTGAAAGAAGAAGTGTTTAAGCAGATTTCTCAAGAGATTCACGATAACGTGGGTCAGAGCCTGACATTTGCAAAAATGCAGCTTAACTATATTCAATCTGACGGTGATAAAGAAAAGGCAGTATCTGCGAAGGAGTTGATTACCCGATCGCTTTCCGACCTAAGAGATCTCAGTAAATCCTTAAATGGGACATACATTTTAAACGAGGGCCTTGAAGAAGCCATACAGCGAGAGCTTAATTATATAAACCGCACTGGCGAAATGAAATGCGAGCTTGAACACGGTCATTTCACTTTACAACTGAATGAAAGTGTTGAGATCATCTTGTTTCGCTGTATTCAGGAGTGTTTGAGTAATGCGGTGAAATACTCTCAAGCCTCTGAAATCTTTGTCAAAGTTGAAACGGTTGACGATAGAATCTGGATTACAGTAGCTGACAATGGAGTAGGGCTGCCCCATGACTGGCGCGAAAACACGGGAGTGGGAATGGTTAGCCTGCAAAAGCGTGTCGAATTGCTTCAGGGTGAGTTGAATATTGATTCTAAACCCCAGAAGGGCACTAAAATTTCCATAAATTTACCAGCAGTTAACCAGGAACCTACATTGTGAAAATAGCTATAGCAGACGATCACAACTTAGTTAGAAACGGAATAGCCGATCTTCTTAAACACGAAGGGTTGGAAGTGGATTACCTTGCTTCGAACGGGAAGGAGATGTTAGACTATGCAGTCGACAATAACCCAGACGTTGTATTGATGGATATCAATATGCCGTTGATGGATGGATGGGAAGCGACGGAAGCGCTCAAAAATGAATGTCCAAATGTCAAAGTTATCGCTCTCAGCGTGCTAGATGATGATCTTTCGGTTATTAGAATGTTGAGGGCAGGAGCGAGGGGTTATCTATTGAAGGACTCCGAGCCTAAAGAACTGGTAAAGGCGATAAATACGGTTTACGATTCCGGTTATTACCACACCGATTTTGTTTCAAGTAGACTGATGAAGGTGGTAACCGGTGGTGATACGAATGGTGAAGTCCATGCTATGGATGCGCTGACCGATCGGGAAATGGAGTTTCTCAAATTCACTTGCAGCGAACTAACTTACAAGGAAATTGCCGACAAAATGTTCCTGAGTCCCCGAACGATCGATGGCTATAGAGACTCCCTTTTCAACAAACTGAATATCAAGAGTAGGGTAGGTCTTGTGCTCTATGCAATCAAGCATCGTATAGTAGAAGTATAGAGCATAAAAAAAGGCTGCCAGTGGCAGCCTTTCGTATTTTTAAGAACATTGAAGTTTCTTATCTCCAATCTACTATTTCGTTCGCTTCGTACTCACCAGCTTCAAGCTTCACTTTCATGGCTTTGAAAGATTCGATCGTGTATTCCACATCTTCCATTTTGTGAATGGCTGTAGGAATCAATCGGAGCATGATGACATCTTTTGGTACAACCGGATAAACGACAATAGAACAGAAGATATTGTAGTTTTCTCTCAGGTCCATTGTAATGTTGGTTGCTTCACCGAGCGTTCCTTTTAGGAATACTGGTGTGACCGCAGAATTGGTAACCCCAATATCAAAACCAGCCTCGGTCAATCCGCTTTGAAGGGCTTTTGCAATTCTCCACAGATTATCTTTATGCTCGCTCGAGTTTTGGATCATTTCCAAGCGCTTAATTGCTCCTGCTACGATTGGCATCGGCAATGACTTGGCGAAAGTCTGAGAACGCATGTTGTATCTCAAATACTCGATGATACTTTCATCACCTGCTACGAAGGCACCAATTGTAGCCATCGCTTTAGCGAAGGTTCCGAAGTAAACATCGATTTGATCCTGAACACCCTGCGCATCTCCAGCACCACGTCCATTTTCACCGATGGTACCAAATCCGTGTGCGTCATCTACAAACAGACGGAATTTGTACTGGTCTTTGAAAGAAACGATTTCGCGAAGTCTTCCTTGATCACCAGCCATACCAAATACACCTTCTGTAACAACGAGAATCCCGCCGCCGGTGTTTTCAGTCCAGTTCTTTGCGCGTACCAATTGCTTTTCGAAGCTCTCCATGTCGTTGTGCTTAAACACGAATCGCTTTCCTTGGTGAAGGCGCACCCCATCAACCATACAGGCGTGAGACTCTGAATCGTACACAATAACATCGTTTCGGTCTACCAATGCTTCAATCGCTGACTGGCAACCTTGGTAACCGTAGTTGAGCAAAAATGCATCTTCTTTTTGCATGAACTCCGCGAGGTTTTCCTCGAGTTGCTCGTGCAGCGAAGTCTGTCCTGACATCATTCTGGCACCCATCGGGTATGCCATTCCCCAGCGCGCAGCAGCGTCCGCATCTACTTGTCGTACTTCAGGATGATTCGCTAAACCAAGATAATTGTTGATACTCCATACCAACACTTCTTTACCACGGAAAGTCATTTTGCGATCGATGTCACCTTCAAGTTTTGGGAAAGTGAAATAACCGTGAGATTCTTTCGCGTGTTTTCCTAGTGGACCTCTATTGTCCTTGATTTTATCAAATATATCTTGCATAAAACGTGATATTCACATTTGTCAAAGCGCGAAAGTACTTCTTATCCACAACCTGACCAAAACTGGTGAAGTGAACATACCAACAATAAGCAGTTGTTAAGCCGCGTTAAACAGTTTTCGAATCGTTCAAAAGGTGTTATCTTTGCGCCTTATTTTTAGTGTTGAGAGTATTCCTATATATATTCACCCTATTCGTTTTCGCTTCCTGCTCTGAGTATAACAAAGTACTGAAGAGCACAGATGTCGAGTATAAGTACCGTAAAGCGGTAGAGTACTACGAGGAAGAAGATTACAACAAGGCCTTGTCTTTATTTGACGAGCTCGGGACCATTTTGCGTGGAACAGCCAAGAGTGAAGATGTTCATTTCTACATTGCCGAATGTCATTTCAGACTGAGAGACTACTACTTCGCAAACTATTATTACAAGAACTTCGCTAAAACATATCCAGCGAGTCCAAGAGCTGAAAACGCGATGTTTGCGAGTGCCTATTGCAGCTACCTTAACTCACCAAAAAGTAGCCTCGATCAAACCGATACTGAGCAGGCTCTTGATGAGTTTCAGCTATTCTTGAATCGCTATCCACGTACTACGCTGAAGGACAGCACCAATAAGATGATTGATGAGCTAAGGTTGAAGCTCGAGCGCAAGGCATTTGATAATGCTAAGCAGTACTATCTCACAGAACACTACAAGAGTGCTACAGTGGCACTACAAAATATGTTGCGAGACTTTCCAGACAGCCCACACCTTGAGGAAATAAGGTTCTTGGTTGTAAAAAGCTCGTACATCCTTGCTGTAAACAGTATTGAGTCTAAAAAGGAAGAGCGATTAAACGATACGATAGAGTATTATCACAAGTTTATTGACCTCTATCCTGAGAGCGATTTCTCGAAAGATGCAGAGAAGTATTACTCTGATGCGATCAGGGAACTAGAAAAAATGAAATTCTAAACTATATTTGGAGCATGAACTTCAAGAACACAAATGCGGCACGCACTACCGAAACGCGTAACGTGCAAGAGCTTGAAAAGCAGACCGGAAACATTTACGAAGCGATTTCAGTGATGGGCAAGCGCGCCAATCAGATTTCTGCCGAAATGAAAGAGGAGTTGACAGCAAAGCTTCAAGAGTTTGCTACTACTCAAGACAATTTAGAAGAGATTTTTGAAAATCGCGAGCAAATCGAGATTTCAAAATTCTACGAGCGTCTTCCTAAACCACACGCTATTGCGGTGCAGGAGATGTTAGAAGATAAGATCTATATCCGACGTCCTGAATTAGGGCAAGAAGAGAACTAATGTCGCGGAATTTGCTCGCTGGCAAACGAGTTCTCCTCGGGGTTACGGGGAGCATTGCGGCGTACAAATCTGCTTTTCTCATTAGGGAATTTGTAAAATCTGGAGCCGAGGTACAAGTAATTTGTACCCCGGCTGCTTTGGATTTTGTCACCCCACTCACGCTTTCTACGCTCAGCAAGAGACCTGTACTCGTCGAGCTGATTAAGGACTCAGAGCACGGAGTATGGAATAACCATGTAGAGCTGGGACTCTGGGCAGACTTTATGGTCGTAGCCCCTGCATCAGCCAATACATTGGCAAAGATGCGAACTGGAGAAGCAAACAACCTACTTCTCACTACTTTTTTGAGTGCACGTTGTCCCGTCTATTTTGCACCAGCAATGGATTTGGATATGCACGCTCATCCAGCCAACCAAGAGAATATCACCGAGCTTAAGTCCCGTGGACAAATCGAAATTCCTTCGGAGTCTGGTGAATTGGCATCTGGATTGGTAGGAACTGGCCGTATGGCTGAGCCCGAAAAAATCGTCGATTTTATTGCAGATGATATAAAATCGAAAGCACCACTCAATGGTCATAAAGTGCTGATTACATCAGGACCTACACGCGAGCCAATTGACCCTGTGCGATACATCGGTAATAGAAGCTCGGGGAAAATGGGGTACGCTATTGCTGAAGCAGCAGTCAATGCAGGTGCTGAAGTAGTGCTGGTCTCTGGGCCGGTATCTATTGACCCACCTAAAGGAGTCCGATTGATCAACGTGGAAACTGCCGAAGAGATGTACCAGGCGGCTTTTCCAGAATTCGAAAATTCACGTATCGCCATCTTGGCTGCGGCAGTTGCCGACTTCACCCCAAATCAGGTTTTCGACGAGAAAGTGAAGAAGTCGGATGCCGGGATGGATGTGGAGCTCAAGAAGACCAAGGATATTCTCATGTCATTAGGAGAAGTGAAGAAGGATCAAATCCTTGTGGGCTTCGCGCTTGAATCGGAAAATGAGCTAGAAAATGCTAAAGGAAAACTCGCCAGAAAAAACTGTGACTTAATCGTATTAAATTCGATTCGAAATGAAGGAGCCGGTTTTGGTTTTGATACCAATCAGGTTACCTTCGTAGAACACAATAATACGACACCATTAGAGTTGATGTCTAAGCGTGAAGTGGCTTCCGCACTGATTGAATACATTTTGAAGAAATTTCTATGAAGCGAATTGGGATACTGATAATAGCTGTATTCGGATTTCTGAGTGTTAATGCTCAGGAGCTCAATTGTCAGGTAGACGTAATTTACCCACAGATTCAGGGTGTGAATACCCAGATATTTGATCAAATGAAACAAGACATTTTCGAGTTTATGAATAACCGAAAATGGACAAACGATCAATTTACCATCGAAGAACGCATTCAGTGCAGTTTGATTCTGAACATTACTGAAGCACGGGCAAGCTCGAATAATTATAGAGCCGAAATTCAAATCATTTCATCAAGACCTGTCTTTAATACGGACTATGAAAGCCCGGTGCTTAATGTTCGTGACACGGAAGTGAACTTCGACTATTTTCAGAATACACAATACAACTTTAACCCGGATCAGTTTAGAAATAACCTTGTATCCGTCTTGGCATACTACGCCTACATGGTGATTGGATTTGATTACGACACCTTCAGCCCGAAGGGTGGAACTCCATATTTTCAGCAGGCTCAGAGAATTGTACAAGCAGCCCAAGTTTCTAATGCCTCAGGATGGAAAGCCTTTGAAGGTGATAAGAATCGCTACTGGCTCGTAGAAGATATATTGCACAAGACTTTCGAACCTTTGAGAGAGTGTCTCTACACTTATCACCGTATGGGACTTGATGTGATGAGCGACAAAGCCCAACAAGGCCGACAGCAGATTCTCACTTCCATTCAGAAGTTCAATCAAATACATCGAATTAAGCCTCTAGCGTACAACACACAGCAGTTTTTTCTTGCGAAGAGTGATGAGATTGTCAATGTATTTAAAACTGCACCTGTGCAAGAGCGAAACATGGCCTACGAAACCCTTTCGAAAGTAGATCCAGGAAATATCGCGAAGTACGATCGGATGCAGAAAGGGAAGTAGTAATAGCTTTTCATCGTTCCCATAAAAGAGCTGATTTATGCTGAAATCTCTCACAATTAAGCACTATGCCTTAATCGATGAACTCAGTGTCGAGTTCGATCGGGGTTTCAATATTATTACTGGTGAAACGGGGTCGGGAAAGTCGATCATGCTCGATGCACTTGGCTTGATAATCGGAGATCGCGCAGATACATCCATCGTAAGAGCGGGTGCCAAAAAGTGTATTGTAGAAGGCTGTTTTGTCTTGAATCATGCCGGGGTCAAGAAGCGGTTTGAAGCATTAGATCTAGACTTTGAAGAAGAAACCATTGTTCGTCGGGAAGTATCAGCCAATGGAAAGTCCAGAGCTTTTGTAAACGATACCCCTGTGACTTTATCTGCGCTGAAGACCTTAGCTGGAGAATGGGTCGATATCCATTCGCAGCACCAAACCCTCGAAGTCCAAAAGAGTAAATTTCAACTGGGTGCACTCGATAGGTTTGGCGCCCATGAAGAGTTGATCGGATCTTATCGAGAAGTTTTCACCCAATTCAAAAAGCACGAGACAGATCTTGAAGCGCTGCGAATTGAGCTGAGTGAAGGACTCAAACAGCAAGATTACTTCCATTTTCAATGGGAAGAGTTGGAAAAGGCAAACCTCGATAAATGGGTGGATCAGGATATTGATCAAGAGTATAAAGAGCTTGAAAACGCTGGTGAAATCAAAGCCAATCTAGCTCAGGCTCTGAATGCCATTAAGGAAGGTGATCAGAGCTCCGTTGATCAGATTAAAACAGTTTCACGGCTCATCGAGTCATTGAGTGAGTATGGCGATGTGTATACTGAAATGGCGAATCGGTTAAACTCTATTGCAATAGAGCTAGATGATTTGGGTTCGGAATTCTACAGCCGAATGGATGGCATCGAAGAGAACCCCCAGCGCATGGCTGAGTTGGATGCAGTTCGTTCTACAATTTTCAATTTGGAGCGCAAGCATCAGGTAGAGGGAATCTCTGAACTTATCAGGGTGAAGGAAGAATTGAACTCAAATCTTCAATCGCTCGATCACCTGGAAAAGGCCATTGAAGACAAAGCCAAGGAGCTCCAATCCACTAAGAAAGAGCTTTTTACAATTGGAAAAAAGCTGAGCGACGCGAGAAAAAAATCAAGTGAGAAATTTTCGAAAAAACTCATTGAACTGGTTGAGACTTTAAACATGAATCACGTCCAGTTTATGTTCACATTCACGCCATCTTCATCGCCTACCCGAGATGGACTTGAGTCGGTTCAAGTGCTGTTTTCTGCCAATAAAGGCCAGAAACCAGCGCCGATACACGAAGTAGCTTCGGGCGGTGAGTTGTCGCGAATCATGTTGGCAATCAAAGCTCTTTCAAGTCAATTAGATAATCGTACGACAATGATTTTTGACGAGATTGATACGGGTGTAAGTGGAGAAGTGGCCAATGCCATGGGAAGACTCATGCTCGATTTATCGAATTCTCAGCAATTGATCAGTATCACTCACTTACCCCAAATCGCATCAAAAGGTAAGAGGCATTTCAAAGTGGTGAAGGAAGTTTCGGATGAGACCCGAACAAATATGCTCAATCTCAGCGAAGATGAGCGAATTGTCGAAATAGCTCAAATGTTGAGTGGTGCAAAGACCACCCAGGCTTCACTCGACAATGCAAGAGAATTACTCGCGCAATAGGCCTAGCGAGAATCGCATTTTTCTATATTTGTCAACTTACTTTAAAGAACCACCAATATGGCCAATAACCTGCTAAAAGGGAAGAAGGGTATCATTTTCGGAGCCCTTAATGATATGTCGATTGCCTGGAAAGTGGCTCAAAGAGCACACGAAGAAGGAGCAGAAATTGTTTTGACAAATGCCCCGATCGCAATGCGAATGGGAGAGATCAATAAGCTTGCAGAAGAATGTGGAAATGCACCGGTTATTCCTGCTGATGCGACGAACATGGACGATTTGAGCAACTTGTTTGATCAAGCGATGGAGAAGCTCGGTGGGAAAGTTGACTTCGTGCTTCACTCCATTGGAATGTCTCCAAACGTTCGGAAAGGAAAGCACTACACTGATACCAACTACGATTTTTATCACAAGACCATGGACATTTCGGCTATGAGTCTTCACCGCGTGTTGAAAGTAGCCTATGAGAAAGACGCTATTAATGATTGGGGTTCAGTTATTGCACTCACATACATCGCAGCTCAACGCGTATTCCCAGATTACAACGATATGGCCGATGCCAAATCTTTGCTCGAGTCAATCTCTCGCAGTTTTGGCTATCACTACGGGGTGAAGAAGCATGTGCGAATCAACACCATCAGCCAGTCGCCAACAGTGACTACAGCTGGAAGTGGTGTGAAAGGTTTTGATGAATTCGTGGCATATGCTGATGCTATGAGTCCATTAGGAAATGCTGGAGCTATGGATTGTGCAAACTATGTGATTTCCATGTTCAGTGATTTGACCAAATACGTGACGATGCAGAACTTGTTCCACGACGGTGGATTTAGCTTCACTGGGGTTTCCAACGAAGTGATAGATAAGTTTGCGAAATAGCTTTAGAACACAAGTGGACTAATTATCCGCTAGACCATATTTACCTAATTCAAGGCGCCATTGAATCGAGTTTGTTGCTTCAATGAGCGCCTTGTTTACTTTTTGGAAGTCAGGGTGATTGCTTGGCATGGCGAAGCCATAGAACTTACTCGAATACTTTGCCGGGGCGATGACAATATCTCCTTCTAATTTATCTCTGGCTATCTCATATCGCATCACCGGCTCTTCGTGCACTAGCGCGTCTATCTCACCATTTACTAACATAGTAAGTGCTTCATCTGCTGATCTGACCTTGATGTAGGGAACTTTAGATAACGTAAGGAATCTTTCAGCGGAATAGTTTTCTACAACGGCGATTTTTGACTTTCGAAGATCGTCAATCGAGTGAATGTCTAAGGAGAGCTCGTCGACAGTAAGAAGGGATGCCACAGATCCGGTAAAGGTACTGATCACAACTACCGCAGTAAACATCCACATCATGGCAACAATTCTTCCGCCCACGGTTTTTGGGGTGCGATCTCCATATCCTACGGTGGTCATCGTAACGGCGCTCCACCAAAATGCTTCCCAAACTCCTTTTCGGTCATTGGAGAAGTGATTTTTATTTCGCTTTCGCTCAAAAAGCCAGGTTAAGGAACCAAATATTAGAATTAAGATGGCCAAAGCCATTAATCCAGCTAAAAACTGAAACGAGAACATCATTTTTAGCAGTCGTTTAATGATGTTTGACTCTGTAGACTTAAATCCAATAGCCAAATTCGATACCATGAAGGGATGGGTATAATCAACATCATTCATGAACTCGGTTGTCGGAGTGGAAGGATTTCCGACTAGATCTACCTTCCGGCTCATAACTGCTGCGACTATTGAATCTACTTCCTGGAATGGTTGGTATTCAAAATGCAAATCTAATTCTGACTCAATATTGTTGAGCAGGTACATACACAGCCCAAAACGTTCACCTTCCTCGGAGATCACAAAAGGGTATTGGTCCATAATGGCCACCTGTAGGGTGTCCTTTGCTTGGGCTCCACTACAGATTAGAATGGTGATGAAAACAGGGATGACATTTTTCAAACTGTACTTTTTAGACATCTTATCTGGATAAATTTAGTGCGATCTCATTCTTCTTGATAATCTCAGCCAGTTCGCTCAGCATCATGGCTGTCGCGCCCCAAACCACTTCACCAGAAATATCGAAGTACTTGACTTTTGATCGCATTCTGTTTCGACCCAACTCTAAGTATTTTTCTTTTTGCAGGGTAATATCTAGAAATGCTTCAAGCGGAGTTTCAATGATTCGATTCACTTCGGTTGGATCTGGAGTGAATTGCGGTCTGCTGGCGCTCACCGCCAAAAAAGGTGTCACGAAAAAATTGCTCGGGGGAATGTAAACTTGAGTCATGGGAAGAATCTTTTTGACTTCATTCGGGTGAATTCCGAGTTCTTCATTGGCTTCGCGCAAAGCCGTTGCCCAAAGATCCTGATCTTCGGGTTCCATCTTTCCACCGGGTAAACTAACCTGACCACTATGAACGCCGTGATAAGTGTTGCGGAGCATCAGTACAGTGTGTACCTGACTATTCTTTGGGTATAGCAAAGCCATTACAGCACTTTGTCTCGCATGCGGAAAATTGAGCTCCGCTTCTTCTGGTTTTGGCCTTTTGAAATTGATCATCTTCTGCTGAGCTTCCCAGCCGGGAAGAGAAGAAGGAGAGAGCTGACTTAGATTGGCAATGATTTCATCCACATTTCAAATATAGTAAGGAATAGGTTTCGATATTTGCGACATGCCTTTATACGAACTTGATCCATATCATATGGAGTTTCCTGACCCCGAGCTCGCGAGCGAAGATGGGCTGCTTGCTATTGGTGGCGAGCTTAGAGCCGACTGGCTGCTGACGGCCTACGAGTCGGGAATATTTCCTTGGTTTAACGAAGGTGACCCGTATTTATGGTGGAGCCCAGATCCACGTTTCGTACTCTTTCCTGATCAGGTGAAGGTTCGAAAAAGTATGCGCCCATATCTCAACAACCCGAGTTATGAGTTCAAGTTTGACACGGCATTCGACCAAGTTATTGAAGCCTGTGCTTCGATTCCTAGAAGAGGTCAGGACGGCACCTGGCTAACAGCTGAAATGAAACTGGCTTATCAGAATCTACATCGCATTGGAATGGCTCACAGCGCTGAAATTTGGAAAGATGGATCCCTTGTTGGCGGGCTCTACGGTGTGAGTATTGGAAAAATATTTTTCGGCGAGAGCATGTTTTCCCTTGAGCCAAATTCGTCAAAGCTCGCATTGATCAGGTTATGCCAATGGCTGAAAGAAAGGAGTTTCTTAATTCTCGATTGTCAGATCCATAGTGATCACCTTGAGCAAATGGGAGCGGAGCTCATCCCAAGAACTAATTTTCTCGAAATTTTGGAGAATGCCCTTGATGGCGATACATTGAAAGGCAAATGGACAGACTTATGAAATCATTTCTATCAAAAATATTGGCGTTTATCGTCCTGACATTCACTTCAAGTGGTTTGACTGTTGTCTTGGCGCAAGGGGGATGGGAGTGGGAAGAGCTCACATCTATGCCCGAACCGGTCTCAAATAATGCCGTGACCGAAGGATATGGTGGAGATACCCTTTGCATATACAGTTTTACAGGTATTGCCTCGGGACTTGCGCCCAATGACATTCACTTAAAGTCTTGGCGGTACAATACCATTCTTGATGAATGGACCCAGCTTCCCGATGTCGAAGATTTTCGCGGAAAGATAGCGGCCGGCGCTTCTACCGTCAATAATCAGATTATACTGATAGGTGGATATTATGTGTTTGATAACTTCAATGAACAGTCTTCACCAAAAGTCCATCGATTTGATTGTGAGACGAACACCTGGCTTCCCGATGGCGCTGATTTGCCAGTGGCGACTGACGATCACGTACAGGCTGTCTGGCGCGATAGCTTGGTTTTTGTCATCAGTGGGTGGAGCCAGAATACCAATATCGATGAAGTTCAGATCTACAATCCTTACACCGACGTTTGGGTTCAAGGAACTCCTGTACCGAATAACAACAACTTCAAAGCGTTTGGAGCGAGTGGTACCATCATAGGCGATACCATTTACTATTTCGGAGGGGTTCAAATCAATTCGTTTTCATTTACCGCAAATAGTAAATTAAGGAAGGGAGTGATCAACCCAGAAAACCCAACGGAAATCGAGTGGACCCAGCTACCCGATGCAGAAGGAGAGAAGGGCTATCGAATGGCTGCAACATCCTTTGAAAATGAAGCGATTTGGATTGGTGGAGCAGGAATAGCATACAACTTCGACGGCTTAGCATACTCAAATGGAGCAGGAGTGGAGCCACTTACTCAGATTCGAACATACAATGCTGCAAGCACAGAATGGGAGATGTATAGTCCAACGCCGTTCGGGGTTATGGACATGCGTGGGATTGCCCGTGAATCGGAAAACTCTTGGATCATCGCTGGGGGTATGAGTCCAGGTCAAACAGTGAGTAATAAAGTGTACCGAATAACTAGAGGAGAAACGGTGTCTGTCTTTCAGCCGGAAGATGTTGACATTCAATTGAGTCAGAGCTTCAATATTTTAAATGTGAAGCTTCCGAACGATTCTGAGCGCAGAATTTCTGAGTTAGAAATAAGAGATATGACCGGAAGACTGGCACTTGAGCTTAAAGTGCACACTCAATCTTTAGAACTTGATCTGAGTGAATATCAATCTGGATTATATTTGCTGAATTTTTACTTGACAGATGGCCACGTTGCGAGCCGTAAGATTTGGAACCCTTAAAGCCTTATGTATCCTTCAGAATTGACTGGACTCGAGTTCAGTGGTGTGTATATTCACGAGCCTGGTAGTGTACTTTCAAACCTGCTCATCGTTATAGCTTGTATTTTATTCCTTGCTAAGTTAAAACCCATTCAAACTCAATTTGCGAAGAATTGGAAATTATTCATAGGAATACTTGGTCTAGCGGCATTTGGTGGAATGATCAGTCACGGAATTCCTACATACTTGGGGAGAACAGGGTTTTACATTGTTTGGGCTCTGAAAGGAATTCTCGTACCATTGGCCAATGTCTACGCAATCAAAGGAGCCCTTTCGAGCGAACAAAACAGTAAGTATGGACGGTTGATATGGATTAAAGTTATTCTGGCTTCCATTGCCCTTTGCGTCGTGTATAATTTCGTTCCGGCCATTGTCGATTTACTCATTTCTTACATCGTCATTCTCATTGTCTCTTTTAAAAAGAAGGACATGAAACAATACGCGTGGATATACTATTCTTTTCTGTTCGCTTTCCTCACAGGTCTTTTATTTCCTTTTAAGGTAGACATAGACCCCATTTGGTTCAATCATAAAGATTTGGCCCACTTATTTGCCGTAATTAGCCTTTGGTTGATTTACAGAGCGGTAAGAGTAGATGGTAGAGAAGTTTCCCTATCTTAATGCGCAAACTATTACATATGAGAGCAATTCTATTTTTCGCTGTAGCGATTGCAGCACAAATTACATATGCCCAGGACAGTATGAATATGGTGTCCCTTTACAATTGGACAACTGACGGGATGCCGTCGAGCACAGCATGGGGTAATCTGTACAACGAAGTTTGGGGATATGAGCAAGACGGTCGTGAGTATGCGATTATTGGTACGACTGGCGGAACTCATTTTATTGATATTACAGACCCGGCAAATGCAGAGGAAGTTGATTTCGTGGAAGGAACTCAAACAGGTCCGGTTGTCGTGCACCGAGATTATCACAATTTAGACAACTACTTGTATATGGTCTGTCAGGAGGGACAAAGCTCGCTTCAAATAGCAGATTTGTCCTATTTACCAGATTCAGTCCACGTGGTATACGATGACAACACCATTCTTCGCGGTTCACACAACGTGTTTATAGATACCACTCAGGCAAAACTTTACGCTTGCTATGTTTTTAAGCCTGGTTTTCAGGGGACTATTGGGTTGCAGATCATTGATATTTCTCAGCCTGAAGATCCAACGATAATTGATGAATTGTACTTGCAAGAAGATGTCCATGATATGTATGTCAAGGATAATATCGCATACCTACACAGAGGATATAATGGCGGATTGCAAATTGTAGACTTTAATGAATCTCCACCTGTAACACTTGGCTCTATCACAGAGTACGAAGGACAAGGATATAATCACAGCGGTTATTTGAGCGAAGATGAGACGATCTATGTCCTGGCTGACGAAACACATGGGTCGCCATTGAAAATACTTGATGTTTCAGATCCGAGTGATATTGAAGTCTTGACAACAGTGACATCTGGAGTGAATCCACTCAGTATAGCTCATAATCAGATTATTCACGACAACAAAATTTACTCGGCATTCTATTACGATGGGATTTATATCTGGAATATCGAAAATCCAGAGTCTCCTGCTCTGATTGGGTTCTATGATACATCTACGCTTTCGCACCAACAGAGTTATGAAGGTGCATGGGGAGTTTACCCATTTCATTCATCAGGCCATATTTTGGTTTCGGATATGCAGACCGGACTGTGGGTTTTAGAGTTGGATGAGTCATTGAGTACTGAAGATAATCGAAGCACAGAGTTTGAATTGTTTCCAAACCCATCCAGTTCAGCGATCACGTTAATAGGTGAGAATATGGGCAATACTCCATTTGAGATTGTTGATCAAACTGGGCGATTTGTCCAAAGCGGCCTAGTTGATGATATGAATCAGATAGACTTGAGCAGTCTGCCCAATGGCATTTATATCTTGAAGGTAGGAGAAACATTCAAGAGAGTCGTTAAGAATTAATCTAGCGCGGTAAAAACACTTTTAATGCTCGAAGGGAGAATAGGCTTTTCTAGAAAGGCGTCTACACGTCGGTGAGCATCAATACGCAATAAATCATCCACCATTCTCGAGGAGCTGGTTATGATGATCTTCGGCCAGGAAGATTGATGAATTTCGTTTCGACTTTGTAGATCTTCGATCCGATCCAGAAAATCAAGTCCGTTTCCATCACTTAGTCGAAACCCGAGTATGATATAGTCGCACTCAAAATTGGGGTCGCGCATTTTGTCAATTAACTCTTTCCCCGACCGAATGAAAGTGGTGTTACTCGATATGCTCATAAGCCCTAGCATACGTTGAGCGATAAACAGGTCTACTTCTTCGCTGTCTACAATCGCTATCCGGTAGGGAGGGTCTGAGCTCATCTATAAAACAAATTGATCTGGAATGGTCACTTTGAACATGGTCCAATTATCTACCTGAGAATCTACTTCAACTTTACCGTTTACTTTCGATACAGCATCGTGCACGAGGTAAAGACCCAACCCAGTACTTTTGCTCGTTTGGTTGGTACTGCTTCGATAGAACATGTCAAAAATTTTGTCGAGTTCATCTTTTGGAATACCAACACCATAATCTTTCACAGTGACTATCAAATCGCCATCATCCTTCTGGGCCGATATTTCAATAAGCACATCTCCAACGTGATCAGGCTTCCTACCATACTTAACCGCGTTACTGAGAATGTTTCCAACTACAATTTTAAGGCGCATCTTATCGGTATGTGATACCAACGAATCATCGACATCCATAACAAACTCAACATGATCATTGTAGGATTTTACGCTCTCTGTGAGCTCATTCACAAGGGCCTTCACATCCACTTCTTCCACTGAAATTTCAGACTTGAAATTCCGGTAATACTCGAGGGTAGTTTGGATATAATTGTCCATTTTCTTGACACTCTTTTCCATGAGATCGAAAAACTGAACTTGTTCATCTGCACTATCCTCAGCACGAACGAGGTGAATCAGCCCCAAGAGTGACATAAGTGGCGCTCTCAAATCATGTGATACGCTATACACGAATCTATTTAACTCCGCATTGGTTCTTTTGAGCTCATCATTCTTCTCCTGAAGCTCAACTCTAGTCAAGAACATTTTATGGCAAGAGTTGATCGTAGACTCAATAATAAGTGGGTCCCAGGGCTTCACTAGGTATCGATCAATATGGCCTTTATTTACTGCATCAATTACCGTTTGTGAACTCGTATATGCCGTGAGAAGTATCCGAATGGGATTTGGGAAATCTTCTTTGATTTGTTCAAAGAACTCAACTCCCGTCATTTTTGGCATACGGTGATCTGCGATGATAATTTCAGGAGAATTATTATCAAGAATACTGAAGGCATCTTCAGCACTATTGGCTAGAAGAATTTCATACTTCCTTCTGAAACTAGCTTTGAAAGCGGATAAGTTTTGTTGTTCATCATCGAGATATAAAATGGTTATTTTCTTTTCCAGCTCTTTCATACTAGTAATCCTTCAAGTCTGACTTTATGGGAAGAATGACGGTGAATGTAGATCCAACTCCTTCTTCTGAGTCAACTTTAATTTGTCCTTTGTGCGTTTCGATAATATTAAATGATATGCTCAGCCCCAAACCAGTTCCTTCTCCCACTTCCTTTGTAGTGAAAAATGGCTCAAAAATATGATTGCGAACTTCTTCAGACATACCAATACCTGTATCACTAATTCTAAGGTAAACATTACCATCAGATTCTTGAGTTTCAATAGAGAGATTCTTTTCACGATTTGAATTATCGCTTTTCAAAGCGTGGAGAGCATTGGAAATCAGATTCATAATAACCTGATTGATCTTTCCGCCCATACACTCTACATGCGGTAGATCACCGTAGTTTTCATGGATACTAATCCCGTTGGGAATTTCATTTTTCAATAAAAGTAGAGTTGATCGAATTCCTTCATTCAAGTCTATTGGCTTCACAGATCCTTCATCAATGCGACTAAAATTTTTCAAGCCCTTTACAATCTCTGCCGTTCTACTGGCACCTTCTCGAATTCCTTCCAGCAGCTGGTTGATTTCATCTTTGGTATATTCCAGGTCTATTTCTTGCTTAAATGACTCGATTGAAGCTTTCTTACCATCAAATTGATCACTCGATGAAATCTCATCGTACATCTCAATTAGTTTTATAAGATCGTCAACATCAAACCTCAGTGGGTTGATGTTTGCACTCACAAAGTTTATGGGGTTGTTGATCTCATGCGCAATTCCTGCCGTTAACTGACCCAAGGATGCCATTTTTTCGGCATCCACCAGCTGCGACTGGGTGTTTTTCAGTTCGCTCAGAGTTAGCGTTAATTGAGAGTTCGACTCTTCCAAATCGGTGGTTCTTTCTTTTACTTTTTCTTCAAGTACAATGTTTTGCTCTTTAACGATCCGCTCATTTTCTTTCGATACCTTAAGTGCTTCTGCCTGTGACTGGGCCTTTTCTCGTTTTAGAATGTTGATGCGGTCTGCAAGAGCAAATGAAAGTAGGATCACTTCTATAGCGCTGCCAAATTGCATGGTATAGTGTGTGAACGGAGTGGCGGGTACGATTCCTGCATCTTTCAAGGAAAAAATGATAATACCAGCTAGAAGTACGAGCCAAGCTACTAAGAAGAATTTGGCAGGAGAGTAGCCTTTTCTGTAAACTTTTACAGCCGTCAGAAAAATGAAAATTGATACAATGGCGATGCTAATCTGAGCCACGGTGTGGACTGTTTGGTCTACTGAAAAAACAGCAAAAAGGATGATTAGCACAAAGAGCCCAATGACCCCGTATGAAACTCTATGCAGGGTAGGGGTAAATACCCTGGTTTTGAGAAAGTCATTCAGGAAAAGTATACTTGAAATACTCACCAAACTTGTCAGGAAGTAGACACTTCTACTAGCTAGCCAAGGGCTATTTGGCCACAAGTACATGTAGGCATATCCTTCCAGTGCAGCTTGGGTTAGCCCTACAAAAAAGATGTAGATTACATATAATAAATAGCTTGAATCCCTTACTGAAAAATAGATGAAAAGGTTGTAGAGAGCCATGACTAAGATGAGCCCAAAATATGCGCTCAAAAACAAGTCAGCCATTTGGGTTAACGTTCTCGAACCATTTGTTGTAGCCAAGTATATCGGTACTTCTATCGGCTCCTTACTACTTATCCTTACATAGAGTTCAGTTGATATATTTGGTTCCACTTTTACTGGTAAAACGAAAAACCGATCCGTTACTTCTCTCTCATCAAAAGGGTGTGCTTCTCCTGTAATAGTATGACAGGTAGTTTCATTGAATTGGTTAAAGCAATACACTTCAATCGAGTCCAAAGTTGGTTGATTGATGTGCAAGTGAAATTCATCGTTTTTTGTTGTATTCTTGATATTCGTTTTTAGCCAAACTGCTCCATCAACAAAACCAAAGTTTGGCCTGGGCGCTTCTACTTGCTTGAATTTTGAATCAAGCTTTCGAATTGAATCTACTGGTAGACTTCTGGTATCATCGATGAAAAAAGTAAGTTCTTTTCCCATGGCTTCTCGATAGAATCCATCGTCGATCGTCAATGATTGTGAAAAAGTAGATGGAACAAACCCAAAGAAGAGAAGCGCAAACAATAGTAGTTTTCTCATCATAAATACGGTTCAGTTTCGCCGACATTAGACAAGTGCAGCTCGTGTTCATAGATGAGCTCAGTTCCGTCATCCAAAGTTTCTCGACGGATAAACATGGGGTTCTTTCGAAGGTCTAAAATTTTCGATTTAAAGGTGCTGTAGGTTCTCTCTAATGGTCTGGGATCCATGGATAAAACTCGTGCAATATAGTTGGAATTTGGATAAACAAACTCCCCATTATCACCAACATTTTTTTCAATTGAAAACCCCATTCGCAAAGCAATTTTGAGCGTATACGAAGCTACGATGGTAAAGATACTTGAAATGGGAAGTTGTGAACACAAGGCCATACCCGCTATTACCAGATTTATTGTGATTCCGATATTGGGGGCCTTTGCTCTGCTATTCCAGAGCCCGCACAGCTCAGAAGTACCGCCATTGCGGTGGTATGCTTTGACCAGCTCTATGACATTTGGATCAAAATGGGCTACGGCTTCTTCGACGGGCAGTGGCACACCGCCGCCAGCTATCTGGATTCGAATACCCCCAAGAATATCATTAGTCAGACTATCATAAGCCATGATAACGTAAACATGGGGATTGTAGGCCCACGCCACATTATTAGTACTAATATTTCCAAGGTCAAAACCATCCAACACACGTCGGTGCCCTTCGGCATAAGCCAAACAGCTCCCTTCATCGTCAATAGCTCTGAAGGCTTTTAATCGAATCATGCAAGCGCTTGATAGTGTTGATCGATGTTTCTTCTGAGTGATTTCTTTACGGGCTTTACAGCTTTAAATAATCTGAATATGAAAATAGGAGTTCCGAGATTTTTCGGAGTGAAAATTTCAGATAGTTTTTCAGAAGCAAGTCTTAATTCGTTGGCCTGCTCATCGTTAAGGTCCGCAGCGGTTTCGAGTCGCTCCAGGATAAGACTTAGTGGTGATTGCGGCTGAAACCCAATTCCATTTCGGTTAGCACCGATCCATACGCGCTCGAGATCCCGCCCTGCCATTATAAAGTCTTCTTTACTCTTTGTAGGTCTGGTAATAACTCCCAGACAATACGCGGATTCGGTGCTCTTCTTCGAAAGCTTTTCAAAGGCCGTTCCGCCGCCCCATTCTTTTAGTTTATCAATGACTTCTTTGTTTGTAGCGAGTTTGAACCCAGCAAGTTCACCTTCCGTAAGGTCGCACGTTTCGATGTCAATCCCGTCTTTCGAAACTTCTACATCTTCCTGGTTCCAGCGCATTTCTTCCGTGAAATTCTGGTGCCCCATAGGGTGCATGATTCTAAATCTCTCAGCAAAGGCGATTAGCTTTGCGAGCTCGTCTTTTTCATTGCCCTCCAGAATCACTAGTGAAGATCCATTTGATGTGGCGATGGACTCTAAGTACTCAAGATGCTCCCGATCAATGGCTTCACCAAACTCTATGTTTCTATTCGTATGCCGATCAAACACCGCTCGACCCAGTTCGATATCTGTACCCGAAAGTTCTGTGGCTTCTTGAAAACTCAGATCAGCAATGCATTCGTCGTTGTCTTGCTGACAGAATACCACATTCGTTTTGTATCCGAGCGCAGAGGCCTTTAGAACAGCATTTTCCAATGATGCGCCCAGAGCAATCATTGATGCGATATCGTTGAAATCTAGAAATGAGCTCGTCAAAGATTTATCATGTCTTAATTGCAGAGCTCCATGGTGGTATACCCATTGCCAAGGCTGTAAATTTCCCCCACTTGGAGCATGGCAGGCCGCTTGGACAATCAAGTCAGCGTCTTGCTTTGGCAATGAGCTAGGCAATTCTGGAAGCGCGACTGAAATATCAGCAAGTCGCGGTTCTTGAAATCCATTATTGATTTTTACTTCATCACCTTTCTTGTTTCCAATAATCTCCTCAACATCCATGTAATACCTTCCCGAATCGTGAAATTGATTTAGGAAAATACGTCTTACAACATCCGCGGTAATACCTCCACCAAGTGTCACCGCTGATGCAAGTTGTGGCCAAGTGGTGATTGTTTCCCCAATTTCCAACATGCTCGCTTTGGCTCTGGTCGAAATGGTTTCAAGCCCAACGATATCGAGCATGTAGGGGATTTTATCTTCATTAGTTTCAAGCGTCTTCAAAAGCTCAGTGTTCAGGTCTCCAACTAATCCATGGAGTAGGGGACGTTCCGGCTCAAGATCAAATCGCTCGACATCCACCATACCGCGATCACTCGCCTCCATTACCACGGGAATTCCCATCGATTTGGCCTTCTCTCTCGCGAGAATTTTGATTTCAAGACCATCACACTCATCTATCAGCAGATCCAAATCACCTCCTTCTGTAAAAAAGGAGTCCATGTTTTCATCTGTGATTCCATCAGTAAAGCATTTGAGCTTTAGGAAGGGGTCAATCTCCATTATTTCTCTGGCTACGGAAATAACTTTTGAGACACCTAAGTTTTTAATTCCTGTTCGAATCCGATTGAGGTTTGTAAGCTCTAAGGTGTCGAAGTCGGCTAGCCTTAGCTCGCCAAACCCCCGCTCCATAGCCATGGTAACAGCTACAGATTGACCTACGGATAGGCCAATTAACCCAACTTTTTTGCAAGCCAATACTTCTTGCTCTTCAGGGCTTATTTTATAGTGGTTACGGTTTGATCGCACTTTGATGAACTCATCTTCAGGAAGGATATGAACAAGCCGATTTGACCAGGGGTAAAACACCCACAATCCGTAGTAATCAGGATTTACTCCTTCCATGTGATCTAAAGCCGCATCCTTTAAAGTTTTGCCGCTTAGTCTTTTGCGTGGATATAGGCATTTTACCAGCTCTTCCAACTGAATCAAGATGTCGTCCGTTACAATCAAGTTCTCGATCTTCGATATTTGATGTAGTCTGTTCAGGTCTCCATCTTCACTCGGATTCAAAATCTCCGGAATCCAAGATTCAATGTCTCTTTCAATTCGCTTTTTGGATAGTACTTCAAACGTATTTTCTGTATTCATCCTTCCTTGTTGCCAGTTGGTTTATTGAGTAAAAATGGTACATTCGAAACTATTAAAGAATCGAGTTGTATCAATTTATTTTCGACGAACAGCGATATTTAGAGTACGATAGTTGAAAATCAAGAAAGTATTATGTCAGAAAAAGATGAATGCGTAAAGTCTGGGGTATTATACGTCGATGATGAAGAGAATAATCTGATAGCTTTTAAGGCTGCATTTCGAAGAGATTTCAACGTTTATACAGCGATAAGCCCTTTGGAGGCTAAAATGTTTTTAGACAAAAGTGATCTCAAGGTGATCATCTCCGACCAAAGAATGCCTGATAAAACGGGAGTACAATTTTTATCGGAGGTCAAATTATCACACCCAGAACCCATTAGGATACTGTTGACGGGATACTCTGATATGGAAGCTGTAATCGACTCTATTAATGAAGGGGAAGTGTACAGGTACCTTACCAAGCCATGGGATCCGAAGGTATTAAAGTCAATTATTAATCAAGCGATTGAGTTACACGACTTGAGAAAGGAAAACAAACAACTTTTGGCTGATCTTAAACGAGCCAATGGTCAATTGGAGTTCTATTTAAGGCAAAAGTTGTTGTAGCCAAATAACATTCACAGCTTTAAGAATTTGCCAGTGAATTTCTCCCCACTATCGTTGAATCCGGTCACGATATAGATGCCGCCAGGCAATCCAGACACATCGATAGGTAAGTTAAACAGGGTATCGGTTTCTACTCGTGCGTCAAACACCGTTATTCCACTGCTGTTTACAAATTCTATTTTTCTAATACCACAATCTTCACACAGAATGCTTACTGTGGTTTCGGATGGGTTAGGGTAGAGGAATAGCTTTTGAGCGTCAATTGATCTAGGCCAGTTCAAGCTTTGGTCATATGTTACCCATGGGCGAGCTTGCTTAATGACAAGTTGGTCATTTTCATCAATTTTATACTCAATGTCAACGGCAAAACTTGGGTTTCGTTCTGCGTTGTAGAGCTTTTCAAATTCATCATGTATTTTTGATAAATACACTCTCATTTTTGCTAGATGGTCTGGCCCCATTAAAAGAGAATCTGGGGGCACCAGGTTTGAACGCTGGATCACATAAAATTCATCTTCATCGCCAATGAATTCATCGAGTAGAATCTCTTCTGGTTTTGTGTTTGCAGGCGGGTTGGTTACCAAGTCTTCACCCTTTTGAGAATTTAGGTAAAATGTGAAATCAGTTCCATATACCGGGTCAGCACTGACACCAACACCATTTACCTTTTCGTTAGAATAATTTGGGTGGCAAAGTACTGCCATACTTGAATTGAAGTGGTTGACCTTATAGAACGCGCGTTCTTCGAATGCGCGCAAATTCCATATGCTGGCATAAACTTGCTTAATTGATTTTTCGATATGGCCTTCCCACGGATGCTGCGTTTTTGACTCGTAAAGCCCAGCACCGCTGAACCCAGGTAAGTCTTCATTGTTCGTACTAGACCTACATCTTATGGAAGTTCCCTCTGGAAAGGAATCTTGCATCTCACTTAGCTGTTCGCGCATCCATTCTGGGAGTGGGGCAGCTTTTATACTCTCTCGAAGGCCAGCTAACAGTACATTTCTTAATTCTCTGTCTTCTTGAAAGTCTTCGCGCTGAAGTAACTTTTCAATGGTACTGAAGAAACCGTTGTACTCCATAAACTCTTTGTAAAAATAGAATGGTACTCCATACCCGTTTGGAATGGTTCCGGATGGAAATCCAAAAGAGTGCATTGTGGCTAAATTGGCGCATTTCGCACCGAAGCCATCGTGCATTTCGAAGTTGATTTCTGAAAGCGGGAGAATAGCTTTATAAGCTAGGTTTAGTAGTGGTTCTTGAGAGCTAGATGGTCTGATGTTTTCGAACCAATTATTGACTTCTTCTATTGAAGCTTCTTCGAGAATAAACCCATCTTGTTCAGCACGGAAGTAAACATAATCACCAATTAATGAACTTATCTTCTCATGATCAACAGCGTCTCGAATAAATGCATTGGGAATGTCATCTTGAATGGCTCGCAAATTAACGTGAGAAAGTGGTGTTTGAATCTCGGAGGTTATAATACCTGAGACCCTGGGCAGAAAATTTGGGGCAGTTTCGTAGATTACAATATCGGTTATGCTGGGTATTTCATCAGGACTCATATACCGCAACTTTCCATACCCTTCTGTTAAATTCAGTCCGAGATAGTCAATTTGTGAATACACATCTGACTCCAGGATGACCGATACTCTCGAATTCTCATAGAGTTCTTCTTCCCAGTAATATCCATCTTCGTTGTTGAGCGTTACGAAATAGGCCAGGTTGTTGCGTAGCACAGGCATATTCGCGGCCAGAATCTCATTGGTCCTTTGCACATCGCCAAACGCTTTTTGGCCATTATTGCTGTAGTTAAACGCAAACGTACCCAGCGTACCATTGCTCGATGGAATTGTGGGGTGAAAGACAACATTTCCTCTACTCACGTCATCGGCTAAGTAATCTACTCCCAGCCAATCGGCAAATTCGGAGTGTAACCAGTGCGTTTCGCTATTCATGAAGTAGACAGAGGGTGTATCTGAATAGAAGTCGAGTATGATGAATTTCAAGAACTCCTTACCATTTAGGAACTCAAAAAATTGAACAACAGGGAGTTGAGTAGATAAGGCGTTGAATGTCTGGGTATTATCTATTGCGACAGCCGCATCCACTATATCCATTGGTTCTGATCTACTGAAAGGACTTTGAGCCGGTAGATTTTGATATTCAGTAAGATCATCGTATCCATCTCCATCAATATCACCTGGGTTATTCAAGTAGAATTCATGTACTTGATAATTTTCAATGGGGTAGGCTCCGAGCTGCTCTTTAATTACAGTCGTGCCGTTCTCACCGATGGTCATTGACAAATTAATCGAAAATGGTTCTTGCTCACTGTGTCGAGCCTTTAGTATGTAATACTTGTCCGCACTCGATTCAATTTCAATATTGACTTGCCCAAATGCATCTACTTCGTGCGAGAGAATATCTACAACTTGCCCATTGACTGATGTCGTGATGGATGAAATGAGAATGTAGAAGCACAGAAGTGCGGTGTATTGAAACCTTGATGACATGTAAGCCTCAAGATAAATTTATTTAGAATCTTATTGATTTTAGACTGAGCTACAATTTCGAGAATGTTTAAATCTCAGAATTGACCGCTTAACGTCAAGTATTAACTTCGCCTGAGCCTAGACACTTATGCTTTAGTACGAAAGTTGAAAACTGTTGGGTTACCAGGTAGGACTCGAGCTATGCGAAGTGTGTGGTTTCGAGTGAGTTTCGCCCAATTTCACGACAACCCCACCCGAAAAGTCTCCTTGAATGATTGTGGTTGACGCTCCAGCGCCTACGCTACATCCAGAGCCTGTTCCGCAATACAGACCACCAGAACCGTATTGCAAAGGCATAAGCATCGCTGCTTTGAGTTTGATTCCAAGTCGCTCTGTGAAAAAGAATTTCAATCCACCTTGTAATGCGACGGCAAAATGCACCGATGTATCATATCTGGGGTCATCAAAGCTGGCAGTCGCAATACCTACACCAAGTCCAGCAAAAGGTGTAATGTGATCGATTTCCTTTTCATAAATACCATTTACTAAAAAGTAATTATTCCATGCTCCACCCAATTGCTCAACTTCAAAGTTGTTGAAACCGTGAAAGTCCATTCGGGTATCTTGAGCAAACCATTGTAGGCTCACAGAAAAACCTTCTCTTAGCTGGTAGTCGAGATCAACCGAAAATGATTCACTCTCGGCAATTTTGATATAGCCTAGATCACCATTGAAGTATGCATCAACTTCACCACCTACGCGGTATCCATAAGAACCACTAATCTCTAATTGAGCTGCGAGGTCTATGCTCAAGAGTACAAAGCAAAAGAGTAGAAACCTTTTCATAAACATGTCCTGAATTTGAGCCGAAAGGTAAGGAAAAAGGTCATACTCGTCTCGGCTTATTCTCTATATTTGTCTGCGTGTTTAAATGCACAAATACAGAATCGTTTATGAAAAAATTAATTCTTGGGTCGCTTGTAGCACTCATTCTTGGTGGATGTTACCCCAAAGGCCCTGAGTATATTTCAGACCTTGATTTAGTCGTAACAAACTTTGATGATGAGTTTGATTTTGAAGAACAAGTCAATTATTTCTTGATCGATACGGTTATCCATATTGTTGAAGATGGGAGTGACATTGACCGCACTTATGATAGACAAATTCTTGATCTTGTTGAGTTCAATATGAATAGTCGTGGATTTGAACGCGTTAATACTGTTCAGGAGTCAGACATCGCTTTAGCCGTGTCTGCCTGGTCTTCAACTACAGTTAACTTTGTATATGATTGGTGGGGCTACTGGGGTCCTTGGTATCCGGGGTATGGTCCAGGCTGGGGTTGGGGATATCCTGGTTACGGTTGGACTTACGCTTACTCTTACACTACGGGTACTATTTCAATAGAAATGAGTTATCCGGAAGGAGCTAATC
Source organism: Cryomorpha sp. (assembly GCA_965230375.1). Classification (GTDB taxonomy): domain Bacteria; phylum Bacteroidota; class Bacteroidia; order Flavobacteriales_D; family Cryomorphaceae; genus CBDDKU01. The sequence continues at coordinate 147,459 of CBDDKU010000027.1, forward strand.
AGGAAGAGATGACGATTCCTGTAGTATGGCACGGGTATGTGAATGGACTCATTGCTGGATCCCAAGGCTCTATAGCGGATCGGATCGATTTGAATATAAATCAGGCTTTCGAACAGAGCCCTTACCTAATCTCAAACCCAGAATAGATGAAAAAGATCATTTGGACAATTGGCTTTTTGGCCATTTCGGCTTTAGTTTTTGGTCAGGGACGTGCTCACACTACGCTTTATTACTCCGTTGGTTTGCCTTTAGGCGCCACCAGCGACTATATAGAAGAAACAAGCTTTCGAGGATTCTCTGTTTATGGAGACTTTTTCATTGAAGATGAATGGAGCCTTGGTTTTGGAACAGGTGTTCAGACTTATTACGAAGACTTGGGCAAGGTGACTGAAACAAGAGAAAACATAACCGTAACAGGTAAAGAGTATCGCTACATCAATCAGTTTCCGTTCTTGTTTACTGCCAAGTACCATGTCAATAGATTTGCCTCGATCACCCCACACTTCGGTTTGGGAGCAGGTTTTTACTACAATATTCAAACCTTAGAGTTTGCGGGTATTGTTGTCGATGATAATGAGTGGCAATTTGGTTTTCAGCCAGAAGCGGGTTTGGGGATAGAGCTTTCGCCGAGCACTGATTTTATAATTGGAGCTACATATAACTATGCTTTTGATAGTAAGGACATAGACGGGCTTTCATCTCTGGGCTTTCACGCTGGACTACGCTTTATACCTTAATTCCCAAAACCTATTTCATGACTTTGAAGTTTAAATCGCTTATTGCATTTTCTGCGCTCGCAATAGTTTTAGCGGCATGTACGAGTACTAAAATCATTGGAAGCTGGAAAAACAGCGACTTCGCAGATAAGAAGTACGGGTCAATTATGATTGTGGGTCTTTCTACTAACGTCGTTGCTAAGGCCAGTGTAGAGCAGCAGATGGCTACCGTTTTAGTAGCGAAAAAAGTGAACGCCAAAGGTGCTGGGGGAATTTTTGCTCCCGAAATAAAACACACAAAAGAAGAGCAAGATCAGATCTTCGAGCAGTTTAAGGCCGACGGTTTTGACGGGGTTCTTACACTGGCATTAGTGGCCGAAGAACAAAGAACTGAGTACACTCCAGGAACCTATTCCTATGCGCCTTATTATTCACCAGGATATTATGGAAGTTATTGGGGGTACTACGGTTATTATGCCCCGCAGGTATACTCTCCAGGCTATTATACCGAGCACAAGGTATATACAATCGAAGCGCTGCTCTACGATGTGGAAACTGAAAAATTAGTTTGGGGTGCACGCTCAGAGACTACTGATCCAACAGATATGGATAGCTTCTCTCATGAGTACGCTGAAACAGTGGTTTTTCAGCTCCAGAAAGATCAGATGCTTAAGCCCGGTTTGTAGATATTTATTTAGAAATTGATAAGCCCCGATGAATGATCTTCATCGGGGCTTTTTGATTTTATCAAACACAAAAAAAGGAGCCTGAAGACTCCTTTGATTGGTTATCTGTGTAGTGTAACTTATGCGTTACTCAGGTTTTTAGCGACCTGATCCCAGTTGATTAAGTTGAAAAAGTTATCAATGTACTCACCGCGTTTGTTCTGATAATTTAGGTAATAGGCGTGTTCCCACACGTCAATTCCCATAAGCGGTGTAGCTACTTCTTCTGCAATACTTTTCATTAGTGGATTGTCCTGATTTGGAGTAGATGTGATCATCAACTTTCCACTTTCATTTTTGCACAACCAAGCCCATCCAGATCCAAATACAGAGCTGGCTTCTTTAGCAAATTGAGACTTGAAGTCTTCGTAAGATCCAAAAGATGAATTAATGGCTTCTCCGATCATACCAGATGGAGCCCCGCCAGCACTTGGAGCCATGATTTCCCAAAACATGCAGTGATTATAGTAGCCTCCAGCATTATTGCGCAGCTTGTTTTGCGCATCACTGCCATCTAAGGATTTTAGGATCTCTTCAATTGACTTCCCCTGGAAACTAGTTTGGTCTTCAAGTGCCGCATTGAGCTTTTTCGTATATCCTGCGTGATGCTTGTCATGGTGTATTTCCATGGTACGAGCATCGATATGTGGTTCTAGAGCATTGAATGCATAGGGTAGGGCAGGTAGCTCAAAAATGGTTGATTCTTTCTCTTTTGGTTCTGAATTTTCTTCCTTCTTTGGAGCCTGTCCACAAAATGTGAGTGCTGGTGCAACAACAGCGCCTGCAGCAACAACTCCTGAAAGTTTTAGGAATTCTCTTTTATCCATAAGTGTTTTCTTCGCTTTTTGGCTTTTTCGAAAAATACACTTTATATCTCAATCGGCTTAGAATTATTTGAGTCAAATACGCCAAGCGCCTTTTGTGCTTGAACCATATGCCTGACTTCGTGGTAGATCACAAATCGCAACGTATCGCCCAACTTAAACTTAATCAATGGTAAAGTCGTTTTGGTCTTTGTTCTGCCCAGACTGACACCTTCGGCCTTTCTGAGTATTTGTAGAAATTCGAGTTGTTGATTGATAAACTTCCTAATCACCACCTTATCGAAATCATCACCTTCAGGATTCTTGGATTTGAAGGTCTTCATCGGTTTTTTAACTACTCCGTCCTCTGGTAGCATATCCATTGCGCTCTTATTTCCTAGCCAGCCTGGTTTGTAAGTCGGCTCGCTTGGAAATCGCGATTGATCAATTGCTCGATTCAGCTCCGTTATGTAGAAATCACTGTATCTATTTAAGTGTTCGATACATTCTATGGCCGACCACCCGCCATTTTCCGGTTTTTGAGATAATATATCATCGGGTAATTTATTGAACTCTTCGGCCTGTGCGATCATTCCTTCAATTCGGCTCTCAAGTTCTGATAAAACGTCTTTGCACTTCATGATTATAGTTTTAGACAAAGCTCCCTATCAGATGATTGAATTGCATTGATCGAGATCAAGAATTTCGGATTCGACTTAAATGTTCAGGTGTCATTCTTAGGTAATTTGCAATATATACTGCCGGAATTTCTTGAAAAAGCAACGGACTCCTTTCCAAGACACGTGTATATCTATCTTGGGGCGAAGTAGTGAGTAGGTCTATTTCCCTTTCTATCTGTTGCTTTACCAGGTCTTGGAGCAATAGAGAATACGCGTCTTTACGCTCTTTGCTGAAGTTCACAAATTTCAAAAGAGACTCCTTGTAGTAGCACTTAACCTTAGACTTTCGGATTGCAATCATGTCAAATAGGGATGGTGATTGGTCAAAAAATGCAGGTAGAGAAGTGATGATTGAATCCTTGTAACCAAAGCGAATAACTTGATCTGAACCATCTTTAGAAAAGACGATGCGAATAGCCCCTGATTCAATAAAATATACAAAGTGCTCACGTTGGCCAGTTAGGATAAGGTGTTCATTTCGAGCGTATGTCCGCTGCACTACTGACTCTGGGTGGTGATGTTCAAATTCTTCAAATATTTTATCAATTGGGTTCATACTGTTTTAAGGAATCTTAACATTTTTTTGGAACTATATCACTTTCATCCTACTGCGAAGGTTCTACTTTAGCGGGCAGAGATACACTCTCTAAACTAAACAAGGCCTTCTGAACTAAGCATTCAGTAGGCATATAGGCTAAAAGACATGTCGGATTATTCCGGCATGTCGTAGCGCCGAAGCTGTTAATTCTTCACCATTTCATACAATTTAATACAGTCTTTGGCTTCGCGTACATCGTGAATTCGCAAAATGTTTGCTCCATTTGTCAAGGCTATGGTATTCAGTGCTGTTGTGCCATTTAATGCGCCGTTTGGATCAGTACCTAGCGTTCTCCATATCATTGACTTCCTTGAAATTCCGGCCAGCAAAGGACATTCTAAGGTTTTGAATAATTCAAGGTTTCGAAGCAGGATGAAGTTTTGCTCAATGGTCTTTGAGAACCCGAACCCGGGATCAATGATGACATCACATACTCCCCGTTCTTTCAACACCACGAGTCTTTCAGACAATTCTCGAATCACATCCACCGCTACATTCTGATAACTGGTGTGATTATTCATTTCCTTTGGTGCGGCTCGGTTATGCATCAGCACATAGGGTACTCTTAGATCAGCAACGGTCTCAAACATCTCAGAATCGAGAAGGCCAGATCCCACATCGTTTATCATATCAGCTCCAACTTCAATGGCTTCACTGGCTACTGTGGCGCGAAAAGTATCGACTGAAATAGCAGTTTCAATTCCAGAATCTCTGATGGATTTAATGGCGTTACAAACCGCTTCAACTTCTTGTTTCACTGGAATATCATCAGCTCCGGGTCTGGTAGAATATCCACCTACATCCAAAATGTCGACACCAAGAGAAACCATCTCCTTGGCCTTCTGAGTGATACTTAGTTCATCTTGAAATCGACTGCCCTGATAAAAGGAATCAGGGGTGATATTCAAGATTCCCATGGTTAAAGGCTTGTTAAAATTTATCAACTTACCTCCAAGGAGCATACTTTGGTCAATGATAAAAGAAGTATCTTTCACGGCTGTTGAAATTACATATTTAGATCCCTATACATGGCGCAAAATACATCGGAGCAGTATCAAAACGTAATTAAGCAGTGTAAAGATATTTTCTTCAAGAAAATGACAGATTACGGGACGGCATGGCGCATTCTGAGAACCAGTTCCCTAACTGATCAAATCTTCATAAAAGCAAACCGAATTAGAACCATTCAAGAAGTTGAGAAAAGTCTCGTTGGTGAGGGAATCGATGGAGAATTTGTGGGAATAATCAACTACTGTATTATGGCGCTTATTCAACTTGAGCTCGGTGATTCTGACAGAATTGATTTGGAAAAAGACGAGACCATAGCGCTTTACGATAAATATGCGAATGAAGCTTTTGAACTTATGCTCCGCAAAAACCACGACTATGGAGAAGCGTGGCGTGATATGCGCGTTTCATCGCTAACTGACCTGATTTTAATGAAGCTATTGCGCACAAAGCAGATAGAAGACAACGATGGCAAAACCATCATATCTGAAGGGCTGGATGCGAATTATTTCGACATGCTCAACTATGCGGTCTTTGCCTTGATCCAATTAGACGAACAGAAAAAATAATAGAATACTATGACGAAATCGAAAATACTCGGACTTGCACTCACTCTATTGGCGGTAATCATGCTTATCGTCGGCTTTACAAGTGAAACGGCTGTAGATGAATTCAATATTTTTTGGATGGCTATGGTAATGGCCTTGATCTCAGGAGTTTTACTCTCAATGGGAAAGGTGAAAGCGGCTGTCACGTACGCCAGAATTATTGTAGGTGGTGTTTTTGTCGTTTCCGGGCTGATCAAAGCCAATGATACAATGGGTTTTGGATTTAAGCTAGAAGAGTATTTTGACGAAAACGCGCTAGGGGCTTTCTGGGCTTATTTCCATGACTATTCATTAGGACTGGCCATTTTCATATCGGGCATCGAAGTCTTGTTGGGTTTAGCAGTGCTTTATGGAGCGAAGGCAAGACTTGTTTCGATCACATTGCTTGGAATGACGGTGTTCTTTGGTTGGCTGACCCTTTTTACAGCGCAGTGCAACGACGCGCAAATGGCTGCAATGGCGGCGGGAGAATCTTTTGACAAAGTATGTGTGACCGATTGCGGTTGCTTTGGTGATGCCTTGCGCGGTTCAGTAGGCCGATCGCTCACGCCATGGGAAAGCTTCTATAAAGACCTAGGCCTGTTCTTCTTGACATTGGTGATTCTGTTTCAGAGTAAATCGATCACAGTAAACACCAAATCAGAAGATATGGTCATTCTTCCCGGAGCACTAATTGTCATGCTCGGCTTTGGGGGATGGTTATTCGGGTGGATGTTTCCGACTTGGTTTTTCATCGTTTCGACTGTCATATATCTGGGACTCAAAAGAGTTTCATCAATCCAAAAACACTACGAATGGGTACTGGCAGGTTCATTGGCCATCATAACTTATGCCTTCGCATTTTATACGTACACACACCTTCCAATAAAGGATTACAGACCTTATGCTACGGGTAAGGATATAAACGATCAGATGAAATCGGCTGAAGAGCTTGGACTCGAGCCAACCGTTTATGCCAACGTGTACAAAATGAAGAATAAGGTGACCGGTGAGATGATGACCATGAATTCACAAGATTACTTGGCCCAGAAATTTTGGGAAAACAAGGACTGGGAGATCGAATCAACCTTACCAGACCCTATTGTCATTACACGTGGATACGAGCCACCGATAGCAACATTCACCGTAACAGATGAAAACGGAAGCGACATCGGATACGATATCCTTCACGAAACCGAATACACTTTTATGGTCGTGATGTATGATATTGACAAATCAGCTCAAGGTAGTATCCCAACCGAATTGTCTGAGCTTACAAAACAAGCGGAATCTGCTGGTATCATGAGTTTTGGGGTTTCTTCTTCGCCATATGAAGCTGTCGAAGAGTATAAGCATAAGTATCAACTCGCTTTTCCGATTTACACCGCCGACGAGATTTTCCTCAAGACTATTGTCCGCTCAAACCCTGGAATCGTCTTAATGAAAGAAGGAAAAGTAATGGGCAAGTGGCATGGAAATGATTTGCCGAGTTTCGCCGAGATTTCGGCAACTTATCTAAACTAGTACTTTGGGAAGATTCATCCTACGTAAACTGCTCTATGGCTTACTCGTTTTATGGGGAGTGGTGACATTGGTGTTTGCCATTTTCAGCATAAACCCGGGCGATCCTGCCAGAATGCTCCTCGGGCAGAGAGTGGATGAAGAAGCCCTTGAAGCTGTAAATAAAGAGCTCGGGTTGGACCTACCAATTGTTCACCAGTACATCCTGTATTTGAATGATATATCGCCCATCTCGGTTCACAACATTCAAGATGAAGATTCACGCGTATATCTGGATTCTCAAAAGTATAGAGCGCTAGCAAAGATACCGCTGGGAAGTACCGCGATCGTTTTAAAACAACCATATCTCCGACGTTCCTACCAATCTCGAAAACCAGTTTCTGAAATCATTTCAGAAGCGCTGCCGGGTACAGGCCTATTAGCCGTCGTAGCGATTTGTTTCGCACTTGTGGTTGGTGTAACCATAGGAGTGATTACGGCTCTCTACAAAGACAGCTTTATAGATAAGTTTGCCTTGTTTACGGCGGTTTTGGGAATGTCGACACCGTCGTTCTTCTCAGCTATTATCATTTCGTGGTTAGGGGGATATTTGTGGGCAGAAACGATGTCGCTGCCCATGCTACCCATTGTAGGGTTTCTGATTTTCACTTTGATTACATGGTTAGGTATGCGCCCCAAAGCCTTAATTAAAGCCTTTTCAGCTGGGTTAAAAGGTATGCTAGTCGGGCTAGGTATCCATACATTGGTTTGGCTGTTATTCGGAATTTCATCTGGTGAGATGGGGAGTTTCCTATTTATTTCATTTCCTGGTACTGGCCTTGATATGACAGGTTCTATGTATGGTGTCGACGTTTTTGAAGGGAAATACCTTGCTCTCAATAATCTGATTCTGCCTGTGATCACATTGGGTATTCGGCCGTTGGCAGTAGTTGTTCAGCTTACGCGAAATTCTATGCTCGATGTGCTATCGCAAGACTATATCCGCACAGCGAGGGCTAAAGGCTTGAGTCAATCGCGAATTGTGATTAAGCACGCCCTGAGAAATGCGATGAACCCTGTAATAACGGCTGTTTCAGGTTGGTTTGCATCGATGCTTGCCGGAGCAGTTTTTATAGAATTTGTCTTTAATTGGAAGGGCTTGGGCTTGCAAGTATTCCAATCACTTCAGACCGATGATTATCCTGTAGTGATGGGGAGCGTTCTCGTAATTGCAGCCATCTTTGTCATCATTAATATTTTTGTAGATATCCTTTACGGATGGCTCGATCCCAGAATAAGAATTAAATAAAATGAGAAAACCATTAGTAGCCGGAAATTGGAAAATGAATATGAATCAGGACGATGTGAATGCATTTGTTTCTGAAATCTTGGAGAAATTAACGGAATCGAAAGTTGAAGTTATGATTGCTCCACCAGCCATTTTTGGAGCTGGAATGCGTACATCTCTTGGCGACAAAATAGGAGTGGGTGTTCAGGATATCAGTGCACATGATTCAGGTGCATATACTGGTGAAATCTCAGCAGAAATGGTTGCTTCTGCTTCTGTTCAATACGCAATTATCGGTCATAGCGAACGAAGAACCTATCACGGCGAAAATGATCATTTAGTCAATACGAAGATCAATTCCGCTATAAAGCATGGTTTAGTACCAGTTTACTGTTGTGGCGAGAAGCTGGATGAACGGGAGAGTGGAAACCACATGGAAGTTGTTGTTTCGCAGATCAGTGAAGCCCTTCAGGGATTTAGCGAAGATCAATTGAAAGAGCTTGTCGTGGCGTATGAGCCAGTCTGGGCCATTGGTACAGGTAAAACGGCCACATCAGATCAAGCTCAGGAAATGCATGAAGCGATCCGAAATAGCTTGAGTGAACTGTTCAGCCAAGCCTTTGCAGACAAAACGCGAATTCTCTACGGTGGAAGCTGTAAGCCTTCTAATGCCGCTGAACTCTTTGGGCAACCCGATGTGGATGGCGGACTAATTGGCGGGGCTTCTCTTAAAGTCGATGATTTTCTGGCTATTGTTGAAGCGGCGAAATGAATTATATCAAGGTAGATCTCAACCTCAAGCCATTAGAGCCACTACGCGATATTCTGATCAGCGAATTGGCCGATCTCAATTTTGAGAGTTTTGAAAACACAGAAAGTGGTTTTGTCGGATATATCCAAAAAGAAAGCTTTAACGAAAAGGACCTGATTGGTCTCTTAGACTCGTATAGGGAATTAGGCGATATCGATCATGAAATCAGCGAAATAGAAGATCAGAACTGGAATGCTGTCTGGGAATCGGAGTACGAGATAGTTGATGTAGAAGGGAAGTGTCTAGTTCGTGCACCCTTCCATCAGATTGAAAAGCAAAACGACTACGACATTATCATTCAGCCGAAAATGTCGTTCGGAACAGGTCATCACGAGACGACTTTCATGATGGTTGCTCATACATTAGAGACCAAGATCGATGGTAAGCAAGTGCTCGATATGGGTAGCGGAACCGGGGTGCTCGCAATTCTCGCATCAAAAATGAGTGCCAGCTCTGTCGATGCCGTTGACATTGAAGATTGGGCTTTTGAAAACACATTAGAAAACAAGGAGCTCAACGACGTTGAAATCAATGTTGAAAAAGGAGACGCATCCCTTCTAAAGGGCCGCTCTTATGATGTTATCTTGGCCAATATCAATAAGAATGTTCTGCTACAGGATTTGCCGACTTACGTGCAATGTTTGAAATCAGATGGCGTTCTCATTTTGAGTGGCTTTTTTGACACGGATGTTTCCGATTTAAAAAAGGCTGCAAATGAGCTGCAGCTGAACTTGCAAGGCACGAAATCGCGCAATGGCTGGGCAGCCTTGAAATTTAAAAAATAGACTTGCATGGCTAAGCGGGTAGCTTTACTGCTTATCACTGTTTTGATAGGTAGCTCCATTTACGCTCAATCGCTAAGAGAATTCACCAGAGATAGACAGACTTTTTACGATCAGCTGGAAGATATGATGTCGGCTGTCGATAAAAAGGAAACGAAAAAACTCCTGGAAGAAAGATTTGGCCCTTTTTGGCTCAATGGAACCATTTACAATGAAGCTCAGACTAATCAGATTTATGATGTCGCTGATGTCATGCTTAAGAAAAGGCTTCGTCCCTTTCCATTTTTTAAGGCATACATTGAGTGCTTGATGTACTTTCCCGGTTCTCCGCAAGAAGGAGAAGGGTGGAATACCTGGATAGAAACTATGATGTCAATGTCTTCGGGAAGCAAAAAGAATCTCGAAGAGTATTTGATCATGAGTGAATTACTTTTTAAAGAAAACGTATTCTATTCATCATCTTCAACTCGCTGGAGAACGAGCACGTTCGATTGGTCATTCGCTTTTGATGGAGAAGTGCCGAGCATCGTCTTTCCAGATATGGATTTGACTTGTTTGTCGAAGGGAGATAGCTCTATGATCTATGGAACATCAGGTGTTTATTACCCAGATAAGGAGCGTTTTGTAGGTAAGGATGGAAAGTTGACATGGGAGAGGGCCGCACTTAGTCCAGATGAAACCTTTGCCTTAGTCAAGTATCCTTACCAACTCAAGATGCGGTCGGCGGCCATTCTCATAGACTCCGTTCAGTTTTACAACAGTTTCTTTACCTACCCTTTGGAAGGAACCTACGAAGACAAAATACTAGCCAACGTTACTCCAGATAAAGCCACATATCCGCAATTTTCTTCCTTCGAGAAGAGACTTTCGATTGAGAACATCGTAGATAAGGTAGACTACAATGGTGGTTTTAGAATGGAAGGGGCTAACTTGAAGGGTTTTGGTACGAGACAAGAGCCAGCTAAACTTACGTTCAAAAGAGACGGGCTTCCTCAATTGATTTCCTACGCACAGTTTTACACGATTAAGCCTGATAGAATTGCCACGAACGACGCGAAAATTGTCATTGTCTTAAACAACGACAGTATCGTTCACCCCAGTCTGCAGCTTCGCTTCAAAAATGAGAACAGACAATTGGCCTTGATTCGGACAGATGAAGGTCTTTCGGCTTCGCCGTATTACAATTCTTACCACAAGGTAGATATGTACTTCGAAGCATTCTACTGGAATATTGATGACCCCGTGATGCGCATGGGTAATCTCTTTGGAAGTACAGAGACTCGCGCAGCATTTGAATCGGCAAATTTCTTCAAGAAGAAGCGCTACACGAGTTTGCAGGGGATGGATCGAATCAATCCACTTTATGGTATAAGGCAATACGCACGGCAAGTCAATTCAGACGTTTTTGATGCTCAAGGTTTGGCGGCGCATATGGGCTACAGACTCGAAGTATATGTGCCCCGACTGGTCGATTTGACCAATAAGGGATTTATCAATTACGACCTTCAATCACAGACTGTAGAAGTGCGCCAAAAGCTTTATGACTACATCTCGGCAGCAGCTGGAAACCTAGATTATGATGTAATCATTTTCAACTCTAGCGTAAAGAATGGGGATAATGCTCAACTCAATCTGGTCAATTTTGACTTGGTTATGCAAGGAGTTGATCAGATCTTGCTTTCCGATTCGCAAAACGTGGCGATCTTTCCCAAGAATGGAGAAGTTAATCTCCGCAAAAATCGAGACTTCAACTTTGGTGGGGTCATCCGCTCTGGGAAGTTTGAGTTCTATGGAGAAGAATACGCCTTTGACTACGACAAGTTCCTGGTTGATCTAATACAAGTCGATTCTTGTCGACTCTATGTCGAAGATTTCAGACCAGAGCGAAGCAATCTCCGCCGAGTTAAGAACGTAATTGAAGGCATCGGCGGTACCCTGCAAGTTGACAACCCATTCAACAAATCTGGTCTCCAGGAAGAGTTTACAGAATACCCCATACTTCTTTCCGACAAAGAGTCCTTTGTATACTACGACAACACTTCGATACAGGGTGGGGTATATGAACGCGATAAGGTGTTCTTTGAGCTAGAACCATTTACCCTTGATTCACTCGATAACTTTGCAACAGAGCAAGTTGCCTTTGAGGGAAAATTTGTCTCTGGGGGAATATTTCCAGAGATGAACGAGCAACTGAAAATTCAGGAAGACTATTCCCTCGGGTTTGAGCGTTCTACTCCCGAAGGTGGTTTAGCCCTGTATGGCGACAAAGCAAAGTTTAAAAACGATATCATTCTCAATTACAGTGGTCTCCAAGGAGATGGGGCACTTGAGTACCTGACTTCTACAAGTGAATCAGAACTTTTCACGTTCTTCCCTGATAGCACTCGGGGTATGACCAACTCCTTTGTCAATGTTGAGCAAGACATGGGGCTTGAGATTCCTGAAGCTAACGCGACGGTTGTAGATCTTTCGTTTTACCCTGTTGAAGACAACCTGACACTGTCTGTGGTAGATTCGACAATCTCCATGTTTAATGGTCAGGCCGATGTAAAGGAAGGAGATCTATACGTAGAACCCGAAGGCGTGTCTGGAAGCGGAATTGTTGAATTCTCAGGTGCGGAATTGGAAGCCGACTTGATCAATTATGACTTCAATAGTTTTAAATCCGATACAGCGGCCTTCCGATTGCTAGCCTTGCAAGAAGCCAACTTAGCTTTTAGCACGGATAATGTAAACGCACATATTGATTTCGATGAACGAATCGGAAACTTTAAGTCGAATGGTGATGAGACGCTTGTTGAATTCCCTGTGAACGAATACGTCTGTTTCATGGATGAATTCAAGTGGTTTATGGACGCCAACGACATCGCCCTTGAAACGTCCAGAGAGATGGCTACAGACTTCGTAATTGATACGGAACTCGATATGCAACGGTCCAACTTCTTTAGCGTTCACAAGGATCAGGACTCCTTAAACTTCATGTCGCCGAAAGCGGTATATGATCTGGATTCCTACACGATTACAGGAGATCAAATTCCGTGGATTCGTGTGGCAGATGCTAAGATCACACCGGATAGCGGACGTGTTGTAATCCGTAAGCGCGCGAAAATGGATCCGCTTACCAACGCGACCATCTTGACCAACTACGTTACGCAATATCACACCATCGAATCTGCGTTCGTTACGATCCTTTCCAGAAAGGAATACGTTGGTTCTGGTGAATATGCCTACATAGATGAAAACCAGCAGCCAAATATTTTGACTCTAGAAACCATAGGGGTTGACAGTTCGCAGCAAACTATTGGTACTGGTAAGATTCTAGAAGATGATCAGTTTTTCCTAAATCCACATTTTGAGTATCAAGGTAGGGTAGAGTTAAGATCTAACGATAAGTTCCTGACTTTCGATGGAAGTACACGGATCATCCACACCTGTGAAAGGTTGGAAAGAAACTGGATGAATTTTTCAGCTAGTATAGACCCGAATGAAGTAAAGATACCTGTCGATACTGTCCTTGTTGACGACCGAGGAAATCTCGTAGATGTTGGTCTAAAGCTTACTATGGATCCTTATCAAATTTACGGAACCTTCCTTTCAGAAGCCCAAGATGAATCAGATCAATCAGTTGTTACATCTCGCGGTATTCTTCGATTCAACAAGAACAGCCAGCAGTATGAAGTGGCAGCCGAAGATAAGCTTAACCAGAATACACTTCCAGGAAATTACGTGGCACTAGACAAGGGAAGCTGCGACCTGAAAGGCCTTGGAAAGTTGGAGCTCGGTACCGATTTGAATCAATTTGAGATGAGCATCCTCGGACAGCTCGATTACAAAACGGCCGATGACCTGGTTGAAATTGGTTCTTCTATGAGCTTGAAATTCCCCTTTAGCGATCAGGCTCTAGACAAGATGCGCACCTATTTAGCTTCGGTTCCAGACCTAAAGCCAGTTGACTTCTCAAAGTCAAATTACGAATACGCTATTCGAGAGCTTATGGGGCTCGAAGGATCAGATAAAGTGATTTCAGAACTGAATTTGAGTGGAAACATTAAAAAGCTCCCAGACGCTTTGAACAAAACGATCTTTATATCTGATGTCAAAATGACTTGGGACCCAATCTTGGAATCATTTATTTCGGAGGGTGATATTGGTATAGCTAGTTTCGGTAAAGATCAGTTCTTTAGGAAGGTACCAGGAAAATTGGTGGTAGAGAAAAAAGCGAGTGGAGACATAGTACACCTGTACCTTGAAATAGACGATGCAAACTGGTACTACTTTACTTATAAAAGGGGATTACTTCAAACCTATTCTTCAGACAAATCCTTCAATGGAATTGTAATGGAGGAGAAAGAAGAGAAGCGTAAGTCTCCTGGTAAAAAGAAAGAAGATGATTACATGTATATGTTAGGTTCGAAATCAAAGCGTAATATTTTCCTTGACCAGTTCATGTTTTAATAACTACGTTTTTATTGGTTTCTTAGCTCAACATTTCATGAATCTGATTTATGAATTGTGCCCTTAAACTACAACTTGATCCGACCCCTTAAATACAGTTGGTATTTACTGGCCTTCTTCCTCATAGCATCCACTCCGATGCTTGCCCAGTTCAGCGAAGCCGATCTGAAAGCCGAAGCTGACGCTTTATTTGAGCAAGGTGAGTATGCAGATGCCATGCCGAAGTATGCTCAGTTGCTCAGTCTAAACTCAACCAGTCCTGAGTTCAATTACAAATATGGAGCAACAGCCCTTTACGGTGACGCAGACAAGAAGGAAGAAGCAATCAAGTTTCTGCGTTATGCCTCCACCAAAAATGGAATAGATACCAGATGCTGGTATTTTTTAGGCAGGGCATACCACTTAAACTATCAGTTTGCTGACGCAATCGAAGCATACCAGAAATTTCTTGATGTAGGAAATAAAAAGGACGCCGAAGGATTATTCGTCGAGCAAGAGATAGAGTCTTGCCGAAATGGGCAAAACTTGCTTTCTAATATCAAGGAAGTAGTAGTTCTGGAGAAAAAGCAGACCCAAGCTGATGCCTTTTTCCGCGTGTATGATTTAACTGATATTGGAGGGAAAATTCTCGTAACGCCAGAAGAGCTTCTATCTCCTTTGGATATCAAGAATAACCACAAGTCGCTGATTCACTTTCGCGGGACTGGGACCGTGGTCTATTATTCGAGCTATGGCAAGGATGGAAAAACCGGACTTGATATTTATCGGGCATCCGTTCTACCGAACGGTGAGTTTTCTGAGCCACAAAAATTAGGTGGTCACGTCAACACAGATTTTGATGAAGACTACCCATTTATGCACCCCGATGAGAAAACTTTCTTTTTCTCTTCGAAAGGTCACAGTTCGATGGGGGGGTATGATATTTTCCGGTCTCAATACGACAATAACCTGGATGTATTTGGTCCGCCTGAGAACTTAGACTTTGCCGTAAATACGCCGGATAATGAGCTGTTCTACATCGCAGATTCGGCCATGAATCTGGCCAATTTTACGTCGGCCAGAAGCAGTGAGCAAGGAGAGCTTCATGTGTACCGAGTGAAAGTGAATAGTGCCCCAGTAGACCTGACGCTAATCAAAGGTACATTCGACAATAAGG
Organism: Cryomorpha sp.; assembly: GCA_965230375.1. Taxonomy (GTDB): domain Bacteria; phylum Bacteroidota; class Bacteroidia; order Flavobacteriales_D; family Cryomorphaceae; genus CBDDKU01. The sequence continues at coordinate 162,568 of CBDDKU010000027.1, forward strand.
TAGATCCACGCGATAAGCTCGCTAAGATTACGGTAATCGATGTTTCGAACAATCGCGAAATCGATGTGCAATACACAGATCCTACTTCAGGTGATTACTTATTGAGTTTTCCGAGAAGCGGAAAGTTTAAGTTTTTGGTGGAAGCCAATAACAGTGAGCAGATTCACGCAGGGTTAGTAGAAATACCAGCTAGTACTGGAGTGAATGCATACTTGCAGGAAATGGATCTCGTGATGTCTGGTGCATCAGAAAAGCTATTGATCAATAATCTCTTTGATCAGAAGTATGATGGCGATGTGGCAGAACTTGCGCAAAAACTACTTAAGCAAAAAGCTAAGCTCGATGTAAACTTCGATCCAGTGTTTGACGATGAACCCATTGATGAACCTGTTGTCGAAGATTTGGCAAATGCTCCTGTTGCCGCCGGTTATTCGGCAGGTATGACCGCTGAAAACATTCTGGAGAAATCCGAAATAAGAGCAATTGAGTTAGGGGAAAAGGCTGATAATGTAAACTACCTGCGTTTAGGAGCTGTTCAGACCTATCACAATAAACTGGCTCAAGCCGATGAATCTTCTCGAAAGGCTGAAGAGCTGACTAAAAGCGCGGAATCTAAGACGGGTGATGAAGCTGATAAGTTGATGTTTGAAGCCAGTATGGCCAAGCTGCGAGCTGAGGCTTTTATTCGGGAAGCCAAGAACGCTCAAGTACTGAGCGAAGATCTTCAGAAGTTTGAAGAAGAAGCGCGCATCAGAGCTGATGAAGCGGAGAAGAATTATGAAAATCTCAAAGGTGCTGTAGAGGCTAATGACTACAATTCACTTGTACAGGCGCTAAAAGAAGAGTACACGATGGACCACAGCGAAGTCTATGACTCAAAGGCGTACAATGCGCTCGTGGTGACAGAAAGAGCCAGCATCGACAGTAAAAAAGAAGCTCAGACTTTCCTTGATCGAGCTGCATCGATTCGATCGGAATCCGAAAATGTACAAGCTCAGTTGATGACAAAACGCACGCAGCTTAAAAAAGCCAAAGGAAAGAGTGCGAAGGAACTTGAAGCTGAAGTAGCCAGATTAGAACTCGAGTATAAAGACCTAGATGCATCAGCATCGCGTTCATACGAGAGAGCTGAGCAATTTGAGCAGAATGCCCTGAACAGACGGCAACAACATGAGATCGTGAAGGATCTTTCGGATCAGCTCGTAGAAGGAGAGTTAGACCCTTCAGCCCTTGATCCAAGCTTGACTACTGAGGGCGAGGGTTTAAAACCTATCAACGAGCGCATTGATGACTTGTCAATTGACGAAGAAGCTGTGGCTTCATATGTCGCAGCTAACCCTGATGTATTGAATGGAATTGGGTCAGAAGCACAAGTCATGGCTTATAAGCGAACCTATCTGGGTGACAATTCAGAAGATCTCGCCGTGAACTCTGATCAAGAAACCGAAAGTAGTGATCTTCAAAATGAAGCAACATCTGATGAAGGGAATGATCCTGAAAGCATAGAATCAAATAATGATGGTGTGCAAACGAGCTCTGATGTTGCAGTAGCCGGAGCTGATGAAAGTTCGGAACCATCAAATGCCAACTCTCAAGAGGCTTCTGTTCCCACAGCTGAATTGACAGAATCGGAAGCTGCTGAAGCCGAAAATACTGCTGACGACGAAAGCGCACCAATGGCGCTAGAAGAATACGATGGCTATACAACCAATGAGAAAATTCAAGCCGAGTATGTAGCTATCCAATCAGCTCGAGATTGGATTGAAATCATTGACAATTCAATAGTTGATATCGAATCTCAGGAAAACCCTTCAGATTCCGATCAAGAGCAGCTCGACCAATACAAGGAGCTCAAAGCGCAAAAGCTGGATGAAATTTCGCGAAGAGAAGACCGAATACGAACTTGGGAAGGTGAAGGGCTAGCCTTGGAATCTACAGGAGAAGAAGCCCAGCCAGAACAGGAGTTAGATGTAGATACAATTGAAAGTGAAGCTTCAGAAAACCCGATAGCTGATGACGCATCGAGCCAAAGTAAAGTCGAGTCAGAGCATCTATCCATTGCAGAGTCTGATGTAGATGGTTTAGATGTTGCTTACATCACACGTCTGGAATCGAAGGTAGACAGAACGTACTCTGACCTGCGCTATATGGGCCGTATTAATAAGGTAGACTCAAGCTATCTCGATGATATGGCTGCTATTGAAACTTCTGGTAAGAGCCATGCAGAGATTGCTGCTGAAAAACAAGAGAGAACGAGCCAGCTTATTGCAGGTATTGACAGGGAAATGGCTAATCCGACTTTGTCGACAGACCAAAAGGAAATGCTTCTCGAAGTTCGACGCATTAAAGTACTGGAGCTTCGCAACGATCGGGAAGTAGAAGCTGGAAGAATTGCTTATGAGCCACTAACTACAGAAGGCAAGGAAGCTCGGGCAGAACAGGTAGCCTATGAAGCTGAGAACCCAGCATTCGATCCGGAAGAATACCCTGAGCTGAGTCCCAAAATGCAAGCTGATCTGAGCATGGACTTCACCCGTTCAGTGGTGCTAGCAGGATACGATGAGCGAATCGAAAAGATTGAGTCGGCGAATTCAGAGAAACGAATGAAAGAAGCTCGTCTCGAGTTGAACGAAGAGTTTGTGCAATCCTTGCAAGACGAAATCCAGCTCTATTCAGAAGCGGTAAAAAGCACTGATTCAGAAGGAGTGTCTCCAATATCAGTGCGGTATGAAAAGCTATTGAGTGAGAGGTCTAGAGTGATTGATGAAATCAACTCTGACAAAACGTATCTGGCATTTGAAGAAGCAGCGGCTATTGCTGAAGGTAGGGTAGAAGCGGATGTTTTGGATCGGAATATAGAAGCAGAGCTCGATTCTATACACAAAGCTCAGGTAGCTGAAGTAAAAGAACGGAACCTTTCAGAATCAGAAGAATTGGAAGCTCTCTCTGCGGCGAATTTGGAGCAGGCAGAACTGATCGACACGGAAGTTGCAGGATTAATTACCGAGTTGGATGAAGCTGTATCTGAATCGAGGAGAGATGCCCTTCAGATTGAAATTCAAAAATTGGATGCCGTTGCGGCTGATCACCGACAAGAAGCAGACCGTTTGTTGAGTGAATCTCAAGCTATGGAAGCGACCTTGGTAGCAGAATCTGATGAAACCGAAGCTTCTCCAAATGTGGAAATAGATGGGGAATCACGCGATTCTCAAGAGGTTTCGGAACCGGTAGCTGTATTGAATGATGACGAAGTTAAGACTGTTTCGGAGCAGATAGATAGTGATCCCATTCAAATTGAGTCTCTTAGTTTCAAAAGTCTGAATGCCAACATCGTATTGGATGGTATGAAGGGTGACTTGAGTATTTACCAAGAAAAGCGAGATGAAGCGGCCGCTAAGGTTGAAGCCTACAATGCTACCAACGATGAAGCGGAAAAAGCAAAACTCTCAAATGAGATACGCTTGTTGAGTGAAGATATTGAAGAGAGAGAATCTGCAATTGTTGAGCAAATTGAAAAAGCCCATGCACCTGAAATTTCTTACTTCAAGGAATCGAACCAAGATCTTCAGAGTCGCTCGAATGAACTTATTGCAAATGGGAACGGAAGTGAAGAAGAATTGGATGAAATTCAGTCTCGAAATCAAGAGCTCATTGAGAAATTAAATAGAATTGAGCTGAGCTTCAAATCAGGCGAGATTGACGAAGTAGAGCGAATTCAGCAAGAACAAGAAGTGCTCACAGAGCTCGCCGTGGCCAATGCTGAGTATACCGACCGAGTGGAGAATGTTGAGAAAGCGATCGCTGAAGATATCGCTCAAAATGAAGAGCTATCGGATGGAGAAGAAGAGACCACTGCCGATACCCCAGAATCTATCTCAGTATCTTATTCTGAAGTCATTCCCGCCGGTGTGCAAGCTGTGGTTTCAAATCCTGAATTGAGAAACCCTAAAGGCAGCCAGGAGTATATTTCTCCAGTTTTGGAAGAAGTGGAAAGTAGTATGACCGAAGCGAAAAAAGATGAATACATTGCCGAAGACGAAAGACTTCAAGTGAACACTTCTTTTGCTGAGACAAATGAAAGTGAGCCGGTTTTGGAAATGCTTGAGGGTAATACGCAAATAGATGCCCGCGGGCTCGAGTTGCTTTCTTCTACACCAAACCAGCTCAACTATGTTTTGGCTTCTGTTCGTGCAGATAGTTTAAAGAAGATTGAGAAAGCTCAGTCAGATTATTCCAGTCTCTTGATGGAAACTGCTTTATCTGAATTAGAAGAGCTCAAAACACTTCGAGAAAAGGGGGCTACAGACCGAAAAGAAGTGAAGCGGATGGAAGAGCTCGAAGTCAGTGCAATCGATCACTACGAGCGTGCAGCCATTGCCGCAAGAGTCGCTGAAGATGCTAGAGTATTGAGAAAGAATCAGGAAAAACTTGTAGCTGAATCATTAAACTCAATAAGTCCCGAGCAAAAAGCTGAGCTAGATGCAATTTTGAGAAATGAAGCTTACCACATCATTCCTTCTGACCTAGCTTCAACAGAACCGAGTTCCACATCACCAGAATCTAATGCATCAATTTCAAATGATTCAAACGATATTGATTCTGAGTCAACTACAGATGTTGCAGAAAATAGTGCTGAAGACAGCGGAAAAGGCAATTGGCTGATGACGGTAGATGTCATTGCTGAAAAGGATAATTTCTCAGATGTTTCTGACCAAATGTTTATTGAAGTTGATCGAGCGGCCTACAGCGATGAGCGCCCAATTCCGATAGATCCGGTTATGCCTGATGGCTTGATCTTCCAGGTTCAGATTGGAGCCTTCAGAAACCCCATTCCGCAAGACCACTTTGCTCAGTTTGCACCCGTGATGGGTCAGAAGCTCGATAATGGAATTACACGTTACAGGGCGGGGATTTTCAGAGTTTACAAAGAAGCGCTTGATGCCAGAGACCTGATTCGAGAGAAAGGCTACTCTGATGCCTTTGTAGTTGTCTATCTGGATGGAGAAAAGCTAACGGGGCCGCAAGCCAGAGATATCCTTGCACAGGTACGGGCGTCTCAATCAAATTCTGAGTCTTCTGCTTCTAATTCCAATACCGGAAATGCTTTAGCAGAGTCTTCTGACAGTACAAGAGATGATGTAAATCAGGAACCTGCGCAAACAGCCGATGGAAGTTACTACAATGATCCTGAAGCTGCGGTGGCTGAGCAGGTAGAGCTAACTCCTGGTTTGTTTTATACCGTTCAAGTAGGAGTGTATTCAAAGCCAGTTAAGCTCGACGCCCTGTTCAACTTAGACAATTTGAATAGTGAGCTCACTCCATCGGGATACATTCGCTATACCACGGGGCGATTTGCCAATGTGGCTGACGCAGTAAATCAAAAAGCTAAAGCGAGAGAAAAGGGTGTTTCCGATGCCTTCGTTACTGCATACTTCAACGGGAAGCGCATTTCGCTCACCGAGGCACAGAGCATCCTCGATGACCAAGGTGAGTCTGCAGTCTCTCCAGTTGTGACAGGATATGAAAGCAATGTGTCTTCAGAAGATACCAACTCTGCGGATGCGGTAGATAATAGTGTCAAATACGTAGTAATTGTCGGCATGTTCGCTGGTGATATTCCCCAAGATTTGGCGAATATTTTCCTGGAAAGGGAAGACTTGAGAATACGTCGTGTAGATGGTCCGAGTGGTGGATCGATATACGTTTCTCCAGAGTATGATACCGAGCAAGAAGCCCAGGATTTTCTCGACATTCTGTACACGTTGGGAATTAACACAGCAATGATGGGACAAATGAAGGATGGGTCTATTATTGGGCTATAAATCAATGAAGTTGCCAAACAATTTTATGGATAAGTCCTGAGTTATTAATTTTGTACCTAGCTTTTGATCCATGATTACACTATCTCATACTGAATTAGAAGAAGAAGTCGATATAAAAGAACTTCTCGAAAATGATCGTCAAATCATTCTGTTCAATGACGATGTCAATACTTTCGATTTTGTGATAGATACCTTGATGAAGGTCTGTGACCATTCAGCAATACAGGCTGAACAATGCAGTTACATCGTTCACTACAATGGTAAATGCGAAGTCAAGAAAGGATCTTATAGCGAGTTGAAACCCGTTTGCTCGACACTTCTTGAAAAGGGATTAACTGCCGAAATTCAATAGCGCTAATGTTCAATAAATCTCTTGTCTTAGTAGCTAGTTTCGCAATCCTGCTTACATCTTGTTCTAAAGTTCCAATTACAGGACGCAGACAGCTTAATCTTTTCTCTGAGTCTCAAATGGTAGCTATGAGCGCTACATCTTACGATCAGTTTTTAAATGAGAATGATCCGCTTCACCCTGGACACAAGGATGCACAGATGGTGAGTAAGGTAGGAGTTAAAATTTCTGATGCGGTTGAAAGGTATCTTCGGGAAAATGGACATGCGGAAATGATCGAGAATTTCGACTGGACATTTAACACTGTAGACGACCCAACAATTAACGCTTGGTGCATGCCAGGTGGTAGAGTTGTGTTTTACACGGGAATTCTTCCGCTATGTCAGGACGAAACAGGTATAGCGGTAGTGATGGGACACGAAGTAGCTCATGCAGTAGCCAGGCATGGAAATGAGCGTATGAGCCAAGCCATGGGTATACAAGCAGCTGGTATGACTTTGGATGCATACCTGGAGTCCAACCCGACTGGTTTCAATGAAATATTGATGGAATCGTATGGTGTAGGTACAGGAGTAGGAAGTCTGGCTTTTTCACGATCTCATGAAACCGAAGCAGATAAACTGGGCTTAGTATTCATGGCAATGGCCGGTTACGATCCACGTGAAGCCCCAAAATTTTGGAAGCGAATGTCTGAAGTGGGAGGGGAGAAGCCGCCAGAACTACTGAGCACCCATCCAAGCGATGAAACAAGGTCTGCTGATTTGGAACTGTTTATGCCTGAAGCATTGAAGTACTACAAACCCTAGCGGGGTCGGTATTACTTTTTCTTAAAAACTTTAGGAAGATTACTTCTGAGCAGTATAAATATGGCCACTGCAAAGAGTAGGATTGAAATCCAAGGACCACCGTAGTATATGATGAGTGCCATGACTCCAGCTGCGGTAAAAGCACCAATAGCTGTCATAAACCAGCCCCCGATTACATTAAGAACTCCAGCTACACGGTAAGGAGCACTCCCTGCTCCCCAAGCCCTGTCTGCCAGAGATGCTCCCATCGCTACCATAAACGAAACGTAGGTAGTCGATAGCGGGAGTTTAAGAGATGTCGCAAAGGCTATTAAGATAGCCGCAACCATCAAATTGACACTTGCTCGCACAAGGTCGAATGCTGGTTTATTATCATCAGTGATAACGGCCATGCGGTATCTTGAGTTCAAGATGATATTGAGTCGTCGACCCATTTTCTGAGTGAAGAAATTGGCAAACGAACTTGCTGCATTGACAATACCTTCAGACAATATATTTGACTTGAAACGCTCTTCTACTGCACCTTGAGCCGATAAATTCACCTGTGTGTCTGTCACTTTTCTGGCTTTGGCTGAAAACCAAAGCGTGAGCATCATGATGATACCTGCTGAATACAAAAGAATGCCCGGCGTTTTTACCGGAGCTGATAAGAATGTCATCATAAACTCATCAGCGCCAAGATCTGAAGACAGCCACTGTTGGTAGCTCATCAAACCTGTAATGGGTACACCTATAAAGTTAACCAAGTCATTACCTGCAAAGGCCATAGCCAGGGCAAGTGTACCTAAAAGTACAACAACTTTAAGCGGATCCACTCTGAACACACGTTGCAGTAAGAACGCAATCAAAGTAGATACTAAAAGTGAGCCTATGATGATCATTAAGCTATTCTCCGTTATTGCAGCTTTGAAGCTATCTGTAGCGAAACTCGCACCTTTTACTCCTTTTATTAGCAGAAAGTAAATGATAGTGGTTATGGCCAATCCAGCGAAAATGGGTCCAACCCGGTCTTTTGTATTCTCCAGCCTGAATGTGAAAATCAATCTGGAAACCCATTGGACAGCGGCACCAACAGAAAATGCCACAAGAATAGACAGAAATATTCCTGCAATAATTTGAAGTGCCTTTTGATGATTTATCAAGTCAATTAGTCCTGTCACTCCTTCGATAGTTCCGCGAGAAAGCATGAGTAGCCCAACAACAACAGATGCCCCCAATAATTCGAATACAATAGAGACGGTGGTACTCGTAGGCAGTCCGAAACTATTAAACAAATCGAGTAGGAGGATATCGGTAACCATGACGGCTACGAAAATGACCATCACATCACTAAACGTAAAGAATTCGGGAACGAATATTCCTTTCCTGGCCACTTCCATCATTCCACTTGAGAATGAAGCCCCAATAAACACACCTATTGCAGCTGTAATCAGAATGGTCTTTCTCGAAGCTACTTTAGATCCAATCGCAGAATTTAGAAAGTTTACTGCATCATTGCTAACACCAACAACTAAGTCTCCAACGGCGAGAATTAACAAAGCGATGACCATGAATAAATAAGGATCCATTTCAGGGCTTTAAAGTGTACGTGTTAATAGGGATTTTGGGCTGATTATTTGCCCAGTTGAAGATGAAAAAGTCCGTGTTTCTAGCACCTGATGACCATTCTTTGTTGATACTGCAATTGTACACATAATATTCAGGCTGCAATCTTAGCTCAAGGTTAATTAATTATTAATAAGATTAAATATCGGATGCTCTGAATGAGTGGATTCTACTCTATTTTGCTGGATTTCAAGCTTATTTGCTGTAAAAGTAAATTCGTCGTCATTTTATTGACATATATCGAAATAAAAATTATGTTTGTAGAAACACTTTGCTATGACAATCAGTGAGTACCAAGGCTTAAATTTTGACAGCAAGGCTTCCTTGTTGACAAAATACGGCAAGTACATCGACCAGAGATGTACCAAGGACGGTGCTCGTATTATGATTTACGATTTGTTTGGGTTTTATGTTGAAGTGTGCTACCGATTCGATCGCAAAGTTCAGTACATCCGCTCTGTGAACAGTATTTTCGAAAGTGAGAATTACATGGAGAGTATGAACCTACTTCACTTGAACTAAGGCCTTTCCAGATTAGGGATTTTCACCCTGTTTCCTATTACTACAACAGTTCTTTTTGAATATATCCAGTGCACTACGTAGACGTTAGAGTCTGCACTAGCTTGGTATACGGATGAAATGGTATCTCTTCTAGAAGGTAGACCAATTACATCGATTAGCTCATCGGCATTCATACCTTCGTAAACCATAGGCTTCGCAGTTTTCTCCTTCTCTGGTATAGAACAAGAGTAAAGGAATACCAGGAAAATACCGGAGATTAAGATCAAGGAATTCGACAAGCTAAATCTAGCTCTCATTACATTTTTCTCAAGAGAGACATTTTCTCTCTTAGTTCTGAGATTTCAGATCTGGCTTTCTCAATTTTCCGCTCTATTTCTTCCTTGAATTTATCTGCCCCTGCAGAAGAAGCGAAAAAGCCCATATTAGTCTCGAGCTGAATAATCTCTGCCTCTAGTTTAGAAATCTGGTTTCGTAGGAAGTCATGCTCTTTTCTGATGAGCATATCACTCTTGTTGGATCCTTTAATGTCTTCAAGCTTTTGCTCAAATCGAATTTGATCCTTTTGTTTCTTATCTATCTTAAGCGCGCTGTACTTATCGTCCAGAGCTTTTTTGTATGCTCTGTTTATCGAATCCTTATCCTTGAATGGGACGTGTCCGATATTGCGCCACTTTTCACTAAACTCTTTGAGTGTATCTAAGTTGGACTTTCTATCATCGCCAGGGGTGAAGCCTTCCAGCTCTTGAATTAAGGTTTTCTTCAATTCAAGATTTTCAACTTCATTAGCAGATGCTGACTGCTGGTGGCTCTTTCTCGCTTGAAAAAAATGATCGCAGGCACCTCTAAATTTCCGCCATAGTTTGTTTTCATCTCTTTGGTGGGCCGGCCCGATTTTCTTCCATTCCTTTTGAAGGCCAACTAAAATGTTAGCAGTTGTGTTCCAATCTTCACTATCCTTCACAGCTTCAGCTTTATCAACGAGCTGCTGCTTGGCTTCTTTGTTTGCATCTTGCACTTTGTGCAACTCCTCATAGTGGGCGCGCTTTCTCTCAAAGAATCGATCACATGTTTCTCGGAATTCTTTCCAAATGGTGCTAGCTTCTTCTTTTGGAACCAAACCGATCATTTTCCACTCTTTCTGAATGTCAATAATCTCTTTAGTCTTTTCTTGCCATTTCTTATGAGCCTTTAGCTCTAGCGATTCGATGTACTTTACTTTGTTGAGCAACTCTTTCTTCAACTCTAGATTCTTCTCTTGCTCTCCACGACGCAGGTTATAAAATTCCTGAACTCTCTTGTAGATCTCTCGCGTCACGGTCCAGAACTCGTCTTTTATTTTGTCCCATTCTTCTTTATAAGTAGGGCCTATCTCATTCCAGCGATCCTGATTCATTCGCACTTCGACTTCGAGCATGCGGATGTCATTGAGTTCCAGAAGCTTCTTTTGATCTTCCAAAACGGCCTTCTTCTCTTCAAGGTTATGCTTGAGATCGAGATCTTTTAACTCTTTGTATATGTTGATGTTGTAGAAGAATTTTTCTACGACTTTATTGTACTCGGCATTCAGATCCCGGTACATATCATTGCTCACCTTTGGCAAGTCTTGCCACTTATCTTTGATCGCATTAAACCCAGAGAAAGCCTTTCCAATATTCTCTTCGTTTTCAACCACTTCATTCAACTCAGCTAAGAGGTCCTTCGCTTTTTTAATGGTCTCTTCTTCTAGCTTTTTTCCTTCTTCTATCGCCGACTTTATCTTCTCTTTGAATGTGTTTGAGAGCTCTTCAAATTTTTCCCTGAATTCATCAACATCAGCGTCCTCGGCTGTTTCGACAGTTACTTCTACTTCCGCAGTTTCTTCTGTGCTCTCTTCTGGCACTTCTTCTATTGTTTCAGCAGCTGATTCACCTTCTGCCTTCGGCTCTATTTCAGGAGATTGGTCTGCAGTTTTTTCAGACTCCGATTTTTCAGCTTCAGGCTCCTTTTCTTCAGCACTTGGAGCAACTTCCGGTTTCTGAGTAAGACTCTTAAACTGGTTGCTTAGCTGGTTAAATTCTTTTTGGACGGTGAGGATGTTGTCGGCTCCTAAGAGCTCTTCGAGTTTGGTTAGGATATCTGCCTTCATGTGATAGCGATTTCTGGCTTCGGGTTTAGTCAATAAATCGGTTGTATTCAAAAGTACATTAAAAACTACAGGAATGCAGGGATTTTTACCATTTCTCGGATAAACATCACCTTATTAAAAACGAATCCCGATAACGGATACATCATCAACCTGCTCATTGTGGCCTTTCCACTTTTTAAATATTGACTGATATATAAATGACTGAGCCTGCATGCTGTATTTGTGGTTCTGTCTGATCACATCTTCCAGATTACTCGACCTAAACTTTTTATTGCTTGGCCCACCAAATTGGTCTGCGAATCCATCACTTGTGAAGTAGAGCGCATCTCCTTTTGAAACTTTAAAAACATGGTTAGTAAAAGTCCTGTTTTTGTCGTGCTGAACTCCACCGATCGGTTGTCTGTCACCTTTGAAAGCGTTCAGTTTTCCATTCATCCAATACAGCGTTTGAAATGCTCCAGAGTAAGTGATTTCCATCGTTTCGAGATTGATATGAGCCAGGCTGATATCCATTCCATCACTTGTGGTGTTTTTCGACTTTTGTCTAAGTGATTTAATCACTTCTTTATTTAGTCGGCGGAGTATTTCTGCCGGATCTTTCAAGGCTTCATTCTCAACTATTTCATTGAGTATTCCATGTCCTACAATACTCATCATTGCTCCAGGGACCCCGTGGCCGGTACAATCTGCAAGAGCAATTAAAAATTCCTTGTTTGGAACGATCTCCTGAACCCAGAAGAAGTCACCACTTACGATATCCTTTGGTTGGTTCCAAAAGAATGAATCTTTAAAAACCTTGCGCATTTGATCTTCATTGGGAAGGATGGCTTCCTGAATCCGCTTTGCATAGTTAATGCTATCAGTCATGTTGAGCTGATGTTGTTCGAGCGCTTCAAATCGCATTTTTGCGGCTTCGCGCTCTACCTGCTGCTCTGTAATATCTTCTCCTGCCACGTTAACGTACTCCCTTTTCTCGGAAGGGGTGAAACGCATGCTTAAAATCCTATTGTCGAGCTCGATGTTGATACGCTGCTCAGAACCAGTTTCGATTGATAGATCTATTGAACTGCGTATAGATCGCTTTTCAATTCTTTCATTCACTTGTACGCTCCAATGGGCAAGTAGCTTTTGACCAGACTCATTGGCAAAAAGTATCAACCCATCTTTTCGAATGCGAATAAGTGGTCGCTTTGTCTCCGTAGCAAAGCTGGCAAGTTTGGAAACTTTTCTCTCGGCCTTCTTGAGCCGTGTGATGTCTGCATCGATGAAAATGAGCCTAACGACTTTGTTATTCTCATCAAAGATCGGCGTAACTGTTGTGCTGGCCCAAAACTCTTCTTTTTTTGAATCGTAGCTTTTTGATTCGTACTCCCACTTTTCTCCTGATGATACTACGCGGTCTATCACTTCTTGAATTCTGGGAAAATGGCTTACTTCCTGAAGCTCACGACCAACGAAGCTTTCGATTTCTGACTCTGTGAAATTGTTTTTCTGTGAATAGCTTTCATTCACCCATTCAATCTTTCCAGAACTATCCGTGAGCACTATGAGGTTATCGCACTTTCTCAAGACGTGTGATAGAGTCTCCAATTCTGCGTTCCGATCTTCAGCAAGCTGTGCAACATCGCGAAATCTTCTCTTAGATAAAACTTCGTGACGAAGCATTCTTTTGAGTGAAGCGACTCCAACAAGGATAATGGAAATAAGAACGAGTAGACCTATTCCGATTTGCTGAACGAATGCGCTGCGCGCTTTAGTCAGCTGTTTTTCAATGCTTTCTTGTGCGAATAGGTAGCCTATTACTTTAGAATCCAAAGAACTTGAAACTGGAATGGCATAGAAAACTTCTTCTGCACCGCTTTCGTTGGTTCCATATCTCGTCGTCTTGCTAGGAGATTGGTTTATCAGGAAATCTACTGGCCCCTCTTGCGAGCTTTTAAATTCACCAGAGCTACCTAAAAACTCAACCTGATTATTATGCTCATCAATCAAAATGAGCTTCATTCCATCTTTTAGGTTGTTGTGCTGGTTGGCCTGAATCAATTTCTGGTTGATTTGACTCCTGGTGATGTCAGAATCGATACCACCTGATGCACTTTCCAATACCTGATCTAACTGAAAACTAAAAGTTTGGATAATACCCTCTAGATGCTGAAGGGCTGTTTCTTCAGCATTTCTAACCGTTTCGAAATACGAAACAGTAGAAAAGTAGGCAGTAATGGCAATCAACGCTAAGACGAAGATCGCAAATACCTTTCTAGATAATTTCGATATTAAATGTGACACAGTAAGGGGTGTTGTCTGGCCTTACTACGTCTATTAAAGTGAAAAGGTTATAGACTACTTCTTAACCACTTTAAATGAGTTAATTGCATTCTTTGTGAAGTCACTTAATACAAGTTCGCCACTCATGCTCGCTCGTTTCGAAAGCAGCTCATCCCAGTCTTCACATCCTTCCCAAAACACCTTTTTAAGCATGGCCATCGCTTCTGGGTTAGACTTTGTCAATCGAGCAGCTAGCGCATTTATCGCTTCATCCATCTCTTCAACTGATTCGTGAACAGAAGCGTAGAGCCCGTTTTTCTCAGCCCATTCAGCAGACCTAAATGAAGTCGCATCAATTGCCAGTTGCGACATTCCATTTCCAAGTTTGCGCTCTACCGCTGGACCGACTACAAATGGCCCGATGCCAACAGCCAGTTCACTGAGTTTAATAGAAGCGTATTTGGTGGCAAAACAGTAATCAACAGCCGAAGCTACTCCGACGCCGCCACCTACGGCTTTCCCGTGAATCCGTCCAATGATGAATTTAGGAGCTTTTCTCATGGCGTTGATCACATTGGCAAAGCCCATAAAAAACTTGTGACCCGTTTCACGATCTTCAATTGATGAGAGTTCGTCAAAGCTAGCTCCTGCACAGAAGGCTCTTTCTCCAGCGGATTTTAGCACAATTACTTTGATATCGTCATTGTTTCCAGCTTCTGTTATAGTGTTTGCCAATTTAGCTAGCACTTTTCCCGGAAGTGAATTACTCGCTGGGTGAAAAAACTCAATGGTCCCAACACCATTCTCTATTTCAAGGGAAACACTTCCCTGATCCATGATTGATTCGCTCATGCTCAAATGCTTTTTACCGCTAAAGCGGCATTGTTAATCTTATTTAGTTTAACTGGTCCTTTTTCTTAACCATTGTCAAAATCGTAGCGATAGCAACGGTTTCACCCGTTTCATCATATACATCCACCAGGAACTTCACGATTCCTTTCGCGATGTCATCTTCCGATCTTTTTTCTTGTTCAATTTTCTCCTTGACGGTTAGCCTAACGCCAATGGTCATTCCCGGGTAAACGGGTTTGGTGAAACGACAATCCTCGAGTCCGTAATTGAGTAGTACGGGGCCTTTTTTAGGATCGACAAAAAGCCCAGCCGCCTTTGATAAGATGAAGTATCCGTGGGCTACACGCTCTTCGAAGATAGTTCCTTCAAGCGAAGTCGCATCCATATGAGCGTAGAAATTATCTCCACTCACATTGGCGAAATTTGTAATGTCTGTTTCGGTTACGGTATGCTTATGCGTAACTACCGTATCTCCAATCTCCAGTTCTTCGAAATGCTTTCTGAAAGAATGAATCTCCGTTTCGTTTTGCTTTCCACCAGTTTGATAAACACTTGTGATTTTTGAAAGGGTAGTAGGAGAGCCTTGTACCGAAGTTCGCTGCATGTAGTGGAATACACCGCGCTTTCCACCCATTTCTTCTCCACCACCAGCTCTACCTGGGCCACCGTGCACGAGAAGGGGCATTGGTGAACCATGACCGGTACTTTCTTTCGCACAGTCTCTATTGAGAATCAAGATTCTTCCATGGTGCGATGCAGCGCCAAGGGTGAATTCACGCGCAATATCATCATCGTAAGTAGCCATGGAACAAACGAGTGATCCTTTTCCCATTTTCGAGATTTCGATGGCCTCGTCTAGGGTTTTGTAAGGAACCAATGTGCTGACAGGGCCGAAGGCTTCTACTTCGTGTGTTGCGATATTTTTGAATGGGTCATCATTTCTCAAAAGGATAGGAGAGATAAATGCACCATCATCTGTACCACCTTCTCTCTTTACAGATTCTAAATCTCCATACACGAGTTCTGATGCCTTGAGAAGTTCTTGAACTTTTGACTTTACTTCGTCTAACTGCTCTTTTCCAGCCAAAGCACCCATTCGGACACCTTCGATTCTTGGATCGCCTATGGTGGTCTTATCCAATCTCTTTGCTAGCGCAATCTGCACATCTTCTATTCGATCTTCAGGAACAATAACGCGTCGAATGGCCGTACACTTCTGACCACATTTTACAGTCATTTCCTTTTGCACTTCCTTTACGAATAGGTCGAATTCAGGGGAACCGACCTCAACATCGGGAGCCAAAATACTCGAGTTTAGCGAGTCAGCTTCCATATTGAATGGTACAGATTCTTCGAGAATTCGTGGATTCGATTTGAGCATGCGACCTGTGCTTGCCGACCCTGTGAAGGTCACAATATCTTGAGATGACACGTGGTCGAGAATCCCGTGAGCCGATCCGCAAATGAGCTGTAGAGCCCCATCAGGAAGGATACCGCTAGCATGAATTTCTTTGACCATAGCTTCGGTCAGGTATGATGTCAGGGTAGCTGGCTTAACTACAGCAGGAACACCGGCTAGCAGGTTGACCGCGATTTTCTCAAGCATTCCCCATATCGGGAAGTTAAATGCATTGATATGAACAGCAACCCCTTCTTTGGGAACCATGATGTGGTGGCCAATAAAAGAGCCGCCTTTTGAAAGTGGGGCGATTTCGCCGTCAACGTAAAATGGCTCGTTTGGAAACTGCCTTCTCAAACTCGAGTAAGCAAACAGGTTCCCAATTCCACCTTCAATGTCTACCCAGCTATCTATTTTGGTCGCTCCTGTTGCATAACTCAACTCGTAGAATTTGTCCTTTTTCGAAAGTAGGTGTAGAGCGAGAGCTTTGAGCATTCTTCCACGTTCGTGAAAGGTCATTTTTCTCAAAGCAGGATTTCCGACAGATCTTCCATATTGGAGGATTTCTTCAAAATTTAGACCTGAACTTGAAGCGTGCGCTACAACATCTCCATTTATCGCATTGTATAGGGCTTTGCCATCTCCGTCGCCGGTAATCCAGCTTCCCATTACATAATTCTCGAGTTTCATTCCTTTTACTTTAGGTTTTGAGCCGTGAAATTAATCAATTTGATTCGTCATTAAGTCAGAGGTTCACCGATTCCACAATTCTTCTGTACTCTTCCGGTACGGGTCTTCTAATCCGCCAGTTTGTGGGATAGTTGCTAATCAGTCTGTTCTGCTGGACACGACCAAGACCTAGAGAAAAGCCTTCGAAAAAGACTTGAGTCAATCCTTTTAGGGCATCCAACCCTTTTATGTCTTGTTTCTGCAAAAATCTCAAAGCATCTACCAACTCTAAATCTATTCTGGGGATATCTAGATTCAGATTACTGAGCATTGCGGCGCCGTGATTCCACTTTATCTCACGGTCTCTTATTAAGCGACCAATAGGAAAACCAAGCATTGTTGTTCTAAGTTTTGACGAAACGTGCTCAATACTTGATGTATGATTTCTGTTTACCAAAAAACTATTTCCTTGATGATCAGATACTGCTCCATACTTTTCTGATGTACCGGAGACTTGATGAATCTCTAATCGAGATTTATTCTTTCCATTTTTAGTCGACTTTTCTACTCCATCCTTCTGAACCGCAGCAATAAAAAACCCTTCTCCTTTAGTCAGGTGCGGCATGAACTGAAATCCATTTATTCCTTCTACTTCAATCTGCCTGGCACCAAAACAGTCTATCTGCGATAGGTCAATTGGCAGCGCGGATTGCTCGTTTATTAACCACTCTATATTCTCTTCGTTTTCAAATCGGTTGTAAGTACAAGTACTGTAAATAAGTACACCTCCCGGTTTAAGTGAAGCCCAAGTATCACTGAGAATTCGCCTTTGTCGAGAAGCACATAGCTTTACTGAGTCAAGAGACCACTGGTAGATAGAATCCGGTTGTTTGCGAAACATGCCTTCACCTGAACATGGAGCATCGACAACAATTAAATCGAAGGTTGGCCCTAATCCCTTTAAGTGCTTTGGGTCTGAATTGGTGACTAGTATACCTGGTTGCCCCCATTTTGTCAGGTTTTCTTCCAAGAGTTTAACCCTTGATTGAATCACTTCATTCGCCACCAATAAGCTATCCTGATCTAAAATCTGCCTAAGCAAAGTGGACTTTCCACCAGGTGCAGCACAGAGGTCAAGCGCAGTTATTGGAGACTGATCCAGCCCGAGCTCTTTAATCAGCTTCTCCAAAAACATAGAAGAAGCTTCTTGGGGATAATAGGCTCCCGCATGAAACGCCGGGTCAGAAGTGTACCGCGGTCTTTCATTTAAGTAAACTCCGTGCTCTGACCAACTAACGCGATCTTCAGCACCGATACTTCGCGCCTTTAGGGGGTTCATTCTAAGCGAAACTGGTGGGCTATCGTTTAGAGCTTCTATGAAATCTGTTTGCTCAGATCGATCAATCGGTAGGAGGTCTATAAAAGCCTCGGGGAGATTCAACATGCGGCAAATTTATATCATCGCACTCAACAGTTGACCTATTCTGTGGAAAACTGAAAACATCGGATAACGGATGATTCAAGACTCTTCTTAATATTGTGGAGTACATGAATGTGCGCATATGAAAAATTTGCTGAAGTATGGTTTAATTCTGCTAGTCCTGATCATTTTTGGGACATGGATTTATGTAGAAAGCCATCAACCCCAACTACGCGGTAATTTGAAGCTGGCGAGTATCGAGCAGTCGGTTGAAGTTTACTTCGATACCTACGGTGTACCCCATATCTATGCTCAGAACTCAAAAGATGCATACAGGGCTCTTGGATATGTACACGCTCAAGACCGGCTTTTTCAAATGGAGTTGATGCGAAGAGTAGGAGCAGGTCGTTTATCAGAGATTTTTGGCGGTGAGCTTCTCGAGGCTGACATGTTCTTCAGAACGCTAGGGATAAACCGGAAAGCCAAAGCAGATGCTAAGGCTTTTGCAAATGCATCAATGCAAGTTAGAGATGCTGCCAATGCCTATTTAGAAGGAGTGAATGAATACATCGCAAAAGGAAAACTTCCAATTGAGTTCAAAATTCTTCGATTGGAAGAAGAAGCCTATACGATCGAAGATATGTATCTCATTTCAGGGTACATGGCTTATAGTTTTGCGTATGCCTTGAGGACAGACCCAGTAATTGAGAAGATAAATAACAAGTGGGGCCATGAGTACCTCAAGCAAATTGGCTTAGAAATGTATCCCGATACCAGCGACTATGCAGATACGCTAACCGATTCGCTCAGCGCTTTCAGCATTTCGCGACTTCTCGATGAGAAGCTTCCTGCTCCAGTTCTTCAGGGTAGTAATAGCTGGGTGGTAGGACCCGAGCGCAGCCTTTCTGGAAAAGTACTCTTAGCGAATGATCCGCATATTAAATACAGTAGCCCTTCAGTGTGGTTTGAAGCCCATATGGAATACCCTGGGTTCAGTTTTTATGGAAATCACTTGGCGGGAATTCCCGTTCCGCTTACAGGTCATAGCAGGAATCACGCTTGGGGATTGACCATGTTTGAAGATGACGATAGTGACTTCTATTACGAAACATGGGCTAATGCCGACAGTACAGCTACTGTGTATAAGGACAGCCTTACAGCGCCTGTAAAACACAGACAAGAGACTATCAGCTTTGATGGAAGGGATACCACCTTTGTAGTCTATGAGACCGTTCATGGGCCGATCATCAACCAGTTTTTACCTGTTGATTCCGAAAGTCCCGTGAGTATGGAATGGAATTATTTGAAACAACCGAATGACCTGCTGACCGCTTTTTATCAGATGAGTCACGCTTCTAACTTGACAGATTTTCAAAGAGGTGTCATGCGGATAGCTGCTCCTGGACTGAACATCACCTATGGAGATGCTGCGGGGAATATCGCTGGATGGTCAGCGAGCAAGCTTGTGAAACGTCCCAAACATCTGAACGGTAAAACTTATCGAAACGGCTCAGCAGCTAAAGACGAGAATCTTGGCTATTACCCTTTTACCCGAAACCCGCAAGAACTAAACCCTGAACGAGGTTATATCGTTTCTGCCAATCAAAAGCATGATTCAACCGAAGGAGTAATTTATCCTGGCTACTATGCTCCAAACAATAGGTTCGATAGGATTTCGACATTGCTTGAAGTTATGGACCCAGCTACTCCTGATAGCATGGCTTCCTTGCTCAACGACAATGTTTCGGATGTGGAGCGAAACGTGGCAAGAACCATTGTCATGGCCATACTAGAAGGAAATATGGTTCCGAGTGATTTTGAGCAGGCGGGTATCGATATTCTCTTGGAATGGAGTGGTTCACACGACGTAGACCAAATTGCTCCTACCATCTATTACAAGGTGCTACACTACTGTTTGCGCGAAGCGATGGAGGATGAAATGGGTTCAGATGCTTTCGATGAGTTTTTGAAGACCCATGCCATGAAGAAGGCGTATCCAATTCTCTTTGAGAATGACTCAGCTTTTTGGTGGAATAACGTGCTCACTACTGACCAACTGGAATCTAGGTCACTTATATTCCGGAGGGCTTATCAAAAGGGAATGAGCGAACTCCAAGCAGAATTGGGAACGGATATTGAATCCTGGACTTGGGGTAGGGTTCATACGTTGAAACATGGACACCCGCTAGGAAAAGTAGACTTGCTATCCCAATGGTTTGATGTGGGGCCATATCCTGCACCTGGAGGAAATGAAACCATTAATAACGCTGGGTTTATCTATAATGGCGATGGAGAGTACCCCGTCACATACGGTCCTTCAATGCGCACGGTAATTGACTTTGCCGATGTATCTCATTCCATATCAATTCTTCCTACAGGAAATAGCGGAAACGTGATGAGCCCGCATTATAAAGACCAAGCCGAAATGTATGTTCACGGAGAATTCCGGGTCATGATGATGGATGAAACGGAGATAAAGAAGTTAAAGAATATACTGAACGTTATTCCTGCGAAATGAAACTATTTGAGTTCAAAGGGAGTATGAAAGGCAAACTCCACAACCTTGAACTATCTTCTTACTATATGTGCATGTTTGACCGTTTTGGCGACAAAACGCTCAAATGGTAATCCAAAATTCGCAGGGCCCCGAAGAGCTCGTTGATCACGTTTTACTTGGCGAAGGTATTACTGCCGAATCCATCGTAATGAATGGAGTAGAAGGCAACGATTGGTCCATGCAGCTTGGATACTTCGATGCAACCAACTCTAATATCGGTCTAAGCCATGGTATAATTCTGGCAACGGGTGGAGTGAGTGTGGCGGAGAGTCCCAATGATATTCCAACGGCCTTTGTCAATATCCCTGACGAACTAGAACTCAATGAAGAGCCCGATTTAGAGCAAATCATGAACCCAGCTGAACTCAATGATGCTGCGGTACTCGAATTTGACTTCACAGCCAAAGGTGATACGCTTCGATTTCGTTATGTTTTTTGCAAGTGAAGAGTACAACGAGCATACTTGTACACCATACAATGATGCTTTTGGTTTTTTTATCTCCGGCCCTGGAATAGTTGGGGATGGCAGTTATGAAAACAATGCTAAAAATGTTGCTTTGGTTCCAGGAACAAACGTTCCTGTGGCAATCAATACAGTCAACCAAGGATTTGCTGGTGAATACGGATCAAATAATGTTTGCAATGCAATAAGCTCGAATTGGCAAGCAAATAGCGTATACTTCGTCAATAACGAAGATAATTCGGAGCTGACCGCCACTCAATTTGATGGATTTACAGTGCCGTTTCTTGTTGAAATCCCCGTTGTATGCGGGGGAACCTACCATATCAAAATAGCCATTGCCGATGCGGTTGATGGCAAGAATGACTCTGCCGTTTTTATTGAAGCCGAGAGCTTTGAAAGCGAAGCTCCCCTTGAAGCTAGTTTGGAATTGATAAACCCGAACGACGATGGATTAGCAATGGAGGGATGTAGTTCATTTGAATTGCAGCTTAACCGATCTGACAGTACGGATTATAAAACAGTTTATCTGCGATCAACAGGTGCTGATAATCTTGATTCAATCATTCCTGACCTTCCAGACTCGGTTGTTTTTAATCCTATGCAAGGTAGTTTAGAATTGAACATTCCCATCTTGCACAATGCCGAATACGAATCACTCAGAACCATTGGTATTGAGCTGGTTCAGCTTGAAGTTTGTGCGCAAGACACCACAATTATTGATCTGGACTTTGAATTGACCGACGTTGAGAACTTAGCTCTGGAATATCAAGATTCGTATGGCTTGGATTGTGAGGAGTCAGCACAAATCTCTCTTTCGATAGGAGGTGGGCATCCACCATATCAAATAGATTGGGAAGGTCCGCAAACTGGAACTGACTTTACTTTTGATTTAGTAGACGATTCTGAAAACCCTTGTAGCTGAGGTAAGAGACGCCTGTGGTGTGCATCAGGAAACAGTAGAAATTGAAGTTTTTCGTGAAGAATTTGATCCATTGAGTGTCGCAGTAGTTGAAGAAGTCTTTTTCAATTGTGTCGACCTTATAGAAATCGAGCCTATTGTAAATGGCGGAGAAGGAACTTATACGTTCGCTTGGACGCTTGACAACAATATCATTTCTACAGATCCTTCCATTTCTATTTCACTGACAGAAGAGAATGTGATAGAACTTCAAGTTGCAGATAAATGCGTTCCATCTGTTTCTAAAAACATTCAAGTGACGAGCAATATAGAGCCACTGAATGTGAGCTTAGGCCCTGATACTGTTGGTTCTTGTACCGAAACAATGACATTGATCCCTGAAATAACAGGTGGGTTTGGTACAATGACTTATGAGTGGAGAAAAAACCAAAATGCAGTGAGCTCAAATTCAACATTGGGCTTTATTCCAGGAGAAACATCCATGATCAGTCTCCGAGTTGAAGATCAGTGTGATCAAGTAGGAAGCGATGATATGATCGTGTATATGGGTGACCCTCCATTGAGTACAGCTCTCACAACAGATACTGTCATTTGTCTGGGTGAACCATTTATCATCGAGCCAGCTATAGAAGGGGGTTATGGTCAACTCAGCTATTTTTGGAACGGAAGGCTCACAGACCAAGGTTTACTAACCGATTTTCCTGAGAATGATAGACAATATTTGCTCGAAGTGCGTGATGAATGTGATCGAAATCTCTTGCATGAAATCAATCTAGAAGTAAGAGATGTAGATGCTCTTTTTGAATTTCTCTATGAAGATCCGAATGAAAGATGGATTAGAAACTTATCGACTTTAGACTGCAATTATCAATGGCGGTTCCCAGATGGGAGTGAGAGTGATCAGTTTCTACCAATGGTTGATGTGAATTCTGTAAATAATGGCTATACATCGCTTTACGTTGTTGATGATGTTGGGTGTGAATCGGAATATAGACTGAAGTTTGAGCCAAAAATGCATTTGTATTTACCCAATGCATTTACTCCTGATGGAGATGGTTTAAATGATGTTTTCAAGGCCGAAGGGATGTTTATTTCGGAGTTTGAAATTTCAATTTTCAACCAATGGGGTGATTTGGTTTTTGAGTCAAATGACATAAGAGAAGGCTGGAATGGTGTAGACCGCAAAGGCTCTTCTCATGCAGGACAGGACAATGTTTACAACTACCGCTACAAAGCTGTTTCTTGGACTGGCGCCATCGAAGAAGGCGTTGGTCGGATAAACCTGCTTCGTTAAAACCTGCTCGAAACTTCCCGCCCAATTTGGGTTCCGAGAGCTACACCCATCCCACCTAGTCGTACGGCTAAAGTAACTCTACTGGAAGTGTTTTTTAGGATGACGTCTTTTGATTTACCGACTCCCATTATTCCGCTCCACTGCTGTTCTATTTCATATGGTGTGTTGGGCAGAATCACTGATTTCAGCAACTCTTCGAGATAGGATTGTATTTTTTCACTTGTCGCCATTTCAGTTGTTTCTTCATCGTCCATAGCAAGATGGCGGCCGCCGCCCAATAAGATTCGCCCATCTATATTTCTGAAGTAGTCAAATCCTTTGTGGTGGTGAAACGTTCCCTTTACCTTTAGGCTCTCGATGGGAGTTGTCACCAGAACCTGTGCTCTTGCTGGTTTTACATCAATATCTGAAACCAAAGTTCGGGTAAATCCATTGGTGGCTACAATCAACTGGTTTGTTATCAAATCCCCATGATTAGTTTGAATCACCACTTTTGAGTCATCTTCATCCCACTTCAACACTTCTGTATTTGTGTGGATGTCAATCCCCAATTCCAACACTTTCCTAGTTAGGTTTTTCATCATCAATCCAGTGTCTATCATCCCCTCATGCCGATTGAATATGATGTGATCGACTCCACGAAAACCAAACTCAGCTATCTTTTCATCGGCAGATTCAAAGCATTGTTTCCCAATTGTGTTGCTCATTAAGTCGTTGATGTGATCCACTTGTTTCACACAAGTGCGGTATAGTTCGTTCTCAGAATTTGTGAAGAGTTCATAGCCACCGCTGTGTTCGTAGTGCAAATTTTCGTCGCCGAGTAGTTCGCGCAAAGCGTCAAGGCCAGCAATTCTCCGCTCGATTAAGGAAAGGGTTTTGTCTTCACCCATAAGACCAAAATCATCGAGTATTTCTGAAATGCTTCCAAAACATGCAAAACCAGCATTCTTTGTACTCGCCCCAGATGGAAGAAATCCTCGCTCAAGAATTGAAACAGAAGACTTAGGGAATTTCCTTTTCAAATAGTAAGCACTTGTTAAACCAGTGATTCCGGAGCCAATAATTGTGAAATTCTGACGTTTCCAAAAATACTTGCGCTCCCAGTAACTTAAATTGTGCATTTCGCGTTTAATATCTTGAATGTGGATACCCTCGAAGAAAGGGAATTTCTTCGATATTTGTGGCCGATGTTTGAACGAGGAGGATTAGGAATAACGCTGAGCTTAAAGCGAAGGTGGAGCACCCTTTTAGGGCTGCTCTTTTTGTGTTTATGCCTACCACTGCATGTTTTAGCACAAGACGACTTGAACATACACGGAGTGATTGCCGATGCCATGACATCTTCAAAAATAGATGGAGTGACCGTGACTGTAAAGAAAGACGGGGCCAAACTCGACAGTTACACGACCCGTGCCAATGGTAAGTACGAGTTCTATTTGGATTGTGGATCTAGGTATGAGTTTATTTTTGCCAAGGAAGGGTATGTTGAGCGGTCTATTGTGATCGATTCGAGAAATGTGCCGGAAGAAGTCATAGGAGCTGGA
Source organism: Cryomorpha sp. (assembly GCA_965230375.1). Classification (GTDB taxonomy): domain Bacteria; phylum Bacteroidota; class Bacteroidia; order Flavobacteriales_D; family Cryomorphaceae; genus CBDDKU01. Next base: position 187,179 of record CBDDKU010000027.1, read on the forward strand.
TTAATCATGCCTACTGACATGAGTATGTATGAGATTACTCCGGCGATGGAGGAAATGGACATGTCTGTTTTCGAGCAACCAATTGGAAAAGCCCAATACGATGCTACGGAGCAGGATCTTGTCTGGGACTTTGGACACACCCAAGCAGTGAAAGCAGAAATATTCGCCTTCATTCGAGAAGCTGAGAAAAGAGAGAAAGAATTAGAAAAAGAAGCCGAGGCAGCTGACAAAGCTGCTGAAGAAGCGGAAGAGAAGTTTGCCAAGTTTGTGGAAGATGGAAACACAGACATGAGCAAGCAAAACTATAAAGATGCCGTGCTAAACTATACAGCTGCTTTAGAAATAAAGCCCGAAAATGCTGAAGTTAAAGCAAAGCTCGAAGACGCTCAGGCAAAATTTGACGAAGCCGAAAAAGCTCGCAAGCTTGATGATGACTACAACACTGCTTTAGATGCTGGAGATGGATTTATGCGTACCGAAGAGTACGATAAAGCCATTGAGCAATACAATGCTGCACTTGCATTAAAGCCAGGAGAATCATATCCAACCGAGCAGATTGCTGAAGCAAACCGAATTCTAGAAGAACAAGCGGCCAATATGGCCAATCAGGAAAAGTTCAATCAGCTTATTGCAGAAGGAGATGGATTGGTTGAAGAAGAGAAGTTTGAAGAGGCTTTAGTTCCGTACAAAGCAGCTAAGGATGTATTCCCTGAGAATAGGGAAGTGCAAAGGAAAATTGAAGAAGCCGAAGCTGCCTTAGCCGCGATTGCTGAGAAAGCAGCGAAACAAGGTGAGTATGACAACTTGATCGCAACTGCGGATGCTGCGTTCCAGGAAGAGAATTATGAAGCGGCGAAGGAATCGTACAAACTGGCTTCTCAGGTTTTTACTGATGAAGCCTATCCGCAAGAGCGCATGGCTCTCTGTGATGAGAAAATAGCTGAATTGGCTAGCTTGGCTGATCGACAGGAAAAGTATGATGAAGCCATGGCTGAGGCAGAAACAGCTATGGGCGCAACAGAATATGCTGAAGCAATTGGAGCTTACGAAGAAGCGCTGACCCACATGCCAGATGATGAAACAGCAACATCGCAGCTTGCAGAGGCGAATAGATTGCTTGAAGAGCAAAAGGCAGCTATGGCTCTTGATGAAAATTATGAGCTGTTGGTGAAGGAAGGTGATGACCTATTTCAAGACGAAAACTACCTTGAGTCAAAAGCTAAGTTTGAAGAAGCATTGGCTTTGAAGGCAGAAGAAGCATATCCAAAAGAACAGATTGAGAAAATTGACGCTCTTCTCGTCGAGTTGGAAGCTGAAATGGCTGCTCAAAAGGCCTATGATGATGCCATGACAGCTGGAAATACAGCGATGGAGGCGCAGGACTTTACAGAAGCCATTACCCAATTTGAAGCTGCTCTGGCGGTAAAAGAAGGCGACGTCGAAGCCATGACGAAGCTCGAAGAAGCTCAAGGACTCAAAGAGAAGCAAGACAATGACAAAGCTGCGAATGAAGCTTATCAAGCGCTAATTGATAGCGGAGATGAATTATTTGCTAACGGGCAGTATGATGAAGCCAGAGCCGATTACGAGCAGGCACTAGAAGTTAAGAATGAAGCTTACCCTAGAGATCAGATTGCCTTGATAGAACAGACTCTTGCTCAACTGGCAGATGAAGCAGCTGAGCAAGAAAGGCTTGAGCGAATGAAAGCGCAATATGATGCCTACATGGAGGCTGGGTCTACTGCGCTTGAAGCAGATAAGTTTGATGAAGCTATTGCTGCTTTTGTTTCCGCTCTTGAAGTGATGCCCGACGATGCAGAAGCTTCGGCAAAACTTAATGAAGCTGAGAGCCTTAAGCAAGCCATGATGGATGAAGCTGCCAAAGACCAATTGTACAGCGAACAAATCCTGAAAGCTGATGATCTCTTTGAGCAAAAACTCTGGGATGAAGCCATGATCGCTTATTCAGATGCCGTTCGAATTAAACCAGAAGAGATTTATCCGCAAGATCAAATTGCCAAAATTGAAGAGGAGTTAGAAAAAGAGAGATTGGCAAAAGCTGCGGCTGATGAAGCTGCACGTGAAGAGATGATTGCCGGATTAGTGGCAGAAGGAGATGTGCTCTTAGCTGAAAAGCAATACCAGAGTGCACTGGATAAATATGAAGAAGCCTTCGCTCTAGACAATTCAAAGACAGAAATCCAGGCCAAAATAGAAGAAGCAAACACGCTCTTGTTGGCATTTCTGGAAGCAGAAGCCAACAAAGAAGCTTATGCACAAGCTATCGCCGATGGAGATGCGCAGTTTGAAGATCAGAACTACCAGCGCTCTAAGTCTTCATTTGAAGAAGCTGCAAGTATTTTTCCGGAGGAAACATATCCCAAGGAGAAAATTGCTGAAATTGATCAAATCCTGTTAGCGCAGGCAGAAGCTGAGGAAGCTGAAAGACTTCGAAAGCTGAATGCTGAAGTGATGGAACTTATCGCCGATGGTGATAAGCGTATGAGCAAAAAGAAATATGAGAAGGCTAGAGGTGAGTATGAAGCGGCACTTGCTCTCGTACCAGATCACCCGCTTGCTACCCAAAAGCTTGACGAAGTAAATGGAATTATCAACGAGATAGAAGAAGCTGAAGCTAGTTTAAGGGCTTACGAAGCAGCTATTGATGAAGCAGATGGATATTTCAAAGATGAGAGCTACGAGATGGCTAAATTGAAATACCTCGATGCAAAGGAGTTAATGCCTTCAGAGTCTTACCCTGAAAATAAGATTGCCGAGATCGAAATGATTTTGGAGCGCGAAAGGCTAGCTGCCTTACAAGCTGAAAAAGACGCTTTGGATGCTAGCTACAGAGAAGCGTTGAGAGAAGCCGATGGATTTCTTAATGAAAAGAATTATGTCCAAGCTATTGCGGGATATGAAGATGCATTAGAGTTGAAGCCCGATGAGCAATACCCACAGAGCCAGCTTGAGCGCATTGAGCTTTTGATTCAGGAAGAAGAAGCGGCAGAGCTAGAGCGTCAGAGACTCGAAGCCCTGCGTGCTGAGAATAAAGCAAAGCGAAAGACGGTAGGTGTAAAGAATAGTGTCAATACGAATTCTGAAGATCAAGCCGAGCAGTTTATGAGAGAAGCACTTGCCGCTCAAGAACGTGAGAAGTACGAGCGGATCAAAGAGGAGAAGCGTCGCAATAAGGAAAATCTCGAGAGTTACCGAGAGCAGTCTCGAACGCAGCGTATGGCTGCTCAAATGAGTTTGGAATACTATGCTTCAGCTGACGATCAGTATTCCGAAGCGAAAGAGTCTCAGGAGCAACAGGCCCAAAACTCTCAAAAGTATAAGGAGGCCATGCTCGAATCACAGTCTGTGCAAAATGAGATGGGAGATGTGCGGATGAAGTACGCACAAGAACAGATTCAAAATCAAGCTTCAGACAGAGAATCCTGGATGGCCGATCTTCGCGCAATAGAAGAAGCTAAAATTGCCAGAGCTCGAGATACCAACAGAGAGCAACTAAGCCAGTTGGAAGAAAGTTCGGCTATGGCTGCTGCACGAAAAATCGAAACGAGCGAAAGAGAATACATCAGTGGTCTTGAAGTATATGGTGGTAACCCTGTAGCTGAATCTCTCAGAAATAAAAGATCAGAAGAATTGCTCGAGCAGTATGCCGATCGCGAAGAATACCAGCGAGAGTTGGCAGAACAAAAGCGTCAGGAAATTCTGCAAAAGTCTAAGGAAAATGAGCAAAGCCTGGCTGCCTATGAGTCCGATTCATTCAAACGTGGAGAAGAAAAACGCCAGGAGAACATTGACGAGATCAATAATCAGAAGAGTGCAAATAACGACCCACTTGCAGATAGTAAGCGAATAGCTGACCAAAGAAGAGCCCAGAACGCACAAGAACTTGAGAGCTTGCAAAAGGGAGAGCCGAAAAGCTACGACGACTATTTTAGAACACAGCTCGCAGAAAACTATCCACAAGGTGTTACTGAAGAGAGTTCTACTCAGGGTAATAAGGTGATCATCACGCGTATCGTAGTGAAGGGAAATAGGGGAGATGAGTACAAGAAAGTAGTTGACAAAGCCGGTAGCTATTACTTCAAGAACGGCCAGTCTATAAGTAAGGCTACTTGGAACAGAGAAACAATTGAAGCTTTTAGAGGTAAAGACTAATCGAGATGGATCGAGGAACGGGGCCAGTTAGAACTGGTGTAGTAAAGTTTTACATTGACGAGAAACTCTTTGGCTTTCTCATAGACGATGAAACCAACGAAGAAGTATATATACCTGTTGCCGGATTAATCGATGAGATCAAGAAAAACAACAAGGTGACCTATCGAGTAGAAGAAGGAAAAAATGGCCCGGAGGCCATTGATGTAAGAGTACTTAAAAAGTAAAATGCTTTCGCTCTAGTTCTCTTCTGAAACAGCCGGTGTATCAGTTGCTTCTTCGCTTTCTATTCCCTCCAATCTATCAATAATCTCTTTTACTTGTTCAACACCGATATCCTTGGCTTTGATTATTCGATCTTCATCTAGGATGAACACCTTGGGTGTAGAGTACACATCAAATGATTCCGTGAATTTTAAGCTGTGGTAAGTCGACTTACCAGTCCGAATCAAGTTTGTTGCATAGTCACGATCTGAATAAGCCTCTTGCGGAATAGAAACATTGTAAAACTCTAAGCCATACTCACGGATAAATTCATTCCACTTTTCACTATTGTCAGAGCTCACCGCATAGATGGACACCAAATCCTTATCACTTTCATTGTAGAAGTCAACTAACTTTGGAGTCTCCTTTTTACAATGCCCACAATCTGGGTTGTAGAAGTATAGCACTACGTATTTGGTCTTTATGTCGGTGTATGTGCTTATCCAATTGCCAAGTGTATCGCAGAGCTTTAGTTCGGGCGCTTTCATACCAATAAGTACGTTGCGCTTTGTATCTGCCTTTTCTCTGATTTTCTCGAGATTCTCTTCACTCATCCAGTATGGTTGATCACCGGAATAATAATTGTCAACCATATGAACAAAGACCTTGTCCATCCCCATTATTTTCGATGTTTCGAAATTGTATGTGGTGTAGTGAACAATGTATTTGAAAAGCTCTGAACCTGGTTCTAAACGATCTACTAACTTGTCAATTTCGACAATCAACGTATCCGGATTTTGGATCAAAGTGGTATTGATATACTTCGTCAATCGGCCTTGAAATATTGGGGTACGCACGATTCGGTCGTCTTTCAAGTCGATATTGTCGAAGTAGTGATTCTTGAAATAGTAATAAGACGCTAATTTGTCTTCCTGCATCTCAGTAGGGGGCTGATTCTCAACCGACATAAGTATTTCCTTAGCAGCAAATTTATCTGGATTCACTTCAGCAACTTTTCGCTGATATGCCTCTACCATATCATTCAAGTTGTTGTACTCCGTTTTCAGTGCAGCCGTTCTGTCTGGTTTCCCTTCATTCGCTTCCAATTGCTCTACCAGGAGTTGTCGCTCAGCACGTCTTTCAATCAAGAAAGCCATGTAATCATACATGATCTTATTGTTCTCAGACTCTAAGACTTTGACGTTTTGAGTAATACTTACAGTGTCTGAATGCATTTTTATCGACTCTCCATCGGCAATAATGACTTCGAAGTATTTAGGGCCGGGAACAACAACAGCATATTTACCCTGATTTTCTTCGGGAATGGCTTTGAAAGAGAACTCCCCAAGATTGTTAACTCGTGCTGTATCGGCGTAATACAGTTTCTCACCATAATAATTGGCTAAATAGGCCACGGTGTCTGCAACACCATTTACTTTAAACTGATACGGATGATCGGGGTTTACCTGTCCTTGGCTCAGTTGGAATGTCAATAGAAAAGATAGAAATGCGATTGATTTTATTAATCTCATAAATGCTGCTTTTGGCATAATATTCATTAGGCAACTACGTCTCGTTTAAATTCGCTGGTAAAATGGAAATTTAATTCTGGATAATTCTGCTGCTCAAGATCAAGAATCCATTTGCTCGGAGCAAGGAATACCCAGTTTCCATCTTTGTCTTTTACCATATCAGTGGATTTAATTCGGATGAATTCGTCCAGCTTATTTTGGTCATCAGTCGTAATCCAACAAGCTTTGAAATACTTCACTGGTCTAAAGTCGCATTTAGCGCCGTATTCGTGCTCAAGTCTGTATTGGATCACGTCGAATTGAAGCTCACCCACAGTTCCGATAATTTTTTTATTCCCCAGCTCTTGTATAAATAATTGTGCCACACCTTCATCAGTGAGCTGTCTGATTCCCTTTTCAAGCTGTTTGGTCTTCATTGGGTCTCGGTTTTCTACCTCTTTAAATATTTCGGGAGAAAAGCTCGGAATACCTTTAAAGTTGATGGCTTCACCTTCCGATAACGTATCGCCGATTTTAAAGTTGCCCGTATCGTAAAGACCAATGACATCACCTGGATAGGCTTCTTCAATGGTACTTTTCTCACTTGCCATAAAACTCGATGGATTTGCAAACTTGATGTTCTTGTCGAGACGCACATGGTGAAAAAAACTGATTCCGTTTGAACGTTCCTGAGCAAACACGCAGAAAGGCTATTCTGTCTCTGTGCTTGGGATCCAGGTTGGCGTGAATCTTAAACACGAACCCTGTGAATTTTGGCTCGGTTGGTTTAATTTCTCTAACATCGGTTTCACGCGAAAGTGGGACAGGAGCAATGGAAACGAAATGTCTCAAGCAATTCCTTTATTCCAAAATTATTTAAAGCACTTCCAAAGAATACGGGTGCCAAATCACCCTTTTGATATGGGCCTTCGTCAAACTCGTCGTAAACGCCTTCCACCATTTCTACTTCTTCGCGGAGCGTGTCTGCCGCTTCATCTCCAATTATTTCTTGAAGCTTATTGTCCTCGAGAGATTTAATTGCGACAATATTCTGAGCAACCTTTGTCTTATTTGCAGAGAAAAGGTTGATGTTCTTTTCATAGAGATTGTATACTCCTTGAAATGAATCACCTATTCCAATGGGCCAACTCAAGGGCCTTGTCTTGATGTTCAGCTTACCTTCCAGCTCATCCAAAAGCTCGAAAGGGTCTTTTCCTTCGCGGTCCATTTTATTGACAAAGATGATAACCGGAGTATTTCGCATTCGGCAAACTTCCATCAAACGCTCCGTTTGCTCCTCTACACCTTTTACGCAGTCCACAACAAGGATAACGCTATCTACGGCTGTCAGAGTCCTGTACGTGTCTTCAGCAAAGTCTTTGTGACCAGGAGTATCCAGAATGTTCACCTGCATCCCTTTGTAGTTGAACCCCATTACCGAAGTGGCGACAGAGATTCCCCTTTGCCTTTCAATCTCCATAAAGTCGGAAGTAGCTGTCTTCTTAATTTTATTCGACTTAACAGCACCGGCAGTCTGAATAGCTCCACCAAAGAGAAGGAACTTTTCAGTCAAGGTCGTTTTACCCGCATCAGGGTGACTAATAATTGCAAATGTCTTCCTAGATTCTATTGCTTCTTGCAGCTTCACATTCCAAGTTTTAATCCAAAACGCAAAAGTACACAACTTAAATCTTGGTTATATTTGTTTCACGTTTTTTCACGATCTAAATTTTATCAATGAAACACTTATACACACTATTCTTTTTAATCCCAGTACTTTGTCAGGCCCAGGTCGAACTCAATCTTGTAGAAATCGCAAGTGGCTACTCTAATCCATCCGAAATAGTCAACGCGGGTGATGAGCGATTGTTCATTATTGAGCAGGCTGGAAGAATAAAGATTCTGTACACAGATGGTACGCAAGTCAGTACATCCTTCTTAGATATTACCAATCAGGTTTCAGATGGCGGTGAGAAGGGGTTGTTGGGCCTTGCTTTTGCGCCAGATTACTGCGAGTCAGGATACTTTTTTGTAAACTACACCGCTCAGGTCGGTGGGCAGCTGATAACGAGAGTTTCAAGATTTAGCGTTGATCCCGACAATGAGAACCTGGCTTTACCAAACTCGGAAGAAGTTGTTTTGGAAGTCGATCAAGATTTTGGGAACCACAACGGAGGACACATAGAGTTTGGCCCAGATGGGTACTTATACATTGGAATGGGTGACGGTGGTTCTGGAAATGACCCCAATAACCGTGCTCAAGATATGATGAGTATGCTCGGTAAGATGCTGAGAATCGATGTGAGCTCTTTACCGTACACCATCCCAGCTGACAACCCTTTTGCAGATGACGACTTTGCAGTAGATGAAATGTGGTCATTGGGATTGAGAAATCCATGGCGATTTGCTTTTGACTCAGAAACAGGCGATATGTATATCGGCGATGTAGGGCAGGGGGCTCGCGAAGAAGTAAGCTATCAAGCTGCAGGTACAGAAGGTGGATTAAACTATGGCTGGAGATGTAGAGAAGGGAGTATTCAAAATAGCGTTTACCCGAGCTGTGTTCCTGTAACCACACCAACGGAGCCAATCTTTGACTACGTGTATGGCAACAATTCAAATGGATTTCGCTGTGCTATAACTGGTGGTCGTGTATATCGCGGAAAATCTTTTCCTGCTATTGAAGGGATGTATCTCTTCACTGACTACTGCTCTGGAGAGTGGTGGGCGCTTGGACAGGATGGTGATGACTGGGAATCAGAAACAGGACCAGGGTTCCCAAGTAACATCGTAACATTTGGAGAAGATGTTTGGGGAGAAGTGTACGCGGGCCGAGGTGGATCTCAAGGCCGTATTTACCGAGTGGAAGAAGAATCGGGGAGCTTAAGATCTCATATCGAATTTGATGGAGTTAATACCATATCATCACTCTTGGACGGAGTTAGCTTTGAGTGGTATCTCGATGGTGAATTACTTCAAACAACTGACTCTCCAGAACTGGACATTACGCAAGTAGGTACCTACGGCCTAATAATTACTTCTGAGAATGGCTGCGAGATTGAAGCAAACGACTTGGAAATTTTGGTGATAGGAACTACGGACACATCGGTGGTGAGCGAATTCACACTTTTTCCTAACCCGTCTAGCGGAAGCTTGACAATTGAAGTGGCCCTTATCGAGGCGCAAGAAATCACTGCAACGTTGATGACCCTTGACGGCAAAGTAGTGCAGCAGCAAATCTTGTCTGGACAAAATATCCAGCAAACCATGAGTTCTGTGGGCTTAGATGCTGGTATTTACTTCGTTCAACTATCTACAGCTGATGGTTCTCGTGTTGCTTCAAAAAAATGGGTCTTAGTGAAGTAAAATAGAGAATTAGGATTCTAAGATGCCAATACCATTTAGATAAGGGTATTGGCATCTTTCATTTCTAATTGACGTCAACTCAATGTTGACTGAGTAATTCAATTATTGAATTCCTTTTTTTAATCATTGCGCTGTGCAAAAGTCAAATTGTAAAGTGCTGATTTCCTGATTCAGGATATGCAAATTTGAATTGCAAAGTCGAAACTACCCTTAGGTCCGATTTACATTTTATGTCACCATTATGCCGAAAACTGCCATAATTCCTTATTTTCACGGCTTTGATGCATCTGCTAATCAACGATTGTGTATGGTTGAAACATTGACTCAGAAGACGTTTCATAGTTTTAGTATAAAGTTACTCGCTGGAGTAGCTTTCTTGTTCATATTACCATTTCAAACCGAAGCCCAGATCTTTACAGAAGATTTCGGTTTTGGATCTTGCGCCGATCAAGGTACGCTTGCCGTTGATGCGGGTATAGGCTGGAGTGAAACAGAGCTAATTGTTCACACCCCTGCTGCTAACGAGTGGTATGTCTCCCCAACCGAAGGCGGAGGTTATGATCCCGATATCGACCCATGTGGGGAGCGATGTACTGCCAACCCAGCATTATTCAATAATTCGCTTCACATCGGTGATCCTACTCCGTTCGACCCAGGTGTTCCACCAGATTTAGGAGCCATCTATGAAGGAGGTCCGGCTACCAACCAGTACAACACGAATAGGAGAATTGAATCACCAGTAATCGACTGTACTGGGCAGTGGAATATGACGCTGAATTTTCGCTATGCTGCTGGGCAAAATGTCAGTGATCGTGCGACCGTTGTATATTTTAATGGAACGATCTGGCAAGATATTGAAGCATTGCCGCAAACTCCGACGTGTACCCCTGTTAACATAGAATGGACAAATTATACAGTCAATATTCCAGCCGACGCTTTCAATATTCCAGACTTCCAATTTGGTTTCAGGTGGGAGAATAACTCTGACGGTATCGATACGCCTTTTAATGTTTCGGTCGCAATTGATGATATAGAATTGAATGCGGGAACACCACCGACGGAACCTGTAGCTGATTTTTCTGTTCAAGACGGCAATGATCCCTTCTGTGAAAATAATTGTATCACATTTCTCGACGAGACCGTATTTGATGCGGCATTTTCAACAGCGCCAGCGGGTGTGACATATGCTTGGGTATTTGAAGGTGGAAATCCAGCAACTAGCGCGGATCAAAATCCAGTAGTATGCTACGATGACCCAGGTACCTATGATGTAACGCTAACTGTTACTGATAATATTGGTTCGAGTGCGCCGGTTGTTATGGCAGATTTTATCGAAGTATTAGACTGTGGCCCTGTTGTAGACTTTTCTGTTTCGAATACAACACCTTGCTCTAATGAGCAATGTGTAGATTTTACAGATTTGAGCGTACCTCAAATGGGGGACATGCAAACCTGGCTCTGGACCTTTACAAGCGCCAGTGGAATGGACGTTCAAACATCAAATCTCCAAAACCCTACAGGTATTTGCCTCAATGAAGTTGGCTTCTATGATGTTTCTCTGGAGGCAACTGACGAAGGCGGAGTCGAAATTCTCACAATCGCTAACATGATCGAAGTTCTTGATTGTTCAGGACCTGATATTGATTTTGAAATCGACAGAAGTGTTATTTGTCCAGGGCAATGTGTTCAATTGACTGATATGTCAACTACTAACGGGACTATTTCGGCTTGGAACTGGGATTTGCCTGGTGGGCAAGCTCAAGGTGAAGATATGCCTGAGATGAGTACGCAGCAAAATCCAGTAGTTTGTTACGATACGCCAGGTACATATGATATCACACTTTCTGCAACAGATGAAGAAGGGCCTTCGGCGATCACAATGACGATTCAAATCACAGTTGACCCCTGTAATGGTCCCCCCGATGCGGGAATTGGAGCAAGTGAAACGGATATCTGTGCGGGAGACTGCGTTGACTTTCAAAGTCAATCACTTGGCCTAGTAGAAGAATACCTATGGGTTTTCCAAGGAATAGAAGATGTAAACGACATTACATCAACAGAGCAAAACCCATCAGTGATTTGCTACCCGAATCCTGGTGTTTACGATGTGACGTTGACAGTGAGCAATTCAAATGGAGAAGTAGACTCTGAAGTGTTTACAGACTTTATCACCGTAAATTCTTGTATAAATCCGCCAGTACCAAGGATAGAAATTGGGTCTGATACGATCTGTGCCGGTAAATGCGTTGATTATTTCTCTGTAAGTACAGGAATAGGAATATCAGCTTGGGAATGGAATTTTCAAGGTGCTGATATAGGATCTCAAACTTCAACACTCGAAAACCCGACTAATATTTGCTATAGTCAGGGCGGATCCTTCGATGTATCACTTACCGTATCAGGTGCCGCCGGAGATAGCACCATCATTTTCGAAGATGCTATAGTTGTGGAAACTACGAGTGACTGTAGACCGACAATTGAGCCAATGATACCGGACACGATTTGTGCTGGAGACTGTGCAAACTTTGATGCTCTTTTCACCGATGCTGACTCCGTGCGTTGGACCTTCCAAGGTGGTAATCCAGCAACATCTACAGCCTTCAGCCCTGGATTGGTATGTTTCGATGCGATAGGTGAGTACATGATCATGATTGAAGCTTGGAATCCATCTGGAGCAGCGTTTCCAGTAATTGAAGAAATATTTGTAGGTGAGCGTCCACCGCTCAATGCAGGCCCAGACCTTACAATCAATTCAGGCGCAGTAATTCAGTTGACCGCATCTGTCGGAGTGGGAGCACCCATTGGAGACTTCCTGTGGCAACCTTTCGATCTTGTTGATGATTTTTAGAGCTCAGACCGTAACAACATCGCCACTTGAGTCTACTACCTTCATTGTTTATTACCAGGAGCCTTTGGGTTGTCAAGCGAATGATACGGTTAGAGTAAATGTAAACTACGTTGAAGCCGTCGGAGTGCCATCTGCCTTTACTCCAAATGGCGATGGTGTAAACGATCAACTTCGCGTTTTAGGTCAAGGAATAGCTCGAATGGATTTCAAAGTGTTTAATCGCTATGGCCAATTGGTCTTTGAAACAAATGACCAGAGCGTAGGATGGGATGGAAGAAAGAATGGAAAAGAACTGAATCCAGGAACATTTGCATACACACTCGAAGTGAATTTCGCTGAAGGTGAGTCGCAAGTGTTTAAGGGTAACGTAACGTTGGTAAGATAGATGTCTATGAAGAAAACTTTACTTTCTATAGGAGCTTTATTATTGATCTCATGGGGTGTTCAGGCGCAACAGGATTATCATTTTTCGCAATTCTTTGCTTCGCCTATTACATACAACCCGGCAAACTCTGGAGCCTTTGAAAGTGATCTGCGTGCAGCGATAAATTATCGTTCACAGTATGGATCCATTTCTGACCCGTTTACAACGTTCGCTTTTGCAGCCGACGCTCCAATCAAGTTGTCGAAAAAAGCCTACGACAGAAACTTTCTCGGAGTAGGTTTATTCGCAACCAACGACAACACTGGTGATATTGAGTTTAATAATTTTCAAATTGCTGGAAACGTTGCATATGCTATTGACCTTGGTGGAACAGATGAAAATCCACACTTTATTTCGCTTGGGATGCAGTTTGGTTACATGCAGCGATCTCAAAACTTTTCAAGTGCCACTTGGGAAAGACAATGGGATGGAACTGGATTTAATCAAGGCGTCGCTTCGGGTGAACAGCACGCAGGAAAAGTGACCGAATCTAATTTTGATTTGGGGGGTGGAATGTCTTGGTTCTACAGCATCAATGACAGGTCTCGGGTCTTAGTTGGAGCGGCTGTACTTCACGCAAACAGACCACAAGTCAATCTTTTGGGTAACGACGAAGCATTAATGACCAAAGCTACTGGTCATATTAGTGCAGCCATCCGTCCTGCTGATTCTGAAGTGACTTATTTGCCAAACATCTTCGTGATGTTTCAAGGGCCAAATCGCATTATAGATGTAGGGTCTGAAATTGAATTTAGCCTTTGGGACCGAACTCAATCTACACGATTTAAAAACAACCTTTCCACAAACCTTGGTGCCTATTACCGTGTTCAGGACGCTATCTACTTCATAGGAAGAGTGAATTACCACGATTTTTCGTTTGGTGTAAGCTATGATTTCACCATCTCAAAACTTGCCGAAAACAACAACGGTCGTGGTGGAGTAGAATTGGTTCTCACTTACCAAAAAGGATTCAGTGGACCCGGAAACAACCGACAGAAACTTTACAAGAGCAAGGGACTCTAATCAGATTAGATCCGCTTCATTTGCGCTTGAATCATTTTCACCTGCTCGTCAAGAAGTTTATTCTTGTCGAGCTTTTTTACTTCTGTTAGTAAGTTCATTGCCTCACGCTTCTTGCGTTTCATCACTGCAATTCCTGCAAGGTTGAGTTTAGCCATGGCTTCATCGGTCTTCATTCTAAGGCCTATAGAAATGGCTCTTCTGAAAAACTTCTCAGCTTTGGTAGCACTCTGCGTTTGGGCATAAATCAATCCCGTCAAATAGTAGTAATATGCTTCCTGCCCTTTAGGTAATTGGTTAGGTTGCTTTATTTTCAAGAGTGTTTTTTCTGCCTTATCAAACTTACCACGTCTCAATTGAACGAAGGCCAACATGATTAGCTCATGCCGAAACAAACCGAGAACAAATATTCCAGCGATGAGAATAAATAAAATCCCATTGCCAATATTCCCCAACGTAAATTGGTAAACAGACCATCCAATTGATGCAACGGCCAGTACTATCTTGATTATTCGGTTTATCATCTTCGATTAATTTAGGCCGACAAATTTAATCACATGCTTTAAACATTCCCTTGAAAATGGATCATTCTATAAAAAAATGATCAAGCGTGTAACATAACCTGAAGTCAGTCGTCTTCTCACAAAACCATTAAACAAGATGTCATGAATAAAATCTTACAAGGAATAATTGGCTTAATGATAGCCGTTTCCCCTGCCTTAGCCCAGAATGATGCGATCACTCAATACTTTGGTGATTACGATCAAAAAGAAGACTTAACCACCATATCCATTTCAGGAAAGGCTTTTGAAATGCTTGAAGAAGTGGATACAGATGATCCGGATGCTCAAAAAATGCTGGAAGTAGCTTCGAGCATTGAGAGTATGCGCATGGTTATAGACGAAGAAGAGCCAAATGCAAGACGGCTGGCTATGGAAGCCCATGAAAAAGTATTGAGAAGGTTTGAAGACTTAGTTACAATATCAGAGAAGGATGCCCTGGTGTATGTGATGGTCGATGAATCAAACGGAACTGTGCATGAAGTTCTTGTTATTGTAGGTAGTGATCAGGAGTTTATCCTGGCTTCCTTAAAAGGAGAGATGGAACTTCGCGATGTAGGGGCTTTAACAAGTCAGCTTTCAAACATGGGAAAAGAAGTTTTTGACCAGTCTCCATTTGCGCCAAATGATGTGAAGGTGTACCCAAACCCAGGAAAAATGGGTGAGCCAGTTTCAGTAGAATTACCTGAAGAATTGAAAGGAGCAAAGGTACGTGTGTACAACAGTGCCGGAAAAGAAGTAACCAGCTTTATGGCTGGAAGTGACCGCTATCAGATTGATACAAATAAACTTGGTAAAGGAATCTTTGTCTTGAAAGCTAAAAAAGGGGATATTGAAACGACGCGCAAATTCGTTCTGAACTAACTGAGTTTACGCGCCGAAGCCTATGGATAAAAGTACATTTCAAGAAAAGGTTTTGGTGCTCCAGCACAAGATGTTCAGGTTTGCTGTGTCTTATATGAAAAGTGAAACGGATGCAATGGATGTGGTACAAGATGTGCTTATGAAACTCTGGGAAGACCGAAACTCGCTCCATCAAAAAGATAATTTGGAAGCCTGGTCGATGACCTTAGTTCGAAATAAGTCTTTGGATAAACTGAAAAGGGTGGAGCGAAAATTGAAGTCTGATTGGGAATCTGCAATGATCGTTTCACCGCCATCTGGGAAGAACCCGAGTAAAGAGTACGACCATGCTGAAGGTAAGCGAGAAGTTGAAAAAGTGTTGGAAGAATTGCCTGAAGCTTTAGCAAAAACATTTCACCTGAGAGAAATTCAGGGATATGCTTATGCAGAGATAGCTGAAGTACTCGATTTGAATATGAGTCAAGTGAAAGTAAACCTGTTCAGAGCTCGAAAGGCCGTCCGGGAAAAGCTTGAAAAAATGTATGCTTATGGAGTTTGAAGAAGTAAAATACTTAGAAGGTAAGTTTTGGGAAGGGCAGACCACAGTTGATGAAGAATCATTGCTGATGGAAGCTGTACAGACTCATCCTGAGTGGGTGTCGGCTCCCTTGAAAGCACTTTTTGGATACAAGTCAGACGTGAAGAGTATCGAGCTTCCTGAGCAATTCGAAACGGAGTTTTGGAGTCGCGTTGATGATGAAAGTGAAAATGTGAAGGTGATACCCTTCAGAGTTGGTGAGTTTATTCGTTATGCGGCTGCTGGTGTGATCTTGATTGCGCTGTCATTCAGCTTGGGACATTTTTTAATGAACGATGATTCTTCAGCAACAATGTCAAGCAGTATTGCCGCAGTTGAAGATACCTACCAAGATCCGCAGGTAGCATTTGAAGAAGCCAAAAAGGCATTGCTCTATGCATCTGTACAAATGAAAAAGGGAACCAGTAAAGTGAACGAGTTGAAGAGGCTTGACCAGACTATGAATACCATTGAATCCAGACATTAAAAAAGGAATTAGAGCATATGAAATTCAGAAAATTAGCAATTACTGCAGCGTTGATACTCGCCTCAGGGTTGAGTGCAATTTATGCGCAGGATGCGATCGATCGGTATTTTTCTAAATACGCTGACGATAGTCGTTTTACAACAATTGTAATCTCATCTAAGATGTTTGAGCTTTTCGCAGACTTAGACATTGAAGATCCCGATAGCAAAGACGTTCAGGAAACACTTAAAGGATTGAAGGGAATTCGAATATTGGCATATGACCAATCTGAAGATGAAAAAGCTCTACCCACCAACTTCAAGTCGGAAGTGAATAAACTTGGAAAGGAGTACGAGCTACTGATGAGTGTTGATGAAAATGACGAGAAAGTGAGATTTTTTGTCCGAGAAAGTGGCGATACGATTGCCGAGCTATTTATGATCGTTGGTGGACAAGGAAATCTATTTCTCATGTCGCTTGTTGGAGATATTGATCTTTCGAAAGTTTCAAAGCTTTCAAAAAACCTGAATATCGGTGGAATGGATTATCTTGATAATCTAGATGAAAATCCCAAAGGTGAGTAAACAAATCCTTTTCCTGATCATTCTGGTTCTCGGCATGGGTAGCTGCGGACTTCGCAATGAAGAGAGTGTATACTTGAGCGAGTTTTTAGTGGAGCAGAGAAGGGCAGCTAAACTGTACTTCTACCCAAGCACTATCCGTATGCTAGGAAAAATAATGGGCAATGAATCAGTAAATGCCACGAATGAAATCAAAAATGGAAAGCTCGTGTTTTCTTGGAGTGAAGAGCATTTCGACCTTTCTTCCTTCTTCAGCGAAATAAGTGATGGGTTGCAAGGTGAAGGCTATGATCAGATTATTCAGGTCAAAAGTAAAGAAAGTGCCTATCGCGTTTTTTTCAAGGAAGGGAATGATGCCATGTATGTTGTTTTAGTTGAAAACGATTATGGCGATTTCGTGATCGAAATGGTCGGCTCACTATCCTATAGTGGTCTCATGGAGCTCTCCAAAATGGACTTCCGCGAGATTGCTGACACCTTTGGTGTTGCACGTCAACAAACTGAAAAGAGTGATACAACTAAAGTCGACTCAACAGCTATAGATTGATGGAAAGTGTCCTGAAAATAAGCGGTTTAACAAAGCGGTTTGGCAGGCTCACTGCTGTGAATAGCCTCGATCTCGAAATACCCAAAGGATCTGTATTTGGATTACTAGGTCCGAATGGAAGTGGAAAGTCAACCACCCTCGGTATGGTGCTTGGTGTTGTGAATCCAACAGGTGGACGTTTTGAGTGGCTGGGTAAGGGAAGTGGCCATCACATTAGAAGGCAGATTGGAGCGATTATCGAGAACCCAAGTTTTTACAGTTATCTATCAGCCTACGAGAATCTTCGTGTCGTTTGTAGAATTAAAAAAGTAGATTTTTCTCGGATTGACTATGTTCTACAACGAGTAAGTCTTTTTGAGAGACGTGATGATGCTTTTTCTACTTTTTCACTCGGTATGAAGCAAAGACTTGCCATCGCTTCGGCGCTCTTGCCAGATCCTGAAGTGATGATCCTTGATGAACCAACCAATGGCCTCGATCCTGAAGGGATAGCAGAAATCAGAGAGTTAATTCAAAGTCTGGCCGAAGACGGTAGAACCATCGTATTGGCAAGTCACTTGCTGGACGAAGTTCAAAAGATCTGCTCGCATTTTTGTGTTTTGAATCGCGGTAAGAAAGTCTACCAGGGTTCAGTTCAAGAACTCTTGCAATCAAGTGCCAGTCTGAAGCTTCGCGCCGAAAAAGTAGATGAATTGGGAAAGTTACTCAATGAGTCGAATCAAGTAGAGCAAATAGTAAGAGTTGACGATTACTTCAAAGTCAAGCTCAAAGAAACGGCAACGAGTGGTTCACTGAACCAGGAATTGATTGAGAAAAAGATGGTTTTGTCCGAATTAGCCATCGATTCGAACTCACTGGAGAAGAAATTTTTAGAGATCCTTAATACCCAAGCCAGATGATTTGGAGATTAGTTCAATTAGAATTTCTTAAGCTCCGTGGTCTTCGGTCGTTGTGGGTGTTACTCGGTCTTTATGTTGTAGCTGTAGTGCTCATCTCGCTCAGTGGAGGCGTTATTCTTCGTTCTCTCTCAGATATGGGGGTAAGCTATAATGGGCTTGATCTAACAATTCTCCCGATTTACGATTTTGACGATATCTGGCAGAACCTTACGTGGCTCGGCTATTTCTTCAAAATATTCCCGGCATTCCTTTTAGTTATTTCTATTTCAAATGAGTTCAGTTTTAGGACACATCGTCAGAATATAATAGACGGGCTGTCGCGTACTGAGTTCTTTCTCTCTAAAACCAGCTTTGCTTTATTTTTAGCACTCCTTTCTGGCATACTCATTCTCATTCTAGGCCTAGTTTTAGGCGGATTGTATTCGGATGTTGGGGGAGTAGACATGATCTTTTCACATTTCATGTTTGTTCCAGGACATATCCTTCAGGTCTTCCTATACTTTCTCTGGGCTATATTTCTTGCGCTGCTCATCCGAAAGTCGGGAATAACCATCGTTGTGATTTTACTTTATACGATTTTCGAATTCATCGGATATTTGATACTCGATGAGTTTTACCCGTTAATAGCTGATTGGCTGCCATTTCAGTCAATCTATGCTATTATTCAATTTCCCTATTTCCGTTACGTTTTTGTTGAAACGCAGACGTATATGGCATTTACGGATGTGTATAAGGCTCTTGTTTGGGGAGGGATCGCGCTATATGGAATCTACTATCAGTTAATCAAAAGAGACTTCTAAGGTTCTTTTACAACGTCCCAGGTCCGATCAGAAAGTAATACCACGCTTGAAACATAGTGAGTAAAGGGAGTAGATCGGCCCCACTCATCTGGAGCTACCATAGAGAGAACAAAATTGCCTTCACCTTTAGCGTACAAGTGGTATTCCTTACCGATAATGGGTTCGAAGCTCATTTTTGCTGAATACACAGCCTTTGATACTTCACGACGCTTTTCAATTTTCTCAGCCTGTCTGGCCAAGAGTTCAATCTGTTCTTTAATCTGGTTGAGCTGCATGTTGCACTGCTCATCCATCGCAGACAAGGAATTCTTCTTAACCATACCCATTTTGGTTGGGGCAAACGCAGGGCTGCCAATCGCATGAGGGTAGGGTAGTAGTCCAGGTGTTTCAGTAGTCTTGTCCTTATCAATCGGGTTTACAAATTCCTTTTTCTCTGGCATAGGTTCAGTTCTAAAGTCAAAGGTACACAGATAGAACGCAAGATATTTCTAAGTGTTCACTCATTTATTAAATGAATACATATGTAAACACGAATAGTTACACATGTATCACCTATACATTGCTCTTGTTCACATTTCTATTAGTTGTGGTGTGCTGATTTGTTACAAATGAAAACATTACAGCGACTATATGAATCAATTTCTTAAAAGTCATTGTATCAACTTGTTATAGTTAAGTTTATGAATGTCTTGTTTAATAGATGCGTGGATTTGAGATTGTGAATTGAGATGGCTTGAATCTGATGAGACCAATATAATGTTACATTTGTTTCGTGGATTTAAGCGAGCGAATTCAGACCATTATTAAGGTCAATAATCATACGGCATCATCCTTTGCAGAAGTTATTGGGGTGCAGCGATCGAGCCTTTCTCACATATTGAATGGTCGAAATAAACCTTCAATGGATTTTATTCAAAAAGTGCTTGAGCATTTTCCAAGGGTGGATGCTCAATGGCTAATTACAGGTAAACAAGCTGGTGGTGTGACAGAACAGATTCAGGAACCAGTTCAACAAACCACTGAAACTAAACCTAAAGTTGAAGATGGTAATTGGGGAAAGGAAGAGAAGATGAACAAAAAGGAAGTAGAACGAATCATAGTATTCTACACAGATCGTACATTTGACACCTATGAGCAATCTTGAAGCTAAAAAGGCAATCCTACTTGATCGGGATGGTGTCATAAACCACGATCCAGGAGACTATACCACTCATATTTCTGAGTTCACCATACTGCCAGGCGTTATACCCACACTTAAGAAGTGGACTGACGACGGATATGTTATTGTCGTGATAACCAATCAGGGTGGTGTGGCTAAAGGACGCTACACACTTGATGATTTTTATGAAATAGATGCCTATATGAGAAAGGAGTTTCTCGAAGCAGGTGTCGCTTATCTAGACACCTATTTCTGTCCACATCACGATGCGATATCGCATTGTCTTTGTCGAAAGCCAGGGTCAGGAATGGTTGAGAAGGCAATAGCCAGACATCGCATTGATCCAAATAACGCCGTGATGATAGGTGATAAGTGGCGAGATCTTGAAGCTGCTGAGAAAGCCGGTGTTCGCGGTATTAAAATAGACGTAAACCAGGATCTACGCACAATTGACTTCTAGCTAGGCTACTCTTCCTTAAAGTCGAGACTCACTGAATTGATACAATAGCGCAATCCAGTAGGTTGTGGTCCATCTTCAAAGACATGACCTAGATGTCCACCGCACTTGCCACAAAGTACTTCGGTGCGATTCCAGCCATGGCTATGGTCGGCTTCTTCTACCACATTGGTGTCGCCAATAAATGTGTAAAAGCTCGGCCAGCCCGTTCCTGAGTCAAACTTTGTTTCTGAGTTGAATAGCGGATTGCCACAACCTGCACAGTGGTACACGCCTTCTTTTTTGTTGTCGTTGTACTCACCCGTCCAAGCCCGCTCGGTGCCTTTTTCTCGCAACACTTTATATGCCATGGGGCTCAGCGCTTCTCGCCATTCGGCATCAGATTTAACGTATTCAAAAGTATGTGAAGACGACTCTTGTTTTTTACTGTTCTGGCTCGGTTCTTGAGAACATGCCTGCCAAGTGATTGCCAGAAAGGAAATGATTAATAGGGGTTTCATTTTACTCATAAGCTCTTTTATCTGTAACGTTTGATGTGAAGTAGTGTTGTGATTTTAGGGTTTTTTGACAATATCTTACGTCGCCTTCCCGATGATTTGACCACTTTATATGTTGGTTAGATTTTATAGCAATCAACCAGATATTCAGTTACATCTATTGATAACTGTATATAGAAGTAATTTGATTAATGGATTTTTAGTCAGTAATTTGTCGAAACAAAAGAAGGTTTGATCGAGTATACAGAAGGATCAAACACTCAATTTGAACAAAGAGATATGAAAAGAATTGGACTGTTTTTAGCTGCTTTTGTAGCTTTTTATGCTCAAGGTCAAACAGATCTGTTTTCTCCCAACTCACAGTTTGCGATGGGTTCATCGCTAGTTGATTTAGGTCATGCAATTGCATACAACAACGATGGAGACATGTATGTTTTTGGCCAGTACGACGATGAAATGGATATTGATATTTCAGAAGAAGAACTCATTCTAGACCCTTTAGGGCTACCAGATTTATTTCTTGCGAAGTTCAATACCAATGGAGAAGTGCAATGGGGATTTACCTTAGGCCGTATAGCGATGGATGACGGTATGACTATCGGTGATCTTCAAATGGATAATGACGGTAACATCTACATCTCTGGTGGATTTTCCAGTTTTGTAGATTTTGATCCAAGCGAAGGGGATGGAACTCTAACAAGTCAAGGTGGTAAAGATGCATTCCTGATAAAGTATAATGCCGATGGGGAGTACCAGTGGGGACAATCTATTGGAACAAGTGGTTCTGAAATTGGAACCGATTTGTCCATTGATAACGATGGAAACATCTTGTACTCCCTACGATTTACGCAGGAATTTGAACTTGATGTGAATGGTGAAGCAACTACATTTACTCCTGTTGATTTACAAGATGCGCTCATTCTGAAACTGGATGAGAATGGTGATGCCATTTGGAGCCATCAAATCGGAACAGCCGGAGTGGATATTGTGACTGCAATGACTGTAGGACCGAATGGAGAACTTGTTATTGGTGCTGGTGTAGACGGTGTAAGCAGCGGAATCGTTGATTACAACATGCTCTTATCAGTTCTCGATGCGGCTGGAGATTTGATTTGGGAACACAACTTTGAAAACCTTGAGCAAAACGAAATACGAGTTATTCGTTTTTCAGCTTCAGGAGATCACATATACATTGGCGGAAGAGTAGGTGGGGTCACAGATTTAGACCCATCTGAGAATGAAGAAATCCTGAATCCAACATTTGTCGATCCGTTCTTTGGAAAGTATGCTTTGGCTGATGGGGCGTTTATTTTTGGAAGTTATATTCAAAGTGATGGGATCGAAGATTATTTGATTGACATTGCTGAAGTTGGGCCAGCTATGTTGGTTTTTGGCTCTTATGACCAGTTAGCGCGATTTGATCCAGATGACTTTTTATCGCAGTTATTAAGCAATGGAGATGGTGATGCTTATGTAGCTTCCTACGACAAGGAAACTGGAGCTTGGCTTGATGCCGTGAACTTGGGTGGAGCTGGAAATGAGAAGGTTATTGATGGTTATTTTGATGGAAATGGGACTATTTATTCAACTGGATCATTTACAGTGTCGGTGCAATTTGACCCTAACGAAGACGCAATGAGTTCGAACGGATTTTCGGATGTGTTTATCGCAAAATTCAATTATGATACCACTCTAGACCTGAAAGGAGTTGATTACGCCGAAGAGCTCAATTTGTATCCGGTACCAGCTTCTAATGTCCTGAACATTGTTCGCTCAAATCGTATTAAAGGAAATATTCAAGTGCGTATGCTCAATGTTGTTGGGCAGGAAGTAAATAAATTTCAGTGGAGCTCTGGAGTTCAAAACATGAAACAAGATGTTACTTCACTCCAGTCTGGAGTTTATATTCTTGAGTTCTCAGCTGGTGATCAGGTGTTTTCTAAACGTTTTGTAAAAAAGTAATTTGACACCAAACCAGGCTAGAATAGTTCTAGGTATCGACCCGACTGACTCTCTCGATGAAGATGACTTGATTGATGTCTATGAAGAGCAAGTTTTTGAAAATGCCCGATTCTTTTTGAATCGGGCTTTTCTGCCTAAGCTGGCTAAGGCTCGAATAAAAAAAGTGGAACAGCTAGAGCTGGCTTATGAAGCTTTGGGCGGTATTCCACCAAAGGAATCGGAGCAATCACTCATTTATGATTTCCAGAGCGAAACAGAGATTAGTGACTTAATCTCATCAATGCTTAAGGTAGAGTCAGAAGTGAAGCTCAAGCTATCTCAGGCGCAGTCAGGACTGCGAATTATTGAAGCGCTAAACCAGTGGATTCAGATCATTCAAGCCTATGCTAAAGTATACTTTCACATCTTTGAACCAGAGTCAAAGAATGGAGATGAATTCGATATCTCTATTTCAAAAGGTGTCGATTATGCTGTCTTGCTCAGTGAGCTTAAGCACGGAAATAGGGAAGTGGCTGAACACGAGTACTGGCGATTAAAAAAAATCGTTTAGTGTTTCATGGCTCTGTCCATGGCTCTCTTGTCAGCTTTTTCTTTCAGGTCGTGTCTTTTATCGTGTACCTTCTTCCCTCTAGCCAAAACGATTTCAACTTTGGCGTATCCTGTTTCAGAAATAAATACAGAAAGCGGGATGATTGTCAATCCCTTGTTCTTCATCGCCTTTTCGAGTTTGTCTAGCTCTGTTCTATTCAGAAGTAGCTTGCGCTCACGTGTAGGCGGTAGGTTATTGTAGCTGGCTGGTTCGTAGGGAGAAATATGCATTCCCCTTATCCAGAGCTCGCCTTTTTTCAAAAAGCAGTAGGCTTCATTAATACTGGCTTTAGAAGCGCGCACAGATTTTATCTCTGCTCCTGTGAGCATGATGCCAGCATTCATCTTGTCGATAAACTCGTATTCAAATGAAGCTTTCTTATTTCGGATATTCACTCCAGACATAGGCGCAAATCTAGTGCAAAAAAAGAAGGTCACCAATCGGCGACCTTCACAGTTCATTAAGCGGATTTATTACTTCGCATTTGCGTAGTTCTCAGCTACTTTTTCCCAGTTTACAATGTTCCAGAATGCGCTAATGTAATCTGGACGTCTGTTCTGGTACTTCAGGTAGTATGCGTGCTCCCATACATCAAGTCCCATGATTGGTGTACCATGTGCATCGCCAAAGGGCATCATTGGGTTGTCTTGGTTAGGTGAACTCGTAACTTCTAACTTTCCGTTAGCATTTACGATCAACCAAGCCCATCCGGATCCAAAACGAGTAGCAGCGGCATTGTTGAAAGATTCTTTAAGTGCATCGAGTCCACCCAAGTCGTTATTGATGGCATCAGCAAGGTCTCCCGATGGAGCTCCTCCGCCATTTGGACTTAAAATTTCCCAAAACAACTTGTGGTTGTAAAATCCACCTCCGTTGTTTCTTACTCCTGCACCAAGTTTGTCTGCATTCTTCAGGATCTCTTCGATCGACATGTTTGCCGCATCAGTTCCTTCGATCGCTGCATTGAGTTTAGAAGTATATCCTGCGTGGTGCTTGCTGTGGTGTATTTCCATCGTTTGAGCGTCGAAATGTGGCTCAAGTGCATCGTATGCGTATGGTAAGTCTGGTAGTTGGTATGACATAATAAATATTGTATTTGTTCTTTTGTCAAATCTAACTAACCTAGGTCGATTCAACGTTACTTTTGAATAAACAATCCCTATTAGAGTATAAATTCTTTAAAAGGTCCTTGGATTCGAATTTCCTATCTAATCTAAAGGGCTATTTTTGCAGAAAATTTCTCCATGTACAAATTACTTATTCGTCCATTGCTTTTTAAAATGAAGGCAGAGCAAGCCCACAAGTTCACTTTTGGGATGATCA
The DNA here is from genome assembly GCA_965230375.1 of Cryomorpha sp. Classification (GTDB taxonomy): domain Bacteria; phylum Bacteroidota; class Bacteroidia; order Flavobacteriales_D; family Cryomorphaceae; genus CBDDKU01. The sequence continues at coordinate 211,982 of CBDDKU010000027.1, forward strand.
AGTTTTTATTTTTGCTACCATTTGTGAGAACTATTTTTTACAGTTTGTACAGTGTGCGAAGTAGAAAGCTGGAGCGCGAAGTCTTTGGGTTGAAATTCAAAAACCCAGTTGGCCTTGCCGCCGGTTTCGATAAGGATGCGAAGTTGTTCAACGAGCTTTCTTTCATGGGTTTTGGCTTTTTGGAGTTAGGTACTGTCACACCGAAACCGCAGCCTGGCAACCCCAAGCCGAGACTCTTCAGGGTGCTGGATGATGAAGGCATTATAAACCGCATGGGCTTTAACAATGGGGGAGTGGACCAGATGGTCAAACGACTCAAGCGAAATTACAGCACGGTGATCATCGGAGGAAATATTGGGAAGAACAAGGTAACGCCAAACGAGAATGCCGTGGACGATTATTTGATCTGCTTTGATGCGCTCTACGACTATGTACACTATTTCGCAATCAACGTTTCATCGCCCAATACGCCCAATTTGAGAGAGCTTCAAGAAAAGGAACCATTAAAAGCTCTGATCATGAGTTTAGTTGAGCGCAATAAAACGAAGCTGAAAGAGAAGCCGATCTTGCTAAAAATCGCTCCGGACCTTACGGATTCCCAACTCGATGATATTATTGAAATTGTCGCTGAAACGGGTATTTCAGGTGTTATCGCTACGAATACCACGATAGACCGATCCATGCTAAAAACAGATGCGGCTACGGTTGAAGCAATTGGTGCAGGTGGATTGAGTGGAAAACCGGTCAGAAAGCGATCGACTGAAGTGATCAAATACTTACACGACAAATCGAATGGAGCTTTCCCGATTGTTGGTGTTGGTGGAATTCACTCGGCTGATGATGCGATCGAAAAGCTCGATGCAGGTGCTTCGCTAGTTCAAGTCTATTCTGGCTACATTTACGAAGGACCAGGATTAGTCAAAGAAATAAACCAGAAAATTTTAGCTCGTGCTTAAGATCATTGAATGTCCTAGGGACGCCATGCAGGGGATTTCGGAATTTATTCCAACAGAAATCAAAACGGAGTACATCAACCGAATTTTGGCCTGTGGTTTCGATACCGTTGACTTTGGGTCCTTCGTAAGTCCAAAGGCTATTCCCCAACTCCGTGACACAGCTGATGTTCTGAAGGGGCTCGACCTATCTTCTACCAAGTCCAGTTTACTTGCTATTGTTGCGAACCAGCGTGGGGCGGAAGATGCTTGCCATTTTGATGAGATCGAATACCTGGGATATCCTTTTTCTATTTCAGAGACGTTTCAAAAGAGAAATACCAACTCAACAATTGACGAATCACTCTCACGCGTTGAAGCGATTCAAGAGCTTTGCTTAACTCATGGAAAGAAGCTCGTTGTTTACATTTCCATGGGGTTTGGAAATCCTTATGGCGATCCATGGCATCCCGATATTGCAGCTAAATGGTCCAGAAGATTACACGACGATCTTGGCATTAATATTTTGGCTCTTTCTGATACCATTGGGAGTTCGACTCCTGAAGTGATCACTGACTTGTTCAGCACGCTTATTCCCGAAATGCCAAAGGTTGAATTTGGTGCTCACTTGCACACTACTCCTGATGCTTGGTGGGGTAAGGTGGCTTCTGCTTATGAAGCTGGCTGTAGAAGGTTTGATGGAGCGATTAAAGGTTTTGGCGGTTGTCCAATGGCCGCTGATGATCTGACCGGAAACATGCCTACAGAAAAGATGGTGTCTTATTTTGATGAAGCCGAAATTGCTACGGGGATTGATATGAAAGCCTTCGCCGAAGCTCAAGTCTTTTCATCCAAGGTATTTCCTGTCGGGCACTAGGCTTTTTTCAGGTCGAGCACAGTGATTTCTGGTGCCATCCCTACGCGCCCCGGAAAGCCGATATAACCAAATCCGCGGTTTACATAGATGTGCTGTTTCTTTTCCGTATAGAGACCGCCCCAGCGTGGGTAGCGGTACTTTACTGGACTCCACTTGATCATTCCTGGAATTTCAATCCCAAACTGCATGCCGTGCGTATGTCCGGCAAGTGTGAGATCTATTTTTGTGTGATCGAGCACTTCGGCATCCCAGTGCGAAGGGTCGTGGGAGAGTAGGAGTTGAAACTTTCCTTCATCGCTTCCAGCCATGGCTTTCTTGAGATCTCCGTACTTACTGAACCCACCAGCACCCCAGTTTTCAATACCGATGATTTCAATGGAATCTCCTGAAGGTGAGCTGAAATCCACCTTTTCATTCAATAAAAGCTTGAAGCCCATTTCGCGGTGGAGTGCTTTGAGCGTTTCCAAATTTTGCGCTTTCTCAGCTTGAGTCGGCCAACCGATGTAGTCACCGTAGTCGTGGTTTCCAAGTACTGAAAACTTTCCGTGTTTGGCTTTGAGTTTTGATAAAATGGGAATCCACCCATCGAGCTCAGAAGCGATATTATTAACCATATCGCCTGTAAAGCAAATAATGTCGGCGTTTAAGCTATTGATCTTGTCAATGGCAGCAGCTACTGGTTCGTGATTGTCAAAGAAGCTCCCGATGTGTATGTCGGAAATGTGGACGACTCTCATACCCGAAAAAGAGTCGGGTAGGTGCTCAAACGACAACTCATTCGTTTCTATTCTGAATGCAAATCGCCCTTTTGAAATCCCGTACAGGATAGATATAAACGGAATGGCAGCAACGGCCCAGCCTATTTTAGTGATAAAGTCCCAGCGGGATATGACGTTTCCAGTGGAATCGCTGGATGAAAAGCTGCCGATGAGTTTTCGGATGAGCAGGGTAAGGTCGTCGATACCGTGAAAAATAACGACTATGATCTTGGGCATTATTATCAGCAATGCCACGCCAAAAGACATAAAAAACGGGTAGTAATTGATGTGGCTCGGGGCAGTTCTACCAAAAGCTGAGAGCATATAGCCGAGAAATAGATACCCTAAAATTGTCGTCCCCCAAAAGCCATAAATGGCGGCACCACGCCAAATGGGTTTCTCCCATGAGCTTATGCCCACTTTTAAGGCTTTGAATACGTATAGATCAAGGATGATGAGTATCCCGAAAGTGATCAGGATGGGGAGGATGTTTCTCATGGTCGGCTTCGAAAGGCATGGCCTTATTTCATGCTCAAAGTTATACTACTAAAGTGCAGATCAATACGCGCGGTAGTGATTTTTGGGAAGTTTAACAGTCAAATCGATGGATTGTTGCCTTCTCGACTTTTTGCTAGTGCTTTCCACAGCCGACAAAGTAATTTCACTGGCCGATTCAGCATTGCTATTCGTGGCTCTAGTATTCGCCCCCCTGGTTGATACGATACTTTCATCGGTTCCGCTATCGGTTTGAGCGTATGCTTTTGACTGAGAAATGACCATGGTAGAAGCAGGTTCGGCTGGCGAATCGGCTTCTTCTTCGACTTCAACCATATCCAATTGATTTGCTTCAAGATCTTCGATCTCTTCAACACTTGGAGCTTCATCCATAGTATCAGCCATTTCAAAATTCTCTATGATCACTTCTTTCGGCTCACTCATGTCCATTTCAGCTTCCACTTCGTCTTCTGCGATTTCCTCGATTTGCGGTGATTCAATCTCCGGTTGAATGGTTTGCTGTTTTTTCTCTTTCAATTCAGCGAGTTGGGGTAGGGAGTCCTTTTCTTGAGAATCTTCCACTTCGGATGTTTCTTCTGTCTCATCAGCAGCTGATTTATTAAGTTCAGCTATCGCCTTTTCTTCTTGAGGGTCATCTAGAACGTATACCAAAAACCATCCACCAACCACTAAGAAAGCGATTGCAGCTGCTACACGCGTCCACGGAAAAGCAGCTTTCTTCGATTTTGCATGAAACGCATCGAATTCGCGAAGTACATTCGCTTCTAGCTCAGGGCTTGGATCTTCCGGTAGTTCGTCTGGCCCCATCAATTCAACCATAGACTCGAAAGCTTCTTGTGAACCAAATTCTCTTAGAACCCAAGCCTGGTCTTCTGGAGTCATTTCTTCAAAAGGAATGCTCATCAAGAGCTGAATTCGGTCAAAATTTTCTTCAGACATGTTGAGACATTTTAGGGTTAAACGCCTTGAGCGTTTTCGATAATTCTTTGAGCGTATAGAATAGCCGAGACTTTACTGTCCCTTCCGATACGCCTTCAATTTCGGCAATCTCCTTGATCGAAAGCTCAAACTTAAAGCGAAGGATGAAGCAATGGCGTTTGGGCTCATCGAGCGCGGATAAGGCCTTGTCAATTTCGTCTTTAATTCCCGATCTATCGATCTCCCTGTCGGGCTGGGCGGGCGATTTGACCACGCGCATTTGGAGTTCATCGGCCGCGCGCGACTTCACTTCTTCGTGGCGGTAGTTGTTCTTGCACATGTTGTGAGCCATGCTGAAAAACCACGTTTTAAATACCCTTGATTGATCGAACTTTTCAGTGTTCTTAATCACCTTGATGAATAGTTCTTGGGTATAATCTTCAGCGAGTTCTTTATCTCTACGAAGCATTCTCAAGAAATAGTGAAACGCCTGACGAGAATAGCGCTGGTAAAGCACTTCGAAAGCATCGCGCTTTCCTTCTTGAGCCATGCGCATCAAAGCTTCGTCGCTATGGATTTCTCCTCTGCCCAATTCAGTATTTCTTGGCGTATTTGATCAATTGACTAGCCTTCTTCTTTAAGGGCTTATCTCTTCTTAGCTCAGCCACTTGCTCAAGTGTTTCAGCAAAATCCTTATACGATCTTATCAATCCCTTATCAGCTTCTGTATGCGGTGTAAGGTCAAGGCCTTTAAAACCGTTTCCGGTACGAGCTATCTGCTCTATTGCTTGCGTGTAGTCATGGCTCCTGCTATTAACCAGACCAATGCCCGCTTGGGTAAAACTGTATCGCTGGTAAAGATCTTCCGCAACTACAGGCGATACCCAAACTCGATATTCAGGTGAATTTAAATAGGTCATGTGATTATCAAGACGGTAAGCGCCGCATTTTTCCACAAATCGATTGGAAACAGGAACTGGGTTTTCAGCATTGCGCTGGGCCCAGGAGATGGCTATCAAATCTTGAAGCCCCTGCGTCAAGATGAGATTCTGATTTCCCAACGACGTTTGCATATTGCTACCAAAAGCCTTGAGAACAGGGGAGATCATCCCGTGCGTATCCATCTGATTTAAGTACTGGTTCATCTTGACCTTGTCTTGAAGCAAATAGGCTGCCATAAACTGGTATGGAAGCATTTCGGGAATCAGTGTGGGCGCAGCAGTCAGGCTTTGAGAAGATTCTAAATCGCCTTGACTTTCGAGAAATGTGATTAATTCGATATTCGTTCCCTTGAGGAAATCGCTTGCTTGATTTCTAGCTGAGTTCGGAGTGGGGAAGTAGTTATCCGGATTTTCTATCCGCTGAGCTTTAAAAGCTTCGAGGTAATAGCACAAGGCATCTTTATCAGAGCTAAAATCACTTTTCTCTTCATCGAAGGTGATTTCAGTAGCTCGATCTAACTCGAAGGGCAGAAGAACATCTTGCGAATAGCTGGCAAATGATAAAAGGGCAACAAGCCAAAACAGGCTAAATTTCATTTGATCTTTTTGTTTCGGTACACCCAAAAGTACAATTGGTTCACGAGGGATTGACATTTCTTTTTTAAACCAGAAAATAGACTTAATCACTACCTTTGCAGCCCTATGCAAGACTCCGATTTAGAAAGAATCAAAAACAATCTCGATGCCGTTCACTCCTGGCCTGGATTGTACATGTTTAAGTTTATTGTTCCTTCCGATAATGAGCGAATTGCCCAGGTTGAAGCCCTTTTTGACGGAAATACGACGAATTTGCGATCAGTCGAATCGAAGAATGGGAAGTATACAAGCATTACCATTCGGGAAGTCATGATGAGCGCTGATGCCGTGCTGGAAGTGTACAAGAACGCTTCGAAAATAGAAGGACTAATCGCCCTGTAAATGGAGACACTTGAACGCTTTTTGCTCGTTTCAGCAATTGTCATTTTTGTCTATGTCTTCTATCGCTGGCTATTGAAATACTTGCAGCGAAAGGAGATTCAGGGAAGTTTCCCTTACGTTTTTCCCTTTGAAGGTGATCACACTAAACTCAAGTTTGAGCTAAAGTCAAAGGGGCTTGTGAAAATTGAGCTCTATTCTGGAGATGGGAGTTCACTGGTAAAACTCTTGTACGATCACGATCTATCTGAAGGCACCCACGAGATTCCACTTGAGCTAAGCAATATTCCTTCGGCTACCTACGAGCTGCGAATTACCTTTCCGAATCAGGTAACCAAAAGGGTGATAAACTTATAAATGAAATTCTTCAAATCATATTCATTTTTCGTTCAGGTTTGGACTAATCGAATTAAAGTAACGGACGTTGATTCTGGTCGGTCAATTGAACGGACACCTAAACAAGATTTCTCTAATATTCGGAATGTGAATGCGGATTTCATCCAATTCGAAGAAAATTTAAGGATGGCAATTTATCATTTTGATAAGCGAAAAAGATTCAAGCTTTCAAGCCGGATCGTATTCCAACAAATGGAAAGAGCTGAAGGTGGACTTTGCCAGATTATAAAAAGAGCCTACATAGATAGTGCAGCACATGCTGGATCAAATCAGGCGGCTGTGATCGATGATATGCGTCCACGAAGTCTTGCTGAAATCAGAATGATTTTCGAAAGTAAACATAGGTTTAACGAAGAGTTTTAAAACCATAAAAAAAGCCATCCAATTTCTCGGATGGCTTTTCTAATTCGTATCAGGAATCTTATTCCTTCTCTTCCTTCGGCTTTTTGCCTTTGGTGATTTTAACCGTTACATCATCAGCATTCTTCTTATAACCAACGCTGATGGTATCTCCTTCTTCGAGATTCGAGTTGATGATCTCTTCTGCTAGTGGATCTTCGATATACTTCTGGATAGCACGCTTAAGTGGACGCGCTCCGTACTTCTCATCAAATCCTTTGTCTGCAATAAAATCCTTCGCAGCTTCAGAAAGCTTGATCTCGTATCCAAGATCGTTTATTCTCGAGTAGAGTTTCTCCAATTCGATATCGATGATCTTGTGGATGTCTTCTCGCTTCAACGAGTTGAACATAACCACATCGTCTATTCTGTTCAGGAATTCAGGAGCAAAAGCCTTCTTCAAAGCGTTTTGGATCACCGAATTCTGAGCAGCCGTTTCGTTCTCGAGTCGTGCTTGTGTTCCGAATCCAACTCCCGTACCGAAGTCTGAAAGTTGACGCGCTCCGATATTCGACGTCATGATCAGGATCGTATTTCTAAAATCGATCTTGCGTCCAAGGCTATCGGTCAACTGACCATCATCAAGTGCTTGAAGAAGCAAGTTGAATACATCCGGGTGAGCTTTTTCTACCTCGTCGAGCAAAATGATCGAGTAGGGGCGTCTGCGCACTTTTTCAGTAAGCTGTCCACCTTCTTCGTAACCGATGTAGCCCGGAGGCGCTCCGATCAATCGGCTTACGGCAAACTTCTCCATGTACTCACTCATATCAATACGAATAAGTGCATCTTCAGTCTGGAACATGAACTTAGCGAGCTCCTTCGCCAACTGCGTTTTACCAACACCAGTTGGTCCAAGGAAAATAAACGAACCAATCGGTTTGTTTGGATCTTTCAATCCAGCTCGGTTACGCTGAATAGCTTTAACCACTTTGGCGATAGCTTCATCCTGACCAATCACACGACCTTGCATATCTGTACCCATTCGGGCGAGTCGGCCGCTTTCCTTCTCAGCAATACGCTGTACCGGAATTCCAGTCATCATGGCTACCACTTCTTCAACGTGATCAACCGTTACCGTTACACGGTGGTTCTTCGACTCTTCTTCCCACTTCGCCTTAGCGCGATCTAGCTCTTCTATGAGTCCACGTTCTTTATCTCTAAGTTTCGCAGCTTCTTCGTACTTCTGGCTGCGAACCACTTGATTCTTTTCTTCTTTGATCTCTTCGATCTTGCGCTCCGCTTCAATGATTTCCGTCGGAACATTGATGTTGGTGATGTGCACACGAGATCCCACTTCATCTAAAGCATCAATGGCTTTGTCTGGAAGGTGACGATCTGAGATGTAGCGAGAAGTCAAGGATACACATGCATCAATGGCTTCATCGGTGTAGTTAACACTGTGGTGTTCTTCGTACTTCTCTTTGATATTGTGAAGGATCTGAACCGTTTCTTCCGGAGAAGTTGGCTCTACCATTACCTTTTGGAATCGACGCTCGAGCGCTCCATCCTTCTCGATGTACTGTCGGTACTCGTCGAGAGTTGTAGCTCCAATACATTGAATCTCGCCACGGGCAAGCGCTGGTTTAAACATGTTTGAAGCATCGAGTGATCCACTCGCGCCCCCAGCACCGACAATGGTGTGTATCTCATCAATGAAAAGGATCACATCTGGAGATTTCTCCAATTCGTTCATCACGGCCTTCATGCGCTCTTCAAACTGACCGCGGTACTTGGTACCAGCAACCAACGAAGCAACGTCGAGAGAGATAATTCGCTTTTCGAAAAGAACGCGTGAAACTTTGCGCTGTACAATTCGAAGGGCCAATCCTTCAGCTATTGCTGATTTACCAACACCTGGCTCACCGATCAATACGGGATTGTTTTTCTTTCTTCTCGATAAGATCTGCGAAACACGTTCAATTTCTTTTTCACGCCCTACGATCGGGTCGAGCTTGTCTTCTTCAGCCATTTTGGTCAAATCGCGACCAAAGTTGTCGAGAACCGGAGTTTTAGACTTTGAGTCTGAAACTTTCCTTCCTTGGCCGCCACCAGAAAACCCAGCACCCATTTCTTCGTCGTCATCTTCCGGAGTGTTTGGCATTTCCGCTCTGGGAGATGACAAAGGAGAGATTCCATCGGTAGGGCGAATCGTTTCGAGCTCAGATCGCACCGACTCATAGTCGATACCAAATTTTTGAAGCCCGCGGGTTGCGACATTATCGTCGTCTTTTAGGATGCTCAACAATAAGTGTTCGGTACCAATAGTTGGGCTTTTAAAAAGTTTCGCTTCTAAATAAGTGATTTTGAGAACTTTCTCTGCTTGTTTTACTAGTGGGATGTTACCTTGAACGCTCGATTTTGCACTAGCCGAACTGGTCGAAGATTCAACTGATCTTCTCAATTCTTTCAAGTCAACATCAAGGCTCTTAAGTATTTGGATAGCAGTACCTTCGCCTTCTCGAATTATTCCGAGAAGAAGGTGTTCTACGCCGATGAAGTCATGCCCTAATCTCAAGGCTTCTTCACGGCTGTAGCTAATTACATCTTTCACACGTGGGGAGAATTTCGCTTCCATAATTGCCTTCTTCTTTGTTTCTAATATACTTATGTAACGGCAGAAAACCCTACCTTGTTTCAAGTATATGTGTATTTACCAAAAATATGTCAAGCACGCCTGACAGCTTGTCATAAAATCCCATTTTATTTCACAGATTTTTGTTGAAAATTACCACTTGCGAACAGGGGCTTTCGGGGTGTCAATTGCGTACTTTCGACGTTCCGGTTATGCTATGCAAAAACCGTTCAATTTTAATCAATAAGCGAATATGGCAGAAGGAGAAAAGATAATTCCAATCAACATAGAAGATGAGATGCGATCGGCGTACATCGATTATTCGATGTCGGTTATTGTATCACGTGCATTGCCAGATGTAAGAGATGGTTTGAAGCCTGTGCACCGCCGCGTACTTTACGGTATGCTCGATTTGGGTGTGCGTGCCAATAGCCCTTACAAGAAATCGGCTCGTATTGTTGGGGAAGTACTTGGTAAGTATCACCCACACGGTGACTCGTCGGTATACGATACCATGGTGCGTATGGCACAGGATTGGTCCTTGCGATACCCGCTCGTAGATGGGCAGGGTAACTTTGGGTCCATTGATGGCGATAGCCCCGCGGCGATGCGTTATACAGAAGCGCGACTCAGAAAGATTGCTGAAGAGCTGCTATCTGATCTTGATAAAGAAACGGTTGATTTCGCCAATAACTTTGACGACTCACTCCAAGAACCAACAGTACTTCCTACACGGGTTCCGCACCTTTTGGTGAATGGGGCTAGTGGTATCGCTGTTGGTATGGCGACAAATATGCCACCACACAACCTTTCGGAAGTAGTTGATGCTACAGTGGCCTATATCGACAATAGAGATATCGACGTCGCTGGGCTAATGGAGCACGTCAAAGCACCAGACTTCCCGACTGGAGCTACCATATACGGTTATGAAGGCGTAAAAGCAGCCTTCGAAACAGGTAAGGGCCGCGTAGTTTTGCGTGGAAAGGCAACAATTGAAGAAATTCGGGAAGGTCGCGAAGCGATCATTGTCACTGAAATACCATATCAAGTCAATAAGGCTGATATGATCAAGAAGACTGCTGACCTTATCAACGACAAAAAGATTGAAGGAGTTAGCGACATTCGAGATGAGTCTGACCGTAATGGTATGCGTATCGTTTACGAATTGAAGCGTGATGCGATACCTAATGTTGTACTTAACAAACTGTATAAGTACACGCAGCTACAGAGTTCATTCTCAGTAAACAATATTGCTTTGGTGAAGGGGCGTCCTATGCTTCTAAACCTTCGTGATATGATCGAACTTTTCGTCGAGCACCGTCACGATGTGGTTGTGCGAAGAACAAAATACGAGCTGCGCAAAGCGGAAGAAAGAGCGCACATCCTCGAAGGATTGTTGATTGCTCTCGATAATCTCGACGAAGTGATTGCGCTTATCCGTGCGAGCAATACGCCAGAAGATGCTCGAAACGGCTTGATGGAAAACTTCAAGCTCTCTGAGATTCAGGCGCGTGCCATCCTGGATATGCGACTGCAGAAGCTTACCGGTCTTGAGCGCGATAAGATTCGTGAAGAGCACGCCGACTTGATGAAGCTCATCGAACACTTGAGAGCTATTCTCGACAACGAAGACTTGAGAATGGATATCATCAAGACGGAGCTAATTGAAGTGAAGGAGAAATTCGGTGATGAGCGTCGTTCAGTCATTGAGTACTCAGCCAGCGAAATGAGCATCGAAGATCTCATTCCAGATGAAAACGTTGTTGTTACTATTTCTCACTTGGGCTACATTAAGCGTACCCCTCTGATCGAGTATAAGACGCAGAGCCGTGGTGGAGTGGGATCGAGAGGTTCTACTACTCGGGATGAAGATTTCTTGGAGCACCTGTTTGGAGCAACAAATCACAACTACCTTTTGATTTTCACAGAGAAAGGAAAGTGTTTCTGGATGCGCGTATTCGAGATTCCTGAAGGAACGAAAACGTCGAAAGGAAGAGCCATTCAAAACTTGATCAACATCGAGCAGGATGATAAGATTATGGCTTACATCAATGTGCTCGATCTCAAAGATGAAGACTACATCAATAGCCACAACGTGATCATGGCTACTAAGAATGGAGTTGTTAAGAAGACTTCACTCGAAGCGTATTCGAGACCACGTCAAAATGGAATCAACGCCATTACCATCAAAGAAGGAGATCAGCTATTGGAAGCTCGATTGACCGATGGAGATTCAGAGATTATTCTCGCCAAGCGTTCGGGTAAAGCGATACGTTTCAACGAAGAGAATGTACGTGCCGTTGGACGTACTTCGCAAGGGGTGAAAGGTGTTACACTCGAAGGCGAGAATGATGAAGTTATCGGAATGATTTGTATCAACGATCCAGAAGCAAACGTACTGGTAGTTTCGGAAAAGGGATACGGTAAGCGTAGCTTGGTGGATGATTATCGAATCACGAATCGTGGTGGAAAAGGTGTGAAAACCATGAACATCACTGATAAAACGGGTGCTTTGATCGCAATCAAATTCGTAACAGATCAAGACGACCTGATGATCATTAACAAGCGTGGTATCACCATTCGTATGAATGTATCAGAGCTACGTGTGATGGGGCGTGCTACTCAAGGTGTTCGACTGATCAACTTGAAAGGAAACGATGAGATTGCGGCAGTAGCCAAAGTTGAAGTTTCTCCAGAAATGGAAGATGAAATATCAAATGAAGATTTGCCGGAAGGCGAAACTCCACAGGCAAGTGATGCGCCAGAAGTTGATGGCACAGACGAGCCAACGGAAGAATAAATTAAGCTAGATCTAAATGTGAAAGAGCTTCTCAGAAATGGGAAGCTCTTTTTTTATGCTCTTGCTTGAGCTTTGCTAACTCGCGAACTGAAGCCAGATTTTAGTCCCTTCGCCTAGCTTAGAGTGAATGTGAAGGCTTCCCTTATGCATCCGCATGATTTGCCGGCTCAGCGCCAATCCTATTCCAGAGCCATCTTGTCGGGTAGTGAAAAACGGGATAAGCACTTGATCGAGTGTGTCTTCGTCCATTCCACTTCCATTGTCTGTGAAACTCACTCTGATTCCCTGTTGATTAGCCTGTATTTCAATTTCAATCTTCGGGTTGGTTGTTTCCTTCAGAGCGTGGACGCTATTAAGTAAAAGATTTTCGAAAACCTGTCGAAGCAGGTTTTGGTCAAATTTCAATTTGAACTCGCGTCCTTTTACAATATGGAATTCGATATCGGGATAGGTTGGAGCCCAGGCGTCAAATAGTTGCGAAATCCACTCGTTTAAGTTGGTTTCTTCAATTTTTGGGGCAGGAATCTGCGTGAGCGAACGGTAGTCTTCAACGAACTGCATCAGGCCTTTGCTCCTTTTATCAATGGCGCCAACAGCTCTCTTGAGATCTTCCATGTTTGGCTCATCGCCTTTTAACTCTTCCACCATGGTGCTCGAGAGCGAAGTGATAATCGTGACCCCATTCATCAATTCGTGGGTCAGTATTTTGATCAGCTTTTCCCAAGCACCCATCTCGGCCTGTTCCAGTTCATTCCCTATGTTCTGGATCAGCGCCATTCTATAGGATCGATTCTTTTCGGAAACCACCATGATTCGGGCAGAAAGCTTGTAAACTTCGTCGTCGATCGTGTACTGGATTACGCCTGTGGTTCCCGTTGGAATTTTCTCCAATTCTGTCCAAAACAAAGGGCGAAGTTTTTTGAAACGCGAAGTGGTTTCGACCGGATTTATACCAATGGTCGTCTGTAGCGCTTGATTAAATAGCTGTATCTCGCCATTTTCATCCCAAGCTAGTAAACCTATTGGAGCGGATTGGATAGCAGCGCGCAGAAAATTGAGTTCTTCTTCCTTTCCAATTTTAGCAAGACGGAAACCATCTCTAATCTCTCTAATCCGATCATAAATTAGTTTGAACTTTTTCTCTCGGACAGCCCGTTTGGGAAGTAAGCTGAAGTCATCGTAGTAAAGAGCGTCAAGAAAATAGGTGACGTCCTTCATCGTTCGATTCACATAGCGAAGCAACTCAAGAAATATAAAAAGCGATACAATCGAAGCCAGCCAGGGAGAGAAGATATAGTCGGTTTTAATCCAAACCCATATACTCCCGCCGATGGAGACCGAAAGAAAAACAACCCGAAAAATTAAGCCTAGATAAAAGCTTCGAAACATGCCCTAAATCTACATCAAGTTAAATTTATCGAGCCTGCGGTAAAGTGCCGTTCTGGTAATTCCCAATTCGCGTGCGGCTTTTGAGATGTTTCCATGGCATTTTTCCAAAGCTTCGATTATTAGCTTTTTCTCCATTTGATCAAGGTTCAGACTATTGACCCGTTTGGTTGACTGCTGGGCATTTTTGGGTAATATGTCGGCGCATTTAATCTCGCTCGAATCGCTCATGATTACTGCTCGCTCGATGGCGTGCTGGAGCTCGCGCACATTTCCTGGCCACGGATATTGAAGCAATTTCTGGATACTCCCAGACTCTAGCCACATGGTGGGCTTGCGGTATTTTTTGACGTATTTGTCTACAAAGTGATCCACGAGAATGGAAATATCCTCTGGTCGGTTTCGCAAGGAGGGAAGATTGATTTCGACAGTGTTTATTCTGTAAAGTAAGTCTTGTCGAAAGGTGCCTTCTTCGATCATTTGATTCAAATTCATGTTTGTAGCGGCTATCAATCTAATGTCGATGTCGATTTCCTTCGTGCCACCTACTGGCATGATCTTTCTATTTTGAAGAGCGGTCAAGAGCTTTGACTGCATCGCAAGATTGAGATTTCCGATTTCATCCAGAAAGAGCGTTCCGCCAGAAGCCAGCTCAAACCTTCCTTTCTTGTCATGGTTCAAATCGGTGTAGGCACCTTTAACAGCCCCAAACATTTCGCTTTCAAACAGCGTTTCGGTAATGGCACCGCAGTCAACAGTCACCATCAGGTTTTTGGATCGGGATGAATTCTCGTGGAGCATTCGAGCTACTATTTCCTTACCCGTTCCATTTTCTCCTAGGATAAGGACGTTGGCATCGGTATTCGAAATCTTATCCACCATTTTTCGCACAGCGACAATCTCCTTGCTTCTACCGTGCAGTTCAGTCTTTTCTTGTCGCTGCGTGCGCTGCAGATAGGCTTGGTTTTCTCTGAGTTTTGAAATTTCGAGCTTGCTCATTTTAAGCTGCATCGCTGACAACACAGTAGCCAAGAGCTTTTCATTTTGCCAGGGCTTCGTGATGAAGTCTGCCGCTCCGTATTGAATTCCGCGCACGGCCAGTTCAACATCCGCATAGGCGGTCATCAAAACCACTTCAGCTTGCGGCGCTTCACTTTTTAATGACCGGAGCCAGGAGAGCCCTTCGTCTCCATCATTCTTGCCTTTGGAGTAGTTCATGTCTAAAAGCACCACATCTACATCGTTCTCCAAAATAATGGGAATAATATTGGTCGGTTTGGGTGCTGTAATGATCTTCTCAATGCGTTGTTTGAGATAGAGTTCTGCTGATAAAATGACTTCTGGATCGTCATCTACAATCAATAAGGTGCCTTGTACTTTGCTCATGTTACAAATTTAAAGGGATGAACTGTTCGAAAACGAACATTCAACTGTATCAAAAACGAACAACATTAACAAGTTATAAAGGCTATAAATTTTCAATGACATCTGTATATCAGGTAGATACGATTTCTGGCACAGCTCTTTCTAATGGTAAAGTCAAAATTCAGGATTTCTAGATTTGGATAAGCGAATAGAAAAGAAGAAATACCCGCTGAAAAAGCTTCTTTGGATAGCCGGAGTTGCGATAATTATCGTGATGGGTGCAGTTTTGATTGGATCTACTAGTGAGAATAGATATACCATCGATAAAGCGCGTGTGACTATTGAAGAAGTACGTTTCGGTGAATTTCAGGATGTGATTGCCTTAAATGGAGTACTCGAGCCAGTTCGCACAGTACAGATTGCAGCAAATGAAGGCGGGCGGGTAGAAGAGATTTTCGTTGAAGATGGGGTGTTCGTGGAAGCTGGAGAGCCATTGATGCGTTTGAGTAACCAGACCGTTACACTGGATTTTATGAATCGAGAAACGCAAATTATTGAGCAGATCAATAATCTCCGATCGACTCGAATTACACTAGATCAAAATAAAAGACAGATTCAAGAGCAAGTATTAGATATAGGCTATCAATACAAAGAGCGAAAGCGCCAATTCAGCATAGATTCAGCACTCTATGCTGATGGCGCTATTGCCCAATCGCAGTACGACGAATCTAGAAACGAACTTATTTATTTGAAGAGTAGAATGGACATGCTTCAAGAGCGAATGATCACTGATGAGATTTATCGAACAAGCCAGCTGGGTCGTATCGATCAATCGATTGAATTGATGGAGCGAAATCTAGATGCTATTCGAGCCAATCTCGAAAACTTGATTATCAAAGCACCAATCAGTGGGCAACTGAGTCAATTCGATCACGAAATGGGCGAAACAAAAGCCCGTGGTGAGAATCTAGGTCGTGTGGATGTTTTAGATCAATTCCTAATATCAGCCCCCGTAGATCAATATTACTTAAACCGAGTGTCAACCGAGCTAAAAGGTGTTGCAGAACTAAACGGTGGAAGATTTGATGCCAAGGTGGCCAAGGTTTTTCCAGCAGTAGAAGCAGGACAGTTCGAAGTCCACTTTGAGTTTATGGCCGATCAGGTTCCAGATCAAATGAGACGTGGACAAAACGCTCGTGTGAAGCTCGAATTGAGTGCAAGTGAGACTTCTAACATGATCAAGCGCGGTGGCTTCTTCCAGAGCACAGGAGGAAAATATGTATTTGTAGTAGATTCGGATGGAAGAGCAGTGAAAAGAGAAATTGAACTTGGAACGCAAAATCCAGAATTCATTAAAGTTATTTCGGGGCTTGAACCCGGAGAAAGAGTAATAACTAGTAGTTACGACGATTTTGGCGATGCCGAAGTCATATACATTAAATAAGCATGGCAGAGAATATGATTAAGTTGACGGACCTGACAAAGGCCTACAGAACTGATGAAATCGAAACGACAGCACTCAACAAAGTGAGTGTAGAAGTGAAAAAAGGTGAGTTTGTTTCCATTATGGGACCTTCGGGATGTGGTAAATCCACTCTGTTGAACATTATCGGTTTGCTCGATTCACCCGAATCTGGCTCTTACGAGTTTGACGGAAAAGAGCTTGCTAAGCTCAAGGAAAAGGAGCGTGCTAGCATCCGAAAACAAAACATTGGATTCATTTTCCAGAGCTTCAATCTAATCGATGAGCTCACGGTTTTTGAGAACGTCGAGCTTCCACTTGTTTACTTGAAGATGTCGAAGTCGGAGCGCCAAACTAAGGTTATGAAAATCTTGGAGAAGATGGGAATCGCCCACAGAGCAAAGCACTATCCGCAACAACTCTCAGGTGGGCAACAACAACGTGTTGCAGTAGCTAGAGCCGTCGTTACTGAGCCAAAGCTCATTTTGGCTGATGAGCCAACCGGAAATCTCGATTCTGCACATGGTAACGAAGTAATGGACATTCTAACCAAGCTTCACGAGGCTGGCAGTACGATTATCATGGTAACTCACTCATCTCATGATGCCAACTACTCCGAGCGAATTATTAAGCTTCTCGATGGGGAAGTGGTTTCGCAGCTTTCTGGTGAGCGTGTTTCTGTAATCTAAACGAGCTATTATGTTATTCAACTATATCAAAATAGCGCTTCGTCACCTTTCCAAAAACAAGACCTACGCACTAGTCAGCATAATCGGGCTGGCCTTGGGGATCACGAGCTGTGTCCTTATTGCTCTTTATGTTGTTGACGAACTGGGTTATGATAAGCAGCACGAAGATAGGGACCGCATTTACCGCGTACAGGCTTTGTTAAATATGGGCAACGAAGTCAATGCGGCTGTTAGCAATAGAGCAGTGGGACCGACTTTGGTAGCCGATTATCCCGAAGTAGAGCAGTACACCCGTTTTATGAGCGCCGGTGGCCAAACGGAAATCACCTATGACGATGTGTTGTTCCAAGAATCCAACTTGTGGATGGCAGACAGTACCGTTTTCGATGTTTTCACTTATCCAATTGTGGTTGGAAAGCGCGATAATCTGCTCAAGGCTCCCAGAACAATCGTATTGACTCAATCTCTGGCTGAGAAGATTTTTGGCACCGCCGAGAAGGCTGTGGGAGAAATGCTGAAAGTCAATAATCAAATGCTGGAAGTGGAAGCAGTTATGGCTGATATTCCAGAGAATAGTGAAATTCAAGCGAACGCATTTATCTCATCAACTACATTGCCCGAGGGGTTTAGGGCGGTTATGGATCAGGACTGGTTTCGCATTTC
Source organism: Cryomorpha sp. (assembly GCA_965230375.1). GTDB lineage: Bacteria > Bacteroidota > Bacteroidia > Flavobacteriales_D > Cryomorphaceae > CBDDKU01. The sequence goes on from CBDDKU010000027.1 coordinate 229,631, forward strand.
GTGCTATACCTATGTGAAATTTACTGAGCCTATTGAGCCACAGGCATTTCAAGCTAAGCTCGACACTGTTTCGGAGCGTTATGTAAAGCCATGGGCCGAAGCCAATGGAGTAGTTGCTTCCATGAAGTATTCCCTTACACCTTTGTCAGAGCTTCACTTCACCAATACTTATGAGTACGACCTTCCCAAAGGAAACCGTTCATACATAACCATATTTAGTCTGCTGGCGATCTTTATTCTGGTCGTAGCCGCTATCAATTTCGTGAATCTCTCACTTGCGCAAAGCTCAAAAAGAGCCAAAGAAGTCGGGATCAGAAAGACCCTAGGTGCCGATCGGAATCAGATTGCAATGCAGTTTATTGGGGAATCAGTCATCATCACCATCCTGGCAGTGATTATCGGGCTAGGTGTGGTCGAGCTACTCTTGAGCAGTTTTAATCAGATTACTGGTAAGGAGTTTTCCATATCAGCGGTCTTCACACCCGAAATCTTGGGAATACTCGGGCTACTGATCATTCTTGTCGGAGTACTGGCTGGAAGTTATCCCGCATTTGCAATGTCTTCATTTAAGCCTATTTCCGTCTTGCGGGGCAATATTCCCAAAATGGGCGGAATCGGAACCCTTCGGAAAGGGCTCATTCTAATCCAGTTTGTGTTCTCCATGTTTATGATCACCGGAACGCTTTTGATCGGTAGTCAGATGAACTACATCAGAAGTATGAATCTTGGCTTTGATCGTGAAAACTTGCTTTCTATCAGTTTGCCGGCAGACACATCAGCAACGCAAAGGCTGGCCCCTATGTTGGATGAATACAGATCGGACTCGAGAGTAGAAGCGATGAGTCGCACGCGACTGCCTTCTGGAAATACGGGTGAACTGATGTTTCGGATAGAAAGTGAAAATGGTCAAATGATCGAACGAGCTATTCGTGTCTTGTTTATCGATGAGCATTTTATTGACGTTTTAGGTTTGGACCTAATTGAAGGACGAAACTTTTCTCAAGAGTTTCCGACCGATGCTCAGCAGGCTTTTATCATCAATGATTTTGCCGCTAAGAAGTTTGGTTGGCAAGGAGATGCCATTGATAAACGAATGCAATGGGGGCTGGAAGCAAACGGACAAGCGACCAATGATGGAAAGGTTGTAGGAATAGTCAGTGACTTCAACTTCCTTTCACTTCACAATCCGCTCGAGCCGCTGGTATTATGCTATAATCCACAGGGCAACAATCAGGTATCAATGAAGCTCACGAGTGGGGACTATACGAAGACCATTGACGACATCCAGACTAAATGGGAGAGCCTGGCACCAAAGCATCCTTTCGTTTTTACATTCTTGGATCAATCGCTGGAATCAAACTACGTTTCTGAGCAAAACATGTACTCGATTTTCAAGTACTTCGCTTATATCTCGATCATAATCGCGTTACTCGGTCTCTTTGCATTGTTAAGTTTTTCTGTGCAAGCTAAGACCAAAGAAATTGGGATCCGCAAGATTATGGGGGCAAGTGCGCCCCGTATTGCTTGGACTCTTGTTCGTGATTTTGTGTTAATTCTTGTTATGGCATTTGTGATTGCCACCCCGTTGAACATATATTTGATGAGCAGGTGGTTAGAGCAATTTGCCTACAAAGTGACGATTAGTCCGGTAAATCCGGGGATTAGTCTCTTGGTTGCTGGTTTCCTTTCCGCAATTGTGGTGATATACCACACTTATAAAATCAGCCGTACCGATCCTGCATTGGCACTTAGATACGAGTAAAGTATTGAGATATTTATATCGATAAGGTCCCAAACGAGGGATATCAAAAGAAGGGGGGAGTTAGTCAACTGAGTCTTTTCATATGGTTAATCAGGTTCTTCTCCCTTCTTTTTCTTTTTTTAATCTTTCTCTTTTTTTCTGATGTTTGCGTATGGCTTTAAAGATTGATGACCTCGATTCGCAAATTATTTTAGCATTAAACGAAAATGCTAGAAAACCTTTAACCGAAATAGGGAAGGAGCTCTTGGTTTCTACAGCCACAGTTCACCAACGTGTTAAAAAGCTCGAAAGAGCTGGAATTATCAGCGGTTACTCGCTTTCAATAGATTATAAAAAATTTGGCTACCTGCTGACTGTTTATGTCGGCATCCACGTAGCTGCTGGCCACTCTGCACTGGATGTGTTAGAACAGCTAGACAGCATCCCAGAAATAACTGTGGCTGATCTTGCAGCAGGTACTTACAGTATATTCTGCAAGCTGCGCTGTCGAGATACCATTCACGCCAAGGACACGATTTTTGCAATTGAAGATCTGAACGGTGTAAATGCAACCGAGACCATGATCATGCTCGAAGAAAGGCTGAATGACAACCGAAGACTTCTCAAGAAAATAATTGAAACGAAACGAGATCCGAATCGCTAGGCTCAGCCAAGCTTTGCCTTGAGCTCTTCAACCAAGTTGATCTCGGTCTGAAGATCGCGCTTCAATTTAGTCTCGTTTTCTCTGGCCTTTTGTTTGTGCGATTCAAATTCTTCTGAAAGAGTTTGAAACTCGCTTTTGGTTTCAGACGTCACCTTGTTGGCATTCTTAAAACGGAAGAACAAGACAAGCGCTATGGCGATCAAAACAAAGATGATGCTCCAAGAAAGCACGATGTATGAAGACTTCGTGATATCCATCCCAAGAAAAGACATGTGCTCTACCTGGTATGCTTGATCGGCCATGCTCTGATCTTTTTCTGCAACTTGACCTTGAAGAGATTCCACCTGAGCATTCAAATCGCTCACCGTTTTGTTCAAACCCCGAATCGCCTGTGAATTCTTTAAAAGCGAGTCGGCTACGCTGTTCCAGAATTGATCCATCGAAGCTTCCTTAACTACCTTGTAGATTTGGTAGTTGTTTGACTTCGCTTTCAGTTCGATATACTGAGCTTCGAGATCCATCACTTCAGTAGAGTCTGATTGGGCTACAACCGAACCAAAAACAAATAGCGTTACAAAAGCGATTAATAATGATTTACATTTCATATTCAAGGGGTACACGTGTTCTGAAAGCAAAAGTAGTCTACTTTTCTTAGTGAAAACCTAGGTTTCTTGTTTAACTTGTTCACATAAAAGCAGTGGAAATCTGAGATAAATTTCCAAGGTATAAACGGTAAAGGTCATTTTATCGTTTTATATTTCACACTCTGCCAAAGAATCACATGAAGTACACAGCAGCAATTGAATTTGCCATATCAGAGTTAAGGGAGAAACTCCCGAAGGAGCTGACCTACCATTCGCTTCAGCACACGCTGAGTGTGATGGAGTTAGCGCGCGAGATAGGCAAGGAAGAAGGCCTTAGTGAAGAAGAAATGCACCTGGTAAATATTGCAGCCGCTTTTCACGATATCGGATTTACGCGTAGTCTGGAAAAGCACGAGGAAGAGAGTTGTAAGATAGCGGAAGAGATTTTACCTGGGCTCGGTTTTAATGCTGGTGAAGTTGATCGAGTCAAAAAGATGATTATGTCGACCAAGCTTCCGCAATCACCCAGCGATAAATTGAGTGAAGTACTCTGCGACGCTGACCTGGGCTATATTGGTAAGAACAAGTACTTCGAGATTGCCCATGGGCTCTACGAAGAACTTCTCGCAACGGGAAACAAACTCTCGAATCAAGATTGGATCGATCTTCAAATCCGTTTTTTAGAGAATCAGTCTTTTTTCACGCCATACGCCCAAAAGACGTTTGACGAGAATAAACAAAACGTGATTGTACAGCTTCGAGCTACTCAGAAGTAGCCTTACATGCTCATAAATGTGAAGTTTGTATTCACATTTGAGATGTTGCGACCGTTTACAATAAGTACCGGTACTTCAAGGTGGTTAGTGATGATTTCCTGACTGAATTTGTCAAACTGGGGCAGGATACTTTCAGAAAAGTGGGTCACGGCGATCAGATCACCGCGGTATTTGGCACAGTAGTCAATAACTTCTTTGTGAAAAGCTTCCTTCCCATCTAATTGATGCACTTCGTGTTTAATGCCTTCCTTCTTGAGCTCGGCTTTCACCATATTCACATTGTTGCGCACCTTATTTGCAAGCCACTCATCGCTTTCTGTGTCGTGTATTAAGTGCACTTCTGAGTCAAATCGCTTGGCCACATCTTTGGCAAATCGCGTGATCTGGATGCTCTCTTTCGTCAGGTCAACTGGTAAGATGATGCGATCGATATCCGGTCCAGGTTTTTTTGATTGCGTAACGATAAAAGGGGTGTTCGCACTAGTAATGACCTTAATGGCATGAGAACCAAAAATCTTTTGTAGCCCTTTGGCACCGTGGGTACCCATTACCAATAATTGAGCGTCTCCTTCTTCCGCTTCTCTACCGATATCCTTAAAAATATCTCCAACTCTCACTTTGGCTTTGACCAATTCTTGCGCTGATCCTGAAAGTGAAGACTTCGCATCTTCAAGACGCTGATTCGCTTTTTCAACTTCACTATCTTTTCCTACAATGTGAAGCATTTCAATTTCTTTAACCGGAATGTGAGCCGACAATTGAATAGCGTAATCAAGGGCGTTTTCTGTAATTGGACTAAAGTCGTAAGGCACTAAAAATTTCATGCGAATCTCAGATATATTTCGAGTCGAAAGATAGGATTTTGAACGATAGTTTGCTTGGAAACTTCAAGGCTTAATCGTCAATTCTTGACGAAAGAAGGAATAGTTCTAAATTGGTCATCGCATCTCAATCGATTCAGAAGCATATGATGATCATAAACCGTGTATTCAAGTTTTCATTTCTAATCTTTCTAATGGGCATCACGAGCTTTGCTGCTGCCCAGATTGGGAAGTCTTATACTCTGAACTCTGAGTATTTGAGTGAGGAAAGGGGCTATCGGGTTTACTTGCCTATGAATCATGGAGCGAATCCCAAAGAAACCTATCCTGTTCTTTACGTAATTGATGGCGATTACAACTGGGCTCATGTGACCGGTGTGGTGGAGAACCTGTCAGATATTTCGAAACGCATCCCACCGATGATTGTGGTGGGAATTTCAGATCGCGGACATGAGCGGTACGTCGAAAATTGCACACCAAAAGATTCCATTCTAAACCCGACTGGAAATGCGGCGAATCACTTGAAGTTTATCACGGAAGAACTTCGGCCTAAGATAGAATCCGACTACCGATGCAGTGCGTTTCAAATTCTCATGGGCCACTCCCTTGGTGGTTTGTTTGTGATGAACACGTTGATCACCAAGCCCGAATCGTTTTATGGTTACCTAGCCATCAGTCCGAGCATGTGGTGGAATGACTACGGATACGAGAGAGCGGTAAAGAGCTTTATCACCAGAAACCGCCTGATAAACCGAAAGCTTTTTCTCTCACTCGGCGACGAAACCGGAATGGGCGTGATGGGTATCGTGGATGAACTCGATAAGGATGTTTTTGCTTCAGCCTATTTGCAAAAGGAGCCCTTGGGATTGGATTATGAGTATCGACATTATAAAAGCGAATCTCACAATAGTGTAGGGCTCATTTCCCTGATTGAAGGCCTGAAATGGTTTTTTGAAGGGTATGAGATCTCAGTGGAAGAGTGGATGAAGATAGACTCGTTCGAAAAGTATGTTAATCACATCACACCATTCAAAACGATGCTTGGTGACGGTTTTGTTATTCCCGAAGCGCAGCTGAATGTATTTGTAAAGAAAGCGATAGGTGATGAAGCTGTTTTAAAGGAGATGGAGACTTTTCTAATGGATTCTTTCGAAACTAGTTTACCTGTTTTCTACAAGCTCAAAGGCGATAACTACGTCGAGAAAGGAAAGTGGAATGAAGCCATTATGTCTTATCGCAAAGCGAGTGAAATCACGCCTAATAGTCCTGAATTGCAAATGGCGCAAGCAAAACTCTTTGAAGCGAAAGGCGATACCCCAAAAGCGAAGGTTTATTATCAAAAAGCCCTGGAGTTGGCTCAAGCTAACGAATCAAGGCAGTGGTATATCAATCAGATTAAGGCTTCGTTGGACGGATTGTCTAACTAGTGATATCGAGATTGTGTTTTTTAGAAATGTTGCGTATCCTAGCTTTCACACCAGCTGAGCCAAGCGGATATAAGTCGGATAGGATCAATCCAAACTCAGACCTTAGTTCGGGATACTGATTCAGATGATTGGCAATTACACTCATAGAAAAGACTTTTCCTGCGATTGGCGTTTTGGGGTCGATCAGGTGCTTGAACGCATGGTCGATAATGGGGCCCTGGAAATCTTCAGGGATTTCAAGTTTTTCTACAGCGCGGTATAATACCCTAAGAGCACTGCTGTGACTTGGGTTTTCAAGTACCCTGATTATCTCTTCGAAAAGCGAACTGAATAGTTTTGGATTGGCATCGGAACAGTGCTGTACTATAGCTGAAGAACGTTGAGCTTCGACTGGGTCTGGTCCGCACATGGTGTTGAGTATCTGCCGTACAGCTTCAACATCATTATTGAGCCCAAGATCTCTACCGACCTTTCCGTAGTCGCGGTATCCCTTTTCACTGCCAAATGCCGTCTCTTTGCCCACTTTAGTCTATTTTCCAACCGCCTCCCAGAGCTTTATACAGTCTTGCATGCGCAGAGAGTAGCTGTTGCTTGGTTCCCACATAGTTTTGTTGAGCTTGGAAGGCCTGTCGCTGAGATTCCAGATATTCCAAATAGCTTGTCACTCCTTGATTGTATCGCTCTTGAGAAAGGGTCTGCGCATTTACTGCGGCCACAACGTGTTCTTTCCTGGCCACTAATTCTGTTTTAAGTGAAGCAATCTCGGCAAGTACATCTTCCACTTCCTGAAATGCGGTAAGGACGGTACGTTCGTATACGAATAGCGCCTGATTGGTCTTGCTCTTTTCAATATCGGCCAATCGCTTGTAACGGTTCCAGTTAAATACAGGCCCGAGAAGCGAACCGCCAATACTCCATACTACATTATCAGATGTGATAGAGCTTAGATCATTGCTGGCCACGCCAAATAGTCCAGTAAGACTGATATTCGGTAATCGGTTGGCCTGAGCTGCTCCAGCCAAGGCATTTTGAGCAATCAGATTTTGCTCTGCCACGAGAATGTCTGGCCTTCTTTTAAGCAGATCGCTTGGTAGTCCCATGGGGATGGCTATCGTCGAGTCCATTTTTGAAAGGGGAGTACCTGTCTCAATATTCTGTGGCAATACACCAGTTAACACCGAAAGTTGATGCTCGGTATAGGCAATGGATCGTTCCCAAATCGGGATTGAACCTGCGGCAATAGCTCTTTGCACCTGAGCTTGATTGAGATCAATTTCGGGTATATAGCCCTTCTTGAACCGAGCCCCAATGATGTAGACCATGCTATCGCGAAGGGCTAGAGTACTGCGCGATATTTCTAAAAGGGCTTCGTATTCCAAAAGTTGAAAATAGAGTGTAGCCACTGTGGCAATCAACTCAATTTGCGAAGCGCGATAACCTTCTGTGCTCGCTAAGTAATCTGCTTTGGCAGCTTCCGTCAGCCGCCTGTATTTTCCCCAAAAGTCTAGCTCCCAGCTCAATTGGCCAAAACCTGAGAAGACCGTTTGTGGCTCTGGCAATTGAAGCATTTGGAAATTACCACGGCTCATACCGGCTTGCACCCCGACACCTGGAAGCATCTGGGAGCGCTGAACGCCAATATTGTATTGGGCTTGTATGACATTTTCAGTTGCTGCACGCAAATCGTAATTGTTGCGCAGGGCATTTGTAACCAAGGTGTCGAGCGATGCATCGTTAAACAGAGCATACCAATCCAGATCGTAAAGCGAGTCAACGGCAAGCGTGTCCACATTTACTGTGTCTATCACCATTGCTGCTGTGGTATCTTCAAACCTGAACTTCTCTGGGTATTCAACTTCGACACCTCGATAGTTTTTACCCATTTTACAACTGTAAGCCAGAGCTAGAACCGATATAATTAGAAGTGTCTTTTTCATGCCTGAACTTGTTGTTGTTCCAATTCGCGTTTTTGCTCAAACCGAGCGATCTTTCCAACCAAAACGAAGAGCATAGGGTAGAGGAGTATTCCCAAAGCGGTAGCTACACCCATACCACCGAGAAGTGCCATACCCATTACTTTTCGGGCCTGAGCACCAGACCCCGAAGCTGTGATGAGTGGAAGAATCCCCAAAATGAATGAGAAGGCCGTCATCAAAATAGGCCGAAATCGAAGTTTAGCTGCTTCTACAGCGGCAGGTATTAAATCCAGCCCTTCGTCGAATTTGAGTTTGGCAAACTCGACGATAAGAATGGCGTTTTTAGCTGCCATTGCAATAAGCATAACCAGCGAAATTTGCGCGAAGATGTTGTTCAAGTAGGTCTCATCGATCAAGCGAGCGAGATAGAGAAATAGGAATGCACCAAACAGCGCGAACGGTGTCCCGAGCAGAATAGCAAATGGAAGCGACCAACTCTCGTACTGAGCGGCAAGGATCAAGAAAACAAAGAGCAGGGAGAATGCAAAGACAATTCCAGCTTGCCCTGAAGCCTTTCGTTCCTGATAACTCATGGCATTCCAGCTATAAGTCATATCGCCGGGAAGAACCTCTTTCGCCACTTCCTCCAGAGCATCAAGTGCCTGAGTGGAACTATAACCCGGAGCTGGAGACCCGGTTACTTCTGCCGATCGGTACAAGTTAAAGCGGTTGGTATAGTCGGGACCGTAAATATCCTTGACAGTCACGAAACTTGCCACAGGTACCGATTCCCCTTCTGCATTTTTCACAAAAAAGAGATCAAGTCCATTCTCGTCGTGCCGGTATTCAGGCTCGGCCTGGACATAGGCTTTGTAAAGGCGACCAAAACGGTTAAAGTCATTAACATAAGCTCCACCCAAGAAGGATGCAAACGTATTGTAAACGTCGTTCAGATTCACTCCTGCCTTTAAGATTTTATCTGTATTGATGTCTAAATAGCGTTGTGGAACAGTAGCCTGGTACGTCGTAAATGCGCTGGTTATCTCAGGCCTGCTGTTAGCTGCTGCCACAAACTTATACGTGTTTTGCGCGAGATACGCTGGGTCTGAACCACCCATGTCTTGAATCATGATACTGAACCCAGAACCGTTTCCAAGACCGGGAATGGCGGGTGGAGCAAAGGCAAAGACCTGCGCTTCATTGATACTCATCGCAAAGGCTCCATTCAATTTCCGGACTATTTCGTCGGCATCTGTATCGCGATCATCCCAGTGTTTAAGTTTGACAAATAGAAACCCACTATTGGGAATAGATGCTCCGGCCAGCATGCTAAAGCCAGCAGCGGTGGTTACGTATTCCACTTCATCGATATCCAGCAGTATACGTTCTACATGTTTTGCTACTTGATCAGTCCGCTGCATAGAAGCCGCGTTTGGCAATTGCACATTGACGAAAAAATACCCTTGATCTTCTTCAGGCATAAATCCACCGGGAACCATGTATCCAAATATCCCGGCGGCAATCATGGCAACCACGACGTATACTACTCCTCGTTTAAACTTTCCAGTCAAAACGCGAGCTGTGGATGTGTAGCCTTCGGTACTTCGATCAAACCACCGGTTGAAACCATCGAAGAATTTTCCGAGAGCCCCACCGGTCTTCGTATCGGGTTTTAGGAGAAGTGAACAGAGAGCAGGGCTCAAGCTCAAAGCATTAATGGATGAGAAGATTACAGAAACGGCAATGGTAATGGCGAACTGTTGGTAGAGTCTTCCTATGATCCCAGCCATAGCGGCTACAGGAATAAATACAGCAATCATGACCAGCGTTGTGGCTATTACAGGTGCGGTTACTTCGCGCATAGCGGTTGTTGTGGCCACTTTGGGCGACATGCCTTTCTCCATATTCACCTGCACGGCTTCCACCACAACTATTGCATCGTCTACTACGATTCCAATTGCAAGAACAAGCCCCAAAAGAGAAAGCGTATTAATGGTAAAGCCGAGAAGTGGGAAAAGCATAAACGCAGCCACAAGCGATACGGGTATGGCCAGGGTAGGGATGAGCGTTGCACGCCAGTCTTGGATAAACAAGAAAACTACCAGAACAACCAAAATAAGCGCGACGATTAAGGTGACGATTATCTCGTTGATACCCGCAACGATTGGCTCTGTAGCGTCAAGTGAAACGGTATAACCAATTCCCGATGGAAAGCGCTCTGACAGCTCTTCCATTTTGGCAATGACATTTTCTGCCAGTTCTACTGCGTTAGATCCAGGCGCCTGATAAAGAGAGAGAATGGCACATCCATTTCCATTTAATCTGGTAAAGGCATTGTAAGACTCCACACCCAGTTCGACTCTTGCTACATCTTTGATTCTTACTTGCGACCCATCAGCTCGAGATCGAACTACGACGTTTGCAAACTCTTCTTCGCTGATCAAACGGTCTGGAAGTCGAACAGTGTAAGTAAACTCTGTCCCGGAAGGTGCCGGCTCTGCACCAAACTTTCCACCAGGAGCGATGACATTTTGAGATTTGATCGCATTGACAATTTCTGGAATAGTAATTCCAAGCTTAGCCAAGACATCGGGTTTAACCCAGATCCGCATTGAATAGTCGCTGGCCCCAAGTACCTGTACTCGTCCGACTCCTTTTATACGAGCTAGCTCATCTTTTACGTTGATGATTCCAAAATTCCCAAGAAAGTTTTGGTCGTAACGATTGCCTTCACTCGTAAGCGAGATCAGCATCAGAATATTGGGCATTGATTTTTCAGTCTTTACACCAAGCCGCTTAACTTCTTCAGGGAGCTTTGGCGTTGCTGCTGAAGCTCAGGTTTGGGTGAAGACCGTATTCATGTCTGGATCTGTTCCTAAATCAAAGGTCACATCCAAGCTCATGGTGCCGTCGTTTGCATTCGTCGACTTCATATAGAGCATATTCTCTACACCGTTTATCTCTTGCTCTAGCGGAGAAGCTACCGATTGTTCGACACTAACGGCATTGGCACCGGTAAATGAAGTGCTCACACGAACTACCGGAGGCGTAATATTTGGGTATTGCTCTATGGGAAGTCCGAGAATCGAAATTCCTCCAACGATCACCATAAAAAGAGCAATTACGATGGCAACGATGGGGCGACGAACAAAAAAGATGTTCTTGAATTCTTCTTTTCCCATCTTAGTCTTCTTTGAAGTTCGACTCGAACTCAATCAACTCGGGATTGACGATAGTTCCATCCTTTACTTTTTGAAGCCCTTCCAAAACAATGATGTCGCCTTTTGTGAGGCCACTTGCTACAAGAAAGTAATCCTTGTAAGTGCTTTCAATTTCAATCTGCCTTTGTACCACTTTGTTTGAGTCGGTCAGGAGCATGACGTTGTTAAGCCCTTGGAATTCGGTGACACATCGTTGTGGGATAATTAGGCCGTCATCAACATTTTTCATCGAGGCCCGAACACGACCGAACTGACCTGGCCTTATAAGACGGTCTGGATTAGGAAATGAAGCCTGAATGAGCAATGAACCAGTTGTCTGATCAACTTCACGATTGACAAAGTCAACTTTTCCCCTATGCGGAAATATGCTTCCATCGGCCAAAATAAGACTAAGGGTCAAGGGACTTTCATTCTGGGTTGAATCTTTACTGGTCTTTTTTGGTAGGAGCTTCTGTTCCGTCTTTTTAATTTCTCGCACAAGTGCCAGGT
>CBDDKU010000028.1:0-130613 GCA_965230375.1 Cryomorpha sp.
GTCGCTAGGCAACACGATTGGGCATTCTTGGGAAGTTCCTTCCCCGGTAGGAGCGTAGGCATGACCTTGGGAAGTTGAATAAGCCGCTCGAAAATAATGTCCTACGCGACTTGGACCTTCGAGGTAGATGCCAAGGTAATCTGTGAGAGGTTGTTCATGTTCCGGTATTGATTTAGATTGTTTCTTTTCGCTATTAAACCAGCCGAGCATAACTCCGCTGTCCGCACCTGCACTTTTGAGTACCATCGTACCTGAAGCGTTCAGCTGCGAATCTAAATCGAGCAATTCCGTAGTGTCGGCATAGTAAGCTGGTCTTTCATCGCGGAAGATAATGCCTCCAATTTCACCATTACTATTTCCCGCAATATTTGTATTACTAAATCCGAAATCGTGATAAGGGCGCAAGACATTTTGCTTGTAGGTTATTTGATTGCCCAAAGCTTCCCATTCAGGGTCAGAATCAAAAGAAAGCTTCTTTCCATCAAGAGTGATGTCGTCAAGGTACACCTCCATCGCATCGCCCGGAGTTTGTTGACACCAGATACCAAAACGATCGAAAATTGCCCCCAATTCTTTATTTCCAGGGTGAAGGGGTAAGGAGTAAGAGTCGTTGTCGATAACGAATTCGAGCTGTCCTAATCCCTTTTCCCCTTCTGGATCGTAAGACAACTTCCAGTGATGAACCGTTCCGTCTGCTCGGAAGGGGGGAGTCGCGGTAGTTTGGTAGCGAGTACCTTCAAATGCTCCGCTTCCTCCGGTAGCACGATTCTTTGTGCCATATTCGTAGAATAGCCAATATTTACCGCCGTTTCCGTCGATACGGAATGCCAAAGAACTAGGTGTTCTCCAGCCGACGGAGTCTTGGTGATTGAACCAACCGATCAATACCCCGCTGCTTCCGCTAGCTTGACGCACCGAGAATTTACCTGAAGCTGAAAATTTATCTTGGAGGGATTTTGGTTCAATTTTCAAGGCGTAATAGGCTCGACGATGTGCTCGATGGACACGACCGCCGATTTCTCCGAGTTGACTACCTCCTGCAAAATTGCTGCGCTGATATCCAAAGTTTTGCGTTGCAATTGGGAGTTTTTGGGGGAGCAGTCGATTTCGATGTCCTTCCCAGTTAGGGGCTATATCAAAATTGGCAAAAGTAGCAGAATGTGGCTCAGAGGAATGTGTTGTAGCATTGATTGAAATAGATAACCAAAGAACAAGAAGTAGTAAAAAAATTATCCTATGCATAATGGAGCCTATTGGTATCTGAGCTACTGAAGTAGTTCTTCAATTGAAATTTTTTCGAAAACTAGGTGAGCACCGCTACCTTCGTAAACAATACCAACGTGTCGTTCGTCAATTCGAGTGATACTTGGATAGCCTGCTCCTTGGCCTTCGTCGAGTAAAATCCGATTTTGTTTTGGCCAAGTTTGTCCTTCGTCGAAACTAACCTGCAAAGTATGATGTGTGCGAGCAGATTGAGAGTGCGGATTGGCAAATAAAAGGACCGATCCAGGTTGTCCTTGCTTCCGATAATCAAATCGATAAGTGCTCCCGTTGCAGACGGGTTCAATCAGCGCTTTGCGATGCGAGGTGTGCGGTGTCCACGTTTTTCCTAGGTCCTTGGTGATTTGAACAGTACGAAATTTCATCGGTCGCTTAGAACGGCAATTGAGCATGATTGAACCATCGGACAGTTGTACGGCTTGACATTCGTTGCTGCCGTAGGAGGGTGTCGAGGGTGCCCAAGTTTTACCGTGGTTGTGACTGATAAGTAAGTTTGAAAAGATCTCATCATTTGCATCCCGACCTTGGGTAGGCATTACTAGATGTGCCGTCATTAAGGGCGATACCCTGTTGAGGTGATGGGGCATAGAGAATCCATTTGGGATTCTTCCAACTGCTGGTCATGTTTTCTGGGGTTGACCAGGATTGTCCGTCGTCAGTTGAGCGTACCATCATAAATTGGGCGCTTTTGCCGATTTCGAACCCCGGTTCTGAGCCATCCTTGCCCCATTGGTGCTTTCCGGGGCGACCGTTCATCCAGACAGCAAAGCAGAAAATTTCCCCTGTCGCTGGATCAACAATCAACCCAGGGTCGCTGACGCCGTTAACTTCTTGTGGCATATCTCCGTAGGTGCCCATATCCATGATCACGCGCTGCGGTAGCCAGGTGCGTCCGCCATCGATGCTGCGTAGAAGCCCAATATCAATATCTTCCTGAAGGTCACGCCCCTTGCGCCTACGCATGTCATAAGCACATAAGAGCGTACCATTTGCCGTTGTTGCTAACGTGGGGATTCGGTACGTATGCACGCCGTCGTCCCAATGCTTGCGTAGGGCTATGCCGATTCGTTTTTGTACATGAGGAGTTTGGTCGACCGCCTCAATTTTGCCTGAAGAAGTTGCAATAGAAATCTCTTTGGCGTCGACTGATTCATTGAGGTCTGCGTTAGGTTTAAGGCGACAACTTATCCAAAAAGAGTTTTTGCCCGAATTGAGTCGAGCGTGGCCTGAGAAAGTAAGTTGATGCTTTGCAAGTAGTCGTTCTCCGTATTGTTTCTCGCTGGAGAAACTACCATCCTCTTTAGCAAAAAAAATTGCCAGCGATTCAATATTATTCGCACCCTCAAGTGTCATGGAGATCGAGTGAAGTTGAACGAAAGGCACTGTTGATTCAACTGAGAGTTTAATTAAAGGGTTGTATTCATTGCGAATTAATACTGGGCGGACTTGCTGGCTAGTATGCGCTGTTAGTTCTCGCCCCGTTGCTGGTTGAGCAACAAATGATAAAGCTAGGACGGCAAAGTATAGTCCAAAATAATCCTGATTGGTGATCGTCGAAGTGCCTTGCCAGTATTTGTGCATAGGATTTTGTTTCGTAATCGAAAAAGAATAGTAAAAGGCGGTTACATCAAATGGTAACATCATTTGGTGATTGCTAATTTTCGAAATCTTCCAGCCTGTTGTCAAACAGTTATTTCAAAAACTTATGCAAACTAAAGGGTACTAAAAGCGATTTCTTATGAATTGATTCGTATTGCGTGCTGGCCATGAGAGAAAAAAACAACAGCGAAAAGCGTATCGCAATTGACCTTCGGGAATTTAACTTTAGCCGCTAAAATGCTTCGCTCGCTTGTGATTTCGTGGAATGCCTTATGATGTTGCGTTATGTCAATTTGGGATTGATTAGTCTAACGCTTTGTGGCTGTCTTTCATTTTTAAGGCCAAACCATTCGGATTCGTCTACGCCGTTTCGACATCAGGTAAAAAAGGATCAATTAATTATCCACAGCGATTTTCTGCTCCCAAGCCAGCATCGATTAATCGAGGATTTGCGGGTGCAACGATCCCGATTAAACGAAAAACTCAAGTTGCCGGTAACTGAGGAGCCAATCCATATTTTTTTGTTTTCCGAGGAAGACAAATATCATGATTTTGTAGATCAGCGATTTCCTCGTTATGCCGACCGACGTGCTGTGTTTGTAGAGACGGATATCCAACTTTCGGTCTACGCCCACTGGGGAGATCGGGTGGCCGAGGATTTACGTCATGAGATTTCGCACGGTTATCTTCATGCTGCGATATCAAATTTGCCGCTCTGGCTCGACGAAGGGCTAGCAGAATATTTCGAAGTAGGGCGAGGACGTGGAGGTATCAATCAAGCGCATTTGGACTATTTGCTGGCAAAGATTGATTTAGAGAATTGGCAACCTCAGTTGTTACAGCTAGAAAAACTGCCATTGTCTGCATCGATGACCCAAGCCGACTATGCTGAGGCTTGGGCTTGGGTGCATTTTCTTTTGGAATCGGAAAGTAAATCTGAAATTTTTAACGGACTATCTTGCAGAGCTTCGCGAAAATTCAGAACCGTTATCGTTGGAATCAAGAATCAATCGTAGATTAGCTCACCCGAATTTAGCATTGATCGAATATTTACAAATGCTTCGCTAATGCGGACAGAGATACGACTGTATTTCATTATAGAAATTGATTGATTTGTCCTGTGTAGAAAGAAAACAGGCGAAAAATCATCGAGATTATAAAAGCTCCGATAAGTATCCATACCCCATAGCCAGCCGTCTGTGCCAGAATAGTGGTTGCTGATTGTGCACGCTGCTGATAGTCGGCTGAAACATGCTCCAAAGTTTCGACTAAACGCCCTCCTTGCTCGCCGACGGCAATGCTGTTTAGTAGATCTGTAGGGAATAGCCCCGTCCCTTTCAGGACTGAGTGGATGGTCTTCCCGTGCTCGATACCTTCAGCAACTTGAATTCCATATCGTGAAAAATAGTCGTTGCCAGTTGTTTCCAAAGCAAGCGGTAAAGCAATTCTTAAGTCCATGGGCGTATCTAAGACCAATTGTAATGCCCAAGTGAAACGCGAAATGGCGATGGTCTTTAAGGCTCCTCCTATGACTGGAAGTTTTATGGCAAACCGTTGAAGGCTTTTCGACCATCCCACTCCTCGTCGAGCCGCTTCGATCGTAAGCAAAACAAAAATAGCAGATAGGATTAATGCATTGCTGTAAAGGAAGAGGCCAGTATTACCAACTAAACCAAATCCTAAAATATCGATAGAATTTTCTGAGGGTTGGCGATTAGCAGGTAGGAATCCCATGACCCAAATCAAAATCCCGATGACAAAAAGCGCCAATACTAGCTGCATCAGTGGCCAAGCCAACTGTCCCAGAAAACTGCGTTTGGATTTCAGACTGCGGTCGTAGTGAGCGGCTAGGCGTTCGTAGGTCTGATCGAGTTGTCCGCTTGTTTCGCCGACTTCGACCATTTTGCGAAACAACGGGGGAAAATATTTTCCCGTGGCAGTGAGGGCGTCGGTTAAAGATTTTCTATTTTCTAATTCCTGGCTAACTAAAGCGATCGCTCTTTGCTGCGTTTTAGATCCTTTTTCTGCTTCGCTGCTCCAAATTTTCCGATCTTGAACGCCTGCTTTCGTCGAAATCGCCAAACGATGGCATAATTGCGCAAGTGGCTTCAGGCGAATACAAGGTGAAAGGAACATCGGGCAATTCAGATTCTTCGAAGAACGAATTTAATTAAAATGCAAATAGAAATGAGAGAGTGCTGAGAAAGTCCTAGAATGGGATTGGCTCTAATTAACTTTATGCTTGGAGGGGTGTAAATTCAAATTTACCACCGTCAAATAATCCTAGATCACTAAGCTTGAGTTCGGGAATGACCAGTAGGGCCATAAATGAGAGTGTCATATAAGGGGCACGGAGATTCGACCCCCAGGCTTTCACGGCTTGATCTAGTTTGCTATAAGCATCGGCCACTTCTTGGCAGGTGCCGGTAGCCATTAAACCGGCAATAGGTAATGGTAAGATTTCTTGAAAACCTTGGTTCATACAAACAGCACTCAAGCCTCCCTGGCATTGCATCACTCTGTTTATGGCAGCAGCCAAGTCTTGATCGTTTGTACCAACGGCTATTACGTTATGCGAATCATGGGCCACACTCGATGCAAGGGCCCCCCGTTTAAGTCCAAAGTTTTTTACGAATGCAATGGCCGGCTTTTCCTCTTGATATCGATTGACCACCACCATTTTCAATATGTCGTTTTCAATATCGCATAGAATCTTTCCGTCTGCTATTTTAGCTTGAGCCGTTATGCGGTTTGTAATCAACTGGCCATCCATAGCTTCGATGACCTGTAAAGAACCGCTTTCTTTTATGACTTCTAGATCTTTGGGTTCGACAGTATTGGTATGAAATCTATTTGCCATTTCGGGTTCTACTTGAGGGATAGTAGTTCTACCTTGATTTGCAACTAAATTGCCGTCGATCCAAGTACGCAGAACTCCAAACTCTTCTAAAGAGTCTATTTCGATAAAGTCAGCAGGATCGCCAATTCTCAGCTGCCCTACGTCGAGAGCATAGTGTTCGATCGGATTTAAGCATGCTGCTTGCAGACAATCGAAAACACTGATGCCATTTTTGACGGCTTTCCGCACCAGTAGGTTGATATGCCCGTTAACGAGTTCGTCTGGATGTTTGTCGTCGCTACACAGCATAGTTTGCTGTGGATATTCGCCAATGAGTGGATACAAAGCGTCGAAGTTACGCGCAGCCGATCCTTCACGAATTGAGATTTTGGCACCAGCTGAAATTTTATCAAGCGCTTCCTCTTTCGTGAAACATTCGTGATCAGTCGTAATCCCCGCTGCAATATATCGGGCAGCTGCGTCGCCCCGTAATCCTGGCGCATGCCCGTCGACCGGTTTGCTGCGTTGGTGTGCAGCTGCGATTTTTGCCATGCATTGGGAATCGTTGTGGAGAACCCCTGGGAAATTCATCATTTCGCTGAGATATAAAATCCTTGGGTCGTCAAGCAGGGTTTCAACTTCTGCGACGGTTATCTCAGCTCCAGCTGTTTCAAAGGTTGTTGCTGGTACGCAAGAAGGGGCACCAAAATAAAACTTGAACGGCACCTGGGAGGCGTTTTCGAGCATGTAATGAACGCCCGAAAGTCCAAGTACATTTCCAATTTCATGCGGATCGCTCACCGTTGCTACTGTGCCGTGAACGACGGCCGCACGGGCGAATTCACTTGGTGCAAGCATCGAGCTTTCGATATGCACGTGTGCATCGATAAATCCGGGTATCAGAAAAGTCGTCGGGCAAGAATCGATGCGTTCGATTGCACTGATCCGTCCAGCTTCGATAGAAACTTCGGCTGCATGAATAGTTCGATTTGCAACATCGACCAGATTACCTTGTACGCGTTGCAAATCGGTCGTCATGCAATATGACTCCATTCGATGCTACTGAAATTTATGCTAGTTCTTTTTGCTACGACGCCGACCGCCGCGGCCGCGACCTCGTGAAGAAGTGGACTTATTCGGGGATTTGCTTCTCTGCTCCAAGTTGGCGTCGACAATTCCACCGATGGCTTCTGCCCAAGTTGGCAAATTGCGATGAGCCGATCTCGATCGAGATGAGCTACGGCGACCACTGTCTGTATCTCGCACTCCGTCGTCAAAAGCCTCAGAGAGATCGTCGTCTTGATCGTCAGTATTGTCAGAAGAAAGTCGCTTCTCTTCAGCTGAAGGGTCCGGTTTCGACGAGCGACGACCACGTCGCCTTGAGCGTCTTCGATGAGGTTTTTCGTCGGCTTCATCAGCGGTAGCAAGATCTTCTGATAATGAAGAGTCTATGTCTTCTTCAACTTCAGAAATTGTGTTTTCCTCGTTAGTCTTTTTTCCACGTCCCCGACGTCGCCGACGTCGCCGACGTGGGCGACGATCTTCTTCCTCTTCTTCTGAATCTTCTTCACTCTCTGGAGCAGGCTTCACTTCAAAGCCGAACGGGTCAGAAAAATCTTTTAAAGGCTCATCGGATTCTGTTTCTACTTCCGAGTCTTGAACAGCCCAGGCTGAACCTCCTGCAGTGAACAATGCATCAAACGCATTGCGGGCATCCTCGCCCGACATGCCTTGTTCGTCTTCTTCATCACCTTCGGAATCGCCTTGCAACTCATCGACTTCATCAGCATGAGTATCATTAATTACTTCCGATGAATCTTCCGACCAATCGGACTGGTCCATGACTTTATCGATTTCGCTGGGTAATGGAGGAAGAGGAGTTTCTAAGGTTTCTAAGTTGCTGGAGTCGGATATTTCTTCAAAGGTTGGCTCTTCTGAGATCGAAGGGGCTTCAGCGACCACATCTGAAACGGCTTCTTCTTGTGGAATCTCTGCTGAATCGGATAACTCGTTTTCAGGTTCATCCTCAACTTCTATACCTAATGAATCTGCTAACCCAGTCCAGTCACTAGGAGTCGCTTTTTGGGATTCGTAGGCTTCATTGTCTTTTTCAGCCGCTACGGGAGGAATTTCGGTAGCAGGGGCTTGTTTTCGTTCAAAAGAATCTGGAGTTGGATCAATTCCAAGTTCGCCAACAAGGTCGTCCCACGGGGATTTCGATTCGTTTTCGTCCATTCTGTCTTTTTTGGAAACCTATAATATATATGTTGGGCTGAAGGTTTTGATTATGTATTACACAACTGGAAATTCACGTTTCAGCTTTTCTGATGCACTAATCAATATACGGCGAATTGCAAAAGTGGAAAAGGTACGCCAAAAGGGCGACTAGGCAAGTTTTTGGGATATCTTTCTGGGGCAATGCAATAAACTGCGGTCCCATGCCGAAGTACCGCTAAAGCTTGGGATCTGGAGGATTTAGGTTTTTACGGAGATTTCAAAACATGACTGCAAATGATCATGACAAAAAGCTTCTACATCTGGAAATTCCAGTAATCGAAGAAATTGAAGTTCGCGGGCATATTATCGATAGTCTGATCCTGCCTAAGGTGCTCGACTGTATTACTACGGCAGGCGGTTCTTTTAGAATAAAGCATATCGAAGTAGGGCAAAATCGCAACGATCCGAGCGCAGCTGTTATTGAGGTTCAGGCTGCCGACGAGTCAAGTTTGCAATCCATCCTTGCGCAAGTTGCCGATCATGGTGCAGTTCCAACAACCAGCCATGATTGTCATCTGGAGAATGCGGACATTGCTGGTGCATTTCCAGAAGGATTCTATAGCACGACAAATCAGAAGACTGAAGTGCGACTCAACGGCAATTGGCATTCTGTGTTGAATCAAGAGATGGACTGCGGCATTACAATCGATCCAATTACAAGTGAAGCACGTTGCCTACCTATGTCGGACGTGGAAATTGGGATGCCAATAGTCGTAGGTCATCAGGGAACACGAGTCTTACCGTTAGAAAGAGTTGAACAGGATCACGCTTTTGCTTTTATGAATAGTTCCGTATCTACGGAGAAGCCAAAGGGTGTAGTTATCCGTCAAATTGCTCGGCAGTTGTTCGACAATCGAAGAGGAAACGGAAAAACACTGCTTGTGGGAGGACCAGCCATCGTGCATACGGGGAGCGGTGGCTTGATGTGTGATTTAATAAGAGGCGGTTACATCCACAAGTTATTTGCTGGCAATGCTTTGGCAACACATGACATCGAGCAGGCGCTCTACGGAACCAGCTTGGGAGTGAATGTAGACGAAGGTAGCCTTGCAGACACCGGTCACGAACATCATTTGAGGGCGATCAACCGTATCCGAAGGGCAGGTTCTATCGCTGCTGCGGTTGAAGAGAAGCTCTTGCAGTCGGGCATTATGTATGAGTGTGTTAAAAACGAGGTTGAATTTCAACTAGCGGGGAGCATTCGAGACGATGGACCATTGCCAGACGTTGTGACCGACGCCTTGGAAAATCAACGCCGGATGCGCAAGAGTATAGCTGACGTTACTTTCTGCTTAATGATTGCGACAACACTCCATTCAATTGCTGTGGGGAATTTATTACCAGCATGGGTAAATGTGGTTTGTGTAGATATCAACCCGTCGACGGTAATCAAGCTTAGCGATCGAGGTAGTTTTCAAACCGTAGGTTTGGTGACAGACGTAGAGCCGTTTTTGAGGTCGTTGCTGGCAGAATTAAGTCGACTCGAAAACAAGTAGGATGATTCTGCAGTAATTCTAGGATGTAAGTTTCATGTCGAAGCATTCCGCTCATATTCTGATGTGCCCACCCGACTATTATGGAATTCACTATGAAATTAATCCATGGATGAGTACTGAAAGGCAAGCAGATCACGACCTAGCAGTTCAGCAATGGCAGGGACTGCATCAATGCCTTAAAGATACCGGAGCAAAAATTTCTCAACTTACTCCAATAGACGGTCTACCAGATATGGTATTCACTGCAAATGCCGCCGTCATATTTCGAAAACGAGTAGTGCTCGCTCGATTTAAACACCAGCAGCGACAGGGTGAGGAAACGCATTTCCAACAATGGTTTGAAGCAAACGGCTGGCAAGTTCAGCAATCTCCCGGCGATTTTGCTTTTGAAGGAGCAGGAGATGCACTCTTTTGTGGTGAAACCTTATTTGCAGGTTACCGTATGCGCAGTGATGCCGGAGGTCATCAAAAAATTGGCGAAATGCTCGGTGTACGAGTTTTGCCCTTAGAGTTGATCGATCCTTACTATTACCATCTCGACACTTGCTTTTGTCCTCTAAGTAAGGATTCAGCAATCTATTTTCCAGGAGCGTTCGATGATTATGGATTACGCGTTTTGAGAGAACTGATTGGTCAATTGATACCTGTTGAAAAACAAGAGGCACGCAGCTTTGCTTGTAATGCAGTGGTAGTGGGGCGCAAAGTTATTACCAACACGGGATGTCCTGGGCTACATCAGCACTTAAAGCAGGCTGGTTTTGAACCTGTTGCAACTCCTCTGAGCGAGTTCGCTAAAGCTGGAGGTAGCGCTAAATGTTTAACGTTACGTCTCGATGGCGAAGAAGCAGCTCTTTGGTAGATGTTTTAGGCCGTGATATGAATATGGTTATTAAAAAAATACAATATTTATTTGGGAAGTTTTTCTTTCGCTAAGCTGCTTATTTTTTTGAATTCATCAGTGCCTGCACGGACGCACCATTCAAACATCACAGACTCGGTCGTCGTGAGTGTCGCTCCAGAAGATTCCATGCGGCGGAGTGCGATTTCGCGATCCATTGGAAACCGAGAGCCAACTGCATCAACCGGCAAGAAAACTTGATAGCCTGCAGCCATTAAATCGAAAACGGTTTGCTGAACGCATACATGGGTTTCAATTCCGCAAACGAGTGCTTTACTAAGACCCTTTTGTTGCCATTTGTCAAAAATGTCGCCGCATTCTCCACAGCTAAAAGTAGTTTTGTTGGGTATCTGCGACGGTATGCGAGAGGATAACTCTTCTAATGTCGAGCCAAGTCCTTGCGGATATTGTTCGGTGGCAGAAACATCGACTCCTAATGCTGCAGAGGCGTCGAGTAGACGACGTATGTTCCAGGTGATTGTTTTAAAATCATTAATTACAGGTACAAAACGCTCCTGCATGTCGACAACCAAGACAGCAGTGTTTTCTCGACGCATTAACTCTGGGCTGCGTGGCAATGCGTTTGGGTGAGCGGGACTTTCGCTGTAGGGAAAAGAAGACATAGATATAGCCTAAATACTATTCTGCAATAAATGTTCAGGAGGAATCGAAACCAATTCCGCTAGCACTATAATAGAGCTAGAACTTATCGATTTACAGGGCTCAGAATTTTCTGTTCGAGATATACGAACAATCATGGCTACTAAAAGTGAGATGAAAAAAGAACTCTGCGAATGGTCGCGTGCTCAGTTGAAAGAGCATTTCGACCAATTACAAACGATCGTCTCAAAACCGGTGTATATCTGCCCTAAATGTGGGCGTGTTGCAAACCGCAAGAAATGGCTGACCACTTTTGATTTTTGTGGGTCGTCGATTCCGTCTATTGCCAATTACTTTAAATCCTACGGAGCTGAACCAACTACATACGTCCAATTGAAAACGAGCAACAAGGTTTTATCTACCATGAAGGCCATAAAAGACAAAATATCTTGAGTTCTCGAGGTGCACATATGCTGAAGTTTTTGAAGTCGGGAAAGGCGTTTAACTGGATGCTCGCTGTTGTTGCTCTTGCAATACCAGTATTAAAAACGGGAATTCAGATTCCCCTATTCCTACTCATCTTCACTTGGTTCTTTGTTCCAAAGCGTACGTTTAAGTCAAATCTCAAGGAGATCATCATCTTTACTGGGATTTACATCTTTCACATCATTGCAATGCTCTATACAACTGATGTGCCAGCGGGCTTTGTAGATCTGGAGTCAAAACTATCACTTCTTCTTTTTCCGATATTACTAGGGTCGGTACAACCAATTTCCAAACTGGCATACCAGCGAATTCTAAAATTTTTCGTCTTTGGAACTGTGGTGGCTGTGATTTTGGGCTATATATCATCCATTATTGATTACAACCAAACAGAAGATTTGAAGGCATTCTACATGTCAAACTTCTCACCGGTTCATCACCCTTCGTACGTGGCTATGTATATCAATTTGGCCATTTTCGTTTTGGCAATCAAGGCATGCAACCGAGCGCTCACTCGAAAACCCGATCTCTGGCATTGGCTTCTCATGCTTCTCCTAGCTCTGACCCTTGTCTTTCTTGCGAGCAAACTCGGTATTCTGTCTTATTTATTTTCGATCCCATGTATTCTTGTTGTGGCTTGGAAAAAGGGGATACTAAAAACGGTATTCACGATGAAGCTGCTGGCCGTATTGGGCATTTTCGTCTGGTTTTTCTTGAATGACCCTATTTCGAGTAACAGGCTTGCCAATAGCGTGAAAGTGGCTACCGAAGAGAAAGTAGAACAAGAAGGCTCACAATTGGAAAGCACTCGAGCCAGGAAGACATCATGGTCTATTGCTATTTCAGAAATTTCCAAAAACCCATTTGGCGTAGGTACTGGTGATATCCAAAACCATATGGATGCCAAGTATCGTGAGAATGGGTACGAATTGATGGCTGAGCACAGTTTGAATGTGCACAATGCATTTTTGCAAATGGCCTTGGCTCAAGGTTGGCTCGCACTTATTTGGTTCCTCTTCTCTCTGGCTTATCCCTTGCGGATGATTTGGAGGAATAGTTATTGGATCTATGGTTTCTTTTTGGTTTTGATATCTGTAAACTTCTTAGTCGAATCGATGTTGGAGAAACAAAGTGGAGTCATATTCTTTGCATTCTTTAATGCCGTATTTTTCTTCACTATGAAAGGGCACTCTCCAAGAATGAAAAGTGCGAACCCCGAGCGCGGATGAAAAAACTACTCATTCTCACTCAATACTATCCACCCGAAACAGGGGCTCCGCAAAATCGGCTACACGAATTAGCGCTTCGCATCAAGGCTGCTGGTATTGATGTGGAAGTGCTCACCGCCATGCCCAACTACCCGAAGATGGAGATTTTCGAAGGATACAAGGGCAAGCGTTATCTGGAAGAAGAAATAGATGGAATTAAGGTTTACCGTTCGCGCATCTATGTTAGCAAGTCTCGGGGTATGTTGGCTCGTTTGCTCAACTATTTTTCCTTCGTTTGGACTTCTTTTTTCACAGGCGTTAGAAAGCTCGACAAGTATGACTATCTCATGTTTGAGTCGCCTCCGCTTTTTCTTGGAATATCGGCATATCTGCTGGCCAAGTTCAAGAAAGCCAAACTCATCATGAATGTGAGTGACCTTTGGCCAGAGAGTGCTGAGAAGCTAGGGCTTGTTACCAATCGCTTTTTTCTGAGCCTAGCCACTTGGCTCGAAGAATTTCTTTATCGAAAATCTGTCTTAATCACAGGACAAACTCAGGGTATCGTTCGAGATATTTCAGCTCGTTTTCCCGATAAGAAGACCTATTGGCTTCCCAATGGAGTGGATTTGACTTATTTCAAAAACGAGTCTGTCGAAAGCTCTTGGAGAAACGATCAGGGTTTTGCCGAAGATGATTTTCTATTGCTATACGCTGGTATTGTCGGACATGCTCAGGGGCTTGAAATCCTTATCAATGCGGCAGAGCGGATTAAAGATTACGCCGGTATTTACATTCTTGTGCTGGGTGATGGTCCGGAAAAAGAAAAGCTCTTGAGAATGAAAAAGGATCGGAATATCGAAAATATTCGCTTCTATGATCCAGTGCTAAAAACCGAGATGCCCGCCATAGTGAAAGCCGTAGATGTGGCCGTGGTTCCGCTTAAGAAGTTACCTTTATTTGAAGGTGCTATCCCTTCCAAGATATTTGAAAACCTGGCAATGGAGAAGCCCATACTTCTTGGAGTAAAAGGAGAAGCCAAAGAGCTTTTTATTGATCAAGGCCGTGCAGGTTTGTACTTTGAGCCTGAGAATGACGAAGACCTGGCTATACAAATCCTTGCCTTGAAGAATGGAGATGTTGCCACTGTAGCAGAGCTTGGCAAAAACGGAAGGGCATACGTAGAGCGGAAGTTTGATCGAAACAAAATTGCTTCGGCATTTTATAATGAATTAAGAACTTTGGACCAATGAAGATTTTGACCGTAGTAGGAGCGAGGCCCCAGTTTGTGAAAGCTGCCGTGATTAGCAGAGAAGTGGCCAATCATCCCGATATCGAAGAAGTGATAGTGCACACGGGCCAGCATTTTGACTCAAATATGAGCGACGTTTTCTTTGAAGAGATGTCGATTCCCAAGCCCAAGTACAATCTAGACATTCACGGATTGAACCACGGAGCCATGACTGGGAAAATGCTCGAGGGAATTGAAGAATTGATCATCAAAGAGAGGCCTGATGTTCTTTTGGTTTACGGAGACACAAATTCGACTTTGGCGGGAGCACTAGCGGCTCGGAAACTCCATGTGCGCGTTGCACATGTGGAAGCCGGTTTGCGAAGTTTTAATATGGCTATGCCCGAAGAAGTAAACCGAATCTTGACCGATCGCATCTCCAATTTGCTGTTTTGCCCTACCGATTCGGCAGTGCGAAACCTGGAAGCCGAAGGCTATGATGCTTTTGATGTTTCTGTAATCAAGTCGGGTGATGTGATGCAAGATGCAGCTATGTTTTACGCAGAAGAATCGGCCGAAAAGGCCAAACTCTCGAAGGAATTTTTGCAGAGAGATTTCGTACTGTGCACCCTTCACCGCGCTGAAAATACGGATGATCCAAATCGACTAAGAGAATTGGTAGAAGGATTGAACCGAATTCATGCTACCATTCCTGTTGTATTACCTCTTCACCCGCGCACCAAGGGAGTGCTCGAAAAGCAAGGTTTAAAGCTGAATGTAGAGCTGATCGATCCAGTCGGTTATTTCGAAATGATCGAACTCTTGAAGCATTGCGCCTTGGTGATGACGGATAGTGGCGGCCTTCAAAAAGAAGCCTTCTTTTTCAAAAAGAACTGTGTCACAATGCGCGACCAGACTGAATGGGTGGAATTAGTGAACAATGGATTCAATGTGCTCGCAAAGGCAAACGCAGATGATTTGGTAAAGAAGTTTGAGATGATGCGCAATCGATCCAACGATTTTGAAATTGATCTCTACGGTCAAGGGAATGCTGCTGACTGCATATTGTCAAATCTAAAAGTAATAGTTCATAAGACAGTGGTCAATCATTAATTTTGTAGAAAGTCTCTGATATGATTCCCTTTTCACCCCCTCGCATCGACGAAGCAATCATTGAAGAAGTGAGCAACGCACTGCGCTCAGGATGGATTACGACTGGTCCGCGGACTAAACAATTCGAAATCGAGATATCTGAATATGTCCAGGCGCGAAAAACCCTCTGTGTTGCATCTGCCACGGCTGGTCTTGAGCTAATGATGCGCTGGATGGGAATCGGTGAAGGCGATGAGGTCATTATTCCCGCCTACACTTATTGCGCTACCGCCAATGTGGTAGTGCATTGTGGAGCTACGCCTGTTATGGTTGATACCAAGCCAGGGGAATTCAACATCGACCCCGAGGCAATTAGAAAGGCGATTACAACAAAGACCAAAGCTGTGGTGCCGGTCGATATAGCTGGTTGGCCCTGCAATTACAAAGCCATCCGTGAAATTGTCGAAGCCCCTGAGATTGTGGAACAGTTCAAAGCTGGTTCAGCGATTCAAAAGAAGTTGGGGCGGATTGCAATTCTCGCTGATTCTGCTCATGGATTTGGAGCGGAGTATCAGAATAAACCCCTCGGGTCCATCGCAGATGTGACGGTCTTTTCTTTTCACGCCGTAAAAAACCTGACTACTGCCGAAGGGGGTGCCATATGTTTGAACCTTCCAGCGTCATTTGATGTGGAAGATATTTACAGGGAATTAAATACGCTTAGCCTTCACGGCCAGAGCAAAGACGCTTTGGCTAAGTCCAAAAAAGGGGGGTGGCGTTACGACGTGCTCACACCCGGTTATAAGTGCAATATGACTGATATACAAGCGGCAATAGGTTTGGTTGAATTGCGCCGCTATAAGAGCGAAACCCTTCCAAGAAGAAAAGCCATTTGCGAACAGTACAATGCTGCTTTTGCCGACAAAGACTGGGCGATCTTGCCGACTTTTACCGATCAAGACGGGAGTGAGAGCTCTTACCACCTCTACCAGTTGCGGATTGAAGGTGCTTCTGAACCGATTCGAGACGCTATGATTCAGTACATGGCCGATGAGGATATTGCCGTGAATGTGCATTTTCTGCCTTTACCCATGCTTACAGCCTACAAGGATTTGGGCTATGATATTTCAAATTACCCACATGCTTTTTCTCAATACCAAAGTGAGATTAGTCTGCCGGTGTACTATGACTTAACAGATGAGCAGGTAGATCAGGTAGCCAATGCGATTATTGCAGCATTTGAAAAAACAGCGGTCAATGCTTGAAGCCTTGTTTAATCGTGGCTCAGCGCTTTTGGGGATTATCCTTCTTTTTCCGGTTCTATTTGTTTTAGGTATCGCTATTGTACTCGATTCACGGGGTGGAGTATTTTATATACAGCAGCGCGTTGGCCTAAAGGGAAAACCGTTTGGTTTGTACAAATTTCGAACGATGCGCCCGCTTTCCGACCAGAAAGGGAAGCTGACCATTGGCGATCGAGATCCACGGGTAACACGAGTGGGTTATTTTCTCAGGAAATACAAACTCGATGAACTGTCCCAGCTTATCAATGTGCTCAATGGAAGTATGAATTTGGTGGGGCCACGTCCTGAAGTCCAGGAATACGTAGATCACTACACACCCGAGCAGATGCGCGTGTTGGACGTAAAGCCTGGGATCACGGATTACGCTTCGCTGGAGTATTTTAAGGAGAGTGAAATTCTCGCTCAGAGTTCTGATCCGCAAAAGACCTACATCGAAGAAATCATGCCCGAAAAAATCCGGATAAACTTGGAATACGTGGAGCGCAAATCAATGAGTGAAGACCTTCGAGTGATCGGAAAAACGATAGCGCGGATTCTTTCCTAATCTACCTTTTGGTCGGTGAATTGATCGACGGCTTTGTGAAGGATTTTTATCTCTTCTACTTTGTCGGGATAGCCCAATCGATCGTAAGAGAAAATTAAATTGTTGAGTAAGCGCACGATCATGGTGCGGTTATCGCAAGGCTCCATAAATGCCGGATCGCTTCCCAAATTTATCTTTTCCAGGTAAGTCCTAATCTCGTCCTTGTGAACCATGGTTCCCTGACTGAAGGCATTTAGATAGAACAAAATCTTGGAGTCATCAGCTTCCGGGTTGGTCACCTTATCGATAAAGCGCAATATATTGTACTCGTCGACGTAGGCTAGTAGAAAGTGGTTGGGAAGATTGACGCCGTATATTGGAACTCCGAGACTTTCCGCGATCGCGATGTAAATGATGCTCAAGCTGAGCGGATTCCCTTTTTTGGTCTCCAACACCGTGTTGATGTACGAGTTTTGAGCAGCGTGGTAGTTCTTTTTGTTTCCTCGGAGCCCATGCACATCATATAGGATGTGATTGAAAATCTTCACCTTTTCGAAAGCAGTCAGCTCGTCATTTAGCTCGAGCCATACGTCCTGCCTGATTTTCATCAGTTGGTCTTTCACCTCCAGCTCATCCATGTCGGGGTATTGGTATCGAGCTACAAGTAGTGCACCTTCAAAAAGGTCCTTGCCACCATCGCGACTCCAACTAGTGAGTGCTTCGCATACTGTGTCAAATTGAATAATGTGGATGATGTCTTCGATTCGCTGCTGAAAAGCATGGCCAAAAGAATTCAGCTCCCACATATTTTCGAGGTGGGGGATAATGTCAACACCGAGAGAAATGATTCGTTCGCGAACGTGTCCATAGACATTCTCGTCCGGATCGTCAATCAAGTTGATCAAGGCATCAATCTGCTCCGTTTTTAAGCTGTCATTTGTTTTCACAACGTTGCTAAAATAGTCCGACGTCTATCTCTTATAACAACGTAAACGGCTATTTATCAGCAAAACTTTGTTAATCTGCTGCAAGTGCATCCAGGACGCGCACAATCAAGCGGTCAATATGTGGTTGATAATCGTCAAGAAATTCATTCCGCAGTCTATTGGCGATTACCGTGCAAACGGTGGTACAATGATGGCCAAGCAGGGCACCTAGTCCGAGCAACCCCGAGCTTTCCATTTCGTAATTTGCCAAGGGTGTTCCCTCATAAGAAAAGGTAGACATCAGGCTGTTGATTTCTTCAAAGGTTGGATTTAATCTTAGTTTTCGACCCTGTGGACCGTAGAAGCCATTTGCCGTTGCGGTGATTCCGGCTGTGGAAAATGGTTTGAAGGCAGCGTCTAACCACTTATGACCTTTCACAGCGTAGGGTTTGATTCCATCAATTGGCCAACGCGTATGAATCATAAAATCGTCAACTAGTTTTTGCTCATCCCGCTCCAACTCATAGTCGTAATAGTGCAGCATTCCATCCAAACCGAGAGCGTACGCAGTATGCACCGTTTCGCCCACGGGGATGTGCTCTTGCAACGCACCCGATGTTCCTATTCGCACAATAGATAGATGGTGGGTATGCTCCTTGATTTGCTTTGTTTTCAGGTCGATGTTGACCAGCGCATCAAGTTCGTTCATCACGATATCGATATTATCAACTCCGATACCCGTGCTCAAAGCCGTAATCCTTGTCCCGCCATAGAGACCAGTGTGGGTCACAAACTCCCTGCTCTCCACTCGGTGCTCTACCAAACTAAACTTATCGGAAATACGCTTGACTCGAGCCGGATCACCAACTACGATTACCTTTTCAGCAAGTTGGTCCGGGTGAAGCCCGAGGTGGTATACGGCTCCATTGCTGTTTAAAACGAGCTCAGAAGGAAGAAGTGGTTCGCGAGTTTGGCGGGTGGTTGTTCTCATGGAAACGAATATGCAAACAAGGATTTAAATATCAGTGATTTGGACGGAATAGTAGAAATGAAATTTACAATGTCGCTATTTCAACTTGTCATTCACCCGAGCTCCTTTCCACCAGAAATAGACCACTGCGCTAAAGATGATAGCCAGGATAACCCAGGGCAACTGAAGTGCGGTTAGCGAAAGGGTGTTAATATCAACATTTGGCTGGAAGATACCAGAGGGAATGGATTGACCGACCTGTGCAGGGCGAAGATCAAAAATGCTGAGCGTTACAAAATTAGCTCCGGTATGTACCCCGAGAGCTGCGCCTAATCTCCCTGTTTTGAAGTAGATAATGCTAAAGAATAAGGTGTGCAGTGCCGGAATGAGCATGACGTACAATAATAGTTCTCCTTCTACTCGTGGAGAATAGGAAACCAGCCCTACGAACAGTACCATGATGACGATAGCCACTTTATGTCCATATCCATCTTTGAGCTTTGTGAGTGGGTAGCCGCGGTAATACAGCTCTGTGCCAAGGTCTGCAATGAATATGAATACAAGCCCATACAAAACTCCTAAAACACTAAAATCAGGTCTAATAATCCAGCTGAAGCCCGCTGTAAATCCTTGTATGACTGAAAGCGTTCCCCATAGTCCAATACCCCAAATCATACCCCAACCAAAGTCCTTTCTATTTTGATTGCTGACTGAGACCCCAAGGTTTTTTAAACTCATGCCGTCTTTCTGTCCAAACTTCTGAGTGAGGTAAAGAGCTAAGAGCGCAAAGGCGAGATATGAAATCAATCCAATGAATTGTTGGGGCAAGGGTAGGGGGAGAAAATGGATTATCAGCCCTTTACGAAGTGCGATATCCAGAACAAGGAGAATGATCAGGAAAAAAACGGCCCGAAGGAGCGCAGGTAGTTTAGTTGAAGGCAAGGATGTATGCGTTTAGTGAAGTTGCGATCAGAAGCCAAATAAAATAGGGTAAGATAAGTATTGACTTACCTTGAAGCTTAGAACGGTATGCAATTAAGAAGTATCCAACCAAAAGGGTCAAACCAATGATATCGGCTAGCGCAGGGCCAACCAAATGAAACTTAAAGAACATTGGATTCCAGGCCGTATTGAGAATCAGGTGGGCTGCAAAAAGCCAGATCAGCTTGGTTTTTTTGGTTACCCTTGGCCACAGGTAGGCCATGTATACAGAAAAGCAGATCATGATCGTAGTCCATGCCGCACCAAACATCCAACCGGGTGGGGTCCGTGGGGCTTTATTCAGATTTGAATACCATTCTGATGAAACACCGCTGGTCGTAAAAAGGCTTCCGATGGCGAGAGCCGAAAAATTGAATGCCAGGAAGATAATGATGCGGAGGATCAAAGGAGTGTTGAGATTTTCTGTGACTTGGCTATGAAAGTACGTGAAAAACACCAGACTCCGAGTTCTAGCAAAACCCATTGAATACAAAAAGTAAAACTATAGATATCAACTAAAACCTGAACCCGACTTGCACCCTCATATAGTTGTTTGAGAGATCTTCGAAGTCGCTAAGAGAATCGGAATTCAAAGCGAGCTTATAATCAGGACGAATCAGGATTGCACGATCCCCGACAGGAATCTGAATTCCTAAGCCAATGTACGCTCCCCAGAAACTCGAAACCCCAGCGCGTTCTTCGAAAGTTGAAATTTTCGGATTAGAATTAGTAGACGAACTAGTTTCAACGAGCGTTCCAGAGCGAATAGGTTGAACCATGATGTCAGCATGGAGCCCCGTTTCCACAAAGTACCGCAATCCATTTCCCCCAGTTAATCGAATTCCAGCGGGAATGCTCAGAGCGTTCAAATAGTAGTTTGTGTTCGTTCGAGTCACAGACTCGCTCTCTCTGACTTCTTTTTTGAACTGGTGGGTGTAGTTGTACTCTAGTCCCAGAATGAGACTCAAATGCTCAGTCTTTTCAAACGTGCGATAAACCCCAATACCAAACCCAATGTGGTCATCGGTGTTTAAATCACTTACCGTCGTTTGGTTTATGGATAGGGTGAATTCGGAAATTATCGGAGGAGATAATTCCTGGGCTTGGGTTGGTTCCCTATAAACCACGACAAAGAACACGACCATAACCACATTGATTACTTTCTTCGACAGGTTGTGGGTGGAATGAGTCATAATTCCATTTGCTTATGTAGTTAGTGAACAGGGTATTCAGACTTTTGTTTAGTCGCTGAATTCAGGAAGTAGAATTTAGAAAACTGCTTCTTACAAATGAAAGTAAACCCCGGCCTGACAGCCAATAGAATAAGACTTTTGATCTATCGGTGCATCTGCAATTGGGGTTAATAGGTGGCGGTAAATCGGTTCTAACCTGACGTCAAATCTTTCGAATATTCGGTACCCAACCCCGATACTTCCTGTGATTCCGAAGCGACTGTAGTTGGCGTCCATGTGTTCGTATTCCGAGTTTTTGGGGACGCCTTCTATCGGGGGTGGATCGATTACTTTGGTTCTAGAAGTTAAGTAGTAGGAGTAGAGCCCTCCAAAACTAGCGAAGCCAAATAGCTTTTTGTTTCCAATACGGTATCGCACCCTGAGCGGAATTTCAAGGTAATCATCGTGCGTTTTGGTATGAATAGTCGCTTCTTCAATGTTTTCTCCAGAATAAAAAACTAAATCTAAATCCTTGTGCTGAAATCCATATCGTGCATATTGCACACCAAGTTCTACTTCTAAATTCGGCAAGATTTCATAAGCCCCATTGATACCCGCATTAAACCCATAAGTTGGGCTCTCAATATCTTCTCTGTTTTCGATTATCCTATCCACATGATCGTCCCCACTTCCAGATGGGCTGAGAGCGCGATATGTGCTGTTTCCAGAATAGGTTGCACCAATCGACCATTTCCTTTTGGATTCTGTCTCTTGACTAAAGCCAATTATTGATAAAAGAAAGCCAAGGCAAATAAGAGTTGGAATAGTTTTCATCGCACCGATTTTATTGTTTGTCTGCAAACTTAAAGTAGGACAATTATCTCGTAAGAAACAATTCAAACTACGAGGGTTACTAGAGCTGAACCCCTAGATTGATTCTAAAATAATTCAATTTGATGGTTTCTTCCCAACGATCGTCACCAATAGGCTTTTGATTGAAGTTGTAGCGGATGTCTGAGCGGAGAATGACCTTCACGTTGCCAACGGGGACTTTTATTCCGATTCCCATCCAAGACCCGAGTACAATGCCATTCACAGACTTATCGTCAAATGTAGTCTCTCGTCTTTCTGGGTTTCCGGGTCCACTTGTGTCTATATAATTGAGCGTTCCATTCTCCATCGAGTTGACTATTAGCCCAAGCGACCCTCCGAGGTCTGCTAGAAACTGCGTTTCACCACCGAGCTGAAACCGTACGCCAATTGGCGAAGTGATTTCATGAAAACGATCGTCAATATTTGATTCATCACTTAGTCGCCCGGTAATCACCTTTTGCTTGAATTGATTGGTTTGGTTGTATTCAAGACCAACTAAGAGTCGTGCAATACTTTCCTTTCTACTAATGTGGTAGGCCCCAAAGCCAAAACCCATTCGGTTTTCGGTATTATCGTCTGCCACAACAGTTGAGTTCACATTTACGAAAAACTCATTGAAAGGGAACTTTTCTTCTTTTTGCCCAAAACAAACAGTCCCTAAGAGGAGAGATAGCAGCAGGGCTGAATATTTAGCAATTGTCACCGTCATTGTTCAACTGTGTTTCAAATAGGGAAGATAGTGAATTGAACGAGTATAAACCTTGGTTTCGAAGTTGGAGACTGATCTACTTATCGTCAATGTTGGGATGTAAAAAGGATTGAAAAACGACTGAAATTAGTCTCCATCCCGAGCCAATTTTCAATATTTTTGTCGGATGCTTGCTGAGATCATCACCATAGGCGACGAGATACTAATCGGACAGACCGTTGATACCAACTCTGCCTGGATGGGTGAGCAATTGCACTTAATAGGCGTTAAGCTCAATCGCGTGGTGACTATCAGCGATACCCGCGAAGCCATTCTCGAAGCCATAGACGAATCTTTCTCCCGCGCCGATTTAATCCTGATGACAGGTGGTCTTGGTCCTACCAAAGACGATGTGACTAAGGAGACCCTCGCCGAGTATTTCGATACCAAGCTGGAGCGAAACCAAGAAGTGCTCGACCGAATCGAGTCTTATTTTGAATCGCGTGGATTTCCCATTCTCGAGACCAATCGTCAGCAAGCCGATCTACCTGCTTCGGCTGAAGTAATGCTCAATATGCGCGGCACAGCCATGGGCATGTGGTTTCAGAAGGGAAATAAAGCTTTGCTTTCCATGCCGGGCGTTCCCTACGAAATGAAGGGAATTATGCGCGATCACGGACTCTACCGCATCAAATCGATGTTTGAGCCGAATACCATCATCCACAAAACCGTTTTGACCCAAGGGGTTGGAGAGAGCTTTATCGCCGACAAAATGAGCGATTGGGAAAATCGCCTTCGTGCTGAAGGCCTGGCTCTGGCCTACCTACCTTCACCAGGTATGGTCAAACTCCGGTTGACTGGCTACCCGCTGAATGGGGAATCAGAAGCTGTGGCTCAGCGAATGGAAAACTATATCAATGAACTGCAAGAAGCCTTCCCGGCCAATGTTTATGGAAGAGAGCGCGATAAATTGGCACAGGTAGTTGGTGAACTCATGATGTTGGAAGGAGAAACCGTAGCCACGGCAGAGAGCTGTACAGGCGGTACCATCGCACAGATGTTCACTGAAAATCCAGGTTCTTCCAATTACTTTCTCGGCGGAGCGGTAACGTATAGTAATAAGGCAAAGACAGACATTCTTGGAGTCACCCCTGAGCTGATAGAGAAGCATGGAGCTGTGAGCGAAGAAGTAGTGAAGGAAATGGCTGAAGGTGCTTGCCAGAAGTTTGGTGCGACATACGCTATAGCTACTTCGGGAGTGGCTGGTCCCGACGGTGGAACAGAGACAAAACCAGTCGGTACTGTTTGGATTGGTCTGGCTACACCAGATGGTGTTCAAGCCCAGAAATGGATACTGGGAAGAAGCCGTTCCCGAAATATCACAGTATCAGCGCAAACCGCGCTAAACTGGCTGAGAAATGAAATAATTAAAAGAAGGTTTGAATAATCGGAATATAATACCGTAATTTGCACCCACTTTTTACGACCCTATACAAAGTAAAATAAGATGGCACGAGTTTGTCAATTGACAGGAAAAAAAGCAATGGTTGGAAACAACGTTTCATTCTCACAGAGAAAAACGAAGCGTCGCTTCAGCCCGAATTTGGTAAAGAAGAAGTTTTACCTAGCTTCAGAAGATAAGTGGATCCAATTGACGATCTCAACTCAAGCGTTGAGAACAGTCAACAAAATTGGAATTGAGAAGGCTATCTCTAGAGCTAAGGAAAAAGGTTTTTACGCCGGGTAATCCAACATAATACGAATTAGAAATGGCAAAGAAAGGAAACCGCGTACAAGTGATTCTCGAGTGCACAGAGCACAAGACGTCAGGCATGCCTGGTACGTCGCGTTACATCACGACTAAGAATAGAAAAAACACGCCGGATAGAATGGAATTGAAGAAGTACAATCCTGTACTTAAGAAAATGACTGTTCACCGCGAGATAAAATAATTGAGTCATGGCTAAGAAAACGGTAGCAACACTACAAACAGGGTCTGGGAAGAACCACACCAAAGTGATTAAAATGGTGAAGTCGCCTAAGACTGGAGCGTACTCTTTCAAGGAAGAAATCGTTACGAACGATCAGGTAAAAGACTACTTCAAGGAGAGTAAGTAAGCCCTATGGGCATCTAAGATATTCGATCAGGCTTTTTCCCATCTCGTGGAAAAGGCCTTTTTTCATTTAAAGGAATTGAGATGGGAATTTTCAATTTTTTCTCTCGCGATAAAAAAGAGAAACTAGACGAAGGTCTGGAAAAAACAAAGTCGAGTGTATTCTCCAAACTGACCAAGGCTGTTGCCGGAAAGTCGAAAGTTGATGAAGAAGTACTCGATAATCTTGAAGAAGTGCTCATCACATCTGATGTTGGTGTCAATACCACGCTCAAGATCATCGAGCGCATCGAGGAGCGCGTAGCCAAGGATAAGTATCTGGGTACCTCTGAGCTCGATGGAATCCTCAAGGATGAAATAGCCGCTTTGCTCGAAGAGAACAACTCAGGTAGCGAGACCGAGTTTACCATCCCAGCCGACAAGAAGCCATATGTAGTGATGGTAGTTGGTGTGAATGGTGTGGGTAAAACCACCACCATCGGGAAGTTGGCTCACCAATTCAAGAAGGCTGGTCTCAAAGTCGTACTTGGAGCAGCCGATACATTCCGTGCCGCAGCGGTGGATCAGCTAAAAATCTGGGCTGAGCGCGTCGATGTGCCGATTGTAGAGCAAGGAATGAATGCCGACCCGGCATCTGTGGCATACGATACACTCCAGTCAGCCGTTTCGCAAGATGCTGATGTGGTTTTGATCGATACCGCTGGACGCTTGCACAACAAGGTGAACTTGATGAACGAGCTGAGCAAAATAAAGCGGGTAATGATGAAGATCATCCCTGATGCACCGCACGATGTGCTGCTCGTTTTGGATGGAAGCACCGGACAGAATGCCGTGGAGCAAGCACGCCAGTTTACAAAGGCTACCGAAGTAACATCTTTGGCACTGACCAAAATCGATGGGACGGCCAAAGGTGGTGTTGTGATTGGTATTTCAGATGAGTTTAAAATCCCCGTGAAATACATCGGTGTTGGCGAGGGAATGGAACACCTTCAAGTGTTCAATAAATACGAATTTGTCGATTCACTTTTTAGTAAAACCGAGTAGATGAAGACTAAGACGCTGAAGAAGAATAAGGTCAATGTAGTGACCTTGGGCTGTTCGAAGAATATCTTCGACAGTGAAGTGATGATGGCGCAGCTCAAAGCCAACGAGTACGATGTAGTACACGAGAGCGATGATGGAGATGCTTCAGTGGTTATCATCAATACCTGCGGTTTTATCGACAATGCGAAGCAAGAGAGTATCGATACCATCTTGCACTGGGCTGATGCCAAGGGGCAGGGCTTGGTCGATAAGGTCTACGTGACCGGATGCCTGTCCGAGCGATACAAGCCAGATCTGGAGAAAGAAATTCCCGATGTGGATTCTTACTTCGGAACGCGTGAATTGCCACAGCTTCTCAAGACTTTAAAAGCCGATTACAAAGCCGAACTGGTAGGAGAGCGACTGCTCACCACACCTACGCACTACGCTTATTTCAAAATAGCAGAAGGCTGCGATAGACCCTGTTCGTTTTGTGCCATCCCATTGATGCGCGGAAAGCACCGCTCTACGCCGATAGAAGAATTGGTAGAACGGGCCAAAGGTCTTGCTGCCAAAGGTGTGAAAGAATTGATTCTGATTGCCCAGGATTTGACCTATTACGGGCTGGATCTCTACAAGAAACGTGAGCTGGCCAAATTGCTCGACGCCCTGGCCGATGTGGAAGGAATTGAGTGGATTAGACTTCACTACGCGTTCCCTTCAGGGTTTCCGATGGATGTGTTGGATGTAATGCGCGAGCGAGAAAACGTTTGCCTATATCTGGATATTCCCCTTCAGCACGCTTCTACGCGTATGCTAAAGGCAATGCGACGTGGAATCACTCGAGAGAAAACCACTGAGCTGATCAAGGAAATAAGAGAGCGTGTGCCAGGAATTGCTATCCGTACCACATTGATTTCAGGATATCCCGGCGAATCGGAAGAAGATCATGCTGAGATGTTGGAGTGGGTGCAAGAAATCCGTTTCGATCGACTTGGTGTTTTCCCGTATTCACACGAAGAAAATACCCATGCGTACAATTTCGAAGACGACGTTCCTGATGAGTTAAAGCAAGCTCGCGCAGAAGAGATTATGGAAGTTCAGTCATCGATTTCGCACGAGATCAACCAAACCAAGATTGGCAAGACATTCAAAGTGCTCATCGATCGAATAGAAGGGACCGATTACTTCGGAAGAACGGAAGTCGATTCTCCAGAGGTCGATAACGAAGTCATAATCCCAAAAACGTCAGGCTACGCCCGCGTCGGTGACTTTGCCGATGTCAAGATCGTGGATGCCGATCCGTATGATCTGTACGGGGAGTTTGTTTGATTGTTTGAGTCTAGGGTCTCCGTTCCGCAGTGGCTGCACTACTGCGGTTGAAACGTTACGGACGATACAATTTGGATGAACTTATTTTAGTAAGCGAAAGTATTGTCCTTTAGGCGACCTGCTGTGTTTTTAGAATGTACCCAGCACCAGTGAGCACAAAGCCTGAATTCATAGCCTGATGGTAAGTGAATTGGCTTATTTGTGCTTCACTAGCTTCCATCCTTCTCAGCAGTTCGCCACACGCTTTAGCCCCGAAGCCCCAAAACCATGTAGTACACGTAGCGTATCGACTCCGGGCGAGACCTATCGGAACGACGATTAGGCTGTTAAATGAAGAATGGTGGGCATCATCGGATTAGAGTATTTGAACCGTTGTTACACCCATGTTTGAGCCACTCCGTATTCGAAGGATGTACATACCCGACTCAAAGCCGTCAATAGGTAATTGATACTGGGTAGTTCGTGGCAAGGGCTTTTGAAGCAATATTCTACCTCTTAGATCCACGAGTTCAATTGAACCTTCAAAAGGACGTTGGAAGCCGATATTGAAGTAGTTATCTCCAGGGTTGGGGTAAACGTTGAAGTCTAACTGGGCAAAGTCTTTGGTGCTTACAACAAAGTCTTCACCATCGCAGTTTTGATCAATGCCATCTCCTTCAATTTCCTGTGCGTCTGGGTTTATCTCCGGAATATTGTCGTCACAGTCCAGGCCATTAGAAGCATAGCCCAAAGGCAGCTGACAGGCTTGAATGGAATCTGTTTGAGACCCGTATCCGTCTTCGTCGTTGTCTAGATAGAAATAGGGCGCTGTTTCCACCTGGCTACAGATAAATACGTTTTCGCAATATTGGAAACTACCGCAGGAATTAGATGCGGTCATACAGACTTCGTAGCTGCCATCCTCTTCAAATTCATACATCAGCAAGGCCTCGGAGCCCACTTCGGAGCCATCCACTTCCCACAAATAAGTGTGAGCTTCCAAATTGCAATCAAATCCGCCAGAATTGAATGAGATGCTGATCTCAAATTCTGGATCAATTGCAGTTTCCGAATCTATCTCCAATGGGTTTGAATGGAAGCATTGGTGATTCTCGGCTAGATAAACGGATACTTGATATTCCCCACTTTCACTGATCTCAATGCTTTCAGTGGATTCGTTGGTGTTCCAAGCCCAAGCATCATACCCAGCTGGAGCACTTATAGTAGTTCCAGTCTCGCTACAGAATACTTCTGGCCCTTCAAGTATAATAGTCTCATTTTCACATTCCAGAAACTCAAACTCAACCCATGAAACCAGCCCCCATATGCCATAGTTGGTCTGAGCTCTCATGCCCAGGTTGTACGTGCCCGTAGTAAGGCCAAGTGATGAAAGCCAATCGGTGATGACGACTTCTGTGTTTTCTTCTGTGGATACAAATATGCCTTCGCCAATGCCTGGATCGTTGCCGATGAAGTACTCATAGCCTGCAATTTGATGGTCTTGTGGTTCACTTGTCAATTCCATCTGATGGTAGAAAACTTGTGTGTAGGGCAGGCCCCATTCACCATTTTCATTTTTTGCACGTAAAGTGAAACTGTGAAGGCCTGTGGGTAAATTGTTTAGAATAGACTCATCAATGGTGACTTCTTCCATCGCTGTAATATCGATCGAAGTTGCATTGCCGTATCCAGGGTCTTGGTTGATAAAGTACTCTGCTTCAGTAATGTTTGATTGACACAATGCATGCCCTATTGTCGTCAGTACAACAAATAATGTAATAAGTGTTTTCATGGCTACAGATTATTGGTTGCTGCGCAAAGTGGCGTCCAATTGAATGTCTTGGTTTTCCAGAATGATCCCAGGTACAGCCATAGAATGCACGTAAGGTGCACCGCGTAAATGGTCGTAGTTGTTGAAAGGGTACTCACCTCCAAAAATACCAATGTCGGTTCCATCCGAACCAGCCCCCAGTAAGGGAGATGTATCGCTCACTTCTAGGTCGAAATCAAAATTCCACCACCCTCCAGGGCTTATGTTTGCTATACCCGGGTCAGAATCTGGAATGTTGCCACTTCCAACATTGGCGCTACCGTTAGATTCTGGTGGGAATGTACAACTGGTGGTGCAGGCAAAGGTGAGATTATTGGTGAATACGTTTCCGCTTGAGCTACCTGTAATATCAGGATTCCAATGAATAAAACTGGCAGGAGTTGCTCCATAAAACAAATTGTTGGAAACCAGGCAATCGAGCAAATTAAAAAAGCCGAAATGATTGCTAGGTCCGTAAAACAGGTTGTTCTTGATTTGGGTTTGATTCCCTGCACTGAGACAGCTTTGCGCATTTGTTCCTATAAAGTACTTAGGTGTAATGATGTTATTGGCAATAATCACATTCTCAGACATCCCCAATTCTGTCCTTAAGGAAACTGCCGCCCGATATTCCTGGTTATTAGTATTAACTCCACCAAAAATATTGTTGCGAATCAAGATGTTTTTAACGGGAGCGTTTGACCTTTGAGCAAGCCCAGGAATTAAACAGTTATTAATCTCGATGTTTCGAAGCGTGTCTACATCTGCACCAGAAATCCCGAATACCACAGGTATATAATTGTAAAGCGTGACAACAATACCATTCAGGGAAGCGCCATCGGCTGTGGCTGCATCAAATGTGATTGTTCTGATTTTGCTGGTCATTCCATCCGGCGAATCTGGAACCATCCCAGCACCCACTAAGTGAACACCTTTGTTAAGGGTGATGTCTCCGTAGCCAGTTTCAGAGGGAATAATGTGGATGATGTCGCCATCTTCGGCTGCGTCTATGCACGATTGTAAATCGGCATAAACATGATCTCCTTCGGGAGCATTGTCATTATTATTTGCAGTAAAATAATTCTGTGAAAATGACATTCCACAGGTTAGCATGAATAGTACAGTTAGAATTTTTTTAGGTCTCATGATATTTAGATTTAGTAATAACCCAAAAGTCATGGAATACCATAAAAAACGACCTAACCACCACGGCTAGTTTTGGTTATGTGGTTGATATTCAGGTGTGAAGATGTGTGGCTAAGCGGCGGTCTCGGTCCGGGTGGTTAGTGCTTGAACAGCATCTTTCCGGTTGTTTACATCCAATTTCAGATAGATGTTTTGCAAGTGATACTTGATTGTGCTTACCGATACAAAGAGTTTTTCACCTATCTCCTTATTTGTTAACCCTTCTATTAAGAGCATGAAAACGTCCAGCTCCCGATCCGACAAATCTTCTTTCAAAAGCTCGTTTACGCTTTCACGACTCAGGGTGAATTGCTTGAATGAAAGGTATTCAGTAGTGCCTTTCTCAATTTGTTCTCGCAATACATCCAATTCGCGAACGTGTTGCTCCAATTTGATCTTCAAAGCGGCCGCTTCACGCAATTTGACTTGCCGGTACACTAAGAACACGATTACGAGAATGGCAAGAATACCTATGCTCAGATTCAGGATAATCCATTGGCGCTTTTCGGCTTCCATATTCGCATTTTGGAGCTCCAGGATTTCTTTTTCCTTCTTTTCAGACTCGTATTTTTCATTGAGCTCAGCAATCTCGAGCCCTACTTCCAAATTGCGAATGGAATCCTTTAGTGCTTTATATTCTACGTGGTTGGCGTAAGCGAGTTCGTAATTTTTCAGACTAGCCAAGCTCGATGCTTTTTGCCCCAATGCTATCGCCCATTCATTGACCATTCCCTTCGACTCAAAAACAGGAATAGCCTGGTCGAGCAGCGGGATGGCCTTATCTGCTTGATTGCCTATGGTGTATACTTTAGCCAAGCTCACACGAAATGTGGCCAACTCAACATGATATGCGGTAGGAAGTCCGTCGAATACCGAAAGGGCGTTGAGCAGCCTTTCTTCCGCATCTTCTACGTCACCTTTGTTTAATTGTATGAGCGCTAAGTTGTGTTCAAGTCGCGCCGCGGTCACCAAATCCCTGTTTTCATACAACAATTCGAGAGCTTTCTGCCCATAGATCATCGCACTATCCGCAGCCCCAGATTTCTGGAATGCAAGAGACAAACTATGATTTGCGTCAGCAATGCAATAAGAATCATTCGAATTTCCTGCCAGCTTTTGAGCTCTCCGATAATAATCCAGTGCTTCGGCATATTGCTCCTGATACACGAGAACATTGCCCAGATTTATCATACTATAGGCTTGTCCTTTGAGATCACCCAGTTCTTCAAAGATTTTTAGACCCTTTAGCTGAATGTCAAAAGCGTCATTGTACGCACCAAGTTTGTTGTACAGAACGCAAAGTGTGCGAGATGTTATACCAACACTCTTTGGCTCATTTGCTTTTTCGAAATTTCGTAGCGCCTTTTCAAACCAAGGAAGGGCATTTTGAAAATTCTGCCCAAGGTAGTAGGTGTAGCCTATGTTTTGTTCGAGTTTGGCCTTTGGATAATAGGCCGTGTCAATTCCAGGTAAGCCGAGTCCTTGCTGCCCGTATTCACGAGATTTTTCTGGATCTGAGCGCTCATACTCCCTCTGCAATTCTATTAGGGCAAAGGCACGATCTCTCATGGCCATCTCCTGATCATTGCTGACAGCTATTAAACTGTCGATACGAGAGTTGGAAAAGCTATTCAACTGAAATATGACAAGAAACAGAAAGAAGGAAACGAGGTGAATCCTATTTCGGATTAGCATGGCAATGGTTTGGCCTTCGAATATCTTGAAAAAGAAATTTTATTGAAAGAAAAATTGAAATCTTACACCACGTGCTCGCGAAATGACTTCTTCCACTGGATGTACCCAACAATGGAAAACACAAAATACACCACAGTAAGAATGGTGTAGAAATTTAGGTCGCGGCCCCAGTAGAGTGCGATCGTAGCAAAATTGATCACGATCCAAAAAAGCCATCCTTCCAGTTTTTTCTTGGCTTCGAGATAGCTCGCTATAAAGCTGAATATTGTGGTAGTCGAGTCGAAGTAAGGTGAAACCGCATCGGTGGTTTGTGAAAAGAAGTACCCCAGCCCGAATGAACAGACGATTCCGATTCCTATCCAAATGGGGTAGGATAGGGCCTTCATCCGCGTTACGGGGAGTCCATTGCCTTTGGCACCTTTTCGCCAGAGATTATACCCGTAAAACCCGATAACGACGTAGTACACGTAGAGAATAGACTCGGAGTAGAGCCCCGTGCGGATAAAGAGAAAGATGCTGATAAAGGAAGATGCAATCCCGAAAAACCAACAGAGAATATTCTCCTTGATCATCAAGATTAAGTAGACGAAGCCGAGCACGACGGCTGATATTTCGAGAAAAAGGTCTAGACTAAACTCCATTAAAACAGGGAAAGGTAATTATCGTAATACGTTTGTGGTTGGTGTTGAACACCCTTCCAGGCAAAAGGCGCTTCGGGCTTTACGAGCGAAAAGCTGGCAAATGACCAGCGCTCATTCGTCGTATCAGTCTCCACCCGATGGTTCAATCCTTTGAGCTCACCATCCGTCAGCCACTCCAGAAGATAGCCCGGGAAGCTCACAAAGTTGTCAACCTGTCCGAGCGATTCAAACTCCCCATCTTCCCGCTCGTAAATGAGCCCTTCGGGATTCCCAAAGGCAAAAACGGTAAATAGAGAAACATCGCTGTGGTTAGTCAGTCGGGGTGCGGAATTGTAAACGCTCGAAGCATCTTTATCAGCAGGATAAAAATTGCAAGAGACCATATGACCGATGTGATTCTCGTAAAACTCTTTGAGTCCAGGTAGGGCGATGGACTCGATGGTTTTGAGCTCTATTTCGCGAATCTCTTTCTTTATCGATTTCCAATCCTTCTTGAGAAAAGATTGAAACTCATTGGGAAACCGATCGGCTGGCTCCAGATCGGAGAGTACAAAGGAGTGGAGTTTGTCTTCGGGATATT
This sequence comes from Cryomorpha sp., assembly GCA_965230375.1. GTDB lineage: Bacteria > Bacteroidota > Bacteroidia > Flavobacteriales_D > Cryomorphaceae > CBDDKU01. Next base: position 32,798 of record CBDDKU010000028.1, read on the forward strand.
GATTCAAGCTATCGCTTTGGCCTTGGTACGAATAGCCGTCGAATGCGCAGTTCATCTCTTTCTGCAAATACTTTTCCTTGTACGATTCGGGTTTTGCCATAAAGCTGCGGAAGCTCTCAATCAAGTGATCGCTCGAAAACGCCTTTTGACTTGTTTTGAAGGGAAATTCCATATCAATCAAACTTCAAGGCATTTTTCTGGCCGCTCATTTCCGCGTACCGTTCCAGCACTTTTAGGCAGAGCAGGTCTTCGAGCAGCCGATCTTGAAACTGTGCTACGAATGCATGCGCCTGATCGATAATCGCCTTCGCCGCATCGGGGTGAGCCAGGTAGTACTCGATTTTTTCTGGAAGATCCGAGAAGTCTGACTTGACTTCCACGTAGTGTTTTCCAGACTCGAGTCGTCCTTCCATAAACCAGGTTTCACAAGTAGGTCGCGGCATGATGCAGAGCGAATTTGAACTCATAGCCCATTTCAAATTAGTCGCCACATCGTTTCCTTCTGGACAAGCGATAAATTTGTAGCCCAGCTGTTCCTTTATCGGCATCGGCTCTTTCTGCCAGGCCACATCTTCGGCTGGCTTATTGGTCTGCCCAACATCCATCAGCGGATGATCCCAATACCGCTCCACAAACTCCTTCCGCAAAGGCCAATAGGCGCCACCGCGCCACACGAGTTTGTCCTTTTTGCTTTCGTAGGGCTTCGCGTCTTTCACCCACTGGAAATGCCGCTTTTTATTGAGCTTAAAGAGAATGGAGTTGGCGTTGTTTTCAGTGAGTGGGCGCGCCTTGAAAAGCGTGGGATAGGTATATACATCCAGATCGTCCCCAAACTTGTAGGCAAAACGGGTATCCTTTTTGAAATAGTGAAGAAACTCCTTCAGATCGAGAAAGTAGCCCGTGCCTTTCGTCTTTTTGAAATCCTTGACGGCCACGGCTTTTTCGGGAATGGGGAAAGGTTGATTAACTTTGAAATAGTAATCGAGTCGGTCTGTTATTACCTGTTGATCAATTGATTTCTCGTATGCGCGAAGCTTCCGGTAGTAGCTTCGAAAATAGCACACCGGCAAGGCATTTCTTCCATATCCTGAGATGTAGTAAAAAAGCTTCATGGCAGGTTGACAAATTAACGCCTTTTTTCTTCGATTGTGCCTATTAACTTTGCCCTTCAAAATAAAGAACATGAGCCAAGAAGTACGATCACTCCAACCCGAATCTTTGTGGAACCATTTTGCCGATCTCAACGCCGTGCCGCGGCCGAGTAAGAAGGAAGAGCGCGTGAGAGCCTTTATGGTTGACTTCGGAAAGAAGCTCAATCTACCAACGCGCGTTGATGAAATCGGGAATGTGATTATCACCAAGCCCGCTTCAGCTGGAATGGAAGATCGTGCCACTATCGTGATGCAGAGTCACATCGATATGGTTCACCAGAAGAACAACGACACTGACTTTGATTTTGATACTCAGGGCATTCAGATGTACGTGGATGAAGATTGGGTGAAGGCAAAGGGAACTACTTTGGGCGCTGATAATGGAATTGGCGTGGCCACGATTATGGCGATTCTTTCGAGCGATACCATCGCACACCCGCCTATCGAAGCACTGTTTACCATCGATGAAGAAACGGGAATGACGGGAGCTCTTGGCTTAAAAGGCGGCGAGTTGACCGGGAAATACCTGCTAAACCTCGATACCGAAGACGATGATGAATTGAGCATTGGCTGTGCCGGTGGGGTGGATATTACCATTTCGGGCACCTACCATTTGACAGATGTTTCAGCAGATTCAACTCGTTTGAAATTAACCGTGAAAGGTCTGAATGGTGGACACAGCGGTATGGACATCCACAAGGGACTTGGAAATGCGAACAAGCTCTTGAACCGGATCCTGTGGATGGCTAAGAAGAAATTCGATATCGCTCTGATCTCATTTGATGGCGGTGGATTGCGAAATGCCATTCCGCGCGAAGCCCATGCTGAGATCGCCGTTGCTGATAAGTCGTCCTTCGAAACGTGGTTGGCAGAATTGACCCAAACCATCAAAGCCGAGTACAGCACAACTGACCCGAATCTGTCTGTGGTTTTAGAGCCTGGGGCAGGAGGAAAAGCTGTAAATGAGAACTTCACAACCCAGATATTGAACGCGATATACGCCTGTCACAACGGCATCTACCGCATGAGTCCCGATATTGCCGATCTGGTACAGACAAGCAACAACCTGGCGCGCGTCTTAATCAAAGATGGGAATTACGAGATCCTTTGCTTAAATCGTAGCTCTGTAGATTCAGAAAAGGACGATTTGGCTCAAGCCATCACCGCCAATTTCGAAAACATTGGTGGGGCGGTAAAGCTATCGGGGTCTTACCCCGGTTGGACGCCACAGCCCGAGTCTGATCTTGTGAAAATCATGAGCGATCTATACCGAGAGATCAACAACGAAGAGCCAAACGTATTGGCTTGTCACGCTGGATTAGAGTGCGGAATTCTCGGAACAAACTACCCGGAGATGGAGATGATTTCCTTCGGGCCGAACATCCGCGGTGCTCATTCACCCGACGAGAAAGTTCAGATTACCTCGGTTCAGAAGTATTGGGACTTTACGCTGGAAGCTTTGAAGCGGATTCCTGTAAAGGGGTAGTTGTTCTTGGGTCATGGGCTACTTATGACCCAAAAATGATTAGGTCACTTTAGGGTCATTGTCGTCCATCTCGATACAAATTTTCTCCCTTGCGTTCAGAAAATTCACTCGATGTGACTGCAAGTATCATTTGAATTCAGGTCACTTTGCGGCTATTCTGGTGAAGACAAGCGCACCATCTCGCGCAAATTTCGTTCTATAGGTTCTTCGCGGAGGGCATGAAGGATAGACGAAACGTAAAATTGTCTTCGTGAAACCATGTTCAAGAAAACTGGATCTTGAAACAAGGCTAGGTTTTTTTCTGACGCAGGATTAAGAAAGTCTCCATGTTTGATCAGGTATGGTTCCACACGGTTGATCCATAAACTTCTCGAATTCTCTTCTTGTTCACTGAAGTCCTTGAGTATATCTTTCCATGTCACGACTAAGTAGCGGAGCGAATCATTTTGGATTTGCTGAATGGCCCCTGTGCTTATCAAGGATTCAACAACACCGGTTGACGGATTGAATGATATGCCCCGAAAAATGAGCGGAGCATACATCATTGATGAGTCTCTTGAAGTAGCTTGATCAAACTTGTTATAATGTCGCAAAAAGATATTTGTCGCATTCAGCGACTCTTCATACGCCTTCTTATTTCTTTCCAACTGAATCAGATTCTCTGATGATTCCTTGTATAGCTCGGCCAAATAAGCCGATTCCTTTAATCTATTTTTTTGGAGCTCTTTTTGAGAATTGAAGTGCAGGGCGATTAGAATACCCAAAACAACGAGCACGATTTCTCCCAAAGCATAAAGGAAGTATCGCATTATTCTATTTCTATCAATCAAAGATTTGCGCAGGCGGCGAAAGATTTTCATTTCACAGATTTAAGAATCACTGGTAAGGTATTAAGATTGTCCGTATCGATTCATCCGTTCATCCCAATAAGACAAATCTGCATGCCCAGATGATCCACCCCAACACTAATTTTCTTCTAAGCGCTCAGAAAATTCGCTCGATGTGACTTTGTTCTATCCGTAAATTAACCGACTCAAGACCCACTACCCACTACTATTTTTCCGATATTCGCAGTCCAAAATTTTCCCCATGAGCGAAGACAAAAAAGTCATATTCTCCATGGTGAAGGTCAACAAGACCACACCAACTGGAAAGCATATTCTCAAGGACATTTACCTGTCCTTTTACTACGGTGCCAAAATCGGTATTCTCGGTCTCAACGGAGCTGGTAAGTCAACCGTGATGAAAATCATCGCTGGGCTCGATAAAGCCTATCAAGGCGAAGTGGTTTGGAGCCCCGGTTATTCGGTGGGATACCTCCCGCAGGAGCCTAAGCTCGATGAGACCAAGACGGTGAAGGAAGTGGTGATGGAAGGTGTGAAAGAAATCACTGATGTGCTCGCTGAGTACGAAGACATCAACAACAAGTTCATGGACGAAGAGATCATGAACGACCCTGACAAAATGCAAAAGTTGATCGATCGTCAGGCCGAAGTGCAAGACAAGATCGAAGCTCTTGGAGCCTGGGATCTCGATACTAAGCTGGAGATTGCCATGGACGCCCTTCGCACACCCGAAGGCGATACGCCGATCAAAAACCTATCGGGTGGTGAGCGCCGCCGTGTGGCTCTTTGTCGATTGCTTCTTCAGCAGCCCGATGTACTCTTGCTCGATGAGCCTACCAACCACCTCGACGCCGAGTCGGTGCAGTGGCTGGAGCAACACTTGCAGCAGTACAAAGGAACTGTGCTGGCTGTAACGCACGACCGTTACTTCCTTGACAATGTGGCCGGATGGATTCTCGAGCTCGACCGTGGAGAAGGTATTCCGTGGAAAGGAAACTACAGCTCATGGCTAGATCAGAAGTCGAAGCGATTGGCTCAGGAAGAAAAGCAAGAAAGCAAGCGAAGAAAGGAGCTGGAGCGCGAGCTCGACTGGGTTCGGATGAATCCAAAAGGGCGTCATGCCAAGAACAAAGCGCGTCTGAACAACTATGAGCAAATGCTTGGTGAAGAAGCTAAGGAGAAAGAAGCGCGATTGGCGATTCCGATTCCGAACGGTCAGCGTTTGGGTAATGAAGTAATCGATGCCATCGAAGTTTCAAAAGGATTTGGTGATCGACTCCTTTACGAGCACCTAAACTTCAAGCTTCCACCGGCTGGTATCGTTGGAATCATCGGGCCTAACGGAGCTGGAAAATCGACGCTTTTCAAAATGATCATGGGGCAGGAAACGCCCGACAGCGGAGAGATTAAAATTGGTGATACGGTTCAGATCGGATACGTTGATCAAACCCACGCCGACCTCGATCCAGAGAAAACAGTCTGGGAAGTGGTTTCTGGTGGAACAGAAGTCATGGATATCGGTGGTGCCCGTGTTAACTCGCGTGCCTACGTGTCGAAGTTCAACTTCAATGGTTCTGACCAAAACAAGAAAGTAGGCGTGCTCTCAGGTGGAGAGCGTAACAGACTTCACTTAGCCATGACCTTGAAGACCGAAGCCAACGTGCTACTTCTCGATGAACCTACCAACGATATTGATGTGAACACGCTGCGTGCGCTCGAAGAAGGAATTATGAATTTCGCGGGATGTGCCGTGGTCATCTCTCACGACCGTTGGTTCCTCGACCGAATTTGCACCCACATTCTCGCGTTCGAAGGCGACTCACAAGTCTATTACTTCGAAGGTACGTATAGCGAATACGAAGAAAATAAGAAGAAGCGCCTTGGCGATGTTGGACCAAAGCGAATCAAATACCGCAAACTAGTACGCGGCTAAACCCCAATACTACATACCAACTACCCACTACTAACTACCCTCTACTAAACCTCCATGAAACCATCCACTCCCAAGGGAACCAGAGATTTTTTACCACAGGTCGTTCAGCGTCGAAACTACATTTTTGGCACCATTAAAACGGTGTTTGAAAAGTACGGATACCAGCCTATTGAAACGCCGGCTATGGAGAATCTCGAAACTCTTACCGGAAAATACGGGGAAGAAGGGGACCGGTTGATTTTTAAGATTCTGCAGAGAGGAGAGAAGCTTGGGAAAGTGATTCAGAACGTAGTTCGGCAAACGAAACTAAAGGACTCGGAAGGGGAGTTAAACCCAGCTGTTTCAAACCAGCTTTTGAATAGTTTCGCCGACGGAGCCCTCCGATACGACCTAACCGTGCCTTTTGCGCGATTTGTTGTTCAGCACCGCAACGATATTGAGTTTCCATTTCGTCGGTACCAGATACAGCCGGTGTGGAGAGCCGATCGTCCGCAGAAGGGACGATACCGCGAGTTTTTTCAATGCGATGCCGATGTGGTTGGCACCGATTCACTTCGCTGTGAGATTGAGTTTGTGGAAATTTTCGATGCGGTTTTTACCCAACTCGATATTCCCGTTACGATTCGCATCAACAACCGGAAAATCCTAGCTGCCTTAGCTGACTTGGTGGGTGAAGCCGATCGTATGATGGCGCTGACCATTGCCATCGACAAGCTCGATAAAATGCCGCTCGATAAAGTTCTGGAAGACTTGAAGAATCAGGGATTCTCAGATCAGGCCTGCGCCACGCTCGAGAATGTGCTCACCACCGCCAAAGAAGATGTTCCCTGGATGGAGCGATCAAATGCTTTGAAAGACATTTTCGCCAATTCGGCTGAAGGATTGAAGGGGATTGAAGAGCTCGACTTTATTTTTGAGCGGGTTGAGAAGGCTGGCTTGGATAGCGCAAAACTCCAGTTCGACTTGAGCCTGGCGCGCGGATTGAACTATTATACGGGAGCCATTTTTGAAGTGGTGCCCAATACGGAGCATCAGGTGGGAAGCATCTGCGGTGGTGGTCGCTACGACGATCTCACTGGTATTTTCGGAATGCCTGGTGTATCGGGCGTTGGGATTTCGTTTGGTGCCGATCGAATTTACGATCTTCTCGAAGCTCTCGATGGATTCGATAAAACATCTGCGTCGAGCACGCAGGTCCTATTTGTGAATTTTGGTGATACGGAAGCTGATTACTGCCACGACTTGGTTTCTGCACTCAGAAAGAACGGCGTCAAAGCCGAGCTTTACCCCGATTCGGCCAAAATGAAGAAGCAGATGAAATACGCCGACGACAAGCGTATACCCTTTGTGGCAATGGTAGGTGAAGATGAAATGGCCGAAGGTCTTGTCAAATTGAAGGACATGGCTACAGGCGAACAGGAGCAATTGTCGAAAGACGCGCTTCTCCAGAAATTTTAGACTATGACACACGAAATTGATCATCATCGACTGAGTATAGCTCAGGTTAATGAATTGGTAGAAACGGGAGCCACGCTTCAACTTTCGGAAGCGGCACGCACCAAGATTCAAAAATGCCGTGAGTTTCTCGATGATAAGATCGCTCGGTCAGAACACCCGATATACGGGATCAATACCGGATTTGGATCGCTTTGCAATACGCCTATTGGCAAAGAAAGCTTGGAGCAACTCCAGAAAAATCTGGTCATGTCGCACGCCTGTGGTACGGGTGCCGAAGTGCCTTCACACCTGGTTAAGATGATGCTTCTTCTGAAAATCCAGGGACTTTCTTACGGTCACAGTGGTGTCACAGTCGCTACTGTAGAAAGGTTGATCTGGCACTTCAACAACGATATTCTTCCGGTGGTATATGAGCAGGGGAGCCTTGGCGCTTCCGGCGATTTATCACCATTGGCGCATATGTCGCTTCCACTTCTCGGTTTGGGGGAAGTTCGCGTGGATGGCGAGATACGTCAGACTAGCGAAGTTTTGGCTGAGCGAAATATGGAGCCGATTGCCTTGCGCTCTAAGGAAGGTTTGGCCCTTTTGAACGGAACGCAGTTTATGAGTTCTTACGGTACCTGGCTCTGTCAGAAAGCCGAACAACTTCTAGATATGGCCGATTTGATTGGAGCCGTTTCTTTGGAAGCTTATGATGGTCGTCACGAACCTTTCAAAGACGAAGTTCACGCCATTCGAAATCACGCTGGGCAGCGCCAAGTGGCAGCCAATATCAGGGCCATTTTGGACGACAGCGAAAATTTCCACAAGCAAAAAGCCCATGTGCAGGATCCATACAGCTTTCGGTGTATGCCACAAGTGCACGGTGCATCACGCGATGCCGTGACGCATATTCGCTCGGTACTCGAAAACGAGATCAACGCCGTGACTGATAATCCAACGGTTTTTCCCGATTCTGACGATGTGATTTCGGCGGGTAATTTCCATGGGCAACCGCTGGCCATTTCCCTCGATTTCCTTTCTATCGCTTTGGCGGAACTAGGGAGCATTTCTGAGCGAAGAGTGTATAAGCTCGTAGGTGGGGAGCGCGGATTACCTGCATTCCTAGTCGCTAATCCGGGACTGAATTCTGGTTTTATGATTCCGCAATACACTGCGGCATCTATCGTGAGCCGAAACAAGCAGCTTTGTACGCCTGCATCAGTCGATACCATCGACTCGTCAAACGGGCAAGAAGACCACGTAAGCATGGGAGCCAACGCGGCGGTGAAAGCCCTTCAAGTGGTTAATCATGTTGAAACGATTTTGGGAATTGAGCTTTTCAACGCTATGCAGGGACTCGACCTTCGCGGCTTAGATGGCGTGGCTTCCAAAATCAAAAATCTTCACAAGGCATACCGCCAGTCAGTTCCTTACTTGAAAGAAGACGCGGAAATGTCGCCACTGATGGAGAAATCGAGAGTTTTCGTTTCGAATTACAAGCCGGAGATACATGGCTAAACGAACCACGTTTTTGCGCGTGCTATGCGGACTCAGTGGTTTTAGCGCCATGTACGGGATGCTTTCTGGTGCGAGCACAGCTTTGTCGCCGCCCGAAGTCGATGCCGAATACCTGGAGCAGCTCTACAGCCAACTCGATCAATTCACCGTTCCGATCGAGGGCTTTAAGGAAATGATTCACGATTACTACCGGAATCTCTCCCTAAACATGGGGAACTTTGGCGCGTCAAACTTTTTGTTCAGCGGAATTCAATTTGTAGGTGTTATGCTGATGTACCGACTTAATAAAGTCGGATTTCCACTCTATATCCTCGCTCAGTTGGGGATGGCTTTTTCATCGGCCTACTTTGGAATCTTCAATACCTTCGGTCAGATCGTTACGGCCTTTAACCTGCTCTGGGGCCTAATCTGGATCGGAATGTACGCGACCCAGTTAAAGTACTTTTTTAAGTAGGTGACGTTTAGTTTGTTCAAGTAAAAGTTTTTTTCAAATGATTATCTTGTAGATTCTCAAACACGATGATCATGCAGAAAAACTACTTTTTACCTATTCTCTTTACATTCCTAATCGCCCCATTTACCGCGACAAGTCAAATAGAAGTGAACCAAGACTTCACTGGCGAAGAGACCATACTTGACTTTTTTGACAGTGGGATATTGACTGAAGTTTCAAACATAACATTCAATGGGATGAGCGGGGATCAGGTAAGTGTACAAATTGGTGTTTTTTGGGGTGGTTATTCTACGGGATTTGATATCGATGCTGGCTTGGTGATGGCTACAGGTGATGCAAAAGAATCTTTCGAAGGGTGGGAATACGAATACGTTGAATTTGAGAATTATTCAGATCAGGATATCATTGATATGTCGAATGGCGCCAATGTACGTGACTGCGCTGTGATAGAATTTGACGCTGTGATATCTGGCGACGCTGTTGTCTTCAATTATGTTTTTGGATCATATGAGTACACGGACTATACCTGTTCCATGTTCAATGATGTCTTTGGACTTTTTATCAGTGGCCCTGGAATAAACGGACCTTATGCGAATAATGCGAAGAACATCGCCATTGTTCCTAATACAGATAGTATTCCTGTGGCAATTAATACGGTGAATGGAGGGGTTCCTGCAGTGTTTGGTAGTGAAGAGTACTGCGCGGAAATCGATCCGAACTGGCAAGACAACGCAATTTACTTTGTCGAAAATCAAAATCCAGTGTCAGGAGGAATTAGGCTTAATGGGTATACAACTATGTTCGAAGCCTATAGTGAAGTAGAATTTGGTGAAGAATACCACTTTAAGTTTGCCGTTTGCGATTTATTAGACGGAGCCTTAAATTCAGGAGTATTTTTGGAAGCGGGCTCTTTCAAAGGGATTATGATTTCAGATACGGAAGAACCAGAAGCCTACGATTTAAATCTTTTCCCCAATCCAGCCAGCAATGGACTGGTAACGATAAAGGATGAAAACCTACTCGGTAGCCAGCTTCAAGTGATCGACCTTCAGGGTAGGGTAGTAATTCAAGAACAAGTGAACACAGAACTTCAATACGATCTCGATATCTCTGGGCTAAGCTCTGGGGTTTACTTAACCAGTCTTACCAAAGAAGGAAGAACCATCGCTCGTACGAAGTTGGTGGTTGAGTAATCACTCCACCCCATCCATCCAATTCTTAAAACTGCGAGCCTTATCGCGGCTTACGATCACGTCCTCATTGGTCTGTGGGTTCAATTGAATTTTGAGTTTGCCTTTAAAGTATTGATGTATCGCTTCAATACTTTCTACATGACTTAAAAACTGACGGTTTAATCGGAAGAAGCTCTGCGGATCTAGCATGGATTCGAGTTCATCTAACGTGTGATCTACAATGTAGTGTTTTCCGTTTCGAGCAACGAGTTCCGTATTTCCATCAGAACTCAAGAAATACCCAATGTCACTGGTTTGAATAGGCACGAGTTTGGTTCCTACCTTGATAAGAAACCGACTCTTGTAATTGTTCTCCTTCTTCTGAAAATACTCCAGTATTTGATTGAAGTTTGTCGTCTTCGACTTATCCGAACGCAGCTTGTGAAACTTCTCAATGCTCTGTATGAGCGCTTCTTGCTTAATGGGTTTTAGAAGATAATCGATCCCGTTGGTCTTGAAGGCATCGAGCATGTATTCGTCGTAGGCCGTAGTGAAAATGATGGGGCAAGAAACGTCAACTGTTTTATAAATCTCAAAGCTCAAGCCGTCAGCCAATTGAATGTCGGAGAAGATCAAATCGGGGCTTGGGAGATTGCGGAGCCATTTGACGGCGTCATCTACAGAATCAATAACGTCCACTACTTCAAAATCCGGGCAATTTTCGATGAGTAAGGTGTTGAGTCGGCGGTAGGCCGGCGCTTCGTCTTCTATAATCAGAACTCTCATGCCGATAGGTGTTCAATTTCTGGACTGAGCTCAATAAGGGGCAGCACGACCGTGAAATGGCTCTTTGTTTCGAAAATATCCACTTCTCTTTGACTCAAATAGTGGTACTGACGCTCAATGTTTTTCAAGCCTGTCTTCATGGAGTTTACTCCTTGAAGTTTTTTCTGAAGGTTGTTTCGCACGATCAATTTCTGACCTGAGTCAACAAAGATTTCGACTTCCAACGGCTTCGACTGAGAGACTACATTGTGCTTTACAGCATTTTCCACAAGCATCTGAATCGAAAGCGGAACAATAAACTTTTCCTTTTCTTCCTTACTGACACGGATCTTAAGATGAAGGCTGTCTTCAAAGCGCATTTTCATCAGGAAGTTGTAGGCATTCACAAATTCCAGTTCGGTCTCAAGCTTTACAATCTCTTTGTCTTTATGCTGAAGGATGTAGCGATACACTTCGCTTAGCTTTTCTGTAAACTGAGCCGCTTGAACTTGATTTTCGTGGATGAGCGTTACGAGTGTATTCAGGCTGTTGAACAAAAAATGCGGAGAAATTTGATTTTTCAAAACACTCAGCTCGGAGCGCAGTTGCTGACTTCTTACTTTCTCCATCTCGATGGTTTGGTGACGCCATTTTTCGAAGAAGTATCCCGTTTCATAAAGCGTTCCGATGATAAAAGTCGTGATCAGGTTTTTGCTGAGATTGTCGACAAAACCTTCTTCAGGCCCACCAAATCCGGGTACACCGATAAATTCCATTCCAGAGCAGATTACCAAATCGGCTGAAATATTGAAGGCACAGACAGCCAAAGCCGTTGCAATAATTCGTTTGTGGGTATCTCTGAGCAGGGGCCAGCGCTTTCGAAAACCGAGAATGATGAAGCAATCGCCATTCCACATCACGCTCACAAAAGTCAAGGTGACGAGGTACTTAAGAATGGTGATCTCATCGGGATGCGAGATTAAGACAATCAGAAAGCTCACAATCGGAATTCCGATTATTCGCGGCCAGGGTTCCTTTATCAATCTCTTTAATTGCATGCCTTCCAAAATTATACAAATCATTCTTGCGCCTTGAACGAATTTGATTCAAATGAAAAATGATCGGTATGAAGCGGCGTTTTCGGAGTTTGAACCGCGAATCATTCGTTCTGGAAGTTCAGCTCCCGTTTCAACTTGTCCATTTTCCGTTTCAAGGGGTTTATTAGTCAAGTCACCACGATTTGGTTTTGTAGGCGGTTGTGGGCAAATACTTTAGCTCTCCAATCGATAACCAATACGTCATGAGAACGCTTCTAATTTTATCAATCTTATTTCTTGTTCCATTTCTCTCACGAGCTCAGGAGCAGACACAAACGGTCAAAGGAACCGTAAAGGATTTGAACTCTCAATTTCCTCTGCCAGGAGTAAACATCATTCTCGTAGACTCTGATCCATTCATGGGAACAACCACAGACATGAATGGGCAGTTTAAATTGGAAAACGTCCCCACCGGTCGTCAGGTACTTCTGGTGAAGTACATCGGATATAAGACTCAGACCATTCCCAATGTTCTGGTCACAGCCGGAAAGGAAGTGGTCGTGAATATCATGCTCGAAGAATCGGTGGAAAGTCTTCAAGAAGTAGTGATCACAGCAGAGTCTGACAAAGACAGGCCCAATAATGAAATGGCCAAGGTAAGTGCCAGAACCTTTAGCCTGGAAGAAGTACAGCGCTACTCAGGTGGCCGAAACGATGTGGCTAGATTGGCTACGAACTTTGCCGGAGTCCGCGCTGCAGATGATGCGAGAAATGACATCATCGTGCGCGGAAACTCGCCAACAGGTGTGCTTTGGCGGATTGATGGGCTGCCCATCGGTACCACCAACCACTTTTCTACACTGGGTACTACGGGTGGCCCAGTAAGTGCTCTGAATACAAACGTTCTCAGAACATCAGATTTTCTCACCGGAGCTTTTCCCGCCGAATATGGAAACGCCAATGCAGCGGTATTCGACGTGAAGTTTAGAAATGGAAATACGGATACGTACGAGTTTACAGCTCAAGCTTCGGCCTTTAGCGGTGCAGAGATCATGGCCGAAGGACCTTTGAGTAAGAATAATCAGTCGTCTTTTCTGGTTTCGTACCGCTATGGTATTGCGAGCCTTGCAGCGACAGGAACATCTGCGATACCCTACTATCAAGATTTATCCTTCAAGTTGAATTTTGGTGAATCAAAGCTCGGACGTTTTGAACTCTTTGGTATGGGAGGGCTAAGCTCCATCGATTTCTTTGGAGATGAAATAGATGAGAATGACCTTTTTGCCGATCCTACTCAAGATGCCTTTGTTTCCAATTCGCTTGGCTTGATTGGTTTAAATCACACGATTAGATTCAATAATACGTCCTATTTGAAGACGACTATCGGTACAACGCTTATGACAAGTGACTATGAGCAGGACAACTACATTTACGACGATCAGGATGCTGAGACAGGAAAGTACAGAGCCACGGAAGTGGAAGATGAAGAAATGAGATACACCATTTCAACTCAGTACAACAAGAAATTTAATGCACGATTTAATCTCAGAGCTGGGGCAATGGTTCAGGCCTACCATTTGAAAAGTCACGTGAAAGACCGAGATATGCGCGTTGAAATTCCAGATAATGATGGAGATGGGGTTCCGGATTATTTTATTCCCGTTCGCGATATTGATGAGATATCTCCTTTGGTGGAAGTCTATGCTCAAGGTGAATACAAGTTTACCGACAATTTGAGTTGGAACCTTGGACTTCACAACCAGTATTCCGATTACAACGGAGCAAACTCCATCGAGCCACGGACCGGACTCTCATGGCAATTTCAACCAAGACAAAGAGTTTCTCTGGCCTACGGACTGCACAGCCAACTCGTACCTTTTCCAATTTTAGTCTACGAAGAAGAAACGAGCACGGGAGTCTTTGAGAGAACAAATTCGGATCTCGACTTCATGAAGAGCCATCACCTCGTTTTAGCCTACGACTTTCGCTTTGCGGACAACTGGAGATTCAAGGCTGAAGCCTACTATCAGCAACTGTTTAATGTGCCTATCGAGCTGGTTCCAAGTTCTTACTCCGTGTTAAATGAAGGGGCCGATTTCATTTTCAACGAGCGTGGATCATTGGTGAGCGAAGGCGATGGGTTTAATTACGGTCTCGAGTTGACGGTAGAAAAATTCTTTAGCAATGGGTATTACTTGCTCGCTACTGGTTCGTTTTATGAATCGAAGTACGAAGGAAGTGATGGAGTTGAGCGAAATACCGGATTTAACAACAACTATGTGCTCAATGGCCTATTTGGTAAAGAATGGGCTGTGGGAAAGACCAAGAAAAACGCGATTACATTCGATACAAAAATCACCACAACAGGTGGAACGCCCTACACGCCAATTGATTTGGAAGCTACCAGGGCAAATGATGGGAGAGAAGTTTATCTGGAAGATAGAGCTTACAGCGAGCGCTATGAAGAATACTTTCGGCTGGATGTCAAGTTTGGATTCAGAATCAATAGCAAGAAGAGCAAGGTTTCGCATCAATTTTTCGTTGATCTCCAAAACGTGACTGATCGCGAAAATGTATTTCTGGATAGGTATAACCCTGTGACTGATCAAATTGATACCGTTACTCAAACTGGATTCTTTCCCGACTTCATGTATCGTTTACAATTCTAATTCTCAAATACGATTCATCAGCTTTTAACTGATGATCAAAAAGTAGGGATCCTACAAACTTTGTCAGTGTCCAGTAGTTGTCAGGTCGAGCCAAAGTCCTGACTGACAACGTCAGGGTGAACTACGACAATAGGAGTGAATCGTATCGAGACCCATTAAGGAGCTCATGTTCGTACTACTTCTCGATACACCCCGAAAGGATTCGGGGCACTCGAAGTGACTCAGTTCTATTGATTTTAGTGAATTCTCAGGTGGGCGACTACGTACTCATTCTTTCTATTAAATAGGAACTCTTCAACAGATAAATGTTAAAATTCGCAATGAAACAGGGCTTTGGCCCTGTTTTTTTTGACAGTTAATACCCCATACATACCACTCAACTACTTAATGATTCCTTTCATCCTTTATGGGTGTTCATTTGTTTCAATTTGAAGAAATTTGCGTCGCCAATGCAACCTTTAAAGATCGCGTGGTCATTAAACCAAAATCAATCAATCAAAAACGAAACACGCTAAACCAATGCGCTTTATTACAGCACTTTTCTTGCTGATCGGAATTAGCTCCCAAGCCCAGAAGGTAACCTTGAGTGGTTACATAAAGGATGGCAATACGGGAGAAGGTCTGATCGGTGCGACCGTCTATGTAGATGAAATTAAGTCTGGAACGGTAACCAACGTTTACGGATTTTACTCCATCTCCCTTTCGCCAGGCACTTATAATGTGACCTACAACTTTTTGGGCTACCAGGCCATTCAAAAGACAGTGGAACTCACAGAGAGCACGACCCTTGAAATTGAAATGAGTTCTGATGAACAACTCCTCCAAACAGTTGAAATCACCGCTGAGAAAGAAAACCAAAACGTAACGAGTCTCGAAACCGGTGTAGAACGCCTGGACGCCAAACAGGTCAAGGAAATACCGCAGTTTATGGGAGAAGTTGACATTATTCGAAGCATCCAGCTCCTACCCGGTGTATCAACCGTTGGTGAAGGAGCAACAGGTTTTAACGTTCGAGGTGGAAACATTGATCAAAACCTAATCCTTCTTGATGAAGCTTCAGTATTTAACTCATCGCACCTTTTCGGGTTTTTCTCTGTTTTCAATGCCGATGCGGTAAAAGATTTGACGCTGTATAAAGGTGGAATACCCTCAAAATATGGTGGTCGCCTTTCAAGTGTACTCGATGTGCGCCAGAAAGAAGGAAACAGCAAGAAATTTGGTGGTACCGCAGGTATTGGCCTCGTTTCAAGTCGCTTGATGTTCGAAGGGCCTATTGTGAAAGACAAGGCTTCGTTTATGATCGCTGGTCGCCGCTCTTATGGCGATATCTTCCTTCCAATCGTGAACAATGATTTGAAGGGAAATCAGCTTTTCTTTTACGATGTAAACGGAAAAGTTAACTACAAGATAGACGACAAAAACCGGGTTTTCCTTTCGGGGTATATCGGTAAAGACGTCTTCAATTTCGATGACGAATTTAAGTTTGCTTGGGGAAATACCACGGCCACAGCACGGTGGAACCACCTGTTTGGGCCGCAGCTCTTTTCGAACTTCACAGCCGTGTATAGCGATTATAACTACTCCCTGGCCATACCAGAAGGAACCACAGCATTTAAATGGGGTGCTGGTGTTCAAAACACCAACTTAAAGGCCGACTTCACGTACTTCCCTAATGTCAATAACACGCTTGATTTTGGTGCTCAGGTTACATTCTACCAGTTTTCACCAGGTAAGGCTGAAGGAACGGGCTCTGAATCTATTTTTGACGTGATCGAAGTCCAAAAGCAATATGCTACAGAAGTGGCTGCTTACATTGGAAATGAGCAGAAAATAGGAAAGAAGTTTTCTATTCAATACGGATTGCGTTATAGCTACTTCATGAACAAGGGTGAGCGAAATGTCTATAAATACGATGGCGAGCGAACTGATGATAATTTGACGGATACTGTAAGCTTTGGAAAAGGAGACAAGATTGCCGATTTTGACGCATGGGAGCCGAGACTTGCTCTGAACTATAGCTTCTCTGACGAAGTCTCTGTGAAAGCGAGTTACAACCGAATGCGTCAATACCTTCACCTGGTTTCGAATACCACGGCGGCTACGCCTATCGATATTTGGATGCCTGCAGGAGAATATATTGAGCCGGCAACAGTAGATCAGGTGTCTGTTGGATACTTCAGAAACTTCAAAGAAAATACCTACCAGTTTTCTGTGGAAGGGTACTACAAAGACTATAAGGATCTGCTCGACTATAAAAATGGCGCTGAACTTCTCCTAAACGACAATCTCGAAACGGAACTTACTCAGGGAATAGGAAGAGCATATGGATTGGAGTTTCAGCTTGAAAAAGTGAAAGGGCGATGGACTGGTTGGATCAGCTATACCTTGAGCCGTTCGGAGCTTAAAGTGGATGGAATAAACCGCAACGACTGGTATTCTTCAAACTATGATAAGACACACGATTTGAGTGTTGTCGCTCTATTCAAGTTGAATGAGAAATGGAAGTTTGGTGGAAACTTTGCCTTTATGACGGGTAGGCCGGCTACTTATCCAGATTCGCGCTATGTGTATGAAGGTACGGTCGTTCCAAATTATACCAACAGGAATGGGGCAAGGGGTCCTGCCTACCACCGAATGGACTTGTCGGCTACCTTGACACCGCAGAAGAAAAAGGATAAGTTCCTTTTCTTCATCGATCGGCCTGATCACTGGGAAAGTTCGTGGACCTTTTCGCTGTACAACGTGTATGGCCGAAGAAATGCTTATAGCGTTTTCTTTAGACAAGACGAAGACAACCCAACACAAACAGCTGCTTACCAGCTGAGTATTTTCGGATCCATTATTCCTGGTGTAACCTTTAACCTAAACTTCTAAGACGATGAAATCTTTAAAATCAATCAAAAGCGTTTTTATTCTGGCTGCTGGAGTTTTCGTTATGAGCTCATGCCAAGACAAAGTTGATCTGGATATTCCGGATGGAGAAACATTCCTGGTTGTGGAAGGTTGGCTCACTAACTTCGATACCATTCATACCGTAAAGCTTACTTATACGACTCCATACTTCGATGACCAACCAGCGCCGGTAGCTGCAAACGCGGAAGTAATCTTGATGGATGATGCGGATAACGAGTTTGAATTATTAGAGACCGATCCGGGTGTATACATTTATGAAGGAGCAGGTGAAGAAGGAAGACTTTACCAGCTTGCCATCACCCTTGAAAATGGGGAAGAATACCTAAGCGATCCCGAAGAAATGTACGATGTGGTACCGATTTTTGATATCTATTGGCAGTTGTCGGAAGAAGAGCCGGATCCAGACAATGACGAGAATCCAGATGACATCTACGACGTGCTGATTGATACGCAGGAAAAACCAGGTGTTGGCGATTATTACAGGTGGCGTTCCTTCTTAAATGGAGTAGAATATCAAGGGCCTGATGAGATATTTGTAGCTGCAGATGAATTCGTTGATGGGAATGATATTAATGAATTCAATGTAACGGAAGAGCTCTACTCAATCCCTGATACGGTTACGATCATCCAAGAGCACATTTCGCGTGGAGCATACGAGTTTTTCCTTTCAATCATCCGACAGACATCTGATGTTGGGGGCCCATTTGATGCTCCACCTGCACCAGTACCAGGCAACGTAAAGAACCTGACAAACCCGAACAAACCGGCGGTTGGATTCTTCGGTGTGGCGGCCCAAAGTACGGCGACTGTTGTAGTTGGAGAAGACTAAAGGGTATATCCATTCATGATCAAATACCCAATCAGAATACTGATTGGGAAGATCAGAAATGGGCTCAGAACCACGAAGTAGGCCCCAGAAATTCGGAAGTCTTTTTGATCGACGAGATTGGTGCTATATGCGATTGCATTTGGTGGTGTAGACACGGGAAGGTAAAGTGCGCAGCTGGCAAACAAAGCGACCATCAGCGGAATAGCTATCTGGTACATTCCTTCTACCCCCAAGGAAACGGGTATGAGTATGGCTGCGGCAGCTGTATTTGACATCACATTGCTCACACCCAAGGTGAGTAAGCCAAAGATGATGGCTAGCAGCCAAATGGGGAAGTGGAAGCCGTCGAGGAAGCCAAGGAATGTGTCGGCCAAGCCCACATCGACGATTGCCAAACCAAGCGCGAGACCTCCTGCAACGAGCATGAGGGTATCCCAAGGCAAGGCGCGTACATCTTCGGCTGAGATAATTCGGCTAAGCGTCAGTACAACGATAGGCACGGCACTAGTAGCTGCAAGTGGAATGCCGTGAAGAATCTCTGTACTCCAGAGTAATATAGTCGCAATCAAGGTGAATATGACAATTCGCTTTTCGCGCATGGGTACCAAGTACTCTGGCTCTTCTTCGAGAAAGCTCAAGTCGATTGAAATCTCTTCCTTGAGTTGAGTTCGACAAAGGTATTTCCAAAATGCGCGGATGAGCATCAAGCCTAGTGGTAAACCAAACAACATCCAAGTAAGGAAGCTAATTTTAATGCCCACAGTCTCCAGAGCACCTACGGCGATCGCATTCGGCGTGCTACCGATTATAGTTCCTAAGCCGCCAACCGATGCCGCCGCCGGTATCCCAATCATCAATGCTCGAGTAAATGCATTGCCCTTCCCCAATTTGGTTACCAAAGGCATAATGCTGGAGATCATCATGGCTGCAGTGGCGGTATTTGACATGACCATGCTCGCGAGCCCGGTCATCATCATCATTCCAAATAATAGGCGTTTCGGTTTTTTTCCAAATCTCCTGACAGTATACCTAAACAAGGAGCGATCGAGTTTGACCTTCTTCATTCCTTCGGCAAGAAAGAAACCACCCATGAGAAGCCATA
The DNA here is from genome assembly GCA_965230375.1 of Cryomorpha sp. GTDB lineage: Bacteria > Bacteroidota > Bacteroidia > Flavobacteriales_D > Cryomorphaceae > CBDDKU01. The sequence goes on from CBDDKU010000028.1 coordinate 52,112, forward strand.
TCACATCGCTGGTCCAGGTGCCCACATAGTTTGAAACGGGCATAGGCTCTTCCAAAAAATAATCGGACCCTAGCGAAAAGACCAGAAATGCGATGATGAAAATCCCTACGGCAAATGGGGGAATGGCTTCAGTAATCCACAACCCCACAGCTAGAATAGTGAGAAACAAAACCAGCTCCATAGCATGACTCATGTGGTCTGCCGGTATGAGATAGGTGATTCCTAGAGCAATCAGGACATTCCCCAGGAAGGTGGATGTATTGAATAATCTGCGTAGACTCTTAGCAGGCTTGTAATGCTTTATGGCGGACCATCTGGAGTCGTAGCTTCCCATTTCGCATTATGGTTTCGGATCGGGCTCCCCGGTAAAAGCGTATTGAACCAAATTGGCTCCCATTTGTAGCGCCTTCATTCGTACTTCGGCGGGATCGCCGTGTACCGACTCGTCTTCCCAGCCATCACCGAGATCGCTCTCGTAGCTATAGAAAAGCACCATTCTTCCTTCGTGAAAAATACCGAATCCCTGCGGTGAATTATCGTCGTGGGCATGCACCTTGGGCAAACCCTGATTGAAATCATATCTCTGGTGGTAAATGGGATGGTCGAAAGGCACTTCTACCAATTCATTTTCTGGGAATACACGCTGAATCTGCGTTCGAACAAAAGCGTCCATCCCGTAATTATCGTCGATGTGCAAGAACCCACCACCGAGTAGGTAAGCGCGTAAATTTTCGATATCATTTGCACTGAAGACCACATTTCCATGCCCGGTCATGTGTACAAAAGGGTAGTCAAAAAGGGTAGGGCTTCCTACTTCCACGTACTCGGTTTCACCGAGATTCATTCCCAAATTGTCGCGACAAAATTGGGTGAGATTCGGCACCGCCGTTGGGTTGGCATACCAGTCTCCGCCACCTTTGTACTGCAGCACAGCCAAGGCATAGGAGCTTTGATTCTGACCAAAAGAGAAGCTACTGAGAAGTGCAAAGAAAATGACGGCAAGTATGCGCATATACCAAGTTTCTCACGAAAATAGGCCTTTCCATTTACATGGAGAAGTCAATTAGCGAGTCGAGCAGACCAAAGTGCTGAAGTGTAAATTCCAGCCGTTTCAGTCCGGAGTCTGTTTGGCCCAAGGGCAACGGGCTGAAACCCATTCGCCATGAGCTTTTTAATTTCTGTCTCTGAGAAATCTCCTTCCGGCCCTATCAAAACAAGTGTGTCACCATCAACTTTTTCAAGGGCATGATGAAGTTCTGTTTTCTCATTGTCGTCTAAGCAGTGAGCCAGGTATTTATTTGGAATTTCAGACTTGATGATTTCGTCAAGATCTGTAATCTCTTCAATTCTCGGAATAAACATCCGAAGGCTCTGCTTAGATGCCGCAGTTGCAATTCGCTTTAGTCGATCGGTTTTAATGCGCGGTCTTTCTGAGCGTTCCGTGCTTATCGGAATAATGCTCCAGATTCCCATCTCAGTCGATTTCTCGACAAACCACTCGAAACGAGAAGGGTTCTTGGTAGGGGCGATCGCGATATAGAGTTTCTGTTTTGGCTTTTGGTAGGTGCTAGTTCCGATCACACTTAGCTTCAAACCGCGCTTCAAGATTTCGGCTACCCTACAAGAATGTAGCTTTCCATTACCATCACATACTTCGATCTCATCACCTACCTTCACCCGAAGCGACTTCACGGCATGGCGAGCTTCATCAGGGTCTAGCAATCCTGTGGTGGGGTCAAAATCAGGGTCGAGGAATCGATGCATGGAGTAAAAATAAAAAGCCCCGACAATTTAAGTCGGGGCTTTAAGTCAAATATTGCTTTTGCTTAAGCGTCCGCGTTTACTTTTGGCGCTGCAGCAATGATTTCTTCCGAACACCCTTCTTCAAACTTCGCGAAGTTATTCACGAATTTCGCCGCCAACTCATTGGCTTTTGTGTCGTAGGCATCTTTATCAGCCCAAGTGTTCTTCGGATTTAAAATCTCATCTGGTACGTCCGGACAAGTCGTTGGCATTGCCAATCCAAAAATCTCGTGATTTTCGAATTCAACGTTGTCTAGCTTTCCTTCCATTGCAGCGTGAATCATGGCTCGAGTGTACTTAAGCTTGATTCGGCTACCGGTTCCGTAGGCTCCACCAGACCAGCCGGTGTTGATCAACCACACATTGGCGTTGTTTGCCTTCATTTTCTCAGCTAGCATCTCAGCATAAACTCCTGGGTGAAGTGGCATAAATGGCGCGCCGAAACAAGCAGAGAACGCAGTTTGTGGCTCCGTTACACCAGCTTCTGTACCCGCTACCTTGGCCGTATAACCTGAGATAAAGTGATATGAAGCCTGACCTGGCGTAAGTTTAGAGATTGGAGGCAACACACCAAATGCATCAGCAGTCAAAAAGAATACATTCTTTGGGTTTCCACCGCGAGAAGGAGATACAGCGTTGTCAATATGCTCAATTGGGTAACTTACTCTTGTGTTTTCAGTTTTCTTACCGTCAGTGTAGTCGGGCTCTGAAGTATCTGCGTCGAATACGATGTTTTCAAGCATCGCTCCAAATTTGATCGCGTTAAAGATTTGTGGCTCTTGCTCTTCTGTCAAGTTGATGCATTTCGCGTAGCATCCACCTTCGAAGTTAAAGACTCCATCGTCTGCCCATCCGTGCTCGTCATCTCCGATCAATCCTCTTTCTGGATCAGAAGACAAGGTTGTTTTTCCAGTACCAGACAATCCAAAGAAAATAGCTGTGTCGCCATCTTTTCCAATGTTTGCCGAACAGTGCATTGAAAGCACATTCTTCTGGTGCGGAAGTACGAAGTTGAGTACGCTGAAGATTCCTTTTTTGATTTCTCCAGTATAACCTGTACCACCAACAATGGCCATTTTACGGGTGAAATTCAGAATGGCAAAATTGTGCTGACGGGTACCGTCAATTTCAGGATCTGCCATAAAACCCGGTGCGCAAACTACGGTCCACTCAGGGTCGTTGTTCAGGATTTCTTCTTTCGAAAGACGCTGAAACATATTGTTTGCGAATAAATTGCTCCAAGGGAGCTCTGTAACTACGCGCAAATTCATTCTGTGGTCTTCGTGATCGCAAACTGCAGCATCGCGAACATAGATTTCTCTATTGCTCAAGTATGCACACATGCGGTCGTAGAGCTTGTCAAATTTCTCTGCTGAGAATTTGATATTGATGTCACCCCACCATACGGCATCACGTGTAATGTCGTCTTCAACAATAAAGCGGTCTTTTGGGGAACGCCCGGTGAACTCACCTGTGTCAACTGCTAAAGCTCCTGTATGAGACAGCGCACCTAACCCTTGTGCAACTGTTTCTTCAATTAATTCTGCTGGACTTAAATTCCAAAAGGCTGCTGCCACATGCTTTAAGCCGATTTTTTCTAGATCGTTATTTTCTGGAACGATACCGAAATGATTCATTATTTATGGTTTAGGATCATTGAATTAAGGATGCAAAGTTAAGGCTTTTTCTGCCAGATGGTAGGGCAAAATATCCCTAAAAATCGACATTCCAGTAAAACCAAGTCTCTGACTCACAGCTTATAAACGCTGTTGTTGAGAATTTATTGAAAGTGTTTAATTGACACTTTTATGTCTTAAGACAGAAAGGCCGAGAAGAAACCAACCTGCGATAAGGAGTAATCCACCCATGGGGGTAATGGGGCCAAGAATAGAAGCGGCAGAATCAATCCCTAGAATAGACCGGCACGAAAGCAAGTAGATGGAGAATGAAAAGAAAACTATGCCCAATACGAAAAGTAGTGTGATGGACTTTTGTGCTCTCTCGCTGATGAACTGGCTTCCTGAACTCAGAATAAAAAGAAGTGCCAGGCTGTGCCAGACTTGGTATCGCACACCCGTTTTAAACGAGTCGAGTTGATTTGGCTCCAAAACTCCTTCGAGGGCGTGAGCTCCAAGAGCTCCAAGAATGACGGCCATAGCCATGGAAAAGGCTGAAATGGCGAGAAAGGCTTTTTTGTTCATACATCAAAAGTAAAAAGGCCCGAAGGATTTCCTTCGGGCCTATCAAATATATTGTGGTTCGGATTAGTTCTCGTCGCGGAGCTTTTCCATTTCTTTTTCAAATGTCTCTTTGAACTTCTCGTAGTCGTAGTCGATTTTCAAACGCTCGTCTTCACCCAGACGCTCGTTCATTTTTGTCAACATATCTTGTCCACTTAGTTCGAGAGCTACATAGTACTTGAAGTTTCCAGTCTCAGTCACTTTCACCACTTTCTGGCAGATCGTTTTTGTACCCTTCAGCTCTTGATCGATTACTTCTCTCGTCAATCCTTCGAATCGCTCTTCCACTTCTTCCACATTGTTGAATTCGCGTGAGTTCACGTAGTTGTCAATTGTTCCTTTGATCGTTGTGTTAACCGCAGATGCTAAATCGGCACGCGCGTTGGAGAATGCTTTTTTCTTGGCCGTTGCCTGATCCATACTTTCACCAATTCCATTGGCTCTGAAGAATTTGTTGTTGCTGAAATAATCAGGTCCTGAGCAGTACTCTTCGATGAGAACTTCTCCAGCTGGCGGAGCTTGCAGGTCTTTCTTTTTACACGATACAGCTACCATGGCTACACCTGCTACGATTAGTGCCATCCGGCCCATTTTTTTTGTTGAGGTTAGATCAAATTTCATATCCGTTGTTTTTACGTGAATGTGTTTTCAGAAATTGTGCCAAAAACGTATTGGCGGTCAATATAAGTGGTTTTTTAATTTCGAAACGATCTCAAAATCAATATTTTTTGACAAACTGTTGTAGGCTTTCATTTCGGCTTTTTCGACGTCTACATCTACACCTTTCACACCTGTATTTGCTATTGTCATCTTAGAGTCACCTGTGTGAATATCGATTACTTCAATTTCATAATCGAGGTATACAACGACAAAATCGTACGCAGAGTTACCTGGTCTGGTATCTGATTTTACTAGCAGTGTTACATCCGCTTTCGATACTTGATCAACAATATGAACTCCCTTTGCCGAAAGCGAGGCTTTCAAGGCGTTTGAAAGCACTGTGTTCGCAGCTTTTTTACCCTGACTCATCTCCGAACTCTTGATGAATGTCGCTGCTGGAATATACCCGATATCATCCGTGTAAGTAGCCGGGTTGAGATCGTCGATTATCCGCTTTAGGAATAAGTCAGAATAAAATGGAGCAAAGAGCTGGTCTTTGTCGATGTTGACTTTCAGTTTCATCTCGCCCCTTGATTTGGCGTCTGGCATGCGAATATCGACCGTTCCATCAGTGAGCGTCTCAATTCGTCCACTGGTCTTGCCGTCATCGGTATCGTACTCGTATCGTAGAGGTACATTACTGAACTTTAGATCTTCTCTATCTCGCGGACTTGCAACTACTGATCTGGATGGAATAAAACCGTTGTAATATGTGCGCTGCCCTCCGCCGTTGAACCCCAAGTGTGTATTGGATATCAGATCAACGAGGTTTGAGTAAAGTGAATTATCCAGTTGGATATCATTGCCTTGGTAGTTTACAATATTCTCTTCACTCCAGAACTTCTCCAGGGCTTGAAGCCCTTTCATATAGAAGTGAACCCCTTGTGAGAATGACCCAGACTCTATTGCGCTTAGCCCCTTGTCGTAGAAGTCTAGAGCCGCAGTTTGAGCTTCTTTTTTGCGCAAAGCCACTTGTCGGGCGTATTCAGCTTTATCTAAGCGATAGTATGTGTAGTAGGTTTTTCCATCCTGATAAGAATCAACCAATTCGAAGCCTTCGAGATCCAGATTTGAACGCGCCTGAATCGTCTCTTTATACTCTTGCTCAAATTTGTTTGTTCTCTCTAGTGTGTAGAGCAAGGAATTTGAATTGACATTTACTTTTATCTCAGAAGCTAGGTCACTCAAGGCGTTCTCCTTGGCTGTTTTCATATACTGGGTGCCCGATGTAATTGGTGCCGAGCCCACACCAACGTAGTATCCACTGGACATAGGACGGTCAACCACCCAAGATGGGGCAGGAGCGACCACAACTGGTTCTTCTTTGGCAAGTTGCTTTTGACTCGAACACCCAAGTAATACGAGAGTAAAAAGAATAGAAACTAATCTCATAAGTTGTCAAGGTGTGACTCGATATCGCGCGCGAGTTGGTTGGAAATGGATTGATAACCTTCGTTAGACAGCTGATCAATACTTTTCAAATTCCTGTTTGAACGAATCAGATTCTGAAGTTGGTTCCGGTCACTTCTGGAAGTGAGCACACCTTCCGATCCCCCTGGAAACAACTTGTTTGCTTCTCCATCATAGGTGGCGTAGTTCACGCTTGACTCCAGGTTTTTCTCAACGACTTGAGAAAACAATACTTCACCAGATTCGAGTGAGACGCATTTATACTGAAAAGAGATGGACACCTTGTTCTGGCCTTGATAGGTTTTATATTTCACAGGTTTATAACGCGTCTCGTAATAGGTGCGATCATTCTCTCGGTCGTATTTTTTAACCTGAAAACTTTCGTAGCCACGCTTTTCTTCCATTCGCAGCCTTCCTTTCGTGGGGGTGTAGGAGAGAACGGTTCCAGTAATCATGATTTTTGCTCCCAAAAGGTTTCCAGCTTCGGCAGCTGTTTCTTCATCCACGACACCACTCATCCCGAGCCTTTGCTCAGCCAATATTGCATCCATTTGCGCTCGATCTACCACTTTCAAAAAGGGATTGTCGATGCTCGCTAAATCTGTAATTACATAGGCGTTGACCCGCTTTTCGATGTCCTTTTTTCCACTTGCATTTTCAAACGGGGAAACTGCAATGGGGTATTTTCCTTTCACCAGACAGTTGGATCTAAACGTGTAAACGTCTTTATATGTCTCGTCGATACTATAAACCTTATCAAATTCGTAATAAGCCTTTCGGTACATTCCCTTTTCAAAGAGCTCTTTTCCTTCAAGGTAATGCGGCTCATTCAGAGCGGTATTCAGAAGGTCGGCGGCATCTTTATACGACTTTTCCAGAGAAATTAACTCTTTTAGGTTTCGCTCTGCTTCAGAGTAGTTTTTATCGTCGAGGAATCGCTTGCCTTCTCGATATAAGTGGTCGGCGTACACCAATTTGGCTTCTTCAAAATCGTCGGCCATATATGACGGTGACTCAAGCTTCACACCAACACCTTCTAATTTGAGTTTATAATCAAGGGCATCTTTGTAGGCGTATACTGCTTGTTTGTGTTCGTCCATAGCCTTGGCCTTGGTAAACACATCGAGTTTTTCGTCGTATACACGCTGGCCCGTATTTGTCAAACCCAACTTTGCATCAATGTTGTCACGCTTTCTGAGTAGGGCATTGTAGTAGTAAAGCGCTGCTTCAGAGTACATACCCGCTTCGAGAAGTTGGTCGGCTTTTTTTGTCATCTTCTTAGAACCAGAACACCCTCCAATAACGAGGGCAAGCCCTAAGATTAAGGCTGGAAGAATTCGAGATAAAAGTTGTCGATATGGCTGAATCGAAGTTTCGATAGTGATTCGTTTTGGTTTCTAATTGGTTGATAAATGTAGCACATCACAGGAATCAAACCCGAACTCTATAAAGTTTTTTCATTCTGACCATGGTGCATGAACAAAGAGATTACAATGCTTGTGCCAAACTAGGAGATCAATATTCTGTGGAAAAGAAATTAGTCGATCTCTTGCGTCAAGCTTTTTCATAGTGATAACTTCGCTGGCAATTTTGATTGATATGAAGAACATTCTCGTAATCGGAGCGGGTAGATCAGCAGTTTCGCTAATCGACTATCTCTTGGATAATGCCGAAAAAGAAAACTGGAAAATTACGGTAGCAGAAGCCAATGTTGCTGGAGCTAAAGCTCTTGTAGGTGACTCTGCTTTTGCAACTGTGGTAGGTCTGGATGCTCGAAATGCCGATGAGAGAGCCAACTTGATCGAATCGCACGATTTGATCATCTCGATGCTTCCCGCATTTCTTCATATTGATGTAGCCAAAGATTGTCTCCGGCTTAAGAAGAATCTGATCACCCCAAGTTATATCAGCCCTGAAATGAAGGAGCTGGCTCCTGAAGTGGAAGCTGTTGGCTTGACCTTTCTCAATGAACTGGGAGTTGACCCGGGAATCGATCACATGTCGGCGATGCGATTGCTCGATGAGCTGCGCAAGGATGGCTCCGAGATCACCAATTTTGAGAGCTTTACTGGTGGACTTGTGGCTCCGGAAAGCGATGACAATCCTTGGAACTACAAGTTTACTTGGAATCCACGTAACGTCGTTTTGGCCTGTCAGGGTGGGGCGGTTCAATTTCGCCACAACGGGCGTTTCAAATACATTCCTTATCAGAAAGTTTTCCGAAGAACGGAGATTATTGATATCCCGGGCTATGGGAAATTTGAAGGATATGCCAACAGAGACTCGCTCAAGTACCGCGAGCTTTATGGCTTGATGGATGTGCCAACGATTTACCGAGGTACGCTCAGGAGAGTGGGCTTCTGCCGCGCTTGGGACACCTTTGTTCAGCTTGGGATGACAGATGACTCGTATATCATGGAAGAAAGCATGAATATGACTCACCGTCAATTTGTAAACTGCTTCCTTCCTTATAGCGTACACGACACCGTTGAGCTCAAGCTTATGCATTACATGAAGTTTGATCAGGACGATACGATCATGGACAAGCTCGAGTGGCTTGATCTGTTTAAAGATGAGCCAATCGGGTTGGATAAACCATCTACTCCTGCCCAAATTTTACAGCGTATACTTGAGAAAAAGTGGACGCTGAACCCAGGAGACAAGGATATGATTGTGATGTGGCACCGAATCTGTGCGAAATCTGATGGAGAAGAGCACGAGCGCGAAATTCATTCAAGTCTGGTAGTGATTGGTGATGACGAACCACGTACAGCCATGGCCAAGACTGTTGGACTTCCTGTGGCGATTGCTGCGAAGCTATTGCTCTCTGGAAAGATAGATCGCAAAGGGATTCACGCGCCGATGTATCCAGATCTTTACAACCCTATTCTAGATGAGCTCGAAGAAAACGGAATCAAATTCGTAGAGCGGGAAATTCCTGTGGAAGAGCAGCGGCCGAGGTGATTGCTTTCGATGCGATTTGTGATCGAGTAGGTGTATACGGCTCCTAAAGTCGAAAGTGAGAAACGAAAAACGCAAAATAGTTGATTCGCATATTTCACCAACTACCAACTACCAACTACCACCATCACGGAAGTGCGATCGACTGAATAGCTCCCACATTTAGCGAAGTATTCGGGAAAACGGGCAGACCCGTGTCAGGATCTGTGTCGTTGTAGTCAAAGTTGGCATCGCCATACAGCGCACAGTAGATCACATCACCTGATTGAACACCAAACGCATTAAACCAGACATCCGGGAATTCGATCACGAAATCAGCATCAGTCGTTGCATAAAATCGCTGGTCGATAAAGTTTGACTTCGAAACCATCTCATCGGTTCCCATAAAGATTCTATATCCTTTGCTTTGCCCTGTTGGCGGTGGTGGCGGATTCATGGTTCCTGTTACCAGTAGGTTGTATACTGTATCGATCACCATTCCAGTACCGTCGGTAATTTCAGTGATGTCAAGATCCATCTCGACGTTTAGGAAAGATGTTACCGGAAGTTTGGTAAGCGTTACGGTCGGTAGTCGCTGAGCACCATTGTATACTGGGAACTCAGGGTTGGTATCACTTACTTTCAAATCTTTAGCGTAAACTGTCCCATAGCCAGCTTTTGTATAAGTACCTGTGTAGGTACCCACCGGTGCGCCACTCAATTGGTACTTTCCTAATACATCGGCCGCTAGACCAAATTCTTGAAAGCCCACTCTCAAGTCAACTGATACGCCATCTCTTTCGTCGTAAAGCGGTTGTTGAAACTCGTTTTGAACGAGAACACTTCCTTCAATCACAACAACATCAGAGAAATCGCTTTCATCGTCGTCATTACAACCCCAGATAACAGCACAACTCAAACAAAGAAAAAGAGATAATTTCTTCATGGACTCTATGGATAGTGTTTACCGAATTTTCCGCAAGATAAAATAATTCTCATGATCCGTGTTAATCAGGTTTTAACGGATAATAAGAATGGTATCTTAATAATTTGAAATCAATGTTTTAAGTAGAAGTCTTTTGTCAAATTGATGTACTCAGGGCTGTATTGATGCCTTCCAAAGGCTTCGATAATGAGTTCATCGACTTCTGCTTTGCCTTGTGTTTTTCTGCTCAGCTCAAACAGCACCCGATTGGCGGGCTTATTTGGTGTGGGTTTAATGTAGGTGCAGCGAGATATCGACATTTCACCCAGTTCTTTTGTCAGCGCTTCGAAAATGGATGTGGGATAGATTCCCGCCAGAATGCCTTCAGGTGTAAGGAACTTACCTGCATTCAGAAAAGATCGGTAGTCAAAAGCGCCGGCATGGCGAGCCATATTTCTTCCTTCATCAGGTGCAGAGAGGTCGCCGTGAAAAAAAGGTGGGTTACTTACGATCAGGTCGTATTTCTTATTGAACGGCCACTTTGGCCACGAGCCTTCGATCAAATTGATTCGATCACTCCAACTCGACTTTGCAATATTCTGCTTAGCGTCAATAAGGGCATCTTGATTCGGCTCAAGGGCATCAATTTCTGCTTGAGCACTTCGCTGAGCGAGCATCAGGGCGATTAGTCCGGTACCCGTGCCGATATCGAGTGCATTTTCAACGCAATTGATAGATACCCAAGCTCCGAGCAAGACTCCGTCGGTGCCCACTTTCATTGGCGCATTTGACTGGCGAATGGAAAACTGCTTAAATCGGAAATCGCGACTCACGATCGGTTTACTTCAATCAGACCTTCAGGAAGATCGACGTGAATCCGTTTGGCTGCTTTATCCACTTTCACCAAAAAGGGTTTTGAGATTGGAATCAAAACTTCTTCTCCACCTTTCACCACTTGAATAAGGGGATTTCGAGAAAAGTCGAGCACACTGTCAACCTTTCCCAGTTCGCCAGCACTAGCATCTTCTACGGTCATCCCCACCAGGTCGTGAAGGTAATATTCATTTTCGGGCAGCTTTGGCAGATCGGTAAGTGGCAGGTAGAGCTCCTTACCCGTGATGTTGCTTGCATCGTCCTTCGAATTCACCCCTTCAAACTTCATATGGGCAAAGCCTTTATCCTTTAGGTTGATACTCTCAAGGAAGAAAGGGGTTAAGATGCCGTTCATATCGACCAATACGCGGCCGAGTTTTTTATACTGGGTTGGGTTATCGACATCCAGAAAGCTGATTACCCCACCTTTAAAACCCTGAGCTTTGGAAACGTAGCCCAGGTAGTAGCATTCGCTTTTCGAAATGTTCATAGAGTGAGTGTATTAAAAAACCCCTGACGAATCATCCGAAGATGGCGCCAGGGGTCAATAAAGGGGATTCTTTATTAAGAGGAGATTATTCTCCTTCTTTTTTCTCTTCTTTCGCTTCTTCTTCAGAAGCCGTAGCTTCAGCAGAGGTTTCAGCAGGAGCAGCTTCGGCTTTAGGCTCTTCTTTTGCTTCTTCTTTCGCTTCTTCAGCAGCTGGCGCTTCTTCTACTGGAGCAGCTTCTTCTTTAGAAGCCGTAGCTTCAGCAGAGGCTTCCGCTTTAGGCTCTTCCTTAGCTTCTTCTGCTTTCGGCTCTTCTACAGGAGCTTCTTCAGTAGCAGCTTCAGCCGCTGGTGCCTCTTCTTCAGTCGCCGTAGCTTCTTCAGACGCCGTAGCTTCAGCGGAGGTGTCAGCAGCTTCTTCAGCTGGAGCTTCTTCAACAAGCTCAGAGTTAGCAGCAGCGATTGCAGCAGCTCTTGTCTTGTTTACTTCAGCTTCAGCAGCAAGTCTATCTGCGCTTTCTTTCTCTTTTGCTTGAGCAATGTTCGAGATTTTTCCTTCAATCTTAGCTTGCTTTTCTTCAAGCCATGCGTTGAATCGCTTCTCAGCTTCTTCTTCGCTAAATGCTCCTTTTTGAACTCCTTTCAAAAGGTGGTTCTTGTAAAGAACACCTTTATAAGAAAGAATAGCTCGAGCTGTATCAGTTGGCTGTGCACCATTGCCCAACCATTTTACGGCACCGTCTACATCGATTTCGATGGTAGCAGGATTCGTGTTTGGATTGTAAAATCCAAGACGCTCAATGTACTTTCCGTCACGCGGCGCGCGAGCGTCCGCCACTACAATGTGGAAGTAAGGTCTTCCTTTTTTACCGTGGCGCTGTAGTCTAATTTTTGCTGGCATATTGCTTTATTAAATTTGGAGTACGAAACTCCGGTCGTTAATTTAGGGCTGCAAATATCGTCTTTTTTTCGATTTGGTGAAGGAAATCTCACGATTTTATTTCCATCGCGTGCAATACTGAATTCGCTCGCTTCCAGTTTGTTGAAAAACGGCGATAAATGTATAATTTAGGTTCGAAACCATTCTAATACCTGCATCATGAAAATTTTATCGTCTCTCAGTGCGATCGCACTCGCATTCGTGCTACTCACATCCTTTTCAAAAAAGGACTCTAATCCAGAAAAACTGCCAAAGCTAATCGATAAATCCTTTGCCTTTGTTCCAAACGGATCAGTAGAACTCGAAGGAAATTCGGTTGATGTCAACGCACTTTTTATGAGTCGGTATGAAGTGACCAATCGGCAGTACGCTGAGTTTATCCAAGACTTGAAGAATGAAGGGAAAGCAGATGCTCTCGAAGTAGCTATGCTTGATACGGCCGCATGGATCAATGGGAAAGGCTTTAATGCTCCCTACGCTGAACACTATCACAAACACCCTGCTTATGCCGAATACCCCGTGGTAAACGTCACAAAAGAAGGGGCTGAGCTCTATTGTGCATGGCTGGAGTCAAAGTTGAATGCTGACCAAGCTGATTCGGAATTTCAATATGAAGTGCGACTACCGACACGAGCTGAGTGGGTACGTTCTGCTAATGCCGATTTGAAAAACTCACCTTACGCCTGGGGCGGACCCTATTTGCGAAATGCCAAAGGACTGGTGCTTTGCAACTACATGGCTATTGGCGATGCGAGTATTTCGTACAATGAAGAAAGTGGAGCTTATGAAGTAGTTGCAGGCCAGCCTTCAATGGGCGTGGCGGGTTATTTGAACGATGCCGCCGACGTAACTTGTCCCGTTACGGGATATGCGCCAAGTAATTTCGGTCTTTATAATATGAATGGAAATGTGGCTGAGCTCACGTCGGATGGTCTGGCTTGTGGTGGAAGCTGGAAGTCACCTGGATACGATGTCCGAAATTTAAGTTACTTCGAAGCCGAAGGTGCCGCCCCAAATGTGGGCTTTCGACCTATGCTGACATTAGTGAAAAAATAAATGACTGAAATTTCTGAACTGACTGATCTCATTCAAAGAGTAGAAGACCGCGTTCGATCTCATTTTGATGGTGAAGGCACAGGCCACGATTGGCACCATATCGACCGTGTGCGCAATGTGGCGCTGACCATTGCCAAGCAAGAAGGTGCCGACCTAGAGATTGTTGAGCTCGTGGCCTTACTCCACGATATAGCCGATCACAAGTTTCACAACAACGATTTGAGTGAAGGCCCACGACAAGCCAAGGCTATTATTCTGGAGTTTGGTGGGAATGAATCTACTGCCGAGAAAGTGGCAAAGCTCGTGGGGGAAATCAGCTTTAAAGGAGCCGGTGTCCCCACACCTGTGTCGTGCTTGGAAGCGGCATGTGTTCAAGACGCCGATCGAATGGATGCCATAGGGGCCATCGGGGTAGCAAGGGCATTCGCTTATGGCGGGAGCAAGAACCGCCCAATCTATACGCCCGGAACAAAGCCCACCATGCACACCGACTTTAAATCTTTCGCCACGGATGAAGGTCACACCATTAATCACTTTTATGAGAAACTTCTTTTGCTCAAGGATCGGATGAATACCGTTTCTGGGAAGCGAATGGCAGAAGAAAGACATAAGTTCATGGAGGGGTTCTTGGCTCAATTTTACGGTGAATGGTCTGGCGATAAGTGATCTAAAAACTTCCAAATTGGACTTATCAATTCTTATCAACATGGCTGGCTCAGTCCATCGAAATCGGTAGTTTTGTTAAGGCGTAAACAGCGCTTTTCACCTGCCTATGTTTTTGATTTTTGATACGGAGACCACTGGTCTTCCCCGCGATTGGAACGCTCCCATAACTGACTCGGAAAACTGGCCCCGCGTCGTACAGCTCGCCTGGCAGTTGCACGATGAGAGTGGGAACTTGATTTCTGCTCAGAACATGATTGTAAAACCCGATGGGTTTACCATTCCATTCAACGCGGCAAAAATCCACGGGATTTCTACCGAAAGAGCACTCGAAGAAGGATTGCCGCTCGAAGAAGTACTGGCAGCGTTTGAGAAAGACCGAGTCAAAGCACGTTACGCAGTAGGGCACAATATCGGTTTTGATATCAATGTGGTGGCGGCTGAAAACCACCGACTCGGGCAGGCATATCCTGTGGCCGAGATGGATGAGCTCGACACCAAAGATCTCGGGACAGACTTCTGCGCCATTCCGGGTGGGCGCGGTGGAAAATTCAAGTGGCCAACGCTTACGGAGCTCCACGAAAAGCTATTTGGTGAAGCCTTCGCCGACGCTCACGACGCCGCCTACGACGTAGATGCAACAGCTCGATGTTTCTTCGGATTGCTGACGCGGTCGGTATTTCATGTAGAAGAAATTAAAGATCCCACAGCCGTTGTATACGAAGCGCCTGAGTTAGATGCAGCCAATTTTGCGAAGCCTATCGACTCGTTGAGTCCCGAAATAGATTTGGGAGAACCCGAAGGCGATATCGAAGCCGTTTCTGATCTCCCGTTTGCGCATCTCCACTGTCACACGCAGTATTCTATCCTGCAGGCTACTTCTACCGTAGGTGAGCTGGTGAGCAAAGCCAAAGAATTTGGAATGCCAGCCGTAGCTATGACCGATCACGGAAACATGATGGCGGCTTTTCACTTTGTGAGGGAAGCTCTGGCTCAGGATGTGACACCTATTTTGGGATGCGAGTTCAATCTTTGTCCTGACCTGACCGACAAGTCGAAGCAGAATAATGGGTACCAAACCTTGCTTATTGCCAAGAATAAGAAAGGGTATCACAATCTGGCAAAGCTCTCATCGATCAGCTTTACTGAAGGTTTCTACTACGTGCCAAGGATCGATAAGGAAGCCTTGGTGAAGCACAAGGGAGACATCATCGCGACAACAGGTGGGCTATGGGGAGAAGTTCCCTTCCTGATTTTGAATGTTGGAGAAACTCAAGCCGAAGAAGCTTTTCTGTGGTGGAAAGAGCAATTTGGAGACGACTTTTACGTGGAGCTCAACCGCCATGGAATCGAAGAGGAGCAGATTGTAAACGAGACGCTAATCAAGTTTGCCCAGAAACACAACGTGAAGTTCTTCGCGGGAAACAACACCTATTACACCGAGCAAAAGGACGCTCAGACCCACGATATTCTGCTATGTGTGCGCGACAGTGAGTCGGTGCACAAGCCAAAGAAATATATCGGAAAGCGCGGACGAGAATACCGATACGGCTTTCCAAACGACAATTTTTACTTCAAGTCGGCGGATGAGATGAAGCAGCTCTTTGCTGATTACCCAGAAGCGATTGAAACAGTTGGAGAGATCATCTCGAAGATTGAGCGCTATGAATTGGCGCGGGATGTTCTCCTTCCAAAGTTTGAGATTCCCGAGCAGTTTATTCATACAGAAGATGACGAAGACGGGGGCAAACGCGGTGAGAACGCCTACTTACGCCACTTGACCTACGAAGGAGCAAAGCAGCGGTACGAAGAGATCACTCCTGAGATCAAGGAGCGATTGGATTTTGAGCTTCAGACCATTGCCAATACGGGTTATCCCGGTTACTTCCTGATCGTACAAGACTTTTGCAATGTAGCTCGTGAACGTGGCGTGTCGGTAGGACCTGGTAGGGGTTCGGCGGCTGGATCGGCCGTAGCCTATTGCATCGGAATCACAAACGTAGACCCGATCAGGTACGATCTCCTTTTTGAGCGTTTCCTAAATCCAGATCGTGTATCGCTTCCCGATATCGATATTGACTTTGATGACGAAGGACGCCAGAAGGTTATCGACTATGTAATCGATAAGTACGGAGCCAATCAGGTGGCGCAGATCATTACTTACGGTACCATGGCGGCGAAGTCGTCGGTGCGCGATGCCGGGCGGGTGATGGAGCTTCCGCTTTCAGATACCGACCGAATTGCCAAGCTCGTTCCGAATACCAAGCTCCAGAAGCTTTTCGGTATGGACGACAAGGAAATGAAGGCGAAGTTTCGGGACAACGAGTACGCTGGTGCCTTGGAGTTGATCAAAGTGTCGGGTGGAACTGGGCTTGAAGCAGAAGTGGTCAATCAGGCCAGAAACATTGAAGGCTCTGTTCGAAATACGGGAATTCACGCCTGTGGAGTGATCATTACTCCCGATGATATCACAAAATATGTACCCGTGGCCCTGGCCAAGGATAGCGATATGTGGTGTACGCAGTTTGACAACTCGGTGGTAGAAGATGCCGGGCTGCTCAAGATGGACTTCCTCGGTCTGAAAACGCTGACCCTGATCAAGGACGCCATAGCCATTGTGAAAGAGCGCTACGGGACTGATATCAATCCAGATGAGATTCCGCTCGACGATTTAAAGACTTACGAACTCTTCCAACGCGGTGAAACGGTTGGAGTATTCCAATACGAATCACCCGGAATGCAGGCGCACATGAAGGATCTCAAGCCGACGACCTTCGACGACTTGATCGCCATGAACGCGCTTTACCGTCCGGGGCCGATGGAATACATCCCGAGTTTTATTCGCCGAAAGCACGGAGAAGAAGAGATCACGTACGACCTTGAAGCTTCTGAAGAGTTCCTGAAGGAAACATACGGAATTACGGTTTACCAAGAGCAGGTTATGCTTCTGTCGCAGAAACTGGCTGGATTTACCAAGGGTGAAGCCGATGTGCTCCGTAAGGCGATGGGTAAGAAGAAAAAGGACGTACTCGATAAGATGAAGCCCAAATTCATCGAGCAGGCCAAGGAGAAAGGCCACGATGAAAAGATATTGGAGAAGGTTTGGACCGACTGGGAGGCTTTTGCGAGTTATGCCTTCAACAAATCGCACTCTACCTGCTATGCCTGGGTAGCCTTCCAAACGGCTTACCTGAAAGCTAACTACCCACCGGCCTATATGGCTTCCGTGTTGAGCAACAACATGAACGACATCAAGCAGGTGACCTTCTTTATGGAAGAGTGCCGCCGGATGGGTACCGAAGTTTTGGGGCCGAGTGTGAACGAGTCCAATTTGAAATTTACCGTCAACGAGCAAGATCAGGTTCGATTTGGTTTGGGGGCGATTAAAGGAGTGGGTGAAAACGCCGTAAAGTCGATCGTTTTGGAACGCGAGACCAATGGTGAGTTTAAGGATGTATACGATTTTGTGGAGCGCACGGATAAGCGTCATGTCAACCGTCGCTGTTTGGAGAACCTGGCACTCGCCGGGGCTCTTGATTGCTTTCCTGAGCTTCATCGCTCGCAGTACTTTGCCGATGGCGGTGGGGGAGTACCTTTCTCAGAAACCCTTGTGAAGTTTGGTGGAGCACTGCAAACATCAGCCGACGCACCACCCGACTTATTTGGTGGCGATGTAGCCATAGAAGTCCAAAAGCCGGTACCCCCCGTGGTGGAGCGGTGGACTAATATGGAGCGTTTGAGTAAGGAAAAGGAAGTTGTAGGAATTTACATCTCGGCGCACCCACTAGACGACTTCCGATTGGAGATGGAACACTTCTCAAGAGGTGATCTTCGCTTGCTTAAGGATATGAACGCCATAGCCCATCACGAGCTATCCTTGCCGGGGATGGTGACCAGTGCCGAGCACCGAATGACTAAAACGGGTAAGCCGTTCGGGTCCTTCGAGTTAGAAGACTTTTACGATGTAAATAAGTTCTTCCTTTTCGGAGAAGACTATTTGAAGATGAAGCACTTTTTGGTGCCTGGATCATTCCTGTTTGTAAGAGGGAAGGTGGCACCGCGGAAGTGGTCGAAGACCAATGAAATGGAGTTTAAGATCACCACGATGGAATTGCTCGCCGACGTTCGCGAGAAATTGACCAAGAAAGTCATCCTTGAATTGCGACTTAAGAACGTCACAGACAATCTGGTAGTCCAAGTCGAAGAGATTTTATCGAAAAAGACCAAGGGAGCTACTTGTCCGGTGGAATTCAGGGTCTTAGACCCAGACCGAAAGTTGGCAATTCGCATGCCTTCCAGATCGCAGAAAATAGATTTATCAAATGAAACGATAGAGCAATTAGATAGCCTGCATGGGGTGAAGTACGCCTTTAAGAGCTAATTTTGCATTGCAATTTTAAGTGGAAAACTTCTGTAGCGGTACAGCGGTCGCGATGCTTGAAACCTTACTTTAGTCAAATAATTCAATAGAAAGAAAATGGCATTAGAATTCACAGAAGCAAACTTCGACGAATTGGCATTGAAATCAGACAAGCCAGTATTGGTAGATTTTTGGGCTGAATGGTGTGGACCATGTCGCATGGTTGGACCAGTTGTAGAAGAGATTGCAAGCGAGTATGACGGGAAAGCGATCATCGGAAAAGTAAACGTCGATGAGAACCCAAACATCTCAATGAAATACGGAATCCGTAATATCCCAACAATCCTTTTCCTTAAGAACGGAGAAGTAGTTGACAAATCAGTAGGAGCAGTTCCTAAGAACGTGCTTACTGAAAAACTCGACGGACATATGTAGTCCTATTCGAGAGAAAAGAATTTAGATTAAGGCGCCCCGAAGGAATTCGGGGCGCTTTTTTTGTGTCAGACATGTTAAGAATTGAGTCTTTTCAATTCGGCGGACTTATGCCACTTTTTTACATTTAGTGGAAACAACTAAACATGAAACATTTTAACACAGCTATGCTAGCAGCTCTATTGTGTGGAGCAGCTCAAGGACAGGTCAACACCACGACAATTTCAGCGAACAACTATATCTGGAGTCAGAATACCAATGGCATCATGTTCCACAATGCGCAATTAGGTGCAGGTGGATTTGAAGCGCCCTTTGCATCGGGTATTTACAGCATCTTCGCTCATAGCTTCATCATTGCGGGACAGACAGGCGATGGAGAGATTCGCTCTCACTATCAGACGTTCTGTCAAGATTTGAATAATGAATCCTGCGAGTCGGTTTATGGACCCTTGAAGATAGGAGCGGAGCAAAATATCGAATCTGAAATTGTTGATTTCAACCACGTGTGGTATGTTGAAGCCAATCAGATTACGGATCAGATTTCTTACTTCGATTGTTTGGAAGATCCCAATTGCGATGAGTCCACAGAATTTCCCGCTTACACTATTCCAGACGATATCATCAACTGGCCAGCACACGGCAATACCGATCTGGGGTTTGCCGAAAACCTGGCGCCCTTTGTAGATAGAGACGGAGATGGACAGTACGATGCCAACTCAGGTGATTACCCCAATCTCTGCGGTGACTTTATGACCTATTTTATCCATAACGACGTAGGCACAGACGAAACCAGTTATAGCGAAACCCCACTGGGAGTTGAGATTCACACCACGATATACGGCTATCTCGGCGCAGGCGATGCCTTCGATAATACGCTCTTTGTGCGCCACAAGGTTATCAACCGGAGCGATGATGACTACGTGGATGTCTACATGGGGAACTTCACGGATTTTGATCTCGGTAATCCTTCGGATGATCGCATTGCTACTGATGTGAGTAGAAGTATGTATTACGTATACAATGGCGGAGCAAACGATGCGCCTTCTTCTGCAGGCCCTGGCTACGGAACTGACCTTCCTGCTATGGCAGTCCGTTATCTGGGCGGAGCACTTCTTCCAGCCGATGGAGCCGACAATGAGCATGACTACGATGGGTACACTTCTTACGCAAATGCAGGGGCTGGTTGGAATGATGGAATCGAAGACAACGAGCGACAAGCTTTGAACTCGACGATGACTTTTTCGCTTGATCTGGGGTCTCAGACTGGTGCCCCGGTAACTCCGGTACAACACTACTATTTTCTACAGGGAATTTGGGGAAATGGCGTCAGTATGACTTATGGCGAAATTGGCTACAATACGGCGAATGGAACCGTGGCCAGGTATATTTTTGACGGAGTAAGTGATCCGTACTTTGCGGGTACGGGTGGAGTCGATCCGGAATATACCAACCCGAATGGCTGGACGGAAGAAGGCGAAGCTCTGGTGCCGAGCGACCGTCGGATGATCGCTGGATCTGGGCCGTTTGATTTACCATCCGGGACATCGCAGACATTAGACTATGCCATGATTTTTGCTCGTGATTCTTTCGAAGAAGAAGAGACGGTGATTGAGACACTTGAGAATTACGCCGATGCAATCGTGGGTATGGAGTGTCCCGTTCAGCCTGATATTACCACTGGGATTGACGATGTGGCAAAAGAACTCGAGTTTACCATGTTTCCGAATCCTGCAAGTGATCAGGTGACAATCCGGCTGGGAGAATCGCATGGACAAACTCGTGTTGAAGTATTGGATCTCAGTTCTCGTGTGATCCAGCAAACTGTCTTTACCAATACCCATCAAATGACAGTTTCGCTCGATATGGCCGCAGGCCAGTACTTGCTCCGTATTTCTACAGACGATCGAGTGGGAGTGAAGAAGTTGACGAAGTTTTAATTGGACTTACTAGAAAACGAAAAAGCGACCCGAAATAATTCGGATCGCTTTTTTTGTGGATGAACTCGCCGAGTTTACTCCCCTTTCTTCCCAAAGAGCAAGAACTGATCTACCCGCACTTCGGTAGCGTATCGCTTATTGCCGGCTTTGTCTTCGTACGAGCGGCTGGTCAGCTTCCCTTCGATGGCCACTTCTTTTCCTTTGGCCAGGAGTTTCTGAGCTAGTTCGGCTGTTTTGTTCCAAGCCACAAGGGTGTGCCATTGGGTGTCTTGCACTTTTTGTCCGTCTGCCCCTTTGTAGGAGTTGTCGGTGGCGAGTGAGAAGCGCGTCATCACGGTTCCGTTATCAAAATTGCGCGTTTCAGGATCCATTCCTAGTCTTCCGATGAGTTGTACTCTGTTTACTAAATTTTGCATGTCTTCAACAATTTAAGCGCGGGCTTTACTCAGTGTTTGATTGGCATCACCCGCAGATGATTAATGGTTTTGATTTTTGTTTTTGTTGTCTTTCGGTCAGGCCTGTTTTCGATCGACATGACAAAGGTGGGGGGAGTGGAATGGACTAATCGTTTATTAGGCGTTTACTTGCGTTTATTAAACGTTTGTAAACGTTTATAAACACTTATTGAGTTGGTTTTGGTGAGGAAATGGTTGAATACTGAAAGTCTCATTGAGATCAATAATTCGAACTCAAGTAAACTGACTTGGATCGTTTTCTTTCTTTTTCCTTTTGTCTATGGAAACAAAAGGAACAAAAATTCCCTGTTTTCCCAAAGGTGCTTCTCCAGGCCGTTTTTAGAATTTAACGGCCTTCCAAAACGCTGAACAAATCTTACTGACGATCGGTTTCACCGATGTCAGCATGTTTAGAGCATACTGACGAGCTGCAAAGCCGCTGTCAGCATGATGCGGTCAAATGAAAAAAACAGAACAAGTAATAATTTCAATTGCTCATCATTCGCTCCACTCCGGTCGTCTGCAAAATTTGCTTTCGCTGCACTGGTGGGAAAACGTAGAGCCGTTAACCGCTTCACATCGCGGTATAACTTCTCAAAGTGAATAGCAATATTCACCATAAAAGCTCGCATTGTCAGAGACAAGAAAAAGAATGGTGCGCTATCTTTATAAATGATTCCCATTTGATGAAACGGAGAACGCCCCCCCGTTTTCGAACCATGAAGGCCGATAAAAGTGGTAGTCGACTTTGGAGCGGATGATGTCAATTATGCTGACATCGGTGAAACCGATCGTCAGTATCGTTGTCGGCCGGTCTGGCGCTTCTCTTATCTTCAAAAAAGAGAAGTAGAAGATCAACTTTCGAAAACAAATGATTTTTTGCTTCTTTTTCATCTACGGGAAAAACGAAGAGAAAAGAAAACGATCCAAATCAGATTGCAAATCGGGAGAACACTACAAATTCTAACAACACCCTACCAATCACATCATCATTAATAAAGCAATACCAAAACCAACATATACCTACCCCTTATTTCCTCTAGCGTATCCATGACGTATCCCCTAAGTTAGTACGGAGATGGTCCGCCTTAGGATCGCCATGTTACCGCCATAGAACCGCCTTAGAGCAAAATGACGTTGACTCGTTCTAGTCAATTTTTTGCATCTTTGAGAAGGACTGGTGGAGGGAAGCGTAGAATTACATTACACGTATAATTATACGTTTATAAACGTTTAATAACGGCTATTTGTAGAGCCAGCTTGGAAAAAGATTCAAAAACGAATATCAACCCATATGTCGGATAACAAGCATACTGCGTAGGCCGAAGTCTTGACGAAGGACTAATGGGTGTTATCCAATTGTTACCACACAATATGAAATCTAATACTGAAGAAATAGAAGATCAAATTAAAATGACATCCATAAGAGGACGTTTAGCATTTGGTGTGTCTTGTATTCAGAGATTCACTGACGAAAATGAAATCAAAAATACCTGGATTGATAGACTCATTGACACCCTATGGGAATTCACTACTTCTGAGCGTTTGGATGAGTGGGATGAAAAAATAAGTGATCTAAGACCTGTTCATATTCTAGATACTTCACCAGGTAATAAATATTCGGATTACCCTTCTCTTTCTGAATCAGATTTTAATAATTTACGACAATTGTACCGCCAATTGCCCGAAGCATTTATTGAAATGATTGATGAAACAATTGAGATTGGAATTGGAAATCTATACGGTGGAACAGGAGATTATAGTGAATTTACTTTGAAACCAACGCTGAGAGTGTTTGAAAAAGCTAACTCTTATTTAAATGAAGCTCCAGATTTCAAACAATTTATGAGATCAAAATTTAGTGAATTTCACGGATGGGGTGATCCGATTGAAAAAGAAAAATTTAAAGAAAACGTGTGGTAAAAAGGTGTATGAATTCATAGCGGCCTAACGGCACGCTACGCTTCATACACGAATCGTTGGCAAACATTAGAAAAAAACAATGACTACCCTCAAATCTCTAACGCTACTCTTGATTTTGAATTCGTGCACTGTTACTTTCGAGACGGAGCCTGAGTGGGATAAGGGGAATCTATACAAAGTCAAAAATGTAAGTTCGACTATAAGCGGTGACACAACCATCGTTTATTTAAATGACCATTCTTTCATCTATTATGACGAGTATCTAGTTTGGAAAGGCAATTATTTCATCTGGAAGAATAAAGAACTACTTCGCGATGCACAAATTTTAAAAATCCGCTCCATTCAGGACAAAAGGGATATGGCCTTCGATATGATTTACCTTCCTGAGAATATGAATGAAGTGAACAAGCATTTTGATACGAATGATGATTGGCGGCAAATATCTAATTTAGTTTTAACGTCCTTCGATCCAACCGAAATCATGAACTTTCGAAACGCGCATGATTATATAAATGCAGTACAACAAAGATTACACGGGTAACTTCAGACAACTATTCTTCGACTTCTCAAATTGCTCAGACTCTTGCTTTGCATCTGAAAGAATTAAGCTAACTGGTGAGATGTTGTACGAAGTGAAGCTCGATCATTTCTGGGAAAAGGACAAGAAGGTCGACGCTGACACCCTTGTTTCCAAATTGAACAAGATTCTTCAACTGAAAGGAGTAGAAAAAATAAAAACGACCAGCTAACAATGGGTAAAATGCATAAGCTCCTGACGTCGCTTACGACATCAATCCCGGTCCGTTGGCAACATTTAAAAGAACCATATGAAAATTGGAGTATTTATAAGTTTCTGCTGGGATGATCGACGACTTATGAATCGGATAAAGTCTAAACTCGAAAAAGAGCGAAACGCTTAAACCTATTGTCATAACCGAAAAAGAAAGAGCTGATGCGAGACTTCTGAATACTGAAAAAGTAGCTAAGGGAATTGTACAAGCTAAATTTTTCATTCCTATCCTTACTTTAAAGTCATTAACGAATCAATGGGTTAATCAAGAAATAGGGTTTGCGGCTGCTAAAGGGAAGTTAATTTATCCATTAATTCAAGATGTACTTCTGACCGAAAGAAGGTTGAAAGGTTGGATCCATGGAGAAAGAGACCAACCGTATCAGTTCAAATTTTTGACAGAAGAAAAGAAAAACAGAAAGGAATTTCGAAAAGCATATCAATCGTTATTAAAAGATCTAGAAGACAATTCTCAACCAATTTTATTATCGCAATTACATCCTTTAGAAATGCGGAAATTCGGAAGAGGTGAAATTGTTTATGTCAATGATGAAAGTAGACACCTTCTATTAAATGACCATATATACCCATTACAAAATTCTG
Organism: Cryomorpha sp.; assembly: GCA_965230375.1. GTDB lineage: Bacteria > Bacteroidota > Bacteroidia > Flavobacteriales_D > Cryomorphaceae > CBDDKU01. The sequence continues at coordinate 76,609 of CBDDKU010000028.1, forward strand.
ATGTATACAATCAAATCTTCAAAATGAATGGAAAAAGAGAGAGGTATTTAACTGAGCAAGAATTTAATGACTATCCAATTGAACGAATTATAAAATAAAAAAACGTTGACCAACAATGAACTGAGCTAAATTCTAGTTTTTATTGGCATTTGGCTCACATAGTTAGGATCGTATTCCAAACCAGATAACCGAAAACCAATCAAATTAGCCACCAAACCATCAGAACCATGAAAAGAACAACCACCAGAATGACTTACATCGCTGTGCTTTTTGCCGCGGCATCTATCTTCTCAAGCTGTGATCAAAAAGAAAAGGAAGTAGTCAAAGAAGTTGAAAAGGAAGTGGTCATAGCTCCTGAGAAACCTGAGTATTTCCTGCTGCGCCCAGAAGTTGAAAAGGCCTACGGATACTCACATGCAGTGAAAATTGGAAATAGCATAAAAATTTCTGGAGCGGTAAGTATGGACGCAGAAGGTAATCCCACGGCTGTGGGAGATATTGAGCAACAGATGAAAAACTGCTACGCCGATCTGGAAAAAATTCTCAATCATTTTGATTGCACCTTCGACGATGTGGTCAAAGAAGACATCTTTACGACAGATATGGCGCAGATGCTCGAGAAGCTCGGCGTATAGAGCTGAAGTGTACCAAAACGGATTTCCTACAGGTTCATGGCTCGAAGTAAAAGGATTAGCCTTACCTGAGTTTATGGTTGAGATTGAGCTTGAAGTACATAAGTCAGAGTAAGGCAATACGCTAAATGCGATAAAACTACAGCACAAACCGTTTTAACGGTTTAAAAAATGCCACATCTACGTCGCATTCATTCAAAAAAATAGATGAGTGCCTCGTTGAGTACCAAAGTCTATGGTTATTGCTTAACAAACCCGAATGACGACGCTACCCACCGCTGCGCCACTTTCAGAATACCGATGGGCTTCTGCGATTTCATGGAGCGGGTAGATGCGATCTAAGACCGGTTTAACGATTCCGATCTCGGCCCATCTTCTGAGTGTCTGCAGGCTTTTCTGTAGCTCCCTTTGTCTAACCTTTTCGATTGAGATATACTTCCCCTTACTAGAAATGGCGTGCATAAATTTCACTTTTAGGGGAGAGGTTGCGCCTGACCTTTCAGTGTCAAAAAAGTACTTGTAAGATTCGATCATCAACTCAGCACTCATTAACTTGGAATCGATGACCTGGTCGCTTCCCAACTTATACATCAGCGCTGATTGATCGCCGCTGCACACACTGGTGACGTGGGCTCCAGCATTCTTTGCCAATTGCACCAACATCGTTCCAACGCTGCGATCAGCTCCATAGACCACTACGCGGTCTCCATCTTCTATGGGTGCTTTGTTGATAAGGTGAATGGCCAATATGCCACCCGTAAGGCATGGCGGCTGCTTCTTCAAAACTCAGGTTTTCGGGCTTTAAGGTCAGGCCACATGATTCGGGCTGAGCGAGATATTCTGCATACGACCCAATATGCTTGTCGCTCGCCGATCCGGAGCAAATTCCGAAAACAGCATCGCCAATTTCAAATTTTGAAGCCTCACCGCCTGTACTCATTACAGTTCCGGAAACCACCATTCCCAAAACTGGTTTTCTGGCTCTGCCAAAGCCAAGAGTCATTTGAGCAGAGAGTTTGTGAATCCAGGATTCATTCATTTGTCTGATGTGTACATCCAATTCAGTCACCGCTGTGGCGTTGACTTTGATCAATACTTCATCGGACTTTGGAACTGGAATGGGTATATCATTCAAACGAAGTCCGTCAGCTGATCCGTATTTGGCAAGAGTTATGGTTTTCATATATCAATCGCGTCAAGTCTGGAAATCATTGGAAAAAAAAGGGAGCCGAAGCTCCCTTTTCTTAAAACCAGAATTAAACCAATTACTCTTTCACAAGCTTGTGTGATAGTTTATTCCCATCGTTCAACGTAATCTCAATGATGTAAACACCTTTTTTAAGCTCAGCAATATCAATGCGCTGATTGTTTGGGTTCACTTGAAGGACCGTTTTTCCAGTGATGTCGTGGAAAGAAATCACATCCATACTCTCGATTGCTACCCCTTCGATCATGATATGATCAGCAGCAGGATTTGGGAAAATGTCAATGTTTGCTTCTGAGGCATCAATTACACCAACCGTGCTCCATTCAAACTCTTCCGTTGCTTTTGTACACCCGTCTGGGTTTGTGATTTCGCAGTAGTATATACCATCTTCCATATCGCTCTTGTAGAATATCCAGGGGTTCGCAGCTGGTGTTTCAATCGGCTCGCCATTGAAGTACCACTGGTATGTATAAGATCCAAACTCTCCTGTGGTTGCCCAAATTAGGTCTGTTTCTTCGATCAAGAAAGCTTCCATAAACGTGATGGTTGGACCAACTCCCGTTGACATACTGAAGTCAGGACATTCTTCTCTCCACACGGTCATCGTGTACATTCCAGGCTCAGTTACCCAAAGCGAGTCATTCGTACCACCCTCTACAGGTACGCCATTGTTATACCATTGGAATGCGATGTAGTTTCCAGGGAAAGCATTGTGAATGAGAACGGAATCTCCTTCTTCGCAGAGTTCACTATTTCCATAGGAAGTAATAGCAGGTGGCGCAAAGACGTAAGTATCGATCAAGACAGGGTCGCTATATCCAATACATCCGTCGATTTCTACCTGAGCGGTATACCATGTAGCGCCTTCCGCTTCTACCGAAATAGAAGTGTTCTCGCTTTCTTCAATATAGTTTCCGAGTTCGTAGTCGTCAGCACCAGCGTAGAGTAGGGTGTACCATTCGTAATCTCCTGAAGTATCATCCAGGCTGAGCTCTACTGGTTCACCTGTACAATAGATGTAAGTCGCTGCCGAATCCCATGGTGTGGGTTGCCAATTATAAACTCCATAATCTGGATTGACAATGATGTTGGGATTGATCGTAGGCTTGATCATAACCACATTACTCTCAATCTTGAGACCATTCGGACAAGAAGTATGTCTTGCTTTTACCAAATAAGAATTGAATTCAGTTACTTCTTGACTCAGTTCAGTCCCAGCACCAATCATTGGAACAAACTCACCTTCGTAGCCACCGCTGCCTATTTCAATCGTTTCTTCGAACCACTGAATGTTTTGCCACGAGCTTCCGCTGATGTTTAACTCCGTGGTATCTCCAACACATAGTGTCTCGCTATTTGCCCAAATATAAAGGTCGCGATCGAGGTAAGACTCTACTTCAATAGTAGAAGATGAAACTTGAACGCCAGGACATTGCACCAAGTCAGCTTTTACGAAGTAAAGACCGGTTTCTGAAGCTCCATAGACCAAATCTGTTTCACCATCGAGAATTACTTCTTCACCGTCTACTTCCATATACCACTGGTAGTTCTCAAAGTTTCCTGCTGACCAAGATGGTACCTGGATTTCAGAAATACTGTCGATACACATGTATTGCTCGTTGTAGTCGACAAAAGTCAAGAATGGGCTTTGGTTTGTAGCTGGGTTGAGCGTGCGCGTCGTGCTCGACGTACATCCTTCAAAATTCGCTTCTACAGAAACGCGTACTTGTTCTGTGAAAGTCAATGTTAGCGTGGTTCCCTCTACGTCGATGATATCGTCTTCGGTATAGTTGAAGTCGGTGTGCATATACCAGGTGTATTCGTATCCTTCGTCGCTCAACACGATGTTGATCTCCTGTCCTGGGCAGTAGGGAGAAGTCGCGTCGAGGAAAAGCTCAGGGTCTTCAACATTGAAGAAAGTAGCTGGTACCGCTTCTGAAGTCATTGTGATTTCAGGCCAACCAACGGGAGTAACTTCTACCGAGTATGATCCTGTTTGGTACGATTGGCTTACCAAAAAGATGGGTTGGTCTCCCCAAGCAGAGAAACCATCTTTAATCCATCCGTAAGTTCCATAGATATCGTTTGCCATGATCTCGATTGTAGACCCTTCGCATACATTGCCGAAGCTGTTTGAATCTGCAGAAAGCGTAAGAACTGGTGTTTCAAAAAGGTCTGCAGAAGCACTTCTGGCTTCAGTAGCCACAGTACACCCATCAATTGTACCTTCTACGGCGTAAAAGATCGTTTCACCTGTCAATTCCACTGTCAAATCTGCACCATTCTCTCCATCCATATCAGAAAGGTTGTCGGCAGCGGGTCCTGAAAGCCATTGGTAAGAGTCAAATCCTTCGCTAGCTGTCATGCTAACCTCAGTTTCACCTTGAGTAAAACTACCCGTCAAGCTGATTTCTGCATTGACAAGTTGTACCAGGTTTGATGGAATAGTCTCTCCTTCTGAAACAACATCCAGACGGTATGTTCCAGCTTCTGTTGCAGTATAGGTACTTTCAGTAGCACCATCGATTGGAGCTCCATCCATGTACCATTGATAGGAGTCGTATTCACCTTCTACTGTGAGGAGTTCTTCACCCGTTCCGTCAGGGCAAATAATTCCATCTTCTCCTGAAATAACGACTCCAGATGCTAGCGAAAAGGCATAAATAGGTGAATAGGCGTAGCTGCCAAGAAATTCTTGATAAAAGCCTGCCCAAACCCAAAGTGGTTCATTTACAGTTACATCAAAATTGAATGTGCCATCGCCATTGTCTACATAGCTAGAGCTTTGAGACCATGCAGGATCCGTTCCGAAAGGTGGAAGTTCGGGCTCCTCTGTGTGAGTGAAAATGATGGGAGCTTCACCGAAGTAATCCCATTGAAAAGTAACTACCGTACCCGGTGCTACTTCATACGGTTCAAAAAGCCCTTCTGGACTTACAATCGACAAGCTTTGCGAGAAAGCTGCGGTTGAAAATAAAAGTGTTAAGACACTCAGTACGTAAAGTCTAAATCGCATAATTCAGTTGCATTATTTATTCGAAGGCAATTTTAGTTCTGATTGCCAAAGACAACTGTTAAAATGCTGTGACAAACCGTGACGAAAAGCGAAAAATAGCGTGACAAAACGTGACGCGGTCAATTTTAACGGACAAGGCCGATGAGTTAATTTAGTTGTTAAACAATTGGCAAACAGTGTTTATTGAACTGGCTTGTTTGTTGTTTTTTGGTCCGTAGACTTCTGGTGGGTGTGAGTGCTGCAGAATCCAAATGTGACAACAGGGAAGTTATAACCTGACTTATGATTTGCGGATTAAGCAGTGTTTTTATTCAGGGGAATTGAGAATTTCTGTTCTCAGCCATTCGTTGAGATCTAAATCCTTATCGATATTCAGTTTCTCTTTGAGTCGCTGTTTTCTCTTTCGGATGGAAGCAGGAGTGATATTAAGAATATTGGCAATTTCTTTTGGGCTCAGGTCGAGCACCAGGTAGGCGCACATTCTCAAATCGCTCGAGTTTAGGCTGCTACTTGCTTTTGAAAGCTTGGAAAAGAAGTTTGGGTGAACTTCTTCGAAGTGAAGTTTTACGGTTTCCCAATCGTTTTGGAGATTCATTTGATTTTGAATCAACTTTTTGGCATTGGCGAGTGCAGGCGCCATTTCACTTTCGGGGAGGGAGCTTGTACGGTCGAGTAGGTCAGCCAATTCGCGCATTTGCTCGTTTTGGTTGGATACGCTCATCACCGTGCTCATCAGCGATCGGTTCTTGTAGTCGAGTTCATTTTGGAGATTCTCCCGCTCCATGATGCTGATTTTTTCGCGAATCTCGTGTTCTTCCTTCATCCGCTTTTGGTCGGCAAAATTCTTTTCAAGCCTGAGGTGAATCAGGCTCTGCTCTTTTTCTAGAAGAAGGTTTTTTTGGTTGAGGCGAGCTACCCTTGAGCGCGCAAGCAGTAATACCAGAATCAGGAATAGCGCCAGCCCGATAGAACCCAAGATCCAAATCAATTGCTTTCGTTCAGCTTCGGCTTCGATGAGCTCTAGCTCTTTCTCCTTTTTTCCGAATTCATAGTTGAGCTGGTACTTCGACACCCAGTTTTTAGCTTTGACATTGACTATGCTATCCTGTATGCCCATAGCTTCGGTAGCCGCAGCCAGCGCATCATTCTCCCGGCCCTTTTCCATCAGCACCTTACTTTGCAATTTTAGCGCGTTAATGAGATGGTCGTGGTCATTTCCCTTTCGAAAACCATCTATACACTCATCCAGATATGTTTGGGACGAATCTAATTGTCCCAAGTCGAAATGAGCGCGAGCCAGGTTTAAAGCAAATTCCCATTTCATCCAAGGTTCTACTTCTTCAGCTGAAGAATTGAAGTACGCACTGGTGAAGAAGTAAAGTGCCGTATCTGGTTCTTCAGCTTTGAGGTATATGCTGCCGATGTTGTTGAGTGTAGCTCTATAGCTTCTTCCTTGGTCGCTTTGGTAGTAAAGCTGAAGGGCTTCTTCTAGACAGACCAGGGCAGAATCGTTCAGCTTTTGCTCCGAGAGCCCATTGCTTAAATTCGTCAAGTTCATGGCGATTCTCATGGTATCTTCAGCTTCACGGCTTATCGCCAGTGCTTTTAAGAAGTATTCACTCGCTTTTTCTGAAGACCCATTCCGTGAGTATGCGATACCGATATTGTTCAGAATGGCATTCTTATGAATCTCTATTCCGTAATAATCTGCCTTTTCAAGTGCTATAAACAAGTTCTCGAGAGACTGGTCGTATAAACTATAGTAGTTGTAGAGATTTCCGAGATTGATGTAACCAATTACAATGTAATCTGGGTTGTTTGAAGCTTCGGCTTTATCGATTACCTGATTTAAAAGGCGCTGTGCTTCTTCGAATTGAAGATTTCTGGTTGCGTCTATTCCTGCGTAAAGCATGGAGTCGAGAACCGCCTTTTCATCGGGATTCAATTCCTTTTCAAGTTCAGGGCTTTGACAAGCCACGAGTAAAACAAAAAGGCTAGAAATGAGTGTGAGCCGAGTTCTCATCTGTTCAAAAATAGATAAACCCGCAAGCTTTAGCTGTCAAGCCAAGTAAATTTGAATTGTTAATTCTCCCGATCTGTTTAATTGGAGACTGTATTTTCCGCCCAGTGAAAATTGAGATCGAGTTCAAGGTGTATTTCTTCAGCCACTTTCACCATGCCCATAAATTTGACGGGGGGCTCTAGATTAAAATCTCTCAGGTTCATAAAGATTTCACCGCTCGTGGCAAATAAGAATTTTGTTTGATCGACTTCCGTTCTAAAAATATGGACTTTCTGTTTGCGCTCTACACCTGCGATGGTGATGTTCACATCGAAGTGACCAATACTCTTTTCTTCTTCAGGTGTTTCTTGCCATAGAGCCATTACATCCCAGGTGGCATCTATAAACTCAATTTCAATATTTGGGTAGATCTCAGATTCTAAGAGTTCGTGCAAGTCGCTATTCATGAGTCTGTTACCGCAGGAGATCGATGAAATAGGAACTAGTAGGTTGGCGTCTATGAAGTTTATTTTTCCAGTATTGACTATTCCCGAAAAGGTCTTGTGCTTAAACGGCTTTTGGTCAACACATTCACATTCGAAAGAATTGACATTGGTCTTTCCCCTGATTTCCACTCCGCAGTTATCGGCAAACTTCAACTCCACCAGACGGTCCTTCTCAATAGGGCGTTCATGATTATTGGCAAGTTGCGCATAAGAGGCAATTGACATGAAGAAGACGAATAAGTTGATAAGCAGTTTCATACGTAGGGTTCAAATGAAAAGCCCATTAAAGATAATGGGCTTTTCGAAATAATTGTATCTCTGTGGGTGTTAGAAAGAAATGGCTGCTTCGAAAACCACTCCATTAAATTCGCCACTTTCAAAACGAGTGCCCATATAACCATCTCCATCGTAGGTTTGATTGACGTACTCGATTTTAGCAAGGATGTTGTCAGTAAGGAACCATCCGCCACCAACATTGATGCGGTCGATTGTAATCTCAGAAGCGCTACTTCCGTAGTCTCCGCTCACAGAGTTGTATCGTCCGCCGAGGAAGAACTTCTCGTTACCGCCGAATCTATACAGCAACTCAGCACCTAATTGCATAAAGTCTCCATCTACATCGCCACCAGTTGTTCCACTTGTCATTTCGTAGATTCCGAAGAACTCAAGGCCTTTGAATTTCACGAATGGGTTGATTTGGAAGGCTGTTTGATAGGCAAAGCCTGGGTTGAATCGAGGATCGAAATCAGATCCAGCTCCACTCGTGTCTTCCATAACTTTGTAGTACCGTGATCCAGCTCTGTCTCCTCCGTAGATATAGTCGCGCGTTCCATCATCTGTACTGCTGTATACAGATCCAGTCAACCTCAATCGCAAGTCTTCACTTACTTGGTCGTCGTACCCTAATTTTCCGAAAAGAGCGAATCCGTCATCACCAGGGGTTGGGCTTTGATTCAAGCGTCCGTTGGTAGCACCGGCTACTACGAGAAATCCATTCTTTTGTACCGTCAATTCAGCATAGGGCTCAGTAGTAAACGAATCCATGATGTAGTTTCCTACAAATGGGTTGTACATTGTTGATGCATTGTCAGATCTTCTGAAGTGTGCATCACCGTAGTTGATTTCATCCATACCAATGCGGATTGTTGCTAGCTCCATAAACCCTTCTAGAAATCCTTCTTTGATGAAATCCAGCTTGTCCATTTGAATATATCCACCTTTCACGTATGCCTCTGTGTGGTGCTTTGAAGAAAGGTAAGTTCTCAAGTGCATACGCACACCGTCGTACAATTGCACGTCGAGGTTTAAGTTTGCAGTTGGTAGGGTGAAGTTGTTAGAAAGTTCAATCAGGGTATTCATATCGTTGGAGTGATCCAGGCCCTGGAGCTGCAGGGCGAAATCACCGCCGACGCGTACTTTAACTCCTTCATATACTACAGAGTCAGCTTTGGGCGTTTCAAAAACATTCACGCCTTCAAATCCTGGCTCTCTGAAGTACTGCAATTCTGATTGCAAACCGACTTGGGCAAATCCCGCTAGTCCAGTAAGGCAGAGTGCAGCCGTTAGTAGATTCTTGATGGTTTTCATGATTTAATGGTTTTGTTTTATCTATTTCTTGGTTAAGGTGATATTGAAATCCAGATCGATGTCCTTTCCAACCACAATTGTTCCAAACATGGCTGTGGGTGGTTCGATTCCGAAATGGGTCATGTCTATTTTCTTTTTGCCAATAATCTGAAGAGAGCTACCCTTGCTCACCAATTTACCGGTAATGTCGGTTGATTTGGTCTGACCGGCTATTGTCAAATCTCCCGATACGGTTACCTGATCGCCATTGATTGACTTTACACTTTTTACAGTGTAAATAATGTGTGGGTTTGATTTTGACTTCAGGGTTTCATAGGTGATGCTGTTCATCTTGCCCTTTCCGCTTTCGATTGACTCTACGGCGAATTTTAGCTCCATAGAGCTTATCTTTTTAAGAGTACTTCCGTCAAACTCCATGGTAGCTGATCCGGAAATATCTTCTACTTGACTCTCCCAATCATGTAGGGTAGATGTGCCGATAACCTTCGCAGTGGAACTTTTCGAAACCACATAGCTTTGTGCTAGTGCTATGGACGAGATGAACGTCGCGAGACCGAGTATTAAAAGTTTAATTGTTTTCATCATACTGGTTTATGGGTTTCTACATGTCAAATGTAGTTTTGGGAATCCTAGAGAATTATGACATATATCAGTTTTCTACATGACCTTTGTCACCAAACTATAGAGACTAAGCACTTATCTTAAAAACCTATGTTTCTCTATCGTTTCCGTTGAGTTAAGGTACCGGAAAGGATGGGGCGTCTCTTTTTCTCAATAAATTTGTTCCATAGGGTGTACCTGACGGCATGCAAGCCTAGACTTATTACTGTAGAGTTACCAATAGGTAGTCCCTCCGGGACACTAGGTCGGTCGTAAAAGTCGAAATGATCAATCTCAATGTGCTTTGGCAAATTCAACTAGTAGCAAGAATTGGAGTAAATTGGATGTTAGAGCATTCTGTACCACCTGGGTGCCGAGTAATTGAAATAGATTCCGCTCATGTAATCCTTCACAATGGTACCTTGTCCCGTTAGGGACTACCTATGGGTAACGTGGAGAACAAGAGCCGGAGTTATGTGCCGTTAGGTACTATCTATGGTTCTGTCCAGATGGAGAGTCGTGGATGATCACAGGGCGTACCTGACGGCACGCATATCATCAGTTGATTACTACTGTTACCAATAGGTAGTCCCTCCGGGACATTGCCTGGTGGTATATGTCTAACTGATCAATCTCAAATTCTATATGACATAGAATGTGATGTAGGAGGCTGAGTGAAGCAGACGAGTGGAGTTTTTCGATTGAATTGTTACCTGAGAAGCAGATCGGTTTTACTTGTTTTATCTTGTTTTCCTGGAGCTCAGTCCCGTTAGGGACAGCCTATGGGTAACGCTATGATCTAGCCTTGGAGCTATGTGCCGTCAGGTACTACCTATAAATTGTGGGGAAATCCTTATCTTGATGCAAATCAACTTTTTAGCCTGATAAGTGAGCAAGAGACATGGCCAATACATTTACCCAGATCCACATCCATATTGTGTTTGCAGTTAAAGGCAGACAAAGTTTAATCAACGATGCGTGGAAGAGTGATCTCTACAAGTACATGACCGCCATTGTCCAAAACAATGGTCACAAAGTCCTTCAGATTAATGGAGTGAGCGACCATGTTCATCTTCTGATCGGATTACGACCCAGCCAAGCGCTGTCAGATCTAGTCAAACTAGTAAAGCAAGATACTTCACGATGGATCAATCAAAACCTTTTGACTAATCATCGCTTCTCGTGGCAAGCAGGATATGGGGCCTTTTCTTACTCCCAAGATCGATTGCCGTATGTTATTAAGTACATCCAAAATCAAGAAGTACATCACAAAAAGGAATCCTTCCAAGATGAATTCTTATCACTGCTTCGAGAGAATGATATGGAATACGATCCACGATTTTTATTCAAACCTGCTGAAGATTAATCTTCGACATGGCGCGTTTGTTTTGGTGATGTCAACCTAACAGTAAATCCCCAATTCCACTTATCTTTCGGCCCATGACCACCGCCATTGCCGTACTTCCATTTGTCAATATGAGCTCTGACAAGGAGCAAGAGTACTTTGCCGACGGCATCACCGAAGAGATTATCAATGCGCTCTCCAAAATCGATGGTCTGAAAGTCACATCTCGATCATCTTCGTTTTTCTTTAAGGGGAAGGCGGTGCCACTAAAGGAAGTCGCAACCAAACTCGCTGTCGATGCCATTATTGAGGGGAGTATTAGGCTCGCAGGTGGTCAAGTTCGAATCACAGCGCAGCTCATTCAGGCCTCCGACGATTTTCATTTCTGGTCAGAAACCTGGGACCGGAAACTGGAGAACATCTTCGAGATTCAAGATGAGATCAGTCTTCACATTGCCGAAAAGATTAGAGAGCAGTTTGGACACTTTGAGATCGAAGAGCACTTGGTAGAGCCCCAAACTCAAAACATCGATGCATACGCGTTATCTCTTCGGGCCAAAGAGCATTTCAATAAATGGAATCCGGTGGATGCGAAAAAGGCTATCGAGCTTTGGCAGAAAGCCCTAGATCTGGATGCCAATCACGATGAGTCTCTGGTGGGCATGGCCGATGCATACGGATTTCTCGGAGTCACGCAGGCGATGGATTTCATTGAAGCCTGGGATAAAGTCACCACTTGTACTGAACGAGCTTTGGAGATCAACCCCCAAAACGCTGGGGCCTATTATCAACTCGCCAACCGCTCATTCTTCGTGGACTGCGACTTTCGCGAAGCTTATGCCTATGGACAAAAGTCAGTAGAACTGAAGCCAAACTATCCAGAAGCTCAGCAGTTTATGGCATTCCTTTACATGCTCGAAGGATCGCTTGATAAGGCGGGAGAACATCTGGGTAAAGCGCTTTTGATTAACCCCCTTTCCGAAGAAACACTTTTCTACAAGGCCTACTACCAGTACCGCACAGCTGACTACCAAGGGGCGTTGACACAACTTGAAGATTTGCTCAGCAGAAACCCAATGAACATTCCGGCTTATGTCATAAAATCTTATGTGATGCTCAAGTTGGAGATGTATGATGAAGTCATTCGCTTTATTGAGAGTATCGCCCCTGAAGTCATGGTGGAAGCAGAGCGCTTAGGAATAACGAGTCTGGTGGCCATTTTGAGTGGACATGAAGGCGAAGAAGCGATTAGCGAACTCAAAGAAATGGCTGAAGACCCCATGGCTATTCAAGCTCATTCCTATGTTTTTACTGCTTTGGTATTGATGGAGCGATTCAACGAAGCCTTCGACTGGGTAGAGCGTCATTTGGAGATGAAATCTTCTGTGCTTTTGATTGGCTTTTCCGATCCGCTTGTCGACGCGGCCAAAGGCGAAGAGCGGTACAAAGCCATTGCAAAGGAGATCTACAACCGGGAAGAAATAAGGACGCAGCCAGATGGGAAGACGGCTCTGCTGGATGAAGGGTCAGCTTCGGAATGGGCCAGACGTCTTGGCATTTTTATGGAAGAAGAAGAGCCGTATCTCGATCCCACTTTGAGTCTCCGATCGCTGGCAAGTCGGTTAGAGCTTCACCCCAATAAGCTCTCATGGCTGCTCAACCATAGCTTTGGGAAGAATTTCAACGCTTTTGTGAATTTCTTTCGCATAGAGCGTTTCAAGTCACTCGCCACCGACCCGGACAACAGTCATATTTCCTTGATTGGGCTTGCCTATGAAAGCGGTTTTAACTCCAAAACCGTTTTCAATACCTACTTCAAAAAAGAGACTGGCCAAACGCCAAAAGCTTACATCGAAAGCCGGAAATAAGTTCCGAAATATAATTCCGAACGCCTTGTGTGAGATCCCGAACGCTCGGGGCTGAAGTACTGCCTTCATTTGCATTGTGATTGACAACAACGCCAATCGATAAAACGCCAAAACAATGACAACAATGAAAGCAATAATCGCAACAGGATACGGAAGCCCTGAAGTTTTAAAGTATCAAGAAGTAGCCATGCCCGTAGTCAGTGAGCATGAAGTGTTAATCAGAATCAGAGCATCGATAGTAACGCGAGCCGATACCATGATGCGCACTGGTAAACCTTATATCGGAAGGTTGATGATGGGTTTGACCAAGCCCAAAAAAGCCATTACTGGTGCTGGGTTTGCCGGCACGGTCGAAATGGTAGGAAGGGGAGTGACTGAATTTAAAAAAGGCGATCGCGTTTTTGGCGAGACAGCTTTAGAAGGCGGAACCAACGCCGAATTTGTCACAGTGGCTGAAACCGGTGTGGTGGCTCACATGCCTGATGAGATGAGTTTTGAAGATGCAGCCACTTTTGCGGATGGACCGATCACTTCTTTCAATTTCCTATTGGAAATCGCCAAGATGAAAAAAGGCGACAAAGTTCTAATCAATGGTGCATCTGGTAGCCTGGGTACCGCAGCTGTTCAAATAGCCAAGTATTTTGGTGGCGAGGTTACTGCGGTCGCCAGTCATCGAAATCTAGGTTTGGTCAAGTCACTTGGAGCAGACCACGTGATCGATTACACCAAAAAGGATGTGACCAGTGGCGAGAATCAGTACGACATTATCTACGATACAGTTGGCACTATGAAATTTGGGATGGCCAAGCGCATCTTGACTGATCACGGGCAATTTGTATCTCCAGTTTTGAGCGGGCGAATTTTACTTCAAATGCTTCTGGGAGCAGGGAGCAAGAAAAAAGCAAAGTTTGCTGCAACAGGACTGCGCTCATCAGAAGAGCTTGTGAAAATTCTGGATTCGCTTGTGAAGACTTACAAGGATGGACAGCTCAAAGTAATCGTAGATCGCCAGTTTCCCTTGGTAAAAGTTGCCGAAGCCCACCGATACATCGACACCGGAAGAAAACGCGGAAACGTTGTCATCATCCACTAATTAACCAAAACCAAAAATCGAATAGCCATGACTAAGAATACATTCAGACTCACCGGATTTCTCTACCTGCTCGTAATCATTTGCGCGGGACTCAGCCAAGGGTATGTGCGAGGAACATTGATCATCCCTGGCGATGCTGCAGCTACAGCAGAAAATATCCTAGCTAACCAAGGGCTGTTTCGCATGGGAATCACCCTCGATTTGACGGCCTTTATTATTGATGCCATCATTTCGGTTTTACTCTACCAGATCTTTAAGCCAGTCGGCAAAACACTAGCCCTAGTCTCTTCGAGCCTTCGATTAATAGCCCACCCAGCCATCGGAAGTCTCAACTTATTGAACCACTACCTTGCAATCCACGTGCTCAATGACCCCAGTTTGGCCACTTCTTTTGACCCTGCTCAAATCGAATCTCTCGGACTTCTTTTCACGCAAGCACACCAATATGGTTACCTGATCGCTGGTGGATTCTTTGGCTTGCACATGGGTTTACTTGGTATTCAAATCATCAAATCGACGAGCATTCCATCCCTATTCGGGTGGTTCTTGATCGGATCGGCTGCTGGCTACCTGATAGAGACCTTTGGAAACTTTATGTTCCCCGGCCACGAAGCCATTACCGCTCTGATTGTGGGAACCACTGCTGCCATTGGAGAAGTGGCTTTTACCTTTTACTTGATGATCAAGGGCAGGAAGTAAACATTTTTAGGAATCAGTCTAAAGGGTATGGTTTTGTAAAACCATACCCTTTACCCCTTTAGTTTCTTGATTTTCGGCTTGTCGAATTTTTCAAGACGCTAAACAACATGAACAAACTAAACATATTAGGCTTTTTACTTTTTGCATCAAGCCTTGCCTATTCACAGGTCGATTATGAGCTCTACGTGAGCGATGCAGGTAATTTTAATAATCCACCCTGGCAGATTCTGAAATACGATCAGAATGGGGAGAACGGAGAAGTGTTTATCTCGGAATACCTCGCTTGGCCACAAGACATTCTCTTTCTGGAAGAGCAGAACAAAGTGCTGATCTCCAATCTGAACAGCGATTCGATCAATGTGCACGATGCTACAACTGGTGAATTTATCAGCGTTTTTGGAATGGAAGCCGATGGTCCAACCCGCATGGCTTTTGGTCCTGATGGGCTGATTTATGTCTTGCAGTGGAACGGTGATGGCAAAGTGTTGCGTTACGACACCGACGGAAATTACTTGGGGCCATTTACAGATGTGGGAGTGCCAAGAAGTATCGGTATAGCGTGGGATAGCAAGGGAAAACTCTACGTCTCTTCCTATAGCCAGTCGCTGGTCCGCGTTTTTGATGGAGAAGGCAATGACCTGGGGAATTTTATTAGCTCCGGTTTGAATGGACCAACCAATATTTGGTTTACGCTCAGCGGTGGGCTACACGTGAATAATTACAACACGGGTGAAGTGTTTCGATTCAACTTGGTCGGGGAGTATCAAGAGACGTTAATTACCGGTATCGGCCAGAATGAAGGTATTGCGATTGTCCCACCATTCGACTTCTTGATCGGTGGTGGACAGGCTGGTGTCGTCAATCAATACACTTCCGACGGAGAATTTGTCCAAGAGTTGATTTCCTCCCAGCCGCTAAATCTGCTCACCCCTAATGCTGTGGTACAACGCAATCTGACGCCCATGAACACACAGAATGCGCTCAACAATGAAGATGTTATCATCTCACCAGTTCCCGGCAATTATTTTCAAGTGCAGTCAAGGAGCAATTTCGAAATTGAAACGATCGAAGTTTTTGATGGAACGGGTAAATTGGTTTTCCAAAAAGAAGAAATTGACGATGTGCTCTGGGATGGGAGAGAGTTTCCGGAAGGTCAATACACCATTTCAATCCACCTGGAAAGTGGAAGGGTTATCACTAAAAAAGTCATTCTCCAGCATCAATGAAGAGAAGAATAGCTCGAAGATTTGGCTTCGCATCGTTATCGAAGTCTTTCTTAACTTCAAAACTTCATCCCAACCATAGGCATGGAACCCACCCTAGATAACTGGACAACGCTTTTCCTTCTCGTAGCTTCTACTGGGTTTTTTGTGTCCATAGCGCTTTGGGTTAAATCAAAAGAAGCAGAACTCTATCTCGTGCCTGCTCTTATCACGGGCTTATTTTCTCTTGTGCTGTTTCAATATGTTCTGTTCTGGACGAACTATCAAACGGTTTTTCCCTATTTCAAATTTCTACCCAATGTTTTACTAGGGTTGATTCCGGTACTCGTCATCTATTATTCAAATCGACTATTGAGCAAGAAGCCCCACCCGGCCACAAAGCTTCTATACATTCCGCTCATTCTTGGGTTTTTGTTTAATGTATGTTTTTGGGTGGGTGTTTTTCCGCTCCAGTCTGGTGCATCAACGGTTGTCCGAACTAGTGGGCGCATACTGTTTATCGGACTAAACCCTTGGGTGATCGTAGGGCTATATGCCTTGTCAATCATTGAGCTCTTTAGACTGCAAACTCAGCTTGATGGGGCTCGTAGACGGTATTTTCGGATGATTATCGTTGCACTGTCCTTGTTCGCGTTCGCCTATGCGAGTTATTTTGTTCTGGTTCGATTTTCCTTCTTCAATAGCTCATGGGACTATGCCATATCGATTGTGATGAGCGCTACGATTTACTATTTGGGTGGCACTTTGTTTACCAAGTCTACGGGTCGTGTTTTTCCCGAAGCCAAAGGGACGGGGCAAGAACTTTTGGATGAGAAGTCCGTTGACGAGTTCTTTGCAGAATTGGATCGGCGAATGCTGAAGGAATGCCACTATCGCAAAGACGATTTGCGCTTGGAGTGGCTGGCCGAGAAAATGGAGATTCCCAGAAACTACCTGAGCTACGTCATCAATACCAAGTCGGGTAAAAACTTCAATGGGTTTATCAATGAATACCGGGTGAATGAAGCGGCTGAATTGCTGATTTCCAGAACGGATCTCACGGTAAAGGATATCTATTTTCAAGTTGGGTTTAGCAATAAAGCGACGTTCTACCAGGCATTCAAAAAGAAGTACCATTGCACGCCCAGCGAATATCGAATCAGGCAGAAGAGCCTTCGGGCTGTTTAAACTTGTGGCAAATTCGTTTCTTGGGTTGGATGTCGATCCCCAATTTTACTCTATAAGTTTCTCGAAAAAAGGTCATTATCTCAGGTCAGAACTGCAAAGAAGTGTCCTATATTGGGGCCCATTAAAACTGGGGTTGAATTGGCTGTTTAACAGGTGGTTGAGCAAAGTCTTTTCAATTTCAAAGAAGTCTTAAAAGAGCAGTCTACATTGTTTTGCCAATTACCTGAATGAATCCATCTAACCAGAACATCGAAACCCCGGCAGTTCCCAAGAGCTCTATCTGGGAGGCGTTAAAAGATGCCATCAAGGGAACGGATGCCGACTATACGCAGATCAGTCTCAAGAAGGCGATTTTTCTTCTCGCCGTTCCGATGATCCTGGAGTTGGTGATGGAGTCGGCCTTTGCTGTGGTTGACATCTATTTTGTTAGCAAACTAGGAGCGTCTGCCGTAGCCACCGTGGGACTCACAGAAACTTATTTATTCATTCTCTATTCTGTAGCGATGGGCTTGTCGATGGCTGTCACTGCAGTCATCGCTCGAAGAGTTGGGGAAAAAAAGAAGGGAGAAGCGTCGGTTTCAGCGGTTCAGGCAATACTCTTGTCACTAATCATTTCATTGCCTTTTGCCATTGCAGGAATCTTCTTCTCGAAAGAACTGCTAGCGATGATGGGTGGTGATGAATGGGCCTTAAGCGAAGGTTTTCACTATACCCAGTGGATGCTCGGTGCGAATGGGATTATCATTTTGCTCTTTGTGATCAATGCCATTTTCAGAGGGGCTGGTGATGCGGCCATCGCCATGCGGGTATTGTGGATTGCCAACGGTATCAACATGGTTTTAGACCCAATTCTGATTTTCGGTTGGGGACCAATTCCAGCTCTAGGCATCGAAGGGGCAGCAATAGCGACAACCACTGGCCGCGGAATTGCAGTAGCCATTCAGTTTTTCACACTCGCCAAAGGGAGCAAGCATATCAAGATTTTAAGAAAACACCTTGAGTGGAGCGGGGAGGAGATGCTGACTATTTTCAAGACGTCTCTGGGTGGAATCGGACAAATGATCGTGGCGATGAGTGCCTGGATTTTCCTGATGCGAATCCTTGCCGAAGTGGGCAGTGAAGCGGTAGCGGGTGCCACCATCGCTTTGCGCATCATGCTTTTCACCCTGATGCCTGCCTGGGGCCTATCCAATGCGGCAGCTACCCTCGTAGGCCAAAATCTTGGGGCAGGCAGCCCAGAGCGAGCGGAGTCTTCTGTCTGGAAAATTGGCTATTACAACATGGCTTTTTTGATCGTGGTTTCGCTTGGTTACTTCTTTTTTAGTGAAGCCTTAATGCAGATTTTTACCGACGAACCCACCGTTATTCGGGTTGGAGCCGAATGGTTGCGCATCATGTCATACTCCTACTTTATCTACGGCTGGTGGATGGTATCGGTGCAAGCCTTTAACGGTGCTGGCGACACCAAAACACCCACCAAAATCAATTTGGTGTTTTTCTGGCTGATTCAGATTCCGCTGGCATATCTACTCGCCATTTATTTGGATTGGCAACATTCGGGCGTTTTTTGGGCCGTGTTGGTCTCTGAAACATCCGTTGGGCTCTTTACTCTTTGGCTGTTTAAAAGGGGAAAGTGGAAGACTACTCAGGTTTAGTATGTCGAGTCATTTTTACCTGTGTAGTTTAGATTTCTCGGTTGAATTCTGCTTATCAGGTGCTGAACAAGTCCAAGTTATGGTTCGGTGGTATTGCCCAGCGAGCCACATTTAGCAATTCTTATCACTCGGTCAATTCCCAAGTTCCCGTTTCTTCATATCTCTGCTTTTGTAAAGCGATAGATCAGCTTCAGCACAACACTCAATTATTGCATTCATCGTCGCGCTTATGAACTGTATTCTACCTGATTAGAACTGGAAATGAAACGAATATTATTAGCCTTTTTCATCATTGTATTGACCGCATTGGTTTCAGTGGTACTAACGGTTTATTTTCTGGATACTTCCGAGACGCCCGCGTCCTACGACGTATACACGATTGAATCTTCCGTTCTCTCAGAAGAGCGTGAGATCATTGTGAGCAAACCCGAAAACTATGGTGAACTTCGCTCAGTCGAGTTACCGGTAATTTATGTATTTGGTGGAAACACTTTAACATACTCCATTGCTCGCGATGTAAAGCTCCTTGCAAGGACAGGAAATATGGAACCTACGCTTGTAGTCGGAGTTCCAAATATTAGTCAAAAAACCCGCCAGAGAGATTTGACTCCGCCTTTTATGAAGCAAGATCTCGATGAAGCAGATTCACCCCTCGGGAAGGCCGATGAATATTTAAATTTTATTGAAGGAGAAGTGATACCCCTGATTGAAAAGGAGTATCGAACTGGTAAAACGCGTATCGCAGTCGGTCACTCGCGAGAAGGGTTAATGGTAATGCACTCTCTATTGGCAAAACCAGAATTGTTTACTGACCGCCTGGCACTGAGTCCTGCACTCTGGCGGGAAGAGAACTTGTTTGTAAAGGAGTTTGAGAAAGAGCTTCAAGAACAAGGTTTGATAGAATCCAGGTTGTTTTTGAGTATGGGCGAGAGGGAAGCGGAAAAAATGAAGACGGCCTTTGACATGACAGTCGAAATCCTGAAGAGAGATTCTACATCATTAATCTGGAAGTCTGAGTACACCAAAGGAGCGGTTCATAGCAATAACGCTCTACTTTCCGCGCCGGTCGGACTAGATTGGATTTTAAAAGATTAGTCGCAGCTGCGATAGGTAGTTTTTTGGAACTCTGAATCTAGGGCAGGGTTCCTAAGAATTTGGCTCTGCAAAAAAGGAGATGGAAGCCTACTCAGTTCTCGGTTAATCAACTCTTTCAAACAAAGAGATGACATATAAACTCCTTGAGGTGTTTTTGGTATTCTCAATATTTTATAGCTTTCGAGCTCGGACTTAGGATTGGGAAGAACAAACAGACTAAAGGATTTCCCCAAGCCTAATTCAAACCAGGAATTACAATTCAAAAAATATGAGATTCATTCTATTCACACTTTCAATGGTTTTCGCCTTGGGAGTATCAGCTCAAAAGTCGAAAACGACTACCGCCAAATTGGATTTTACCCAATATCCTTCCGTACCTGTTGAGGGTGTAAAAACGATTGGAATTGAAGTGTTCACAGCCGACCTTCCATTTAACCACGACACCCTTCGACTCTATCTGGACAACATAGACTTGATGAAATCGGATGCTGAAAGACTTGCAAAAGTGAAGTTTCAAGCATTAAACGAGATCGATATTGTTAGTGGGGAAGGTGATTTGAATATCAAGATGGCTTTTGGCAACCCATCAGTCGTTTCAAAGGAGCAAT
Organism: Cryomorpha sp.; assembly: GCA_965230375.1. GTDB lineage: Bacteria > Bacteroidota > Bacteroidia > Flavobacteriales_D > Cryomorphaceae > CBDDKU01. Next base: position 96,912 of record CBDDKU010000028.1, read on the forward strand.
TGACAACCGCTTGCGCCCCAGCCAAAGATGGATGCGTTCAATATTACTACATGGTCAAGTATAATCTGCCAACTGTTGTTCAGGCGAGCAATTCAGAAGGTATTATCGATACTTGGGAGTTAGAGTCTAACATGGACTTGAGATTCGGAAGTGAACAAATAGAAACCCACAGCGAAACGGATAAAGGAACTGTGACATCTATACAAATTTTCGGCTTTACCAGTGAAGCTGATTTAAAATCGGCTTTTAGCGGATATGGAGAAGACTTTATTGCTAGAAAGGGTGTCGTGACGCAGCTCGGTAACATGGCAGAGTTGATTTACGATCGCGTTTTCTTTGAAGATATCAAATTGAAGCTAGATATTGCTTATGGCTCTGGTGGAGCAGCAGACTACACCGAGACTGAAACGGCTGCAGATATGGCCGTTGCGGCAATTGAAGGGCAGAATTACGCAGAATTGGCAGGGCCCATTGCCGTCTGGGAAGAGTGGGTGTCAAAACATGATCCATCAGATAAAAAAGCTGTTGTGAACGACAAAGTAGCTGAAGGACTTCATGAAAATTTAAGTATCGGTTACACTTTTACAGAAGACTTCGGCAAAGCCCACGAGCACATTGAAAAGACTCTAGAACTTGCCCAGAAGGGCTTTGTAAGTGAAAATAATATCGCCAGACTGGAGCAGTACAGGGCCTTTATTGACCAGCATCAAAAGGTGAGAAAATATAATGCGCACTTAAAGACAGCCGGTCTTGTGGATGCTCCAGATATCAAAAAGCTAATCGGGAGAAGAAAGTTTAATGAAGACCTGAAAATATTTGTGGCTGAAGATAAGTACAATGAAATGGCTGCGAATTTGCCAACAGGCGACCCTAAGGATATTAGTGAAATGACAGTCGAACAGTTCTTGAGCGCCGCTCAATCTGGAAGTAGCTCAGGTGCGGCTCCGTCAATAGATGGTCGGGTCGAAAACCGAATGTTGATGTTGAGCCCATTAATCGATGGTAATTTCAAAGGACATCCACTTCCCGAGAGCATTTGTGAGTACAAGGATATAAAAGTGATTCGCGCTAAAAACATTGGTTTGACTGGTATTCCTGACTGTATGCAAGAGCTTACAGACCTCGAAAAAATTTTTATTGGAAGCAATTCGTTCGACGTATTGCCAGATGTTTTTGGAAACATGAAGAATTTGGAAGTTCTAGATATCTCCGAAAACAATTTGAAAACGATTCCACCATCTGTTTTTCAATTGACTGGATTGAAGAAGATTTTTATCGGTGGAAACCAATTTTCGGAAGAAGATATTGAAAAGCTCAAAGCGGCTTTATCGAATACGAACTTCAAATAAATTCGAATTGACAAGCTTGTCTAGTTTGAGAGCGGGGTAATTGACTTCCCCGCTTTTTTTTGCTTGATGCTCTGTGTCAACTTAGGCATCACTTTCATGCGTGAGCTCTTTCAAAGTATTGGACCCACTATCCAATCCTGAATTTCGTAATTTTCCATTTTAAGTAGTCTCAAATTGAAGGGACTTCTAGAAAAGTCAAATTATGGCAGCGACTGAGTCAAAACAAAACCCAGGGTTTCTCGAATATGTGTACAAGCTCAACGAGGGCGTCGATTTAATGACTGCTCTTGATATGAGCCTGAGAGACCTTACTGAACTTGATGTTTCGCAACTCGAGCGAATCGGTTTTAGCACTTATGATCCCGGCAAATGGACGGTTCATCAAATTCTACAGCACTTAATAGATTGGGAGCGGATTTGGTGTTTCAGGGCTATTATTTTTGCGCGTGACGAGGGCAGAACGCCAGATGCCCACGATCAGGAACGAATGGGCAATAACTCCAATGCCAACGAACGGTCTATAAAGGAGTTAGTGAACGAAATGAGAACACTGCGACAGTCAACGATCATGATGTTCGAATCTTTCAATGACGAAATTCTACAAACCAACTGCCGTTTCTTCGAGTACGAAATGCCCTTATATTCAATAGGCTTAACGATTACGGCTCATCAGATTCATCACTTTAAGGTCATTGAAGATAAATACCTTCCCTTAAACAAAAAGATGGTAAATTGACTTTGTGATTGGTCTGAGTTTGATCGAAGGCTGAAAACATCGTAGCATTATTCAACCAACAATTCTATCATTGCACCATGCGAATAAACGGACACGGACATATTCTTCCTGAGCCTTCTCAGATTCCAAGGTTTATGAAGGACAAGAAGCTCTTCTGGATCGATGATGATAAGAAGTTTATGCGCCAGGGCGACTGGTCGCGACCCATCACCGACCCCAGTTTCTTTTTGAAAGAAAAACTGGAGTGGATGGAGCGTTCCAAAATAGACCACGCCGTGATGCTCTGTCTTTCGCAGCTCTACTGCAATGGCTGGGATGAGCAAGATTGCGCTGATGCTATTCGCTTTCAAAATGATTTTAATGCTTCCATCCAGGCCGATTACCCCGATAAGTTTACCTGTGGGTTTGTCGTTCAGGCGCTGTACATCGACCAGGCCCTAAAGGAAATCGACCGCTGCGTGAATGAATTGGGCTTAAAGATGCTTTGTCTGCCAAGCCATTTCTTAAACGCAGAAGGGGAGTGGCTCTCCATTGCCGAAGCCGATGTGGATCCGATCTATGAAATGGCCAATGAACATGGTTTGGCGATTCAGATTCACCCTTACGATGGGGAGAAGATGATTGCCCTGAAAAACCAATATTGGCGATTCCACCTGGTGTGGATGATGGCGCAGTGTGCTGACACCCTGCATCTCTTTACCCTGCGCGACTTACCCAATAAATATCCGAATATTCGCACCAGCTTCGCACATGGTGGTATGCTGGGAATTGCCAATTACGGCCGGAGAATTCAGGGATTTGATGGGCGACCAGATATCTTCAAAGGGATGCACGACCCTAGAAAATCTCTCGGCCATAAAAACTTGTTTTACGACACCCTCGTGCACGACTCATACACTCTTGAACTCTTGAAAAAGCGTGTGGGAAGCAGCCAGATTATTATTGGTTTGGATGACCCATATCCGCTTGGAGAAATGGAAGGCGTGGGAACTTCATACCCCGGTCGTGTAGTTGACTTTGCAGTTCAAACCGGAATTCTTACCGAGCAGGAAGGAAAGGATATCTGGTGCAAGAATGTGTTGACTTGGTTGGGGTAGATCCCAATAAGCCAACCCAAAATCTTATATGTTCTATCCAGGGATTTGATCAATCGCGTTTTCGACTGACTTAATTTCATCGAAAAGGAATTCCTGCACTTCCAGATGTTCTGCAGGACTTAAGTCCAACTCAGTTCCATGGTCGTGATGGTGGTGATGGTGGTCGTGTCCATGATCGTGATCACCGTGATCGTGTTCAAACCCTGGTACTTCAATGACTTGATGGTCCCATTCTTCAATCAAACTGTGTAGCGAATCTAGCTTAAAGCCATAGGCAGCAACAAATGCCGAGTCGTTGTTTTCCATCAGGGCGTGAAGCTTTTGATCGGCTTGCTCTCTCACTTTCATCGCTTCGGTGTGGATGTCAAAGGCCTTTTGAAGGTTTTGGTCTGGTTTCTTCTCTTTACATGATGCCACAATTACAAGAATTCCGAACGCTATTGTGATGTGTTTTATTGAGAGGGGTATGGTTGGTTTAAGAGCCATGTCAACAATTGTTTAGTCGGATCCTGACATACTGAATCAGCTATCGCGATCTGAGTTAGAGCAAATATAATTTAGATCAGTTTAATTTATTTTCAAGTATGCTCTAAGTCATGTTCGGAGGTCGAAGTTTGAAACAATTCAACTAATGGTTTTTACATCCATTCAATATCTTTGAAGTCGATGCCCACCATCCATTTATCCACTCTTATCCAAGCTCCGATTGAAGTAGTCTTTGACTTGTCGAGAAGTATCGATCTTCACAAGATTTCGACAGAACATACTCATGAAGAAGCGATAGCTGGCCGCACTTCGGGATTGATAGAGTTGAATGAATCGGTGACATGGCGGGCAATGCACTTCGGGATTTATCAAAATCTCACTTCTAAAATTACGGATTTCGAACGTCCGACCTTCTTTGTAGATGAAATGGTTTCAGGAGCTTTCAAATCCTTTCGCCATGAACATCACTTCAAAAGCCTGGGTGATACTACCGAGATGAGAGACTTGTTTGTATATAGGTCCCCTTGGGGTGCGCTGGGCAATTTGGCCGATACCCTTTTTCTCAAAAAATACATGTCTCGCTTGCTTCAAAAGCGGAATCAGATTATCAAGGATGTGGCTGAAGGCGGGGTTTACACGGAGTTTCTTGCTCTCTAAATAAGTTTGAACAATCCATGCGACTTCTTTCAAGTTTCAGGATAGGCGAATAAAACTGCCCGTTTACATATCAGAAAACCCATCGAAGAAGGTCTTTTGTCATTCTTGAGTGATACATTTGAAGAATCGCTAATTCTGCCATTTAGTGAACGAAGAACAGAAGAATATCCCCTATTTAATTCTCGATGCCGGATTCTCGACAGAGAGTGTCAATTCGGTTTTGAATTTTCTCAATGGCCAATCTGCTGATGCGCAAATGGCCTATTTGGTCTTGACCCACGGTGCCAGGTATGATGGGCAGACAGTCAGTGAGATCGTAGCTTCGAAAACTACGTGGCCAATAGTAGAGCTATCAAATGACGAACATCTCCATCCAAATGTCATTAACCTTGTTCCTCCTGGCAAATACCCAATAATTGACGGTGGATCTGTGAGCTTGAGTGATTCAGATATCGTGAAGGGAGACGGTACCAATAGAAACTCTTCGACTGGAACTGAGAGAGAAGGTTCTGCAGCTCAAGAATCAAGCGATGAAAAGTCTCCACCTGGCCAATCAATTTTTGCTAGCGAAGACAGCTTTCGCACTCTTGCCAACTCCATTCCCCAAATGGCGTGGGTCACAGACGAAGAAGGCAACATCGTTTGGTACAACCAGCGCTGGTACGATTATACGGGAACCACTTTAGAAGAAATGAAAGGGTGGGGCTGGCAGAAAGTTCATCACCCAAAGCATGTTGATAGAGTAGTCAAATTGATCAAGCATAGCTTTCAAACAGGCGAAATATGGGAAGATACATTCCCCTTGCGAAGTAAGGATGGAAAGTATAGATGGTTCCTTTCGCGAGCCGAACCAATTAGAAATAGCTCTGGTGAAATTATCCGGTGGTTTGGAACAAACACGGACATCACTGAAAAACGCAAGCAAGAATCTGAGCTTAATCGGAGTCTCGAGCGCCTTAAACTTGCAAAAGACTCAGCGCGTCTGGGACTTTTCGAATTCAATTTATCAGATAATCATCTGGAATGGGAACCACTTCTCAAAGAGATTTGGGGATTTGAACCAGATGAAGAAGTGAATTTGGACAAGTTTTATGAACGCTTGCATCCAGCCGATATTGAACCGACTGAAGCTGCGATAGCATCTTCTACTGACCCTGATGGTAGTGGACGATATGAAGCGACCTATCGCGTAATTAATAGAGTCACTGAGAAAATATACTGGATTCGAGCTTCAGGGGTCGTGGTTTTCAAGGAAAGAAAGCCAGAAATAATGATCGGTTTAGTAAATGATATTACTGACCAAAAGAAGCTGGAAGAGTCGCTGCAGAGCGCACTCTGCGAACTAGAAGATGCAGATGCTAAAAAGGATGAGTTCTTGTCGGTATTGGGTCATGAACTTCGAAATCCGCTAGCGGCGCTAAAGGCGAGTATGGAAATACTTCAGCCGAAGCTCCAGGACGGTTCAGAGCTGCTATCAATCATGGATCACAGCATAGGCACTATGTCTCGCCTTCTCGATGATCTCCTTGATCTCAATCGGATTGCACGAAATCGAGTGACTTTGAAAATCGATACCGTCGATGTAAGAGAAGTGCTCAGCGAAGTCGTTAAACTCACCAGAAATGTCTGCGAGCAAAAGGGGCATACTTTAACCTTTTCATCCGAAGATTCGCTTATGGTGAAAGGAGACCCGGTAAGGCTTGAGCAGATCTTTATGAATATGGTCTTCAATGCGTACAAGTACACTCCAGAAGGTGGACGTATTCATGTAAGTGCCAAGAGAAGTGGTGATGAGATAAGGGTGAGCGTAAAGGACAACGGCCTCGGCTTACCAGAGCACCTTCAAGGAAAAATATTCGATCCATTTTTCCAGATCAAGAAAGAAGGGCATGCTTCCCAGGGGCTAGGAATAGGATTGGCACTTGCCAAAAAGCTTGTCGAAATGCACAAAGGTCGGATTGAAGCTGAGAGTGAAGGAGAGAATAAAGGTTCGACTTTCTCGGTGACATTACCAGCGAAAGCAAAAACCCAGAACGCAGGCGACGCAGGGTCGCATTCCAAAACCGATGAAATTGTACCCGGACTCAGAGTTCTATTTATTGAAGATGACCCGGATAATTCCATCTTGATGCCACTCGTTTTAAAGTCCTTGAAATGTGAAGTGGAAGTTGCTGTTAACGGCATAGAAGGGCTGGAAAAACTGGGTGCGTACAAACCCAATGTTGTGATCAGCGATATTGGCTTACCCGATATAACTGGACATGAGCTGGCGCGGAGAATACGAGAAGCAGGATACAAGGGACTGATGATCGCACTGTCAGGCTATAGTCACGCCGAAGTCAGAGAAAAGTCTAAGGCAGCCGGTTTCGACTTTCACCTTTCCAAACCTACCAATAAGGAAGAACTGGCAAAGGTGCTCTCAAGTGTTTCGGAAGAGTCTGTTAGTCCGGAATAAGGGGGCTGCTAATGGACAATTGATAGTTGACAATGGATAATTCGTAAAGCAGAAAATGTATTGCTATCATTCAAAAGTCAGAGTTCAATATTCAGCGTCTTAATTCGGCCAGCGTTAATGATGGATGGCGTGAGCCCTGACCGTAAGCGTCAGGGCGCAGGATTCTAGCATTCGGTGAAGCCGGATGCGAAGGATGAGTCTAGGAAGAAGTCCTGAAGGGACGAAACATCAAAACCGGCAGTAATCCAGAGCGCTGAAACACGTCGATTTTTACCATCAAACCTATGTCCCGCTAGGGACTACCTGTCGGTAACCCTACTCTAACAAGACTTGGTATGCGTGCCGTTAGGTACGCCCTGTGACCTACGCCACCACTCTGTCTAGGTGGAGATATAGGTAGTACCTGACGGCACATAAATCCGTAGAAGATTATTTAATTACCCATAGGTAGTCCCTAGCGGGACTGAGTACCAAGAAACCAAGAACAACTTAGGAAATGCGACCAACTTTTAACTTTTTCAACTACCGAATCGGCCTGGAGATGAGAAGGGAGATCGCCTGTCGCTGATCACGATCATTATTAGGTTATCACTTACCATTAAAAGATTCTTTCAATCGCTCAACACCAAAAGACGCCACATGGCGTTCTGAACCCATGGATATCTTGATTCACAGTTTTTCTGGCGTAGCTGTAGGAACAGTCGTCGCTAGTTTTTCAAAGCACGGATGGAAGGACCGAGCCAAGATTCTTACCATCTCCGGATTTGGTGGAGCGCTTCCCGATCTCGATGCCATTAGCCTTTGGTCGGGATTTGATTCTACATTCGGCACATTCTTCAATCTCGATCATAGCGGCAAGGAAATTTACTCCGCCAAGTTTTGGTATTCGCATCACGCCTTTTTGCACAGTATCGCAGCGGCCTTTCTCATGGCAGCACTTTTTGGCCTTTTCGCTTGGGTGATTGAAACGAAGGTTTTCAAATCGAAGCCAATCCGGATTGGAAGCTGGTTCAATCGAAACAGACTCGCGATTTTGGGGTTTGTTCTGGGCTATTTCCTTCATCTTCTTGAAGACATGCCTACACCCGCATCTACCTGGGGTGGTGTAAATTTCTTTTGGCCTTCTCCGGCTTATGTCGGTGGAACGGGCGATATCTGGTGGTGGAATAACTACGATATTTTTTTAATCGTTGTGGGCATCATCATTATCAATCTCTTGCTAACCATAGCGAAAAGATTTTTGCGTTTTAATCTTCGAAAACTGAGTATTGGCGTTTTTGTCTTTGGGCTCTCGCTAGCGCTTTATCAGATTAAAACCCGGCCTTACGACTTCGCATACTCTGGATATACAACTCAGTATGCTGAATTTGAAAAAAAGTCGAAAGAAATTCAGAAAGAAGTCCTTGGTGAAGAGCTTTTCAGAATGATGGAGCGATTTGATAGGCGTTTACCAGTCTACTTTTAATGGTAGAATCTATTCAGAAGAGTTTTCATCTTCTTCCTAACTTGTAGCGAGAACTTAATAAGCTATGACCCCAAAATCCATTCGCCCGTTTATCGGAGCTAAAGACTTCCCTATTTCACGTCGGTTTTATAAAGATCTCGGTTTTGAAGAGATCGTGACATCGTCAAAAATGTCCTACTTCAGGTTGGGAGCCTTTGGGATTTACCTTCAAGACTATTACGTAAAAGACTGGGTAGAAAACTCCATGATCTTTTTGGAAGTTGACGATGTGGATGTCCATCACAAAAAAGTAGTTTCTCTTTCGCTGCCCGATAATTACCCCGGAGTGCGGGTGTCAGATGTGGTCCACAACGATTGGGGTAGCGAGTTCTTCCTTCACGATCCTAGTGATGTACTTTGGCATATTGGGTCTTTCAATTAGGTGTTTGACCAACTTTATTTGACTACACCTATCTCGTTATAAGCGTAATCAATCATTAAAATTATACTCAGCATGAACAATTCAATAAGTTTGTTGTAAATACATGTACATACATATAATATCTATACATCAAATAAAGAATCAACATGGAAACCGCAGTAAAAACAACTTGGGCAATCGACCCAACCCACAGTGAAGTACAATTCAAAGTAAAGCACCTTGTAATCTCGACAGTAACTGGTCAGTTCAACAAATTTGACGGAAGTCTAATAGCAGACAATGAAGATTTTTCAGATGCTGAAGCCAGTTTTTCGCTCGACGTTAGCAGCATTGACACCAATGTGGCAGATCGAGACGCACACTTGAAGTCCGACGACTTTTTCGCTGCCGATAAGTACCCACAAATCACATTCAAGAATGGGAAGCTTGAGAAATCGGGAGAGAACTACAGCCTGACTGGAGATCTCACCATACGCGATGTGACGAAAAAAATCACCCTAGACGTAGAGCTTGGTGGAGTGATGGTTGACCCTTACGGCCAAACGAAAGCCGGGTTCGAAATCACAGGAAAAATTAATAGAAAAGAATTTGGCCTGAACTGGAATGGAATGACAGAGGCCGGTGGAGTAGTGGTCAGCGACCAAGTAAAACTCCAACTCAGCGTGCAAGTAGTAAAAGGATAAAAAAACTGAACAAAATCAGACTTGAACTGATGTTCATTGTTCTGATTTTATTGGTGATTGGTTAGTGATGGCCGGGGACCTAGATCGTATTATCCCAGTAATCCGATCTAGAAAGCCCCGGCTTTTCTTATCCCATTCGGCAGTATTTCGCGCTAAGATCTTAACTGTGAATAGGACCATTTCGCTTTTCTCTTCTTAATTTGGTAGAATGAAATCAACTCTCGCACCTACCAACCTAGCCATAGCAATTTTGTTTTTTGGCTTTTTCGTTTCCTGTTCGCCAAGTCAGGAGTCCGAATCTCAGGATACACCATCTGAAGTCGTTGAAGAAAAGCCTGTTCTTCCTTCTTGGAACGACTCCGAATCAAAGCGTCAAATCATGGACTTCGTGAACGAAGCCACAAATCCAAATAGCTCAAGCTTTATTCCTGTCGAAGAACGAATTGCCACCTTTGATAATGACGGAACGCTTTGGAGCGAGCAACCGATGTACTTCCAATTGTTTTTCGCTCTTGATCGGGTGAAGGCTATGGCTGCAGATCACCCCGAGTGGAAAGACCAACAACCCTTCAAGGCCGTCCTCGAAAATGATATGGCCACTTTGGCAAAGCAAGGTGAAAAAGGATTGCTCCAAATTGTTGGAGCAACGCATACGGGAATCACGACGGATGAATTCGAGAGCCTTGTCACCGATTGGATTTCAACTGCTCAGCATCCGATAAGAAAGAAGCCTTTCACAGAGCTCATTTACCAACCCATGCTCGAACTCATGGATTATCTCCGAGCAAATGACTTTAAGGTCTTTATCGTTTCGGGTGGCGGTATTGAGTTTATGCGTCCTTGGACTGAAAGCGTGTACGGAATCCCGCGCGATCAGGTAGTTGGCACCAGTTTTGAAACGGAATACGACTACAATGACGGCGACCCTGTAATTCGGCGACTCGCCAAGATTGATCTCCTGGACGACAAAGGCGGAAAACCAGTTGGGATCAACCGGTATATCGGTCGTAGACCGGTATTTTCAGCTGGAAATTCCGACGGAGATCTCGAAATGCTGCGCTGGACGGATTCTAATGACTTGAATACATTCAAGCTCTATATTCATCATACCGATTCAGTTCGCGAGTGGGCCTACGACCGCAATTCGCACATTGGTAGGTTCGATAAAGGCTTGGACGAATCAAATGAAAAGGGATGGACCATCGTGGATATGGAGAAAGACTGGAAGGTTGTTTACCCTTTTGAGTTGAATGAAGAAGCTGGGCATTGACATCGCATAATCTAAAAACCTAGACTCATGAAATTAGCTAACTACTTCATTTTCGTCCTTTTATCACTTCTTTGGCTGAGTTGCTCAGATTCGACCGATAAAAAGGAATTTTCGAAAGATAGAAATCAACAAGTTTATTTAAATGGCGATATCATAACCATGGAAGGTGAGACGCCAGAATATGTTGAAGCTGTTGTAGAAGAAAATGGTCGGATTGCATTTGTCGGAACCAAGAATGAAGCCTTGCAAAAATTTCCATCTGCTAAGCAAATTGATCTTAAGGGAAACACCTTGGTGCCGGCATTTCTGGACGGACATGGACATTTTTACAATGTGGGATTCACCTCTATGTGCGCTAATGTCTTATCGCCTCCAGATGGTCCAGGCAAGGATTTCTCTTCCATCATTGATGCAATGATCGAATACAAAGAATCTGAATCGGGAATGTACGTAGCTCAAAAGTTGGGGTGGATAATCGGAAATGGATATGACGATTCTCAACTTGCCGAGAAAGATCACCCAAAGGCGAGCGATCTTGATAAGATCAGTACAGATTTTCCAGTAGTTATCATTCATCAATCAGGGCATTTAGCTGCGATAAATACAAAGGGTTTGGAATTGGCAGGATATACTGCGGCGAGTGAAAACCCCGATGGAGGAGTGATTCGAAAGGACAAGGATGGGAATCCGAATGGTGTATTGGAAGAAGCTGCCTTCTTCAAAGTCCTATTTCCAATTCTAGGGAAAATGGATGATGAAATGGCCGCAAAGGCTATCGAGTTGGGTCAGGATGAATATGCTAAAATGGGCTATTTAACAGCACAGGATGGTAGAACTACTGTAGAGCAGTTGGCCGCACTTCGTAAGGGAGCCGACGATAGTCTTTATTATATGGATGTAGTGGCTTATCCGGATATAACTCTCGGGACGGATTATGTAGCAGAAGGACCGTATTCTCCCAGCCATTCCTACAAGAATCGTTTTAGAGTAGGAGGTGTAAAGCTGACGTTGGATGGCTCTCCACAAGGAAAAACGGCTTGGCTTACCAAGTGTTATCATGTAAACCCCGAAGGAAGAACGGGATGTTATGAAGGATATCCAATTATGGATGATGACAAAGCAACGGGTTTTGTTGAAACAGCCTTTCAGAACAAGTGGCAAATTCTCTGTCATACCAATGGCGATGCCGCAATTGATCAATACATCAAGGCTGTTGATCAAGCAGAAAAAATTTACAATTATCCCGATCATCGAACGGTCATAATCCACGCTCAAACTCTTAGGAAAGATCAAATTCCTGATCTGAAGCGATTGAATATCTACGCTTCACTTTTTCCGATGCACACTTTCTATTGGGGCGATTGGCACAGAGAGTCTGTGCTTGGCGAACCTCGTGCAGATTATATTTCACCGTGCAGAGATGTAGTAGATGCGGGCATCAATATCACGTCTCATCACGATGCTCCGGTCACCTTTCCAAATTCGCTTAGAGTATTAGATGCAACAGTCAATAGAGTGACTCGGAGTGGATATATACTGGGGCCCGATCAAAAATTGACTGCTTATGAAGGATTGAAAACCTTGACGATTTGGGCAGCAAATCAATATTTTGAAGAAGAGTATAAAGGTACCTTGGCGCTGGGAAAACTGGCCGATTTTGTGATTCTAGATCAAAACCCATTAAAAATTGATCCACTTGAGATTCACAATATTCAAGTTTTGGAGTCAATTAAAGAAGGGCGATCCGTATATCGAGCAGAATAGCTGTTGTGTTGTTTTGATTCGACCGCTGATATGGGGTTCTTATTTTGCTTTCGAAGTAAACAGAATGACAATGAGTTTGTTATCTTTTTGACTGCATCATGAGGTGGTTTCAAAATATGGCTCTCATAGCCTTAGTTGTTTTCTTTGTCATCGGAACGGCGAAAGGCCAAAATATTCTCAATCCCGATTTTGAGACCTATTCTGAATGCCCTGAATTCTTGGGGCAAATTGGTTTTGCAACAGGTTGGGAAGACGTCATCGCATCATCTGACTATTACAACTGCAATTTGGATCTAGATGTGGCTTATCCAACGCCGGGTGGAGCGTCCTCTGGTGCTGGGGCGGTATCTATGGGTAGCTATGGAAACCTAACAGGTGCAGCTGAAGCGATAGGCCAAACCCTTGGGGAGCCCTTTCTGGCCGGTGAGACTTACACGTACACCATGGATCTAAAAAAGGCCGAATCGGGTTCTTTTGGCTATGTCTGCACCGGAATGTGTTTCTACGGTTTTGCCACTTCACCTACTTTAGGTTTGTCCTTTATTCATGCTTCGACGCTAGACGGGGCGGAGCTGCTAGCCTGCACAGAGACCGTTGAAAACAATGACTGGGAGACATACACCATTTCATTTACCCCGACTCAAGACATCAATTACCTCGTTATTTCCCCAGGGATAGCGCCGGAGTGCTACCAGATTATTTTCCTGGACAATATCCAACCGGTTGATCCTGATGACGAAGATGATGACACCGATATATCACTGGAAATTTCTGGCCCTGACACCATTTGCCTTGGTCAGCCGGCTGAACTTGTAGCGAGCTTTTCAAGTGGTACTTTTTCATGGGAAAACGGAACAACACAATCAAATAGAACGATTACGACAGGTGGTAACTTTATCGGTACTGTCACGGCGGCTAATGGTGAAACGCTTGTGGACTCAATTCGAGTCGTTTCTATCGCTCCACCCGTGCTCAGTTTGAGTGGTGGCACTTTTTGCGAAGGTGATACGGCTATTCTTTTTGCCAATGCGCAGAATGCAGAAACGGCTTTTTGGCTCGGTACAAATGGAAGTGATGAAACTCGAATTACAGAGGCCGGCGCATACACTGCCCTGGCCCAAAACCGATGTGGACAGATAACAAAAACCGTAGATGTCAGTTTCAAAGACTGTTCTTGTTTTGTTTATATCCCAAATGCATTTACGCCCAACGGCGATGGCTTTAATGATGTCTTTAAACCGGTGTTCGACTGCAATTTATCGTTGTATGAATTTACCATTTTTGATCGGTGGGGTCGAGAAGTTTTTAGGTCTGATGAGCCATCAACTCCCTGGAATGGGGGTGGGGCTTCAGAAGGTGAATTCTTTTTACAGAATGGGATTTACAACTACATACTTTCCTACTCGAATGGAGAGCTTGATATTGACGATGTGAAAGTGATCCGTGGAAATGTCACGCTTGTGAGGTAAGGCATCTTCTGGAAGTCGAACTCGCTTTTACAAGTTTATAGGATTTATTCTTAAACTCGCCGCATGCGAGCACATTCCTTCATACTCATTGGTCTTTTATTTATATTGTTTTCCTTTGGAGAAGAGCAAAAAGATTCAAGTGTTCCCCTTTCCAAAGAGTACGGTGAAATAAGCCAAAGTCTGAACGAGTATTTTACCGCGCTAACCAACCTAAAGAAGTTCAATGGCGTAGTCCTAGCCTATAAAAGCGATACTCTCCTTCTGGAAAAGGCCTACAATATTTATCCCAGCGCAGATAGTTCTACCTATGTCGATGTAAACTCGCAAATTGATATCCACTCCATTTCAAAGCTGATGAGCTTTTACCTTGTTGCTAAGCTAGATGCTGATGGGGTCTTGAACTTGGATGATTCACTCGCGAAGTTTTATCCTAATTTTCCAAATGGAGATGAAATCACGATAGATATGCTGCTTCATCACCGCTCCGGCTTACCACGCGAGTTGATGGATTTCGATGGAAACGAATACGATTTAAGCCAGAATGAAATTGTCGCGGAGATTGCTAAGCAAGGCCTGCTTTTCGAGCCGGGTAGCGACGTTCAGTATTCCAACTTGGGATACGAATTGATCTACGACATTGTTGGTGACGCTTACGGAAAGCCTTTCGCTCAAGTGGTCGTTGACGAGATATTTATTCCCCTCGCTATGGATCATTCGGGAGCATACTTCTTCTCCAATACCGATCGACTAACCAAGCCCGCTCAGAATCACGTTCTAAAGGATTCTATCCTTACCCCCGTGCCCAATATTCTTGAAGATGAGTTTAAGACAGCTCGGATCTATTCAACTGTTGACGATCTAGATCTATTTCTTCAGGCGGTTGAAAAGGAGCCCTACCGATCTATGCTGATGGATGAGGAAGGTCTTATCGAAAAATCTGGTGGCTCAAAGGGAGTTCGGGCTCAGGTTTACTCAGACTTTGAATCGGATTTTAGATTCGTTTTTCTCTCAAACTACGATGAGATGCCCTTTACCCAAACCATTGACGACATGGTTAAAATTCTGAAGTCTGAGTCATTCGAAATTCCAAAGCCCATTAACAGGAAGGCAATTGACATCGACTCTGAAATTTTGAAGAATTACGTCGGGAGCTATGTCTTTGCAGATTTCGACGGTTTGGTCTTGCGTGTGGCTGTTGAAGAAGAACACTTAGTTTTGTTGGAAGGCGATAAGAGAATAGCAGACCTAAAAGCGGAGTCTGAAACCGTATTTTTCGAAGACCCGAAAGCAGCTGAATCTTTTGAGTTTGTTCCAAATGATCGAGGCAGTTTCGACGCCGTGATGGGTTGGAAGGGTATTGAAACAAAAGGTGAGAGGTTGGAAGATTAGGTGGCGGTTAGACTGGCATAGTCTCTTTTCTCGCCATAGCGGTCTGATAAACAATTGGTATATTCAAGCTGAGTAAAGGAAAATATTGCCGTCCAAAATCGCTTTGGCCGCATAAGAACTCTGATCATGAATAAATTCAATTCTCTTTTATTGGGCTTTACCCTTTTCATTTCTGGTCTTGTTAATGCTCAAGAAAGCAGCGAGCCAGATACCACCAAACTCATCCGCGAAATGGCCTTTGTGCCCCTTCCTGTCATAGCAGCCAATCCGGCTAATGGCGTAATGTACGGTCTTGCACCTTCTGCGAGCTGGCTTATGGGCCCCTCGTCGAATACGAGTCGCTCATCCATGGTATCTTCCATCATCTACACCACCAAAAAGCAGCTCATACTAACCCTTAAGTCGGGCGTTTTCACTAAGAATGATCAATGGATGCTTATGGGTGACTGGCGATATTTCGTCACATCACAACCCACCTATGGGGTGGGTACTGGTCCGCAGTCTGCCCGCTTGGTTGCTGATGGTTTGGAGTATGACGACGGCGATTTTTCGACAGGTATTCTGGAAGCGCAGATGATGGAGTTTGATTTTTTCCGCTTCCATGAAACGGCCATGCGCCGAATAGACGACACCCGTTTCTTTGCAGGTATCGGTTATCACCTGGATATTCACTCCAAAATTGAAGACCAACTTCTGAATCTGGATACGGTTCCACCTACGATTACTTCGCACTACGCTTATTCAGTAACCCGTGGTATAGACCCAGAAGGCTATACACTCTCTGGTATTTCCGTGAATGGACTCTACGATACCCGAGATAACACAATCAATGCTTATTCGGGGCGCTATGCTTTCCTTTCGTTTCGGGTAAACCCTGAGTTTATCGGAAGCGATAAAAACTCCACAATGCTCTGGGCAGAGTACCGCGATTACTTTGGCTTGAGTGAGAATAGACCACGTCATCTCATTGCTGTCTGGGCCTATGGTAACTTTGTAACAAGTGGTGATGCTCCTTATATGGACCTGCCAGCCGTGGGGTGGGATCAATACGGCCGATCGGGCCGTGCCTACCCTCAAGGGCGATTTCGTGGAGAAAATTTGATGTATGGAGAAGTGGAGTACAGAATCCCGCTCCAACAAGAAAAGGAGACTTTTGGTGCTGTGATTTTTGCCAATGCTACCACGGCATCCAATTCAGATGCCAATATTGGGCTCTTTGAATACGTAGAGCCCGGAGTGGGGATTGGCTGGCGGATAATGATAAACAAGAATGCCCGCACCAACTTGACTATCGATTACGCTTGGGGGGCATATGGTGCTCAAGGGTTTTACTTGAA
This sequence comes from Cryomorpha sp., assembly GCA_965230375.1. Lineage (GTDB taxonomy): Bacteria > Bacteroidota > Bacteroidia > Flavobacteriales_D > Cryomorphaceae > CBDDKU01. The sequence goes on from CBDDKU010000028.1 coordinate 113,490, forward strand.
TGTAAATGAAACTTTCTGAGATAAGCAGGTCGAATAATGCAAATTATTCCGTTCGACCTAGTTGACTAAGATTTGAATGTACCATGTGTTGGTTGAAAGTTAGTATTATTGGTATCCTAATCATCAAAAGTCCATATTATGAATTATATCATTTTTAGAAGTTTCATTCTCGTCGCAGTTCTCGTTAGTATGATTGGTTGCTCAGAGCAACAAGTTTCGGAGTCAGTTTCAGAAGAACCAAGAAAGTCGGAGGCTCCCGTGATGAAGATGACGACCAAAATTCCAGATGGAATAAAAAGTCCAAATGTCATTCAAACTGATAATCTTGGTAAGCTGGAATTTTACGATGGAGTGCCGTTACCTGAAACAACCGAAAAAGTATATAATTACCTGGATTTGTTAAATGCTGTTGACGCCTATGTAAAGGGGGTTCATATTGCTTCTATGGAAGCCATGAAGCAGGGAATTTTGTCCTTTGGACCACCGAATCAAACTGCATTGATTTTTGAAGAGCTCATGGATTCTCGTGCTCTTTTTTTAACAGCCAATACGACATCGGTTTATATGACTTCATGGCTTGAGTTAGGTGATGAGCCGATGGTGATTGAAACTCCTCCTGATGTATTGGGAATTATTGATGATCACTATTTCAAGTACGTGGCTGATTTCGGACGTTTGGGGCCAGATAAATCTCAGGGTGGCAAATTTTTAATTCTCCCTCCAGGCTATGAAGGTGAAGTACCTGATGGCTATTTTGTTTCTCGAGCTCATACATATGGACATTGGGTTATTTGGAGAGGCTTTCAAGAAGCCGGAGATCCTCAGCCAGCCGTTAGGGCAACCAAAGAACGATTTAAAATTTACCCGCTCTCCCAAAAGGACAATCCGCCAACAATGAATTTCGTCAATGTGTCCGGAAAAGAGTTTAATACAATTCATAAAATGGATTCTCGGATATATGATGAAATTAATAGCGTAATTCAAAGTGAGCCGCCAATTGGTGAAAACCCAGAAATACTAGGGTCTCTAGCAGCGATAGGTATAAAAAAAGGTGAAGATTTTAATCCGGACGATCGTATGAAGGAGATTCTCGATGAAGCGGCCAAAATTGGTAGTGCAATTGTTCGAACTCAAATATCTAAACCGAGAAGTAAATATCTCTACAAGTTTCCGGGTACCCAGTGGTTGAACCCACTTGCTTTCAAGAGCTACTTGTTTGAACATGAAGGTACGCGGTTACTTGACGCCCGAAGTGCATTCCACTTTTATGCAACAGGTATCACGCCTGCCATGTCTATGAAAATAGTAGGAAAAGGGTCGCAGTATGCAATAGCTTATTCGGATGCTGGAGGCAATACTTTTGACGGTAGCAAAACGTATAAATTTAACGTTCCTGCAGATCCACCGATGAATGATTTTTGGTCCTTCACAATTTACGACAATCAAACTCGATCAATGCTCCAGACTGATCAAAGATTTCCAGGGATCGACAATAATAAAGAAGGACTGGTGCAAAACGATGATGGTAGTTGGGATATTTATATTGGCCCTCAACCTCCCAAAGGATTTGAAGAGAATTGGATTCAAACTGTTCCTGGTAAAGGGTGGAATACCATTTTTAGATTATATGGTCCGCTTGAGCCGTGGTTTGCTGGAGAGTGGTATCCATCAGATGCAATGGAGGTTGATCTAAGCCATAATTAGCCCAACACACCCATTGTTCAATTAATAGATAGATAATTTACCGACATGATCCATTTATTGGACTATTTTAAAACAAACCTTTTTTATGTATTTGCTGCATCCTTGGGTGTGTTTTCTAGTGCACAGCTCTATGGCCAGGCTGCTGATTCTACAACTTATCCGTACGTCCTACCAATATGGGGACAAAAAGTGCAGGATCGAGGTTTTGCGGATCAACTACAGTTGCCATTTGGCTTGAATGTCAATTACGTAAACTATTTTGCTGATATCGAGATTACGGAGTTTGAGCTTCTGGTAGGAGGAAAGGACTTTTCGGGTGTGATCAATCCGGAGACACTCAATTTCACCAATGTAGATGCAACGACAAACGGAGTGAATCTACGCGCCGATGCATGGGTTTTACCCTTTTTGAATGTTTATGGGATGTTCTCGGCGGTGACTGGTGGTACCAATGTGACCCTTCAGCCAACGTGGAGAGACGCGACCGGTGAGATTATCTTACAGCTGCCGCAGTTCTCTTCAGATGTGGACTTTGACGCCACAGCATTCGGTCTGGGTACTACCATGATATTTGGTTGGAACGACTACTTTTCAAGTGTTGATGCTAACTACTCAACAACTCGAACTGAACTACTCGATGACGATGTGGACTATCTGACATTGTCTGCCCGTCTGGGGCGAAAATTCAATCTGAGCAAGACCAATAAGGAATTGTTTATCGCACCCTATGCAGGAATGATGTATCGCGATTTTGTTGGGGCGGATGGAAGCAGTGGAAGAATTGGCTTTGATGAAGTCTTTCCCGATTTGGATGAGTCATTTAATACAAATGTGAATGATAAGCTCGCTGAAAACCAGGCTGTCATAGACAATCCTGATACGCCAGCAACCGAACGGATAAAGCTTCAAGCGCAAAATCAGGCGATTGAAACTATTCGCGATCGAGTTAATGATAGCGGAATTTTCACCACGGAGATCAATTACTTCATCAAGAAGGAATTGGTCCAGCGGATCACCTTCCAATTTGGTTTCAACCTACAAATGAGCAAGAAGTGGATGCTGCGTGGCGAGTACGGCGTATCTGATTCGCAACGCTTTCTGATGACCGGACTTCAATATCGGTTCGGTGTCCGTAAAAAGGCCTTGAGGTAATAATAATTGTTCATGTCGCATCTGAAAGGTAGCTGATTAAGTATACAAACCGCAAACATTGGATTTGTGCAGATTTCTTCTTCTCGTGTGGTGGACGAACAGAGATTGATAACATTTGTCAGGGAAATGTTTTTGATCAATTCTCTAAAGGACTATCAGCGGGTTACTCCGTTCTCGATTCGCCTATGATTCATTTGAGCTATGTAACGATTTGGTTTTCTGATGGTAATTATGATGTGATCAGGTTTCCGGCAACTTTATTAATTCCTTCATGGTCAGATCGTAAAGCACTGACTCATGTTGATTGAAATTACATTATCTATGGATTGGTCGCAGGCAAGTTCAAGTCTTACCCTATCCGCACCATTTCTGAAATCAACTCCTGGAGTTCGGGTTTGATTTGAGTGCTAAACTCGGTCTTTAGGGAAGAAAGCTGATTGTCAAATTCTTTCTGTGACAGGCGTACTTCTCGATATGAAGCTCCCAGCATAAGGATGGAAAGGTAGGGGAGTAGGCCTGATTTTCGCTCTTGCTCCACTAATTTGTATTTGCGTTCGATCTTCATCATCCGCTCCGTTTCATTGGCTTGAAGTAAGGCGAAAAAGAATATTCGAAAAAAGTAGTTCCAATGGTGCTGCATGATCTGCTTGCCCATTTCATCCAGAAAGCGATCTGCCAGGCGGACACTGCGTTTGAACTGCCCCAATCGATTTAGACACCTGCAATAATTGGCCATAAAGATCACTCGTCTACCTTTACTCCGCGTAGATTTGAACGCGTGCATCGAATCGTTCATGTTTGTGATTGCCGTCTCACAACGATTCAAATGCACCAATACACTGCTGTAGTTGTTGAGGTAGTAGAGAAAGTCTTCCGTAAAGTGTTTGATCGATTGGCGTCCGCAGAAGGCAGCTTCTTCGTAACGTTTCTGATAATTGAGCAAGAGAAGTTTGTTGGCATAGAAATTCGAGAGAATGCGCGGTGAATAGAACTCACCGCTGAAGATGGCGCGTTCAAGTACTTCCATGGGTTCAATCACCCGATCAATTTTCTTTCTGTCGATGTGATACATCATAAATGACACCAGGGCGCTGTACCTGTTCTTTTTGCTCAAGCTGGCATCGTAGAAGATTTCTAATAGCCAATTCAGATCTGATTCCAGATCTGCGGACTTTTCACCAAATACGATCTTATCGGTAATCGAGTTGATCTTTTCGGTGGTTTGGAGATTGTGTAAATAGATTTCCCGGTGCTGATCTAAGAATTCTCTAACAGATTTGACATCCTTTTCGCGATAGCGCCGGACCAGGTACTCATCAAATTTCTCCACCAGCCGATAAAAGCTCCCCATGTGATACCAGCCGGGCTCAAACATCTCAATTTCGCGGATGATTCTCGTTTGCTCTTGTGGCGGAATAGCATCGGTGTTTATCTGGTAGTTTGATCGGCTTATCCACTCGTAGTACGTGTCAACATCTACCTTGGAAAGCTTGTGCTTTATGCTGTTCTGAAGCTTCGAATACTTACGTGGATCGATCGTGTCGTCAAAATCTCGCTTGGAGTTTTCAAGACAGACGCGATCTTCAGCTATGGCCAATATTTCGTGAAGTTCAGCATCGCGATAGTCGTTGTTTGACCTTACATAAGCTATTTCCGAAGGAAACAGCCCATCGATAAAAGCGGTGAATTTCTTGAGTTTGGCCATATCAAAAGGCTAATCTACCGAAAGAAACTTCAGTATTTCAGCATTTACCTCGCTGGCTTTTTCGAAAGATACAAAGTGACCGGCTTTCGGGATGACTACCGCTTTGGCATTGGGAATCATTTGGGCTCCGAGCTCGGCTATATCTTTTGGAAATCCACCGTGCATGTATCTGTTCGGGATGAGTGCGTCGGCTTTTCCCATGATGATAATGGTTGGCTGAGTAATCTTCGGTAGATCTCTAAAGACTGGCTCATCAACCATGCCCGAAACGCATTTTACGATGACATTGCAGTACCAATAAAACTCTTCGCCTGCTCCAGTGATGGCGTATCGATCCCTGATCATAAAGAAGGCATCTCTGGGCATTTTATAAAAGTTGTGCCCAAGGTTGGATTCCATAGATTCCAATGTGGTCAGCATAACACCTTTGGCGGTGATTCCTTCGCGAAACCATTCTTTCTCTCCTTCCGAAAAAGTCTCAATTCCTGCAGGCGCGATTAAAACGAGTTTTTCGACGAGTTCGGGATATTTTAAGGAGGCTACGATGGAAATTTGTCCTCCCATGGAATGTCCACAGAGAATGACCTGATCAATGCCAAGCGAGTCGGTAAACTCCTTCACAATGTCGGCGTAAAAGGTCATCGAGCCCTTGTAGTTCCCTTTCGATGACATTCCATATCCGGGCAAGTCAATGGCGATACAGCGATAGCTCTGCTTTAGCTCTTCAATGTTTTTCATCCAGGCCTTCGAATAACTGCCCAATCCGTGGATAAAAAGGATGGTTTCGTCACCGGCACCTTCATCCATATAACCCACAGTAATTTCGTTGCTTACGTCCTGGTGCTTCACTGGGTAGGGGTACTCAATGTCGCTGAATCGCTCAACTTTCTTCAAGTCTTTGTAAAACCCCTGTCCGAAAAGCGAAGTGGATACAAAACAGAGAAATGCGATATGTAGAATAGAATACTTCATAATTAAAACATGAGCCATTTGAATGCAACGTAAAACAACCACGGATCGACTGGGCGGGTGTTGAGCCTTTCGTCGGCAGCGACAAATTCATCACCGTTAGCTTTTGGGGCGTCGTAGAAGTCTCCTAGAGTGACATGTGCGCCTCGCACTTCCACTTCCATCAATGTTTTGATCTTCCAAATTAGACCGAGGTTCAACTCTGTGCCAATTTCAGTTCCTCCACGCGGAAGTGAAGCGTTTGACATGGCATAAGCTACATTTGCCGTACCGATAAACTTGTGTGGAACAATGGCCTTTTTAACCTGGAAGTTTACTGCATTTAGCCCGGCTCCCAAGTTTGAAATATCGCTAATCAGCGGCATATAGCGGTTCACAACATTTCCGGAAGGAAAGAGAATATTCGGCCCGACGGCGATGGGTAAGTTACCAGGTGCACCCCAGGTGTTTCCTGTGATTACTCCGTTGTATTCGCCATCCGATATTCCATCGTCATCGCCTGTGGTGTAGATCCAATCGACAATCACTTCATCGTCTTCGGTATTTCCGTGTCGGAATCCGTATTTGAGATTTGCGCCGAATCCGCTGATTTTAGTCACTCGGGCAGTTTCACCTTGAATATCTCCAACGTTATAATTGAAGAAGCCAGATAGCTTATGGCGGTTGTAAGCGTATTCTCGGTTGTAGTCAAAAAATGCACCGAGCCAGGTCACATTGGTTTCGTAGTCGGTGTCAGGGAAGCTAAAACGGTACGCTCCGGTATAATCCGTCAGAAGGCTTTTTGGTCCTTGGCCAAGAATAGATGCCCCACCTTGCCCATTCGACTTGTCATTGATATGGTACACCGATCCACCAATGCTTAATTGTGGAACGAGTTTGTACATCCCCATCACTTTTCCAAGCCATACATCATCTTCCAACTCAATGCGGTTTTCCCAGAGATTGTATATCCCCGCTGAGATATTTCCGCGTGAAAAATCTTTCCGAACATTAATACCAGCCGCATCACCGGCCCAATACATCAGTCGATAACCGGTTTCGGTCAGCTGCTTTACCGAAGTGCGGTAGGGGTGGTAAGGGGAATCAAAAGCGCGCAGCAACCCGAAATTTATAGCCCAGCCGTAAGCGGGAACAATTTCAAGTTCTACGTTTTGAGTTTGAATATTGACAAAGTCGGCATTAAACCCAGCTCCCTGGTTTCCACCAGAACCATAGGAAGCATCACCCCAGGTCCAGTCTATCTCAAAAGAAGCGCGGAGGGTGACTTTACCATCCATCAGCTTTGGCGTATAGAGAAAGAATGGAAGGAAACGCTGTTCTACAAAACCGGTTCGAAGCGTGTCGCTGGTACGCGCTGTACTTCGGCCAAACATTCTACCAATAACCTGCCCTTGAAAGAATTCATTTCGCGGAAAGTAGTTTGACGTGACTCCTTGTGTGAAGAACCAACCGATAAAAGTGAGTTCCTTTCCCGATTTTATTGGGACTTCTTGGTTGAAGTAGTAGGAGTTTTCGCCGCTGATCGTATCTGCAGGAGCAGGCGAGTATTGAGCCGTTATCGTTCCGTAGGAGAAACCGATGATGGCAATTAGGTAGAGTTTGAGCCGCATAGGTATGGGAATTGAGAAATGGGTATGAATTCAAATTCATACCCATTTCAGTTTTAAGCCATTATTGACGCGAATACTTTTGGATATTGGTCTCTCCAAATGCACCACCAGCCGTAGAACCAAACCCACCTTCTACAGTAGGAGGAGTAACTCCCGTGATAGCTGGATCTGTTTGAGCTACTTCATACCACATTGAATCAGGAGACGCAACGTAAACAGCAAATATTCCTTCTGAAGTCAATGTCGCAGGGCTCGATTGGTCTAGTACAATGTAGTAGATCCCTTCTGCATTTGCTTCTCCATCTACAGTGTATGTTCCGTCTAGTTGAGTCTCAGCTCCATCAGATTCTGATACAACCGTGTATGTTTGGTCAGCTCTAAACTCTGCAGTAATTCCTGTAATACCAAGTCCTGCCAATAATGCTGAAACGTCGTAAGCTTCCCAGCTCCCTACAATAGGGTTTGGAGTAGAAGTAGTTACAGCCGAAGAGTAACCGCTGCTACTACCATCAGAACAGTTTGTTCTTACGTAAAAATCGTAGTCAGTGTCTGCTTCAAGATCCATCACCGTGTAAGGGTTTGTTGTTGCTTCTACGGTCGTTCCGCTTCCTTGATCAAATCCTTGCTCACCGTATTCAATTGTCCAGTTATCGCCAGTCGAACTCCAGGATAGGGTTACTGAAGTTGACTCAGAATCATCTACAATTACGTCACTAGGAGTTGGACATGTACTTGGATTGTCGTCGCTGTCATCGTCATCGCTACATCCTGTAAAAATGAGCCCTAGGCTCAATAGTCCTAAAAAATAAAATTTAGACATTTTCATGATTGTTGGGTTTATGTGTATTAGTGAATAAATCCAGGAGCTCCCTTTTATTGATTTTGCCCGCATCATTTACGGGTAGTTTATCTATAAAATAGATGTACCTGGGTACTTTAAATTTTGCTAAGTATTCTTTTGCGTATTCTGTGAGTTTGTATTCTGTGAGATTCGATCCTGTATTTAAAACGACAAATCCGGCTCCCGTTTCTCCCCACTTTTCATCGGGTACCCCAACTATGGCAACTTCAGATATGTCTGGGTGATTTTGAAGGGTCTTCTCCACTTCACGGGGATATACATTTTCACCTCCGCTGATATACATTTCTTTTTTTCGACCAGCTACGTAGATGTATCCTTCTTTGTCTCGTTTAACCAGGTCTCCCGTTTTAAACCATCTTCCTTCAAAAGATGATTCGTTTGCAGCATCATTGTGCCAGTATCCTGGTGTGACATTTGGGCCGCTTAGCCAGAGTTCTCCCACTTCATTTGGGCCGCACTCCGTTCCGTCATCCCGCACTACTTTTCCATTAATGTAGAAATTGAAAAATCCAATAGACCCTCGTTTACGGATGGTGTCGTCTTGATGAAGGGAAGTGACATTAGGGCCGACTTCTGTGAGACCGTAGCCCTGACGGATTGGCAATCCTTTCTTGGCCCAGTACTCGATAGTCGGGATCGGAAGTGCTTCTCCACCTACTATGATATACCTGATGCTCTTTAAGTTTACCTTATCAATCGATTGGGTGTCAGACATGAGTTTGAGCATAGTCGGCACAGCCATAAAAAGGGTAGAGCGGCTTTTTTCTAATTGTCTTAGAAAATCATCTGGGTCAAAATCATTTGTAAGCCATACCGTAGCTCCATGATGAAGAAAGGGAGTGATAAGTACATTCCATCCGCCCGTGTGAAAGGATGGCATACAGTTTACGGTAATGTCTTTGGAGTTGATGTCCAGTCTCAATTGGGTATTGATACTGTTCCAAAAGAGCATCTTGTGGGTGTAGATCACACCTTTTGGTTTGCCTGTAGTTCCTGAAGAGTACAGGATGAATATAGGGTCGTTTTCAGAGATGTCGGCCGCAATATGATTGACAGTTTCGGATCGGAGCCTATCCCAGCTAACTCTTTGAACCGTCACTTCTTCCACCAAGTGACTGAATTCCTCCTGACAAATCACAAGTTTGGCGTTGCAATCTTTAATTTGAAATTTTATCTCGTGTTTAGTGAGTCGCGTGTTCAATGGCACGATCACGAAACCCAGCTTTTGGGCGGCGCTAAAAAGTGCGATGAAGGCCGTGTTGAAACCCGAAAGAACCACGATTCGGTCTCCTTTTTGAATGTCAAATTCTTCACGGATAGCATAGGCCATTCCCAGAGCCAAATCGTTGAGTTCAGCGTAGCTCGTTTTCCTTTCGGACCACGTTTCAACGATGGCAGTTTTTTGCCGGGAATAATGCGCCCATTTTGAAATCCAATCTAGTCCACTCATACGTCAGATGGTATTGATGAAAGTGTAACAGGATCGGGCTTGCGAATCAGCAGAATGATTGTACCTACTGCTACCGAGGCGAGAATGGCGTAAGTCGATGCTACAGCTGGATTGTTGATTGCACCTTGCATATAAGGACCTATATCGCCATAGTACACCCCAAAGTGCACTAATATCGCAACAACGGAGCTTGCAATAGCGGCCGTTGCGTTCGTTTTCTTCGAAAACATTCCCATGACTAATGAGAAGAATGCGGCACTGAAGAAGGCGTAAACGCCGTTTTGTGCGAATATGGCCACGCTAAGATCGGGGTTGGCTATTTGTCTGGCTGAAAAGAAGATGGTGAGCAAGGCAAGAACGGCAATCACGAAACGATTCAATACAATCTTTTTTCTATTCGACAGAGCAGCCAATTTCTGAGAGTTGGCCAAAAGCAGATCTGAAGTGAAAGTCACCGATAAGCTCTGTATCAGGCCTTCGAGTGTGCTGATACCCGCAGCAATAAGGCCGAGTGTCACGAAGAGTCCCATGCCGATGTTGAATCGTTCGATGATGTAGCTCGAAACGAGTTGGTCTGGTTTTATTGGGGTGCCATTTACCTGCATTTCAGGAAACGTCATTCGGGCATAGAGTCCAACGATTACCACAAGAAAAAATACGATCATGGTTGCTATACCCGTTGCCAGAAAACGATTGACTTCTGAGCCTTTTTTCAATATCAGAGATTTGGTAATGATATGCGGCTGACATACTACGGCAATACCAATAATGATCTGACAGAATACAATTTCGAAGTAATCTCGGTACAGGAAGCTCTCTGGGTTTGTTGGTTGAGTGAGAACTGGGTCAATCTTGTGTAGAATGGAAGTGAATCCACTCAACCCTTCTGCAAAAAAGGAGCGGCCAGAATAGAGTAGAATGATGGCTACAGCCAGCATAAGCAGCGCCTGAATTGTGTTGGTATACACAAGGGAATTGGCACCTCCAAACATCATGTATCCAAACACGAAAATGACGATCCCAATCATGACGTAGATGGGGTCAGCCTGCAAGGGTGGAGCGAGAAGTTGTGCAAGCCCAACGACAATCAATACGATGAATGTGATCAGAAGAGCAGAAATAATTGCAAACCCTGTGGCGTAGCCTTTAGAGTGGTATCTATTACCCATCCATTGAGCCATTGTCAGGGCTTTCACTCGAGTGCCATGTTCACGAAACCTTTTGGTTAGAACAATAAGGGAGATAAAAGCTGCAATGGGCATGACCAGAGCATAGGCAATGACCCCTGAGTACCCGTACAGTCCAATCAAGCCCGGATTAATAATAAAAGTAGCTGCGCTGGTCATACTCGCTGCGAGTGCAAGGCCCACGGCCACCGGCGAAAAGGCTAGACTTCCCAAGGCATAATCTTCAATGTTGGTCGTTTTCTTCGCTCCTCTGAAAACCATGAGCAAGATGACAACCATCAGCACGAATAGCATTGCAGCAGTGGGCCATATGTTACCTGTAGCTTCCATCTAATCTAAGATCGATAAAAGTTCATTCATAAATCTTTCAGGCTCTTCGATGTACGGTGTATGCCCGGAATTTTCAAAAACAACTTCTCGGTATTTATTCCCTTCTGCGGCGTAGTGATCCAGACAGAATCTCGTTTGGTCTACCATCGGCTGGGGAGGGCAGATCTCTTCGCCGGGGTAGTTCGGTATCGCTCCCATCTTTCCGAGCACAGCCGTGTCGAAAAGGGATTCATTACTCACAATTTTGTCTTTCGCCCCTCGAATCCAAAGTATATCAGGACCATTGTTGATTTTGCTCAACTTTTCCAAGATATTCAATTTCGATACGGGAGAAGCTGAATTTATAGGTCCTTTTTTTCCTGGAGTTGTAAATGGATAATTTTCCGATTCTGAAAAGTCGCCAGGGTAGAATGAGTCACCAGTTTGAATTCGAAGAAGTCCTTCTAGTAATTCGAATATATTCTCAGGTACAAACGGAGGTTCCCAATAGAATGCGTTCATAATATTTCGCGGGCTCGCTTGATGACCGGTCGATCTGTCTTCTTCCTGGATGAGCTTGACGAATTCGGGATTAATGGTCCCACCACCACTTCCTTCACCATTGGCAAAGGTCAGAGTTCCTTTGATGTCTTTGGTTCCACCAAATCCGAATGGAGATGCTGGGTTGACCTGGGTAATACTCTTAATTCGATGAGCATCTTTGATCAGCAGTTCCCATGCCACTCCACCGCCCAGCGAATGAGCTACGACGTGATAGGAGTCAATACCAAGAGATTCAACCAACCCTAGTATATCGTCCACAAAATCGCCGTAGCTCTTCCTACTATCTACCAATGCTGGTTCAGTATGGCCATAACCTCGTAAGTCTGGGGCTATTGCTGTAAATTTTGGAGGTAGTACTGCCATGGACTGTGTCCAGAACACGCTGTCAGATGCATTTCCATGAATGAAGAGTACATAGGTATCTCCACCATCTCTCAGCCTGAAGTGCTGTGAGATGCCATTGGCTTTTATTTGTTTTTCAATGATCATCAATATTTAAAAAGTGCACCTGCGAATGCCAAACCACCACCTGATCCAATGAAAATGATGTAGTCACCTCGTGCAATCTTTCCAGCCTTATTGGCTTGATCTAATGCCATAGGGATACATGCCGAGCCCGTGTAGCCGTAGTGGTGCATCACGTATTCAGCATGATCGTGTTCCACCCCAACGATATCGAGAGTCTCGTGTATGGCGTTGATGTTGATCTGGGTGATAAAGTATCTGCTAATGTCTTTTGGACTAATAGAAGCTTTTGCGCAGAGTTCTTTGATCAGTCGCGACCAGGTCTCTGGGTTTAGCTCCTTCGGAAACTTATGTACAAATTGAAGCAAGTGAGTTTTTTCGGCCAGCACTTTGTCTGAAATCGGCTCGTGGGCTCCACCAGAGTAGATACCCATCCAGTCGGCGTACTCTCCTTTGGTTTCCAAAGCCGAAGCGAGCATTCCAGATTCTCCATCATTTGCCTTCAGAATGGCTGCTCCAGCGCCATCAGCAAAAAGCGTAACCGTCTTTTTGTCCTCCATGTTCAAATATTTTGACATGTTGTAGGCCCCGATTACCAAAATGGTCTTGTACTGCGGGTCAGACTGGATATACTTGGTACCCATGTCCAAAGCAGTTACAAATCCTGCGCAGGCCGTGTTGATGTCAAATGTACCGGCATTGAGTGCTCCAAGGCGGTGTTGGACCACCGAAGCAGTAGATGGTGAGACGTACTCTGGTGTATCAGTCGAAATGATGATCAAATCCAATTCTTCAGCAGATACCTTGGCATCGGCCATGGCTTTTTGGGCTGCCTTTTCAGCTAGGTCAGCGGTCGACTCATCATCTCCCGTCCATCTTCGCTCATAGATTTGTACGTTTTCGCTGAGCCAGGTATCAACATCTTCTCCAAGCAATTCGTTGAAAAAGGAGTTGGGTACTACTTTTTTGGGGACGTACATTCCCGTTCCTGCTATTTGGGCGTTTCTTTTGTTCATCCCGAATTAAAGTTTTAACCCGCCGTCTACACTGAGCACGGTACCAGTTATGAATGAAGCTTTATCAGATGCTAGAAACACATAAGCATTTGCAATATCCTCTGGCGTTCCGAGTCTACCGAGCGGAGTATTTCCCGTCAAAGCGTCAATAACTTTTTCTGGAACTGTCTTGATCATATCCGTCTCTATAAACCCTGGAGCTACAGCATTCACAGTGATGCCATGGCGCCCAAGTTCTTTGGCCCAGACTTTCGCAAGGCCTATTACTCCAGTCTTTGTTGCGACGTAATTGCTTTGGCCAAAGTTTCCGTTATGAGCTACCACCGAAGAAGTGTTTATAATCCGTCCTGAATTGGCTTCGATCATTTTAAGTGCTACTGCCTTTCCGCAATTGAATACGCCAGTCAGGTTAACGTCAATCACGCTTTGCCAATCCGCTGGATCCATTTTCTTTAGGGTACTGTCGGCGGTAATTCCCGCATTGTTTATTAAAATGTCGATTTTTCCAAGTGCACTTATTGTCCTCTCTGTAGCATCAGCTACGTTTTCATATTTCCGAATATCCACTTCAAGAAAGCTGATCTTCGACCCGAGATCACCAGCAAGAGCAATGGTTTCGTTTGCCTTTTCGCTGTCTATATCCCAAATCATTACCTGCGCCCCTTCCTTAACAAAGGCTAATGTGGTCTCTCGGCCTATTCCGTTGGCACCACCTGTGATGATGGCCACCTTGTCTTTTAATTCCATGCTGATTTTCGTAGGATTGAGTATGGGTGTGAAAATAGAAGGACTTCAATTGAATATTCAAATTTGAGAGAAATTAAATGGATGCGACTAATGATTTAAATGTATTCTAAAATGCATATAATCAGAATATAATGTGTGTATTATATGGGTATGAAAAATAGATGTTGTAGCTGGAATTGTTCTTATTTAGACCCTGTGTGATTTGTTGATGCAATCGCATGATATAGAGAGCCCTGTCTAATTCAGGTTTAGGATTGCCCCCCTTTTTTACTCAGTTTACGTTTATCATACCCGACTTAATAGCTTGTCTTAGCATCACAGCATAACGGCGTTTTTAAACCCATTATGTGGGTATTTAACTGTCCATTTTCTTGTTATTTCCTAGAATTCTTAGATAATGGGCGTCAAACATTTTTGACATGACCGAAATAAAGATTTTTGATGCGATCAATAAACCGACTGAACCGGAAAAGCAGGCGGTGATCGATTTCCTTTTTGATAACCTCGAAAAATACGGAGACCCTAAAAAGGACATCAGGAAAGCCATCGATTATTCAACCAAAGAATTCATATCCTTTGGTGGGTTTACCATGCTCCTAAAGAAGGGTCGAGAGATTCTTGGAGCTGTAGTGATTAACCAAACTGGGATGGGTGGATATATACCCGAAAACATCCTTGTTTATATCGCTGTGCACAATGGTCACCGCGGCGAAGGGCTCGGGCGTAAGTTGATGTCGAAAGCCATCGACTATGCCAAAGGCGATATCGCTCTGCACGTTGAAGCTGACAACCCTGCAAAGTTTCTTTACGAGAAAATGGGCTTCACCAATCCCTACCTCGAAATGAGATTGAAGAAGTAGGGGATGGATATACACATCATCGATTTATCCATATTTCTCGTTTACCTCCTATTCATGCTTGGAATAGGGTTTTACTTTTTTAGTCGCAACAAATCGCAGGATGATTACTTCGTAGGCGGACGCAAAATGACCGCGGGCCACATTGGGCTTTCGGTAGTAGCAACCGACGTAGGTGGTGGTTTTTCGGTGGGGCTCGGCGGGCTTGGTTTCGCCATGGGGCTTTCGGGGAGCTGGCTTCTTTTCTCAGGGTTAATTGGCGCTTGGATAAGCGCCGTTTTTTTTAATCCCCAAGGTGTACGATCTGGCTAAGAAGCACAACTTCTTGACCTTTCCTGAATTCCTTTCCTTCCATTACAGCAAGAAGGTGGCGCTCGCTGCGGGAATTATTTCGTTAATCGGGTATATCGGCTTTTCGAGTTCCCAGATTTTAGCTGGAGCCAAATTGGCATCGGCAACCTTTCACGGTATTTCGGTCCACCACGCAGCCCTGATTATGGGCGTTATCGCTGTGGTGTACACTGTGATCGGGGGAATAAAAGCAGTGATCTACACCGACACCATTCAGTGGATTATCCTGATGGTGGGGCTCGTGTTTATTGGAATTCCCATTGCCCACGTCAAGTTGGGTGGTTGGGAAGCGATTCGCGAAAGTATTCCAGCAGAGATGCTATCCCTTTCCAACATCACCTTTATTCAGTTTTTCAACTGGGTGATCACCATCGTACCCATTTGGTTCGTGGGAATGACCCTCTACCAGCGAATCTATGCTTGCCGCGATGTGAAAACCGCGAAGCGAGCCTGGCGCATTGCCGGACTTTTCGAATGGCCTGTAATGGCATTCATGGGTGTGGCACTGGGGATGTACGCCAAAGTAGCGCTCCAACAAGGTCGTTTCGCAGATATCGGTTATCTCCCGGGCGGTGCAATGGACGCCGAATTGGGGCTGCCACTTCTTCTCGTCAATATCTTGCCAATCGGACTCATGGGGCTGATGATGTCAGCATATTTCTCAGCTATCATGTCCACTGCCGACAGCTGTCTGATGGCTGCATCGGGAAATCTCAGCGAAGATGTGATTGGGTTCTTTCGAAAGAATAAATCCCGCAACCCTATTCGCGAATCTCAGCTCTGGACCTTACTCATCGGTGTGCTGGCAATCGCTTTGGCCACCGTCATGCAAAATGTCCTGGACTTGATGCTCTATTCTTATGCCTTTATGGTTTCAGGGCTCCTTGTACCTGTCTTGGGAACTTTGTTCTGTCGAAAACCATCATCTCGAGCGGCCTTGTCTTCCATGATTATAGGTGGGGGGACTACGCTAACACTTATAGCTTGGGGCGGTGAATTACCATTTGGTCTCGATGCCAATTTCTTCGGAATCACGGCATCTTCCATCGTTTTCCTTATACTTCAGAAAACTGAATCAAAATGACCAGCGAAGAACTGGAAGGATTGCTAAAAGATGTCCGGATGGAACTCCACGCCAACCCCGAATTATCGGGAGAAGAGCACCAGACTCAGAAGCGTATTATGGCTTTTCTTGAGGAGCATACCGATGCTGATTTTGAAGAAATAGGTGGTACAGGTGTCTTGGCTTCATTTTCGGGTGAAAAGCCCGGGCAAACTATTTTGATTCGGGGTGATATTGATGCCCTGCCAATTCAGGAAGAAAACGAATTTGAGCACCGTTCCAAAACTGATGGTGTATCCCATAAATGTGGCCATGACGGGCACACTGCTAATGTTCTTGGCTTAGCCATTTTGCTCAGTCAAGAGCCAATTTCAGAGGGAAAAGTCTACATCTTGTTTCAACCAGCTGAAGAGACGGGGCAAGGCGCCCAAAAAGTGTTAGATGACGATAAGTTCCCTTTCGACGAAATTGATTTCGCTTTTGCCATGCACAATCTTCCTGGTTTTCCTTTGGGAGCCGTGGTGTACCGAGAAGGCGTATTTTCTGCCAATGTGAAAAGCATTATTGTAAAGCTCAAGGGCAAAACGGCCCACGCCGCTGAACCTGAGCACGGTCAAAACCCCGCATTGGCAATCGCCGAGATTATTCTGTACGCAGACAAACACACCAAAAATGAACCCGGTTCCGATGACTTCTTTCTGTTCACCCCTGTTTATGCCAATCTGGGTGAAAGAGCTTACGGAGTTTCCGCTGGAGCGGGGGAAGTACATTTTACAATGCGGTCTTGGTCAACCGACCTGATGGCCGATATGACTGCTGAGTTTGAAAACCACATCGCCGAAATCTGTATGGCATATCAACTCAACCATGAGATTTCCTATACCGAAAACTTCGAAGCCAATTTAAACAAGCCCGAAGCTGTTGCTGCTATAAAAAGAGTGGGAGAGAAGCTCGGCTATGAACAAATCGAAAAGGAGAACCCATTTAAATGGGGTGAAGATTTTGGGGTATTTACTCAGAATTTTACCGGAGCCATGTTTGGTATGGGGGCAGGTGAAGATAGCCCGGCGCTCCACAACCCTGATTACGATTACCCCGACGCCATCACCGTCA
>CBDDKU010000029.1:0-148044 GCA_965230375.1 Cryomorpha sp.
ATAGGTCGGTGCACTGTAGTCTGGGGTCTATTGAAAAAATAAAAGATCGGGTAGCCACAGTGAACGGAGTTTCAAAAGCATTTGCCATGACCGGATGGAGAATCGGATATATGGGAGCTCCACAATGGCTGGCTAGTGCTTGCACCAAGCTTCAAGGCCAATTTACTTCGGGTGCTTCCGGGATATCTCAGAGAGCGGCTAAGGCTGCTGTTGAAGCGTCTCCTTCAGTAACTGACGATATGAAAGCCCAGTTTGAAATCAGACGCGGGTTTATGAAATCGGCATTGGAAGCCATCCCCGGTTTTGAAGTAAATGAGCCCGAAGGAGCTTTCTATATGTTCCCGAGAATCTCGAGTCTTTTTGGAAAGAAATATCAGAATATGGTAATCGCCAATAGCGATGATCTGGCTGAATACATCCTAACAGAAGGTCATGTGGCCACGGTCTCCGGAGCGGCTTTTGGCTCGCCCGATTGCCTTCGTATCTCCTACGCCGCTTCGATGAGCGATTTGGAGAAAGCAACTGAACGAATTCTAAACGCAATCTCCAAACTGAGCTAAGATGGATGCAGCTAGCCTAAGGGAAGCCTTCGACAAGTTTGATGATCTAACGGTAATGGTGATCGGCGATGTCATGGTCGACTCATACCTTTGGGGAAAAGTAGATCGAATTTCACCTGAAGCGCCCGTTCCCATTGTTCGGGTCACTAAAAAAGAAAATCGCCTTGGCGGGGCAGCCAACGTAGCGCTGAATGTGGCCTCCCTTGGAGCAAAACCTCTAATCTGCGCCGTAGCAGGACGCGATGCATCTGGCGAGCAAATGACCCAGCTTATGGAAGAAGGCGGTATGTCTTCTGCTGGAGTGGTGCACAGCGCCGACCGACCAACTACGGTCAAAACGAGAGTGATTAGTCAAGATCAGCACATAGTAAGGGTGGATGAAGAGTCGCTTGCTCCACTAAACGGACGAGAAGAAACTGAGTTTTTGAGTCGGGTGAAAAGCTTGATCGAAACCCAGGCTCCCGATGTTATTCTCTTTGAAGATTACAACAAAGGTGTACTTACGCCCAATGTGATTACAGGTGTAATCGAAATGGCGAAAGAACACAATATCCCAACAACGGTAGATCCGAAGAAGGACAACTTTTTCGCCTACCAGGGTGTTACCCTTTATAAGCCAAACTTGAAGGAGTTGACAGAAGGCCTTAAAGTAGATATCGACAAAAGTGATCTTGAGACTTTGAAGTCTGCCGTAAACCAACTGGAAGATCGAATTGGAAACGAAATTTCGCTGATCACTCTGAGCGAGCTCGGCGTATTTGTGCAAGGAAGGGGCGTATCAACCCGAATTCCTGCGCACATCCGCAACATCTCTGATGTTTCGGGCGCTGGCGACACGGTTATCAGCGTCGCTTCAATCGGTCTAGCACTTGGGCTCGACATTGAAACCATAGCAAGCTTAGCCAACCTTAGCGGAGGGCTGGTCTGCGAAAAGGTGGGAGTTGTTCCCATCGACAAACAACAATTACTCGAGGAAGCTATAAGGCACCTCGCCTAAAAAGAAAGCGTCTACAGCGCATGAAACACGATACGGTTACCCCTTACGAGTCGGAAGCTTCAAAGAAGGAGCAAGTCGCGGAAATGTTCGACAACATCGCCGCCAAGTACGATTTTCTCAATCACTTTCTTTCGGCGGGAATAGATAAGCGGTGGCGGAAAAAGGCCATCAAAGAATTGGCCGAACTCAACCCCAAGCAGATTTTGGATGTGGCCACTGGTACAGGCGATTTCGCCTTCGAAGCCATGAAGCTAAATCCAGATAAGCTGACGGGAATAGATATTTCTGAAGGCATGCTCAAAGTTGGGCGGGAAAAAATCAAATCTCGTGGCATGGAGTCCAAAATGGAATTCTTACACGGCGATTCTGAAGCCCTCCCATTTGATGATAATACCTTCGATGCGGTGACCGTTAGCTTTGGAGTCAGAAACTTTCAAAACTTGAGAAAGGGACTTGGCGAGATTTTAAGAGTGCTGAAGCCCGGTGGAAAACTAGTGGTGCTCGAGTTTTCGAAGCCAAGAAAATTTCCACTCAAACAGCTCTATTTTTTCTATTTCAAAGCCATACTCCCGAATATCGGAAAAGTGGTTTCAAAGGATAAATCAGCTTACACCTATCTACCCGACTCAGTGATGGCTTTTCCCGAAGGAAAGGAGTTCACCAAGGTAATGGACGGACTTGGTTATCGTGAAATCAAAGATCGCCCGGTGAGTGGTGGAATCGCTTCTATCTATACCGGACGAAAATAATTGGTGGTATATTGCGTTCATAGAGCGTCACAGAAAATGGAACTTTTCAAACGCATATTTCTACTGGTTTTAATCGTTTGCAGCACCGCGTCTGCATTCGGTCAGGGACGATATAAGCCAAAAAATCTGGGGAGTTTTGACAAGAAGAAATACCACTTCGGATTCTTGCTAGGGTTCAACAGCGCCGATATGGTCATTGATCGAAAAGCTTCTTTCGAAGATCAGGACTCACTTCTCTCGGTGAATACAGACAACCAGCCGGGGTTTAACCTTGGAATTATCGGTTCATTAAATCTCAACAAGAATATCTCGATTCGGTTTATCCCAACGCTGAGCTTTGAAGACCGTGCTTTGACCTACGTCTTTCTGGGAGAATCACGGCCGTTTCCTGCGACTGACTCGACCGTAACATTTGAAAAACGGATCGAATCGACCTATATCGACTTCCCGATCAATTTTAAATTTCGAACTGATCGCCTTGGCAACTTTGCAGCTTACGCCGTGGCGGGGTGCCGCTACCGTATCGACATGCAGTCAGAGAAGGACGTCAAAAACGAAGTCGCAGAAGAGATCCTTGTCAAAACCGAGCGCAACGACTTTTCCGTTGAATTTGGCGGCGGATTCGACTTCTTCCTGCCCTACTTTAAGTTCGGAATCGAATTCAAAATGGCTACGGGTGTCCGCAATCTTCTCGTTCCCGAAGACACCCAGTTTTCAAACCCCATTGATTCCATGCGGAGCCGCACCTTCCTGCTGACGCTTACTTTTGAAGGATAGGTTGTCAGAGTGAGAATCAGAGTGAGAGCGAAGGTGTCCTGACAACGACGCAGGAGTTCGTCAGGAGATAAAATCCAAGTGCCATCAATAATGACTACCTTATAGGAGTCGTGCGCAAAATAATCCCATACAAAGGTCACCTTAAAGAATACGCCAGGAAGCTCCGCAACAACATGACTACGGGTGAAATTGCTCTTTGGAAAGAAGTGAAGGGTAAAAAACTGGGATATCGATTCAGCAGACAAATCCCAATTGATGGATTTATTGTCGATTTCTACTCGAAAGACCTTCGGCTTGCAATAGAAGTGGATGGCGGATACCACTACAAAGAAGGTCAAATCGAAAAAGACAAGATAAGGCAAGACCGATTGGAACTTTTGGGTGTCAAGGTTATTCGGTTTACAGACAGCGATGTCCAGTCAAATTTGACATGGGTTATCGATGAAATCAAAAGGGAAATTGGGTTCGTTGAAGAGGAGAGAACCAAAAAGTGATACTACTATTTAAAAAAAGTGGTGGGTCCAATACCTCACCATTCAAACGGCCCCATCCAGCCCATTGGAACCACTCTGCATCAAAAACCCCTTTCTCAACGAATCGCTCCTAAGTTGTCCACGCTTCCAGCTTCGGCTTGCTCTATGCTCTTGCTCTATACTCTCCACTTACTGACGAACCACTTCACACTTGTCAGCACTTCCGCTAGCGCTGCAGCTTGCTGCTTAAATCGTACCTTCGCCATCTCTCAAAAGCCCTATGTCTAAAACCGTCGAAATAGCGATTCTTCCTGAGCTCGTAGAAAACGAAAAAGCGATCTTGAAAGCCCTGATTAAAGAAGGGATGCCAGCTGATGCCCAGTACAAGATCCTTCGCAGATCGATCGATGCGCGCAGGAAGCCTATCGTCTATCGGTTTCGGTGTGAGTATTGGGTACAGGGAGACAAGAAGCCCGACGAAATTTTCGAATTGTCGCAAAAGGAAGTATCAGGCGCTGAAGAAGTGTATATCGCTGGAAGCGGCCCCTGTGGGCTATTTGCGGCAATAGAACTCATCTCCCATGGTTTGCGACCAATCGTGCTTGAGCGTGGAAAAGATGTAAGATCAAGAAGACGTGATCTGGCAGCCCTAAACAAAAACCACATTGTAAACCCCGAGTCTAACTACTGTTTTGGTGAAGGTGGTGCCGGAACTTACAGCGATGGAAAACTCTACACACGTTCCAAGAAACGGGGTAGCGTTCAAGAAGTGTTGAACTATCTTATCGCTTTTGGTGCCGATCCCGATATTGCGGTCAACACGCACCCCCATATCGGTACCAATAAACTCCCGAAGATTATCACATCGATCAGAGAGTATATCGAGTCGCACGGTGGAGAAGTGCGATTTGACACAAAGCTCACTGACATAGCAACTGAAAGTGGCAAACTCAAGAAAATTCAATTAAACGGCAGTGAATGGATGAACTGCAAAAACCTGGTTTTGGCTACCGGTCACTCAGCTAGAGATACCTTTGAACTTCTTCACACACGCGGAGTGCTTATAAAAGCTAAGCCATTTGCTCTGGGGGTGAGGGTAGAACATCCCCAAGAAATCATAGACCGCATCCAATACAAATGTGACACCCGCGGTGAATTTCTTCCACCGGCGCCCTATAGTGTTGTACAGCAGGTTGAAGGTCGTGGGGTGTACTCTTTCTGCATGTGTCCTGGTGGAATCATCGCTCCTTGCGCCACAACACCTGAAGAGATCGTGACCAACGGCTGGTCGCCATCAAAGCGAAATAACCCCTACGCCAATTCGGGGATGGTGGTAGCCATTCAGCCAGAAGACTTTCACAAATCTGGCACTCCTTCCCCACTCGATGCCTTGGCCTATCAAGCTACTGTCGAAAAGAAAGCATGGCAAATAGGTGGTGGCGGCCAAATTGCCCCGGCGCAGCGACTCGTCGATTTCACCCAAAAGAAGGTGAGTGCCGACTTACCTGCATGCAGCTATCAGCCAGGACTTGCTTCGGCAGAACTGAGAAATGTCCTTCCCAAAGAAGTTTCATTCCGACTCTCAGAAGCATTAAAAGCCTTTGGAAAAAAGATGAAGGGCTACTATACAAACGATGCGGTACTCGTAGCTACGGAGTCGAGGACTTCTTCGCCAGTCCGTATTCCACGTACGAAGGAATATGTTCACCCGGAGGTTACAGGACTTTACCCTGCAGGTGAAGGTGCTGGCTACGCAGGTGGTATCATCTCAGCCGCTATTGACGGACAGAATTCGGCTCGTGCTATTGCCCAATCACTGGGTGTTGACGTCGAAACTCAGCAGTGATAATTGAAGCCGAAACGGCTACGTTGAGCGACTCACCGCTGCCAAACTGTGGTATAGCAATGGATTTTGCATCGAGCGATCGAATAGCTTCACTCACCCCATGCGATTCAGATCCCATCACCAAAGTGAATACCGGCGGAAAATCGAGTTCGTAAATAGATCCCCCTCCCATATCCGCATAGAAAACGGGGTGTCCTGAAGGTCGGTCGCTCAAAATTTCGGGTAGATCACCATAATGCGTTTTCACCCGAAAAATACTACCCATGGTCGCTTGCACCACTTTGGGGTTGTATTGGTCAACCGTACCAGAACCACAGATCAACTGGTCAATTCCAAACCAATCGCACATGCGGAAAATAGTACCCAGATTGCCCGGATCAGAGACCCCGTCGAGGGCAACAACCGGCTTCGACCAATCTATTGGCTCCGAATCGGTCATTTGAGAACAAACAGCCAGAATCCGATTCGCAGTTTTGAACGCGGACATCTGCTGTAATTCGCGCTCAGAAGTCTGTAGGCTTTTAACAGGAAGGCGGAAAGAAAAATCAGTTGAAACACCTGAATATGTGCAAAGTTCAATCTTCGCTCCTGCCTTCACAGCTTCCTCAACCATCTTGGTTCCCTCCACTACAAAACACCGATTCGCATCTCGGTATTTTTTTTGTTTCAGAGAATTGACAAACTTTGATTGGGTTTTGGTTAATTTCCCCGTCATTTCAGGCATACTATCCGATTGAGATTCAGATTTAGGCATAGCTCAATATACATTTTCGCGCTCATTTTGAGTGGGCTTATGTTGGCTTCGTGTTCCCCTACTCGGCGATTGAAACAGGGCGAATATCTGCTGAAAAAGAATGAAATCAAATTTGAAGATGATATAAAAGCGAATCCCGTAGATATTCTGGAGACGGTTCGCCAAAAGCCAAACCGAAAACTCCTGGGATTTATTCCTTTCTACCTTTGGGCGTATAACGTGCCAGATCCCGACAAGTTTGAAGAGCGCAACAAGAAAAGGCTCGAAAAACACGAAAAGAGAAATGATAAACGCGCGGAGAAAGGAAAGGCACCCGTACCTTTTAAGCCAGCCGGATCGTGGTGGCGTGAGACCGTTGGTGAGCCTCCTGTAGTTTTTGATTCGACTTCAACCATACGGAGTGAAGAGCAGATCAAGACCTATTTAATAAAACACGGTTGGTTTAATGCCGAAGTACAGGCGAGCATACACAAAAAGGGTAAGCGGGAAAAAGCAGTGACCTACCATATAACAGGAAACCAGCCCTATCACATCCGACGGATCACCTTTAATATTCCAGACAAAAAACTAGAGCAGCTCACGCTGGAATCACGTGCTCAGCGATCGAATCTAACGGAAGGGCAGCAATTTAACATCGACAAGCTCGACACGGAGCGCGAGCGATTGAACAGCTATTTTCGAAACAGGGGCTATTTCAATTTCAATAAGGAACTCATCTATTTTGATGTAGACAGCAATCTGAGCAACCATCAGGTGGACCTGACACTAGGGATCGTACCTCGCAAAGTGCCTTCAGCCGGAGATCCCGATTCACTGCTTGTGGTTCCTTACAAGCGTTACAAAGTACGAGACATCCGCATCGTAGATAACCCTTCTGATCGAAATGCGGTGGTAACAGAAGTAGATACTGTACAAGTAAAGGAGTACACCGTTATCGATCAACATCAATTGAATGTAAAGCCGAGAATTCTCGGACAAAACATCCTGTTTAAACCGAACGATTACTATCAGATCGACAATGTGACCCGGACCTACCGCAGACTGAGTTCGCTGCCCATTGTCGGGGGAACGAGAATCCAGTTTATCCCACTTTCAGACGACATCGATAATCGAGATCTCAACTGTTTGATAACTGTCACACCGGCTAAGAAGCAGAATTTTTCGTTGGAGTGGAAAGGAACCAACCGAGGTGGGTTTCTCGGGATTGCCGGATCGGCTGGGTATCAGAACAAAAATATTTTTGGTGGAGCTGAAAAACTTGACATCAACATCTCTGGTGGCGTGGAAGCTCAGCAACTACTCACATCTTCAGAGTCTGGAAATTCGAGTAGCGACGTGAATAGCAATCTCTACTTCAACACCCTCGAATTTGGACCTGAGGTAGCGATCACCTTCCCCAAGTTTCTCCTGCCCATCAAGAGCGATAAATTCGCGAAGTCAGCTGACCCCAAAACCACCTTGAGAGCCAACTTGAGCTACCAGCGGCGTCCAGACTACGAGCGTACTCGTTCTTTCGGATCGATCGCCTATGGGTGGTCTGAGACCGATGAGAAAAAATGGATGATCGCTCCACTCGAGGTTAGTTTGATCAAAATTTTCCGATCTGAAGCCTTCGATAGGCAGCTCGAAGAAATCGGTGACCCTTTTCTGATCAATAGTTTCCAAGACCACTTTATAGTAGACACGAGAATTGCCTATACGCTCAACACTCAGACTTCAGGATCGAGAAAGCGCAATTTCTGGTTTTATCACGCCGAAGTAGAAAGTGCTGGTAACGTGCTCCGCGGGCTTTTCAATTTGTTTGACGCACCTACCGATGAAGATGGAAACTACGAGATCCTCGATATCAACTTTGCTCAATATCTAAAAACGCTTCACGATCTGCGGTACTACCGAATACACAATCCCAAGATGAGTACGGCTTATAGGATTTCAGGTGGAATTGGTGTTCCATTCGAAAACCTCAACGTACTTCCTTTTGAGAAGAGCTTCTTTGGGGGTGGTGCAAACGATATCCGTGCATGGCAGGCACGTACTTTGGGACCGGGTTCGTACCGCGATCCGGAACGAAATTTCGATAAGATCGGTGACATTCTGATTGAGGCCAATGTGGAATACCGCTTCAACTTGATAGACGTTTTGGAAGGAGCCCTTTTTGTAGATGCCGGAAATATCTGGACCATCCAAGCCGATGACGCTCGTCCGGGAGCTGACTTTGAAACTGATCGCTTTTTGAGCGAAATTGCCGTAGGTGCCGGTGTCGGTGCTCGTCTCAATTTTGATTTCTTCCTTATCCGTCTCGATTTGGCCTTGCAGCTAAAAGATCCGGCCCTAGACCGAGGAGAGCGTTGGCTTTTCCAACCAAAAGATAAGTACAACGAGTACATCAGAGACTTAAATGAAGACCGCGGCCCGGGTGAACAACTTTCGCCTTATGCATGGAGGTGGAACATTAATATAGGAATTGGGTATCCTTTCTGATTCTGTTGGCATCTACAATTAGGTGGTATTTCTATTAATGTGCTTCCTGAGAAGTGATGCTCAAACATTCGAATAGAGTTCTGTGGATCAACAATGTCTTTTCACCTTCCTTTTGCCTCGATGCAAAAGGAACAAAAGATCAGGGCTGTAATTTTCTTTTTTGAAACTCACGAAACCACTCCAGAACCTTACCCAACCCAGTTGAATAATCAACATCTTCTCAAAGCGTAATTTACTTCTGCTCTCAAAAGAACAGGAACGGCAAGAACTACATCAGTGATTCATCTGATGTTGATTCGCGGCTCGGGAAAAGAACTTGGTAGGAGATTGATGTAGTCAAAAGCATGAGCCGATTCAACAAGGGCAAACTCGCGAACGGTATTAACGGAAGCACAGCTTCCGATACCTGAGCTCAGACATAGGTGCGGTTGACTTCCGTTCGTTTCGGTGTTTCTTAAAAAATAAAATTAAGGCCGAAATTTGGCTCACTACTTCCTTCATGAATAGTCAAATGTCATTTCTGCACGTTGTGAGCCAATGTGTTTCAGAACGAAGAAAAGATTGCTGCTTTAAAAAATGTGATCAGATTTACTATTCCAACAATGAATCCACAACAACGAGAATCACCGAAAAAAAGATTTTATAGCTTTGTCGCAGAATCTTAACGCATGGGTTGGTTTAAAAGGATAAAAGAAGGAATCACCACATCAACCAAGGACAAGAAGGAAACCCCTGAAGGTCTGTGGTATAAGTGCCCGGAGTGCAATACGGTAGTAAGTACCGAAGAGCACATGGAGCATATGTGGGTTTGCAGCGAATGCGGACACCACGACAGAATCGGGAGCCATGAGTATTTTGAAGTACTTTTCGATGACGGGAAGTACACCGAGTTTGGCAAAACGATGTCTTCAGGTGATCCACTCAAGTTTACAGACACCAAAAAGTATCCTGACCGCATCAAAGCGAGCCAGAAAAAAACCGGACTCAAAGACGCAATCCGAACAGCTCATGGAAAACTGGGTGGAAAGGAAGTCGTGATAGCTGCCATGGATTTTAAATTCATTGGTGGATCGATGGGATCGGTAGTGGGTGAAAAGATTTCAAAAGCCATCGATATGGCCATCAAGCGCAAAGCTGGTTTGATTATCATTTCAAAATCGGGAGGAGCGCGAATGATGGAAGCGGGATTCTCGCTTATGCAAATGGCTAAGACATCGGCTAAGCTCACTTTGCTGTCGGAAGCAAAACTTCCATTTATCTCATTTCTAACTGACCCAACAACGGGAGGTGTAACCGCAAGTTTTGCGATGCTTGGAGATATTAATATCGCTGAGCCAGGAGCTCTAATCGGCTTTGCCGGGCCGCGTGTTGTAAAGGAAACAATTGGAAAAGACCTTCCAGAAGGATTCCAAACAAGTGAATTCGTGCTCGAGCACGGATTCCTGGACTACATCGTTCACCGTCATCAACTCAAAGAAAAATTGAGCATGTCGCTCGACTTCTTTGCCATTCCTGCTTGATAACGAGAAAATAAGTCTATATTTGCACTCGATTTTAGATCGCATTACAAACATTTAAAAGGAATTTTGATATGTATCTATCAACTGAAAAGAAAAAAGAAATTTTCAAAAAACACGGGAAGTCTGAAACAGACACCGGTACTTCTGAAGGCCAAATCGCCTTGTTTACTTACAGAATCAACCACCTTACTGAGCACTTGAAGCAGAATCGCAAAGACTACAATACGGAGCGATCTCTTATTGCATTGGTAGGTAAGCGTAGAAGACTACTCGACTACTTGAAGAAAAAAGATATTGAGCGTTACCGTGCTATCATTAAGGAGCTAGGTATCCGTAAATAATCTGAGCGCAAGCTCAAAAGACGTACTTAAGAGAGGCAATTGGTTGAAATACCGTTGCCTCTTTTTGTTTATATATAGGATATAATAGGAATAATAGATAACAAAGATGAATTACGATTTAAAAAGTAAAACAATCGATTTGGGAGATGGAAAGGCCATTACCCTCGAGACTGGCAAGCTCGCTAAACAAGCCAATGGATCAGTTATGCTTCGCATGGGCGACACCATGATCCTCGCAACAGTTGTATCAAACAAAGAAGCTAAGGATGGAATCGACTTCCTTCCGCTTACGGTAGATTACCGTGAGAAGTACGCTTCTGCTGGACGTTTCCCAGGTGGATTCTTCAAAAGAGAAGCCCGCCCAAGCACACACGAGATTCTTACCATGCGTTTGGTAGACCGTGCACTGCGTCCATTGTTTCCAGATGACTACCACGCAGACACGCAAGTGATGCTTGCTCTTATGTCTTCCGATAAAGAAAACCAGCCGGATGCTCTCGTTTGCCTTGCGGCATCTGCAGCACTCGCTGTTTCAGATATTCCGTTTAACGGACCTGTATCTGAAGTGCGTGTAGCGCGCATCGATGGCAAATTCGTCATCAACCCAACGTTCTCTGAGCTCGAAGCTGCCGATATGGATATGATCGTAGCCGGTACAGCCAATAGCATCGTGATGGTAGAAGGTGAAATGAGCGAAGTGAGTGAAGATGAAATGGTAGATGCCATTGAAGCTGCGCACGCTGCCATCAAAGTTCACTGTCAGGCTATCGAAGAGCTAGGAGCTATGGTTGCCAAGTCTCAGCCAAAACGAACTTATGAGCACGAAGTAAACGACGACGCTCTTAAAGCTGAAGTGATGGATGCTTGCTACCAGGCTTGCTACGACATCGCCAAGAAACAATTGGGTAAAGAAGAACGCCGGAGAAGCTTTTGGAGCTGTGCGCGATGAATACGCTTCTAAATACTCTGAAGAAGAGTTGGCAGAAAAAGCTGACTTGATCAAGAAATACTTCAAAGCAGCTCAAAAGAAAGCGATTCGCGACCTAGTACTAAACGAAGGAATTCGTCTTGATGGTCGTTCTACAACAGATATTCGTCCAATCTGGACGGAAGTAGATTACCTTCCAGGTACACACGGTTCATCGATCTTCACACGTGGTGAGACTCAGTCTTTGACTACGCTAACACTCGGTTCTAAAATGGACGAGCAGATGATCGACGACGCCCTTTACCAAAGGAACAGAAAATTTCCTACTTCACTACAACTTCCCACCATTTTCAACGGGAGAAGCTTACCCAATTCGCGGTACATCTCGTCGTGAAATCGGTCACGGAAACCTGGCTCTTCGCGCATTGAAGCCGATGATCCCTGGATCTCCTGAAAACCCTTACACAATTCGTTTGGTAAGTGATATTCTAGAGTCGAATGGATCTTCATCTATGGCTACCGTATGTGCTGGAACACTTGCACTTATGGATAGTTGGTGTAAAATTAAAAGCACCGGTATCTGGAATCGCGATGGGATTGATCAGCGACGCTGAAACAGGTAAGTACGCCGTACTTTCTGACATTCTAGGAGATGAAGATCACCTGGGTGATATGGACTTCAAAGTTACAGGTACAGCTAACGGTATCACTGCTTGTCAGATGGATATCAAAGTTGAAGGACTTAGCTTTGAGATCTTGAAGAAAGCCCTTTACCAAGCACGCGATGGAAGAGCACATATCCTTGGTGAGATGTTGAAGTCAATCGACCAACCGAGAGAAGACTACAAGCCACACGCGCCACGTATCATTTCTTTTGTAGTACCGAAAGATATGATCGGAGCAATCATCGGACCTGGTGGAAAAATCATCCAGGAAATCCAAGCTACTACCAACACTGAAATCGTTATCGAAGAAGTGGAAGAAGGTGGAAAAGTGGATATCGTATCTGCAAACAAAGCAGACATCGATGCAGCTGAGAAGCGCGTGCGCAACATCGCATTCCCTCCTACTGCTGAAGTAGGTGAAGAGTACGAAGGAAAAGTTAAGTCAATCATGCCTTATGGTGCCTTCGTAGAAGTTGTTCCTGGTGTAGATGGACTCCTTCACATCTCTGAATTGGAGTGGAGAAAAGTTGACAAAGTAGAAGACATCCTGAAAGAAGGAGAGATGGTGAAGTTTAAGGTAATCGGGAAAGATCCGAAGACTGGAAAACTAAAACTTTCTAGAAAAGTTTTGCTTGAGCGTCCACCTCGTAAAGAGAAGCCGCAGGAAGCAGCCAACTAAGTCAACGCGACATATTAGCCCCTTTCTCATAGGCGAGATAGGTGGTCAAAATTTAAAGGTATCCGAGTTCGTTTTGTAACCCAAAGCAGCTCGGATACCGTTTATAAGGCCACTACTATCTACTACAATTTGTATAAGTCTTATGAGACAGTTAAAAATAACGAAACAGGTCACGAACCGCGAAACGGCTTCACTTGATAAGTACCTTCTCGAAATAGGTCGAGTAGATCTTATCACTTCGGAAGAAGAAGTAGAGCTGGCTCGTCGAATCAAACAAGGTGACCAGGAAGCACTTGAGAAATTGACCAAGGCCAATCTTCGATTCGTGGTATCGGTATCGAAGCAATACCAAAACCAAGGTCTTACCCTCCCCGATTTAATAAACGAAGGAAATTTGGGTTTGATTAAAGCGGCGCAACGCTTTGATGAAACACGTGGATTTAAGTTTATCTCCTACGCCGTTTGGTGGATTAGACAATCTATTCTCCAAGCATTAGCTGAGCAAGCGCGTATCGTGCGACTTCCGCTCAATAAGATCGGATCGCTGAACAAAATCAACCGCGCATTTGCCCAACTAGAGCAACAGTACGAGCGCCCACCTACCGCGGCTGAACTGGCCGAAGTGGTAGAGATGACTCCCGACGAAGTGCGTCAAGCGCTTTCGAATGCTGGACGACACATCTCGATGGATGCTCCGCTCACGGCAGATGATGGAAACGGCGGAAACATGTACGACATCTACGAATCAACAGAAGATTGATCAGCCCGACCACGATATGCTCAGCAAATCGCTGAAACTCGAGATCGAGCGATCGCTACACACCCTTACTGCGCGAGAAGCCGATGTGGTTAAACTCTACTTCGGATTGATAGGTGAGCACTCACTGACTCTTGAGGAAATCGGAGAGCGATTTGGACTGACTCGCGAGCGCGTACGTCAGATCAAAGAAAAAGCACTTCGCAGATTAAAGCACGCTTCGCGTAGCAACATCCTGCGATCTTACCTGGGATAATTCCCTATGCAAACAGAAAGGAAAAGGACCTCTTGAGAGGTCCTTTTTTTGTTTCTTTGCAAAAATTTTGCAGCCCATGTCACACCTGATCGCACCTTCAATTCTATCCGGAGATTTCGCCGCCCTAGGCAAAGACATCGAAATGATCAATCAAAGCGAAGCCGATTGGTTTCACGTCGATATTATGGATGGGGTTTTCGTGCCCAATATTTCTTTTGGATTTCCGGTGATGGAAGCGATCAACGAGCACACGCTGAAGCCGCTTGATGTACACTTGATGATCGTAAATCCCGATCAATACATCTCGCAGTTTAAGAAGGCAGGAGCCAATGTTCTGACCGTTCACATGGAAGCCTGCACTCACCTGCACCGCACGATTCAGGCCATCAAAGCCGAAGATATGAACGCCGGTGTAGCCCTGAATCCTCACACAGCCGTAAAACGATCTGGAAGACATCATCACCGATATCGACTTGGTCTTGATCATGTCTGTAAACCCGGGCTTTGGTGGCCAGAAGTTTATCGAAAACACCTACCGAAAAATTGAGCGCACCAAAGAGCTGATCGAACGCTCAGGGCTCAAAAGCCAAGATTGAAGTGGATGGTGGTGTAAATCTCGACAATGCGCCCAAGCTTATCTCTGCAGGAGCCGATGTACTGGTAGCTGGAAGCTTTGTTTTCGGATCAAACGACCCGTCTCAGACTATTGCTGATCTCAAGGCCGTATAGGGCTTGATTTTGTACTAAGTATTAAGTACAAAGTATTAAGTATCAAGAACAAAGTATTAAGACTTGACGGTTGGTGGAAGGCTGAGCGTTTGGGTTTTTATTGCTGAGTTGATGCCTTTGGGCTGGACTGAAGCTGATTTTTCCACTCGAAAAGCAGCCAAACAATTGCGAAAATCAGCACACCGGTCAAGTAAATTCCACAATAGAAAATTTACCCCTCTTAATACCTAATACTTTGTATCTTGATACTACACCTTCTTGATACATCCAAACATCATTTCTCCTCCCAAGAAGCATCACTCTCTTGTAGGAGTTTGAAGATCCCTTTTTGGTGCTCTGCTCCATAAATGACAATGACCTTTTCATCCGCTCGCTTCAAGATCTCATCAACCAAGTGTTCGTTGCGGTAATCGAGAAGTATCGCGTGAACGTCCTTCTTTGATTGGGTAGCCTTGTATTGTTCGGTAAGCGGCAGGTTTCTGTTTTCGTCCGTTATGGATATTTCACCGTATCTCTTTTCGTAGGTGTTAACCAACTCGGTTGCATCAATATCTGTGTTCTCATCTTTGTTGTTGACTATCCCAAGAAACATTTCTTCAGTCTGCACCACATAACCATTTTCCACCAATGGGGCGAGTACATTGGCATAACCTTCAGGACTCGGTATCAACCCAACCATCTCACGTATTTTGAGCTTGGTTTCTAGTGATGCATCGTCAAAATCAATCCACTCATAATAGAGAACATAGCCTTCTTTCTTGGCTTCCCCAATAGATGCTTTAACATTCTCGTAAAATTCAGGCTTTGCGATATGAATCATCGGAATAAACTGAACGGTCTGCTTTCCGTTCGAGATGGTATGCAAATCGACCTCGGTCTCGTTCATCCTTTTGACCATCTTAATCGCCTGACAGCTGGTCAAATTCAGTAAGAGTGGGAGACAGAGAATGAGAAAGAAGTTTTTAATCAGTTTCAAGTTTGCTCTTGGTTTTATAGTTTTCATATCGCTGAAATGAATATGGACTAAAATAATTATTCAGACGGATACTTGTTACCTGATGGTTAAACTGTGCGACAAATACAGTCTGGAGATTAAAATACGACTTTCACATTGATTGAAACACGTCTCCCAATAACCTCAGTTGCAACCACATTCTGGTCGAGATCTCCGAAAATATCGTATTTTCATTAGCACCAAATCACACAAACCTCCCCGCTTATGAAAAACCTTGGCCTCACCCTAGCCCTTGCGGCTGGTATCTGCCTGGTCGGTTGTCAGGAAAGTGACAAACCCCAAAAATCGAATTCTACAAGTACTAAAAAAGGGATGGACCGCACAGCTCTGCCCATCCACGAACCACACTATGCTGAGATAGAAGAAATGGACGCTCGAAAGGCCACTCCACCGCCCCGTTTTGACGTGAAGGCTCCTAAGGATGCGCCCAATGTGGTCATCATTCTGATAGATGATCAAGGATTCGGAACGTCCAGCGCCTTTGGTGGCCCCGTAGAAGAACCCACCGCTGACAGGCTGGCAGCAGAAGGTCTGCGCTACAATAAGTTTCACACCACAGCCCTCTGCTCACCTACCCGTACGGCCATTCTGACTGGTCGGAATCACCATGAAAACAATGCCGGTGCCATTATGGAATTAGCAACAGCTTTTCCTGGAAACACAGGGATCAGACCCAAAAGTGTTGCCCCCCTTGCAGAGATGCTCAAGCACAATGGATACAGCACTGCGATGTTTGGGAAGTATCACGAAACCCCACCTTGGGAAGCTTCCGTTTCAGGACCTTTTGACAGATGGCCGACCGGTTCGGGATTCGATAAGTTTTATGGATTTATTGGCGGAGAAACCAATCAATGGGCTCCCGCCGTGTATGACGGTGTAGCTCGAGTAGAAGTGCCAGATGATCCCGATTATCACTTTACTACTGATATGACCGACCAGGCCATTAATTGGGTAAGTGCCCAGCAAGCCTTAACTCCAGATAAACCGTTCTACATCTACTTTGCTACCGGGGCGACCCACGCGCCACACCACGCCCCAAAAGAGTATATAGAAAAATACAAAGGCAAATTTGATCAGGGCTGGGACAAGTTGAGGGAAGAGACATTCGAAAAGCAAAAAGCCATGGGGATCATTCCCCAGGATGCGCAACTCACTGAGAGACCAGACGAAATTCCCGCTTGGGATAGTCATACAGAAGAAGAAAAAAGGCTAATGGCCAGACAAATGGAAGTCTTTGCTGGTTTTGCCGAACATACCGATCACGAAGTAGGACGATTAGTCAATGCTCTCGAAAGAATTGGCGAGCTGGATAATACATTGATCTTCTATGTGATTGGCGATAATGGCTCGAGCGCCGAAGGTGGTCCGCTTGGAACATACAACGAAATGATGGCCTTGAACGGCATTCTCAGCGAAGCCGATCAAATGATGGGACATATTGATGATTGGGGTAGTCCCAATACATTCCCGCATTTTTCGATAGGATGGGCTCATGCTACAAACACACCCTTTCAATGGACCAAACAGGTGGCTTCTCACTTTGGCGGTACGCGAAATGGAATGGTGGTTCACTGGCCAAACGGAATCAAATCAAAGGACGAAGTTCGATCGCAGTTTACGCATGTCACTGATGTGGCGCCGACAGTGCTAGAAGCGGCCGGTTTACCTTTTCCAAAATACGTGAACGGAGTGGAGCAGACACCTTTCGCCGGAACTTCCTTCGTGTTCTCATTTGATGATGCAGATGCACCTGAAACACATACTACACAGTATTTTGAAATGTTCGGAAACCGCGGTATCTACAGCGAAGGCTGGACCGCTTCGACCCAGCACTCAGTTCCGTGGCTATTAACCGAGACACCGCCGCTCGAAGATGATACGTGGGAGCTCTACCACGTGGACGAAGACTTTTCACAGGCCAATGACTTAGCCGAGTCAAATCCAGAAAAATTGAAGGAGCTTCAAGAGTTGTTTAGAAAAGAAGCGATTAAATACCACGTATATCCAATCGACGACCGACGCTCCGAGCGCTTTAATGCAGAGATTGCTGGAAGACCTGATCTGATTGGCAACCGTACTTCACTCACCCTTTACGAAGGGATGACCGGAATCATGGAGAATGTGTTTATCAATAATAAAAGTAAGAGCTACACCATCGTAGCTGATGTTGATCTAGAAAATGCTGGAGCGGAAGGAGTCATCATTTCGCAAGCTGGTCGTTTCGGTGGATGGTCTCTTTATATGAAAAATGGTAGAGTTCATCACGACTACAACTACTTCGGCTTGGAGCACACCAACATTGGCTCTCCAAACCCCTTAGGACCCGGAAAACATCAGGTGAAGTACGAATTCATCATCGATGAGCTCAAACCAATGTCTGGTGGAAAATGTGCCATCTATGTGGATGATGAGCAAGTGGCTGCAGGTCAAATTCCAAAGACCCAGCCTTTTCTGTACTCCGCTGATGAAGGCGTAGATGTGGGAATGGACAACGAAACGAATGTGACCAATGACTACAAACAAGGCGACAACGCTTTTACCGGCAAAATCGAAAAAGTGGTGGTGGATATTGGAATGAACTAATTATCAATCAGATTTATTTAAAATTCAAAAGGGCGTTTTACCGCCCTTTTTTTTGGCTCACATCACTTTCTGTGCCAATCATTTTTTTGCTGCGGGCCGTATCCTCCAATTTATCGATCTTTAGACTCGCAAATCAAAGAACCGATTCACATGGCCAAAATTCTCGTCATCTTTGCTCACCCAAAATTCGAAAGATCTCGCGTCAACAAGGCTTTGGTGGAGAAAATTAAGAATCGAAAGGAAGTGACATTCCATGATCTCTACGAGAATTATCCAGACTTCAATATCGACATTCACCGAGAAAAACGACTCCTCGCCGAACACGACGTGCTGATCTGGCACCACCCATTTTACTGGTACAGCTGCCCACCGCTGATGAAACAATGGATAGATCTGGTGCTCGAATACCAATGGGCTTACGGACCCAACGGACATGAGCTGGAAGGGAAGCAAGCTATGAACGTGATCACGACAGGTGGGTCTCGGGCTGTGTACTGTGCTGAAGGAAACAACCATTACTCGGTCAATGAATTCCTCAGGCCATTTGAGCAAACGGCTCGCCTTTGCGGCATGACCTATCTCCCTCCCTTTGCGGTGATGGGAACTCACAGAATCTCGGATGAAGAACTGGTGGAATACACCAAGCAATACGATGCGTCTATTGATCTGATCATTGAAGGAATCAACAAAGCGAAACTCGGAAACTGTGAGCATCTCAATGATCTTCCACAAGTAAATACGGCCGCATCGCTATGAGTGGAAGCGTACTTTTCGAAGCCATCATATTTTTGGCCGGGGCAATCGTCTTCGTGCCTATCGCCAAGCGATTGGGGCTGAGTTCCGTACTGGGCTATCTCCTCGCCGGAATAGTGATTGGGCCTTACATGCTGGGCTTTATCGGTCAGGAAGGAGAAGATATCCTTCACTTCGCTGAGTTTGGCGTTGTGATTATGCTATTTCTAATTGGTTTGGAAATAGAGCCGAGCAGCTTCTGGAAGATGCGGAAGAGCATCGTCGGACTCGGTGGCGGTCAGGTTTTTCTCACCATTCTCCTTACCCATCTGGGGTTCACATTTCTAGGCTTTGACTGGAAAGTAGCTTTGGTCTTCGCCATGGCTGTATCCTTGTCATCGACGGCGATCGTCCTTCAGACCATCAAGGAAAAGGACATGTTCCATACGTCTTCGGGCTCAGCTTCCTTTTCGATTCTGCTCTTTCAGGATATCATTGTCATACCCATGTTGGCCGTGATTCCGCTTCTGGCGAGTCAGGATGGAGTCACCGACATGGCACACGGCGATGAGATTACGGGGTACCTTCTTCAAGATCTTCCCCTGGCTCTTCAAGCTTTGACGGTGATTGGCTCAGTAGCGGTTGTGATTTTAGCAGGGAAGTATCTAGTCGTTCCCATGCTTCGGGTTGTGGCTACTGCCAAGTCTCGC
Organism: Cryomorpha sp.; assembly: GCA_965230375.1. Lineage (GTDB taxonomy): Bacteria > Bacteroidota > Bacteroidia > Flavobacteriales_D > Cryomorphaceae > CBDDKU01. The sequence continues at coordinate 19,553 of CBDDKU010000029.1, forward strand.
GAACTCCTATCCGCATCAGCCTTGCTTATCGTGTTGGGCTTATCCCTCGCCATGGAACTTGTCGGTCTCAGCCCAGCACTGGGCGCCTTCCTTGGTGGTGTCGTACTGGCCACAAGTGAGTTTAAACACGAATTGGAGAGTAATCTCGAGCCGTTCAAAGGCCTTCTGCTTGGGCTTTTTTTTATGGCCGTTGGTGGATCTATCAACTTTATCATCATCCGCGAAAACCCACTACAAATAGCCCTTTGGGTAATGGGAATTGTTCTGATGAAGTCCTTTGTGCTCTATGTCGTGGCTCTCGTATTCGGGATGAAGATGGATCAGCGACTTATTCTTGGAGTGAACCTGGCGCAGATCGGTGAATTTGCCTTTGTAGTTCTATCCTTTGCCTTCCAGCTCAATATCCTAAATCAAGAGCAGCTCGATATGATGCTTGTCGTCACTGCTTTGTCGATGACCACCACACCGATCATTTCGATTCTCAATGAGCGCATCGTTTTGCCACGTGTGGGGACACTTGAATCTGAAGAAAAAGATGACAGGCCGATGGATGAGATTGAAAACCAGCACAAGATCATCGTCGTAGGGTTCGGGCATTTTGGAAGTACCGTAGTTCGGTTTCTTCGGTCGCATGGTATTGGTGTGACCGTACTCGACATCGACTCCAATCGCGTTGATCTACTGCGCAAAATGGGCTTTGAAGTATACTACGGAGACGCCACACGCATGGACCTTCTAGAGTCAGCGGGAATCGCCAATGCCGACCTTTTTGTCTCAGCTGTTGACAACCCTGACACCACGCTTAAACTCGTGAAGATGGTTCACGAAAAATACCCCAATCTCAAAATGATGGTGCGGGCTTTGGGGCGAAACGACGCCTACGAAATCCTGAACATGGGCATAGAAGATGTGTATCGTGAAAACCTGGATACTGCAGTGAAAATGGCAGGCGACATATTGTCTAGAATGGGATTCAGGAAGTACACCGTCTATCGCCAGATGCAAAACTTCATCAAGTACGATGAAGAAAGCCTACGCCGACTGGCCGTTCAACCCAACAACAGCGAAGAATATATTTTCAAAACGAAAGAAGAAATCGCCCAACAAGAACGCCTGATGGAAGAAGATCGTAAACGCGGCACTATTGACAAAGACCTCGATTGGGACAGCGAACAGATGCGAGTCAACCAGAAAAGAAAACCAAAAGGAAATTCTGGTTCACCGTAAATTTGTCTTTTCCAGCTTCCTTTTGTATCCATCGGCCGCCATAGGCTTGCCGACGGCGATGCAAAACAAAAGGGAGAGAATATCCATCGAAACAAAAATTTATTCGAATTGACTTACTCCTTTTATCAAAATAAGAGAAAACGGAGCTATTCGATCCACTAATCCTCCCCTCTCAAATACCCTTCCAAATAACGATACTCTTCCGTAAGCCCACCTTCCAAACTTGTCTCCGTAGCACGGCGAAGTATATCAGAATCTTCCTTCAAAAACTCGGGAATAACGTGCTTCACTAACTCCGAACCGAAATCTTCCGAAGCATCCATCGGAAGCTCACAAGGCAGGTTGTCAACCGCCATCACCCCAATCGCGTCCGGATCCATAAAGTCGACTTCAGACTCGGTGCTTGGCTTGTAGCCATAGAGTGGATCAGCAATGGTAGATGGTCGCAGCGTAGATGCCACCGGCCCATCGATATCGCATGAAATATCGGCTACGATGTTGATCTTAAACATAGGAGACTTGGCGTCTTCTCTGGTGAAGATAAACGGAGAGCGGTGATCCCAGTAATGGCAGGCGATGTACATATCTGAAACCGGAGTAAAGCGCGTAAAATCAGATTCAAACAGCTCCGGAGAGTTATAGAACTCCGTCTTAGTAGCATCCGTACCATCCTTCTTCTTGTTGTAGTCGAGGACTTCGAGCTGGGTGTACACAGCGTGGTCATAAGACTTGTTCAGATAGTCGGCTGGGGAAACTTTCGGCATATTGATATAATCCAAAATTTCCATGGCGCCCTTTCCAACACGACCGCCACCCGTCAAAGCAATCTTGTAATTAGCTGGGAGCTTTACTTTGGCCAACTCGCGCTCTACTTCTTTCCGGTCTTCACATTTATGAGCTGGTTTTAGATCGTACCAGCCATTCTTCTTTCCGGCTGCGAGCAAGGCATTGTAGCAACCGACGATTCCCGCGTAGCGCCCAAAGCCAATCAGTCTGCTTCCGTTGTCTCTCGTCAGGACTTCATAATCGATCAGGCTGATTTTCTTATCGACGATGGCTTTCAAAAGCTTCCGGTTATACGGCTGCTTCTTGTAAGTATGCGAGAAGAACATGTAGCGCTTATTGGGAATCAGCATATCGATTGGTACTTCCTTCACCCCGATGATCAAATCGCAATTTGAAAGATCTTCTCTCAGCGGCAGGCCTTCAGCTTCATACGCCGAATCGGGAATGGCGCGAATTTCACTCGGCTGCACGTAGATTTCCACTTCGGGATATTTTTCTACAATCTCATGACACTGAGCCGGAGTAAGTGGAACCCGTTTGTCTGGTGGGGTCTTGCCTTCGCGAATAATTCCAATCTTCATAATAAGCGCCTTTTAGATGCCGCGAATTTAGTCTTTCTAAAAGGAAAAACCCACCTAAGAAATACTCATGGTGAAGGCCGCAAAAACGAGAAGGGTGACAGCCAGAACGACTCCGATGTAAATGATCCACAGGAGAATATATCGCCACACCAGCGCCCATCCACTAAAAGCCGATAGCCGCCGACAAGCGCGAAATAAATACACCAAAAACCAGATACCAAGCAAACCCAACAATACAGAATTGATCGTGTAGGCTCCCATAAAGGCAAGTAGCTTGCTCAAGAGCAAATACCCGATTAAGGTGAGAAAGATGAAAGCGTGGTAGTGCAGAGCGCCCACTAGCTGGATGACGATTCCATGCCCGTCTTTCCGGAAAAGGATGGATGAAAGCAGAGCGAAAAACGGTACGAGCAGGAAGAATATCTTGGGCATGTAGTTGTTGAAGAAGGCGTCCCACTTGCGGCCCGATTCACTGATATCGGAAGAGTGCGCTCCCAAATTTAGTACTAGAAAAAAGACGATGCTGATAAAGATGTACAAGCGCAAGGGCGATATGTACTGGCTCCGTTTTCCTTCTTTAAAAGCCAGGGTCAGAAATCCAGGTTTACCAACTAGTGGTCTAAGGCTCAACATCAACTTCGAGTCAAATGTAAAGTAGTCGCCGAGGAAGCTGCTCCCCAGCTCCTTTAACGATTCCTTTGGACCTATTTTCTTTTGGCCACAATTGGGGCAGTACTTAAAGTTGGGCTTTAGCAAGCACTCGCACTGCGGACAAAAAGCAGACTTCTCCACGAATTCTGAATTTGAATCGTTCAAATTGATGACTCTTTTAAACAAGTATAGTAACTTTTGCCACAATTAGATCGTCGTAAAGACGCAACCAAACCGATGCAAAAGCCTATACTCATCATCGCATTTTCCACCTTTGTGACCTGCACTGCCTACGGGCAAAGTCAGGCTAAGAAGGACTCGAGCACGACACCAAAAGTTGCTCAGAGCACGGCTGACTCTACACAATCGGAAGAAGAAGTGGTAGATGGTATTTGGGCTGTGAGCAGCTACTTGGGAAAAAAACTCGCCAACGAGGTAAGCAACCGAATGAACTTGGATGAGTCTAGTGAACCGGTAGCGCGAAAGCCGAAGAAAGTGATCTTCAAAATCGCTGGCATCAAAATTGAGCATACCGACTAGGGTTTATGCATCCCTTAATGTACTTTTGCGGGTCCGGCAGTTTGCTGACCGGCGCATTTTCTTTGAAATCCTGGGGCCGACTGGTTTTGACAACATGAAGCGGTTGTTTGTTAAGCGTGTCGAGCGTTGGAAGTCTAGCTCGTAAATATCAATTTCCAAGCCTTTAAATGGCGAAAACAACTACGCACTCGCAGCGTAATAGTCTAAGACTATATGCTTAATTCCGTGGTGAAGCACAGTAACCCGGAACGAGTATCCTGCTCTCTGTCTGACATTTGGCGGAGAGCTAATTGGATATCATTTCAACTGTCTAGGAGTGTGGGTGTATTGACCACAATCCGAAACTGAATTAATACTAAGCGGTAAGTAGGCCGACTCTTGTCAGCTTACCGTCGAAAATTAAGATGAGTCTACACACGTAGAAATTCAAGCAGTCCCATGCTTGGACGAGGGTTCAAATCCCTCCGGCTCCACAAAACAGTTTTGAGCAAGAGCATTGAGCATACAGCGAGATGCTCTTGCCAAAAATGTTTACGATTCAAATCTTACTTTTTTTGTCTTTGTCAGCGCCCTTTCGCCGTACGCTTGTGGCTCCACCTTGTTGCTCTTGCTCTATGCTCTTGCTCTATGCTCTTGCCCTGGCTGTAATACTCTTGCTATTTCCAAAACAGCTTTTCACTGTACATCTTGTCATGCTCCCCAATGATGAGTACATTCAAGCGAAACCATCAGAAAAAGAGTTGACACTCTGAAAAACAGCGAATTGAAAACTGAATTAGTTTGAACGGATTTTCATCCTGTCATAACTCGAGACTCTCATCTCTTGCTATATGCTCTATGCTGTTGCTCTATGCTGTATACTCTCTACTGTTGCTGTTGCTCTATGCTGTTGCTATTTGCTCTTGCTGTATGCTGTATGCTCTTGCTCTCCACTCCAATCTCAAATCCCCTTGACAGATGTTTGACTTCGAAAAACTATCCGTTTACACCAAAGCAAAATCATTCAATAAGAATGTACATTCCTTTTTACTGAATTCCGATGTGGATAGGACTACCAATGATCAGCTCAGACGTGCATCATTTAGCATAATGCTCAATATTGCTGAAGGATCGGGCCGATACTCAAAAAAAGACAAGAGACACTTTTACGTTATGTCACGCGGCTCAGGTTTTGAGTGTGTCGCTATTTTCGACTACTTGAAAGATGTAGGGTCAATTGATGATTCAGAATTTAAAGTGTTCTACGACGACCTTGAAGAGATTTCTCGAATGCTATTTGCAATGATCAAAAAACTTAGTTGACCAATCATAAGGAAATTTCAGCTTGCTCTAAACTGTTGCTCCTGCTCAACCCTGTTGCCTTGCCTTGCTCTTGCTCTATGCTTACTGACGAACTCCTTTATCGTTGTCAGCACCTTCGCTTCCAGCTTCGGCTTGCTCCTCCCTGTTGCTCTTGCTGTTGCCGTTGCTCTTGCTGTTGCCGTTGCTCTTTCCTGTTGCCCTCCTCTTGCTCTATGCTTACTGACGAACTCCTTTGTCGTTGTCAGCACCTTCGCTTCCAGCTTCGGCTTGCTGTATGCTCTTGCTCCCCATCCCAAGAAACCATACTTTCACCTCCCAAACAAAAAACTATGGCTTCGGGATTATTTGCCCTACTCGATGATATCGCCATGCTGATGGACGATGTATCGACCATGGGGAAGGTAGCGGTAAAAGAAACGGCGGGGATTCTCGGTGACGATCTGGCGGTAAATGCGGAAAAGGCTTCGGGATTTGTTTCTTCGCGGGAGCTGCCCGTGCTCTGGGCCATTACCAAGGGTTCCTTTCTGAATAAGTTGATCATCCTACCCGTTGCATTTCTCTTGAGCGCTTACGTGCCCTGGGTTATCACTGTGCTCCTTGTTCTCGGTGGATTGTATCTCTCCTACGAAGGGGCGGAAAAAATCTACCACGTCATCATTCCGCACAAGCACGAAAAGGAACACCCAAAACTCCAAAAACTCTCCAAAGAAGAAGTCTTAGCCAAGGAAAAGTCCAAGATCAAATCGGCGATTCTAACCGACTTTATCCTTTCCGTTGAGATTGTGATCATCGCTCTGGGCACTGTGGTCAGTGAAGAGCTCACCAACCAGATAATCATCGTTTCGGGGATTGCCATTCTGGCTACCATCGGGGTTTATGGCATCGTGGCGCTTATCGTCAGGCTCGATGATTTTGGCCGTAGTCTCATCAACTGGAATGAAGAAACCGACAGTTTCTCTGACACAGTGGGCTGGGTGATGGTAAGGGCTTTGCCCTGGGTGATCAAAAGCCTGTCTGTAATCGGAACCATCGCACTCCTACTCGTCTCTGGTGGGATCTTCGTGCACAACATCCACGCTATCCACGACCTTATTCACGGCTTCCCGGCTATCCTAGGTGAGTTTACCGTTGGGCTCGTCGTTGGGTTTATCGTGCTATTGGTTATCGGTGGGCTTCAGAGGGTATGGATGGTGGTGAGGGGATAGACGCGCTTGGTTAGCGAATCATCACATCTTATCGCGACGATGTCACGACCGGAGGAAGTAAATACAGAGGAGCGGGAACAACATTTAAATTTAGAGTGAGTCAACTAAGGTTTTCTTTGTCTGATCTGAATAAATAAATGGATAACATGCATGGGCAACAAGTTCATTCTTCTTCTCGATAGTCAAACCCTTATCGTTTATTTCTGATAACTCACTCCTTATAAAAGTTAGAACTTCCGGATAGTCTTCAATTCTAAGGTCATTCTTTAAATTAAGTTCGCTTTCAATAATCACTAATGCTTCCTTAAGATTTCTACTAAATAGAAGCATAGAATTATCGCTTCTTACTGTGGGAAACTTTGCAGCCATTATTGCTCGATGGATCGCGGCAAAGTGACCATTCTTAAGATTATTTTTATTCATTTTTAAATGGATTAGGTACTTAATTCGACTAGCACAATCAAACATTATTCAATCAAGTAAAATTTTCGTCAATTTCTTGTCATTTATCTGGGAAGCAAAATCTAAAGCCGACCGACTGGTCTTGTTCTTAAGACTTGGATCTGCTCCATATTTTATCAAAAGTTCGACCATCTTATAGTTTCCTCGAGCATTAAAAACGGCTGTCCAAATTGGGGCATTTCCAAAACTGTCCTGATGATCTATCTCTATATTTGGCTTCGATAAAAGTTCTTTCAGGACAAAGAGATTTCCATGTTCGACTGCATAATGTAACGCAACCTGTCCAGTGTTATTTACATTATTGAAGTCCAACGGATAGTCTATCAGTTTCTCACAAAGGGGGGTGTTTTTATACGCTATGGCTACTTGGAGCAAATTTTCATGGTCTTCATTAAGGATATCCAAATTCTCACTTCTGACAAGCCAATCCAAAACCACATCATTGTTTTTTATCCTTACCGCATCAAAAATGCTATTATTCAAATTCATGGCTTCTATTGTTCCTTGGTAGTTTTTGTCTATCACTTGCTGGGACATGATGTCCGCTCCGCAGTAGCTGTGCTGCTGCGGTCATCCAAATCTAACCTTTTCTCTATCGCCATCTGCTATTCCGCAGCAGTGCAAATGCAGTGGAACGGGTGAAATGCTTTCATTTCCTTCGATTAGTTGAAACCATTGGATTGAACTAATCAATAGGTTGAGTTTCGATTACTAGCTCATTCTGATTTTCAATTTTTTGAAATACCTTTTTTAACTCAAGTACGAAATTCGGATCAACATAATCCTTGTAATCCAAAGAGTATTGATAAAGACTATCTAGGAGAATAATTTCATCATATTTGGGCTCAGTGTGTGAAAGCGATGAAACATAGAACCAATGGAGAGTTATTTCTTGAAAATCCACATTCTGTCCATTTGTCCGATACAACATTTCATTGAAGTATAGTATTTCCTTTGGATCAACCTTCAATAGCAAATTCACTAATTCGCGGTACCATGGAAATTCCCAATAATCAAGGCTATTTTCAAGTGTCGGACGATAATCCGCTAAATTCTCTTTGCCGGGACCTCCAAAATAAACTTGATAACGTACAAGACCATTATTCAATTTTTCATGAATATTATAACAGTTTAAACTGTCTACCAAATGGTTGACTTTAGCTGTAAGTGCAGAAATCAAGACTTTCGAAAAATGCTCGTTTCTCAATTTTAGTTCAATTCGTAAAGTATCATCAGACTCTACAAATTCAGGTATTGAATCAAAATAATCAACATTAAACTGCTGATTCACGACTTCGCCAAGTCTATCACATTCATGTTGTTTTGTGGCACAAGACCATAATAGCAATAGTAAAGCACAGATGTAGATTTTATCAGCAGTATTAACAAAAGAGAGTGGTTTCATTGTTCTAAATGAAGAAAACGTTGCTAGTGGGTTATAAATTTAAGTATATCACGATATGTTGGAAAAATCTGTATCCAAACATCTACATCATCTCGAACAACCAAATGAATCACTTCTGGGTCACTTAGATTATTCTTGAAATACAATGCAATCGGCTCTGAATATCCTGTTTGTCCAATAAAGAAAGTGTAATTCAAGTCGATTCTTCCTGGAAGGAATCCAGCTTTTTCTTCTCCTGTGAAGAAATCGGCTTCTTCTGTATTGTTCAGATGGATCACCGACAAGGCCTCTTTGATTGCGGTTGTCTCATCATAAATCTCGAATTTGGATGAATCCCCTTCAAACTGAGAAATCAGCGCATCTCCAGCTTTGGCTTTAACATCCCCTAAGTCGAATTCGATTAGGTCGTGCAGGATTGAAAGATCTAGTAGCTTGTACATGGCATTTGAAGTTCCACATCGCAAATAATGCTGATCATTTTATGAAGTTACCTTAATTCTTTCCGGAACTTTAAAAACTTCACGTATTGTTGAATCGACTATAATTTTAAGCTCTTGAAGGGAACTTAATTCCTTTCCCAGCATCTTCTGAAGAAGCTGCAAATTTCTGCTGTTATCATTGAAACTGAGCATTATTTCAGAGTAGAACGGAATTACCTTATCGTTCAATATAATATTTGCGGATGTCAAGTCTGAAGAAACGTATGTCAAATATCCTTCATTCGATATATCGTTGACCTCAATGGAACAACGAACATAAAAGAACTCTCGATCTGTCAATAATTGATCATCTACAGAATAATATAACTCGGTTTCGGAATCAATTTGCTCAGATAAATTCTTTTCAATCCAATCTTCATCCGCACCAAATCTTCTAAAGATTTCTAACTCACTTGGGGCATAGTATTCATACCACACAGCGGAAGTTTTAAAGCAACCTGTATTGAATTTACCTAAGTAAAAGCTCACTTTTCCTAATCTTTGAATTTCTATCACTACTAGAGATAATTTCTTTTCCAGTCACCCAAATCTACCCTTTTCTCTACAACCCCTTCGTTTCCCAACTAACAACCAACCGCAACACCTCGCCCTCTACTTTCCACCACCAAATCATCCGAGTAATAAGCCTTGGCTTCATCGCGGAGGTTGTACTTCGATGCCATCATCTGGCCATAGGCTCCAGCCGAGCGGATAGCCAATAGGTCGCCGCGATTGGTCTCGGGTAGCATCACTTCGGTGCCAAAAGTATCTGATGACTCGCAAATCGGGCCGACCACATCATACATGCCCACGCCAGTCTGGTTGCTGAGATTTTGAATCCGGTGGAAACTCTGGTAAAGCGCTGGGCGCAGCAGCTCGGTCATACCAGCATCTACAATCGCAAACCGCTTCTTGGCTCCAGACTTGGTGTACAAAACGCGGGAGATCAAACTCCCCATCTGGCAAACGATGGAGCGCCCCAATTCGAAGTGGACTTTCTGCTCGGGGAAAACGTCAAGCGCCTCGTGAATGGCGGCAAAAAACCCAGCAAAATCGGCGATGGGATGCTTGTCGGGATTGAAGTAATCAACCCCCAGGCCACCGCCCAGATTGATATGAGCCACTTCCACTCCTTTAGCCTTAAACTTGGCCTGGATGCGGTTGGCGCTCTTCGCCAGGTCTCGGTAATTGTCGAGCTCCAAAATCTGCGAACCAATGTGAAAGTGAATCCCGCTCAAGTGCACGGCATCCAGTTCTCCAAGTCGGTCGATAACCGAGTCCACTTCCGATTCCGACATCCCAAACTTGTGATCGGCCTTGCCAGTAGAAATATGGCGGTGGGTACTGGCTTCGATATCGGGGTTTACCCTCAAGGCTATGGAAGCTACGCGGCCTTTCGCCCGAGCCAGCTCATTGATCACGGCCACTTCCTGCTCCGACTCGCAATTGAAGCAGAAAATGCCCGTATCGAGCGCAAAATCGATCTCTTCATCTGTCTTTCCTACCCCCGCAAAAACGATCTCTTCGGCAGCAAAGCCACTGGCCAGAGCGCGCTTTACTTCGTTTCCGCTCACGCAATCGGCACCAAAACCCAGCGAGCTAATCTCGCGCAGAACCCGCTCTTCAGCATTAGCCTTCAGAGCGTAGTGCACGGTGTACCCATAGCGATCTGTCAGGGCTTTGAGCTCCGCCAGCGTTCGGCGCAGCAAGTCCATATCGTAGTAGTAAAACGGCGTTCTGATCTGCCGGAAAGTCTCGATAATTGATTCGCTAAACATGGGCTAAAGTTTGGGTGAATAATCCCTGGTGCAAGGCGCGCAAAGCGGCTTCTTTGTGCTGTGTTTCCACCAGAATAGACACGTTGTTTTTACTACCGCCGTAGCTAATCATCCGTACGGGAATGTCGGCCAGAGCCGTAAAAATCTGGCTGGCGTAGCCCGTAGAGCTACCGATAAAATCACCGACGATGCAGACGATGGTCTGATCCTTTTCGACGCTAATCTCAGCGATCTCACTCAGCGAATTGACGATGGAAAAAAGCCTGGAGTCATCGTCGATGGTAACAGACACCGACACTTCCGATGTCGTTACCATATCGACGGCGGTTTCAAATCGCCCAAACACTTCAAATACTTTTTGCAAAAAACCATGGGCCAGAAGCATCCGCGCTGAGCGAATCTTGATCACTGTGATCTCATCTTTGGCCGCGATCGCCACCACACCTGCTTTTCTCGTTTGGCCATCGATCAGGGTCCCCGGCGATTCGGGCGACATCGTATTCTTGAGTCGGATGGGAATTCCAGCTTTCTTGGCAGGGTGCACGCAGGCAGGGTGGAGAATCTTGGCTCCAAAATACGCCAGCTCAGCCGCTTCGTCGTACGAGAGACGCTCCACCGATAGGGTGCCTTCAATCACCCGCGGATCGTTGTTGTGCATTCCATCGATATCGGTCCAGATCTGAATCTCTTCTGCGCACACGGCTGCACCGATAAGCGAAGCCGTATAGTCGCTTCCACCCCGTCCCAGATTGGCGATTTCTCCCCGGTGATTCCTACAAATAAACCCCTGGGTTATCAACAAGACACCCGCATCGCGGCTTGCCAAAATCGGGGTAAGCTCATCGCCAATGCGATCTACGCTCGGCTCCAGATTCGAATCGAGACTGATAAAGTCCAGAGCTGAAATCAAACGAGATTCCACACAACTTTCCATACAAAGCAGGTGAAACAAATAGGTAGAAATCATTTCCCCACGCGACAGGATAAATCCACTGCGTAAGTCGGAATTTGTTTCATCGAGACTGGCCAGCGCGCGCAGTTCACTGTGAACGAAGTCGTAGGCCTTCTTGAGCATCACGGGGTCATACAATAAGCACTCAACGTAGCGGGCGTAGTGTTCACTCAAGCCATCGAGAATCTCAGCCACCTTGTCTTCTGCGCCTTTCTCATAAGCTGCAGCCAACGCCACAAGCTGGTTGGTCGTTCCGCTAATAGCCGACAATACCACGAGTCCAGCCCCACCTTTGGCGATCTCCAATACTTCTTTCATCCGCTCGGGCGTGCCCACCGAGGTCCCGCCAAACTTATAAACCTTCATGGCATATTTTTTAAACCGAGCGCAAAGGTAAATGGGGCTTTTCCTTCATGGAAATTTTTCAAATATTTGTACAATATTTATTCTGCTTGTTAAATATTTAACATGATTACCGTTTCAGAAATAGTCGAAGAAGAGCTACAGAAGCATCCCTTTATCGTGGAGGGCATTGCCGATGACTTGATCAACATCTCTTCGCTGGCCCGGCGTATAAAGCCCATTATTGAGAAGCGGCTCAGAAAAGATGTGACGGAAGGAGCTGTGGTTATGGCGGTCAAGCGCTTAAAACCCGCGCTTCAAGAAAGATCTACCCCACAGGGATTCGAATTCAATGAGATTATTGGCGATGTAATCGTGCGTTCTGACCTCAACACCTACTGCTTTAAAAACTCCCAATCACTGGCTCAGAAGCAAACTCTGTTTTTGGACCAAATCAAAGATCAGAACGATGTGTTTTGCACCTTTTCACAAGGCGTTTTTGAACGTACACTCATCGTTTCGAAAACACTCGCTCCTATCGTCACCGATACTTTTAAAGGCGAAGAGCTTATCCACCAACAAGAGCAACTGGCATCTATTACGCTCCAACTTTCCAATACCAATGTGCAGATTAGCGGAATCTACTACCACCTGCTCAAGCGCATCGCCTGGGAGGGGATCCCCATCTCAGAAGTAATCTCCACCACCAATGAGTTTACCATCGTGGTACCCTATCAATTTGTCGATCGGGCCTTTTCTATTTTGATGGGGTTGAAGAATAATGGATGAGACCATTTTTCCCTTTCACGCTCTTGAATACAGCCAACAATTTATCCAACCCACCCTGTTGCTAAATTCCTTGATAACGAACCCTTAACATTCGAAAGCCAGTGCATTCTTAGAGCCACTTACAGCCCTTACACGCGGAATTCCGGCGCTGATTTCAAGTTCGAGATCGCACGGTCCTAAGTCTTTCTCGCCGATACAAACTCTCCCAAGTCAACATATACTTAATGCTCTCCATACATATTCATAACATACTGAGAACTCTCAGTTTACGATATGGGTATTCCTTTGCACGAAATCATTATTACTATGAAAAATATACGTGTAGTTGCGATTGATGACGTTGGAGATATTCTAGACATCATCGCATACAATCTGAAAAAAGAAGGGATGGACGTGGAGACGTATACGGATTCTACAATGGCCTTGAGAAACATTGAGCAAGATCCACCTGACGTGATCTTGAGCGACTGGATGATGCCATCACCTGATGGAATTGACGTTTGCAAATACGTGAAGAACAACGAAATCACGAAAGATATACCTTTGATCATGCTCACATGCAAAGGAAGAATTCAAGATTACAAAGAGGCGATAGAAGCCGGTGCTGAAGATTATGTTGTAAAACCTGTTAGAATGGAAGAGCTTGTGAGACGGATAAAACTCGTCTTGCCACAGGCTTAATTTCATGACTAACCTCCGACCCACTTGTATATTACTGGTTTTATGTATCTTATCCTTTGGTTGCGTGCCCTCGCAGCCTAAAGACCAAAAGAAGATGCTTACTGAAACTCCCCTTTCTACCGATCTGACATTGGATTTTCAGGGCCACCGTGGGTGCAGAGGACTTATGCCGGAGAATACAATTCCCGGCTTTCTTTCGGCACTCGACCTAGGTGTGAACACCCTTGAAATGGATGTCGTGATAACTTCAGACCGCAAGGTTATCTGCTCGCATGAACCCTGGTTCTCGCACACCATTGCCCTCGACCCCGATGGCAGAATTATCTCTGAACAAGACGAGAAAAATCACTGCATTTACAAAATGACCTATGCAGAAACTCGAGCTTACGACTGTGGTATGCGACCCCACCCGCGATTTCCCGATCAGGCCAAACTTCCAGCGAGAAAACCGCTTCTCAAAGATGTAATCCTGGCTGCCGATTCGCATGCTTTAGAAACGAATAGGCCGCTGCCCTACTACAACATCGAAACGAAGTGTACGCCTGAAGGAGATGGTATCTACCACCCGAGTCCTTCATTCTTTTCAGACCTTGTAATGGAGGTGGTTCGAGAGACCGGCATTGCAGATCGCGTGATCATTCAATCCTTTGATATACGCACCCTTCAGTACATCAAAACCACCTACCCCAAGATAAAATTGGCCCTGTTGATAGAGAACGAAGGATCGCCTGAAATTCAAATCGAAAAACTCGGATTTTACCCTGATATTTACAGCCCCTATCACATACTGGTTGATCAGGAATTGGTGGCATTTTGCCAAAGACATAATATGAAACTCATCCCATGGACAGTAAATGAAGTCTGGGAAATGGAGAAACTCATAGCTCTTGGTGTAGATGGTATTATTTCTGATTATCCCGATAGGCTTGCTGAAATAGAGAGATAATCAACCAATTACCTACATGCCCATAAGTCTTAAGAAAAGTACTGTAAACCGCGAGCTAAGCTGGCTATCGTTTAATCACCGCGTTTTGCAGGAAGCCATGGATGAGACTGTTCCATTGGTAGAACGTCTTCGTTTTCTTGGAATTTTCTCAAACAATCTCGATGAATTTTTCCGAGTACGTGTGGCTACGATGAAGCGAATTAAAGCCGTAAGCCGCAAACGGGAGCTTATCGGAAACAAGACTGCCGATCAGGTACTGGATGAGATCCACGCTGAAGTACTGCGTCAAAAGGGCATTTTCGAGACGACTTACCAGGAGATTATCGCTCAACTGGCTGATGAAGGTATTTATCTCGTAAACGAAAAAGAGCTTACACCCGACCAGGAGGAGTTTGTGGATGAGTATTACCGGATGGAAGTAGCCCCGTTCATGATCCCAATCATGCTCAAGATGGTGCCTGAGTTCCCATATCTCCGCGACAAGTCGACCTACCTGGCAGTGAAGATGCACCCCAAGCAGAGAGACATTAAGAAGCAATATGCTTTGATAGAAGTGCCAACGGCTCGCACATCGCGATTCGTAGTTCTGCCTGAAAAGGATGGCAAGAAGTACATCATGTTTCTCGACGATGTCATTCGATTCAATCTCGGACAAATCTTCAGACTTTTTGAATGCTCAAAGATTGAAGCATACACCATAAAACTCACGCGCGACGCTGAGTTGGATCTGGACGACGATGTATCTAAAGGATTTTACGAGCGCATGCGCAAGAGTGTTAAAAACAGAAGAAAAGGTGACCCCGTTCGCTTTATTTACGACGCTGAAATGCCGAGCGATTTGCTCAAGTACTTTGTCAAGAAACTCAAGATTGAAGACGATGAAAACCTGATTAAAGGTGGACGTTATCACAATTCGAAAGACTTTATGAAATTTCCGGATCTCAACACTCCAAGTCTGGAATGGCCGCAGATCCAACCCATAGATCATCCTGTATTAAGCTCCGCGCATAGCCTAATAAGCGCAGTAGAGCAAGGAGACATTTTGCTTCACTACCCCTATCATCATTTCAGGTCTATGATTCACTACTTGCGTGAAGCTGCCATCCACCCAGATGTCAAAGAGATCAAAATGACCTTGTACCGGGTAGCTTCGCAATCACGGATTGTGAATGCACTGATCGCAGCTGCTAAAAACGGAAAGTCCGTGACGGTGATGATCGAATTGCGAGCTCGATTTGATGAAGAGAACAACCTTCAGTGGAGTAAGAAGCTTCAAGAAGCCGGGGTAAAAGTCATTTTTGGAATCCCAGATATGAAGGTGCATAGCAAACTGCTGATCGTATCCTTTTTAGTAAATGATGTACTCCAAAACCAAGTAGTCATCGCAACGGGAAATTTCAATGAGTCAACGGCCAAGGTGTACGGCGACTTCGCTCTTTTCACCAGCAACAAAGACATCTGCAACGAAGCGGTAAAAGTATTCCACTTTATAGAACGCCCATTCTTGCACTTCCGTTTTAAACATCTTCTCGTTGCGCCTTCGTCTATGCGAAATCAATACATCCGAAAAATCAATCGGGAGATCAGACATGCCAAAGAAGGAAAGGAAGCATCTGTGTTTATCAAGGTGAATAGCCTGGTGGATGAAGCGCTTATTAAAAAGCTCTACCAAGCGAGTCGCGAAGGAGTAAAAATCAGACTTATCGTGCGCGGTATCTGCTCACTTATTCCGGGGATTCCTGGGCTTAGCGAGAACATCGAAGTACACAGTATCATTGACCGCTTTCTGGAACACGCCCGGGTTTTCATTTTTGGAAATTCAGGTGATGAAGAAATCTATATTTCATCAGCAGATTGGATGGAGCGAAACCTGGACTACCGTGTGGAAGTGAGCACGCCGATTTACGACCCGAAGATCAAAGAACGGCTAAAAGAATACATGGAGCTGCAGTGGAGCGATAATGTAAAAACGCGAATCATCGATGGAGATGTTCAGGTAAACAAATATGCTGAGCAAAATGGTTCTGAAAAGATTCGAGCTCAGATGGCCCAGTTTGATTTGATCGAATAGTCTAACAGGCTTACTATTTCACACCGCGACGTCTCTCTATTTCGATTGCCTGACTTATGCTAATTTTCTCTCCGTTGTTAAACGCCACAACGAAGGCATTTGGAATGGCATTGTTTTGAACGTAATCATTGCCCTTGCTGGCATCTGTATACGTGTAGAACAGTCCAGCGTAGCAGCGCAATAAATCGTTCCGGACTGTTTCACCGGTAATGGGAAACAAGCCATGGAAGTTCTCAACGTTCACGTCTATAGGGTAATACCCCAACTGAACTTTATAGATCAATCCATCGTGTATCGCTTCATCCAGCTCAATCTCATCGCTATCCGACTCGGTTTCAAACTGAGCGAGGTGGTCTGGTTCTTCCACATCCTTGACATCTTCAAGATACTTCGTATCCAAAAGCTGTCGCAATTCACGTATTCGAGTGGAAGTATCCTTCAATCTCTCCGTAGATAATGAAAGTTGTGCTGAAACTTCCTGCTGCAAGTTTTCCAGATCTTTTCGACTTTTCTCAGTGTCGGCCAGCTCGATGTCTTGCACGATTTCAACTGACATTTTACTCAGCTCCTTCACCTCTTTCTCGTACTCATTTGCCGCCAATTGGAAAGTCGCTTCATCAGCTTCGAGACGAACGATCTCATCATCGAATGGCAGTACTTCATACCGTTCTTCTTCTGTAGGTGGAGCGTCGTCTTCAGATCGAAGTAGAAGCGATGCGTTGAAATAATCCATGACCGCATTGCTCAGATTGAGCGCAGCATCAGAGCTGAAAACGTGGTGCGATTTAATATCGATCATCGGGTAAAATTCCCTGATGATGGTGTCGGCAGTGTGGGTTTTGGCTCTGGCGATATTCAGATAGTTTCGCGCTCCCAAATTAGATGTGGATGCATAGTGAAGTGCCGTATCGCCCAGCATCATCGATCGTTTCACAAAGAATAGAGCGGTATCGGCAAACATTCGGGAGCTATCAACAGCGTTGATGTACTGAATAAATTTGGTGTAGTGATAGCCTTCTTCCGCATATCGGGCGGCAGCGATTGATGCATTCTTAGCACGTGCATTTGGGAAGTAGTCCCGCTCAATCACATCTTGTGAGAATGAGATCAACGAAAGCCCAAAAGCCAAAATTGAAAGAATCGACTTCATCATAAGGTTCCTTGCAACAATGATACGAGAAAAACGGTATACAAGGTAGCCAGAACGGCCATCTTATTAACAAGTGACAGCCAATATTTTGGATAAAATCACCTTGGTGGTTTGGAGAATAATCAACAGATTTGAAATTGTGAAAAAGTGTCTCCCCCTTATACTTTTCGCATTCGGCATTTTGAGTGGGCTGAATGCATCTGCCAGTGATCCAATCTCTAAGAAGGACCCATGGTTGCAGCGCCATCTGGCAAAAGAAAAACTCATTTTCTCATCGGCAGTAAACAACAAAAACGGTGAACCAATTAAGTTCTTCAACGGCTTTTCGATTGGGGCCAGCGGAGGACTTGCACTCTTTCACGGTAGTCTAGCCGACTACGACAGTTTTGCTCCACTCAGCGATTTCGACACCTACTACAAGTTTGGGTGGAGAATTTACGCCGAAAGAGAAATCTGGAAAGGAATTGCCGCTAAACTTCAGTTTGAAAGTGGAAAACTCGAAGGAGGAAGACTCCCCGGTGCGCAAAGCCTTCCCGTAGATTTCAAAACCGAATTCAACACCCTTACTGCAGCTGCTTCTTTTGATGTTCTCAACGAGCTTTTCAATAAGGATGGAAAGGAACTCGACAAGTACAAGTTTTACTTCAATGCTGAAGTGGGAATTGGAATCACCTGGTTTCGTTCGCTTTCATACTGGAGAGCTGAAGACGGTAGAATTAGAGATTACGTAGGCTACACAGTCACCGACGAGAATCCCTCGACTCAACGTTTCTCAGCAGAGAAAAAGGACAAACCGGAAATTGTACTCAATATTCCCGTTGGCTTTACAGCTGGTTACCGTCTCAATTACAAAACTGATGTGACTTTTAGCTACACGCTAAACAACACCATGACCAACAAGCTCGATACCTGGGATCGGGATTATGCGGCCAATGATAAGTACTCTTATTTCGGTGTCGGACTGCGTTACAACTTCAATAGAGAGAAGGAAGACTACCCGAAAAAGAAACCGAAGAAAGACAAGTCGGAAGAAGAGAAGGATAAGAAATGGTCTCTTTTTGGTTCGAAGAAAGAAGATGTTGAGCCAAACGATGTAAATCTGGAAGAACCGCTTCAAGCTCGCCAAGGAAACCCAGTTGATCCGAGTCAGCAAGACAAAGACCTGGAAGAAGTGCGGATGAAAATGTTTGAGCTTCAACTCAAGCTTTTCGAAATGCAGTATCTGCTAAACGGGGGAAAAAACCCGAATACTGGAACAACACCGCCAGCGAAGCCAGCTGGAAAATAGGGAATCCCGCAGCTCCGCCTGCTCCTTCTCCGCCTTAGGCGGATTCGGCGACACGTGTTATGGCGGAAATAAGGAGCGGTGGTTTTTTTGGTGTATTAAGTACTAAGTACAATGTATTAAGACACATAGTTTCCAGATTGGTCTAACCGTTTCGATTTCAGAACAAGGAACACTGATTAGTGATTTTAGAAGGAATACCGCAGCTCCGCCTTAGGCGGAAATACGGAGCAGCGGTCAACTCTAATCATGGAAGTACAGTGCGTCGTTTTTCACTTTTAGCTTTTAGTTTTTCACCGATTAAAACCACCGAACGTCTTTGTACCTAATACTTAATACATAGTACAATCAAAGAAGACAATCCCTTCCACAAACAGCATTTAACCCTCGATCGAAATCTCCGCAGCCTTCCCTAGAACCCAATCTCCACCCCAAATTCCCCAGTTGTGGTCATGTCTTGAAGATAAGTTGGGGTATAGGCCTGATTTCCGTCTGTTGACATGAAAGTAAAACCGGCGTGGATGACAACATCGTGCCACGGCTCATAGCGCAGCATTGTCGAAAGAGCCATTTGCTCCCAATCTACCGTTTCCATAAACTCAAGTCCCGTTACATTGGCGTTTCCGTCAATGATCTCATAAACATGCTGCGGTCCTTTGCGCGCATACCAACCGCTGATGGTAAGGGACGTTTGCCGCCACGGGTGGACATCCAATTCCAAATACACTTCATCGGCGTTCTCTCCGAGATAATTGCCCAGGCCATATTGGTTACTTGCAAATGTTGTTGACTCAATCTGGTGTCGATATGTCCATGGGTTTGTTCGCGTATACTCAGCTTTTAGGTGAACATTAGGGAGCACGTTATACCACTTCGCTCCCACCTGAAGGCTTACAATATTGGTTTGCTGATCGGGATCCCACATATTCGACAGGCTGATCTCATCTATAAAAAGACTCGCATAAAGATGGACTTTAGGAATAACGCGAGCTGACACATCGAAGAAGAGTTGAGCATTTTGTCCAAGCTCGTTGCTCCCCGTACCATTGTATGTGTGATCGGCAGATTTGAAGAACATGAAAGGGATAAAGTACACCGGATTGAGACCATCATCGCTGTACACGATCGAGTTACCAAAAGTGAAGTCTACCTTCCAGTTCGATTTGATCGTAAAGTAATTTGCTGCAATATTCTTATTCATGTAGATCTTGCGCGACCCATTTGGGGTGAGATAGGTACGCGCACTATCCAGTTCTTCTGATACCAACCATCCATGGATATATTGGAAGTCGAGCCAATCAACGGGGTATAGTCGGTAGGATATCATGGCATAGGAAGGAGCCTTGCCCGAAAAGACATTTGCAGACCTTGTGCTATTCCCCCATTCAATTCTGTCTTTATGAACACCAACATCACCCCATTTCCACTGGTAGGTGATTCCACCAATGGCTTCGTTGTAATCGCTGGTGTTTTCTTCGGTGATGGACTTATAATTCTGACCATCGAGAACAGTCAGGTAATTTGGTGTGGCCAGCACTTCGCTCACCGAGTTGTCGCGCAAGGATCCGTAAAACCCAAAGCCACCTGCTTTAGCTTGAAACCCAGCACCGATTCTTCGATGAGATCTAAATCCGCTCTCATTGTACATTCCAATTCCACCAATAATGGGGTTGATGGTCACTGCAAAAACAGAATCGCTATAGTAGAAGGCATCGATTCTTCGATCCCAGTCCTTTCCGACCTGCAGCTCCTTTCCGAAGTCTTTGAGATAAAAATCGAGATCGCTAATTTGACGGATATTCAACTCCGATCGACTGGTATCAAGCTGGGCTAATTTTTTCGCAATTAACTTTCTCGAAAAGGGTCGTGAGAACGAATTGATATCAATGAACTGCTCAGCAGCCATCTCATCCAAAAACTCGTAAATGTGATTTTGGGTAGGCTCAAAAACGACTTGACCTTGTACGCTCAAACTGGCTATCAACCCACATATCAGAACAGCAAGCTTGGCAATTCGCATCAATGGCTCCGCGCTTTATTCAGGAAGATATTGTTGAACGCCTTCATACAGTAAGCGAAATCGGTAGCGAGCGGATCTTGAACATAGCTCTGGATATACTTCGACTCCGACTCCATGATCTCTTCAAGATTCTTGGGCATATCGGCATAAAATGGCGGAATAAGTCCCGGCTTTCCTTTCACGCGAAGCGATTTATGTTCAGCTGTGTACAAACTTAGGTAGTGTTCGCTTAGGGGTCTAACGCCAACCAGTTTGAGGTCACCCCGAAGAATATTGTAAATCATCGGGATCTCATCGATCCAGAATTTTCTCATCCATCTACCCCACTTGGTGATACGGAAATCATTGGCAAACTTACCCCCGTCTTGCAAGGCATTTTGCTCAAACACATATTCTTGGATGTACTGAGCGTATGGATGCATGGTCCGGAACTTAAACACCGTAATGGGTTTTCCGTTGTAGCCAATACGACCGATTCGGAGAATAAGGCCTGTGCTCGGCTCTTCTTCTTTCAAAGGAGCTTGAATTCGCCTCGCTTTGAAGTACAACATGTTGTTAATCTCAACTACGTCTTCAATTCTGAATCCACAGTATACCAATCGCCCCAGAACTTCAGATTTGGAAAGGGCTCTATTTCGACCTTGTGTCAGGAAGAAGTAAACTTTTTTGGTGGCTTTAAACTTCGGGAATACGCGCTTGTAGATAAAGTCAATTCCGTAGTAAACTATATTCAAGCCAGGTGGAAACTTCTTAAACAATCGCTTTCGACGTTGCTCCAGTGTCTCCACGCATCCGATGAAGGTCCCGTTTACTTTTAGCTTTTCATTTGCCAGTTTAAAAAACTTGTTGATGCCCTTTACATCATTGACGCGTTTTAAATTGACCAAGGTATCTACACTATTCTTCTCAAAAGGATAAAGGTTGGCTCGGTCAGACACCTTGAGCACATGTGCCACTCGATTCTTCCCTTCTAATTCGGGAGCCAAAAACTTGAGCAATTCACCGCCCGAAACTCCGGGGAGTTTGGACATCTCAACAGCGGTTTGAAGCATGTCTTTGTATTAAGGGGATACGATATAAAAATAAAGGTGATCTCGACCCCTTAAGTGCCTGCTGGTAATAGTTTTAAACAAAGAAGTTAACGCTCTGAACCACCTAATTTCACAAGTGTTTCCACCCAAAATGGCGTAACTGAAATCATCTCTTCAAGCATGATTTTCCGACGCCTTTTCCATTCGTCGTTTATCCCTTTTAGTTCAACCCATTTTTGAACTAGTTGAACAAATTCGCGATCCTGATCGGTTCTGATCCCTCTGGTGAGTTCAAAACGTTTTTCCAATTCTTCCAAATAATTTAATTCACCAACGAAGTCATTAAATCGGATGGATGGAACGCCAAGTACGGCCGCTTCCGCTGCCATTGTTTGCGAATCGCCGATGTACATTTTGGCATGAGCCATCACCTGATGCATGTCTCGAGGGTGGACTGGAAGTCGATAAGGTTCGAGCTCCGGTGAAAAGGATCTTTCGCTGGTGATGAACACCCGGCCATGTGGCTCGAGTATGTCAATAATCTCTTTGGCCAGGTCATCGTCAATACCCTCGCGGCCATCATCGTGGTGCGCATGTAGGGAAGCAAATCTCAACACGAAATACGAGTCAGTTGACCGCACTGGTTCGGGCAGTAAATCTCTGTTTGGCGTAAAATAATCAGGGTGGAGATAGGCCAACTCGTGGTAGCCATCATATCCTATTTTCTTGTCGTTAGCGGGTGATTGGTCGCAGCAATTAGGCGCGAGAATGGCCGTGCAATAAGGGAATGCAAGCTTGGCCATCATAGGCACTGCAGCGCTATCGTCTTCGTTGATGATCACTGAAGGGATTCGAAGAAGTTTTCCCACATGTGTAATGACCAAATCCGTTCCGGCCATACAAGTAGGTTTCCACTTCATGGCAATTCGAAGCATCTTCCACTCCCGCTGCATTACGGAAAGAATCAAAGAGAGCTTTCCTTTTCCACTTCGTTCGCTCAGCTTTATAACATTCCAATTTTCACCTTCCAAAAGCGAAAACAAAACATCTTTTGCTCGAGCTACCACAAGAACGTCGTGCCCTTCTTTTTGAAGTTCAGCGATCACGTGCCTTACATTGTGGAAGTGGGCTGGGTGCCCCATATAGAATAAGAATCTTCCCATCAGGCGTAGGAAAATGTGCGCTTGGTAAAGCGATCTTTCTGCCCGCTGTTGGCTGCTTCCACATCGCGGATACCTTCGGCCAGCGCCAAGAACATCCAGGCATTGCCCCAGCGCATATAGGTGGTGCGATCGGTGAAGTACTTATGCTTCCGATAATAGAAATACCCACGGCTATCTTGAAAGTGATCAAGGGTATAGTTCAAGACCATCTTGGCAAGCTCTTCAGCTCTTTTGCTACCGCTATAGGCACCATACCTCAACGATGTAAGCACACCCTGGGCTTGATGGTGAATATCAGCCGGGAAATTGCCGGGGAGTCTCCACTTAGCTCGTCCTTCGTAGGTAAACTGAAAGTCACGATAAAACTCAAATCCATCTTGCAGTGCCTTTTCGACTTCAGGAGTGTGGTAGTCGATGGCATCAGCGATAGAGAGAATAGAGTCGAGCACAAATCCCTGATGGAAATCAATTTGGACCCGCTGCTTGCCAGTTTCCAGGTTCTCGCTGTAATTCCAACTTCCATCACTACGCTGCCTTTTCAAAACCGTATCAAGCGCATCTTTAGCCATTTGGGCATATGCCGCGTTTCCATTTAATTCACTTGTCAGAGCGAAGGTTTGCGCAGCAAGGAGCGATGCATTATAGCAAAAGTCTGGCTTTACCGTGCTATAGCTTATGGCGTACAACCCTTCGTCATTGGTGTGGTGTAGACCTTCTTCCAGGAAAAGACAAATGTCCTCCATGGCCTTAAGTGCTCTTGGGTCCTGGTATGTTTTGTAGTAGGCATATATCCCTTGAGAGACAAACCCACTCACCACCGAAGTTGGAGAACTCGGCGGGAGGTACTTCTCGGGACTAGCCCAAGGGAATGGGTATCCCCAACACAAGCCTGGAGCTTCTTTGGTTCGGAGCTCCATGAGCTTGTCGAATAGCCACTCACATTTGCGCTTGTTTTCCGCTGTGGGAGGCATATAGCTGTATCCACGAAGGAAAAGCCCTAATCCTTTGGCATTCCACTGGCGTGGCACTCCAAGGACTTTCCGGAAATTGAGCGGAAATCGCTTAAAAATTTGAATGGCTATAATAGGTGGCCATTTTCCCATTTTTCGAAAAGGGATCTTGCTGAGCAAGATATCATAGGGATCGTACCCTTTGTACTGCCGCTTCGAAACAAATTGATCGAGAAACCGAAGTGACTTCTTCCATTTGATTAGCTCATTCTCACTAACGTCCATCTACATCTTCCATTTTGACCAGTTCCCCACCCATTTTTATCGAATCCAGTATGGCAAAAGTCACCCGTGTAGAGTGAAGCACTTCGTCAACACTTATCGGAAGCGGAGCTCCTGACTTAAGCGCGGCGCCAAAGGCAGCAATTTCAGCTGCATGCCCTTTGTCTTGCTTTCCAGATTTTGTCTTTTCTGAAGCTCCAAAAATTTCCAGGCTTTTGAAGTCATCAATGGTAGCCGACACTCCACCAGAAAAGACTTCGAGATACTCCTTGGGCATTTTCGGATTTCCATTGCTGAAATAGGAGATATTAGCTATGCTTCCATTCTGAAAATGAAGGGAAGCGATCATTGTATCATTCTGTCCATTGTGATCTGGCAAGGCCTTCGCACTCACCGATACTACTTGGCTTCGCGATAAGAAAATGCACAAATCTATGAAGTGACAGGCTTCTCCGATGATGCGTCCACCGCCAATTTCCGGATCGTGAACCCAGTGATCGGCAGGCTGTGCCCCGGCGTTGATGCGGTATTGTATCGCTACTGGGAGTCCGTTAAACTTTTCATAAACAGCTTGCACATGCGGAGCAAACCGACGGTTAAAACCAACCATAAGATCAGGGCAATCCGGCTCACGCAGCTGAGCTTCGATACTTTCCAGCTCCGACCAATTCAAGCAAAGCGGCTTTTCCAGAAAAACGCGCTTTCCGTTTTTGAGCGCTTCAATAGCCAAGGCTGCATGCGAATCGTGGCGGGTAGCAATCACGACTGCACTGGACGATGGATCAGTGAGTAATTCCGCCGAGTTGGCGTAGGCTCTCTCAAAGCCAAATTTTCGCTTGGCATTCTCAGCTGTATGGGGTCTGGCTGTAACCACCCCAGCCAGCGTTAACTCTTCTTTTAGTGATGGAAGCAAGAAATTCGACGCAAAGGATCCGGCTCCAATAACGGAAACGCGGTCGCTCTTTTGCGCTGTGTGATTAATGTGAATCGCTCCATTCGACAATGCTTTTTCAGTGTCGTAAGTTAGGACCACTCCCATTTTTGAGATGGAGTTATCAACCACTGTATCGAAGGCTTCCTTAGCTGAAGGAAAAGGAAACCGATGCGTGATCAAGTCTGAAATATCGATGCTTCCATTAGACAAAAGTGCGACGAAAGCCTGCATATTGCGATTTTCGGTCCAACGCACTTGCCCTATTGGGTAGTCGAGTCCTTTTTCTTCGTAACCCCTATCGTATCGACCAGGCCCATAAGAAGTACTCATCAGAAGATCTAGCTCCTTTCGGTAGTACGCCTTTCGGCTGAAACCAGTCGGGACATTTCCTACCACGATCACTTTACCATGCACACGACAAATTCGTCCTGCTAGTTCTACTGGATCGGTTGAAGAAGTGGCCGCCGTGATGATAACCGCATCAACACCTTGTCCGCCCGAAAAGGCTTTAATCTTATCTTCGATCTGCTCGTCTTGACGATGCGCTGCCCCTTCAGCACCAGAAGTAATCGCTTGATCAACCAATTCCTGCTTTAGATCAACTCCGTAAGCTCTTACCCCAGCCGCTCGCAACAAACGAATGCTCAATTGACCGATCAGTCCGAGCCCGATCACAACGCAATTCTCACCAAGGCCGAGACCAGCCCTTCTGATACCTTGCATGGCAATGGCCCCGATGGTGGTGAAAGCCGCCTGATCGAGTGCCGTACCTTTTTCCACTTTCACACAAAGGTTTTTAGGAATCACCATAAGCTCGCCGTGAGAAGCTGATGCCCCACCGCAAGCCACGTGATCGCCGATCTCAAACCCTTCCACATCAGTTCCGATGGCAATTACTTCTCCCGCTGCGCTGTAGCCGAGTGGCTGCAATGCTTCGAGCTTATTCATCACCATTCTATAGGTATCCGTAAGGCCGTGGGTTTTGGCTGCTTTGATCACCTTGCTCACTTCCTCTTTGCGCGCTTGCGCTTTGGCGATATAGCCCTTCCGGGCGTCAGAAACCGTTTTTCCTTCGGTTCCAGTACTAATAGCAGAATAGTGAGTCCGGATGAGCAATTCTCCCCTCCCGGGACTTGGATTGGGAAGGTCGACAATCTCCATTTCGCCGTGTTTCAGGCTTTGTAAAAGTTGTTCCAAGGGGCAATTATTTTCCTTTTCAAAGTTAAAGAGTCACCCAAGAATCACAGTGTAGAATACAGCAAATCCAAGCCTTTTTATCAACAGGTTAAAATCAACTGAAGATGCTGATCTAGAAAAACTTTTGATGCCAAAACCGAAAAGAAATCAAGGCGTAAATCAAAGCTGACTGATCTTGTTTCCCTGATTGATGTGAAGCGATAATCTGCTTTACTTCGTCCATGTCAAATCCTTCGAATCCAGAGAGAAAATCGAGTGGTAGTAGTTTATCTATAACGGTCTGATTTGAGAGAAGTGATCGGAGCGGCATTCCAAAACCTGCTTTCCGGCGCTTGGTCACGTAATCGGGAACCACATCGGCGTAGGCATCCTTGAGTATTCTCTTCGACTTCATCTTCCAGTCGAGTTTGTATTCTGAAGGAAGTCCTGCAGCAAACTCAACCACTTCATGATCCAGAAAAGGCACCCTACTCTCGAGTCCATAAGCCATAGAAGATCGGTCGAGGTAGTGCAGGTTCTTGACGAGAAAATTCTCTAACTCAAACTCAAAAACGTGATCAAAAAGATCTCCATCTCGATCGAAATAACGGCGATAAACATCAAAGGCTTCTCCTTGATTTTGGTGAATACGCAGGGCAGAATCTACATCACCAACCACGGAGTACCGCCCAGCTTCAAAAGGTTTGCCTAGATTATTCCCCCACTTTTGAAGGTATCGCCGATAAGCTTTGAACGGCCCCTTACCAGCATCGACTTTTTGAAGCACGGGTGTCAGCGCCTTTTTTAAGGCAGGAACCCGACCCGCCATTTGTGTTAGCCGAAGCAAGTAATGTCCATTATATCCAAAAAAGAGCTCGTCGGCACCCATTCCACTAAGTACCACTCTGTGATCCTGCCCGGCTTTCTGTGCAATAAGCATTGCGGGAATAATTGATCCATCGGCAATCAGATCGTCGCATGAATAAACTGCCGATTCTATCTGGCTTTCATTTAATTCATCCAATCCGATTGGAATTTCTTCGAGATTCAGCCCCCACTCTTCAGCGAGCATCATGGCATAACGACCATCCGAACTGGTACCTTCAGCTTTTAAGTCCTTTTCTGACTTCACAGCACAGTAATGCACATTGTCCTGCCCTCGAAGATAGGATGCGATGATGGTGCTATCGAGCCCACCCGAAAGGTAGTTGGCGATCGGAACATCAGCAATAAGCCGACGTCGAACAGCTCGCTCCATCAATTCGCGGAGCTGTGTCTTGGCATCGTTGTACGAACCTTTAAAGACTTCTCGCTTCTCTCTGATATCCCAGAATTTTTGCCTCGTGATCTTTTTAGAATGGAGATCTACGCACATTATCGATCCAGGCTCAAGGCGCTCCACATCTCTGAACATCGTAGCATTTCCGGGTGTATACTTAAAAACGAGATAGGGGCTTATCGCCGTCTTATCTAGCTTCAAATCAATTCCACCTTCACGAAACACCTTGATCTCACTTCCAAAGGCCAAATCTTCATCATGGGAGTATACGTACAACGGCTTGATCCCCAAACGGTCTCTCACCAATAGAAGTTCATCACGCTGACGGTCGAGAATAGCGATTGCAAAATCTCCGTTGAGTTCATGCACAAAGTCCACTCCCAACTTCAAATAGAGCCGCAAAACCACTTCCGTATCGGAGCTGGAATGAAAAGTCTCATTTCCAAAATGCTTTTCTCGTAGCTCTTGGAAATTGTAGACTTCCCCATTGAAGACCATAGTCACATGGCCGATTGTCATGGGTTGGCTTCCACCTTCACTCAAGTCAATTATACTCAAGCGCCGGTGACCGAGCACCACACGCCAATTTTCATGTTGTTCATCTACAAAGTCTCCTCGATCGGGACCACGGTGATGGATAGAGGCCATGGCCTCACCAATCTTAAGCATTTCCGAGCCATGGCTAATGTATCCGACTATTCCACACATTGGCTAGCGAGTGTTTTTTGAAAGACCCGACCCAGGTTTTCGACCATCTTTTGAGATGTAAATGATGATTCGTAAAGGGCTCTTGAAGCCCGTCCCATCGTCTCCCGTAAACTTTCGTCACGGATCAACTTTTCGAGACAGGAAGCAATCTGATCTGGCGTTGGCTGATCGAGTAAAAATCCATTCTCGCCATCTTTCACGTTCTGCACAATCGCACCACGGTCGGTGGAGATGATCGGAAGTCCCGCTGCAGATGCTTCCACCAAACTCCACGGGTGTCCTTCGGGGTGCTTTGGCGTAAACACAAAGACATCAGAGTCGGCGAGCACTTGCCACTTCTCATCGCCATAAACTGAGCCATTCAGGCGACAATGATCCAACCCATGCTTGGCGATTAAATCAGAACAAGCCTTTTTGTACGTCTCGTTATCCCAGCTTCCAAACGCTTCGAATCGGAAATCCGGCAAGCCGTTTTCTTTGAGAATCGCCATTGCCTGAAGCACTTCATAGATCGCCTTTCCAGGCAAGTAATTGGCTAGGTACGTTACCTGGATCCCCGCCGATTTCCGCGAAGGAAACTGATAATCTCCTCCATTAGGTACCACGAATATCTGATCTGATTCATAAAACTGATCAAAGATGTAACGAAGGTTTTCGCCAAGCACAATAACTCCATCCGTCTTCGCCAAGCCCTTTCTCACTTGCTTGGAAACTATGGGGCTCAAATTATCATACCATTCGCCGAAAGCACTACCACGGAGTTGAACAAGTACTTTAGCTCCCGATTTAGCTGCCATCCGAATAAAGGGTAGATCCTTGATAAACCCAGTTGTAGTTTGGCTAATCGGAATGAGAACGAGTTCAGGTTTCACTTCCTTCAGCTTCTGCTTGAATGCTTTGTACTTCCTGCGAACGGCGGTGAGTTTCGACATTTTAAACGACCCCATATCAGCTACCGACTCATTGATACGCGTGTCGAAATGGTGTAGCTCAAAAGCATCGTTTAATGAAGACTCCAATATGATCTTCGTCGCTATAGCCGGCCCCATCAAAGGCGGTGGCAATTTTCCTAAAATCAGTATGCGCGGCCGTTCCATAAATGAAGTTTACTGTCGGGAAGTGATGCGTAGGCTATAATGGCCAGCGCGAAATACATAAAGGGTGCGTAGTAAGTCGGTGTAACGCTGATGCTGTAAAACGACAAGGCAAAGAGCAGTGCCAGAATCAAAAATTTCTGAGCCATACCAACGTAATTTGAACGCTGATATACTCGGAACAAGAAGACCAGATAGAAGGCCAAACCGAAAATCCCTGTTGCGAAAAGCATGCGCACAAAATCGTTGTGAGACCCAATTCCGATGTATTGGTACACATACTCAAACTTAAGCGGAAACCCGAAAAACTGAACCTGGACATCTTCAGATGAAAACATTTGAAGCATCATTCGCCATCGCCCTACCCTTCCGTGAAGGAGCTTGTCGGTGTCTTGCTCGCCAGCGTATACAGCTAAGTCGGTTTCAACGAGTGGGCTAATTCGTTCTTCGATCAGCTGACTTCCCCAAAGGCTCAGCCCAAGACCAATGACCACAATGAGCATGGCACCAACGCCTTTATTTTGGGTGCGAAGGTTGAACAAGACGAAAAGTCCTACCAAACTGACAAAGACAATGTAGGTAGCCGTGTGGTGAATATTGAGAATACCGAGCAAGCCCAGAGCCACCACGATAGCTAGAAGCTTCATCCTATCTTTGAGTGGTGAGATGTGCTGACGCGAGAAGTAAAAATAAGCCGCTGTAATGGTCGCAAAAACGATGTACATCCCGTAGCTAACCACATCACCAAAGCTCGCCTGAATCCGCTCTAGTCCTCGGCTTTCCTGAATGGCGATAGGGTTGATGAACACTTCATAAATCAACAAGACCGCTATGAAAATCCCAGCGTAAAGAAAGGATTGAAGCAGGCCGTGCAGGTCTTTCAATTCCGTAATAAAAACCCGTAAAAAAAAGTAGAGGTAAACCGGCATGGCGAGCTTCAGCACAAACTCGAACGTCAAAAGCGACAGGGGATCGTAGAATAGGAGCATGAGGCAACAAAGCACTACCATGGCTGCCCAAAAAGAGAAGGCCTTGTCGATGGGCGAGAATTTACCCATGCGGTATTGAGAAATTCCAATAAGCGCTCCCACCGGGGTCATCACCCCCACAATGTATGGAGGTGAAAGAAAAGGGCTCACTTCTTTGAGGAAATAGAAGTTGTCGACGAGCGGACGAAAAACGATGAGTAGCGGAAACCACTTAAGCGCCCAGGGCAAGGATTTCAACCATTCAAACCATTCTCTATTGCTCAATCTTCTCGAATTAAGGGGACTTACAAAGAAAAGCCCTTGCGGTGCGATTAGGGAGCGAGATGGCTTCTAATTTTCAACGATCTGAGTGAGTTATCAACCAGATTTGCCACTTGCAA
Source organism: Cryomorpha sp. (assembly GCA_965230375.1). Classification (GTDB taxonomy): domain Bacteria; phylum Bacteroidota; class Bacteroidia; order Flavobacteriales_D; family Cryomorphaceae; genus CBDDKU01. Next base: position 50,191 of record CBDDKU010000029.1, read on the forward strand.
GTCGAAGTAGCTTGTTTGCTACTTCCATCCACGAAAATGAGCGGATGGCACAATCTACTCGATTCGCCCGCGCTTGGGGGCTCAGATCTACTTGCTCCATTTTCTCAAACACCATCTTATGCGGCTCTGAGAGCTCGATAAATGACACTCCAGAATCTGGGATATGAGAAAAGGCCTTATGAAGTGGGGCGATAACAGGAAGCCCTGTTCCCAATGCTTCAAACACAGAGATAGCCGGCACTGTGTAAAGCGCAAAATCAGCTGTATTGTAGAGTTTATTGAGCTCTGCACGATCTTGATGGGGCAAAATGCGGAATCGCTCAGCTCCGAGTTCACCCTTGAGTTTGGAGTCGAGCGATCGGGCGTACTCGTCTTCCCCACTGCCTACCAAGAGCCATTTGTAAGAATCTGAGAGCGATTTGAAAAATGAGATGAAGCGCTCCAGCTCTTTCTCTGGTTTTAGTCGCGTAGCCGTGATGACTATTTTCGAATCTCGATCCCAACCAAAATCAATCTCATTTTTAGATGCTGAATCATAAGCAAATTCTTCAGGCCAAAACCCGAGACTGATCTGTCCGTCTTGACTCTTCAATAATTCGCCCAATCGTCCACCGATCATCTGAGCAGCCGCGTGAAAACTCTCCGGAGTGTAAGCCACCAAAGTCTTTGAGTGCTTGGCTGCACATTTGTAGGTGGAAGCCTTTAGTACTCGAAACAAGAGTTTCGTCTTCAGACCTGTCAAGCCTTTCAACGACTTATACGAGTAGGCGTTGTCACCAAAAAGGGTCACAATGTTTTTCCACTTTTTATAAATGGGTTTAGGGAATCGCTTACCCAGACCGATAGCGATAATCAAGTCTGGACTGAATGTTTCCAAAGTCTTGTTTATACCATCGGCAACGACAATTTGCCCGAGTATAAACTTAGCTTTTAGGCGGTGAACCACAACACCATTGGGCGGGTTTCCAAAATCGGAATAAAGATGATTGACATATGGCGGGATCTGATCGCTTGTGACCACCTGAACTGCATGTCCTAGCTCAGCCAGCGCTCGAGCCAGGTGAACTTCCAGGTACCCCATACTGGGAATAAAGTGACCACATACGATGCTGATCTTCATACCACTTTCACATCAAAGAGTTTAATCCAACGTAGGAGGGCGAAGATTCTCCAGAATTCAGATTGATGGGCGTTAGAATCCAGACTTTTGGTCATGAGTTTCTGTACGGCTTCGCGGTTCAAAAAGGACGGTATTTCAACATTGGCCACAGACTGCGTTAGCGCTGTACCAAGCTCCTTTTTCCATCGATCCTGCGGGGCTACAAAACCAAGTTTGTCTACCCGCCAAGCCAAAGTGGGCAACCCTCTTGAATCCAGATACTGACGAATAGGAAACTTCGTCCAGCCGTTCACCAACTTTCGTTCGGTTGGGCTACTCAGCGCCCACTCAACCAAACGGTGATCCAAGAACGGCACCCGACTTTCGATACTAAAAGCCATAGAGTTTCGGTCTTCGTAATGAAGTAGTTCATAGAGACCAAAACCTACACTTCGAATCCCCAATTCTTTAAAATCCCAATGACCGCGATCGGGACTCTTCAAATCTTTTAGTTTTTGACGACTCTGCTCGGAAAGCAAATCGATTCCGAGTCTTTGCTTCTGGCGGCCCCATCGTTGAAGGAAGTCGGGCATAGCGTAATAGGCTGAGCGAAGCATAGCGGTGGTCATATTCGGATTGAAGTTTTGCTTCAAATCTTTAAACGCCTTTCGAAACTTTCCGAGTTTTCCCTTTCGGAGAAGCTCGAGCAAATAAGCTCCTGCAAAGGGATAATATCCACCGAGCATTTCATCAGCTCCCTGACCATCTAGCAGCACTTTGACTCCATGCTCGGCCGCCAGATTCATGACGGCGTATTGGGCGTAGATCGAGGCCGATCCAAACGGTCTTTCTTGATTGATGATTAAGGTATCCCATTCCTTTAGAAAGCGCTCTGCTGTAGGTGTGGTAAAGTGTTGATCTAAATTTCCCACCGCCGAATTCAATCTACGCGCATAGTCTCCTTCGTCAATTTCTTCCCCAGGAAAAGTGCAGGTAAATGTTTTAAAAGGCCCAGTAGTTTGATCGGCTGCTTCGCAAACGATCGAGCTCGAATCGAGTCCTCCGCTAAGACAGGAACCCACTTCCACATCGGCGATGAGATGCTCCTTCATAGCCGATCGAAATACTTCGTCGAATGACTCATCCGGATTCACTTTCTCGACCGCCGATCGTAAATCGTAGTATCGTGCTGAGTTTCGTGTACCAGAATTCATGTCAATCACCTCGACATATCCGGGCTTCAAGGCACTAATCCCTTTAAAAAAGGTCTCAAAAGGATCGGCTGATGCGCCGAAAGCCACAAATGAGATCAACATTTTCTCATCAGCTTCCGTTCGCATACCCGGCAGTTGAAGCAAGGGTTTTATCTCACTCGAAAAAGCTAACCCACCATCAGATTCAGCCAGATATAATGGCTTAATCCCAAATCGGTCGCGTGAAAGGACCATTTTACGCTGTTCCAAATCCAGGATGCACAGCGCCCACATGCCACGAAGGTGTTGAAACATGTCTTCGCCAAATTTCGCGTACATGAGGAGTAGAACTTCTGTATCGGTACCCGTCTGCACTTTTAGACTGTGATCTTCAATCAGCGATTTGAAATTGTATATCTCTCCATTAAACACGATGTGGATATTGCGATCGCGATGGCGCATGGGTTGGTGGCCCGATGGCGACAAATCCTGGATAGACAGTCGGCGGTGCAAAAGCATGGATGGCGATTCGCGCTCTGGCCCAAGGGGAGAATCGGTAAAAGTCTGTGAATCCTTTCCAGAAAGTGGTTGCGTCTGATCATCATTCCACCCAAGAAACCCCTCATCATCAGGCCCTCTGTGCTTCAATAGTTCAGAAGCCTTGAGCAAGTGTTCCCCTCTGGCTCCTTTCCAATTCCATACGCCGAAAATCCCGCACATGGCTCAAATATCTTATTTACGAATCGTTTTAGAGTCTCCCGTGCTCGATAATATCTCTCGGTAGCGCCTGCTGACTTCTCGACCATAGACATCGAAGCCAAACTTAGAGACGATTTCCTTCCTGATTTGTTCGGGGTGAAAGGCATCTAATCTTCTCGCCATTTCATTTATCCCCTGAGCAATTGAATCGATACTGAATGGATCAACCTGAATAGAATTCTCCGGGGTGGAATAATCTAAAGGCCCCGTGCGATCTGACAAGACCACCGGCAATCCGGTAGCCATGGCCTCTGCACCAACGAGTCCAAAGCTTTCAAATTCGCTCGGAAAGACGAGAAAGGATGATTCGTGAAATAGATTTCTCATCTCGGTTCGATCGAGCTTTCCTCGAAGAAAAAATACTTTGTTCTCCAGTTTGTGCTCGTCGATGTAGGCTTGGATGGCATCTGCTTCCACTCCATCTCCGGCGATCGTGAGCGTAAATTCAAACCCATCTTTCTCTAGTTGGTGAAAGGCCTTAAGCGTTTTCAACCCACCCTTGAAAGGGTCGAGCCTTCCTACGAACAAAACCCGCTTAGTAGATGCCAATGGCGTAGCTCGCGGGGAAAACAAATCGGTATCGACAGGATTGCCGAGCGGACTTAGTTTGTCAGTGATACCTGAGTCGATCATTTCTATCTTGAGGTGATTGCTTACAGGCCAAACCCCAGCAGCCTTGTGAAATGATTTGGACACTGCCTTAAAAATTAACTGACGGTCTGAAATGGCCGACCAAGGCCCTGTATGTTCAGTTATCACAAAGGGTATATTCCACTCAGCAGCCAATTTTGACACCCAACTCCCACGCATGGAAGCTCCATGAAGATGGATGATATCTGGTCTTTTTAGTTTTCTAGCCATCGAGATCGAGCGACTCGCCCACCAGGCATAAGCCAGAGGCTTAAACAGGGTCGATGGCTTTTTGGCGTATAGGTGAAAGTCATAAGTTTTGACACCATCTATCGAATCATAAACTCCTCGATACCAAGGGTTCGAATTGAAGACAGTTATATCCGCGTAAGGCTGGATAGCTCTGATCTGATCTTTCATAAAAATGCCCGCAACCGGATTGTGATCTGTGGGGAAATTTTCGGGAATGATCAGCACCTTTGGCTTCACGGCATCGGCTTTTGAAAAATGAAAGTCGCATCGCTACCCGATTTCTGATGCTTCTTTTCAGTAACATCTCCAAAATAACGTCGAGTCAACTTGTACTTCAAGTCGTTACTAAATAGACGAGACAAACCGAGAAAAGACTGGTTGTAGGCAAATGAATCGATGAGTTGGAGTCCTTCTCGCGATGCGATTTCGAGCACATCGGCTTGACGCACTTTGTTTAGAGCGTATTTGTCCTTCCCAACCAGTCTCCTAAAACCGAGATAAATATGGATGAGCCGAGCAAACCAATGGTCGCTATCGGTGTTCTGAAGAATGAGATAGCCACCGGGCTTCACCAATCTTATCGTCTTCTCCAGAAAGCCAAGTGGGTCTTTGATATGAGCGAGAATACCGATGTTCATAATCAAATCGAAGCTATGTGGGGCGAAATTGTGGTCGTAGAAATCACCGCGAACGAAGCTTACTTTGTGATGTTCCGACTCGGGAACTCGCTTCTTCGAAGTTGCGATCATATTCTCTGAAAAGTCCATCATGGTGAGATGGTCGAAATGATCGAGATGCGGGGCAGAAATATCACCGGTACCACAAGGCATGTCGAGCGCTTTCTCAAATCGCAAATCGCGGATGAAATGACCGACCGTTTCGGCACGGATTCGCAGATTGTAATTGTATGTCAGGTAGACATCAGTCTGCTCAAAGAAAGCGCGTACTTCATTGGTATTCATTACCGGTCTCGAAGGTGTTTTAACGGAGAACCTGCAAATATACCATCCTTGTGAAGGTGATCACTTTTTTTGACAAGAGATTTAGCACCGATAACGACGCCATCGGGAATGGTGGTGCCCTGAAGGATAACCGAGTACGCACCAACCAGCACATCACCCCCAATATGGATGGGCTCTCCACTATCGCCCTGGGTCACAATCTCTTTGCCTTTTTGGGTGTTGTGAAAACTCCCTCTGATACTGACATGCTCACCGATAGCCACCCAGTCTCCGACCTCTATCCTATCAATGGTGCTAAACCGATTGAAATCGCCAACAGTGACTTTATCACCAATGGTCAAACGTCCATCTGGTGGAATCTCAAACACCACTTTTGCCCCCATCGAAACTCCATTTCCTATGGATATATTCTTTTTGGGAATGTCTTTGAAGATTGGAAGTCGAAGGCACTTTAATCCACTACCCACGCTGCAACCTAGAGAGCGCAGAAACAAGGTGGTCAGAAATCCATTCCAGCGATAGCGAAAGGCCAGGAAGTAGTTGTAAACCGTTCTCAATTCCAGTTCTTTTTGAGCTTCTGCCGGTAAATTGATTTGAAAAAGGGCAGCTTGGCAAACTTAGCAATTATACGCTGCTTGGTTTGTTTCTTCTTGCACAGTTCAAACAGCCCTTCCATCTCCTTATAATGCTCCAGACCTCGGCGTCTTTGAATATCAGCCGCTTCTCGGTATGAATCGCAAGAAGTATTGCTCACTCCATCAACGCTAAAAATGGATAGCGACTCATCGACATACTCAAATTCAGCTTTTGCCAGATACAGGCCTAATAGCCAATCGTAGTCGGCTGCGAGCCGGTACTTAAGATCAAAGCCACCAAGTGTTTCAAACCACTTTTTTGCTACACAAGTCGATGGGTGGAAGATCCCCATAGTCTTTGGCATGAGTTCAATATTTGGCTTTTCGAGTCTGGTGAACCGCTCACCGCCCCAGTATCGCACCTTGGTCATATTGCCGTAGTATGCATCCTTTCCAGAGCACTCTATAGCATTCACCCAAGTCTCAATAGTATGCATTGGATAGGCGTCATCACTATTCAAAAATGCGATGTACGGTGCCCTGGCCAGCGCTACACCCTTATTCATAGCATCGTATATTCCCTTGTCGGGCTCGGATACGAACTGATCCACGACATCATCAAAATCTGCGACCAGTTTTTGTGTGCCATCGGTACTGCCCCCATCTACGACAATGGACTCAAAGCGCTTAACGGTTTGTGCGCGCAGCGATTCGAGCGTTCCGGCTAGCGTTCCCGCCGACTGGTAGCATACGGTTATCACCGAAATAAGTGGCTCTGGTTTATGCACGCTTTATGTCGTTTAGTAAGTTTTTAGTCAGTCGAGACCAATGAAAATGAGCCTGGTTGTATTCTGCTATTTCTTCTCGTGGTACTTTTTCACTCATTGCCATAGCCGTCGAAATCGATTTGGCAAAGGAGTGCGGGTCGTTGTCTTCGTAAAACACCCCATAATTGCCTTCACCAACAATATCAGCGAAGGCAGACATACCCTTGTGACCGACCAAAACGGCACCAAAGAATTGAGCTTCAACAAAAGAAATCCCAAAGGACTCGAAGCGCGAAGGAAGAAAGAATACGCTTGCACGGCTGTACTCCCGATAGAGCTCTTGTCGATCGAAGATGGCTCCGCTAAACTCAATTGAATCGGTAAGTTCTGGGTGCTGCGTCATGGCTTTTTTCCACTTGGAAGCAAATGCTGGTTCCACAGGGCCGATCACCTTCATCTTCCATCCATCTAACTTAAGAAAAGGTAGAGCTCGGATGAGCAAATCATAATTCTTATCTGCACCACCAATGCGCCCTACTGATAAGATGACCTTTTCAGGAGTCTCTTCTGGAATGGTTTTCATAAGTGCGTCATTACACCCGTTGGGCATATACCCTAGCTTATTCTCTATGCCTTTAAAGTTGGCTTTCATGAGTTCCAGCCCTTTTCGATTTTCAACACTGATCCAGTCGACTTGCTTCAAGAATCGCCTCTCTAAAATCTGGAAAAACACATCCTTTATGAGGTGTTTCGAATACGTTCTCACTGGAAGGAGATGCTGGTTGTAAGCATCCATTTTCAAGTAGAGCTTTCCCTTCGGATTTTTTCGCTTGTACTTAAGGCCGTAGATAAGGGTATGGCGGCTGAGATGGTAGAGATTCAGCACGTCGATGGACTTACCATGTGTATCAAGGTATTCCAAAAAGGCTTTATCCAAGAATCCGGTGTTTCCCGTTTCGGGCAAAGCATGTAATTGCAATCCCGCCACTTCAGTATCAAGTGCACTTACCGTTTCGGGATCAAAGTGAACCTTTCCCACGAGTGTACTTTCACAGCCATGATGTGTGCCCATGAAGTACGGGATCAGCCCTACATCTTTGGTTAAGTGTAAGGGTTGAATTTCGGGAAGGTAGGTAACCCAGCGCATCAATATTCGATCATAAATTGGTGGATGCCCAGTGAATTCGAGAGTTTTCGCTCAACACTGCGCATCATCATTTTGTACTTATTGCGGTGCAAGCTAGCACCATAACTTCCCGACACACCTACGTATCGCGGGTTCAGCGGAAGAAGGCGAGTGTATTCCAGGGCATTCTTCTGAATGATCTCATAAAGCACATGCTCAATAAAAACGCCTTCGGGATCATTAGCTCTCGTATAGGCTCCCAAAAACTGCTCTTCGTATAGGGCTTTGTTGATCACGAAAAAACCAGTAATAGCCACTTTCATCTTACGGTGCATATCTATGCTGAGTGGTGCCTGAACCTTTGCGAGAATTTCTGCGATGTTTTCAACAATATAGCGGCCCGTCACCTTCACCAAAGTCTTGGCCTTCATGTGATTTTTCACATATTCATCAAGTATAAAAAACTCTTGAAACCCCTTCCCTTTTGATTGGTCTGGGTGCGGTTGAATTCGGATCACTTCGAACCGCTCTAGCTTCTGGAAGTAGGTAAAATCGGGGTCTTCCGACAAATCGTAGTCCGAATTTTCCAAAAAGACAATAGGCAAGTCTGTAGCTTCCAGGTAAAAGCGAATACAATTTTTATAATCAGAAAGCCTTGAATCGACGTCCTGTCTGGAAACCATAACAGTTTGCGGAGCTATGGTTGCGGTCATACAGATGCTCACATCTTCCATGCCACCAAAGATACTTACCTATGGGTATTTTTTTAGATTTGGACGTGGGTAAAACTATACTACACATAGGGATGCCTCGTGCAGCGAGCACCTATTTTCAAAACCACGTATTTCCAAGGGTTGAAGGGTATCGAGCTTATGGCGTCGAGACTACCCAATATCACCCCGTTTTCCAGAAGATTCTCTACCAAGATGAGTCTGTTTTTGATTTGGACGAAGTCCGCACAGAGCTTCAAACGATGATAGAATCCAATGCAATTCTATCCAACGAATTGTTTGTTGGACAGACGCTCTATCTCGGATCGACCAATCGGACTCGAACTGCTCAGAGGCTTTACGCCCTTTTTCCGGATGCTGAAGTTTTACTGGTTATGAGAAATCAGGTAAATCTGCTCGAAGCGCTTTATTCTATCGGTGTTTACGGGGGAAATACGCTGAAACCGGAGTCTTTTATCTCGTTTAATGGACAAGAAGGCCGAACCCGACCGATGTACCCCACTTTTCAATCAAAAGAATCGACGGTTTCATATTACTACTCATCGATAGTCAATACGTACAAAGCCCTTTTCGGCAATGTCAAGGTGATGCTTTTTGAAGACTTTCAGAGAGATTCGGAAGAGTTTATAGATGCAATGTGCGCGCATTTTGGTTGGAAACTATCTGGCGATGAAGTAAAGCGAAAGATCAACCCAACGCTTTCTGAACGAAAACTCAGTATGATCAGAAGCTGGAACAAATGGAAGCCCGCTTTTGAATCGACCAGTGTTGGGAAATCAGCTTATCGGAGAATCATACACTGGATAGAGCACCGCGGTGGGGGCAACAAGCGATTTTGTTTTGATGAAGAACTTCGCAGTGAGATTTTCGAACACTTCAAGTCCGATAATGAAAAACTACTTGCCATCAAGCCCGAATTGATGGATTCAGAGAACTTCAAGAAGTTTTATATCGGCGACTAAGCCTTCCACCAGCCTTTAGCCGTTCCTTTCAAAATCTTGTAAGTCTGGATGGGCTGAAAGAAGAGTCGTAAAGCTGTTCCTAAAAGACTAGCGAGCATAACACCTGCGCTGCCGAGCGAAGGAATTTTAGCCAGATAAATTGACAGTGGGATATTGATCACCATGACAACAACTGCATGCAAAAGCGACAGCCTGAGCTTCCCTACTCCGCTCAAAAATGTCCCATAAATAGTTACAAAGGCGGTTGTAAGAACCATAAGCATCATAACCAGATCGAGTTCACGCGTGATGACCAGTTCTCCTTTTATCCACCAGCCATAAACTGTCGGGGCGATAAAATATAGTATCAGACACACCGCTGCGAATCCGTACCACACGCGTACTAGTCTGGAGAGCATTTTCCTGATCCACCCGAAGTCCTTCTTGACATAGGCATCGGTAAACGCCGACCAAAAAGGGGTGGTCACCAAACCGAAGAAAACTGTGGCCAAATTGAAATACCTGAATGACGTATTGTAGGCAGGCACCTGATCGGGACCTAGCACCTGAGTGATGATCAAACTATCTGTCATAAAAACGACTAGGGCAGCCCCTTGCATGATGAAGAAGGTAAAGCCCAGCCCCATCAGATCTTTTGACAACTTGAAATCGACTGTAGGAATGGTTGGTCGATAGGCTTTGTAACGGGTACTAAAGAGAATGAAATTAGCCAGCAGGGGCACACCCAGGCTTATCCCACCCATGAGCAAGGCCAGTCGATCGAGACTTGGGGGAATGAATTGAGTAAACAGAAAAAGCCCTAGGAGTTGAAGAATATTTACGGTAGAATTGATCAAGTTGGCCACCGCTGGGCGCTGATCGGCGGTAACGATCATCTTGATAAGCTGAGCTACAAACTGGGGACAGAACAGTGCAAAAAGAATCCACACTGTGCGATTCACTTCCGGACTTAAATTTGGTGGAGCGGCAAAGACAAGAGCCCAATCGACAAAAAGGTGGACCACCAAAAAGATGAGCAACACGCCCGCGGCCACAAGAGCTAGCAAAGCATAAGTCGTGCTGACGTATTTTCTCGCGAGTTCATCTTCTCCCTTGGCTTTGGCTTTGGCAAATTTATTGCGCAGCCCGTGCCCCATGCCTAAGTCAAAAAAATTAAACCAATTGAGTACGGAACTGATCGTAATCCATATCCCGTAACTGATATCTGTGAGGTAGCTCAGGTAAAGCGGTATCACCAAAAAACTCACTCCGGCATTGATTCCCTTCAGTCCAGTGGCGTAGAGAATGTGCAGCACAATGCGCTTACCTCGGGCATCGGAACTATTTGTAAATCGCTTTAAGAGCTTACTCATTGCCGCGAAGGCGTTTCCAAATTCCCTTTAAGCCACCCGATTCCTCTTCATCTTCGAAGTAGGAGCCGTACTCAGCCCCGTAGCCATAGCCGTAACTGCTGTCGTAACCATAGCCCGCACTGCGCTTTTTTACGGCATTGAATACGATGCCCAAGTGTTTAAGCTTTCCATTTCTATAGAGCTCATCGACACTTGAAATATGACTTTTCCTTGTCACTCCATCGCGAACCAAAAACAAGGTTGCATCGGCGTGGTTGGCAATAACCAAGCCGTCTGAAACCAGGCCAACCGGTGGGGAATCGATAATGATCCGATCAAATCTTTCCTTGAGCCCCTCAATCATCTCCTTCATTCTGATGCTCATGATCAGTTCAGATGGATTTGGTGGTGTTGGTCCAGAAGGTAGGATGCTCAAATTCTCCAAGCCAGAAGGAAGAATCACCTCATCGAGTGAAGCATTCCCACTGAGGTAACTACTGCAACCAATATCATTCGAAATATTAAAATCTTCGACGATTCTCGGCTTGCGTAGATCGAGACCGACCAGTACCACTTTAGATCCAGAAGCCGCCATAATTGTGGCCAGATTCATTGCTGTGAAAGTCTTCCCTTCCGTACCAATCGATGAGGTAACCATGGTCACTGTCGACTCCTCCTCTGTGTGAAAAAATTTCAAGTTGGTTCGGATATTCCTGTATTCTTCAGAAATGGAAGAGCGCGGCTTTTCGATGGTCACTAAAGCTGATTTGTGCTTATTGAATCGCACCATACCGAGAACCGGAATGTTGGTCAGCCGCTTAATCGTTTTCACATCAGTCACCTTATCATTCATTTTCTCTACGATGAAAATGATAGCCAAGGGAATGAGTATTGCGAGAACTAAAGCGATGGAATAAGCCTTCTGCGGAATCGGGCGAATAGGTCCGAAAACGCGGGCGTTATCTACAATACGGGTATCGCTTTCAGTAGCAGCCAAGGAAATGGAAAGTTCGGCTCTTTTCTTAAGTAAGAAGAGATAAAGCGATTCCTGAATGCGGAATTTACGTTCAATCCCGAGCAACTCGCGCTCCGTAGTTGGAATCATCTCAACGCGCCCTTTGTAGCGATCTAGCTGGCGCTGTAGCTCTTCGGCATTGTACTCCAAACTTGTCTGGATATTGCGAATATTCTCCAAAAGAGAAGATCGAGTCAATTCGATTTCAGCATTGATGGCAGGAAGCGCAGGATCGTCCGGTGTTCCACGCTTAAGCACACTCTCACGCTCACTTTGAAGCTCTGAGAGTTTATTGATCAATTTGATAAGAAGCGGATCATCGATATCAAGTGATGCAGGTGCAAGGTCTCGCACATCCTGGTTTTCGACGATGTACGACTTGAGCTGCTGAATCATACTGATTCGCGTGGTATTGATCGCCAGCTGGGCGTCGATGTCCTTGATACTCTCCAAGACCAATTGAGACTCCGACTCGAGATCAATAATTCCCTTCGATACTTTGTAATTCTCTCTGCTCGTCTCGATGCGCTCAAGATCTTCTGAGATCGCATCCAATTGCTCATCGAGAAACTCAGCCGTTGCAGATGCCGATTTATTCTTTACATCCACATCGTTCATCAAGTACACTTCGATCAACTTGTTGAGAAAATCGAGTCCCTTTCGAGGCACTTCATCTTCAAGATAAAGCTGAAGGATGGTGCTCTGCGATCGAGACAATTGTACCGACAAGGCCCCTAGATACTTATTCTGGTTATGCGCAATGGTATTGAAGGAAATCCTGTAGTGCTTTTTGTCAAAGTCTTCCTTCACCAACTCCTTTTCGGGGAAGTTCTCTCGCTTGAAAAGAGTAATAACACCGTAGCCTATATCAATCGGCAGATTGTACTTTCCGCTTATTTCCTTCTCTTCTTCTCCGTTCGGAAAAACTATCTTGAAATTCTGGGAGTCAATTAAATGGACATCGAAGTTTTGGAAATAAGCTTGATACTCAATTTGGTCTATTTCAACCCGAAATGGACAGTCTTTGTACACTTCAGAAATCTTTACATCGCCTATTAGATAATAAGACACATCGAAATCGAGCTCATTGAGCACTTTGGCCATAAGGGCATGGGAGCGAATAATCTCAATTTCGTTCTCAATATTCTTCGTCGGCTTTTCGACGTTAAGCTGCTCGAGTAACTGCTCCTTCCCCGGATTTTCGTCCTTCACCAAGAGTTTTGCGGTTACTCCAAAAACAGGGTTTTGGTACCAGTTGTAGTACTTCGCAATCACTAATCCCACGGTGATTGAAATGGCGAAAATGTACCAGTAGCGCAGATAGCGCAAGAAAAACGACTTGAGATCAAAGTCAGATGATTGGCGCATGGGGCGATTCAAATTCTCTTCCATAGCTTATTGCATCACGCCAATTATTACAACGACAAAAGTCAGTGAACTCAAGACCAGTGGCAAAATACGGTAGGCATTGTCGTCTTTTGAAGTAGCCCCTTTAGAAGGCTCAACGTATAGCACATCGTTATTCTTCAGGTAGAAGTATTCTGATGTCAGGGTCGATGAGTCATTTAGATCAAGACGTTGGTAGATCTTTTCATCACCTTCGTTTCTAATGAGCAGAACGTTTTCGCGTTGGCCATAAATGGTCATATCTCCAGCGTATCCCAGTGCTTCGAGAAGATTAACCTTACCATCTGGCACATCATAAACTCCCGGGTTATCAACTTCCCCGAGTACCGTAATTCGAAAGGAGACCATCCGTAGATTTACTGTTGGTTTTTGGAGGTATTTCAAAAGCGCTGTTCGGATTACGGTTTGAGCAGAGTCGGTTGTCAGTCCACCAACCTTTAAAAGCCCAACCAATGGCATATCGATTTGCCCGCCGTCGTTAATCTGATAGGTGTTTCCTGCGTATTTTCTATCCACATCAGAACCTGGCTTTGAAAAGTACTGCGCCGTTTCCTGGCTAGTACTCGAGACCTGGAGTTCCACAATATCACCCGGTTGGAGCATATAAGCCGGCGGGTTCGGAAAGGCCAGCGTTCCCGCTTGACTTTCATTGATATCATTGAAGTAGGTGATCTTTTTATGTGGAACGCAACCTACCATCAAGATCAGGGAAAGTATGGCGCAAAAAATTATTCTCATTGCTCAGTAATCAAAACTTCAACGCGCATGTTTCGCTCAGACTCTTCGAAAGTCTTCGCATCGGGAACGCGCTTCATGGTATCTCCGTAACCCACAGTCTTCAGTCGTTTCTTGTCAATTCCATTTTTGGTCAAGAAATCTTTTACCGCTTCGGCTCGCATCTCGCTCAATTCATATGAACTTCCTTTGAAGTTCCACTCTTTACCCTGCCCTTTGAAGTTTGGGTCGGGGCGAATATCCTGGGCATTGTTAGCGGTATGCCCTTGAATTTCGATGGTCACTTCTTCATTGACCTGCATAAAAACCAAGAGCTGGTTGAGCTCCACTTCTGCTTCTGGCTTGAAGGCATAAGTATTGTTGTAGAAGAACACTTGATTCAGCACGAGCTTATCTCCGACATTCACTACCCCCTTTTCCTTTTGCTGAACTTCAATCGATGTAAGAGCAGCATATTCGTCTGTAGCTTCGGGTGGGCCATTGGGAAGGCTATCCTGTTTGGTTACAAGTGTATCAGGCTCCACATCCAAAGTCAACTCCAATTCTGGTTCATCGGCATTCATTTTAGTTGCCAGAAAGTCTGGAGCTTCAAGGAATGTAAAGTCGTAGCAAGGACGGTGAATGGCGTGGATGGACATTTGCTCTCCGTTGGCTTCCATGTAGAGGAAATGTCCGCAATCTTCGCGGTTGAGACTCAGCACTGAGATATGGAGCGTATCACCTGCCGAAGCGTGGATGACGTTTTTGTACATCAACCCATCTTCAGTGTAGATGGGAACTCGAATCAAATCGAGGGGTTTGATCCCTTGATTGATCAGCACATCGCAAAAGTCAGGCTTTCCATAATCGAAAGCTACAGCCCTGTATCGATCACTTTTATTACTCGGACTAACAGAGAACTCGATCTTGACATCTTCGGTTGCAATAAACTTATACCAGAAAGAGTACTTGTCTTCGTAGAGATAATAGAGTGCGTTGTACCTCGATTCATTTAGAAGAACTTGATGATTCGAAAAATCATTTTGTTCCAAGGGGAAGAGAATTTCCTGTGCATTGAAGCACGAAAAGGGCTCATCCTGCGCACGAGCTGTCGCAAATGCAGCAAATAAGAATACGTACAGAAGTCCTAATCGCAAGACTTTTGGCAGCATAGGGGAAATTCAAAATATGAACACCAACAAAGATAATTGCCCATGCTTGGCAACTAGGGTTTTGGAAATCGTCATTTTCCACATTAATCTGATGATATTAAAAACTTCTAAGCTCCCCATCTAAAAGGACTTGAACTAGTTTTACATCATGGTCAAAAATCCTTTTTGTGGAAAACTTATGAAGCAGTTTATACCTTTCATCACCATCGGGTTCATCGTTTGTTTCGCATCTAACTTGGTAGGACAATCGCTATCAGATCTCTTGCCTGACGACGAATACTACAACTATGTACCTAATTCTAGTTTTGAAGAAAGGGAGAGAGACTACTGCAAATGGAACCAGAATGGACGAGAGTACATGGAGCATGTGGAAGCCTGGGACTCTCCCACAGAAACCACGCCGGATTTTTTTAGCACAGAAACGAAACCCACGTGTTGGTCGAATCCAAAGAAGCATAGCGATGGCAAGCAAGGCCCAAGAACGGGTGCACGAATGGCAGGAATTAAAACGCATGGAAAAGGGGGAACGGACACATTTTGGCACGAATACCTGATGGTGGAACTCGATTCGGCATTGGTGCCAGGTACCAGATATTACGCCGAGTTCTATACCAGTCGAGCAGTAGCTTCGGAGCGCGCCACCAATAATCTGGGAATCTATTTTAGCGACACTGCAGTGGTAACCCGAGACAGAATGCCACTGTTTTTCACTCCGCAAGTGAACGAAGACAAAGTGATCAAATCGCGGTGGAATGCCTGGAAGAAGGTTTCAGGTGTTTTTGAAGTAGATGAAGAAAAACACTTTATGATCATCGGAAACTTTTACCACGACGATAAAACAGAAACCACCGAATTTGAAGAAGGTCGCGGTGGAGCGTATTACTACATCGACGATGTAAAAGTTCGAAGAGCGAAGCCTACTGAAAATCTGACTCCTCAGCCAAAGCGATCTATCCCACCTAGGCCAAAAGTAGTCCTGGAGAAAGCAGCCATCGTTTCGACCAAAGAAATAAAACTAGATAGCATCGAGTACAAAGTAGGAAATACGATAACCCTCGAGAATATCTTCTTCGAATTCGATAAATCTGAGCTTCTGCCTAAGTCGGAAGCGGAATTGGAAAAACTACTCGATATCCTGACGGACTATCCATACTTGTCAATCGAGATTGGTGGGCACACCGACAATGTTGGTTCGGAAGCTTATAACCAAAAACTTAGTGAAGCCCGGGCTAAAAGCGTAGTGGACTACCTACTTGCCGCTAGGGTAAACCCAACAAGGGTGACCTATCGGGGATATGGGAGCACGAAACCGATCACTTCAAACGACACCGACGCGGGCAGAGCCATCAATAGGCGAGTGGAGTTTACGGTCTTGAGGAATTAAGATTGTATTGTATTAAGAACAAAGTATCAAGACATTGACCAATGTAGCTGGGTTCTTAGATTTCAGAACAAGGAAAACCGATTAGCGATTTTAGAAGTGATGGACAGCCACCGCCCACCATATATTTACCTACTTTTGTGGCAAATTTCAGTACATGATATCTGACGAAGGTCTAACAATAGCAGTTGACTTTGACGGCACCATTGTGGAGCACGCCTACCCGAAAATCGGAAAGGAGATGCTATTTGCTTTCGATACCTTAAAGGCGTTGCAGAAAAAGGGGCACAAGCTTATCCTTTGGACGTATCGCGATGGGGCATTGTTGGATGAAGCAGTAAAGTATTGCGCTTCGAATGGAGTGGAGTTTTACGCTGTAAACATGTCGTACCCAGAGGAGAAGCATGACGCTTCAATCAGTCGAAAGATCAATGCCGATATCTTTATCGATGATCGGAATATCGGTGGTTTTTTGGGCTGGGGAGAAATTTATCAGATGTTGCATCCGGAAGATGCTCAAGTGAATCATCAATTGAAAAACCCGGAAGCGCACAACAATTACAAGAACAAGAAAACTGTTTTCTCTAAACTTTTTGGTTCCAAATGATCCACTTAAAATCAGCTGAAGAAATAGAAATCATGCGCGAAAGCGCTCTGATCGTATCTCGAACCCTGGGCTTAATTGCAGAAAAAATTGGTCCTGGTGTAACGCCGTTGGAGCTCGACAAGCTGGCCTATGAGTACATTCATGACAATGGCGCCGTACCCGGCTTTCTTGGGTTTAACGGGTTCCCAAACTCGTTGTGTATATCGGTAAATGAAGCGGTAGTGCATGGAATTCCATCAGACAAACCATTGGAGGAAGGAGATATTGCATCGATCGATTGTGGAGCAGTAAAGAACGGTTACTACGGCGACCACGCCTATACTTTTGCCATTGGTGAAGTGAGCCCAGAAGTAGAAAAACTGCTTCGCGTTACCAAGGAGAGCCTTTACATCGGTATTGAGAAAATGGTATGGGGTAATCGCATAGGCGATATTGGTTACGCCATTCAGCAGCACGCAGAAAAAGAAGGATATGGAGTAGTGCGCGAACTAGTCGGACATGGACTTGGGAAATCGATGCACGAAGATCCACAAGTGCCTAACTACGGGAGACGCGGTCGCGGAAAGAAGCTTCAAAACGGAATGGTACTGGCAATCGAACCCATGATCAATATGGGGACAAAGGATATACTGATGCTCGAAGACGATTGGACGATTGTAACTGCTGACCAGAAGTACTCAGCTCACTTTGAGCACGATATTGCCATGGTCGATGGAAAGCCGGACATCTTATCGACGTTTGACTTTGTAGAAGAAGCGCTGGAAAAGAGAGGTATGAACGCCATGCGCTTCCAGGCTATCTAAAGGCGTAGTCGTTTTTATCCCCATCCACAATATTCCAGTGGGTGACCGCTGCGGAATCAGAATGGTCGGCTACTTGGGTGATAGAAACGGTTTCGACCTGACTTCCGATTCTCATAATCAAGTCACTTTCAGGCTTTCCATCTCCTGCCTTGTGGTGAAACTCACCCATTGACTGAGCGTTAATTTCCCGAGAATTCAGCCAAGACTCAAACCAATTCTCACGTTTAGCTCTCGACTCGGGGGAATAGAGTTGAGCAGATGACCAGATTGTAGGAGTATTGGGATCGAACTGGCGGTAGTGAACACGTTGCGAATCCCATCTCACTTCTTCGATACCGCTATCAAATCTGATTAAAGTAAAAGGTTCGATATCGTGGAGATTATAGTCTTCAGAAAAGGACTTCAGGCTTTTAAACTCCAAGCTTTCAAGCACCATAATCCCACGACTTAGCCGATAGGTTTTACCAAATGGATGCGGCTCAAAGGCACCGTTAAGAAGTACATTGACTTGAGGTGATTTGCTTTCAGAGATAGCCACATTAGTACCGCCGTGAACAGGCTCTTTGGCGATGAAGTATCTCTTCGATTCAGCCGTTATAAAAGGCGTTAAAACCCTTGCATTCCGCTTTGAGTTTTCATCTCGGTTAATGGTAATGATTCGGCCTTGATGGCCAGTGACATAAGTAAGTGTACACATGTACCAACAAAGGTATCACGGATCGATAAAAAAGCTACAGGTAAATTTATCGAAGAGCAAACTAATCGATTCTGAAGAAACTTCAGACTTGTTCTTCGAGCGAAGTACTACGGTCATCACTCCAAGGCCGGCCCCACTTTTTTCAGAGAGTTCACCCATAGTAAGCTGGTTCATATACGCCTCTTTGAGTTCGTCCCTGTTCATCCTATTTACCTCCCGAAATCGCGATTCAATCTGTTTCGCTTCACCTTTTTCAACCACATTCGAAAACGTGGTGATCAAGCGACCTTCTCTTAGATAGATAAAGAAATCGACTGGAGCTTTTCCTTTCTCATCGGTTGCACCATGCTTAACCACATTCTGCAGCAATTCAACAAAGACCAAAAAAAACCGTTTGATCATAGAACGGTTATCGACTGTCTCAGCCACCTTCGCTTCGATTTCATCTACGATAGCTCCTACTTGCGTCTCAGAGACAGCCCCACACTGATGGTGTATAAGGACTATTCCTTTACCCGACAAAATAGATGTAAACGCCTCTTCTGAGAGATTGTAAAACCTCTCAAGGGCATCCTTGGGAACAGACATAGGTAGGTTTTGGTGTTACAAAATTAAGAAAACCCTGTTTCTATAAACGGTAAAAACACCCATTTAGATATTTTGTGTTCACAATATCCCTGAAAACCATGAGGACATCTTTGGGCTTACAAACGAAAAAACCCGGAATTACTATTAGGCAATCCGGGTCTTTCAATTCATCTTATGAAGGCCATTTTAGAACTTGGCACAGGGCATAATTCGCCTTTTGCTCTTTTTCTTGTTTCTCTTCGTAGCAAATTCCATAACGAGAGAAATTTCGTGAGAACCAGCTGAGTTGGGCGTTAGCTGAGACACGGTCAGGTCGTAACTGTAACCGAATGTCATATTATTGTACTCATAACCAACCAAAAAGGCAATAGCATCATGGTTGGCATAGTCGTATTCGTTCGACTTAACAGGTAGCCCTCTATACCACACTCCCACCATAAGTGGAGCATACTCATAGTAGAAACCTAAATCGAGTTGATCAAATAGTCCTTGAGCCTGGTAGTTGAATGCTGGAACAATATACTGTCGCTTGCTAAAAGCCCCAGTTTCAGAAAGCTTAATACGAACTCCACCGTGCATTGTGAATCGCTTTGGCAATCGAGACTCACCACCGGTTAGCGACTGTATGGGTTCGTTCATGTGGTGTAAGGCTGCCCCAAACCAGACTTTCTCAGAGTAAAACACGAGCCCTCCGGCAAAATCAGGGTAGTTGACCGGTTTTTGTTCAAACCTTGTCCGGTCTGGATCTAAGGTTGAAGCTCCATCATCATCACGAGCTAGCTGATCCATGAAGGTCAGTTTGTTTACGTCAAGATAATTTGACCCGAAACCAAAGCTTATACCCGGGCGAATACTTATCTTCCTCGACACACGAATCTCATAGGCATAGTGGAAGGAAGCCGAAGTATATGTGAGTCCACCTATACCTGCTTTATCGTGATTTACGGTTATCCCCATACCACTATTAAACGTAGGTATGAAATGATCAACTCCAACACTATACGAAACAAAGGCCTGCGGCAGTGCCGGCCATTGATTACGATAGTTCATCGCGACCCTGGTTTGCACACTGGTCCCTGCAAATGCGGGGTTCAGAAGCATGGGGTTTGAGTAAAACTGCGTATACTGTTGATCTTGACCTTTCGTTTGAACGGCCAGGATCGAACACACGCAAAATGCAAGTGCGTATAGACGATTCATAGGCGTTATTTTGAAAGGATTATTTTTTCGACTTCATCTTCAGAACGCTCGTCGTCCGAAGCAATATACAGTGGTCGCTCGAGGGCTCTAAACCCATCCGCTTCTACCACTACGGTATAGTTTTGGTCAGCATTGAGCGCCAAAACAAAACTCCCATCTTTTGGGTCGGCTTGGTATAAACCTTCCACAGCGCCGCTGTCTTTATTGAGTAGAATGATGGTAGCATAAGGCGGGATATTGTCACCAATCGTTACCAATTTACCTCTGTAAATAATTGTATTTGCATCGTTAAACTGGATGCGGTACAAGTCCTGAAGACCATATCCACCCACACGCTCAGAAGAAAAGTAAGCCTGTTTCCCTTCGGCATCCATCACAAAAAACACATCATCTCCAGGAGTATTGATCGGGTACCCAAGATTTTCAGGCTTTAGAAAAGTCTCCCCTTCAGCTATTGCGCAAAAGATATCATACCCGCCCATCGTTTCGTGTCCATTCGAAGCGAAGTATAGATTTCCCTTTGCCGATACGAAGGGTGCATCTTCATCATATGCACTGTTAATGTTGGGTCCAAGATTTTGAGCGTCGCTCCACTTTCCATCTGGAAGTTTTCGCACTACATAGAGATCCTTTCCACCAAACCCATCAGGTCTGTCGCTGGAGAAATACAGTACTGTACCTTCCTTATCACCAAAACAAGCGCTAGCCTCATGATGCTTGCTATTCACCTGATCATTTAGTTTTTCTGGTTCTTTCCAGCTATGCCCATCTTTTTCGGTCAGGTATAGATCACCAGAAAATCCATTTTTTCGGGTGCGGTAAAGTATGAGGCTTTTTCCATCTTCAGAACAAGCCACTGCGGCATCATTTGTCCTTGAGTTTAGTGGCTCATTTGCAGCCACTGCTCTCTTGGTCTCCGAGAGGAGATCTACCGAGTAAATATTTTCGTCGTATTGCTCTGAAACATCTTTTTCGCTCTCAGTGTCATAGCGTCTTCTCGATGTAAAGTACAAGCGTTCACCCTGCGCATCCCATACAGGAGCATAGTCGTGTAGTGAAGAGTTTACACCGTTTCCAAGGTTCTTGATCGAAACGTGTACTGGGTTCCGCACCATAACGGCTGCGCGTTCTGCCGAAGCAATTAAGTCGCTCACTTCTTTTGAAGACTTCGTTCGGTCGCCTTTCTCTTCGTATTTCTGGAGCAAATCGATTGCCTCAAAAAAGCGGAAAGACTGAATTCGCTTTTGAGCCAGATAATACATCGACTCTGTATCATCGCGGTCTACAGCAAGCTCCAAGTATCGTTCGGCTTGATCTTGAAGTGGCGGAATGTGGAAATAGCAGATTCCAAGTCTCCCGAGTACTTCACCATTGTCTTGAGCCACTTTAGACACTTCTGTATAGAGCTCAGACGCGTAGTAATAATCGCCTTGCTCAAAGTATATCTCAGCTTCGTAGAGGAGATTTTTGTGATATCTCCCCATCTTCTGTGCAGAAGCAGCTACACTAATGGTCATTATACAAACGACCCCTATATATCCTTTAAATCTCATCATCTTATCAATGTTACGTCACCCATATCTGTGAAGTCACCGCCATCTTGGAAGGTGGCTGACACGCGCCAGACATAGACATCCTGTTGACAAATCTGTCCTTTGTAATATCCATCCCACCCCTGATGGATATCAGTGGTTTCAAAAAGCAACTCACCCCATCGGTTGAAGATTTGCATTTCAAACTCTTCAACTCCTTTGTAGAGCGGGAAGAAAATGTCGTTGTTAAACATATCGTCAAGTGTCCAGTAGCCACCATTCGATCCATTCGGATTCGGTGTAAAGGCATTCGGGAAAGAGATTTGACTATCTACATTACCCAGAATGGCCTGTTCAATGGCAAACGTATCTGGACAGTTAAACTCGTTATTGGCTATTAAGGTTACGGGGTGCCATCCAAGGGTTTCGTAAAAGTGGTAGGGTGAGAATTCATCTGAAGTCTGACCATCACCGAAATCCCAATGGTAGGTATCCGCATTTTGTGATAAATTCAAGAAAAAGACATCATCCGGAATGCTAATTACTGGTGGATTAACCGTAAAGTAGGCTTCTGCTCTAGGGTGTACAGTAACGATTCCCGTTCTAATCTCTATGTCTTGATCTCCACCTGGCCCAGTAACAGTAAGTGTTACATTAAAGGTCCCCACCTGATAATAGGTGTGCACTGGGTTGGCTTCGTTGCTATTGGTTCCATCTCCAAAATCCCATAGGTAGGACTCGGCATAAGTAGAAGTACTTTCAAAAGCTACCACTAATGGTAGACAGCCAATACCTTCACCTTCAAAGTCGGCAATCGGAAGCGGTGGAAGAATGGTTACAGACTGAGTGGCCGTGTCGGAACAAATAGAAGAACCAACCACCAACGAAATATCGAATTCACCCCAAGTGTCATAAGTGTAGGTATTTGGATCGCTAGGATCAGTACTTGTCGTTGTATTACCATCACCCCAGCTCCAGGCATATTCCGAACCATCATTAGCTGAACTCAGGTTAATTACATCAATTGTAGATTCTGGGAATTGCTGCACCAAAGGGGCGGCTACAAAACCTGCATTCGGTTGCCCAAGCACTGGAATTTCAAATTCAAGTGTGTCTCCACAACCCCAAAGCGATTGGGCCACAAACAATACTGTGTAAGTTGAATCTTCTGAGTTGGCATTATTGTATGCGTGCACCGGATCTACTTCCTGCGAAGTGACTCCATCACCGAAATCCCAGTAATAAGTCATCGCACCAATCGAGTTATTTTCAAACTCAGCAATGTAGGGTGAACATCCACCTAACGGAGGGTTCACACTTGCAATGATTTGTGGAATAATGTCCATGTCGAACATAGTGGATGCTTCACATCCATAATCAGACACACCTGTGAGTGTAACTGTATACGTTTCAACTTCAACTCCAGGATTGACATATTGATGCACGTGCAGTGAGTCAGATTCAGTACTACTCGCTCCATCGCCGTAGTCCCAAGTGAAAGACTCAGCTCCTTCAGAAAAATTAGCAAATGTGACATCTGCTGGGTAACACCCATCAATCTCAGAGATCACGGCATTGATAGAAGGCAGTGGGTAAACCACAACTTCAGAATAAGTTGTGTCGGTACACCCAAATCCAGACTGAGCGATCATCTCCACATCGAATGTCACCAACGAGTCTGTCGAATTGACAAAAACGTGGTTCGGATTCTGAATGAAGGCAGTGGTTTCATCTCCAAAGTCCCAGGCATAGGTTGCCCCACCAAAAGACTGGTTCACAAAACTCACCGAAAGTGGCGAACACCCCGAGTCTGGGTTATGCGTAAAGGCAGCATCAACATCAGGGTAGACCATAATCTCGACACTGGCTGAATCGGAACACCCATAATCAGACGAAGCAATAAGTGTGACTTCGTAATCAACGGGAACCGTAGATGTAGTCGTGAAAGTGTGCTCATGAGTGGCAGCAGTCGTATCGGATGTTTGGCCATTTCCATAAATCCATGTGTAAGAATCAGCAATACTACTGTTGTTCTGGAACTCAACGTCGAGTGGTCCACATCCCGCTGTGGTGTTTGGTAAAAAGCTTGCCTGCGGTTTTGGATAAACAATGATCGACGATCGGGCCGTGTCTTCACAACCAAAAAGCGATGTAGCGACCAATTGAATATCGAAGGTATCGGGCTCAAAAGTATTCACATCATAGCCAGCCATTGGCTCTTCTGCAACGCTTACGATTCCATTCCCGAGATCCCATTGATAAAGACTGGCATTTTGGGAAGTATTTTCAAAAGTAAATCCCAACGGGGCACATCCGTCATCTGGATGCTCAAAGTCAGCGATGACTGCTGGGTGCACTTCAATGTTTCGAGTGAAAGTCTCAGAACACCCATTTTCGGTGAATACTTCCAGAACCACTGTATACACTACAGTTTGATTTGTATTATTCTCAAAAGTATGAGCATGCGTTACAGCCATGGTATCTGATGAGAATCCATCGCCATAAGTCCAGTGAACTGAATCGGCCAAAAGTGACTGATTCTCCAAATTCACCTTTACGGGACTACATCCCGCCGTGGGACTTGCTGAAAATTGTGCAATTGGGTTTGGGTTTACAACAACGAGCGCAGTGGCCGTATCTGTACAACCAAAAGCTGATGTACCAACCATCTCGGCTTCGTAAGTAATCGGAGCCAATGTATTGTTAGCATAGGCATGACTTGGGTTTGGCGCCGTCGAAATCGTTCCGTCTCCAAAAGACCAGTAAGTGCTCACAGCTCCACTGATTACCGGAAAGTTTGCTACAAATGGCGCACAGCCTGTATCGCCTTCCAAGGTAAAGTCGAAGGATGGCTCGGGATAAACCGCTACAGAAGCTGTAGAAGTATCATCACACCCAAAAGGCGTAGTAGCTACCAGCGAAATTTCAAAAGTTTGAAGGGTTAACCCGGTATTGATAAAGACGTGCGATGGATTCACTTCGTCGGTAACTGGAGTACCGTCTCCAAAATCCCATTCGTAGTCAGTCGCATTTACTGAGTTGTTTAGAAAATTGGATGGACTTGGCGAACAACCAGGCGTGTAGAAGGTCTGGAATTGAGACACCGCTGTAGGGTGCACAGTAACCTGCGAAGTTGAAGTATCAGCACATCCAAATGCGTTTCGGGCAATCAATGTTACCGCGTATACCGAGTCAACATCACCAAAATTTTGGAATATTTGAGTTGGATTTTCATCCGCAGTTCCACTACCATCTCCATACACCCAGCTATAATTGTCAGCATCGCTACTCTGGTTTGTAAAATTGACTTCTAGTGGACCACAGCCAGCCACTTCATCCTGAACGAAGTCAGATGTTGGTGCATCTTGCACGGTCACACTGGTTGTAGTTGAAGCCGAACAAGTTCCTGTATTGACAGTTAAGCTTATGAAATATGAACCAGCAACATTATAGGTATGTGTTGGATTCTGATCTGTACTTCCATTCCCATCACCAAAATTCCAATCCCAATCAACTATAGGGTCTCCACCCGGGCTCGACGAAAGGTCAGTCATCGTCCCTTCTGACCCGATACAAATATCATTTACCACGAAATCAGCAATAGGACTCTCGTGTACGGTGATGATCTCAGAATCGGAGTTTATACACCCATTGATTCCTTCAACAGTCAAAACCGCGTTGTACACCCCAGGGCCAACATACCATTCAGAACCTGGATTCTGACTGGTACTGGTATTTCCGTTTCCAAAACTCCAATCCCAAGTAGAGATACTACCTGTAGAGTTATCTGTAAAGTTTACCTGGATGCTATCACAATCTTCAGTATTATCAAGTACTATAACAGCTTCCGGGGCAGGCAATACGGTTATTGGTACAAATGTGGTATCACTACACCCACTTGCCAATCCGCCAACGGCAGAGACTAAGCTCACATTGTAGCTTCCCGCATTTTGGAATGCATGATCCACTGTATTTGCTCCTGAATAAACTAGTGGTGTGCCATCGTCAAAATCCCAAACGTGATTCGTAGCATTTGCGGAAGAATTATTTGTAAAAGTGACCACTTCACCTGCACAAACGGTCATGGCGCTGGCAGCGGCATCGGCAGTAGGTGGCGGAACAATCTGAATGGTAATAGTAGCCATATCAATACCACAAAGGTTACTGTCGAGTAGTGTTACCGTATACGATCCTATCCCAGGGTACTGAAGGGTATGTGGGAATGTTGGTGGCCAGGCTCTCCAGTCAATAATCGAGTCTTGTCCTTCACCCCAGTAGTCACCAAAGTTCCAGTACTCATAACGCTGGTAGATATTACCTTGTAATAAACAGTTTCTTTCAGTAGTATTGGTGAAGGTTACCTCGTTGTCAGGATAACACAAAACAGTTTCTGATGCCGTGATTGCAGCATCATCAATATCCCAAATACGAATTGGATTAAAGGTAGCCGCACTTGGGCCACCCTGTACAGTATTACAGTAGTTTTCGGCGGTAAGAGTTACAACAGTCTCACAATCCACGGTCCCCACTTCATAGGTGTGGGAAATAGTTTGTCCAAGATTGGTGTAGTCGTAAACTTCAATTGGCGATCCATCACCAAAATCCCAGGTAAAAACAGTCGTCTCAGATGTATTTGTACTCGAGTTAATAAACTCCATCGTCTGCGGAGCACAAGCCTGGGTAAGTCCCCCTACTGGAATCTGGATAGAAGCACTTGTGGCTTCCTCCATAATTACAACACCTTGCACAGTACATCCAGTAGATATTTCTGTAAAGACAACAATAAATGAGTCTACAGCCGCAGCATAGGTATGCGTAATAGCATTTGGTGGCACCAAATCGGTACCTGAGTCGGAGTTTCCATCTCCCCAGTCTATTGTCCAAGAGCCCAGACTATTTGGCGACTGGATACTTAGATCAAAATCTCCACCGCTACAGCTATACCAATAAGGCGTGGCTGAAGGGTTTCCGTAAAAGTCATACAACTCACACTGCGCACTTGCCAGTCCGCTGAATAGCGCGGCTATTGTGACACAAATCAAATTTATATACAACCTCCTCATACCGCTTTCTACGGCAGAACTGGCAAAAGGTTATGAAATGAAATTGATGTTATTCGTGTGGATCGTGAAAATTCTCATTTTCAACAAACTCGTAATCTGAAAGGGTTTCCAGAAAATTAACCAAGTCGTCTATATCAAGCGGGGAAAGCCCTAGGCCTTCGCCTGTGAACTTCATGAGCGGATCAACTGTGGGAGATGCATGGCCACCACTATTGTAGTGCTCTAAAACTTCATGGAGGGTTTCAAACCGACCGTCGTGCATGTAGGGGGCCGTAAGTGCAATGTTTCGCAAAGTGGGAGTACGGAATCGCCCTCGATCGTAGACCACCCCTGATACTTCTTCCCGGCCAAGATCTCCGATAATTATAGAGTCCAGACCGTTGTTTCTAAACAAGTGATCAGTAAACTGCACGAGTGCACCGCCGTGGCAGTGGAAACAATCACCACCGTTTTGGCCACCGGGATATATATTGGGGTCTCCACCTTCGGCGAGAAAGAGTTCCAGACCACGCTGCTCCGAAGGGGTTAGTTGATCTTGTCCATAGCGATACGCCAAATCAAATCTCGATCGTGCCGAGACCATGGTTCGGATAAACTGAGCTATGGAAAAAGACATTCGAACAGAGTCAACACAAGGCGTTCCAAATGCTTGAGTAAACATTTCCTGATAGGCTGAATCACTCCCAATCCGTTCAACGGCCTCGGCCCAAGTAAGATCCATCTCGATTGGATGGGTAACGGGCTCCAAAATTTGATCTTCAAGTGTTGCAGCTCGTCCGTCCCAAAAAAAGCTCGTGTTCCAAGCCATGTTCATGAGTGGCATACTGTTTCGCCTGGTGGTTTCTCCATAGAGACCCACGCTGGTAGGGGCGTCATCTGTGAAAGCCGCTTCGGGAAAGTGGCAAGATCCACAGCTCAACGTATTGTTTCGAGACAATCTTTTATCCCAAAACAAGTGACGACCTAGCTCTATCCCCTCTTCCGTTAAAGGGTTTTCTGATGGGAGGTTTGGCTCAGGAAAAAAATAAGGTACTTCTAGTTCGTAAGGCGTGCCTGCATCGGGTACAGTTTCACACAAAAAACCCTTGTCTGATGTGGTTTCTTCGTCATCGTCGCGACAGGCTGTCGCTGCAATAAGTACACCCGCGAACAAGATTGGTATTTTGAAAAAGCTGCTCTTTCGAACCATGAATCAAATTTATACTAATTCATCAACACAAAAGATGCTGCTGTGTTTCCAGCTAAAGTCGTTCCAAGATCCATTTGATCTGGTGAGCCATGAAAACTTCTGTCAGAACTCAAATCAACAGTACCGGCTGGGCCTTGGAATATGGTATTTAACTCAACTCCAAACTGCAGATGAACCACATCACCGTTCCGCGCTGAAAAGGACTTAGTGAACCCACCCAATTCTCGGTACAGCGTGTCTCGACCTGTATGAAAGGTAAATAGCGCTTCCTGAAAATCAGTTGTGCTACCCGTCGTATCGCAACGACCATCGAAAGAGAAAAAACGATAGCCAGCTGCCCAACCCCAGTACATACCATTATTTACACTTAGCGGGTGGTTTGGATCGTAGAGCGATGTGGTAAAGTCAGGGTTTTGGGTTCCATTCAAGTCCACCGGAACTCCTAAATCAAAAGAAACAGATGTATAGTCTCCTTCGGGAATTTCAAACTCTAGGGTTCTTTTGTTATCCTGGATATTGATCATGGCTATTTCTTCCAACTCGATGATCTCGGATGGAGCGTGAAGCTGAATATGGGCAAGATAAAACTGAATTTGAGTGGCCTCTACTTGATGTCCTTGCGGATTCGTAAACCGCTCATTTAACTGAATCTCAGCCCCATCAGCCAAAGGGTCGAAAGACAAAATCAATCGAGGCGATTCCGATGTTGTTGTTTGATCATCATCTTTGTCACATCCAAGCATAACAATGGCCAAACAGATAAACAAAACATTTCTCAGCATAGATTCAGATTCAGTGGTTACTTGATTAATACAAGTAAATGAGCCAATTCCCGAATGCTAAAATGCGAATAATCGTAAGTTTGGCCTATTGAATATGGGGGAGTTTTTAATATACAAGTCATCTGCTGGTTCTGGAAAGACAACTGCCTTGATTCAGATTTTTCTGCAGCTGAGTCTTTCGTCTTCAAACCCGCATCAATTCAAGCGCGTACTGGCCATCACTTTTACCAATAAAGCGGCCGATGAAATGCGCGAGCGTTTTATGAAAGAACTCCATAAACTGAGTCGAATTCAAAACGGCTATGATGGTGGTGACTTCATGATTGATTGGCTCCTTGACAAGCTATCAGTTTCTCCGAATGAACTGGCACTGCGCGCTAGAAAGAGTTTTGAAATAGCGCTCCAAGACTACGACGATATAGGAATCAGCACCATCGATCGATTCAATCACAAATTGATCAGGTCGTTCAGTAGAGACTTGAGTTTAAGCCAAGACTTTCAGGTGCTTATTGATGTAAAGCGCCTATATCAAGACGCCGTGGAGCTCTTAGTGGAGCAGTATGGAAGGGATGAGAGAATTACGGAGCACCTCAACGCGTACATCAGTTACAAGATTGATGAATTTGAGAAAGTGAATGTGATTCAGGCATTGACTGACTTAGAAAGCTTGGTAATAGATCCGGAAAGTGACAAGGCCATTCGCGGGCTGTCAAAAATCGACTTTAAAGAAACAAGGAAAACCATTTTTGCTTTTCTGGCCCAGTTCAAAAAAGACGTCGTGGCGTTTGGAAAAGACCTTGTCGAGATTGTCCAAAAGGCTGGAATGGAAGCGGGTGATTTCAAAAACAAAAAGAATAGTGTTGTAAAGTTTTTCAACCAATTGAGTGAATTTTCACTTCCAAAAGAATTACCAGCCACTGCGAAAAACGCTCTCAACGGCGAATGGATTACCAAGACCGCGAGCAATGACATCAAAAATAAGCTAAGCTCTATAGAAGGAGAATTGACTACCAAACTGCAAACTGCTGTAGACTATCTCGCAGAAAACCACTCACAATATATCTTGTACAGTGCCATTCTGAAACAGCTAGAACTAGTCGCCATTTTATCAGACTTATCTAAAGCTCTTGATGAGTTATGTAAGCAGCAAAACCTGCTACCTATCTATAAATTCAATACGATTATCTCTGAAGTTCTCCTAGACGAGCCTGTATCCTTTATTTACGAGAAAATTGGAAACAAATACGACCACTTATTGATCGATGAGTATCAAGATACGTCAGAAATGCAGTGGTTTAATCTGCTACCACTCATCGACGAGTCTTTGTCGAAAGGTAAGTCGAGTCTGGTAGTAGGTGATGCCAAACAAAGCATCTATCGCTTCAGAGGTGGTAAGGCGGAGCAGTTAATCGCTTTGCCTGAATTGATTAATCCACCGGCAAAATACCTTCCAACTACACAGGAAAATATTAAGCGAGCTCATCGGTTAGTCCGATTCAATACGAATTACAGAAGCCGAGATGAGATCGTTTCATTCAATAATTTTTTCTTCAAGACCATCGCGGATAAAACCCCAAACCCAATTGAGCTTTATCAATCGGAGTATCACGGAGATAATGCTGCTCAAATCACAGGTAAAATTGAAGGTGAAGGGTTTGTAAAAATCAGGAAGTGGGGTCATTCTGAAACGGTCATTCACGATCAATACATTTTCGAACAGATTGAGACGATTCGTGAGAAAGGCTATGATTATGGGGATATCGCGATATTGGTGAGTCGCGTCACAGACGGGGCTGGTGTCATCAGTTTGCTGAACAAAAACGGCATAGGTGTGAGTTCATCTGATAGCCTTGCACTCGATCAGTTTTCGGATGTTCAATTGGTAATTGCCGGAATGCGGCTAATAGCAGATAAGGTCCATCAGCCAGCTAAAATTCAAATGATGCGTCGACTGGCTCTTTTACATCAGTTCCCATATGAACCAGGTCGGTATCTCACCAAGAAGAAAGTTGACTTCAATGGTTTTCTTCGCGACCACAATTTGAAGGAATGGAACTTTGATAAGATGGAGAGTGGGGTCTATGATGCTATCGAAGAATTGATCCTTACATATCTGCCCAGTGGACGCTCCGCAGCGCTCATCGCATTTATGGAGTACGCCACTCAAGTGACGGGAAAAAACGGGTCGATCTCAGCTGTGCTAAAAGATTGGGATGGAAAGACGAAGAAGCCTAGTCTCAAACTTGAAAGTCGAAAAGATTCGGTGCAAGTCATGACCATTCACAAATCCAAAGGACTTCAATTTAAGTGGGTCATCATTCCGCAGCTCGTTTGGTCGGACGGGAAGAGCGGCGACAACAAGTGGGTGAATCTAGCTGGGATAAAGCATGCTCCATTACCCTATGCCCCACTACCAATGACTCAAGCACTAAATCAAATGGGCTTGAGTCACATCATAGAACAAGAAGTAGCTGAACGCATTTTTGACGAAATCAATAAACTCTATGTTGCCTTAACACGGGCTGAAGTCGGGATGATTCTCACCTACCACCAGCGCAGAGGAAAAATGTTCACTCCTGTACAAGGCACTGTAGACGCCATTATCGAATCGTATGCTGAAACCCGAACTAGCCATTTCGAAGAGCTTGAAGATGAATACGTTGAGCTTGCTTTAGGGAAATTCCCAATAGCTGATGGCGAAAAAGATGTTGATGATCAAAGCCGGATTGAGCCCGCAGTGCCTAAATCTCCTTGGTATGAAAAGATCAAAATAGCTAACAACGATTCTTCGGAAGACCGAGAACTAGGAATTCTATTTCACCATATAGTAGCATCATCTCAATCATTAGAAGATGCGCACGAGACAGTCCGTTTGAAGGAGCGTAGATTTGAAATCGAAGCTCAAAGTGCGAATGAGCTTCACGACATGCTTGAGCTCATTTTTGGGGATAAGAAATATGAATCTTTGCTCAAATCACATGCTCCACTCTTCGAAAGAGAGATCATGAGCAATGGTGAAGTGTTGCGTCCAGACCTGGTTCTTGAAAGTAGCGAAGATGTTTTAGTCATCGATTTTAAAACCGGTGGAAAAGACGAAAAACACAAGGCTCAAGTGAGAACTTATATGCGATCACTAGCAGATCTTACCGAGAAGGCCGTGGAAGGGTTTGTGCTCTACGTTGGTCAAGGTAAAATTGAATGGGATAAAGTTAGCGGTGAATCTGAACCGGTACAAGGCACGCTATTTTAGCGTCGGTTATCCATTTTTTCTCTGTCGGGCTCTACTAAACCCCATGCCTTCCAACAACACTTCCTGCTCCACTACCAAGGACTTTTTTGGCGAAACTGACGGACCAATCGGTTTGAGAAGATCAATATCATTCTCTCGTGGATTCTTGATTCTAGTAGAAATGGGGTAGGCATTCATGTCCGTACCAGAATATGGTCTTAACAACTCCGTCACTTCGGCAAGTGAAAGAGAAGAGTCTAGCCATTTCTGCTCATCCTTTTGATTCAGAATAACTGGTGATCTGTGGTGTGGAAGAGACTGAAGTAGTTCATTCGGCGTTGTAGTAATGATTGCAAAACTCTGAACGATTTCCCCAGTAGACTGATTCACCCACTCATCCCAGATTCCAGCGAAAGCGAATGGTCTCTTACCTTTTGCAAGATGAACAACAAAGGGCTTGTCTAGCTTATCCTTAGTAGTTCCTTCAATAAAGCAATCAGCCACAACCAAACAGCGCTGACTTCTAATCGGTTTGCGGAATGAAGGTTTCGTAATAATCCCAGCCGCCCCTGTGTATTTCGGATCGTTAGATTTATTGTGATCTCCTTCTGCTCTGGCATTGAAAAGAAACATGGGTTTTTTAGCCCAAAATGGTTGTAGTCCGAATCGAAAGAACTGGAGAGTCTTTGGATCCTTGTTTGTTATAACCGGCGCCATAGACCCAGGCCCAATATTGTAATGCGGAGAAAACGGGACTGGGGCGTGAACGCCAAAACGCTCTTCTATTTCTACAATCTTCGAAACGACAACATATCGACCACACATGCTTTTATCTTTGACCTAAAAATAAGGCATTCGCATGGATTCGGTACAAATAGATCGCTGGGAAGTAAAAGCGTGGAATGAATTAAGTCCGCAAGAAATTCATGAAATGCTCAAACTTCGAATAGATGTTTTCGTGGTAGAGCAAGCCTGTGCGTATGAAGAATTAGATGGTTTGGATCTGAAGTGTATGCACGTCATCGGAAAAAATGACGAAGGGAAAGTTGTCGCCACGGCTCGAGTTGCGCCGATGGGATTGATCTATGACTTAACTAGCATAGGCCGTGTTGCCGTATCTAAAAACTATCGCATGAGCGGAAACGGTCGCGTTCTGATGGAAAAGTCAATGGAATACATCAAAACTAATATGGGGGAGTCATCGATAAAGATTGCTGCTCAGCAATACCTACGGAGTTTTTATGAATCACTGGGATACGAAAGGGTGAGCGAGCCATATCCTTGGGATGGGATTCCACATATTGATATGATATTTAACGCAGAAGAGTAACGGTACCCAGGTACTCAAAATTCCAACCTAGATTATCGGTGATAATGATGAAATACTGATAAACACCCGCTTCGGCATAGTATTCTCCGCTGGCGTCGCCACCATCCCAACCACGTGTTACGTGTTCATTCGAAAACACTTCACGCCCCCATCTATCAGTGATAAACATCTGAATATTGGTTGCTCCAATTACTTCGGGAATGAAGAGATCATTTAATCCATCAGCATCTGGGGTAAACGAATTTGGGATGTAGATGATGTGGTCCGAAAACTTGATTTCTGCTTCGGCTTGATCTGAGCATCCATACTCGTTGGTGGCGGTAAGGGTGATAGTCTGTGCTTCGAGGCTTTCCATCTCATGGGTGAAGTCACATTCACTAAAAACCTGACCATCTAAAAGATACTCGCAAGAAATAGAACCCAAACTAAGGTCTGTAATTTCAACAACTGGGTCAAAAACCGAAATGATTCCCGGATTTACCCTGAAGCTAGCAGTAGGTGATGGCACGACTTCTACCACATCCTCGACAGTGTAAGTGTCGGAATCTATACAACCGTTCAAATTTTGAACGGTTAAGGAAACAGTGTATAAACCGGGTCGGTTGTACGTGTGTTCAACATTGTACCCCGTAGCCGACATACCATCGCCAAAATCCCAGGTGTACTCAACATTTGAACTCGATGTTGTTGACCTGTTTGAAAAGAGCACATCTACCGGTAAACAGCCGCCTGGCGGGAATAATTCAAAATCGGCCACGGGATTGTTGTGGAGCACAACATTTTCTGCCGTAGAACGCGTACACCCATTCTCGCTGATTGTCAACGTAACTTCACTGGCCCCAGCTTCAGAAAATTCAATCCCAGAAGGGTTCTCTGAACTACTTGTAGCGGGTGAGCCGCTCTCAAACGCCCATGAAAAAATAGCGTCATCGGTATAGCTACCACCAGCTGAAAAATCTAGCGAATTCCCTTCGAAGCAAGCAATCGGTGGTGGGTCAAAATCCGCTTCGAGCAGTGGGTATATTTCAAAGTTTTCAGTCACTGTAACGGGACAGTTTGCGACACTTTGGACAGTCAGAGAAACTTCATATTCACCTGGCTCAGGGAATAGAAATGTTGGCGTTTGATCAGCACTTGTGTCTCCATCTCCTTCTTCTACACCAAAATCCCAGAGATAGATATTCGCATTTTCACTTGTTTGCGAGAATTGGTAAGACAAGCCGCTACAAAAAATATTTTGTGGGGTTATCTCAGCCGTTGGTGCTTCTGGGATAACAATATCGACACTATCTGCAGCGGGGCAGATGTTATTGAGAACTTCAACAAAAACCTGTTGAGGCCCTGTTTCGACGAATTCTATGCCGTCAATTATCAATCCTTGCGCATTTGAAGGGCTGGCTCCATCACCAAAGTCCCACAGCACTGTGCTATTCTCATGATCAAAATCTCCATCGGCTTCGAAGGAGAATACTTGTTGACCATTGATACACTCAAAGTCCGCAACGCTAACTTCCACCGAAATTTCCATATAGAGTGGAATTTCAATTATGGAAGTATCGGAACAGAAAAAGCCAGGATTAGTGATGAGTGTTACTGTATATGTACCTGTATCGGGGTAGGTGTAGATACCGTCGTAATTTTCACTGGTGTCTTCATCATTCTCAGGGTCACCAAAATCCCAAAGAAAATCATTGGACGGGTCGGATGCATTGTAAAATTCCACTGTCAAATCTTCACAAAACTCAGCCGGGTCAACATCTTCGATTATCGCCTCGGTCGACTCTTCACAAACGGCTACGTTGAACTGAAAATCGCGGGTATTAACGCTCAACAATTGGCCATCACGCCATTCTTCTACACAGACTCCAACTACAAACTGTCCAATTACCGTTGGAGTTCCTGAAAGTAAGCCCGTAATGGGATCGATGCTCAACCCTGGATTTCCTGTAATGGGATTTAATTCATCGAATCCACCTGCCCAATTGACTGTAGGGTAAGGCGGCGCCGAAGGTGGTGAAGGTTGTGGTGCGTCTTGTGAAGCTCCAATAAATGGACTACAAAGTGAATAAGCCAAAGAATCACCATCTAAATCTGTCGCACTGTGATCAAACTCTAAGTATTCTTGGGCGCATAAAATAGGTGGTGGGAAATTGTTGTAAGATGGGCGCGAATTGCATTCTCCATCGGGCATAGCAGGCACCTCGGCTGCAATAGTCAACCCTTGACTTCCAGGAATTTCAAGATTTTGAATTGTTTGATTCCTACAGCATCGCTGATACACCACGGTATAGGTTTGACCATCGTCCGGCAAATCGAGCGTAAACTCATAAGTTCCTTCTTCTACACAGATATTAGGAGGTATGGATATACAAGGTGAGCTCAAGTCTGGAATCACAGGTGTGATTGATGTGACATTCACCGTTATCTGATCTACGAGCTGGTTATTTTCATCAAATATTCCAAAACTGGCGGGATTATCGAAAGGTGCACCTTGGTTGTTTCCGCAGTCCCGAAAGAGTTTCATCGTGAAATCATAGGTACCATCTGGCATACATTGATAGTACATTTCCCCTCCTATAATGTGAAATGCTCGCGCAGGAACTATCCCGCAGCAAAGCAATACACATGTCAATACGAGGTTTCTCATTTTGGTGGCCTTACGTTTCTGACGAAAAAACTCTTAGCAAGTTGATTCAACAGGTGTTAAAACGACAAGATGTCAAATTCACAAGAAGGAATCATGCCATTCTAGGTCGCTTTCTTGAAATCTCTACTGCAGCTTTCTAAAAATGTTTCATACTCTGCTTCTGAGATTTCTGCCCAACGTCCATCTTTCAGCTCAATCATATCTTGAACGAGATATCGGTCGGGTAGAATTTTTACAACAAATTCAATCGTCCTATAGTTTTTACCTATGGTCTGAATTTCAGTAAATCCCTCAAGAGAAGTAATTTTGAAGTACGACTTTTCATTGATGTATTTACGGTACAGGGGAAATTCCACAGCAAAATATAAGGATGTCTGACAAATTAAACGTTTTCCAACAAGGTAAGGATGCATACGAGAAGGATCGGTATGCAGAAGCCATAAAACTATTCTCTAAAGCCATAGAGATGGACAATACTAATGCAGATTGGTATAGTACACGAGCAGTAGCATTCTTTCACCATGATGATCTTCCAGCATCTCTTCAAGATATGAATACGGCTCAATCATTGGAGCCAAAAAACCCTTACCGATACTCTAGTAGAGCCTATATTCGCGATGCGATGGGTGATATTCAGGGGGCTATTGAAGATTATCAGATTGCAATAAGTCTTGACCCTGAAGATGCTGTGGCTCACAACAACCTCGGACTTTTGGAAGAGAAACTTGGACATCAAAGTAAGGCCAAATCTCTTTTCGCACTAGCAGACAAATTGGCCGAAGATGACCCGAACTTCAACGTGAGCCTTGAAAAACCACGCAATATTCAGAAAGAAGCGGAAGAAGAAAGACAGTCTCAATCCCTTTCTGGTGAAATGATGAAGGTGTTCAAATCGCGAAAAGCCTTCAAAGAATTCCTTAGCTTTATCGGCAAAGGATTCAAAGCATGAGCGCTTTCTCAGAAGCCCTATTTGACGAGCTCGAAAACTTAAAAATTCCATTCCAAAATATCTGTGTCATTCTCCCTACCCAACGTTCAGGTTTGGAGTTGAAACGAACCATTGCCCGGAGAACGGAACATACCAGCTGGACACCAGAGATTACAACGATCAATCAATGGGCTGGGAAAATAAGCGGGCTCCAATCGGCCAATCATATTGAGTTGGCCGGTGCATTTTACAAGGCCTACCAAAAGGTGATGGGTGCGCATGCACAATCACTAGACGCGGTGGTTGGCTGGTGCGACACATTAATCAAAGATTTTAATACCATCGATAGTCATGGTCTCAAAAACGCAGATGTTTTCAAAGACCTGGTGGCGTATACCGATATAGAGCATTTTAGCTTTCTAGATGAGCCCTTGAGCGAGTCCCAATCAAAATACAGGTCATTTTGGATGAGCTTGAAGGAAATACATGACATCTTCAAGGAAGACTTAAAATCAAAAAAACTTGGATATAGCGGTTTGATTGTCTCTTCTTGCTTGGAAAAGTTGGATAGTGTCATTGCTTCTAGCTCCACCTTTTACGTATTTGCAGGACTGAACGCCTTGAGTGGGTGCGAACAGGAAATCATTAAACGGCTTGTCAAGGAAAACCGGGCGCTGTGCCTTTTTGAAGGAGATCCATATTACCTCGATACCAAC
The DNA here is from genome assembly GCA_965230375.1 of Cryomorpha sp. GTDB lineage: Bacteria > Bacteroidota > Bacteroidia > Flavobacteriales_D > Cryomorphaceae > CBDDKU01. The sequence continues at coordinate 87,578 of CBDDKU010000029.1, forward strand.
AATCATCATGCTGGTACGTTTATCCGATCTTACTTAAAGAAGGGGATTGGAAAAGCGTTGACGCCAAAGAAAGGTCTACTCGAAAAAGAGCTTAAAATCGACGTCTATCAGACTGATTTCAATTTGCAGCAAGCGGCGATTGTAGGACATTTGCTGGAAATCTTACCATCTGATTCACTCAAGAAGACGGCGCTAGTCCTATCAGACGAAAGTTTACTCACCCCCGTTTTGAGCTATATCCCCAAAGAGATTGAAGCTAATATCACCATGGGGGTATCCATTGCAGATAGTGCAGTTGCCTACTGGATAGAATTGCTTTTTGATTTGGCTAAGAGAACGGCGCTCACGGACGGAAAAATACTGGTGAAGCTCGATGCCTGGAATGAATTCGTTGACAATCAGGTCACACGCCTTTTGATGCCCTATGTGAGTCAAAATATTCCGCCAAATGGATACATGAGCATCGAAACATTGCGAGAGTCGCTTGAAAGCTCTGATTGGGAACTGATATTCGATTGGTTGAAAAGTGAAGGCAAGGGAAGAGTTGAAAGCTTGGCGAAGGTATTTGCTAAACTCGGCGCGCAAGCTGGAAAAGCAGAAAACAAACTTCTTGAAATTCAAATTCGAAAAGTATCTGAAGAGCTGCGCATAGGCCTAGCTCAAATGAAAGCTGATGGATTTGACCTTATGGATTTGGATGGTCTGAAGAAGATAGTATTTCAGTGGATACGGAACATTAAAGTCGATCTTATTGGGTCGCACATCGACCAGTTACAGATCATGGGAATGCTGGAGTCAAGGGGCTTGAGCTTTGAACACGTCATTATCACTTCGGTGAATGAAGGCGTGTTGCCACCCAAACCCAATTTCGAGAGTTTTATTCCTTATGAAATTCTCAACCACCATCGTTTACCTGGTAAACGCGAACGGGAGTCCGTGTTTTCATATTACTTCTACAGACTCATCCAGAATGCGAAAAAGCTGTCGTTAGTATATCATACCAACAGAGAAGGTATTAGCGGTGGAGAAATGAGCCGCTACATATCTCAGCTACAATACAATTTGAAGGAGTTGAACCCAAATTTGCACATCAAGTGGTTCTCACCGGCTGTATCTGATAACAGTCCGAGTGTAGAAAGTGTGGTAGAGAAGGACAATGTCATTTTCGATCAAATTAAAAGACACATTGAAGAGAGGCTGTCTGCATCTTCGATTAATCGATTTCATGAAGACCCGCTTGAATGGTACTACACTTCAGTGATGAAACTTGATGAGCCAAAAATTGCTGAAGTATCAAATGCTACGTATGGATCTGTAGTTCACGATGCGCTTGAAGAGCTGTATAAACCATTGGTGAAAGAAAAAGTAACGCATGAGCACTTGATAAAGCTGAAGTTGAGAATTGGGGATGAATTGGATAATGCAATAGTCAAGAATGAAGACTGGATCGGTTCTCCTTTTGGTCTCAATGCAGTGCTAAGACAAAAAGCTTTCGAGATGATCTCGAAGTTCATCGACTCAGAGATGGACTATGTGCAAACTCAAGGAGCATTTGACTTCATTGATGCTGAAATCAAGATGCAAGCTCCTTTTGAAGTGCAGTTGAATGATTTAACCATCCGAGCCAATCTCTTTGGAATTGCGGATAGAGTTGAAGGACATGAAAATGGTTTGATGGTGATCGATTACAAAACCGGGAATGTATACCCCAAAGATATAAATGGGGAAATAGACCATAAAACTTTATCAGAGCATCCAAAACTAGCCCAGCTCATGCTATACCAATGGCTAGCCAAAAAGCATTACACTCGAAAAATAAAAGGAGCATCAATCATATCGATGCCGAAGCCATACGACAGGAGTCTTCTCACCGAGCATAGCATTGAAGATCAAGAGATATGCAAGGCGTACGAATCCTTTTTGACTGAGACGATCCGTGCTATGCTGAACACGGCTGAAAAGCTGGAGAAAAGCGAAAGTTTCGAATACGCAAAGTTTGAAAAATAGAAAAGCGCCCGGAACGAATTCGGGGCGCCTTAAAACCTGCAAGGAAAAATTTGAAACCACCTATAAGACGGGACATAATTCCATGGTTGCCTTTAATCCTGAAAAAAACGCGTTAAATGGCTCTTTTTTCCCGACAAACCTTTTCATCAACCCAGAAAAACCCCTATAACAAACTGGTTTAATGCGGATTACGTCTTATGGGACGGATCACTAAATTTATACCCAACCCCTCGAATTGATTGAAAAAAAACCGGTTCTCGGGAATTTTTTTCAAAATATTTACGAAAAGAGAGTATGTAATTGTCGATAGTTCGGGTGGATGGATACACGTCATACCCCCAAACCGTTTCCAGAATTTCTTCACGCGAAACTACCTGGCCTTCTTTCTCAATTAAAAATTTTAGAAGTTTTATCTCTCGTTTGGACAGCGTGATCCACTCTCCTGAAACACCTCGAATTTCAAAAGTGTCAAATCGAACTTCATTTCCTCCGAAGGCATATGACTTCAAATCTGAGTCCTCGCCTTTAGCCATTCCATGAATCCGTATTAGATTTGATATTCTCAGCAGAAGCTCCTCCAAATTGAATGGTTTCACCAGATAGTCGTCTCCACCACTCTTTAGGCCTTCCACCCTATCGCTGCTCGACGACTTAGCACTCAGAAAAAGAATGGGAATCCCCACATTTTCCATCCGCAAAGTCCGGCACACGGTTATCCCATCTATTTTGGGCAGCATAATATCGAGTATGCAGAGATCAAATCTCGCGCCTAAGGCAGTTTTAATAGCTTCGTCACCATCGCGGGCTATGGTCACATCATAACCTTCCAGTCGGAAATTCAGAGCTATCACTTCGATCAAGCTTTCTTCGTCTTCGACGAGTAGGATTCTTTTTTTCTTTTCTGCCAAAGCATTCAATTTTTGTCAAATCTACAACCTAGCGATAAATTGACAGTGAATATGAGCCTTATGGTATCTTTGATAAAAATTTGCCAGGTGAATAGAAGCTTAGAAGAAGTGAAAGCGTTTTGCCAGAACACCTTAATCGAAACGCTGAATATTTCCTTTGAAGAAATAACGAAAGATAGAATAGTAGCGCGAATGCCAGTCACAGCAAAGGTTCATCAGCCAATTGGGCTTCTTCACGGCGGGGCTACACTTGCTCTCGCAGAATCTATCGGAAGCCTTGGGAGTCACCTGCTAGTCGAAAAAGACAATAAAGCAGCGGTAGGGCTTGAAATTAATGCGAACCACATTAAGAGCACTAGAGATGGCGAAGTAGTAGGAACCGGTACGTTAATACACCGCGGGAGGACCACACACGTTTGGGAGATTCGAATTGAAACTTCCGAGGGTAAATTGATCAGCATCTGCCGAATGACCAATATGATTGTCGATCTGCCAAATGGATAAAGTGCTTTCTACAAAGAATTCCTTGTCACCTTTTGCCTGGTGTCGGCTTCCCAACTCCGATGAAATATATCGGTTCGAATCATGCGGGACTGATAAACCATCAACTCACCCTTATTTTGTAGTAAAACCATGGGGTAGCGATGACGTAGTATACTATAGCGTTTCGAAGAAAGAAGGTGAAACATCATTGAGTGTTGAAGAAACCGGAAGTAGTTTCAAAGAATACGCTGGAACATTCTCAGAATTTGTTAACCTGTTTCATCAGAATAAGCTGAAAAAAGCCATTCTCTCGAAGATCAAAACCGTGGAACTGAATGGAGATTTTGACTTAACTGAAGTTTTTCAGAATCTGAATAAAATACGCAAGGACAGTTTTAACTATACTCTACTTCATCCTTCGCACGGATGTTGGGTAGGTGCCAGCCCCGAAATTTTGCTAGAGCATAGAAATGGAATACTGAAAACAGTAAGTCTTGCAGGTACGCAGCCAGTTTCTGATGCCCCTTACACTTGGGGCGACAAAGAAATTGATGAACAAGAATTGGTCAGCCAACATATCCGAGCAACTTTAAATAAATTGGGTACTGAAGAATTCGCCGAATCAAGTCCTGAAACAATTGAAGCGGGAAACGTAGCCCACATCAAGACCACATTTACATTTCCAATAGGACAGTTGACTCTGGATACCATTCTATCTGAACTTCATCCTACCCCGGCCATTGCTGGTCTACCTGTTGGAAAATCAATCGAAGTGATTAACCAATACGAAAACCACGATCGGGGATTGTATACAGGTTACGTTGGACTGGTTAGAGACGATGAAAACGCAGATTTTTACGTTAATTTGAGGTGTATGCAAATACATCAGAACACGGCTTCCATCTACGTAGGTGGAGGAATCACTCAAGGCTCGGTTCTTCAGGCTGAATGGGATGAGACCGAGGCAAAAGCCCAAGCCATGTTTCAGCTATTAAAACATAATTAGATCCAAATTGATCAGCGATAAAGAAGGCATCCAATTATTAGTTTCCAGATTTAAAGCATTCGGCATTCAAGACATAATCATATGTCCGGGATCGAGAAATGCCCCAATGACCATTTCTTTCCACAGTGACACTTGGTTTAATTGTCACAGTATCGCAGATGAAAGGTCAGCCGGGTTTTACGCACTGGGCATGATTTTGGCTTTAAAAAAGCCCGTTGCAGTAGTGTGCACAAGTGGTTCGGCAGTCATTAATATTGGACCGGCAACAGCCGAAGCATTCTATCAGAAGTTACCACTGATTGTCGTTAGTGCAGATCGTCCGCTTGAATGGGTTGACCAGGGAAATGGCCAAACCATACGTCAGGAAGGGGTTTTAGCCAATCACATCCGTGAATCTTTCTCTCTCAAATCAGAGCCTGCAAACGACATAGAGCGAAATTGGAATATCAGAAAGCTCGATAGCGCACTCCATGTATCAGACGGCCCCGTTCATATCAACGTTCCTTTACGCGAACCGCTTTACAAGCAGGTTTCATCGGAAGAACTCCTGGAGTTTCGCACACCCATCCGAAAGTTAGCCACGAGTAAATCCATCGACAAATCGACAAAGGATGAGATCAACAATGTGATTTCAGGACAGAAGAAGATTCTCGTCTTGATTGGTCAGTTGGCCCCCGATCCGAAGCTATCAGCCATTGTTTCGGAACTAGAAAAGTTTCAAAACACTGCCGTTCTTACAGAAACCACAAGTAATATCGGCACCCCTGGCGCAATCAGTACGATCGATCGGATTTTGATGTCATTAAATGATCCTGAAACCCTGTCGGACATCATGCCTGATGTACTCATAAGTGCAGGCGGTATGCTTGTTTCAAAGGTGGTAAAAGCAACTCTGCGAGAAGCAAGAGTCAGAAATCACATTCATATTCAAGATAGTTCTGAACTGATCGATACGTTCCAAACGCTTACGCACCATATTGATTCGAAACCAGATGTGGGCTTGTCGGTATGTAAGGAGTTTATGGGGGGAACAAATTCGGACTATCGCGAAAAGTGGCAGTCTATAAAGCTGACAGCGCAGGATGCCCATGACTCATACGTCGATAACTTACCCTATTCCGATTTCAAAGTGTTTAACGAGGTGTTGGGCGGGTCAAAGAATTTCGACGTACTTCACCTTGCCAATAGTTCTCCTGTGAGATATGCCCAGTTATTTGGGCATCAATCTGGCGTGGAACAATACGCCAACCGGGGCACCAGTGGAATTGATGGCTCGACGAGTACTGCTGCAGGCTTTGCCAAAAAGGACCCAAAAAGATCACACTTGATCATAACGGGAGACATGTCTTTCTGCTACGACATCAACGCACTCTGGAACCGCGATTTCCCTGAAAACTTGAAGATCCTCGTTATCAATAATGGTGGAGGCGGCATATTTCGAATCATCAAAGGACCGGACACGACTGATGCACTCGAGTCCTTTTTTGACGCCTATCATCCTGTGGATATTCAGGCAATCGCCAAAGCGTATGGGTTTGAACATATCAAAGCCGATTCTGAGCAAAATTTAAATGAGAAAATTGAACAGTTCAACCGTGAAAGCAAAAAGGTGATCATGGAAGTCTCAACTCCGAAAACGGAGAATGCTCCCGTTCTCAAAAATTACTTCAAATTCATTTCCGAAGCTTTGACTAAGCAATATTCGCTTTAGACTTTGAACCTATCCACTCGAGGGCATCGAAAACATCGCTGAAGACGCGTGTCGGCGTTTTGGGTCTAAACTGCCTGATGTAGTGATTGGCTGTGGTTCGGTGAGCCGGAGTACTGATCAAAATGGCGTCGGCAACCGATCTTCGATGGCTTCCATAGGCGAAAATCGCTTGTACTTTTTCGGAGAGAATTGTGCCATATCCCAATTCGATCAAAAAGGGTAAAGGCTGGCTTTGATGAAGCACGTCCATGTACTTTTCTATATCCACGATATCTCTAACCGTAAAATTGGGCCCCGATAGCAAATAGAGATAATAGAATCCGCGCTCATCTTTGGAGAATTCGTATCCAGCGCCTTTAATTTTTTTTGGGTAACCCATTGTCTCTAAATATACGTTGAGAACAATCTGGGAATCATTCTGTTCACACAAGATTTCACACAATGGATTTTTAATCGATTCTGAAAAGTCAAAACTTTGATAAATTCTCAGAAAATACTGGGGTTTAGGTTCGTGAATTAATTCATTCTTGCGAAATTTGCCGCATATGACGACCGTAGAAGCATGGTTCAAAGCCTTTCGGTTAAGAACCCTACCACTTTCATTCTCGAGTATCATTTTAGGGAGCCTTCTCGCTCTTTGGAAGGGTAGTTTCTACGTAAACATTCTCTTGGGTGCCCTTGCAACCACCTTGTTTTTGCAGATACTTAGCAATTTGGCAAACGATTACGGAGATTACAAAAACGGAGTTGACAACGACTCCAGACGTGGGCCAAAAAGAACCGTTCAGAGTGGAGAGATCTCTCTCAAATCCATGAGAGTGGCTATTGGCATTTTTGCCGTACTGGCTTTTGTATCTGGACTTTGGCTCCTAATGGAAGCATCAAAGACTGTAGGAATGAAGACTATTTACTTCTTTCTAGGCTTAGGCGTATTGGCCATTGTAGCGGCGATAAAGTACACTGTAGGCAAAAAACCTTATGGTTATCAAGGTTTGGGAGATATAGCCGTTTTCATTTTCTTCGGACTTACAGGTGTTACAGGTACGTATTTTCTTCATACCAATGAAATAAACCTCCATGAAATGCTCCCAGCCGTTTCTATTGGACTGCTGGCTACAGGTGTCTTAAACCTTAATAACATGAGAGATGAAGAAAATGATCGCAACTCTGGCAAAAACTCACTGGTTGTTCGCATTGGACAGCGAAATGCCAAGATTTACCACACATTGCTAGTACTCGGAGCTCTCATTTGTGCCATCGTTTTCACTTTGATAGAATATCACTCTCCCTTCCAGTTTCTATTCCTTCTTGCAGCCCCTATGCTCATTCAAAACATCAGGGTTGTTGCGCAAAACGAAGCGCCATCAGAGCTTGATGTGGAGCTCAAAAAACTCGCCCTTTCCACATTGTTGTTTGCGGTAACCATGGGATTGGGGCTAATCTATTGATGAAACAAGCTACCTGGCACAAGCACACATTAATTTTCGATCGTCCTCGTGGAACTTCACGCGGATCTTTTACAGAAAAGCCAAGTTGGTTTATTGCCATTTCAGATCCTGGAACCGGTCGATTTGGAATAGGTGAATGTGGATTGCTACCGGGCCTCTCTATTGATGACCGGCCTGGGTATGAAGAAACGCTCGATCGAATTGTCGAATCTATTAACCAAAACAAGTCCATGCCCCAATTGCACGGGTGGCCTTCTATCCGATTCGGGCTTGAAATGGCCGAAGCGCATTTTGAGAGTGGAGATTTGAATCAACTTTTGGATAATCCGGTTTCAAGTGGACTCAAAACGATTCCGATCAACGGTTTGGTTTGGATGGGTAATCACGCCGATATGAAGGCGCAAATCACAGAAAAGATTGACCAGGGTTTCACGACAATAAAGCTCAAGATTGGAGCAATCGATTTTGAAGAAGAGCTCAATCTACTGAGTGGGATTCGAAATGAATTCTCAAAAAACGACATTACTGTTCGAGTGGATGCCAACGGTGCCTTTGCGCCTGACGATGCTTTGACTAAACTGCATCAATTGGCAGAATATGATATTCATTCGATCGAGCAGCCCATCAGACAAGGCCAGTGGGAAGAAATGGCTCGGATTTGCGAAAACACGCCAATAGACATTGCCTTAGACGAAGAATTGATCGGTGTCGAATTCAGTGAGAAGCGAAAGAAAATGATCGAGACCATTAAACCGCAAGCGATCATTCTGAAACCGACCTTGGTCGGTGGGTGGAAGGACTCCGATGAGTGGATCGAGATCGCTGAAAATGCTGGTGCTTATTGGTGGATGACTTCCGCTTTAGAGAGCAATATTGGATTGAACGCCATTGCTCAATACACGGCATCAAAAAAGGCGATTATTCCACAAGGACTAGGAACGGGCATGCTTTACACCAACAATATTGACTCGCCTATGGTCATTGAAAAGGGACATTTGAAGTATCTTCGAACAAAGCCATGGCAGCTCCCGACTCAATGGACAAGCTAGATCATCAATCGTATGACGGAATAATCCTAAACGGAACGTTTTATCCAAAGTCTAGTTTGGAAATACACGACTCCGATGTATTTCGCTTTGCGGCTCAGTTTTTTGATGACAGCACATCCTTAACCGTTCACAGTTCGGGCTCTACCGGGAAGCCAAAGGCCATGGAGTTTCCTAAATCGGCGCTGATACAGTCAGCCCTAGCTACAATTGAATTCTTTGGTTTAGGGCCTAATACTAAAGCTGGGCTTTTTCTCCCGTTGAGTTTTATCGCGGGAAAAATGATGGTTATCCGGGCCATAGTTGGAGGATTTGATCTTCACATTCATTCACCCAGTTCAGCGCCACTAAGTGGCGAAATCGACTTTGATTTTATCCCTTTAACTCCCCATCAATTGGATGGGTGTATAGATCAAATCGAAGCCCCAAAAACCACCTTTTTGATAGGTGGTGGGTCGATGAGCCCAAAACTTATTCAAAAGGCGTTGTATAAAAACCTACATGTGTTTGCCAGTTTCGGTATGACCGAAACGCTGACGCATTTTGCCCTGGCAAAAGTTCGAGAAGGCGGTCTCACTTACCAGCCGCTGAAAGGTGTGGAAATCGATGTAGATGATGACTCCGCTCTTAGAATAAACTGGCCGGGAATCACAGATGGTTGGATTCAGACTAACGACCTAATTCAACGTGAAAACTTGGGCTTTAGGTGGTTGGGACGACGCGACAACCTAATTAATTCTGGTGGTGTAAAATTGATTCCAGAGCGACTCGAATCCAGACTCGAAGGCTCTATCACAAATTCCTTTTTTATCGCAGGTATGCCAGATGATAGACTCGGTCAACGCGTTGTGCTGTTTACCGAAGGAAAAGTCGATGATTTGGACCTATCAACTATCGAGTGGGAATCTCCAATTCATAAGCCACGTGAGGTAATTGAACTGGATAGGTTTTTATACACAGAATCGGGAAAGATAAGACGCAGCGCTACGGCTGACGCCTACTTAAAAAATAAGGGTTAGTCTTGTCGATGGCTAATATAGTCGCGCCATCTACCAATCACAGCTTGAAAGTTTTCAGGTAGATCAGCTTCAAACTTCATACGCTCTTTTGTAACCGGATGAGTCAATTCGAGCATTCGAGCGTGCAGAGCCTGGTATGGAAGAACATTGAAATTATTGATCACAAACTGCTTGTATTTGCTAAATGTGGTTCCCTTCAATATCTTGTTTCCACCGTACTCCGGATCATTAAAAAGTGGGTGGCCAATAAACTTCATGTGAGCGCGAATCTGGTGAGTTCTTCCGGTTTCGAGCTTACACTCAACAAGCGTCACGTAGTTGAGGCGTTCCAACACTTTGTAATGCGTCACCGCATGCTTTCCGTGGTCACCTTCCGGGAATACCGACATCACCTTCCGGTTCTTCAAGGACCTTCCAATATTGCCTTCAACGGTTCCATCTTCAGAAATATCTCCCCAAGCCAAGGCGACATACCTTCTATCGGTAGTGCGCTCAAAAAACTGAAGCGAAAGATCTGTCAGAGCCTGCTCTGTTTTGGCGATGACCATCACGCCAGTGGTGTTTTTGTCCAATCGATGTACCAGCCCAGGTCTGTTCGGAATTCCTCCTTCCTGCTCTGGCAAATGATCGAAGTGGTGAACAAGGGCATTGACCAAAGTCCCTCTGTAGTTTCCATACCCAGGATGTACCACCATGCCCGCGGGCTTATTTACAATGATCAGCGTGTCGTCTTCGTAAAGTATTTCGATCGGAATATCTTCAGGAATGAGCTCTATCTCGCGTTGCGGATATGGCAAAACAATTGACACTTCATCACCAGGCTTAACTTTATAGTTGGCTTTTACCTTCTGCCCATCTACCTGAATATTTCCATTCGTAGCGGCTTCCTGAATTTTTGTTCGGGAAGTATTGGGCACTCGATCCATCAGAAACTTGTCTATTCGCAATAACTCTTGACCAGCATCTGCCTTTATCTTGTAATGCTCGTATAATACTTCGTCCTCTGGCTCCTCGGCTTCCCTCATCCTAGTGATTTACTATCCACTTTTTCACACCTCTATTACCAAAATCATCCTCAATAATCAGGAGGTAAACCCCATTTTCAAAAGATGAAACAGATCTCTGTACACTCCCTCTAAACTGAAACGAATCGAGCATGCGTCCGCTGATGTCGTAAACGCGACCAACAAGCATTCCTTCTTGATCAGTATTTATATTGAGCACATCTCGTGCTGGGTTCGGATAGACTTTCACTTGATCAGAAAAATCGACAAAATCGGTTTTGGTAACCAAATCTTCGTACCCATTTGAAGTAAACATTGGGCGGATCATGACAGAACCAGGTATGCTCGAAGCTTGCCAAAACCCTTCATTGTAGAAAAGATTCCCATCGTTTCCTTCTGTATTGAAATCAATACCAATGCGAATTCCATTTTCTTGATTGCTTTGTTGATAACCAACAAAGATGCTTCCTGAGGGAATGAAAACCGCCGAATCAAATTGATAAATAATCGATTGCTGGTAAGATTCTACTCCGTGCTCCACGTTGCGTAGACTTTCTGAAATGACATCTCCTGGTTCTCCGTTTTCGTCTTCCCAAATTGTCACAGTTATCGGCGTCCCTTCGTAATCATATCCAAATGGCATGGTATAAATTTCAAGCGCCCAAATGCTATCCGATTTCATCACATCATAGCGCAGTGCTACATCAGCACCTGCTGATGGTATTGCATATGACGCTTCAGCAGAACCATCATCGTAAGCATAATGCGTAAAAAACTTCTGATGAAAGCGCATGGTGTCATTGCTCGCCGTTAAGTTGAAATCGGCTACATCATGTATAAACTGAACTTCATAGTCAAGTTCGGTATCGCTTGTACTTGGATCGTAAACGATACTATTCGGAGATGAATCAATACTGTGCTCGTATTCTAGTGTTGAGCCAGCAGGCACCGCTGGGTTTGATGGATTCAAATGATCTTCCATCACAGTTCCCGTAAGCGCATCAATAACCCGCACTTTGTTTCCTTGTAGGGTACGCGGAACGTCGTTTAAGTTTCGATATAAAACATTCACCGCATCTATCATTTGTGAAGCAGGGTCTTCTGCGAAGTGATCGCGTGGAATAGCTGTGTAATTATTCAAAAGTGAATGCTCTTGCTTGGCAAAGGCCACATCGTCAATAATCTCTGAGCTATTATTACTGTTGATGTCCAGCCATACATAATCCACATTCCAGGTATCAAGAGCTCCCTGCAATCTTGCATAGTTTCTAAACCGGAACTTAAATCCTTCTTTCAAATAGCGTGTTTGATTTATCCGGAGATATACAAAAGTAAATTCATCAGTACTGCTCAGATCATTAGTTGACCAAATCCAAAACCACTCATCCATCTCCGGTGCGTAAAACTCGAGTATGAGGGAATCATTAGAAGAAGGTGCTGTGTTCGGATGGGCATTTCCCTTTGGTTGGTAGTAAAAACTTATGCCGTAATCGTCTTGAATATCTCCTTCCAAATTAATTGGGCAAGATGTTAAAGTGTCTGCCGGTCCTGCATTGCCAATTTCCCAGTCGTATGGGTAACCGAACTCGTCTGCGCCATCAAAACTGACCGCACCAACCGTCGGTGGATTCAAAGGCCAGCCGTTGTTTCTAGTCGCTTGTCTTCCTTCCCACAGCACTTGATACCCACCCTCGTTGCCTGAGAAACGATCGACAGAAAAATCATCGATAAAAGGAAGCTCGAGCATTACATCGTCTTTTTGCTGTTGCTCAGCAATCCCACGCTTGACCAGCTTTTGGTCAATGTTGGTACCGAAGGTAGCCGGGTAAATCATTTCCTGGGCAAATGATATTTGCGCCAAGATTGCTCCAATAATTACTAGTCTCCATTTCATAGTTGTGCAGTTGTATCTTTATAAGACCTCAGCGATTTAGCTGCAGCCGTATCTGTTGTCAAGTAAACGTCAATAAAGGAACCAAGCTTCACCTCATCGCCGCTATTTGGCGTTTGGTTAAGAATGTACCCTTTCAGTGTATCTTCTTCTGTTTCGCAACCATTGCAATAAATGATGGCTCCCATATTGAGTGAAAGGCCACTTAGCAGTTCACGTGCATCGGTATAAGTGATTCCCGCAATATCTGGAACCGTTGTACGCACATTACTCTGGCGCCCGAGAATCAGACTTATTTTCTCACCTTTTCTCAACTCCTCTCCTGCTTCGATGGGTTTTCCTTGATAAATGAGCCCCAAAACACAATCAGTACACGACTCATCGGGTTGATATTTCAACTCATCAAGGGATAATCCAGCTATTTCAATCAAAGGAATGGCAATTCGTCTGGACTTGCCTTCCAAGTCTGGTACTTGTACCATTTCCGGTAGCAGACTGTTTACCGTCAAAAATATTGTACGCCCTTCCTTCACCTTAATTCCCCCACTTGGGTTTTGACTTACAATGCTTCCTCTGTCGATCACATCGCTATACACGCTATCTGTAATCTCGTATGTCAGTCCCAGATTGAGCAACTCTTGTTCTATATCTGAGATTTGCATCCCTTCGATAGCCGGCACTTCAATAGCCTCACCGTGATCTGTATAAGTGTTGGCCCATAACAAAACCAGATACACAGATGCTGATATGACGATCAGAATGAGCGCTACGTGCATCCAAAATCTGCCGTTTATCAAAAGCCTAAATAAATTTTTCATGTATTCTCTGTCAACCCCGCAAAGATAGCCATCAAAGCTAAAATCTTATTTCTGATTAACGGAATCATCATCAGTTTATTGCCAATATGCCTTTTGTGGATGGATGCAAAATTTAATTCACAATGTCGGTGTCAATTCTTCGCTAGCTGCCGTTAATACTCTGGCAGAACTTAGGCCTATATTTGACATTAAATGGATAAGAAATTGAAAGTAGGAATCATCTGTGGAGGCTTTTCTGGTGAATCAGTGATATCGATGAAAAGTGCTCAAATGATCTTGGAGAACATAGATCGCGAAAAGTATGATCCGCGGCTGATGCGAATAGATGAGAACGGCTGGGTAGGTATCGGAGAATCTGGGGATGCAACGATCGACAAAAATGACTTCAGCTTTCAAGATGGGGCTCAACGATTTAAGCCAGATATTAGCTTCAATATGATTCACGGAACACCTGGTGAAGATGGAAAACTTCAGGGGTACTTCGACTTGATCAACATGCCCTACACCAGTGGCGATGTGCTGAATAGTTCAATCACTTTTCACAAAATTACCACGACACGTGTCATGCGAATGATGGGAATAAACGTGGCTCAAGGGATTTTGGTGAACCACCCTGATGAACTTTCGGTTAGCGAAGTTTCAAGCAAATTGGGGTATCCATTGTTTGTCAAACCAAATGAAGGTGGTTCGAGTCTTGGAATCTCGAAAGTAAAGCAAGAAGGCGAATTAGAAGAAGCCGTTAAAAAGGCTCATAGTGTAGGTGGTGCAGTCCTGATAGAAGAATATTTAGAAGGCGGTGAATACACATGCGGTATTGTGCAGACTCCTGAAGGACCACGAGCCTTAGAGATTACAGAGATCAGGACGAAAAAGGAGTTTTTCGACTATGCAGCTAAGTACGATTACGATCAGACTGAAGAGATTACGCCAGCTGATTTGCCGCCCGACTTGTACAAAAAGTGCCAGCGTATCTCGAAAGAGATTTTTACAGCTTTTATGTGCCGAGGGTTTGCAAGAGTAGATTATAAGTTGAAGGGGGATGAATTTTACCCTATTGAAATCAACACCGTACCTGGAATGAGTGACAAAAGTCTTGTACCACAACAAGCGGAAGCAGCAGGGATTTCTAAGAAAGAATTGATCACAATGATCATTGAAGCAACGATGCCTAAGCGGTAGCGAGACCCTTAACGTGATCTACAAGCTTTTTTAGTGCCCTTACACGGTGATTCATTCGGCCCTTTTCTTCCATCGTCATCTCGGCAAACGTTCTCTTATCGCCAGTGGGAATGAAAATAGGGTCGTATCCAAAACCTTGGCTACCAGAAATTTCATTGGCAATCTCACCTTCTACAACACCTTCAAATAGAGTTTGGTCTTCGGATGTAATGAATGAAATGACCGTTCTAAATTGAGCGGAACGATTCTCGGCATCAATCATCTCATTCAAGACTTTTGACATATTGGCTTGCGGGTCTCTTTGTCCCGAATAGTGCGCCGTATGAACACCTGGTCTTCCACCCAATGCTTCAATCTCCAAACCAGTATCATCTGCAAAAACAGGGGTTTTAAAACGATCAAAAATATATTGAGCCTTCTGGTGTGCATTGTGTTCGAGCGTTTCACCTGTCTCTGGTATCTCTCCTTCAAAACCGGCTTCATTCAATGAAATCAGCTCAAACCCATCACCAAGAGCTTTGCGCATCTCAGCAAGTTTATTCGGATTGTTACTGGCAAAAATTATCTTCATCAGCCTATAGATTTTAGGATCATTTCTTCGATCGACTTCAAATACTTGACCAAGTCCTTATTCCTTAATTTGAGTACAACCATCCTTATTTTTGTCAAGGCATATCGGTAAGGGAGTCTGAGTTCTCGAATGACCATAATGCTAAACGGAAAGAACAGAAGTAACCCGAGTATAACAAATGAAGTGCGAATAGAGCACATCATAGCCACAACCCCAAACACAAACATGAATATTGGGATGAGCACCAAGGCACCTACCAATTTAATAGAGCTGTGAAACTGCTTATCTGCTACGTATCTATTTAGAATGCCGTGTATAATTAAGTAAGTAGGCAAATGAACAAGCCATGAGAGTAAAAACAACGGTAGAACAGCCAGAAGAAAGATAAACTGCACTGCCCAATATCCAATATCCTTTTCATTGATGAAAAAAAACGGCGCGCGCAGTTTGTTTTTGCGCATCTCGATATCGTAGATGTGAATCCGCTTCATATAGGACTCATTCTTACTCAATTCTACCAGCTTCTTCTCTCTGTTCTTGTAGAAATAGTGCTGTGCATTTGCTTGGGTAAACCCGCTCTGTCTGCGCAGATAAAATGGCAGGATTCGCTCCAGCTCAATTTCCATGGGCTCCAATGCTTTATCATCAGCCACATGAATAATCTCCTTCTCGAGTTTCTCTTGTACTTCCACTCGCAAAGCGGTCATAGCTTTGGCAGGGTTTTCTGCAAAAAGGTTTTTGTAATTATCTACAGGGATAGGCTTCCCAAAATTGAGCATCAATCGAGAATGAGCTTCGGAATAGTGTCCATAATTCAACCCAACAGGAACTACCTTGATCTTCAAATGCTCATGATCTTTGAGTGCTCCAAATACAATTCTGGTAAACCCTTTGCTCAAAGGTCGGAGCTTTCGAATACCAAGATGTCCAGCTTCTGGAAATATCAACAGAGTTCCTTCGTTGCGGAGTATTTCGTAGCAGCGCTCGAAGACATCGTCGTTTTTGGCAAGATTTGAAATTCCATCGCGCTGCCGGTAGACAGGCATCATGTTTAGAGAATTGAAAAACCAGCAAGCAAACTTTGACTTAAAAACATCAGCCCGCACCAAAAAGTGAACCGGACGCGGGGCAAAGACTGCCGGAATCAAAGCGTCCATAAAGGCATTTTGGTGGTTCGGTGCAAGCAATACGGGGCCATCTACCGGATAATCCCGATACCCTTGTATTTCAATCCGGCGATAGAAAAGCTTAATAGCTAATCGCACCCAGAACTTGACGAAACCGTACCAAATTTTTTGCATTATCTCAGGCTGGCACCAAGGCTCGATTCAAGCTCGCGCTGTATGGCACCCATTGTCTTATCAATTACTTTATCGTTGAGCGTTTTTTCTGGATCTTGGAGAATAAAGCTCACTGCATAACTCTTCTTGCCATCGGGAAGGTTCTTGCCCTCATAAACGTCAAAAAGGCCAACTTCTTGAACCAACTTTCCACCTCGCTTCAATCCTATGCGCTCTATATCGGCAAATGAGACAGCTGTATCGACTAGAAGGGATAAATCTCTTCTAACCGAAGGGAATTTAGGAAGTGCGGTGATTGTGGTAGCCGCGTGCTTCACCGTTTCCAGACAAGCGTCCATGTTGATCTCAGCCATCCAGACATCCTTCTTGATACCGTACTCCTTCAAGGCCTTTTTGGTAACCGGGCCAATCTGTCCGACCACTTTGTTGCGCACCTTAACTGAAACCCCAGCGCCGATGAAGGCATCACCTTCGCTTACAGCCTGAACATATCGAACACCCATAAAATCGAGTGCGGACTCCAAATGCCCCTTGATGTCAGAAGCCCCTACTTCTTTGGCTGGATTATTCCAGTTTTCGCTCAATCTGCTTCCCGTCATCGTTAACGTTAGCATGGTGTTTTCCTTGTATCCACCTTCAGTTTTCAAGTAGCGCTTCCCTAATTCAAATAGTCGGAGACGCTCTGATTGCCGATTCAAATTGTAGGCAACACGCTCCAGCGAACTAACTACTAGGTTTGGTCGCAATACATCGAGTTCCTGACTCAATGGATTTAGCATAGGGACTAATTGGTTCTGCCCTTCATCACCTGTTACTGCTAAAATCTTTGAAGACTGTGTCAAACCATTTGACATCATCTCATTAAACCCACGACCAGCGAGCATTTTGCTCATTCCAGAAAGAATCTCATGACGCGAAGGCTTGTCTTCAATAGAAACGGACATGCGCATATGTGTCGGCATCTCTACTGAATTGTATCCGTAAATACGAAGCACCTCTTCGATTACATCAACTTCTCTTGTCACATCTGCACGGTAGGTTGGAATACGCAATTTGTAGGTGTCAGAATCTTTTGAAATGACTTCAATATCAAGCGATTCGAAAAACGACTCAAGTTCGTTGTCTGAAAGTTTAGCACCTGATAGCACTTCAAATCGCTTGGTCGAAAATGGAACTTCAGCAGGAGTTGGTACTTCACTAACTTCATCAAAAACACCACCGTGCAATTCACCGCCCGCAATTTCCAGAATTAAATCCGTAGCTCTTTCCAGAGCATAAATAGTTCCGTTTGGATCCACGCCCCGCTCAAACCGGAACGAAGCATCCGTATTAAGTCCATGCCTTTTAGCGGTTTTTCTGACGCGAACAGGATTAAACCATGCACTTTCAAGAAAAATTCCTGTGGTAGAGTCAGTCACCCCACTATCAGCACCTCCAAACACTCCTGCGATACACATACCCCCGTTGGCATTCGAGATCATCAAATCGCTTTCATCCAGCGTTCGCTCTTCCTCGTCAAGGGTCTTAAACTTGGTCCCTGTAGGAAGTGTATTCACACGTATCTGGTTGCCTTCAACTTTAGCTAAATCAAAAGCGTGCAAAGGCTGTCCGGTTTCGAGCTGAACGTAATTCGTGATATCAACGACATTATTAATTGGCGATTGCCCAACAGCTCTCAATCTATCTTGAAGCCATTTTGGCGAAGGACCAACCTTAAGCCCTTTTATCACTCGCCCTGCATATCGCCCGCAACCTTCCTTGTCTTCTATGGTGATGGAAAGCCCCATGTCTTTGGAAACAGGCGCTGGCATTTCTTTTATTGCTGGAAGCTTTGCGCGTGTTGGCTTTTTCAAATTGAGTCTGGCTGCCAAATCTCGCGCCGCTCCAAAATGACTAAAACCATCTGTTCTATTGGGTGTCAAGCCTATTTCAAGGATGTGATCAGACTCCATTCCGAGGTAGCTCGCAGCAGGTATCCCGACTTGGGTGTCAGCCGGAAGCACCATGATTCCATCATGACTCTCTCCGATTCCAAGCTCATCTTCGGCACAGATCATCCCCATAGAAACTTCTCCGCGAATCTTGGCTTTTTTAATCTTAAAGACTTCCCCTGGTTTGGGTTCGAGAGTGGTACCGACAGTTGCTACCAACACTTTTTGGCCCGCTGCCACATTTGGAGCTCCACACACGATATCCAATGGCTCACCAGATCCCACATCAACCTTTGTCGTTTTCAACTTATCAGCATTAGGGTGCTTCGCTGTTTCCAGCACTTCTCCAACCACTACTCCGCGCAATCCACCTGGCAAAGAATCAAATTGCTCCACTTTCTCAATTTCGAGACCTGTATCGGTCAATATTTCGGCAAGCTCTTCTGGCGAAAGGTCAAAATCGAGGTAGTCTTTAAGCCAATTGAAAGAAATTTTCATGCGGAATAGGTTTAACTCGCAAAACTAAAAATAATGGGGTTAAACACTTAGGAAATCAAGCTCCAATTGGGCTTTTTAAGAATTGTCTTCTCAGCCCATTTTTTGACCAGAACATTCTTGTCCATTTCGAGATTTGGATCTTCATCGAGCATGGTCAAAGCCGTGTTTCGTGCAAATTGCAAGACCTTTGAATCCTGAGCCAGATCAGCTAGTTTCAAATCGAGCATTCCACTTTGCTGTGTCCCCATCATATCTCCAGGTCCACGGAGCTCCAAATCAACTTCGGCAATTCGAAATCCGTCATTGGTGTCGCACATGGTCTGTAAGCGCTTGCGACCATCGGCTGAGAGCTTATCGTCGGCTACCAACAAGCAGTACGACTTCTCAGCGCCCCGCCCCACCCTTCCGCGAAGCTGGTGCAATTGACTGAGTCCAAAACGCTGAGCACTTTCAATAACCATCACAGAAGCATTTGGAACATTCACCCCAACTTCGATTACCGTCGTAGCTACCAAAATCTGCGTCTCTCCTTTCGCAAAGCGATTCATCTCAAACTCTTTATCTGCCGGCTTCATCTTGCCGTGAACGATACTGATCTGAAAATCGGGTTTTGGAAAACGGCGTGAAAGACTTTCATACCCATCCATTAAGTCTTTTAAATCGAGCGTTGTTGATTCTTCAATCAGGGGATAGACCACATAAACTTGGCGACCGCGTTTTATTTGGTCTTCCATAAATCCGAAAATGCGCAATCGCCCTGCATCAGAAAATTGCATGGTATCAATTGGCTTCCGTCCTGGAGGTAGTTCATCTATTGTACTCACTTCCAAATCACCGTACAGGGTCATCGCTAGCGTGCGTGGAATGGGAGTGGCTGTCATAACCAACACGTGTGGCGGGATGGCGTTCTTCTTCCACATTCTGGCACGTTGCGCTACACCAAAGCGATGCTGCTCATCCACGATGGCTACACCTAAATTTTTGAACTGCACGGTAGGCTCAAGCAAAGCATGTGTCCCGATTAGGATGTGGATTGTACCGTCTTCGATCCCTTGAAAAATCTCTTTTCGCTTTGCCGATTTTGTGGACCCAGTGAGGAGTTCCACCCGAAGACCTAAAGAATCAAACATTTCGGAAAAGGACTCATAGTGCTGAATCGCAAGAATTTCCGTCGGAGCCATCACCGCTGCCTGAAACTCGTTATCAATTGCCATAAGAGCGGTGAGCGCCGCAACGATCGTTTTCCCACTACCCACATCTCCTTGCAATAGTCGGTTCATCTGGTGACCGCTCCTCATGTCAGCGCGTATTTCTTTCAGAACCCGCTTCTGAGCTCCTGTAAGGTCAAATGGTAAATGATTGTGAAAAAAGCTATCAAAGTATTGGCCGATTTCAGGAAGAACAAATCCACGAACAACCGTTGATCTCCGATTCTTTTTCATAAGCAATTCGAGCTGTATGTAGAAAAGCTCTTCAAACTTAATCCTACGCTGAGCATGCAATAAACTCGCTGATGACTGGGGTTGGTGGATATTCTTGTAGGCCTGTCTACGCGAAATTAGTTTCAGCTCTTCCTTTACGTAGTCAGGTAGGTTTTCTTCTAACGCGAAATCAGGTCTGCTGAGTAATTCCTTAATTGACTTTTCGATTCCTTTGGAATTCAAGCCACGTTTGTTCAGTTTCTCTGTAGAGCTGTATACTGGTTGGATAAATCCACTTTGTAAGGCCTGCTCGTTAGCCAATTCTAGTTCGGGGTGTGCGATATTCAGAGTTCGATTGAAGACGCCCGTTTTGCCATAGGCTAGATACATTTGACCTGGCTTCAAACTCTCTTTCAACCACTTAATCCCCTTAAACCAAATGAGTTCTATTTGTCCTGTTTCATCTCTGAGGTAAGACCGCATTCGCATCTTTCGGCCAGTGCCTTCCGTTGATATAGGACCCAGCACGCCTTTTAACTGAACGTACTGCGAAGTCTTGCCAATTTCTGAAATATGATGAAGCTTTGAGCGATCGGCGTATCGAAATGGAAAATGCTCGAGCAACTGACCTGCGGATCGGATACCGAGCTCAGATGCCATCAGTTCAGCTCGAGCAGGCCCCATCCCCTTGATGTATTCGAGTTGCGTCTTCAGAAAATCGCTCAATTCAAATCGGATTAGAAGGGGTAAAAATAAAAAAGGCCGCTCGAAAGCGGCCTTTTTTGAATTGAATATCGACTCGATTAGTGAGCTAAAATCATAACTGGATTTTCCATGTATGCTTTGAAAGTCTGCAAGAATGCAGAACCAACGGCTCCGTCTACTGCACGGTGATCGCACGAAAGCGTGACTTTCATGGTATTTCCTACGACGATTTGTCCATTTTTCACCACAGGTTTCTCAACAATTGCTCCGACAGCCATAATACAGGCATCAGGTGGATTAATGATCGCGGTAAATTCATCTATTCCGAACATTCCCAAATTAGAAATGGTGAAGGTATTACCCTCCCACTCCTGGGGTTGTAGTTTTTTATCTCGTGCCTTTCCGGCTAACTCCTTCACTTCTTCGTTAATGGCCAACATCGGCTTCGTATCTGCATGGCGAATAACCGGCACAAGTAGGCCTTCATCCACAGCAACGGCTACGCCAATGTGCACGTGGCTATTATAACGAATACGGTCTCCAAGCCAAGAAGAGTTCACTTTTGGGTGTTTCTTCAGAGCCGCAGCGGCGCATTTAATCACCATGTCATTGAATGAAATCTTAGATGGCTCAAGCGATGCATTGATAGCTTTTCTCGCTGCCATTGCCTGAGTCATGTCTATTTCCATGGTCAGGTAGAAGTGTGGAGCTGAGAATTTGCTTTCTCCCAACCGCTTCGCAATGACCTTTCTCATCTGAGAAACAGGCTCTTCAGTATAGCTTTCAACACCTTGAGATACAGACGACGTCGATGCTGATGAGCTTGATGGGCTATAGTTTTCAATATCGCGTTTCACTATACGGCCACCTTCGCCCGTACCTGAAACCGATGCAATGTCAATACCTTTATCCTGAGCTAATTTCTTGGCCAGTGGCGAAGCTTTTATTCTACCACCATTGGTTCCAGATGTCTCTTTTGGAGCTTGCTCCTTCGTTTTCTCAGCTGATTCTTCTTCTGATTTTGAAGTCGATTCGTCTTTAGATTCTTTCTGTGCTTCATCTTTCGCAGGCTCTTCTTTTGCCTGGGCAGAATCTCCATCAATCAACTCCTGAACATCTTCACCTTCTTCTCCGAGAATCGCGAGGATAGAGTCAACTGCAGCAGTTTGTCCTTTTTCAACACCTATGTAAAGCAGGGTTCCATCCTGGAAGGACTCAAACTCCATCGTTGCTTTATCTGTTTCGATATCAGCTAGGAGATCTCCAGATTCAACTGCATCTCCTACTTTTTTGTGCCACTCTGCCACAACACCTTCTTCCATGGTGTCGCTCAACTTGGGCATTCTAACGATTTCTGCCATGTCTATTTAGACTTTAACGTAAGGGTAATCGGTTTGGTAATAAACATCTTCATAGAGTTCAGATGCTACTGGATCAGGTGATTCTTCAGCGAACTTAACAGACTGCTGCACGCGATCCTTCACTTTCTTATCTAACTCTTTTGTTTCTTCTTCGGTCATCCACTTATTCTCGAGAATCACATTTTTCACAGCGTTCATTGGGTCGATCGCCTTGTATGACTCAACTTCATCCTTTGTTCTATACTTCTGCGGATCAGACATCGAGTGACCTTTGTAACGATACGTCTTCATCTCGAGAAGGTAAGGCCCCTTCCCTTCGCGACAATGCTTAGCTGCCTTGGCAAAAGCCTCGTGTACATCTTCGCATTTCATTGCATCTACCGATAAAGAAGGCATATCGTAGCTCATTCCGAGCTTGCTCATATCTTCAACATTCGATGTTCGCTTAACTGAAGTTCCCATAGCGTAGTGGTTGTTTTCAATAACAAAAACCACTGGAATGTTCCACGTCATAGCCATGTTGAAGGTTTCGTGCAAGATTCCCTGTCTGGCTGCTCCATCCCCCATAAACGTATAAGTAACGTGCTTATCTCCTCGGTATTTGTCGGCAAAAGCGATACCCGCGCCAAGTGCAATTTGCGCACCTACAATTCCATGTCCGCCGAAAAGGTTCCGCTCTTTGTCAAACATGTGCATAGAACCACCTTTTCCTTTCGAAAGGCCTGTTGTCTTACCGTAAAGCTCAGCCATGACAAAATCGGGGTTAGTCCCTAGCACGAGCGGGTGTGCGTGATCTCTATAGGCGGTAATTACGCGATCTTCCTTGTCCATTGCCGAAGACATACCAGCCAAGATCGCTTCTTGTCCGATGTAAAGGTGACAGAAGCCGCCGAATTTTTGTTGGATATATAGCTGTCCACACTTCTCTTCAAACCTTCTCATCAAAAGGATTTTCTCATACCAGTCAATGTAGGTTTCCTTCGAGAACTTTGGCTTTTTCGCTCTAGAGCTAGCCTTAGGCTTAGTGGTCGTTTTTGTTGCCATTCTAATCTATATTGAACCGACAAATATACACAGAGGATGTTAGAATCACACTTTGATAAGAAAACTACTTTCCCTTAAGATTCTCGTCATAAAACGACATTGGAAGAAGCTGTTTGACAGATTCGTATATATCTACACCACCTTCAATTGAGCCACTGATAATTTTTATTGGTCTCTTTTGTTTTGATTCAAACTCAATCATGACTTGACGGCATGCTCCGCAAGGAGATATGCTCGAATTTGGCGAGCTTTTTTCAACAGCAATGGCTATAGCAACAATTTCTGCATCAGCATATTGAGCTGCACCTGAAAACAATGCTACACGCTCGGCACACAAGCCGCTAGGGTAAGCCATGTTTTCCTGATTACTCCCAAGAACGATATGACCATTAGAATATGCCACCGCACTACCAACGCGATACTCACTGTAGGGCGCATATGCACTTTGCAAAGCTTCTACAGCCTTGAGGAAAAGTCTGAGATCATCTGGCGCTAAATCATCCTTAGACTCAGCGTGCTCATAATCAATCTGTATAGATCTGGAGCGAATCATACCGCCAAGTTAGAAACTTCAAGTAATTATTTGGAAATAAGGCACACACAGTAAGCGCTCACACCTTCTTCTCTACCCACATACCCAAGCTTTTCTGTGGTAGTAGCTTTGATTGAGACATCGTCTTCATCTACCCCCAGAATTGGAGCAATCACACTCTTCATTTCGGGAATGAAAGGATTGATCTTCGGCTTTTGAAGACAAATAGTGCAATCGATGTTTCCGATGTCAAATCCCTTTTCGCGAACGAGTTCAACTGTTTTTTCCAATAGGATCTTGCTATCAATGCCTTTCAGCTTTGGATCGTTGTCTGGAAACTGGTAACCGATATCTCTGAGATTTGCCGCTCCTAACAAGGCATCACAGATCACGTGCAATAGGACGTCAGCATCTGAGTGACCAAAGGCCCCATGAGTATGCGGAATCTCTATCCCACCAAGAACGAAAGGATGATCCTCACGCAATTGATGAACATCAAACCCTAATCCTACTTTGATTTTCATGATTATTCTGCTGGTGCAGAGCTAGATCCTCCACCATCTCCAAATCGGAAATTGAGAGAAAATCTAAGCGTGTTTGCCAATGGATTTCTCTGCTCCGTAGCGATTAGATAAGACAGGTCAACACCGAAAACTTTATAGCGGAATCCTGCACCAACTGTAAAGTATTGTCGGTTACCCTTTGTTGGATGCTCGTAGAAGTACCCTCCGCGAAATGCGAACTGATCAGCGTACCAGTATTCCAAACCTATCGAGTGATTGATTTCTCGAAGCTCTTCTCTAAATACGCTTCCATCTTCAACCTGAGCCGTACCATCACTATTTCTTTGAATCACCCCATCTTCATCAACCAGGACATTTCCGGGAGCATCAGCAAAAGAACCAAACATACCTGCAGCAACACCCACGTCTGGGTCTTTTCCAGCAATGATAAAGTTCGCGTCTCCAGTATACCCCGGATCACCAGACTTATCATAAACAGGTGGTGTAGGCACGAGTAGTTTATTTGCATCATAGGCAATCGTGATGCTATTGTACTCATCAAGATCAATTTTGAATGCCGTTCCTAATCTCAAGTTAGTCGGAAGAAAGTCTCTTTCTGCCGTATTTGTGTAAGAGACCTTGTTACCAATATTGGAAATCACCATACCGAAGTTCAAAGTCGCATCTTTATCTCCCACACGAATATCATCGTTGGTATAGAATCCAGATACATCAACTGCAAAAGCATTTGCTGCCTTTGAATCAGAGCCACCAACAGTCACACCACCAGTTAGGTTAGAATTTATCCATCTGGCAGTAATTCCTCCGCTAAAACGATCTGACAATTGAAGCGAGTAGCTCACGTCAACAGCAAATTCTGCTGGTCTAAATGGACGGATTTCATTTCCGTTGCTATCCGTAAAGGTGATATCTCCGAGAGTAAAATATCTCAAACTTGCACCTACCGCCGATGTTCTGTTTAACTTCATAAACCAAGAACCATAGGCTAGGTTCATATCATCAACTAGCTGACGTAACCATGGGCTATATGAGAAGCCTGCTTCCATCTCTTGTTCAGAAAAAGCCAGCTTAGCTGCATTCCAGTGTTGTGCGTTTACATCAGGTGATAGGGCAACACCTGCATCTCCCATCGCTCCAGATCTTGAATCAGGGCTGATGAGCATAAAAGGCACTGCTGTTGTGATTGCGTTCAACTGGTCGCAATCGCTTCCGTTAATTGCTCCTGCACAGTCCACATTTTGAGAAAAAGCTTGTGAACTACCTAGGAGTGCTATCGATAAAAGAAAGGATATTCTCTTCATGAATGTTCTATAGAAGGGTGCAAATATAATTAATTTGACTTCGCATCTGAATTAGTTCAGAATCACAAGTTTTTCGAACTTTTCAACTTGTTCTCCTGAAGGGTTTCTAACAGACAATTTGTAGACATAAACTCCCGTAGCAAGTTTATCTCCATAATCATCTTTTCCATCCCATTTTATGGCTTCATTACGAAATCCATCTGTATTGGATACAGTATTTATGGATTTAACCAACTTTCCGCTCACCGTGTAGACTTGAATCAATACGTTCAAGAAGTCACAGCTCTGATTATGTTCAAAAAAGAAAGATGTATTCGTTGTAAACGGATTGGGGTAATTAAGAACCCGCTCAATGGCAAATTCATCCGACTCTGCGACTATAAACTCGATTTCTGCTTCGCTTGAATTATTGTGCACATCCCAAACCTTGAGCTTTAAGGTGTGATTGCCCGGCTCAAGCTCATCGAACTGGTATTGAACCCGACCACTTCGGTACGTATTCAAATCTGATTCGTAATAGTCGTTCAAGACGATTGAGTTTTGGGTATCTCCATCCAATACTGCAGAAATATCGTGCCCGACACCGCTCCCAACTGTATTTATACCATTCGGGTCAAAAACTTCGGCAATCAAGACTGGTGTGCCATTGGTATACCCTCCGAAAACAAAATTTTCATCATTGAGGTAAAGACTGACATCTGGACCCTGCCCATCATCTACGGCATTTTCGTCACGGCCACCTATCACCAGCTCGTTAGCGAAGCCGGTGGCATCTTCAGTGAGACCAACGGCGTATAAACTAATTCTGGCTGTCGTATCCGTAGCGAAAGAAATATCCTTTGGAATAACAAAATCAAATTCGAATTGGCCATTCGTTACTTCGGCGTTTCCTCTATACACAACGTTTTCTTGAGTAGGATATGTGAAAGGGTTTCCACCATCGTTCGCAAGCGTGGTTTTTTCTTCGATCCTGTCAAACACAGTGGCGTTCAATCGCCCATTAAAATCAGGTAGTACATTTCCAAACTGATCTCTAATTTCTCCAGTCACTCTGGCAACACCTAGTGCTTTCAACGTATCAATAGGTGCCCCGAGCGTATCTGTGATTGCCGAAATTTCTGCTCGGTATTTCGGAATAGCCATTGGAAGCGCTGGGTCACCAATCAATGAAAAGTTCCGATGATTAGAGCTACTCGCAGACAATGAACTGTTCTTACATTCTCTACTAACATCTCCAAGACGGGTAACAACTTCACCATCGGGTCTATTAAAGAGAGCATCGTAAAAGCGTTGATTCAAGGTGAAGTTGGGTGCAGAGTACACTAGCCTTGTTGTAGTAAGAAGAGCAATACCACCACCGTTTCCATTGAGTAGTACCATCTCGCCAGCCGATGTTCGTAGGGGGTCATCAAACCTTGTAAACTCACATGTGGCTGTCATGAACACTGGAAGTTGGGTGGAGTTATTCCAGTCGAGAATGGTCGGAATATCCAATATGCGCTCTTGTGCCCAACCAAGCTCCCCTCCGTGTCCGATGTAGTTTATAATAAAGGCACCATTTCTCACTCTCCGATCTATTGCTGCGTTTACATCGGGGTATCGTTCTCCACCCGGGGTAGCAATTTGCTGAAAGGCATCTGTAAAAATCCTCTCAATATTGTAATCGCTCGTGTAGCCATTAATTTGGTTACCAATGGTACGAGAGTTACTCATGTGCGAGTTCGTATCTTCATCATCTGCGACCAAGGCTATGGCGTTTCGCCAAGCACCAAAATTGCTCGCATTATTGCCACAAACCGTGCAGTTATCATCAAAGGTCTGCTCATTGATTTCAACATACCTTCTAATCTTATTGACTACAGAAGTAGCTTCTTGAATATTCTTAGCAACAATTCGTCCCACACCGATATCCATTACATCCAGATTCCCTTGACCTTCATCATCAGAGAGGAACCCAAAATAATCGTCAGAAACAAAAGAGTTAGCTGGTTCAAGTGAATTCAAAGACTGGAATGTGGGTATAAGGTTTGTATTCCCAGCAGTGAAGTTTCGATTATCAAAAGAGCCGTCACCAAATAAGAGTAAGTAACTCGGCATGTCGGGTTCTTGACCGTTAGCTCGATCATAAAACATTTTCATGAACCATTTAATAGCTGTCACATCGCGCATCCCTGAAGAGAATTCGTTATAGATGTGATTCACGTCAACCACCTCCACATTAAGCGGGTCTGGGTCGTAATTTCGATGTATGTCCGCAAGCTCTTCGGCTTTATCCATAAAGATGGTTGGTGCTACGATCACCATATCTACCACACCATCTTGCCCTAGACCGTGAAGATTTTGATTGCCTACCGGCCCAAACAATCGAACGCTTTTATATCCACCCGAAAATGCTACAAACTCTTTCAATTCGTCGGTAGGAAATGTAAACGACAAAATTCCTCCTTCGAGAATACCATTAATCCTTTTCGGGGTTGTCGGTTGGGTAACATCCCAAACTTCGTTTATACCAGATGCATTTGAAATGTTGAACTTTGACACATTACCGTCTCCAACTGATCGAATATCTCTAAAAATCATTTGGGAGCCCGACATCTCGAGGTCACGCCTTACATTAACGTTGAGCCAATTTAGCCAACCACTTGCCGATGGTGCGTTCTTTTCATAAGAAATAGTCGTAAATACATTAGGGTTGCCGTTCGGAGCGACAATTTCCAACTCTTTACTTACTCCAAAGTCTGAAGTCACATTGGTTCCTACCCTTGAAAACAACTCGAAATCTGAAACTCCATTGGATGAAAGCTCAAATTTGCAGCTTCCAGTAACAGTGGTTCTAGAAAGGAGCTCTGCTCTAATTGTCAAATCTTCTCCTTGCACTAAGTTCGGGAATGTGAATTTGTCACCGCTAAAAGTCCGAGTCGTTTGTACATCAAACTTCTCTCCGTACCACACACGCCCACTTTTGATCATGTTTTCACGATCTACTTCATGAAATGCATAATCATCAAATGAGTCAACCTGTCTATTTGGGGATTGTCCGGATGAGATGACATTTCCGATTCTCGAAGCCAGATGTCCAGTATTAATTCCTATGAAATAATAAGAGGTATCTACAAATTCGTGTTTGTGATGGTCAAACAAATCATCATTTTCATTGTAAGTCCATTGATGGGGGCCCTTTCCGTAAAAGAGAATAAAGTCATCTTCATCGAATGACTCATCCGACTCCCCTTCTATATATATGTCATTTTGAATCAAGTCATCCGGTCGCTCAATATCATTCTCATATGGAAGCTGTCCGATTCCATTACCAAATACATTGAGGCTACGTGGGTTTAGGTTTTCAACATCAATTCCCAGCTGAGCTAAATCGTCAGCTGATATGCGGTACACACCATCATCAACCACACCTATTTTATACCACTCGCCAGTTGCAAGGACACTTGTTGACTTGAAGGTTCCATTTTTTGCTCTCGACACATTAGGGCCTTTAGTAATGTTGAGTTCAAATTTTTCAACTCGATAATAGTTACCCGCACTTTCAACTATTGGAACAAATTCGAAAACGACAACACCAGTTCCGCGCTCATCCTTTCGAGCCCATTTCAAAGACTCGGCACCTATTGGACTGTCGGGTCTTGCCATACTGAGTGACTCTCCTAACTCCAAAACTCTCAATGAAACCTGGCTGGCACCGCTTCCTTTTCCTAGAGTCTCTTTTCCCAAATAGATTGGCAATCCACCTTTTTCTATGCTATTAATGCAACCGTGACAAGTAGGAACCGAAACAGTTCCATCTTCAAGTTCGATTACAGCAAATTCATTCCCCCAATTAATCTCATTTCCAGATCGCTCTTGACCGAAACTCGCAGACGCGAAAAGGACTGAAATGACTGATATTAAAGGGGCAATAAGTCTCATAAGCATAGGTACTCAACAATAACTTTACAATTGTACGGAACATTTCCCCATGATAAATGGCAACCCAAGTGATGAAAAAACGTACTTTTAACCGTAAACATCAGAAAAACGAAGGTCTGCAATATATATTGTTCACGGATGAGTAGCGACATCTGTAGTTTAAAAAAATTCGTATAATTGAGGCTTTAAAAATCTGGAATTCTAACGGCATATATGTTGAGAAAACCTATAGCACTGGCAGTTGTATTGTGTACAATATGCTGTTTTACATTCGTAGAAAAGGCATCGGCTCAAGATCCGGCATTCACGCAGTTTTATGCGAATCCGCTGTATTTGAACCCTGCTCTGGCGGGAACGAATAAATGTCCTCGGGTGGTTATGAACTATCGTAACCAATGGCCTGCACTTACGGGTAATTTCGTGACGATGTCAGCATCTTATGACCAATATGTCCCTGTGATCAGTGGTGGACTCGGATTCTATGTAATGAATGACAATGCTGGTCAAGGAACCTTGAATTCATTCAACATCAACGCTATTTATTCATACCAATTGAATATTACAGATGATATCTCAATGGTAGCAGGATTTCAAGCGACATATTTCCAACGTTCACTAGACTGGAGCCAACTTACATTTGGTGACCAAATTGACCCAAGACGAGGATTTATTTACAATACACAAGACACACCGCGTGGTGGAACCGTAGATAATGTCGATTTCTCTTCTGGATTAGTTGTCTTTAGTGAAACCTTTTATGGGGGAGTTGCCGTACACCACTTATTTGAACCAAATGAGTCATTGATTGTGGCAGAGTCTCCTTTAGAAAGAAAATATACAGTTCACGCTGGAGCCACCATTCCTATCAATAAGGATGTGAAAGGTAATTCAGAGACTACAATTTCTCCTAATGTTCTCTACCAACGTCAATACGACTTTGAGCAAATAAACCTTGGAGTCTATATCAAGAAAGGTCCACTAATTGGGGGGCTCTGGTATAGATTCGACGATTCTTTTATCGTCTTAGCCGGAGTTGAAACTGAACGTATCAAAGTAGGATACAGTTATGACCTTACTACAAGCCGTTTGACAACAAAAACGGCTGGATCGCACGAATTATCGCTTGCGTTGAAGTTCAACTGCCGTCCTAAATCGAAGAAATTCCGGGCAATAAACTGCCCACAATTCTAGTTTTACTAGGGAAACCTGCATAGAAACTATTATCATGAAAACGAAGTCTAACCTACTTACCAATGCCATTGCTGCGATTGCTGGGATTTTAATCTTCAGCGCCTGTAGCTACGAAGGTTCGAATACGACCGGATGGGAGTATAACGACCCGCGAAATGGTGGATTTGAAAAAGTACCATACTACGAGCAAGAAACGGGCCCTGGCTTGATCTTGATTGAAGGGGGTACCTTCACAATGGGTGCTACTGAGGAGCAAGTCATGGAAGACTGGAATAACATTCCACGTCGCGTTACTGTTTCTTCTTTTTACCTCGATGAAGTGGAAGTAACTAATCACGCTTGGTTGGAATACCTATACTGGTTGAAGCGCGTATATGGTGATGACTACCCTGAGATTTACAACAAAGCCCTTCCAGATACTTTGGTTTGGAGATCAAAGCTCGCTTACAATGAGCCATACGTAGACTACTATCTGCGTCACCCGGCTTATAATGATTACCCTGTAGTAGGTGTAAACTGGTTGCAGGCCAATGATTATTGTGCATGGCGTTCAGATCGTGTTAATGAAGCTATCTTGATTCGTGAAGGCTTATTCGAGCACTTTCCACAACAAATCAATGAAGATCACTTTAGCACAGACGCCTATCTAGCTGGACAGTATGAAAGTGGTAAACGCGTTGACGGGCTTCCCGATTTAGATCCGGATAATGACTTCAGAAATGTTCGTATGGAAGATGGTATTCTTCTACCTCGATACAGGCTTCCAACAGAAGCTGAGTGGGAGTATGCTGCCTATGGGTTGATTGGTAATACATACCAAGAATTGATCACTGACAAGAAAGTCTATCCATGGAATGGACACTTCGTGCGTGATGGTAACAACAACAGCCGTTTCTACGGTGAGTACGTTGCAAACTTCAAGAGAGGACGTGGTGATAACATGGGAACAGCTGGTTCGCTTAACGATAATGCCGATATCACAGCTAATGTATACGCATACCAGCCAAACGACTACGGTCTTTACAACATGGCGGGTAACGTAAGCGAATGGGTTATGGATGTTTATCGTCCTTTGAGCCCTGAGGACGTAGATGATTTCCGTCCTTTCCGTGGTAACGTGTTTGAAACAAAGGTCCTCAACAGTGAAGGAAACATCGACGATAAGTTGACAATCGTAACATACGATGTTGAGGGTGTTGCCACTTACATTGCACAATTTGCTAAACTCACTGAAGGAAAACTCAATCCAGAAGAACAACAGCTTATCGACAACCTGATTTCATACTCAGATCAAGCCAATGAGCGTTATGAAGATGGTAAGTTTGAAGAAGCCAACACACTCATTAGAGATGGTATTCAGGAAATCCAATCGAGTGACTTGCGTATTGCCCCAGAGCTATTGAGCGGATATGGCGACTATGTACAAGACACTCCAGGTGAGCTACGCATGCGTAAGGTTCGTCCTGAAGAAAACATTGACAGAGATAACTACCGAATTGCCGACAACATCAATTTCCGAGATGGAGACTTGGAGTCGAGCAAGGACTATATGCTAGCTGGTTCTGGAGCGAGCGAAAACAGCATGTACGATTACGGTACCACAACATTGATCAGCAATCGCTCACGAGTTTATAAAGGAGCTAGCTGGAATGACCGAGCATACTACCTGAGCCCTGGAACAAGAAGATTCCTGGATGAACGTAAGTCGAAATCTACGCTTGGTTTCCGATGCGCGATGGATCGCGTAGGAAGCCCGGTAGGACTTAACCAAAGTAAGTAAGCTTACTCAGTTTAAAACTTTTAAAAAAGCCCGATACCTTCGAGTATCGGGCTTTTTATTTTTGATCTATGTACATCGAAGAAATCTACAAACAATACACCACTACCCCAGTAGTTACCACTGACACAAGAAAGGATCTAGCAGGAAGCTTATTCTTCTGTCTGAAAGGTCCAAATTTTGATGCGAATGACTTTGCAGAAAAGGCCGTAGAGCAAGGTGCTAGTCTTGTGGTTTCTGATGATGAAAAAAACAGAGCGATAAAGGGTGTTGTTGTGGTAGACGATGCTTTAAAGACACTTCAAGACCTCGCCAACTATCATCGACGTCAATTCAAATTTCCGGTTATTGGCTTAACAGGGAGCAATGGAAAAACAACGAATAAAGAGCTTATCCATGCCGTTTTGAGTAGTTCACTTCGCACCTATGCCACCAAAGGGAATCTAAACAATCACATTGGAGTTCCGTTAACACTTCTTGCTATACCACTGGATGCAGAAGTAGCCATAATCGAGATGGGAGCAAATCATCAGGGAGAAATTAAAATGCTATGTGGTATTTCAGAGCCAGATTTCGGAATGATCACAAATATCGGGAAAGCGCATTTGGAGGGGTTTGGTGGTGAAGAAGGAGTGAAAAAAGGTAAGAAAGAACTCTACGATTTTATTGAAAAAGCAAAAGGGAAGGTATTTGTGAATGGAAGCGATCCACTATTGATGGAGCTTTCATCACATCTCGATCGAACAGTCTATAATTCCCTCGATAGCTCAGGCGCTCAAGGCAGATTGGTTCGCACTACACCTACGCTCTCATTTGAATTTCTTCAGGAAGATGGAGAGTGGTCAAACGTTGAAACCAACCTTGTTGGATCCTACAACTTTCCCAACTTAATGGCGGCGGTAGGTATCGGAAAATATTTCCAGATACCTGATGAGAAGATTGCTAGTAGCTTAGCATCGTACATACCCGAAAACAACCGTTCTCAGTTGACCAAAACGGACAAAAATCAAGTGGTTCTCGACGCCTACAATGCAAACCCGACAAGCGTCATGGCCGCGATAGAAAATCTGAGTCAAGTTGATCACCCATCAAAATTAGCCCTGTTGGGACATATGATGGAACTGGGAGAGACATCTCTTGCTGAGCACCAAAAGGTAGCCGACTATCTGGCCGAATTGGGATTAGATGCCATATTGATTGGAAGCGAATTTGAAAAGGTCAAAACAGATTTCAAAAAGTTCCAAAATGTAGAAGTCCTTTCTGAATATCTCAGAAAGGACCCCATTTTAAATAGCTATATCCTTGTAAAAGGAAGTCGTTCAGTTCAAATGGAAAAAGTACTACCCGTACTTTAATCCTGAAGTACTGAACGAGAAATTACAATCTTCTGCACTTCGCTAGTTCCTTCGTAGATCTGCGTAATCTTCGCATCACGCATCAATCGCTCTACGTGGTATTCTTTAACGAAACCATATCCACCGTGCACTTGCACAGCTTCTACTGTCGTTTCCATTG
This sequence comes from Cryomorpha sp., assembly GCA_965230375.1. Lineage (GTDB taxonomy): Bacteria > Bacteroidota > Bacteroidia > Flavobacteriales_D > Cryomorphaceae > CBDDKU01. The sequence goes on from CBDDKU010000029.1 coordinate 121,691, forward strand.
CCACGCGTGAAGCGAATAATTTTGCCATTGAAGAAGAAAGGTCGAAGTTTTCTCCGTTATCTTTTTCTTGGGCTGCTTTTAAACAAAGTAAGCGTGCCGCTTCGATTTCAGTTGCCATATCGGCTAGCTTAAATGCGATGGCCTGGTGCTGGTGAATTGGCTTTCCAAAAGCTTCGCGCTCCTTACTGTATGCTAAGGCCAACTCATAAGCTCCACTGGCAATACCAAGAGCTTGAGAAGCGATTCCAATTCGTCCACCTGAAAGTGTTTTCATGGCAAACTTGAATCCAAAACCGTCTTCACCAATTCTATTCTCCTTTGGAACTTTCACATCCTGAAACATCAACGTGTGGGTGTCACTTCCGCGGATTCCTAGCTTATCTTCTTTGGCTCCAACGATAAATCCGTCCATGTCCTTTTCAACGATAAGGCAGTTTATTCCGCGGTGACCTTTTTCTACGTCAGTCTGTGCGATCACAAGGTAAATTGATGCAGTTCCACCATTTGTAATCCAGTTTTTTGTTCCGTTCAATAGGTAGTGATCCCCTTTATCGATGGCCGTGGTTCGTTGCGATGTTGCATCCGACCCCGCTTCCGGCTCACTCAAACAAAAAGCACCAATCTTCTCTCCACTTGCAAGTGGCTTCAAGTACTTCTGCTTCTGCTCTTCTGATCCAAATTTCTCTATCCCCCAGCAAACAAGGCTGTTATTAACAGACATACAAACTGAAGCAGAGGCATCTATTTTGGAAATCTCTTCCATGGCCAAAACATAGGAAACGGTATCCATGCCACTTCCACCATATTCTGGGCTAACCATCATTCCCATAAAGCCAAGCTCTCCCAATTGTTTGATCTCTTCAGTTGGGAAGCGTTGCTCTGTATCTCTTTCGATAACGCCCGGCTTCAGGACATTTTGAGCAAAATCTCTCGCCGCATCACGTACTGCTACTTGCTCTTCAGTTAATTCGAAATTCATAATCGTAATCGTTGGATTTGATTTAGGTGCCGCAAATTTAAAGCATTCGTGGAATTATCCTACTTTGGTATTTCATATTACCATATGGAGTTCAACACCAAAGGCATCGGAGTGATGTCGGGAACATCGTTGGATGGTCTCGATCTGGCATTTTGTGATTTCAAAGACAGCAGACAGTTTAGGTTAGAAAAGTTCGCCCATGTACCCTATCCAAAAGAATGGGTTCGAAGACTATCTGAAGCCCATGACCTTTCAGCATTGGAACTCCTGGTATTGGAGCGAGACTATTCTGAGTTCACGGCTCAACATCTCTCTAACTTTATAGAAGTTCACCAGATTGACCCCGAGTTTATTGGTTGTCATGGCCACACCATTTTTCACAGACCCAATGAGAACATCACGCACCAGATTCTTGACGGTTCAATTATAGCCGCTCGAACTGGTTGTATAACGGTTTGCGATTTTCGATCACTCGATGTCGCCTTGGGAGGGCAGGGCGCTCCCCTTGTTCCAGTTGGCGATGAATTACTTTTTCATCAGTATGATGCATGTCTGAATGTAGGCGGGTTCGCAAACATCAGCTTCAAATCTAAAGGAGTGCGCACAGCGTTTGATATATGTCCTGCCAACATCGTGATGAACTACTTGTCGAAAAAATTGGGTTTGGATTACGATGAAAACGGCAAAATAGCTTCACAAGGAATAGTAAATGAAACTATCCTCGATTCACTAAACGATCTGAAATACTTCAAGCGGAAAGCACCTAAATCATTGGGCAGAGAATGGGTTGAAGAAGAAGTATTTCCGCTCATTGGAAACGACAGTGCAGAAAACTTGCTGGCCACATTTGTCGCTCACATAGCAGATCAGTGCGCAGCGAGTATCAGGGAGATCGGACCAGAGTCTGTTCTAACCACTGGCGGTGGAGCCCACAATAAATTTCTCCTGAAAGAAATTGCCAAGCGTGTTGATGCGGAGATCCTGCTTCCATCCAAAGAAATTATTGACTACAAAGAGGCCATTATCTTTGCTTTTTTGGCCAAGCTGAGGTTAGATGAGCATACCAATACGCTTTGCAGTGTTACAGGAGCACGAAGAAATAGTTGTGGTGGAGCAATGTATCTTCCTCGTTAAGTTTTGGATAATTAAGTATCAAAAAAGTCCATCCCGTTTATTCTCAGCCCTCAGTTTTGATATATTTGCGGACACTGCACAAAACTGAAAAATGCGAGACCTTTTAAGGAAATTTGAAGAAAAGAAGCCAGAAATTGTTTTCGAATGGCACGATGCTGAAACCGAAGCGAAAGGATGGGTAGTAATCAACTCGTTGCGTGGAGGAGCCGCTGGAGGTGGAACCAGAATGCGCCCCGGACTTGACCGACGCGAAGTGGAATCTCTGGCCAAAACGATGGAAGTGAAATTTTCAGTTTCTGGCCCTCCGATTGGTGGAGCCAAAAGTGGGATTGACTTTGATCCGAGCGACCCTCGCAAAAAGGGTGTTTTGGAGCGTTGGTATAGAGCTGTGACTCCCCTTTTGAAGAATTATTACGGAACAGGTGGTGACCTTAACGTGGATGAAATTCATGAAGTAATTCCTATTACGGAAGAGTTTGGACTTTGGCACCCGCAAGAAGGTGTTGTAAATGGTCACTTCAATCCACGTGAGAATGAGAAGATCCAGCAAATTGGTCAGTTGAGATTTGGCGTTTCAAAAGTTGTGGAAGACCCAAACTTTTCACCTGAGCCATCTCGCAAATACGTTATAGCCGATATGATCACCGGTTATGGTGTGGCGATGAGCGTCCTTCACCACTACGATCTTCTAAAAGAAGATTACAAAGGAAAGAGAGCCATCATTCAAGGATGGGGGAACGTAGGCGCTGCAGCAGCATATTACCTGGCTCAAGCAGAAGTGAATGTGGTCGGAATCATAGACCGCGTTGGTGGCATCATCAATACTGAAGGTCTGACCTTTGACGAGATCAAACAGCTCTTCCTCGACAAAGATGGAAATAGCCTTCGCGCCGAGAACATGCTGAGCTTTGATGAAGTGAATTCGAAAATCTGGGACATCCCAGCAGAAATATTCCTGCCATGCGCAGCTTCGAGACTTGTAACACAAGAACAAGTTGACCGAATGATAAAAGCCGGGATGGAAGTGATTGCTTGTGGAGCTAACGTCCCATTTGCGGATCCAGAAATATTCTTCGGTCCCATCATGGAACATACCGATAAGCACCTTTCTATCATACCCGACTTTATTTCAAACTGTGGTATGGCACGCGTTTTTGCCTACTGTATGGAGCGCGATGTAGAAATGAGCGATGAAGCGATTTTCAACGACACTTCCAATATCATTCTCAAGGCTTTGGAAGCCATCCACGAAAAAAATCCAACAGGAAAAAATTTGGCAGCGACAGGGTTCGAAATCGCCTTGTCACAACTGATATAAACCATGGAAATAGCCATAATTATTGTATTTGTTCTCGGGTATCTAGCGATTGCCCTTGAGCATCCACTGCACATAGATAAAGCTGCTTCAGCCCTTCTTTTGGGAATCGGTTGTTGGACTTTATATGTGTTCACGATTCCTGCAGGTGAAGAAATGCACCATATCATCGAGCATGGTCTCAATGGACAAGGTGGCTTGATTCACCATCTCTACGAGATATCGAGTATCCTCTTCTTCTTGATGGGAGCCATGACCATAGTCGAAACAGTCGATGCGCACGAAGGATTTAGGGTCATCACAGACAAGATTAAGACCACCAACAAAGTCAAACTCCTCTGGATACTGAGTATTTTGACATTTTTCTTTAGCGCGGTTCTTGACAACTTGACAACTACAATCGTTATGGTTTCGCTACTGCGCAAGCTGGTTGACGATAAGAAAACCAGATGGTTCTTTGTTGGGTTCCTTGTAATTGCTGCCAATGCAGGTGGTGCCTGGTCGCCAATTGGTGATGTGACCACTACCATGCTTTGGATCAAGAAGCAGCTCCCTGATGTTCCGATTATTGTAAAAGAGCTTTTCATTCCGAGCCTCGTAACTGTTCTGGTACCCCTGGGAATACTATCGATGACATTGAAAGGAAATGTTACTCGTCCTGTCGTTGATGAAAACGCAGAGGAAAATCCAGCCAGCGATAAAGAGCGTATGACCATTTTCATACTCGGGGTGGCTGGACTTCTATTTGTACCTGTTTTCAAAACAGTCACACACCTTCCACCATTTATGGGGATGATGCTTTCGCTTGGCGTAATGTGGCTTGTCACAGAGCTTATGCACCGTCACAAGTCTTTGGCTGCGAAAAGAAAACTCACCATTATTGGTGTTTTGAAAAAGATCGACATGGCGTCAGTACTCTTTTTCCTTGGTATCCTTCTTGGTGTTTCAGCCCTTCAGGAAGTGGGAATTCTGGGCAATGTGGCTACCTATCTCGACAAAGCAATCGGTAATATCTACGCCATTGACTTGACCATCGGACTTCTCTCGGCCATTGTTGATAACGTACCGCTCGTTGCGGCTGCCCAAGGAATGTACCCCATAGCTGCTGAAGGTGTCTTTGCTGCAAATGGAGACTTCTGGCTATTTCTAGCCTATTGTGCCGGTACCGGTGGATCAGCGCTAATTATTGGTTCTGCAGCAGGTGTAGCTGCCATGGGACTAGAGCGCATCGACTTTATCTGGTACCTTAAAAAGCTGAGCTGGCTTGCCATAGTAGGATATATTGCAGGTGCTGCAGTATTCATACTCATGAGTGCATAATTTGTTTTCAGATACATCGTTTATATGGTAAACTGCCATATTCTTGTTGTATGAACAAACACTTCTTATTGCAAATCGATGCGGGTGTGGCCGCAAGCGATAGCCTGGCTACAGCTGCAGGAACTACAGAGACAATTTCAATCTGGCAATTGATTGTAGACGGTGGATGGTATATCATGATACCGTTGGCAATCTTGTCGATTATTGCCATTTACATTTTCGCTGAGCGCTGGATGGCCATCGGCAAGGCTTCGAAAGAAGACAAGGACTTTATGAACCGCATAAAAGACTATGTGAGCGATGGGAAACTAGATGCAGCTCGAAGTCTTTGTACCACAACCAACACGCCAATTGCTAGGATGATCGACAAAGGTGTTGCCAGAATCGGGAAACCAATGGACGATATTGGCGCTTCGATAGAAAACGTTGGGAAGCTGGAAGTGTACAAGCTCGAAAAGGGTCTTGCTGTGTTGGCTACTGTAGCTGGAGCGGCCCCGATGATAGGGTTCTTGGGAACTGTAATTGGAATGATCATGACTTTCCACTCCATGAAAATTTCTGGAAATGGAGTAGAGATTTCCGAATTGTCTGGGGGAATTATGCAAGCCATGGTTACTACGGTAGCCGGTTTGATCATTGGTATTATTGCTTACATCGCCTACAATACCTTGGTGGTGAAAGTAGATAAAGTGGTGCACCGCATGGAAGCGCGATCTCTGGAGTTCATCGATCTTTTGGAAGAACCCGGTAAATAAGATCGTATGAATCTAAGATCCAGAAATAAAGTCAATGCGAGTTTCTCCATGTCGTCGATGACCGACTTGGTGTTTCTCCTACTCATCTTCTTTATCATCGTTTCTACGCTCGTAAGCCCATACGCGTTGCCAGTAGACCTACCTGTAAGCGCGAATAAAACGACGAAGAAACAGAACATCTCACTGCGCATCGACCGGGACTTGATTTACTCCGTCAACAATAAAATTATTGACCCAACTGAATTGGAGAGTGTTCTTGCTAATAGCCTGACTAGCGGCGACGAACCGAGTATCGTCTTCCACGTTGATCAGGCCGTGCCGACAGGCGAAACTGTTAAAGTTTTAGATATCGCTAAACGAAACAAGTGGAAGATTGTACTGGCTACTAAACCCAAGTAATCATGGAAGCTGAAAGCCCAGAAGAAAAAAAGCGCAAGCGAATTGCCATCATAGCCACGGTCGTATTTCACGTGCTGGCCTTGATCGCGTTCTTCATTTTCGGATTGGAACAGCCTGTGCCGCTCCCTGAAGAAGAAGGAGCTTCAATTGAATTCGGTTGGGATGAAGTGGCCAGTGGAGATGCCGTAGCCGATATCAGTCCAGAACCTGTTCAAGAGCAAGTTCAGGCTCCTACTCCACCTGTTGAAGAAACGGTAACTGAGACTGTAGAAGAAGTTGTGACTGATGAAGAAAGTGATGTGGCGGTTCCATCTCAAGAAGAGTCTCAACCTGTGGTTGAAGAAACCACACCTGAAGAAGTCGAAGAAGAGCCCGAACCTGAGCCGCAGATATCAGATAGGCTCAATAGTGCCCTTGATGCGCTATCAAACCCAAGCGGTGGTCCTAGCCAAGGGCCTGACGATACCGGCCATGACGACAAAGGAAATCCGGACGGTACAACTGGAAAAGGAGCCTTGGGCCAGGGAAGTGGAAGCTGGCAGCTCGATGGACGCAGTTTGCTTCCAGGGTACGGAACCAAGATTACTACCACCCGTGAAGAAGGCATTGTGGTCTTGAAGATTTGGGTGGACCGAAATGGAAACGTTACCAAAGTGCAGCCCGATCTAAAAGAATCTGACACTGTGTCTCTATACCTGATTAATTTGGCGAAGAACGACGTTCTGAATAACTTTAAGTTCAATGGCGACCCCAGTGCTATGGTTGAGCAAAGAGGGAAAGTACGCTATGTGTTCCAACTTAAGTAATGAAGTATTCAGAAGCCCTGGACTACCTTTTTAACCAGCTCCCCATGTTTCAACGCGTGGGCGCCCCTGCTTACAAAGCCGATTTGTCCAATACCATTGCCCTTTGCGAAGCATTGGGAAATCCGCAAAATGGCATTAAATGCATTCATGTGGCAGGGACCAACGGAAAAGGATCTGTCTCATCGGCACTGGCATCCATTTTTCAGTCTTGCGGTTATAAAACCGGACTTTTTACATCGCCGCACTTACTCGATTATCGAGAGCGCATTCGCATAAACGGTGAGTTGATTTCCGAAGAGTCAGTTACCAATTTTGTAGAGCGGATTCAAGCCGAAGCAAGCCAGTTGAGCCCATCGTTCTTTGAGATCACCTGTGCTATGGCATTCGATTACTTCGCAAACGAAAAGGTCGATATCGCCATTTTTGAAGTGGGAATGGGGGGAAGACTCGACTCAACAAACGTTATCAGCCCGGAGCTATCAGTTATCACGAGTATTTCGAAAGATCACGAGCAGTTCTTGGGAAACACCCTTCCGGCTATCGCGCGAGAGAAGGGCGGAATTATCAAGCCTGGTGTTCCAGTTGTTGTTGGGCGTAATGAGTTAGATGTACTCGACGAACTAAGCCATATCGCTTCCGATCGCGGAGCGCCCTGGCACGACATCTGGGCTAAGGCTCCCTATCTCGAAACCGATCTAACCGGCTCCTATCAGCGTGAGAATATGCAAGTGGTTTCGAAAGCAATTGAGATCATGCGTGAACTCGGCTGGAATCTTCCCGAGAAGAAAGTGGAAGAAGGAGCCTTGCGCGTAAGGGAGCAAGCCGGACTGCGCGGACGGTGGGAAACCATTGGACAGAACCCAAAAATTATCGCCGATGTTGGCCACAACGCGGCTGGTGTAGAGCAAGTGGTTGGTCTTTTGAGAAAAGAAACCTTCGTGCGGCTGCACATCGTCTGGGGCATGGTAGGTGATAAGAATGCCAAAGAAATCCTGAATCTCCTTCCTAAATCGGCTACTTACTATTGGTGCAAACCCGATGTACCCCGAGGAAAAGACCAGAATGAGCTTCAGGCAGAAGCTATCAAATTTGCACTTGAAGGTAAGTCGTACTCTTCTGTTTCCGAAGCCTTGGAAGCGGCCAAGGAAGACGCTCAATTCAACGATTTGATATTTGTTGGTGGTAGCGTATTTGTAGTCGCGGAAGTCCTAACCTAGGCATCTTTGTTTTGCAATTCCTTCCATGAGTCCCGAAAAAAAGTTTTGAGCAGATCAATCTGTTTCGCTCCCATTTTTTGACCAGACTTACTGACCAAATAGGCTGTACTCATGAGGACGAGAGCTACTGGAAATGCCCAAACCATCTCAGACTCATGATTGAGACTTCTTCGTGAAAATCCATACATCGAAAGGAAAAGTCCGACCAAGCCAATACTCGAGTAGATAAACACGAACATGGTCCAAACATTGGGCTTGGGCCCAATCAATCCTCTGACCAAACTTTTTCCTGGATCAGATTCATCTTCTACTATTTCAAAACTCACTCTCGGAGACCAGTAATGTGCGATCTGATCAGGAACATCCAACGTAAAATGATTGTCGACAACAGTAGTTGGAAACGGATGGTCGCCAGAATTGAATTTTGATTTCAAGTGCGCAACCAGCGGTTCTGTTTTGTAAGGCACAGTAAACCGGAACCTCGGTCGCACGTGCAACTGCTCGAAATCAAAATGTTCCATTTCCTAAATATAGCAAGATCGAAAAAGTAGGATGGTAAACGTGGTCACTGCTTCAAAAAGCGACCTGTAACAACGGAATCTTCAAATTGTACAACAACCACATATACCCCGGTAACAAAGCCGGAGATATCAAGTGTTTGATGAAATGAATATTTACCGCTAAATACTTGCCGACCTTGTATGTCGTAAACGTGAATATTGGCACCAGGTTCAGCAGCACTTACATCAATCCAGATATAATCAGATGAAGGATTGGGATAGACCGCCATTTTGTGCTTGAAGTCTAAATCATTAGTTCCTACTGGATCAACAGCACAGTCGTAATCTTCGGCATTAAAGGGTGTTTCAAAATATGAAGCCACATACTCTTCAAGGTACGGCCTGCGTTCTTCGCCAAAGTCTCTGAGTTCATTTGAAACCCGAGAATCCCAGCTAGACATGCTGGTTAAAAAGTGCCAACGATCTAGATTCCGAGGCATCCCGGGCGTGTAGATATCAACGAATCTGTCAATGGCAGCATTTAGGGTGTCTGGATGAAATTCATCTCGCATCAAACAAGCCAGTCTGGCTTTAAAGGCTTCCTCGTACTCCGGAGATTCGAGCATCGTTCTAAAAAGGAAGGTCGCCCAAGGTGGATTCGAGTAGTCGGAACTCGTCGTAGTTGTGGCCCGAATAAACGTGTTATTACTTGGCCCTAGATAGCCCCATCCAGAATCCGTATCAAAGAGTACCCAACGCCATCGCGTTCCTTCATAACCGCCCCGCCACACTTTGTGATTTCCAGCGGGCCAGTCCTTTTGAGCAAAGAAGATTTGAGTTGCATAATACTCGATCATGCTCGAAATATCCATCTGTGTGTCTATGTACTCATAGTTCGCCACGTCAGTCATATCGGCATTTTCGATAAAATCCATCATCGCCGCATAGTGGTCATTTTCACCTTCGTAAATTCCCCAATCGGGATCTACATTTGGTCTAAACCCCGAACCGTGATTTAATATGTCGACAGAATCCTGGTGAAACCCGTACTCTTCTTCTATAAACTGAGCATCAATAAAGTCGCGCATGGTGTACATACCCCAATACTCCCCATTAATAAACACAACACATGGTCTCGCATGCTGACTTACAAAGTTGAGATCTCTGCAAACATAGGCCGTGACTTCATCCTTGATTACTGTTTTGTTCCAACAACCGTAATGGCATCGAAGCAATAGCTTATCAAATACTGTTTTTTCCTTAGTCTCAAAGAAAGAGTGGTGGAATTCACCAGCTCCAAGTTCATTTCTCGCATAAAGGCGCAGTGATTTTTGCGGTGCTCCCCTAGTCCGGCCGCCGTGTATTCTCACTCCAACATCCTGTGCCCAAACGGCTTCCATGTTTTCAAAATACTCTATGTGGATCGGTCGCTCCCAGTCAGGTCCGCGCATGAAGTAATTTCCCGACCAAATAGAATTACCCGAGTCAAAATTCACTCCAGGTACGTAGATTCCCCGCTCCTCGCTGAAAAGAGAGTCGGCGTGGCATTGCAAGGAGAAAACAGGGTATTCATTAAAAAGCTCTTCTACTTCATCGCCTATGGCGTAGGTTTTTGAAAACACCTGCGATGTCGGCACGCCAGCCACAAATGATTGGGCGCGTACCACATTTATTTCCATCACATCACCCGAAGGGGCCGACCAATAGGTGGATGTGGAAATATTGGATATCACATGGTCTGACAATGTAGCATCAGATAATTCAACAGGCTCTGTGTACAAAGCACTCTCGGATGTAGGCTCCGATCCGTCAGTGGTGTATCGGATTTCATGTCCAAAAGGGTGAGCCATTTCGAGAAGTAAATCGTCTTGATAAACACCTGAAGGGTGGGAGAACGAAACAATGCTTTGATCCAAATTGCTCACACCGGGGCTTTCGTGTTGCATCACTTCCCAGTAGCAATTTTCTCCGCAAAAACGCGCCAGAGCGAATCCTTCAGCAAGGGGCCTAGGTTCTATTTGACTGACCACCACACCTTGCGGATTGCTCAGAAGTACCGTCTCACCCGAAGATTTCACCCCAAAATTGGTATGGAGTGGTTCTGTATATCTGTCCTTACTTGAGCAAAAAACCACGAGATACTCGTTGGCCGGAATGGTTACTTCCGGAAAAGTCCATTTGTCGAGTTCATCTGGGTCGTCACTAATCGTAAACCCTTCCAGCGAAACACTTTCTGAGCTCGCATTGAAAACTTCAACCCAGTCACTGCTGTCACCATCTTCATCTGGGTATGCCCCATTGCTATTGGACACGAGTTCGTTTAACCAAATGTCTTGGCCATGTACTTCCTCCCCTGCGAAGGATAATAGCAAAATGACAAACGTTAAGCGGACTTTAATCATACCTCTAAATTCTGAATTTACTTCTTTAAGGACCGTGGCGCAAGATAAGATTTATCAAGCTCTCGTATTGGGCGCCCTAGCCATGATACTGACGTAAATTGGGCTATATAGATGTTTCGAGAATTTAAGCTTCAATTTCACTTCCGTGAAAACCTGATTTACATACATTTGAAGGAAACGACCGTATGATGAAATGCAAAAACTGTGAAACAGAAATCGTAGATGATGCCCACTATTGCTCCAACTGTGGAGCGGAGGTCGTGAAGGAAAGGTTAACGGGAAAGAAAATTTGGCACAATCTAACTAACCAGTTTTTTGGTTGGGACAACAAATACATTCTCACCAGTAAGGAGTTGCTCTTGCGCCCAGAGAAAGTACTTCTACCCTACTTTGAAGGAACGCGTAAAAAATACGTCGCGCCCTTTGCATTCTTAGCCATTGGTACGGCTGTTTCCATGTTGATTTTCAATCAATTCAGCGACGAGTATATGCGGATGGTTGAAATGATCAACGATACCGAATACAATTTTCTAGAGTCCCGATACACTACGCCGGAACAGCTTGAGGCATTAAAGGAGCAGAGAGCTTCTCAACTTGAAATGAATAAGCAAATTCAGGCTTGGATATTGAAATACTTCAATATCCTAACCTTCATTCTAGTTCCGGTCTATGCGTGGATTTCAAAACTTGTATTCGGCAAACCCTTTAATTACGGGGAACATCTCGTTACTACAGCCTATTTTCAGGGTTTCCTTTTTATAATTTCTATTATCCTGTTTCTCGGAAGTGTCTTTATTAACCCTGCTCTATTCTCATTGAGTATGGTTATAGGTGTCGTATACTATCTCTATGCTTACAAGAGGTTATACCATCTATCGTCCGGTCAACTAATCATAGCCTTTTTGAAGTTTGTGGGTGTAATGATTGCATTTACCCTAGCCATGGGGCTTCTTGGAATCGCGTTTGTTCTGGTGCAGAGGCTTTTGGGGTAATGGTTGAAATGGGTTGAGTAAAACTGCTTTCAAGCTCCGGCTATACCGACACCATCTAAATTGGAAGGTCTTTGTACATAGTACTTGGTACGCTACAAACCAAGGATTACTGGCGTGATCCATTGTATCAAGGGCCCTTGTACCCAAGAAAAACCATCCAGCTAGCGCTGGATGTATTTTTTCTGCGACTAAAATTTTCGGAAGCTCACTTCCAAAATTTTAAAGCGCAGAAAAAAACCCATCAAACTCGCGTTTGATGGGTATTTCTTGTGGGCGATACTGGATTCGAACCAGTGACCCCCTGCTTGTAAGGCAGGTGCTCTGAACCAACTGAGCTAATCGCCCTTGAAATTGGGATTGCAAATATAGACGATTTTTCTGTGTCGCAAACACCAAACTAAAAAATTTCGAAAAAAATTTTTCTTCCAAATTTGGGATGTATTCTTCCACCCTTTAAAACGAGCTAATTACCGTCGGTAAGTCCCATAGCCCATAACAACCAGAAGAGATCACTTTCTTCGATAATCATCTTAAATTCGCTGCATGGGCATGGCCAAATCATATTTCACCTATTGGAGAGAAGCAAAAAACCGACATGGTGTGCACTCTCCTTTTGTTTTTGATCTGGTCGAAAACGTGTTTCGAAAAAAGCGCTGGGCTGCAAAAGAAAGTATTGCACAGCTGCGAAAAGAATTAAAACGAGATGATCGAACGATAGAAGTGAATGATCTTGGAGCTGGCTCAAGGATCATGTCGGATTCATCGCGAAAAGTAAAGGAGATAGCGAAGATAAGTGGTGCCACTTTAGACCAAGCTCGAAGACTTTACCTTTTGGCAGAAAAGCTTGAAGTAAAAAATGTCCTGGAACTTGGAACCAACTTAGGACTAGGGGCTGTCGCCATGGCTTCTGCACCATCTGTGCTAAAGCTGATATCTATCGAAGGAGATCCTTCTCTGGCAGAAATTGCTTCACAAAATTTGGCTAAACGCGCTTTACCAGCTGAAGTTATTGTAGGATCTTTCGAAGAGAAGCTAGGCGATGTGCTGAGCAGCATGGGTCAAGTTGATATGGCCTATATTGACGGAAACCACCAAGAAGAAGCAACCATCAACTATTTTGACCAAATATCACAACATATTCACGCCCAATCCGTCATTATTATTGGCGACATTCACTGGTCAGAAGGAATGGAACGCGCTTGGGAACGCATAAAAAATAAAGAAGGGGTGCAAATATCCATTGACCTATTCGACATGGGGATGGTGTTTTTTGACCCGGGATTTTCTAAAGAACATTTTACAATCAAATACAAATGAGTAACGCGCTAATTGAAGTCAGAGACCTCGCAAAGATCTACCAAGTAGGTACGCAAGAAGTTCACGCCTTGCGCTCTGTAGATCTTGACATTAACAAGAACGAATATGTCGCCTTGATGGGACCTTCGGGAAGTGGGAAGTCTACCTTAATGAACATACTCGGGTGCCTGGACACGCCGTCGCGCGGGATGTACAAACTCAACAGTCAGGACGTGAGTCAAATGGTTGATGATCAGCTGGCGGAAGTTCGAAATCGAGAAATCGGATTTGTTTTCCAGACGTTTAACCTGCTTCCGCGATATTCAGCTTTGGAAAATGTAGCGCTCCCTTTGATATACAAGGGCGTGGGTAAAACAGATCGACTCGAACGCGCTAAAGAAGTACTCGACCAGGTGGGCCTAGGGTCAAGAATGGACCACAAACCTAATGAGCTCTCAGGTGGACAACGTCAACGTGTAGCTGTTGCTCGTGCTCTCGTTAATAAGCCTTCCATCATTCTCGCCGATGAGCCTACCGGAAACTTGGATACCAAAACGTCTTACGAGATTATGGCTCTTTTTGATGATATCCACGCGCTAGGAAATACCATTATACTAGTCACACACGAAGAAGACATTGCAGAGCGCGCAAAAAGGATTGTTCGTATGCGAGATGGCGTGGTCGAATCTGACCAGTCAGTCGAGGCATTTATGCAAAATCACTAGGAAAACACTTATGAAAATATACACGAAAGGTGGTGACAAAGGCACCACTTCACTGCTCGGCGGAACCCGAGTCCCCAAGCACCATTTGCGCATTGAAGCCTATGGTACCATTGATGAGTTAAACTCGAATATTGGTTTGGTTCGTAGCTACGACATGAAGGACACAGACCGCGAGTTTTTGATCAAAATTCAAGATGAGCTCTTTACGATGGGTTCTCAATTGGCCACTGAACCCGGAAATGATAAAGTTAAAATTCCGAAGCTCACTCCTAAAAATACTGCCGATCTGGAGAAGCGAATCGATGAAATGAATGATGAACTTCCCCCAATGCGCAATTTTGTGCTTCCGGGCGGTGACTTATCAGTCGCTCAGACTCATGTTGCAAGATGTGTATGCAGAAGAGCTGAGCGCATCGTACTTGAACTAAATGACTTGGAAGGTGTTGAAGAAGATATTCGCATCTATTTGAATAGGTTATCCGACTTTTTGTTTGTACTAAGTAGAAAATTGACGCAAGACACGGGGTCGGAAGAAATACCTTGGACGCCAAGAAACAAATAAAACACTGATTTACTGAGTCTTGCGCGGTTTTAAAATTCACTTGGAAGTGATAACAAAAAATATACTTTTGCGTATCCAAAAGAAGAACTAAATAAAACGCCAGGAATATGTATTGGACACTAGAACTTGCATCTTATCTTGAAGACGCTCCATGGCCGGCTACTAAAGACGAATTGATCGACTTTGCCATGAGAACTGGTGCGCCGCTTGAAGTGGTTGAGAACCTGCAGGAGATTGAAGAGATTGGAGAGGTGTATGAAACAATTGAAGACATTTGGCCAGATTATCCAACAAAAGAAGACTTCTTCTTCAATGAAGATGAATATTGATATAGTCAGATAAAATTTCTTAGAAGGGCCGATTCACAAGAATCGGCCCTTTTTGTTTCCAATACACACCTATTTATTTAATTGACTTTGCGCCAATGTCTTGTTAACTTTCGGGCTTCGGCTTCATGCCGAAAACCGATCAGAAAAAAGTATGCTAGCGAAGACACCAACTACGACCATTGGACAGTTGTTCAATTGGAAACAAGCCCTATCCCTAATTTTTTTATTCACTGCTCTGACAGGCTTTGCACAAAGTCCAGAATGGAGAAATGCCCAAGCTCCAAGCTCAGATCCGCAAATCCATCCGGCTAAATACCGGACGGTTTCCGTTGACTTTGATGAGCTTAAGAACTATCTACTCGGCGCACCAAATGTGACAACAACGTCCATTCAAGAGTCAAACTACACTTTTGAAATACCGCATCCAGATGGAGGGTCTTGGACTTTTATTATTGCGGAATCTTCGATCATGCACCCCAATCTGCAGGCCGAGTACCCCAATATGCGAACGTTTATTGGCCAGGGAACAGGTGACTACAGGCATGCTACGGCACGTCTTGATTTCACACCAAAAGGATTTCATGGACAGGTAATTATTCCAGGGGGTACTTTTTACATCGATCCGTACAGTCCTGGTGTAACAGACACGTACATCTCATACACCCGAAAGGACTTCTATGCGACCAACACCAAAGTCCTGCCTTCTTGCGAGCCACAAACCGAATCTGTGACACAAGACCCAAGTCTCGGTATTGAATTGGGCCACCCAAAGAATAATTTGGGCGGAGATATCATTACCTCAAGTCAGGATATACTTCCACTTGCAACAAACGGAACGCAACTCCGCACTTACGACCTGGCGCTAGCCTGCACGGGTGAGTACGCCAGTTTTCACGGTGGAAATGTCACTTCTGTCATGGCAGCGTTTACCACGAGCATGAACCGCGTAAACGGTGTATTTGAAAGAGATCTGAGCTTGCAAATGATTATGGTGGATGACAATGACGACCTAATCTTCCTCAACAGCTCAACCGACCCTTACTCAAATGGAAACGGAAGCGCCATGCTCGGTCAAAACCAAGAGACTTGTGATGATATAATCGGTTCGAGCAACTATGATATTGGACATGTCTTTAGTACTGGCGGCGGCGGTGTTGCTTACCTCGGCGCTACATGCAACAGCAACATAAAAGCTGGTGGAGTAACTGGCCAGGGAGCTCCAATTGGAGATCCATTCGATATAGACTACGTTGCTCACGAAATGGGTCACCAATGGGGTGCAAATCACACTCAAAACAACCCTTGCAACCGAACTTCTTCGTCGGCTTACGAACCCGGATCGGCTTCTACCATTATGGGTTACGCAGGAATTTGTTCACCGAATCTTCAAAGCAACAGCGACGATCACTTCCACAATAGAAGTTACAACCAGATGTATAGCTTCTCAGTGACTGGATCTGGCGATAACTGTGCAACGACTTCATCTACTGGAAATACACCACCAACAGTGACCGTAATCTCCGGTGGGTTTTTCATACCCGTTGAAACTCCATTTGAACTAACTGCCACAGCATCTGATGTGAATGGCGATGAGCTCACCTATTGCTGGGAGCAATACGATTTGGGGCCTGCCACATCTTCAGGCGACAACGACCTGACCGATCCAAGTGGAAACGCCCCTATTTTTAGATCATGGTCTCCAACTCTTGATGATACTAGAGTCTTTCCAAGGCTTTTCAATCTGGTGAATAATTCAACTGTGATAGGTGAACACCTTCCTACATACTCTCGAGACCTGACGTTCAGATGTACGGTACGTGATAACCGCGCTGGTGGTGGAGGTGTAAGTGACGCTGAAGTCGAATTTGAAGCAACGGACAACGCCGGACCATTTCTCGTTACATCGCCGAATACATCAACCACTTGGAGTGGAAATTCAATTCAAATGGTGACTTGGGACGTTGCTAACACAGATCAAGCGCCGGTAAACTGTAGCACTGTCGATATTTTCCTTTCTGTTGATGGGGGCTACACCTACCCCTTCACACTTGCTACCGATGTACCTAACTCCGGTTCGGCAGGAATAACGGTGCCCAACCTTAGCACAACATCTGGTAGGGTGAAGGTGAAAGCCCACGATAATATCTTCTTCGATATCTCGAATCAAAATATCACCATCGAGCCGGGCATCTCCTATGAATTGGATGCCGGTTTAGGGAATCTTATTTCACCAGATGGAAATGTTTGTGGTACTGAAGTGGCCACTTCATTTGAGATCATCAATTTGGGTACCGAAACGCTGACCTCGCTGAGTATTTTCTATGAATATGTGGGTGGTCCAAGCGGCTTCGAAACCTGGACAGGTTCTTTAAATTCAGGCGAAGTTGAGACTATAGACCTTGGGAGCTTCACTCTATCTTCTGGAAGCCAGACCCTAAACATATTGCTTCTAAACCCGAACGGCCAAACAGATGAAAACGCCTTAAACAACGCGAACAGCTATGTGTTTGATGTGACTGAGCTCGAAGGAGAAGAACTTCCAATATCCAACAATTTCAGTGGTTCTTTTCCCGGATCGGGATGGAGTATAGATAACCCTGACAATTCAACCACTTGGGTTCAGGAAACTGAAACACAGAGCAACTGTGTAAACGGTAGCGTTGCGAAAATCAACTTCTACAATTACAACTCTCCCGGTGAAACCGATGATATTGTTAGCCCTCTTGTAGACCTGCTCAACGCAAATGCTCCCGAACTCAGTTTCGACTATGCTTATGCAAGATACAGCAGCAGTTTCTTCGATCGGATGCAGGTTCAAATTCAGTCAGGTTGTAACCCTGGGTGGATCACTTTGTGGGATCAATCAAATTTACAACTCGCGACAGCTGGAAGTGTGACTTCTTCATATGCCCCGAGCTGCTCAGACTGGGAATCAGTGACAATCGATCTATCAGATTACACTGGAGATATTGTTCAAATTAGATTTCGAGGGATTACCGGATGGGGAAACAATCTATACCTCGATAATATCAATATCGAAGATGATGTAGTTCTCGACTGCGAAGGAACTCCAAACGGTTCGGCCTACGTGGATGAATGTGGCGTTTGTGATGACAATCCAGCGAACGACAACGAGACCTGTGCAGACTGTGAAGGAACGCCAAACGGCTCGGCTTACGTGGATGAATGCGGAGTCTGCGATGACAATCCAGCCAACGACAACGAGACTTGCGCGGATTGCGAAGGAACTCCAAACGGATCGGCTTACGTGGATGAGTGCGGAGTCTGCGATGACAACCCAGCCAACGATAACGAGACTTGTGCTGACTGCGAAGGGACTCCAAACGGTTCGGCTTATGTGGATGAATGCGGCGTTTGCGATGATATTCCAGCGAATGACAATGAGACCTGCGCAGATTGCGAAGGAACTCCAAACGGATCGGCATACGTGGATGAATGCGGAGTCTGCGATGACAATCCAGCCAACGACAACGAGACTTGCGCGGATTGCGAAGGAACTCCAAACGGATCGGCTTACGTGGATGAGTGCGGAGTCTGCGATGACAACCCAGCCAACGATAACGAGACTTGTGCTGACTGCGAAGGGACTCCAAACGGTTCGGCTTATGTGGATGAATGCGGCGTTTGCGATGATATTCCAGCGAATGACAATGAGACCTGCGCAGATTGCGAAGGAACTCCAAACGGATCGGCATACGTGGATGAATGCGGAGTCTGCGATGACAACCCAGCCAACGATAACGAGACTTGCGCTGACTGCGAAGGAACTCCTAACGGTTCGGCTTATGTGGATGAGTGTGGAGTTTGTGATGATAATCCAGCTAACGATAACGAGACCTGTGCAGACTGTGAAGGAACTCCAAACGGAGCGGCTTACGTGGATGAATGCGGATTTTGTGATGATAATCCAGCAAACGACAATGAGACTTGTGCAGACTGTGAAGGAACGCCAAACGGTTCGGCTTACGTGGATGAATGTGGCGTTTGTGATGACAACCCAGCTAACGATAACGAGACTTGCGCTGACTGCGAAGGAACTCCTAATGGATCGGCTTACGTGGATGAATGCGGCGTTTGCGATGATATTCCAGCGAATGACAATGAGACCTGCGCAGATTGCGAAGGAACTCCTAACGGATCGGCATACGTGGATGAATGCGGAGTCTGCAATGACAACCCAGCCAACGATAACGAGACTTGCGCTGACTGCGATGGAACTCCTAACGGTTCGGCTTATGTGGATGAGTGTGGAGTTTGTGATGATAATCCAGCAAACGATAACGAGACCTGTGCAGACTGCGAAGGGACACCGAATGGATCAGCTTACGTGGATGAATGCGGGGTTTGTGACGATAATCCAGCCAATGACAACGAAACTTGCGCGGATTGCGAAGGGACACCGAATGGATCGGCTTACGTGGATGAATGTGGCGTTTGTGACGACAATCCAGAGAATGACAATGAGACTTGTGCAGACTGTGAAGGAACACCAAACGGATCTGCCTACGTGGATGAATGTGGCGTCTGCGATGACAATCCAGCAAACGACAACGAGACGTGCGTTGACTGTGAAGGGACTCCAAATGGTTCGGCTTATGTAGATGAATGTGGCGTTTGTGATGACAATCCTGCTAACGACAATGAGACTTGTCTCGACTGTGCCGGAGTGCCAAACGGTGGAGCATTCCTGGACGATTGCGGAACTTGCGTTGGCGGCGATACGGGTATGGATCCTTGTGTAATCGGATGTACAAGCCCAACGGCATGTAATTACGACCCACTCGCCACAGTTGATGACGACTCTTGCATCGAGCCAGTTCCAAACTGCACAGAGTGCAATGACTCAAACGACGGACTTGACCTTATCGATAGCGATGGTGATGGAATCTGCGATGCCGATGAGACTACCATTTCCATAAACACGTCTGGACTAGCCGTTTGTGGGGAACGAGATGTAAACGTTTATGTACACGATCCAGTGAATGGGGCCTTGATTTCTACGTTGAACACCACACTTACTGAAGGCGATATTCTGATCGACACAGGTCTAGCTCTTGGTGAGTATGACATATTTGTCAGAGTAGATGGTTACCTGTCCATCGGCTTTGAATCTACTACACTCGACCCTGGTAGCAATGGGCTTGAGCTCACTGGTCTTATTCGCGGAGATATTAACCTGGACGATGCAATTAACATCGTCGACATTTCGATTCTAAACGCAGCTTTCAACTCCCAGCTGGGCGATTTAAACTACAATCCTCTTGCTGACTTGGATTGTAGCGGAAGCATTAATATCGTCGATGTATCCATCCTTAACCCCGGTTTCGGAATATTGGGAGACTACACGATCTACCTGAGTAATTAAGACGTTTCATAGCAGAAACTAGCCCCCGAGCAATTTTCGTTTGGGGGCTTTTTATGTCAATTTGGCACCTACCCGTCCATGGTATTATTTATGCTTGGAGAAAGTCCCCGATTATCATGGGCTGTCTCGCCGATTTGGGTAAATTTACGCCCCCTTAAAAAAGGGTATTGAAATACAGAAAATATGCTTGGTTCTTTAACTAACACGCTTAAGAAAATATTCGGAGATAAATCTGAAAAGGACATCAAAGAAATCAGTCCTTTGGTTAAGAAGGTGAATGAAATTTTCGCCGGTCTTGAATCCGAATCCAACGACGCCTTGAGAGCGCGCACAGAAGCCCTGAAAGCTCAGATAAAAAAGGACACAGAGAAACAAGAAGAAGAGATTGCTTCACTGACCAAGCAAGTTGATGACAATCCGAAAATGGATATTGCTGAAAAAGAAGCCATTTTCAGCCAGGTTGATAAGATCAAGGAAGAAGTAGACGCGCAAATCGAAAAGACACTCTTGGACATTCTCCCTGAAGCTTTTGCTCTTGTAAAAGAAACGGCGCGCCGCTTTAAGGAGAACGATAGTTTGGAAGTGACGGCTACGGACTTCGACAAAGATCTGGCAGCCGAGCGAAGCAGCATCGAAATCAACGGCGACAAAGCCGTGTGGCAGAGCAGCTGGCTAGCCGCAGGAAGCGAAATAAGCTGGGATATGGTGCACTACGATGTGCAGCTTATCGGTGGTGTAGCCCTTCATCAGGGAAAAGTAGCTGAGATGCAAACGGGTGAAGGTAAAACCCTCGTGGCAACCCTTCCTGTATTCTTGAACGCCCTGGCCGGAAAAGGAGTTCACGTAGTTACTGTAAACGACTACCTGGCTCGTCGTGATGCCGAGTGGATGGGCCCACTTTACGAGTTCCACGGCCTTTCGGTTGACTGTATCGACAAGCACCAACCCAACAGCGACGCGCGAAGAAAAGCCTACAAATCAGACATCACATTCGGTACAAACAACGAGTTTGGTTTCGACTACCTGAGAGATAATATGGCGAGCTCGCCCGACCGATTGGTTCAGCGCAAGCACCACTACGCCATTGTCGATGAAGTTGACTCGGTATTGATCGACGACGCGCGTACGCCCTTGATCATCTCTGGTCCTACCCCGAAAGGAGATCAACAATTGTTTGACGATCTCAAGCCAAAAGTAGAGAAGCTCTACACAGCTCAGCGACAGCTCGTGACCCAATTGCTCGCCGAAGCCAAGAAAATTTTGAACGACGATTCAGCCGATAAGGAAGCAAACAACCAAGGAAACCTTTCTCTTTTCAGAGCCTTCCGCGGTTTGCCGAAAAACAAAGCGCTGATCAAGTTCTTGAGTGAGCCCGGTATCAAGCAGAAAATGCTGAAAACGGAAGCTTACTACCTCCAAGATCAGGAAAAGGAAATGCACAAGGCCGATGAAGTCTTGTACTTTACCATCGACGAGAAAACAAACTCAATCGAGCTTACGGAAAAGGGAATTGAACTCATGTCTCAAAACGTGGAAGACGCCGAATTCTTCGTCCTTCCAGATATGAGCTCGAAAATGGTGGAGATCGAAAAAAGCGGGAAATCGGAAGAAGAAATTCTCGAAGCTAAAGACGATCTGCTCAGAAACTACAGCGTGAAAGCTGAGCGCATTCACACCATCAACCAGCTCTTGAAGGCCTACTCGCTCTTCGAGAAAGATGTTGACTACGTGGTCATGGACAATAAAGTAAAGATTGTCGATGAGCAAACGGGTCGTATCATGGATGGTCGCCGATACAGCGACGGACTCCACCAGGCACTCGAATCGAAAGAGCGCGTGAAGGTAGAAGACGCCACCCAGACATATGCCACGGTAACTTTGCAGAACTACTTCCGCATGTACCACAAGCTAGCCGGTATGACGGGTACGGCCGAAACGGAAGCAGGAGAGCTTTGGGACATTTACGAGTTGGATGTCATGATCATCCCAACCAATAGACCAATTGCACGTGACGATCGCGAAGACAAAGTTTATAAGACGAAGCGTGAAAAATACAACGCTGCGATCGACGAGATTGTAGAATTATCGAAAGCTGGAAGACCAGTTTTGGTCGGTACCACTTCGGTAGAAGTTTCGGAATTGCTGAGCCGAATGCTCAACTTGAGAAACATCAAGCACAACGTTTTGAACGCCAAGCTCCACGCCAAAGAAGCCGACGTAGTAGCTCAGGCTGGTAAAGCGGGTGCGGTAACCATCGCCACCAACATGGCCGGTCGTGGTACCGATATCAAGCTAGGTGAAGGCGTGAAGGAAGCAGGTGGTTTGGCCATCGTAGGTACCGAAAAGCACGACTCCAGACGCGTTGACCGCCAGCTCCGCGGACGTTCAGGTCGTCAGGGAGATCCGGGATCTTCTCAGTTTTACATCTCTCTCGAAGATAATTTGATGCGTCTTTTCGGATCAGATCGTATCTCGAAAATGATGGACCGCCTGGGGCTTGAAGAAGGTGAAGTGATTCAGCACTCGATGATCACCAAGTCGATTGAGCGAGCGCAGAGAAAAGTGGAAGAAAACAACTTCGGTATCCGTAAGCGACTTCTCGAATACGACGATGTGATGAACTCACAGCGTGAGGTTATTTACAAGCGAAGACGTCACGCCCTTTTTGGCGACAGGCTTCAACTCGATATCGAGAACATGTTCCAGGACGTAGCAGAAGCCGTAGTGCGCGGAAACTACGATACCAAGGATTACGATAATTTCAAGCTCGAGACCATCCAGTACTTTGGGATGGACGCGCCCTATACCGAAGTAGAGTTTACGTCGAAGAAAGCCGATGAACTGATCGGTGGACTATACCAGGCCGCCCGCGACAGGTATAACACCCATATGGAAGTGATGGCTAACCGAGCGCTTCCAATCATTAAAAACGTGCAGGAATCGCAGCCGCAGTTTGAGAACATCGCCATTCCATTCACAGATGGATCAAAAGCGATGCAAGTAGTCGTAAACATCCAGAAGGCACTTGACTCTGAAGGAAGCGAAATGGCCCGCGTACTCGAAAAATCGGTTACTCTATCGATTATCGACAACGAGTGGAAAGAGCACTTGCGCGAAATGGACGACCTGCGTCAATCGGTTCAGAACGCCCGTTTTGAGCAGAAAGATCCACTCTTGATCTACAAGTTTGAGTCGTTTGAGTTGTTCAAGAAAATGATCGGTCGCATTAGTTTTGAAGTGATCTCATTCTTGAGCAAGGCGGGACTTCCCGAGCGAAAAGACGAAGTGAGAACCACTTCTCAAACTACCATGGTTCAGGACGATTCGAAGAAACTCCAAACCAGCCGTCCAGGCGAAGACTCTTCTGCACAGCAAGGCGGTGGAAACCGACAGCCACAAGCTCCACCCCCACCGCAGAAAGTACAGCCAGTAAGGGTTGAAAAGAAGGTAGGACGAAATGACCCTTGTCCTTGCGGAAGCGGAAAGAAATACAAACAGTGTCACGGTAAAGCCGTATCGGCATAAAACGAACAAGCCCCCTGAAGAAATCATGGGGCTTTTTGTTTAACAGTGTTTCTCAATTTGCGGGATATTCTTCGACGTAAAAATCGTTATTCAGCGTAGTTAACGCATAGTGCAATCTCTGTGTTCTTGCTCCGCTTGAGAATTAAAAAATATGTGGCACATCAAGCCGAAATCGCCCTTCGGTCACTCTAACTGTATCTTCTCCTCGATCGTCTGTCACTGTAAATTCAAAACTACCTTGAATGGTACCGTAAGGCCCATATCCATTCGCTCGTGGAACCAACTCATCAATTGCCATTTCACCAGTAACTAGTCTCTTGTACAATTGATTGGATTGAGTACTATCTTCAGGCCAAAAACTATAATAAGGTGAAATTGAATCAGCGATACTTGGTTCAAGAAAATCCATCCACCCCGTGTTAGGTTCAACTCCATGAATTCCTATTCCGACTGTCTCATAATTTGTACAATTAGTTCCACGCAGGATCATAAATCCTTTGGGGCTTTCCACAGAAGTATCGGGGTAGTAATCAAACCTATGACCTTCGCACTGCAAAAAAGTGCTTCGAGCTTTAAAAGGTTCACCATTTACCTTGCACTCAAAATACTGCGGTCCATAATTTGGTTTATTCTCACTTTCAGAATCATCCTTTTTACAACCAGCAATCAAAACTATGGTTGAAAGAATAATAGTAAGGCGTCTAATTTGTCTCATTGCTCATCGTTTGCTTTAAAAGTAAGCAATTTAGATTACTCAAACAGAGACTTGGCTCACGACCGCAATTGCGAATTGTCCGACTTCAACTCGGCTAGCTGTGAGCCAATCAGTGCTAGAGCCAAAACAGAGAATAACTATACTTTCTCGATAACACTTAAAATTGCCAATATCTGGATCAGATCCACACGTAGCGGGTTAAACTCAAACCTAAAGTGCAATAACAAAAAAGCCCCCTTGAACATAAAATCAAGGGGGTTTTTTAGTGCTTTAGAAAGCGATTACTTTTCTTTTCTGGCAATTGCTTTCATCATCTGATTCGATGCGTACAATTTTTCTGGGAGTTCATCTCCGGCTCTGGTGTATCGTTCCCAAAGGCCAAATTTTACACCTTCATAGTAAGTTCCCTGGCTTTCGATCTGACCCGAGCGGTAGTAGTAGGTAAATTGGCCTTCTGGCTGCGTCATCGCTTCGTCTTGATACCAGCCATCCATCTTCACTTCACCCGACATATAAAAAACCTGGTAGTGGTAACCATCATCCGTTTTCTCTACAAGTTCGCCGTAGTACACCGCCGATTTCTTGTTCTTCACTGGCTCCATCATCGCGTTGAAATAGAGTCCCTTCTCATCTTCTCCGCTGGCCCTACCGGTAGTAAGAGCCAAGGAAGCCGCTATCATCACTAAATATTTTGCTCCACGCATAACTTCATGTTTATGCTAAGGCATACGCGCAATTCAGAATAAAGTTTCGAGTACAAATCTCTCAGCACGTTCATTTGCTTGAAATGTATATCTTGGTCCAAAACAGAAAAACTATGATGAAAAATCTACTTTCAGCACTCTCTTTGTGCGCAATTACCTGTACTGCAGTAGCCCAGCCTACTTTAACGATTTCAGATTTACAAACGGCCTCTGGTAATCAAATTACGAATGCGGTAACCAACTACATGGAAGCTGGTCCTGCGGGAGCTGACCAAACTTGGGACTTTTCTGACCTGCCAGTACTCCAGAATATGGAATTCACACACCTAACTGCATCAGAAACTGAGTACTTCTCTATGTTTCCTGGATCTAATATTGCTTCGGTTATGGATGATGGGTCTCAAGTTGGATACTCGAGCTATTCAGAAAACGGAATTGAAATTATGGGCTTGGTACAAAACGGCGTGGTGATGGATTTCCCAGATCCGCGTACTCAAGTTCAACTTCCTATCACTTACAACTCAACCTACACCGACACATACGTACGTGAGGCTGAACTTGCTCCAGGAATTGAGAACATCGAATCGGGTACAATTGACGTAGTTGTGGATGGGTATGGAACCCTGATTTTGCCAAACGCCACTTACACGAACGTTTTGAGATTGAAGCATACAAACAATGGAGTTTTGGAAGGACTAATTGATGGAGAAGTTTTTTCATCGGATCCATTTACTGATGTAACTTATACATGGATTACAAGTGGTGTACCGATAGCCCTTTTGAGCTTTGTAAACTTTCAAACGGAATTTAATACATCTACAACAGCCACAATGTATGTGAGCGGTGTACTTGGGATTGAAGACGAGATTCTTTCAAACAATGTGCGAGTTTTCCCAAACCCAGCAGTTGACCAAGTCAATATTGAAATTTCTGTAGAGGAAAGTTTGGATACCGAAGTTTACTTATTCTCACTTGATGGTCGTCAAGTTCAAGACAGGAAAAACCTTCAGCTTGTACCAGGATTTAACAGAACTACAATTGATGTTCAAGGTTTATCGGCTGGCGTATATGTTATAAAAATTCAATCAGCTGATCAATCTATTGAGCGTAAGCTGACAGTGTACTAAGTCAACCACCCTTCGCGATCGAGCGAACGATATTGGATAGCCTCGGCCAAGTGATTTGTGCCGAGGTTTTCTTTTCCTTCTAAATCGGCTATGGTGCGCGCCACCTTTAAGATTCGGGCGTAAGATCGAGCCGAGAACCCGAGTCTGTCAACCGCATTTTTCAGAA